>CAVULJ010000017.1:0-194886 GCA_963742215.1 uncultured Alphaproteobacteria bacterium
CCTGTCGGCGGCCGCGAAAGCCGTCGCGGCGGACCATGCTTTTGCTGCCAGCATTGATTTTCATCAGCGTTCCTTGAACTACCTCGGGCTTGACCAGCGCGGTCGCCAGACGATCCCCGTGCGGCGCTATGGGACTTTGCTGGACGATGATCCCAGCCGGGAGATCTTTGAGCCAACCCCAACCAGGCATCGCATTGCCGGATGGGCGCTATCTCAGGGCGCGCCTGCATGGTTCGCGCACGTATCGGAATATCTGCAGCCGCTCGACATCGAGTACACGATGGTCGCCTGCTTCCAGTGCGCGATGGCTATTCGCATGATCTTGGCTTCACCCGGACCGGCGCGAGCATAACCTTAAGGAACGACGAATGCGATCTGGTGAACGCACTCGTGCCGCACTGCGGCGTGCTTTGAAATCAGCCGTCTGCTGGAAGAGCGGACTCCACCCGTGCACGTGCGGCTGGATCAAACCGAAAGGCCTAAAACGTACGATCACCTGAAGCTTCAATCTTACTTGGCGCTCACGCCGGCACAAGCTCGGCTCGCCACTCTCCTGTTCAATGGCACAGACAGTGAAAGACGCCGCGCATGAACTGGGAGTCACCGAGGCGGAGCGCTACGCCAATACCTGAAAACGATGTGCCAGAAGACTCGGGGCAAAACGGCAAATCGATCTGATCCGTGTGATCGAAGCCGCGTTGGCGCGGATCGCTAACCCGCACCAAGTGGCGGTACAGAGTAGCACATCGTCACCATTCACAGTGTCGACCACCCGGCCACATGCAGCCGGCAGGCGGTCCCAGCCTATCGCTGGAAGGTTATCGTCTCCACCTCGATAGCCAATGCATTGGAGTGGTTTGACTTCGTTGCATTCGGCTTCTTCGCGGTGATCATGGCGAAGCATTTCTTTCCGGCCTCGAACCAGCTCGCCGCGCTGCTCGCGACCTTCGCAACGTTCGCAATTCCTTTCGCGATCAGACCTGTCGGCGCGCTCGTCCTGGAGCGTATGCCGACCGCCACGGTCGCAACAACGCTGGTGCTGACAATCGCCCTTATGACTCTGGCACGGCTATCATGGCCACGGTCCCAACCTATGAATCCATCGGAGCATGGGCCGCCGTGATCGTGGTCGTCGCGGATGGTTCAAGCGTTTTCGGTGGGCGGCGAATAGGTCCAGCCATGGCATTCCTGGTCGAACAAAGCGATGTCCGGCGCGGCTTCATGGCGAGCTGGCATTATTCCAGCCAGTCAATGACTGCAGTCCTGGCGACAAGTTTCGCAACGCATTGCACGCGATCTATCGCCCGAACAGATCGATGCCTGGGGCTGGCGACTACCATTCTGCTTCGGCCTGCTGATCGCGCCTGTCGGTCTCTACCTCGAGCCCAGCTCCGTGAAAGCGATGTGTCTCGGTTGTGACGGGCGGCAAAAATCCGGTGCTGAAGGTTCTTGCAAAACAGCGATCGGAATCGCGCTTGCCGCAGGCGTGATCGCGGCGTCCGCCGTTCGCTGTATACATGGTTCTTTTCATGCCGACGTTTGCGATCGAGCAACTTGGTTTGCCGTCCTGTCGCATTTCTCGGCAGCCTTCTCGCCGGCACGATCCACGTCGGTGCTGATTCCTATGTCGGGCTGTTGTCCGATCATTACGACCGAAATCGTTACTGCTTGCCACTTCGTTAGCGCTCCTGATCCTCGCCTACCCTTTGTTTGCCTTTTTGGTGGCTACCCCTTCGGTGGCTGCTCTGCTTGGCGTCCAAGGCGTTCTCGGAGTGATCAGACGCGATCAATGTGGGCTGCCTCGGTGCATTGGTTGCAGAGCTATTCCCGAGGAACTCCGCACCTCCGGCCTGTCGCTGGCAAACGCACTGACACAAATGACGGTCGGCGGGACAACGCCATTCATCTGCCTATGGCTGATCGAAGCGACCGGGCAGCCGACCAGGCGCCAGCCTTACTCCTCAGATGTTCGGCGCGGCGGTCAGCGTCACGGCACGGTCGTCGCTTCGAGCGGATCGATTTCTCTCGACGTGTTCTGATATTTGGCTGGTCGGGAACGGCAATGGAACGGCAAACGACATTGTTACGGTTTCTCGCTTTGAACTGATGAGCAGTGCGCCGAGCTGCGCGGCCCCGACGGCGAGCTCGTCCGGCTGCGGCCAAAGACATTGCCATGCTGCGGTGTTCGTCGCCAATGCCGAACAGACGCTAAGCAAGCAGGAACTGATGCAGACGGTCTGGCCGAACGTTCATGTCGGCGAAGACAGCCTTTTCCAATGCATTCGCGAAATCCGTGCAGCGCTTGGCGACAGACCGCCGCCAATCTGATCAGGCTCGTCTCCGGCCGCGGCTATCTGTTCGAGGCAAGAACGTCGTGCGCGCGTTGCCCAAGCAGCAGCGCAAGCCGCAATGCCTGAGGCCGCCCCAGCGCCGATGCCGGATCAGCCGCGGGGTACTGAACGCGCGGCCGAGACGACCTCGGGGGTCTGGGGCAACGCTCCGGACGTTTCAAAGACAATCCGCGTTTCGTTGCGCAATGTGACACGCCCCATGACAGCCGGCTTGTTCGGCTTTTGCGCAATAGCCGGCCTTGCCGTCAGCATAACCGCACTGCGTCCCGGCATGTCGGCGGTGAAGCAGCCAACCATCGCCGTGACGATCACCGACCCGAGCAACGATCCGCAAGCAAGGTTGATGGCGGCCAATGTCACCGCCGACGTCGCTGAGGGACTTGCCAAGATCAGCAACATCCGCGTGTTGTCGCCGCCCGACCCTTCCGCCTCCGTCGCAGCTGCAGCCAGCCCTGTCGCCTTTGCGCCTGCAGCCAATCCCGACATTCTGGTGGAAGGCCGGTTGCAGAAAGATGGCAATTCCTGGGGCCTGCAGGCGCTGGCGACAAATACAAATAATGGCGAGGTTCGCTGGTCGACCTCCGCGTCCGTCGCGACGGCGAACGTTGATGATATGCTGCAACGCTCTCGCTTGACCGGCGGGCTCGGTTACAATCTCGCGGTCCATCTCAACACACTGTACTATCCCGGCGAGCAGCCAGGCGCCTCCGACGCGCTAGCCCATGCCAAGATCGTGGTCGATCAGGCGACTGCCTATATCAATCAGACGAGCCGGGAGCGTTTTGCCGCGTCACAAACGATGCTGGAAAATGCGCTCGCCAAAGATCCCGACAATGTCGATCTCGAAGCAGCGCTCGCCGCCGATCAGCTGCGCGGCATCCAGACCAACTGGTATACTGGAAAGGAAGCGGAAGCAGCCGAGGGCAAGGCACAGTCACTGCTGGAGCGCGCGCTGGCCGCGCAGCCGCAATATCTGCCTGTGCTGGAAGCCCATTGCCGCTTCATGACGGCGACCAACCACTTCGTCGAGGCCTTGGTGTCCTGCGCCAACGCTCTGACCTTCAATCCGTGGGACGGCTTGGTCCGCTTCAATCTCGGCATGGCCCAGGACGAGTTGGGCCGCTTCCCCGAGGCGCTCGCGACATTCAAGGACGCAGACCGCTACGATACGCCCCAGGTATCGCGTTGGACGTGGCTCCTGGGGGCTGGCCTGACTTTGGTGCTGATGGATCGCGACGAAGAGGCACTGCCTTGGCTGCAGCGTTCGCTCGCCATCACGCCGGGCACCGGCCGGACGCAGATAGTTCTGGCGGGAGCCTATCAGCGAACTCGGCCGCTACGACGAGGCCAAGGCAGTCATGGCCGAGGCACTGAAATTGCGGCCCGGCTCGACGGCAGAGAATGTCGAGATGCCGAGCAAAAATACCAGCCCGCTGTGGCGCGAAGCGTTTAAGAGAATCAGGCCTGCCGAGATCGTGGCCGGACTGCCGGCACGTTGATCGCGCACGTCTGTGCGGCAGCCAGCAGCTTAACCCTTCACCGACCCGTCAGCACAAAGAGCAGTCTTGGCAAGGCAATTCCAGTTGGCCGAATTAACGTTACAGGCCGCGCTCATGTTTGGCTTTTGTAGAGACAGGCTGTGATCGCTGCTGCTGGCTGGCGTGCCGCACACCATCGACAGGCACAAATTGGCCGGGTCCCCCGGTGCTTCGCGACGAATCAGAACTTCACGTCGATTTCTTCGCGAAGTAGGCGTCGGCTTTTTTAGGATATCCTGCTCGGCATTCAGCCTTATGACCGCGCGTGTCAGTCGGCGTTCAAATTTGACCCCCGATCGGCGTTTAATTTTTGCAAGCCGAATAACACCGACGATGCCGCCACGTTCGGCGCAAACCGCTCTTTCGAGAATGTCATAGCCGCGTCTTGGGTCGGCGGCACCACCAAGATCGCGCTCGGGTCTTGCTGCACAAAGAAGCCGGCGACGTTTATCAGCAGTTAACGCGAATTAATTTGAGAGACTTTGCAGGCATCGCTCAGAAATGGATGGTGATCGCTGGCACCGTCGCCCCCGCTGGTGATCGCACAAGAGGCGGGTCGCAAGGCCCGCCTCTTTTGTTATTTACCCTGGCAGCGATGGCCGCCGGGGCGGGGTTGGCTCTTTGGGCTTTGTCGCCAAAAGCGCCTCCGGTGGATCAAAAGCCGGCATTGATCTCAGTCTGTAGCGTCGCGGCATTGGCTGCATCGTTCTGCTGTTCTGCCGCCGCCATAGACGCGTTTAAGGCGCTCTCATCATTCATCTGCTGTATTTGCTGGACCTCTTGATCGGACGCCGCCTGCGCATCGGTACCGGCCGAACTTGTGTCGATCGTCGGCGAGTTGTCATACGACGGCGAAGAGACATACTGTCCGAACCCCGGCGATTAGCGTATTGCTGCGGCATGGCGCCACCGAAGAAGCCCGCGATAAACTGTCCGAGGTCGTTGTTGCCGGCAATCGGCGGCTTGCGAAACCGCGTGGCAACACGTGCCACCGGCCTGTGGGTCACATGCACGGCCGCCGGGCTATGGCGGGTCGGAGTGTCGGCGGCAATCGCGCCACTTCCAGCCAACGCGAGGGTTGCAACAATAAATCCGGATGAGATTAGCGATTTGGTGAAGAGCGTTTTCATGGCGTACTCCTGTTGTAAGGTTTCAAGACCTTAGGAGAATTCCCGACGCTGACTGGGAATGTAAGCGCGTCCGAATGGAGTGCCGATGGCCAACAAATTAACTCGCGTTCATATCGGGGGTGTGCAGATACCGTGCGCCTTTCTATTGAACGGAGCTGATATTGGTTGACGACACGAGCTACCCGACCAGCGCATTTTTTAGATCGCTCACGTGAGCTATCTACATTGCCGCTGCTGCAAGTAGAGACAGAAATGCGATCAGTCCTTTTTCTATGTACCGGAAACTACTATCGAAGCCGATTTGCGGAAGAGCTGTTCAACCACCGCGCGGCCAACTCGGCGATAAACTGGCGAGCAGATTTACGCGGGCTGGCGCTCGAACGCGGGACTAAAAATATAGGCTTCATGTCGCCTTTCGCATTGGAAGGCTTGCGCATTCGAGGCGTAGCCGTAGCGACCGTCGACCGCTTTCCGCTGCCCTGCACTGTCGATGCCTTGAAGAGTGCGGATCGAATTATCGCACTACACGACGGCGAGCATCGACCGCTGATGCAAGAACGCTTCCCTGATTGGGAGCACCGCATCGATTTCTGGGACGTCGAAGACGTCGAGTTTATGCAACCGGGTTTGGCATTGGCGAAGTTGGATAAGCAACTGGGCGATTTACTCCGGACGCTCGACGGCACCACGTAAAGCGGGCTTGTCGGCCCGAGCGTGCCGCGTCGAGGCTACGCCGCAGGCCTGCGAATGGCCGCCGCCGGCAATTTAGGAAAATGCTGGCATTCCCCGAAACGTTAGCGTCAGAATCCGGATGCATGATGCTATCTGAGGGCGATCTTTTAGGGCTATGACCATGCGAGATTTGGTGCTCGCGTTGAGCCCGTTGGCCGCCGTTCTCTATTTTCTGTTCAATCAGGATCAGTTTGGAGAACTACTGGCCTGGGCCGGAACATTCGTTCGCTAAACTGAGTAAGCGCCGAGCCAATTGACGATGGCTCAACGGTGTACGGCACGCGCTCGATTTGCAAAACGAGCTTGAGCGCGACGCGGCATTGCCGATCGTGGCCGATCGGACGATGCGGGAGGCGCTCTTGTGCGAGAAATATTAGTCTCTTTTATATTGATATAAGTCTCTTAGTATGATATTTTCGCCTCAATCCTGTTCGCCGTAAAAGGACATCAGCCGGTGACGCTGGCTGGTTGGAGCGGGATGCGGTGCCCGCGCGTGGCGGCTCGTCACCGCTGCTCCCGGGCGTCTCGGGCATCAGCCTGCCGGCACTATGACCGGCGCGCGAGGTGCATCGCTGGATGTGCCGCACGGGCTGGCGGGGAGCCCCGCCGCGTGAGCCACGTGTGTCACGAAGCCTGGCCCGAGGTGAGCCTCTGGGATGAATAGTCCCTCAGGTCAGAGCCGTGGTGGAACGCCGATTGGCGAGCGCGCTTTGCAAAGCGCGCGCCGCATCGAAGATGCGGTGGATACGGACCCGCGTTGATCGGCGTTCCGCTTCCCTTTTTCTTCTTTCGTACAGAGCATGACCCGGAAAAGTGGATACCGGTTTTCCGATAAAGGCCATGCTCCACTTAAAACGTGGCTCAAAGCACGGATCGTGAGGCTACCGGCATCCACCGCCGGCATCCTCTGGCGAAGATCGGTGCAGAGAGCGGAGAAATTCTTGTCGCTTGAACAACAACTCGGGTGCGGATCGCATCGCGAGAACGATGAAGCTCGTCATTGCGAGCCACCGGATCAAGTCCGGTGGCAGGCTCCGCGAAGTAATCCAGCGCTCAATGCAAGCCCCCTGGATTGCTTCGTCGCTAGCGCTTCTCGCAATGACGAGCTTCACCCTCCCCCGGCGGGGAGGTGAAGAAAGAATACGCGTGGCTGTTTGACATCGTGGATAGGAAAGATGCGCCCGCACCGGGCATGGCGGCAATTTACCGGCCGGTAACGACATTCCCGCAAACTTCTGTTTTGAGAGTTTGGGGCTCGAATCATGGCCTATATTTTGCCGCGCGCGGTCATCGTGCTCATTGCCTGGAGCACAACCTGCCTGATCATGAATACCTTCACCGCCATCGACCCGCTGGTCTTTTACATTGCCGGCGGGGTTTGGTCGTTGGTCGGGCTGATGGCCTTCAGCTACATGCACAACCTGCGTGAGCAAACAGACGGTAAGCCCATCCGCGCCGTCGCGCCGGTTCAGATACCCGCCGAATAACGCCTGCCTTCGCGCTCAGGCTCGCCCAGCGCGATTCCAGCCGCGGATGCGGTCGCCATAGACCTCGAACCCCGCCGGCGTAACGATGACGGTGTCCTCGAGCTTGATAAAGCCGCGCTGCGGATGCTTCAGCGTGGTCTCGACCGAAATGACCATGCCCGTTTCGAGCGGCCGTTCGGCGTCATAAGCATCGTAAGGAACAGGTCCCGAATTGGTCAGGCGCGGCGCCTCGTGGCTGACCAGCCCCATGCCGTGCGCCAGGAATTCGATGTGGTTGTGCAGTTTGGACTTTTGCAGCGGCACATTCGCCGCCGCGTAGATTTCCTTGCCGAGCGCGCCGGGGCGGATCGGCTTCATTGAAGCCTGCTCGATGGTTTCGACCTCGGCAAGCAGATCGACCAGTTCTGCATCCGGCTCGCCGATCACGCCCATGCGGCATACGTCGCCAATATAACCGTGGTAGTTGCCGCCGGAATCGAGCGAAAGCACATCGCCTTTATTTTGCCAGCGCTGGTCGGACGGCGCGCGGTTGAGGCTGGGACCTGCGGTGATCAGACAATAATCGAAGGTCAGACCGCGCATGGTCTCTTCACGGCGCAACGCTTCGGTCAATTCATTCTTGGTGGCGCCGGGACCGAAATTTTTGAAAACCGTTTCCATGGAGTCGATCACGGCGTCGGAGGCGATTTTCAGCTTTTCCAGTTCCTCAGGCGTCTTGATCGCGCGGAGCCGCTCCAGAACGAACAAAGCGTCCTTGATCTCGGCAGTCAGGGAAGGCTTTGCGAAGAACGCCAACGGAGTTGGCGGGAATGAAGGATAGTTCCGCACCGATACGCTTGGCTTTCGGAGCGAGCTTGCGCAGATAGTCGACGGCTTTCTCCGTGGTGTCGACGGAGCCGGAGTTTTTGACGTTGAGTTCGGCGACCCAGAACGGTTTCACCTCATTCTGGAAATTCTCCATGCGGTGGCCGAAGAAACCAGCCTTATCGGGCTGGCCCTTTGCATAGACGAATACCGGCAGGTAGCGGCTCAGCCCCATCGCATCCATGGATTCAAAGAAGAACGCGCGGTGGCCGCCGAGCAGATATTGGACATTATGCTTCGAGGTCGCGACCAGGACATCGATGCCCGATTCATCCATCAAACGATCAAGCCGTGCGGTATCGAACGGAGCTAGGTGCGATCGCTTGGTGACGTCGAGCATGATGAATCTCTCCTGGTGTCGCGGGAACTCTGTTTGTTGAGGATAAGCCTACCAAATCTGCCGCCGTTGATGAACCCGCTTGGGAGCTATTTAGCTGCACCTTCCCCGGCGTCAAACGACCGAAATCCGTGTTTGCCGGCAAGCCGGATTGGGCACTTACTCGGTGCTGAGGCATCCCACAACTCGGAATTGAGATGCGAGAATATTTATGCAAAATTTACGCGCCGGGCGTCCGGGTTTACGGCCCTACTATGGATAATGGATTTCTTTTCATCTTCCGGAAATATATCCGCGCCGCTATAGAGTAAGACAGTACGGGGAGGCCGGCGTTAATTGACGCCTTGCTAGCTAACCGCGGACGCACAGAGGGAAGCCCGTGGAATTGAAAACGAACCCTGCCGGCCGCCTGGGCCGTCGCGGGAAGCTCGTTATGGCGGGTGGTGCGGCATTTGTGATTGCCGGCCTCGCCTATTGGTATTGGTCACAAGGCCCGGATCCGGCGCACGCGGCGCGAAGCCGGGCCGCCGTTCCTGTCAGTATCGCAACGGCCTCCCGGCAGGACGTGCCGATCTATCTGACCGGCCTCGGCACCGTGCAGGCCCTCTATACGGTCGCTATCCACGCCCAGGTCGACGGCAAGCTGCAGGACGTGTTCTTCAAGGAAGGTCAGCGGGTCAAAAAAGGCGACATCCTCGCCAAGATCGATCCCCGCCTCTATCAGGCCGCGCTTGATCAGGCCAAGGCGCGCAAGGCGCAAGACGAAGCCACTCTTGTCGCGGCGCAGAAGGATCTCGCCCGCTACCAGGCGCTGGTTCTGAAAAATGCCGAGACCCAACAGAATCTCGATTTGCAGCAAGCCAAGGTTGAGCAGAACAAAGCCGGGATCGATGCCGACGCCGCGGCGATCGAAACTACGCAAACCAATCTCGACTATACCGATATTCGGGCAACCACTGATGGCCGCATGGGCGTCCGGATGGTCGACCCTGGGAATATCGTTCACGCCAGCGATCAGGGCGCGATCGCAATCCTGACACAGACGGAACCTACCGCTGTTACTTTCACATTGCCCGCGCAAACGCTTGAAGATGTTCGCGCCGCCATGGCGAGTGGCGATGTTCAGGTCGCTGCCTATGATCGAGACAATGTGCGCCTGATCAGCGCCGGCAAGCTCGCCACCATCGACAATCTGATCGATCAGGCAACAGCGACCTACCGCCTCAAGGCGATGTTCTCGAACGAAGACGAAAAGCTTTGGCCGGGCGAATTCGTCAATGCTCGTCTGCTTCTCGCGACCCGCAAGGACGTCGTCGTCATCCCGCCGCTGGCGGTGCAGCGTGGACCGCACGGGTTGTTCACCTGGGTTGTGAAGCCGGATAATACCGTCGAGGCACGACCGATCCAGATCAGCACGACAACCGGTGACAGCACCATTGTGACGTCCGGCGTATCCAACGGCGACCGCGTCGTAACCGACGGTCAATACAAGCTTCAGATCAATTCGCCAGTGACGATTACCGCGCCACCGACAGCGTCCGCGCAAGGCGACGCATCGTGAGCATTTCGGAACCTTTTATCCGACGCCCAGTCGCGACCACTCTGCTGATGGCGGCTTTGGCGTTCATCGGCATTGTCTCATTCCCCTTCTTGCCGGTAGCGCCGCTGCCGCAGGTCGACTTCCCAACTATTCAGATCACGACAACATGGACCGGCGCGAGCGCCGAGACCATGGCAACCTCGGTTGCCTCGCCACTCGAGCTCCAGTTCGGCCAGATCGCCGGCATTGCCCAGATGACGTCGCAGAGTTCGCTCGGTGCTTCGACGATCGTCATCCAGTTCGACCTCGATCGGAACATAGACTCGGCGGCGCAAGACGTGCAGGCTGCGATCACGGTCGCAGCCAAGCAACTGCCGCAGACGTTGACGACTCCGCCCGCATATAAAAAGGTCAATCCGGCTGATACGCCGGTGCTTCTGCTCTCGGTGCATTCGGATACCATCCCGATCACCGATGTCGACGATTACGCCAACATCTTTCTGGCGCAGCAGATCTCGCAAGTCAGCGGCGTCGCACAGGTATCGGTGTTCGGCGATCAAACGCCGTCGATCCGCGTTCAGGTCGATCCCGCCAAGCTCGCAGCCAACGGCATTACGCTCGAGGAAATCCGCAGCACGCTGGTCACGTCGACGACGAACGCTGCGAAAGGCACCATCAACGGCGACAGAATTAGTTTTACGATTGCTGCCAACGACCAGATTACCGATGCCGCCAAATTCAACGACGTAATCCTGGCCTACCGGAATGGCGCACCGATCCGCGTTCGCGATGTCGGTCAGGCGATCAGCGCGCCGGTCGATCGCACGGTCATGGCGTATCAAAACAATCAGGAAGGCGTCATCCTCGCCGTCTTCAAGCAACCCGGCGCCAACGTCATCGACACCGTCGACCAAATCAAGGGCGAACTACCGGCACTCACTGCGCGCATTCCGCCCGCGGTGAAAGTCGAAACCATCCTCGACCGCACCGTGACCATCCGTGCTTCCGTCTCCGACGTCGAATTCACGCTGGTCCTCACCATCGCCCTCGTCGTGCTGGTGATCCTGCTGTTCCTGCGCAATTTCTGGGCGACGCTGATTCCCAGCGTCACCGTACCGCTCGCGATCGCCGGCTCGTTCGGGGCGATGTACCTGATGCATTTCAGCATCGACAACCTGTCTCTGATGGCGCTCACCATCGCGGTCGGCTTCGTGGTCGATGACGCGATCGTCGTGGTCGAAAACATCTATCGCCATGTCGAGCATGGCGAGCCACCTTTCTCTGCGGCCCTTAAAGGCTCGCGAGAAATCGGCTTTACGGTGGTGTCAATTTCATGCTCGCTGATCGCAGTATTCATTCCGCTTCTGTTGATGAGCGGCATCATTGGCCGCCTGTTCCGCGAGTTCGCTCTGACAGTCACGGCGGCGATTGTGGTTTCGGCGGTCGTCTCGCTGACGCTCGCGCCAATGATGTGTTCGCGCTTCATGAAACGCGAACCTGAAACCCATGGCCGCATCCATCGGATCATCGAGAGCGGCTTCGTGGCGATGGTCAGATTCTACGAGCGCACGCTTGACGTCGTCCTGCGCCACCAGCCGATCACCCTCTGCGTGTTCTTTGCGACGATGGTGCTCACGGTGATCATGGCAATCATGATCCCGAAGGGATTTTTCCCAATTCAGGATACCGGCCTTATTCAAGGTTTCGGCGAGGCTGCCCAGCCGACGTCGCCTCACGAAATGATGCGCCTAATGCAAAATCTAGGCGACGTTCTCCTTAAGGATCCGGATATAGAGACCTTTGGCGCACAAACCGGCAGCACCGGCAGCGCGCAATCGGCCAATACAGGTCGTTACTTCCTGACGCTGAAGCCGCGGGATGATCGGAAGCTCAACGCGTCGCAGATCATCGACCGGTTGCGGCCGCAGCTTGCCAAAGTTCAGGGCGCTGCCCTCTTCCTGCAACCGTCCCAGGACATCAACGTCGGCGCGCGGATCGCCCGCGGCAGCTTCCAGTACACGCTTCAAGACACGAATATTGACGAACTGAACGAGTGGTCGCAAAAGCTGCTTGAGAAGCTCAAGACGCTGCCCCAACTCGCCGACGTCACCAGCGACTTGCTGGCAAACGCGCCGCGGCTCCAAATCACCATCAACCGCGATCAGGCTTCGCGTTTCGGGATTTCCGCTCAGGCGATCGACGACACGCTCAACGATGCTTTCGGTCAGCGCCAGATCACTCAATATTTCACCCAGCTGAAGACTTATTTCGTGGTCCTTGAAATACTTCCTGACCTGCAAAAGGATCTGTCGACACTTGACCGTCTCTACGTGAAATCGCCGCTCACCGGCGGCGCCGTGCCACTATCGACGCTCGTCAGCATGGACAGCAACGGTGTCGGTCCGTTGCTGATCTCCCACCAAGGCCAGTTCCCGGCGGTCACCATCACCTTCAACCTGGTGCCTGGCGTCGCACTCGGACAAGCGGTGGAGGCGGTCAATCAAGCGTCGCGCGAAGTCGGCATGCCGGCTGCAATCATTCCGACTTTCCAGGGCAACGCCCAAGCGTTCCAGACATCGCTGCGCAGCGAGCCAGCGCTGATCGCCGCCGCATTGATCGTGGTCTATATCATCCTCGGCGTGCTCTACGAAAGCTTCATTCATCCGCTTACGATCCTGTCCACCCTGCCGTCGGCCGGCGTGGGAGCCCTGCTCGCCTTGAGCCTCGGCCACATGGATCTTTCGGTCATCGGCATCATCGGCATCATTCTCCTGATCGGCATCGTCAAGAAGAACGGCATCATGCTGGTCGACTTCGCTATCGCCGCTGAGCGTGAGCACCACAAGCCACCGCTCGAAGCCATCCGGGAAGCCTGCTTGCTGCGTTTCCGCCCGATCCTGATGACAACCGCGGCTGCGATGCTCGCCGGCATACCGCTCGCTATTGGCAACGGTGCCGGGTCGGAAATGCGCCAGCCGCTCGGCTACGCCATGGTCGGCGGTCTGGCCCTGAGCCAAGTGCTTACGCTTTATACGACGCCGGTGGTCTATCTCTATCTTGACCGGCTACAGACGTGGCTGTTTGGCGACAAACGCGGCCCGATCGAGGAAACAGAAGAACCGGTTCACGCCGTCGCCGCCGAGTAATTGCTGCAGCAGGTTGTTATGGCCACAACTGCGAGCTTGCCAAGCGCGCACCTTGCACCATTGCATCGAGCTTCGCCCACATGATGCTTGGATGTACACGCCGGTAGAACGGTCCCTGGGCAAAGCCGCAATCGGTGCCGGCCATGACGTTCTCACGCCCGACCAGCTTGGCAAGCCGGACAATGCGTTCGGCGACGAGCTCCGGATGCTCGACAACATTCGTTGCATGACTGATCACGCCGGGAATGAGGATTTTGCCTTCGGGAAGCTTCGCGCTTTCCCAAA
The DNA here is from genome assembly GCA_963742215.1 of uncultured Alphaproteobacteria bacterium. Lineage (GTDB taxonomy): Bacteria > Pseudomonadota > Alphaproteobacteria > Rhizobiales > Xanthobacteraceae > BOG-931. The sequence continues at coordinate 13,411 of CAVULJ010000017.1, forward strand.
CCCGCCATTCATGCTCGTGGCGCGGATTGGCACCCTCCAACACGAAGGCCCCGACTTTCATGCTCAGGATGAGATCGACAATGTCCTTGAGCGGCACGTCGGTGGTGTGCGGCCCCGGCCAGCTTCCCCAGCAGACGTGATAGCGGATGCGATCCTGCGGCAGTCCGGCAATCGCCTCATTGAGGACTTCGACCTGTAAAGCGAGCCATTTGCGATAGTCAGCAAAGCTCGCCGGCGGCACCATGCGGTCATAGGTGACGGCAAAGCGCGCGTCGTCGAGTTGGAGCACAAAGCCCGCGTCGATAATCATCTTGTATTCGGTACGCATCGCAGCGCCGATAGCGCGGATCAGCTCTTCGTCGCTCTTGTAGTATTCGTTCTTGCGGTCAGGGATGACGCTCGCCGGCGCAGCGACGGGAAGAAATGCTTCGGCGACTTTAACGTCCTTGAGCGCCGCTTTGAAATTGTCAATGTCTCGCTGCAATTCCGCCTGGCCGGTATAGGCGATCGGACCGACGCACACCGCTTCAACTGTCGTTGCCACGCTCTCACGCGCATCGAGCTCGGCGTAGAACTCGGAGAACTTTTCGCGGTCGACGCCCCGCGCGAACGGGTTGGCCCCGGACGTGATCGGTCGGCGTTCAAAACCGCTCAGTCGTTCCAGCACGTATTGCGACCAGGAAATAGACTTTCCGAATTCGCCATCGCTGATGACGTCAATACCGACCTCAGCCTGCTTGTGCACCACCTCGGCAACAGAACCGGCCAGACATTTGCCATATGCGGCAACGTCGTACGGCTTGCCCGCCTGCTTGGTACGCAAAAAGTCCTGCAGCGCTTGCGGGCGGATCAGGCTGCCTACATGCGTGGTAAGAATTCGATCGGTACTGTGCTTCATCGCTCCCTCGTCGCAGTTCAACGAAAGCTAATACAGAACCTTACGACGCACGCAATGGTGGGGCGTATTCAGTCAGACATGGGCGACAGCCCATCTCGCGAAGATGGCTAGGCTGCAGTAGGCTGATCGCTCGCGCACACGCAACGGCGCGACACATAGGGGAGGTTTCATGATCGCATTCACACGGCGCTCGCTGGCCTTGCTTCCGGCCGTAGCGCCCCTACTCTCAAGCAGCTTCGCACACGCGATGGAACTCAACCCGGCAGCCGTCACGTTCAAGCTACCCGATCAGATCAAATGGTCGGAGCCCACTCCCGCCGGTGCGCAAAATGCCACTCTGGTCGGCGACGTAACCAAAGAGGGCCTTTATGTGCAGATGGTCAAATGGCTGGCCGGTAATCACTTCAGCCATCCTCACTTTCATCCGCACGATCGTTTCATCACCGTGCTGAAAGGAACATGGTGGGTCGGCACCGGTACCAAATTCGATCCGGACGGCACTGTGCCGATGCCGACCGGTACTTTCGTCACTCATTACGGCCAGCAGGTACACTTCGACGGCGCAAAGACTGAAGACGCCGTTCTTTTGATCGTCGGCGAAGGCCCGGGGACTTCAACCCCTGCCGAAGTCAAATAAAGCTGCAGTTAAGTAAGTGCCGGTTACGCCGCGGATCTGGTCGCGCGACCGGCCGCCGCGGCGCGTTTCACGCGATCAAGGATCAACTCGATCGAGGCAATCTCGACTCGGTTACGTCCGTTGTCCTTGGCGCGATAGAGAGCATGATCGGCCTGGGCGAGCAGCGCCGACAGGTCAAGCACGGCATCGTAGCTGATGACCATGCCGATACTGACAGTCGCAACCACGGGCTTGCCGTCGATTTCGCGGCTCGCATCGGCAAACGCGGCGCGGATCTCCTCGGCCACGGCCAACGCGCCCTCACGCGGCGTATTGACCAGAATTGCTGCGAATTCTTCGCCGCCGAGACGGCCAAAAATGTCGAGCCGGTGCATGCAGCCACTGCCGATCTCGGCAAACAATTGCAGCACGCGGTCGCCCATGGCGTGCCCGAAGCGATCGTTAATGGTTTTGAAGTTGTCGAGGTCGAGCAGCAAGACCGCGGTAGGCCGCGGATCGCTGATCTGCCGTTTGAGCTGCACTTCGCCGTCCTGCAGAAAGGCGCGGCGATTGGCGATGCCGGTCAGCGGGTCGATCAGCGAGGCTGTCTTATGACGGTGCTCGGTTCGCTCTTTCGCCATCGCCAGCAGGATGAACGCAATCGAGATCGTGAACAGCAGAGCCTCGAAGCTGAGCACAGTCAGCCACACGCTGTTAAACAGGTCTGCATTGGCAGGATGCCACGGCAACATCGCCCCAAACGGCGTGCGCAACAGATAGAGCGAGCCATGCGCAAACAGCATAAAAATTGCAGGCCAGCGGGATACCAAAGGCTCGCTGCGGCCGCGCCAGAACTCGTAAGCTGTCGCCCACGTATAAGCTGTAATAATTCCGGAACTGATCAGGACGCGCAGATCCCAAGAACGTGCGACAGCCGGGATGTGGCTGACCACGAGCCAGAGCGCCGCACCGCCAAATATTAAAAGCCATTGCGGCTTACGATGATCGAATAGCCGCGCGCCATTCCAGGTGAACGCAAAGGCCGTGAACAGGACCGCGTTGGCGAGGTCGATCGAAATGAGATCGGAAACCGAGCCATAAAGCCCGAACAACCCGATCGAAGCGGCGCGCAGCAGATCGGCAAAGCCCCACCACGCCACGGCGTAGATCGCCGTGTTTTGAGCCCATGCAAACAGCAGTAGCAATCCGAGGATTGCCTCTACATAGATCGTCACCAGGAAGAGCGTGTTGATATCGAGAGTCATTATATCAATCGCTTCAGCGATCAAGGCACGTGAATGCTGATAAACCCGTCACGAGTTGTTTAACGGACCGGCCGAGAAACAATGAGTGAATTCCAACGACAGCCGAAAGGCATTCCGAAGCTATGGTTTCACTAATCTTGCAGCGAATGCTGGCTTTGTTCCCGTCTTGTTTCCGAACATTTGGTCATCTAGGGTCGCGCGCTCAGGAAAGTAACGATTATGCAGTTACGTGACGGGGTTATCGAGGCAATTGGCAACACGCCATTAATCAAGCTCGAGCGTGTTTCGGCGGCGACCGGCTGCACTATTCTGGGCAAGGCCGAATTCATGAATCCTGGCCAGTCGGTCAAGGACCGTGCTGCGCTTTTCATTATCAAGGATGCGATCAAACGCGGCGAGCTACGGCCGGGAGGCATTATTGTCGAAGGCACCGCCGGCAATACCGGCATCGGACTTGCGCTCGTCGGCAATGCCATGGGCTTTCGCTCGGTAATTGTAATCCCAGAGACGCAAAGCCAGGAAAAGAAGGACACGTTGCGGCTGTGCGGCGCTGAGCTGATCGAAGTGCCCGCGGTGCCCTACTCCAATCCGAACAACTACGTGAAGCTTTCGGGCCGCGTCGCCGCGCAATTGGCGAAGACCGAAAAAAATGGCGCGATCTGGGCCAATCAATTCGACAACGTCGCCAATCGGCAGGGGCACATCGAAACCACCGGACCGGAAATCTGGAACCAGACTGACGGCAAAGTGGATGGCTTTGTTTGTGCGGTCGGCAGTGGCGGCACCCTGGCTGGCGTCGCGATGGCGCTAAAGGCACGCAACAGTGCGGTGCGCATCGCGCTTGCCGACCCGATGGGAGCTGCACTCTACAGCTACTACACGACCGGCGTGCTGAAATCGGAAGGCTCCTCGATCACCGAGGGCATCGGCCAGGGCCGCATCACCAAGAATTTGGAAGACGCGCCGATCGATACAGCGTATCAGATTCCGGACTCCGAAGCGGTGCCGATCGTTTTCGATTTGCTGGAACACGAAGGCCTGTGCGTGGGCGGCTCGTCAGGCATCAATATCGCTGGCGCGGTCCGGCTTGCCAAGGAACTGGGACCCGGCCACACCATCGTGACCATTCTTGCCGACTACGGTACTCGCTATCAATCAAAGTTATTCAATCCGCAGTTTTTGCGCGAAAAAAATCTTCCAGTGCCTGAATGGCTCGACCGCAAATCGAATATCAAAGTTCCATTTGAATGAACCGCGTGATGAATAAAGATGCTGAGAACCAATAACGTCGCACCTTCACCGAAAAGCCGTTGGCTCGTCTCGACCGAGTGGCTCGCCGATCACCTAAACGACAGTAATGTTGTTGTGGTCGACGGCTCATACCTCGTGCTGCAAAAGCGCGACGCGCACGCTGAATACCGCGCCGGGCACATTCCGGGCGCCGTCTTTTTCGACGTGGACACAGTCGCCGACCATTCCAGCGAATTGCCCCATATGCTGCCGGGCCCAACGCATTTCGGCGAGGCCGCCGGCGCGCTCGGCATTGGCAACGATACGATTGTTGTCGTCTATGACAGCCTCGGTCTCTACTCGGCCCCGCGTGTGTGGTGGACGTTTCGCATCTTCGGCGCCAAGAACGTCTATATCCTCGACGGCGGGCTGCCGAAGTGGAAGGCCGAGGGCAGACCGATTGAACCCGGCGAGAGCAAGCGGCCACCGCAAAAATTCCATGCCGAGATGAATGTGGGCGCTGTCGCCACTTTGGCTGACATGCGGATGGCGGTTGTCGACCAAAGTGCGCAGATCGTCGATGCGCGTTCGGCTGAACGCTTCGCCGGCAAGGCGCCGGAGCCGCGTCCCGGCCTGCGCTCCGGTCATATGCCCGGATCGTTCAACGTGCCGTTCGACCGCGTGCTCGATGATGGCAATCTCGCCTCGCGAGAAAGCGTCGAAGCCGCATTCAGGGATGCCGGCGTCAATCTCGACAAGCCGATCATCACATCCTGCGGTTCGGGAATGACGGCGGCGATCCTAACCTTTGCCCTCGATTCCATCGGCAAGACCGCCAAAGGTCTTTACGACGGCTCGTGGACAGAATGGGGTGGACGACCGGATCTTCCAGTTGAGCGTGATTGAATAAAGATTTCACGCAACGCACGCTCCGGCAAAGACATGAAAGTGATACAAGCGGGGTGAACCTAGCCGCGATACCTGCTATCACTTGCGCCTATGATCTTCCGCCAGCTCTTTGACAACACGTCTGGCACTTACACCTATCTGCTGGCGAGCCGGCATGGTGGCGAAGCTCTCATTGTCGATCCGGTTCTGGAGCGAGTTGACCGTTACTTGCAGCTCGTGCGCGAGCTCGACCTCAAGTTGGTCAAGGCAGTCGACACGCATCTGCATGCCGACCACATCACCGGACTTGGCGCGCTACGCGATCGTACCCGGTGCATCACGGTGATGGGCGAGAATACCAAAGCCGATGTTGTTTCCATGCGCGTCGGCGAAGGCGATCGCATCGAAATCGAAGGCCTGCGTCTCGAGGTACTGTACACGCCGGGCCACACCGACGATTCCTATTCCTTCCTGTCGGGTGACCGCGTTTTTACCGGAGACACACTGCTGATCCGCGGTACCGGTCGCACCGACTTCCAGAATGGCGATCCCCGCGCGCAATACAATTCGATTTTCAACAAGCTTCTGAAGCTGCCGGATGAAACAATGGTCTATCCCGCCCACGACTATAAGGGCGAGACAGTCTCGACAATCGGCGAGGAAAAACTCTTTAATCCGCGGCTGAAAGTGAAATCGATCGACGAATACGTCGACCTGATGAACAATCTAAACCTGCCCAACCCAAAAATGATGGACGTTGCGGTGCCGGCCAACATGCAGGTCGGCTTGCATCAGGAATCGATCGCGAAGAAGGGCTGGGCTCTATCGGTGGCCGAAGCGCTCGCGCTGCTCGGCCGCAGCGACGTAACGCTGGTCGATTTACGCGAGAAAAGCGAACGCGACAAGCACGGCGTCATTCCAGGCTCCCTGCATGCGCCCTATCGGGATTTGCCGCAGCACATCGTGCCCGGCGGTATGTTGCACGAACTTGCTGCCGCGACCGGCAAGCAGATGGTATTCTACTGTGCTTTTGGCGAACGTTCGGCGATGGCGGTTCAGGCAGCGCAGGATGCGGGCTTGAACAACACCCGCCACATTCAGGGCGGCATCGACTCCTGGAAGAAGACCGGCGGACCAATCTCACGATGACGGGCGAGTGATAAGCGAAAGCCGCAGGCTAATGGCCTGCGGCTTCCTCTACGGGCGCCCACTGCGGGGAGGCGAGAAAATCAGCGAGCGTCTGGCAACTAGAAACAACTAGAGCTGCGAGTTGTCGTCGCTGTTGCTCATGTTGTGCATGCCGCCGTTCTGGCCGAAGCGGTGGTGACCCCACCACCCTTGCTGACCATCGGGACCGCCCTGGCCATCCTGACCGAAGCGGCGATAGCCCTGACCTTGGCCGTCAGGGCCGCCAGGTCCACCTTGGCCGAAGTGCCGATGACCCGCCTTCCTGTCCGCGGCCGTAGCCTTGGCCGAAACGCTGGCCGCCGCTATTCATGGCGTGCCGGTGCTCGTGTGGCCGCAGCATGCGCGCGAGCATGGTGAAGCGCGACTTCTGCGCATCATTGAGACTGGCATAGAGCGGCGCACCGGCATCAGCGATCTGCTTAAGCGCGGCGCCCCGCTTGGTCATGGCATCGGCCCTGTGCGACATCCGATCAAACGGAGTAGCATTCTGCGAACCCTGCTGTGACCCCTGAGCCGCGGCCTGACGCGCCTGGATACGCTGAAGTCGCAACTGGACCATATTACGCACGGCCTGCTCGAATGACGGCCAGTTCTTGGCCTGATCCGGTGTCAATTCGAGTCCAGCCTTCATCGCTGCAATTCGCGCATCGGCGAGCGCAGAGATGTCGTCAGCACTGAGATGACGGTGCTGGTGCTCGGCGCGGGGACCGCCGTTGCCGAAACCGCCATGACCGTCGAAACGCTGTTGCGCATACACAAAGGTAGAACCGGCGATGGCGAGCGCGGCCGTCGCTGCGATTACTGGCTTGAGCATGTCATCCTCCACAGATGTCTGATGCGCAAATAATGAAGCAGCCCGGCGGCAATACAAGTTAAACTTTGTACAGAGGCAGGAAATACCAAGATTACATCTTTGTAATCTTCGCCAAAACTCTTAGCTTAATTGAGTATAGCCAAAGTATTGGCGTAAGCGTGCTAAAACTATGGCTACAGTAACGTTGATTATATTCCGATCAACGCAAAATCTGTTGCAGAAAAAGTTTGGTACGCTCGTGTTGAGGCGCCGAGAAAAAGCCTTCAGGCCCGTTGATTTCGACGATCTGACCGTCAGCCATGAAGATGATCCGGTCAGCAACCTGGCGGGCGAAGCCCATCTCGTGCGAAACAACAAGCATGGTGATGCCGTCCGATGCGAGTTCGACCATGGTATCGAGCACTTCCTTGACCATCTCCGGATCGAGCGCCGATGTCGGTTCGTCGAACAGCATAATATTCGGATTCATGCAAAGCGCGCGGGCGATCGCAACGCGCTGCTGTTGTCCTCCTGAAAGCGTCGCCGGATACTTTCGCGCCTGCTCGGGGATTCGTACCCGTTCCAGGAATTTCATGGCGAGCGCTTCCGCATCGGCCTTCGCCATGCGGCGCACCCAAACCGGCGCCAACGTGCAGTTCTCCAGCACGGTGAGATGGGGAAACAGATTGAATTGCTGAAAAACCATGCCGACGTCGCGACGCACCGCGACGATCTGTTTCGGATTATCAGTGAGCTCAATGCCGTCGACGATGACGCGGCCAGTCTGCCAATCCTCAAGCCGATTGATGCAACGAAGCAGCGTCGACTTGCCGCCGCCGGACGGCCCGCAAATGACGATACGCTCACCGCGCGTGACTTTCAGGTCGATGTCACGCAGCACGTGAAATTCGCCATACCACTTGTTGAGGCCGACGATCTCAACCGCGGTATCCGGGCGTGAAACAGGTTTGTCGTCAGAGCCGGCGGTCATTACCGTCCCTTCCGTCCGGAGCGGCGCGCCAGCCGCACTTCGACACGCTGCGCATATCGCGACATGCCATAACAGCAGACGAAATAGAACATCGCTGCAAATACATAGCCGGTAATGCTCACGATCGGGCTCGCCCAGTTCGGATCGCCGCGCGCCGCCTCGACCGTGCGCAAGAAGTCGAAAATACCAACGACAAACACCAGCGAAGTGTCTTTGAACAATGCAATAAAGGTATTGACGATATTGGGCAGCGTCACCCGCAACGCCTGCGGCAGGATCACAAGCGCCATCATCCGCCAATACGGCAAACCAAGCGCGCTGGCGGCTTCGTACTGACCCCGCGGAATCGCGGCCAACCCACCCCGTACCACTTCCGCCATATAGGCGGAGGCAAACATCGCAACGCCGATCCAGGCCCGCACGAACTTGTCCGGAGCAAGGGCCTCCGGAACGAATAGGGGCAGCATGACGCTTGCCATGAACAGAACCGTGATCAACGGCACCCCGCGCACGAACTCGATAAAGATCACCGATAACAGTTTCACCACGGGAATCTTTGAGCGGCGTCCCAAGGCAAGCAAAATGCCGACCGGCAGCGACACAACAATGCCGATGGTGGCCAGCACAACCGTTACCAGGATGCCACCCCACAAATCGGTCGAAATGCGAGCGACGCCGATCGAAGGGACACCGCGCAGAAGAATAAAAGACAGGATCGGCAGTACGACAAAGAAATATATCGCGCCGAGACCACGACGCGGCGCGGATAGCCACAACAGCCAGACGAGGCCGAACGCGAGCGCAAGGAAGAACAAATCCACCCGCCACCGCTCACCAAGCGGGTAAAATCCGTAAGTGAGGTAAGAAAACCAGACACGAATGAAGGCCCAGCAGGCGCCAGGCGCTGGGTTACCGGGCGACGCCAGGCAGGCGTTGCGGTCGGTGCCTGTCCAAGTCGCGTCGATGAGAAAAAACCGCAACAGCGGCGGCACAACCCATGCGATGAAAAGGACGCAAATCAGCGTCAGCACAACATTGAACGGCGACGAGAACAGATTGGCGCGCAGCCAACCGATGGTTCCCGATCGGACCTTCGGAGGCGGCAAGCTTTCCGCCGGCGACCGGCGAAGAAAGAACTGCGGATTATCGGATAACACGACCATCGCCGTCACCGCTCCGCAATGGCTACGGACCGCCCGTAGAGATTCATCAACAGCGATGTGACGAGACTGATCGATAGATAAACCGCCATCGTGATCGCGATGACCTCGACCGCTTGACCAGTAATGTTCAGTACGCTTCCGGCAAAAACCTGAACCAGATCGGGATAGCCGATAGCGACCGCAAGCGACGAATTCTTGGTCAGGTTGAGATACTGGTTGGTCAGCGGCGGTACTATCACGCGCATCGCCTGAGGAACGACGATCAGCCGTCAACGTCGTTCCTGACCGTAAACCTAAAGCCTGGGCCGCCTCGATCTGGCCGGACGATACCGACAGCACGCCGGCGCGCACCACTTCAGCAATGAAGGCCGCGGTATAGGTCGAAAGTGCGATGACCAGCGCCGCCAATTCGGGAAGGATTTCCAGTCCGCCCCGAACATTAAAGCGCCCGAGATCTGGATTGTGAAACGACAACGGAAAATGGAAGATCGTAAGGGTAACAAGCGGCAGCCCAATGACTGCACCCAGTGTCGGCCACAGAGTGCCGACCTGCAGGCCTGTGCGCTCCTGGACGCGGCGCGCCCGGATGTGCAGCCCAGCCGCTACAATAACACCGACTATAAGCGCAATGATAACGGCGTCGAACCGCTCGCCGAACTCCGGCCGTGGTAGGAATAGACCGCGATTGTTGAGATAGCCGCCAAACGGGAGCGCTACGCTACCGCGCATTTCGGGCAGCGATTTCAGGACGGCGTTGTACCAAAACAAAATCTGCAACAAGAGCGGAATGTTGCGGATCAGTTCGACGTAGCCGGTGGCCAGCCGCTCAACCAGCCAATTGCGCGACAGACGCGCCAAACCGACGACAAACCCAAGGATGGTCGCGAAGAAGATACCGAGGCCGGCAACCAGAAGCGTATTGAGCAGACCAACCCAGAAGGCGCGACCGAACGTCGACGTACTGGCCGAATAGCTGATGAGCGACTGGCTAATGTCAAAGCCGGCTGTATTGTTCCAGAAGCCGAAACCGTGCGCGATATTGGCATGCGCCAGATTTTGCGCCGCATTGTAGATAGCACCGCCGGCCAGAACGCCGACGATCAGAACCAAGGCGCCTTGCAATACAAGACTGCGAATGAGCCCGCCGTGGTGCGGCGGCGGCCGAATGATATCAGTCATAAGCGGCCTGCGGCGACGGCAGGCACTCAAAGCGCGGACCTAGCGGACCGGAATACCGTATTGCAGCCCACCCTTGGTCCAGAGCGCATTGATGCCGCGCGCTATTTTCAATGCCGAACCTTGACCGACCGTGCGTTCAAAGCTTTCGCCGTAATTGCCGATCGATTTCAGAACCCGCACCGCCCAGTCATTGGTGAGACCCATCGCCTCGCCGAACTGGCCTTCAACGCCGAGCAGCCGGCGGATTTCCGGATTTGCCGACTTCAACTGATCGTCGAGATTGGTTTTCGAAACGCCAAGCTCTTCGGCATCGACCATCGCAAAGTGAACCCAGCGCACGATGTCTTCCCAATTGTCATCACCCTGGCGGACCGCAGGACTGAGCGGCTCCTTGGAGATGATTTCGGGCAGCACGATATTGTCGTTGGGATTGCTCAACAGCACGCGCTCGCCGTAAAGTCCTGAAGAGTCGGTCGTATAAGAATCGCAGCGGCCGCTGTCATAGGCTTTGATCGCCTCATCGCCGGTCGCAAAAGTCACGGACTTCAGCGACATGTTGTTGGAGCGGAAATAGTCGGCGAGATTCAGCTCGGTGGTCGTGCCTTGCTGCACGCAGACCGAAGCATCGTTGAGTTCGAGCGCCGAACTGACCTTCAGCGCTTTGTGCACCATGAAGCCCTGGCCATCGTAGAAATTGACCGAGGTGAAATCGATCCCGAGCGACGTATCGCGGGACATGGTCCATGTCGTATTGCGCGACAGGACATCGATATCTCCGGACTGCAGCGAGGTGAGACGGTTGGCCGCCGTCAGTGGCACGAATTTGACCTTGGTCGGATCGTTGAAAATAGCCGCAGCGATAGCGCGGCAGAACTCGACATCAAATCCGGTCCAATTGCCCTGTGGGTCGGGCATGCCAAAGCCCGCAAGCGTGCCATTAGCGCCGCATACAAGCTGCCCGCGATCTTTGACCGCCTTCAGGGTCTGCGCGCTCGCAGCCTGCATTCCAAACGCGACCACCGTTGCAAAGGCAAATACTGTAGCTAATCGTTTCATGATCAGGCCTTTTCGCATGAATGGCGCGCCACAAACCCCAATGCCCGGCACGCGTGAAAGAGCCGCCATCTGAGAACGATCACGCTGCAAGGTCAAGTGGTTGACGAATGCGCCGGTTGTGCCGAGGTACTGGCGTAATGGTCCGCCAATATAACACATAAGAGACACAGTCATGAACGAAAGTACGAACGATACGCGCCGCACGCCACCGAAACGCATCGAGACAAGGGTGGTGACGGCGGGCCGTGACCCCAAATCGTATCATGGCTTCGTCAATCCGCCGGTCTATCACGCTTCGACTGTGCTTTATCCGAGCGCAGAGGATTACGTCGCCGCATGGGCCCGTTACCATTATGGCCGGCGCGGCACACCGACGACCGAGGCGCTCGAAAACGCTTTGCAGGACCTCGAAGGGCAAAACTGCGCTGGCGTCTCGCTGCTGCCATCGGGCCTTGCCGCGATATCCACCGCTCTGCTTTCGGTTGTGCGTGCCGGCGATCATGTGCTGGTAACCGACAGCGCCTATGGCCCAACGCGAAATTATTGCGACGGCGATTCTCAAGCGCCTCAACGTCAGCACGACATACTTCGATCCCCTCATCTGGCGCCGGGATCGCCAGGCTATTCCAGCCCAACACCCGTGCTGTCTATCTCGAATCGCCCGGCTCGTTGAGCTTCGAGATGCAGGACACCACGGTGATGCCGTGTCGCGCATGAAAACGGCGCGATCGTACTCATGGACAACACCTGGGCCACGCCGCTTTACTACCGGCCGCTGGATCATGGCGTCGATCTCGTGATCCAGGCCGGCACCAAATATATTGGCGGCCATTCCGATGTGATGCTGGGTACAGTGTCGGCTAACAGGCAACCGTTGCGGACTTAAAGAACACAGTCTGGCTAAGCGGGTTATGCGAGGGCCCAAACGACGTTTATCTCGCACTTCGCGGCGTCCGTACACTCGCGGTGCGGCTAGAAAGACATTTCAAGTCCGGTCTTTCTATTGCCCGGTGGCTGGAGCAACGGCCCGAAGTGCTGCGCATGCTGCACCCGGCAATGGAGAACGATCCTGGCTACGCATTATGGAAACGCGACTTCACCGGCGCGTCGGGACTATTCAGTATGGTACTAAAGCCAGTACCGCAAAAAGCGGTCTACGCATTTCTCGATACACTGGAATTGTTCGGCATCGGCGCATCATGGGGCGGCTACGAGAGCCTCGCTACCCCAATCGATTGCACGACAGCGCGCACAGCCACACGCTGGCAACCCGGCGGCCCGACGGTGCGTTTTCATATCGGGCTCGAAGCCGTTGAGGATCTTATCGCCGATCTCGAACGCGGGTTTGCCGCACTGGCCGCCGCGTCTCGCTGATGTCAGGCAGGCGACGTCTTCTGCCTGCGCTCGCGCAGAACGAAATAAAGATTACGCAGATAGACGAACACACCGAATGCCTGACCGAGGATAAAGACTGGGTCCTTGCGATACAGCGCGTAGACGAGAAGCAATAGGCCGCCGCCGACCGAGAACCACCAGAACGCCAGCGGGATAACACTGCGCCCGGCACGTTCAGATGCGATCCACTGTACCACGAAGCGCATGGTGAACAGCCCCTGGGCGATTAATCCCAGGATCACCCACCAGTCGAGATTGGTGACGAAAACGTCGTGCAGGTAGCCCCCGACCGCATGCGCCAGATCAATGAGCAAGGGTCACCTCCTGCGCTTCCGGAACGCGCTTTCTGCGCCGGATCAGCCACCACACGCCGGCGAGATCGAGAATGCCGATCCATAGCCGATCCCAAAATCCGTAATTCGAGATGCCGTGGCCGCGCGGCCGGTCGACGACGTCCACATAGCCGATATCGAAGCCATCGCGCCGCATCAGCGCCGGCATGAAGCGGTGCAGCCCGTCAAAATAAGGCAACGCCAGAAACGCATCCCGCCGAAATGCTTTCAGCCCACATCCGGTATCCCGGGTGCCATCCTTGAGCACTGCGCCGCGCACCGCATTGGCGACGCGCGACTGAAATTTCTTGAAGCCCGTCGCCTTGCGCCCGACGCGCTGGCCGGCAACAAGCCCGCGCTTCGGTCCGCCTTTTTCAAGCTCAGCGATCAGCGCGGGGAGAAACGCCGGATCGTTCTGCCCATCGCCGTCGAGCGTGACGACAATCGGCGCACGCGATGCTGCGACACCGGAGCGTACCGCCGCCGATTGCCCGCAGGATTGAGCGTGCCGGACTTGCCGCAGCCACGAATGTTGAGCCATCAAGCCGCGCAGTTCCTGTTCGGTCGCATCTTTGGAGCCGTCGTTGACGTAGACGACCTCGAATACGCGGCCTTGCAGTGCTGCGCGCAATCTCGGCGACCAAAGGCGCGACGTTGCCGGCTTCATTGCGCACCGGCACGACCACGGAGATTGCGGGATCGGGCCCGTTGCTCGACGACATGCCGCAAGCTTCTAAAGCGCATCCCGAGCGGGTTCAACCCGTCGAAATTTCAAGCTTTTTGCCCGCTTTTGCCGCGGACGATCTCGGCAATTGCCAGCCAAATCTGTCGAAAAAGACGGTCCTGGCGAAGCCTTCAGATCCGACGCAGAGAACAAAAGCCGCCGCGCGGCGAACCAGCGGCGCACCAATATCCGCGCCTACGGCCCCAACCAGCGCGCCAGCGAGCACATCGCTCGGATGGTGTTCAAGCACGACGACTCGGCTGAACATGATCAGCAGCGCGTAGATCCACATCACGCCGCGCGCAGCAGGGCCAGACCGCACCGATCGCGACCGCCGCAGCGACCGCCGTCGTGGAATGCCCGGACGGCATGCTGGCATATTCCGGCTTCCAGATGAACGGGATATAGGCGAACGGATCGTCATGTGGCCCAACATAAGGGCGCGCGCGACCGATCATGCGCTTGACGATAGCAGCAAACAGGCCCGGTACGCCGATCGCCAGGAACAGATACCCGAACCGCACCGTCAATGCTGCGAGCACCGCCTGGGTTCTCGGCGACCAGACTGGCGATGTTACGGCCGCCAAGCACAGCAACACAAAGCCGAACGGAAACAAAAACCAACCGGACAGACCGAAGTCGGTAATCCGCTCGAACAAAGCGACAAACCACGGCGGTAAACGACGCGCCCAACCGCTCGCAGCGGCATCGAGCAAAAACATCAACGCCACGACGGCAATGAGCGTGAGCACAGGCCGCGATATAGGCGCTCGCACCCCACCGAACGACGCGCACTTGCGGCGCCCGAAAAAGCTCGCGGCCCCATTGCGCGAAGCAATCGCGCACGTTCCGCAGCAACGCCGGAGCGTTCACGGGCTGCCCGTCGATTGAAAAACGGAGATATCGATCGGTTTGCCGTTGGCTATGTTGTAGCCCTGAACAGTCGGTTCCACGTTCATAACGAAGTCCAATCGCCTCGGCGCGAAGCGCAAACGTCCTCTCCTGCCGCGCTTCGATGAAGGCAAACCGGCAAGAGCCTTGCAGGAGAAAGTCGGCGGCACTTGAAGCATCGGTCAAACGGGTGTCGGTGCCGGCGAGAAACACCAGACTTGGCTCTTCATAGCCGGCGCTCGCCGCGACGGGATTTGCGCAATTCGCGTGATGCAAAATGTTGGCGAGGGTGACGCTGGGAAATACCGGCCGCAGCCACGGCAGCGTTATTGAAAACACGCCGATCGCCATCAGCACCGCCGCCAATCGTTACCCGGAGTATGGAAAGCTCGGCACCATCCGGCTGGTAAAGCAGCCAGGCAAACAATCCGCAGACCATCGCCAAGCGCGAAGAACGGCCATGCCGGAAATGCTGGATCACGCGCGACAACGATTGCGAGCGTTACCACGGCCGCGCTAATCAGGATCGGCGCGATGAACCACCAGACCGCGCCGCGCACCAGCCACGGCCGTTGCGACAACACTTTCGATTCAACCGCTCCTGAAATGAGAATCGCAATCGCGGGATAGAGCGGCAGCACATAGTGCGGCAGCTTGGTGACCACGAGTTCGAATACGATCCAGGACGGCACCAGCCATGCCAGCAGGAATTTGGCGGCCGGCTCCCGCCGTACGCGCCATACCGCCGGCGCGGCAAGTCCGGCGAGGATCGAGCCCGGATAGAAAGTTGCAAAGAACAGCAGGAAATACAGGCCAGGCGGCGCGCCATGCGCCTCCTGAGCGCTCGCAACCTTTGCCAACATGTCGTGACCAAGCGCGCCGACAAAAAAAGCGGTACCGACGCGTGCGTAGATTGCGACGAACCACGGCAGCACGATGACGAAATAGCCAGGCGACGCCGGCGAGCGGCCGCAATGCCAGAAGCCAGCGCCCTGAGCGCTCGAAGATCGACAGCGTCAGCGCCGCAAGCCCGACGATCATCAGATTGACCGGCCCCTTGATCAGGATGCCGACGGCAAGCGCGGTCCAGAAGATCGCGGGCAATTTCCAGTCCAGCCGGTCGTTGCCGGCATCGCGCGGCGTTAAATAGGCCCGCGCCAGGACTGCCATCGCTGCTACGATCGTGAACAGCAAAACGGCATCGGTTTTTGCAAGCCGCGCTTCAACACCAAGCAGTGTCGACGCAGCCAGCATAATCGCACGCCAGCACCGCGCCGCGCCGGCTGACGAAGGCAAGCGCACACCAGTAGGTTGTCATCACCGCGCCGATCGCACCGATCAGCGATGGAATGCGGTAAAGCCAGATCGTCGTCAGTGCGCCTGAATCGCCAAGCGCCTGCGCCGTCTTCACGACGACCGCTTGCAGCCAATAGATGCCGACCGGCTTTCGATAGCGCACGTCGTCCTGATAACGGATGTCGACATAATCGCCGGTCTCGATCATCTGCTTGGTCGCTTGCGCGAAATAGGCTTCGTCGCGATCCACCGGCGGAATCTGGAAGAACCCGGGCAGAAACAGCATCAGCACAGACAATAAGCAGTGCGCCCCAGCGCCCGTTTGTGGGACGCTGAAGCAAAGTCGAAAATCGAGCCCAGGCCGTTGGCCGGCCAGGGAGATGTCGCGCTGGTCGTGCTCATGCTGATGCGGTCGAGCCTCTAAGTGCAGCCGACCATAGAGAAATCCCCTATCCCGGGGAAGCGCCGGACGGTCGCAAGGGAAGCCACAAGCCTATTCGGGTGTTGGCGTTATCGCCTTGTTGATACAAGGAGAAATGGCGCAAACGGTGTTCGCGGCGCGGATCGTTTCGCGCCCCGCCGAACCATCGTCGACTCGGACGGTGACACTGGCCGAACCACCCGCTGAAATCGATCACGGTGACACGTGAAAATCCCGGCCCGTCAGGCTTGAAGAACAGCGCTCCCCGCCCCTCGGTTTCGACCGGGACGCCATTGACCAGCACCGTCAGCGGCGCGGTCGCGCCAGTGACCTTGAGTGGCACGATGTCGGCCGAGCCATTCCCGATATCAAGCCGCGCGCCGTCGGGTGGATAGAGAATGTGCAGCGAAGCTTGGGCCGCCTCCCCGCCAAACTGCCCTGATTGGAAATGGCGAAGCGGCGGCGGCAATTTTGCGCTTGTCGTCACCAGCACGCCCTTCGGAGCGTGCGGCAAGGGCGCCGGCGTTCCGAGCCGCGCGAACACATCGAACAAGATCGGCGCGGCGGCTTCGCGGCCGACAAGACCCGGTACCGGTGCGCCGTCGGGCCGGCCCACCCAAACGCCGACGGTGTGCTTGCCGTCGAAGCCAATCGACCAGGCATCGCGGTAGCCGTAGCTCGTGCCAGTCTTGAATGCGATGCGGCCGGCGACGCCATTCTCCGGCGGCGGCGAGCCCAGCAGCACGTTGCCGACATACCAGGCGGCTACTGGATCCATCAGCCGCCGCGACTGAGGAGTTGCGACAGACAAGTGTTCGCTGAGCGGCACTGTCGTTCCTTGGCCGCGCCAGGCCGGCATAGAGCATGACCAGATCGGACAGCCTGATACCGGCACCGCCGAGGCCTATGGCAAGTCCCGGCGCTTGTCCGGCCGGGAGCACCAACGTCGCGCCGGCTTGTGACAGTTGCGCCGTAAGCCGGGTAGCGCCGACCATGTCGAGAACGGAAATCGCCGGAACGTTGAGCGATTGCTGGAGCGCCCTGCGTACCGTCACGGTCCCCTGAAATGTCGAGTCAAAATCCTTCGGCGCATAGCCGTTATAGCTGACGGGCCGATCGTCAATCAGCGTTTCCGGATGGATGAAACCGTCTTCAAAGCCCATCCCATAGATAAACGGCTTGAGCGTCGAGCCCGGCGAGCGCAGCGCCTGCGTCATATCGACTTGGCCGGCGCGGCGATTATCGAAGTAATCCGGTGAACCGACGCGCGCCAATACTTCGCCAGTCGCGTTATCGACGGCGAGAATAGCAAGCGACACATTCGGGCCTAACGTCGCCGCAAGGGTGCGTTCGCGCTCGCGCGCCAATGTCTCCAGATTTCTCTGCAAGACCGCATCGATCGTCAGCCGAAGCTCGCGCTCCTCTGGCGACTTGGCGATTGAACGATCCGCCGCATGCGGCGCCAGCAACGGCATTGCATAACGAGCGTCGGGCACGGCCTCGCTCTTGGCGAGCGCGATTTCGTCGGCTGGAACAAGCCCAGTCGCAGCGAAACCGATCCAGCACGCGGTCGCGCGCAGCACGGGCAACGATCGGGCAACCGATCAGGCCGGCGCAGCTCCGGCGATTGCGGCAGCGCCACAAGCAGCGCCACCTCACCGAGCGAAAGCTTTCGCGGCTCTTTGCCGAAGTAAGCAAGCGATGCGGCACGGATGCCTTCGATATTGCCGCCATAAGGCGCAAGATCGAGATAAAGCGCCAGCACCTCGTCCTTGGTCAGGACACGTTCGATCTCAACGGCACGCACAATCTGGCGAAGCTTGGCGGCGAAAGTCCGGCTGGTGCGCGGCTCCAGGAGTCGCGCCACTTGCATGGTGAGGGTCGATCCACCCGAACTCGATATGGCCGCTACTAACAAGCTGAAAAGCGGCACGCGCCCAGTGCCAACGGATCGACGCCATGGTGCTCGCGAAAACGCTTGTCCTCATAAGCGAACAGCACATCAAAGAAACGCGGGTCGACATCGGCGACTTTTGCCGGCAGGCGCCAGCGGCCTTCGCTGGTGGCATAGGCGCGCAGCAGCCGTCCATCGCGGTCGAGCACCGTCTTCGAGAACTCAAGGTTCGTTGCCGAGCGGCGCCGGTCCGAGCGACCAGACCCACCAGGCCAGCGATCCGCCAAGCGCGACGACAAGTCAGCGCAAGAACAATGCAGACGATCTGTGCTACGCGCCGAAAGCCCCAATGCCGCGCTCCCCGGTTCAGCCGGGCGAGCCACAGAAGAGGATTCGGCCGATCCCACGTTCAACACGAAGCGCCCTCCTACTTCCCGGACGACAACCTGGACATTGCCGGTTTCGCTGCGGCCATACCGCTCCGGACGATACATGTCTTCGACGCTCGCCTGCGGCCGGACGTATTGGCCGGGCGAAACCGCCCGCACCACATAGGCCACAGTGAACACTGCGGATCGCCACGCTTGCGGTCGAATGCCGCGGTAAACCGATCGTCTCGGAATTCGGTATTCACCGGATCAACCGCGTCGGTGATCCACGGCAGCGTGCCGGTATCGCCCGACGAAACGAGATGCGGGTTATCGATCTCGAACCCCGCCGGCAGATAGTCCGCCACGATGACACGGCCGAATTGCGGCTGGGCTTCGGTGATCTTCAGCAGCACGACAAGCCGGGTGTTCTGCTTGACCTGCGAGGGATCGACCGGGTCGCCATCGAGCGTGTAGGTGAGCCGTTCGATTTTGAAGCCGTTTGACACAGCGGGCTCCGGGGTAACCGGCGCACCACTGACTGTGACGACCGCATGCACATCATTATCGCCATTGTTGGCGATGCGCAGCGGATCTTTCAGGTCGCTCGCGCGGATGGTGCGATAGACCGGCTTCTGCGATGTCGTGCCATTGACGTCGAGCGACAGGTTGCCGGCATCTTTCGCCATGGCGCTTGCCGCAAGCAATAGCCAGGCGTCCTCCTGGGTCGAGGTCGGGCGCAGTTGGGCGCGCGCGGCTTCAACCTTTTGCACGGCCGCCTGCACCGTCGCCGGCGCGGCGCCACCTTCCGAGGCGAGCGTCACGATGGCTGCGGCGTCGCGGAGCGTCGAGCCATAATCTGACTTCGCTCGCGAAATCGTCCGGCTTGGTGTTGAGCGACGCCAGCGCAACCCCATAGACACGTTCGGCACGCGCGCGATCGCCCATCAAGGCCAGCGCCGCAGCAACTTGCGCTTTGGCAATCGGCGTCGTGAGCGTATCGAGCCGCGCATCCGCGAGGTAGCGCAGATCGCCAATCGGCGCTGCACCGTTCCGTGCCAGCACATAAAGTGCATAGGCCAGGCCGGTACCGCCGTCCTTGGTCGGCTCGTCGGTCGAAGCTACGACATTCCGCAGCCGATCGAGCGCAAGTTTGAAGCCGGTTTCAGGTACGGCGAATTTGTGTTCGCGTGCGCGGGTGAGGAAATCGGTGACATAGGAATCGAGCCATACGTCGTCGCCACCAACACCCCACAGCCCGAACGAGCCGGTGGAATCCTGCCGCGTCAGCAACGCCTCGATGGCCTCACGCACGCGCTGATCGGCATTGTTGTTGAGCGCAAGATTGGCTTCGCTTGCGAGTTCACTGACATACAGCAGCGGCAGCGCGCGGCTCGTGATCTGCTCCGAGCAGCGGAACGGATAACGATCGAGCGCTGCCAGCAGGCTCGCCGCATCAAGCGCCGCCGAAGAGCCGACCGAGATCGACACCGCGCCGGTGCCGGGAACGAGGTCGGCAAACATGTCGCTCGACACCGTCAGGCTATCGCCTTTGGCGAGCGTCTTATCGGTTCGCCGTGCGAGGATTTGCGCCGGCAGCCGGACCGGTAATGTGTAACTGCGCTCGATCGCAAAACCGCCCGGCCCACTAACAGCGATCTTGATCTATGCCGATTACCGGTAGCATTCGCGGTAATCGGGACCACCGCCGAGCCGCGTTCTTTGGCGCGCAGCGCAAGCGTCTGCGTCGCGCCCGCTCCCGCCGATTACAGCATCGGCCGTCGTCACAGAAATCGCATAGTTACCCGCCTGCCCTTCGACATTGTCGAGATCGAGATGAAGACTGGAGCGGTCGCCGGGCAGCAGGAACCGCGGCAATGTTGCGGTCAGCACGACTGGGTCGCGCACGGTGACATCGGTGGTCGCCTGGCCGACCTTGTCCTTGCTCCAGGCCACCGCCATGACACGCACGGTGCCTTCAAACGCCGGGACATCAAAGGACACCTGGGCGGTGCCGTCAGCGCCGACATTCACGATACCGGAGAACAAAGCCACCGGCGGTCCGCTTGGCGGATTGCCCTGGAGCTGCGCGCCTTCATCGCCGCCGGTGCGGATCTGGCCGCGCGTGCCCTGCATGCCGTCGATCAGATTGCCGTAGAGATCGCGCATGTCGGCCGACAGCGCGCGCTGGCCAAGATAATAATCGCTTGCGGACGGCGGTTTATAGTTGGTGAGGTTGAGAATGCCGACATCGACCGCCGCAACGGTGATTCTGGCCTCCTCGCCTGCTTTCAAACCATCGACCTTGATCGGAATTTGCAACGCCGAGTTGGGCCGCAGCAGTGCCGGCGTCTTCATGTCGAGCGTGAGTGTCTTTGCCGCCCGATCAATCGAGAACCATTGCACGCCAATCGCGCGGCCCGGCATTCGTTGCGCCGGTTCATCGAGCGGACGGCGCAACGTCGCCACGATATAGGCGCCGCTGCCCCAATCGGAGCCCACCGGCAGCTTCACCTGGGTAACGCCCGGCCTGCTTGATGTCGGTTGTCTGGCTCGCCAGCAGCTTGTCGCCGATGACATTGACCGTGAGCTTGCCGGCTGTGCGCGCGGTGACCGCGACCGTCATCGTATCGCCGGGCCGGTATTCGGCCTTGTCGAGCGCGGTTTCCAGCATGTCCGGCGTGTCGGCGCTGGCGTCGACATACCAACCGGAATCGAACGTCACCGAACTCATTGCGCCGTTTGCGCCCGGCACCGAGACGTTGAGCTGGTAGCGGCCGAAATTGACCGGCAGTGCAATGTGGCCGGGCTTGTCCGGCGTCGTATCGACATTGCCGTCCGCGACCCGAACGGTCTTTTTGACCGGCTCGAAATGCCACTCGTTGTCGCGCTTGTAATACTGATAGTGCTCGTCGATGCGCAGCAGCTCGTAATGCAGGCCTTTTTGCGCAACGGCCACGCCGTTCGGCGCGACGACCGCGACATCGAATGTCGCATTGGCGCCATCGCCAAGCGAGCGGCCGTTAAAGAGCGGCTTGATGCCGATCATGTTGCCGCTCGCTGTCACCGGCAGCGTCACCGTGTGCTCAACAGCGCGGCCGCCGGGCTCAGCCATGCGCACCGCAATCTTTGCTTCGAGCGGATGCGTGCTTGGCGGCAGCTTGTCGATGGCGACGCTGAGTGTCGCCTTGCCGGCATCGTCGGTCGTCGGCAGATCGTCGAGCGGCTGCTGCACCGCCTCGACATCTTCGTCCGCTAGTCCGAACTGATAGCCGGGAAATCCGCTCCGCTCCTTTGCCACGCCGATCGTCATGTCGCCTTCGAGATCGAGGCCTGAGGCAGGGGCGCCGTAGAGGAAGCGGCCGGCGACATTGATGGTAGCGGGCGATTTCTGCGAAATGGTGCCGCCGCCTGCGCTCAGATCGAACTCGATCCGGTCGGGCACATAATCCTCGACCAGGAAGGTCGTCTCGCCGACCGGCGGCCGCTTCGGATCGGTAAAGGCGCGAACATGCCAGGTGCCGGTAGGTGCCGAGCCGGGAAGCGGCAACGACAATCCATGGCCACCCAGTCCCTGATCCTGCACCAGCGTCCGCTGAAACTCGACGCCGTCCGGACGATCGACCACAAAGGTCAGCGGCACATTGAGCGCGGCTACGCCCTGCGGATCGCGCAACAGGCCAGTGACATAAGCCGTCTCGCCCGAGCGATAGACGCCGCGCTCGGCATAGACAAAGGCATCGAGCTTCTTTCGGCGCCGGACGGCCGGACACACCACGGTCGGTCAAGTCGAAAGCAGTCGAGGTCAGGCTGAGAAACGCGTAGTCACCGCCTTTGGCGTCCGTTGCGACGAGAAGTGCGGGCGCCGCGGCGCCCTCCCCGCTGGCCAGACCGGACTCGAACTGAACGTGACCAGCCGCGTCGGTCTTCCGCGTCGCCAGAACTTCATTGCCACGCGAGATGAGCTGCACATCGATGCCGCTCTTCGCGTCCGTCGTTGCCAGCGAATTGACAAAGACATGGATGCCGTCGTTACCGGAAAGCGCCGAGAGCCCGAGATCGGAAACAATGAACCACTGAGTCGCCATCGCCTGATAGTCGGTGCCGACGTTTTTCAATTCCTTCGGTTGCGCCACCATGACGTAGACGCCGGGCTTAAGATCGCCGACCGCCTGATCCACCGGGAACGCAGTAGTCACTTCCTGATTGAGCGGCGGATTATCGACCGCCAATTCACCTTGCCATACCTGAATTCCGCCGGTGCTTTTCAGGTTGTCGATCTCATAAGGCGCCAGACTTTTTTGGAAATTGCCGTCGCTGAATCGCGAGCCTTCGATCGTGTCGATCAAATTGCGGTCGCTGACCCGATAAATTTCGACCGCGACAGACTTGGTATTGACGCTGATTACCGGAATACCGCGCTGGCCGGTGCGCGGCAGCACGTAGTTGGTCGTGGAAAAACGCGCCTCAGGCCGCCGGTCGCGCACATAAATGGTGAAGTCTGCGGACTTCGACAGCGTCTCATGCACGACCGACGGCAAACCCGCCCGCAATGTCACCGTGTAAGTGCTGCCGTGCTCCAGCCCTTCGACGCAAAGCTGCTTTTCAGCCGTGGATAGCGCCGGCTTGTCGGTGCCGGCCAGTGTGACGAACGGTGAGAAATCGGTGCGCGCCGGCAGCTCTTCCGAGAACTGGAAGCAGGCACGCGGCGAAGCCGTATCGGCATCGACCGTGTAATCAAGAACACGGAAACCGTATTGGTCGCGCAGCCGCTCATATTGCGCGCGGATATCGGCAGTCTCGCGGAGTTCAAGCGAAAGCCGAAGCGCATCGAGCGCCGGCCGCCAAAGCTGCCGCTTGCTCATAATGGTGCCGAGAAGCGCGAGGCTGTCGGCTTCTTCGTTACGGTTGGCGGTGCGCTGATAGGCGATGTAAGCGGCGGTCGAGGCCTTCTCGAGCAGCGCCGTCTTTTCGTCGTCGTTAGCGGGACGGATTTGCATGATCGTGCGGGCAAGCCGCAGCCAAGTCGTAGCGTCATTCGGCTCGGCGGCAACGATCTGGCCGAGGAGCGACATTCCGTTGCGGAAATCATTCTTGCTGAAAGCCGCGTCGGCATCTTTGCGGATTTGCGCCACCGGCTTGGTCGGCGCACCGGCATCGGATTTGATCTGGGCTTCGAGCTGAACCGCGCTGTCGGCGAGGTCGCTGTTCTCAAAAGGCTTGTTGGCAGCGGCCGTTGCGAAAGACGCAATTGTCAGGAACGCAGCCGCGACTGCTGCCGCAAGGCTGGCGCGAAAAGGCGCACACATCGGTGAAGTCCTCCCAAAGGCCATAATTTGACCCGGTGCGGCGAGTTGAGGCAACGATCATGTCGAAGCCGTGACCGAACACGCGTTTGAAAACTAAATTATTCGCAAGCTCCAAACGTGCCACGGCATGCCGGATTTAGTAGCGGCTGACCGTGAGGAAGTTCACCGCCCCGCGGCCGCTGCGGAGCCCGTCGATTTACCGGACGCTGCACCGTGAGCTATATGGTCTTTTGCGGCATGGTTTTTCGACGTGGCCCCGTAGCTCAGGGGATAGAGCAACAGCCTTCTAAGCTGAAGGTCGCTGGTTCGAATTCCAGCCGGGGTCGCCAATCGTTTCAAAGGCTTATAGGGAGATTATGTACCAATGAAAGCGGCATTACTCGATCAATTTGGCGGCCCGGAAGTCCTGCACTATGGCGACGTCCCCGATCCCATTGCGGCGGCTGGCGAAGTCGTCGTGGACGTTCATGCCGCAACCGTTAATGCCGCCGACTGGAAGTTTCGCGCCGGCGACTATGCCCGCCACGCCAACGTGAAATTCCCGCAGATTCCCGGGCGCGACTTTTCCGGCGTGGTCAGCGCGGTCGGCGACGGCGCTGATCTGAAGATCGGCGATGCGGTGTTCGGCGTTATTGCCGCCGGCAAGGAAGGCACTTACTGCGAGAAGATTGCGATCAAGGCTGACCTTATCGGGAAGAAACCGGACGCGCTATCGCATATCAACGCGGCTGCGCTCGCTCTCACCGGACTTACCGCAATCAATTCCATCGAGGACACGCTAAAGCTGCAGCGCGGCGAAACAATCCTGATTCAAGGCGGTGCCGGCGGCGTTGCAGGCTTCGGCATTCAGTTCGCTAAATATCTCGGTGCAAAAGTGATCACGACGACCAGCGCGGCTAATATCGACTATGTAAAAAGCCTCGGCGCCGATCAGGTCATCGACTACAACGCGCAGAACTTCACGCGGGTCGTCAGCGGCTGTGACGCGGTATTCGATACGGTCGGCGGCGACGTGGCAAAGCAATCATTTGCCGTGCTCAAACCGGGCGGGCGCGCGGCTTTCATTGCCTCGGGCATGGAAGCGCCAAAACCGGATCGCAGCGACGTCACGGCGCTTCGCCCGCCGGTGCCGCGTTCGCGAAAAGCAATGGAGCGCGTCGCCGAATTGTTCGTTGCAGGGGCGATCAGACCGCCGGAGGTCAAGCTCTACAAACTCTCGCAAGCCGCCGAGGCGCATCAGCTGAGCCAGTCGCGCCATTTCCGCGGCAAGCTCGTCTTTCAGGTGCGCTAAAAGCGCGCTCCTCCTCACACCGGCGACGGATCGAACCCGGAATCGTATTCGTCGCTGCAAAACGGGCCGCCCTGATACCAGTCAGCGATTGGATCGGGCGGAAGCGATCCCTGCGCGGCCAACGCGGCAGCAGCATAATCCTCGGCGTTGCCGGTCGGACGATAGCCGTAGCGATAAGCCGCCTCGTTATCCCACCAGCTTCGTTCGTTGTGGGAAGCGCCAAAGAAAATTTCGTGCTTCAAGTCAGGGTGTTCGAGACCGATCCGGATGAGCTGCACCAAATCGTCCGGGCTTATCCAGATCGCCAGGCGGCGTAGATCGACCGGCGCGTCGGCAAAATTCCCGATCCGTATGCAGGTGACGCGAATGCCATGCTTATAGGCGTAGAGCGCACCGACCGCTTCGCCAAACGCTTTGCTCATGCCATAGCGTGAGTCTGGACGCACCGGCTCGTCGGTACCGATCTTGCGCTGCCGCGGGTAAAAGCCGACCGCATGGTTCGATGAAGCGAACACAACGCGCTGCACCTTGTTCCGCCTGGCCGCCTCGAACAAATTATAACAGCCGATGATGTTGGCGTGCAGGATGCGATCCCACGACTGCTCGACTAACTCGCCGCCGAGATGGACTATACCCTCCATCCCCTCGGTAATTTTCTCGACTTGGCCAAGATCGGCGAGATCGGCCTGCACGAAAGTTTGATGGCTCGTTAAATCAGCGGGCTTCCTGATGTCGCTCCAGCGAATGTCTGGGTAAACGCCGTCAAGGAGTTGACGTAGCCGGGTGCCGATGCCCCCCGCCGCGCCCGTTACCAAAACCGATCTCATATGCCTCCCTCCCCGACTAAGTTGTTAGCGACGGACCGTCGCGCAGCGACTATACTCGGACAAAAATCAAAGCCAGGGGAGAAAAGCCATGAACCGGAGGACCGTTATTGGGCTTGGTGCAAGCTCCGCGCTCGGCGCCATAATGTCGAAGCTGCCAACGCCGGCTCTTGCACAACAAAAGCTTGCCCTTAAGGCATCGGACGTTCACCCCGAAGGTTATCCGACCGTCGCAGCCGTCGAGAGCCTCGGCAAGAAACTCGAGACCGCCACCAATGGACGGCTCAGCGTCCAGATGTTCGCCGCCATGCAGCTCGGCGGCGAGAAAGAAGCCATCGAACAGGCGCAGATCGGCGCGATTCAGTTCGCGCGAGTATCCGTCGGCACGCTCGGCCCGGTAATCGACGATCTCAACGTCTTCAATCTGCCGTTCCTGTTCCGCAACACCGGCCATATGCAGAAAGTCATCGACGGCGATATCGGCACAGGGCTGCTCGACAAGGTCACCGGTAATGACAAAGCCGGCCTGGTCGCGCTGTGCTGGATGGATGCCGGCGCCCGCAGCATCTACACAATCAAAAAGCCGGTTCACGGGATCGCCGATCTCAAGGGCCTCAAGATTCGTGTCATCGGCAATCCGATGTTCGTCGACATGATGAATGCGCTCGGCGGCAACGGCGTCGCCATGGGTTACGATCAGGTGTTCAGCGCCTTGCAAACCGGAGTCGTTGACGGCGCGGAAAACAATCCGCCCAGCTACGTCTTCGACAACCACTACACGGTCGCCAAATATTTTACCCTCACCCAGCATTTGATCGTTCCGGAAGTTCTCGTGTTCTCGCGCAAGACCTGGGATGGCCTCGACAAGGACGATCAAGCCTTGATCAAGAAGCTCGGCCGCGAGGCGCAACTCGAAGAGCGGGATCTTTGGAACAAATACGAGGCGGCCGCCCTGGAGAAAGCCAAAGCGGCCGGTAACGAGATCATCGAGTTGGCCGATAAAAAGCCGTTCCAGGACGCGGTTAAACCGGTATGGGACAAATACGGCCCGAAATACGAGGCAATGATCAAACGCATTCAGGACGTCTCGTAGCGCTCGCCCGCAGCGTCGTGAACGGGACTCATATTTCGGAAACTACTATGGCGCTGCTCTATCGCAAACTGATGGATGCGCTCTACTTCGCTTGCATCCTCGTCGCCGGAACCGCTCTTGTCCTGATTTCCGCGGTAATCCCGTGGGCGGTCTTTACCCGCTACGTCCTCAATAGCGCCGCCTCATGGCCGGAGCCAACAGCGGTGCTTCTTACCATCGTCGTCACCTTCATAGGTGCCGCTGCCTGCTATCGCCGCCGGCTGCACATGAACGTCTCGTTTTTCGTTGTCGGCTTCCCTGCCCCGCTACGCTCGCTTGCGGAGCTATTGGCCGAACTCCTGGTAGCGACGATGGCCCTGTTCATGATCGTGTACGGCGAACGACTGGTCGCCGTGACCTGGTACAACACGATCGCGGATTTCCCTTCACTGTCCGTCGGCGTCACCTATCTGCCAATCCCTGTCGGCGGGGCTGCTCTTTTGCTGTTCGTGATCGAGCGCGTGCTTCTTGGCATGCCGCCAGATCCCGAAGCCGCCGACCCGCAGCATCATTAAGCCAAGGCAAAACGAGACAACATCATGGACGTTGCCGTTTTGCTGACAACGATGTTCTTCTGTTTTTTTATCGGCGTGCCGATCGCCTATTCATTGGCGCTTGCGGCTATCGCCGGCGCGTTGTGGATCGGCATTCCTCTAGAAGCCGTCATGCTCAAAATCTCGGATGGAGTCAGCAAGGTCGCGATGCTGACAATTCCGTTTTTTGTGCTGGCCGGCGCCATCATGGCAGAGGGGGGTATGGCGCGCCGCCTGGTGGCGTTTGCAGACGTGCTCGTGGGTTTCACCCGCGTGCGCGGCGGACTGTCAGTCGTCAACGTCCTGGCTACGACATTCCTCAGCGGCATATCCGGCTCGGCGGTCGCCGACACTTCCGCAATCGGGTCGGTGATGATCCCGCAGATGGAGCGAAGCGGATTTCCCCGCGTCTTTGCGACCAACGTGACGATTACAGCCTCGGTGCAAGCACTTTTGGTGCCGCCGAGCCATAACGCCGTGATCTATTCGCTCGCCACCGGCGGCACTATTTCGATCATCAGCCTGTTCATGGCCGGCGTCGTTCCTGGCCTCTTGTTGGGCTTCTGCCTGATCGTGCTTTGCCTTGTCATTGCTTATCGTGACGGCCATCCGCGTGGACAAAGCGTGCCGCTACGGGAAGCCGTGAAAATCACCGTCGATGCGCTTTGGGGCCTGATCACACTTGGCATCATCCTCGGTGGCATTCTTGGCGGCGTATTCACTGCAATCGAGGCCGGTGCCGTTGCCTGTGTCTGGGCATTTTTTGTGACCATGTTTATCTACCGCGACTATCGCTGGCGGGATTTGCCGCAGCTCGTTCACCGCACGCTGCGCACAGTCGCCATGGTGCTGATGCTGATCGCCTGTGCTTCCAGCGTCGGTTACGTGATGGCGCTGACGCAGATGCCTGCGAAAATCACGGCATTTTTTCTCAGCATCTCGAGTGACAAATACGTCATCCTGCTGCTGGTCAACGTGATGTTGCTGGTGCTCGGCTGCCTGCTCGACATGGCGCCCTCGATCCTGATCTGCACGCCGATCCTGTTGCCAGTAATGATGAATTTCGGCGTGAGCCCGCTTCATTTCGGCATCATCATGATGCTCAACCTGGGCATCGGGCTATGCCACCCGCCGGTCGGCTCAATCCTTTTCGTCGGCTGCGCTGTCGGCAAAACCACAATCGAAGAAGTTATGCCGAAAATCTGGCCGTTCTACGGTGTCATGCTGGCAGTATTGCTGCTGGTGACCTACTTCCCGGCGATTTCGCTATGGCTGCCGCGGGCGCTCGGACTTTGACCTGACCCACCGGGGCCTTTCAGTTTGTTAGTCGCCAATCCAACGACACTCAGCAGAAAAGTGGGCAAAACGCCGCAAATGCCGCAGCGTATTGGACAAAAGCTGTACTAGCGGCCTTCAGGCGATAAGAGTATGTTTTCCTACACGCCAACAAGAACAAAACAACTATGGCGGTCCAAGGGAGGAAATAATGAGCCAATCTGTACTGCCCACTCGCCCGTCTCGCCGCAGCCTGCTGAAATCGGCAGCGCTCGGCTCGGTCGCCGCCGTTGCGGCGCCTTACGTTAAGGACACCTACGCCGCCGGTTCGCTGTCGCTTGGCGTGTGGGATCACTGGGTTCCCGGCGCTAATAACACGCTGACCAAGCTCTGCAATGAATGGGGCGCAAAAAATAATTGCGAAGTGAAGATCGACTACATCACCTCGCAGGGCGAGAAGGACAAATTGACCGCCGCAGCCGAGGCGCAAGCCGGCACCGGCCACGACATCATGTCCCATCGCGACTGGAACATCCGCATCCATCAGAACGTGCTGGAGCCGATGGACGACGTCGTTTCCCAGCTCATCAAGCAATACGGCCCGATCAGCCCGGTCGCGGAATATCTCGCGAAGATCAAAGGCACCTGGATGGGCGTCGCCACCACAGTTGGAAGCCAGGTCAAGCCGTGTTGCTCGCGCATCAGCTTCTACAAACAACACGCCGGCATCGATGTGACCGAGCTGTTCCCTGCCGACGAATCCAAGTGGGACAAGACCAAAACCGATAGCTGGAACTGGGACACCTATCTCGACTCGGCGCAGAAGCTTTTCAAAGCCGGTTTCCCGGTCGGTTTGCCGATGGGTCAATCGAGCGATAGCGTCGACTGGACTGGCGCTCTCTTCAATTCTTTCGGCGTGGTGCTCGTCGATGCCAAGGACAACATCAAGGTCAATTCCGACGAAACCCGCACGGTGCTGGAGTACGCGAAGAAGCTGATGGCGGTGAACCCGCCGGAAGTCTACGCGTGGGACGACGCCGGCAATAACCGCTGGCTCATTTCCGGCAAGGGCTCCAGCATCATGAACCCGCCGAGCGCGTGGGCGGTGGCGAAGCGTGACAACCCAAGCGTTGCGGCGGATTGCTGGACGCATCCGATGCCGAAGGGCCCGAAGGGGCGCTTTGTCGGCCAGTTGCCGCAGTTCTACGGACTGTGGAACTTCTCCAAGAACAAGGCAGCTGCAAAAGACCTGCTGCTTTACATTTCCCAGAAGGACTCTGCCGCCCAATTGGTGCAGGCATCCTTTGGTTACGACCTGCCGTCTTTCAAGACGATGTACGATCTGCCGACGTGGCAGACCGTCGAGCCGCCGGTCGGTACCGTGTACGGCTATCCGCCACGCGGCGATGAGCAGACGTCGATCGCCGGCGCCCCAGCGCGCTCCGAGGTTGGGGCCCAGATCTATAATCAGGCGATCAATACCGTGATGGTCGCCAAGTTTACTCAGGGCAACGAGAAGCTCGAAGACGTCATCAAGTGGGCGGAGAACGAGCTCGAAGGCACTCTGCGCGCTTAAATACTGCGATTTGCCAAGACAATGCAGGCCGACCTTGGGGGGCCGGCCTATGCCTGACGCAATGGGAGGCTGATCCGAAGGGATCGGCGGCGTGAAATGGCAGACACCGTCCAGAGTCTGGTCGACCGGACTGCAAGCTTCGAGTCGCACAACCATCCGCAACCGAGAAATTGCGGCTGTTCCTGCGCCGCCGATCGACCGTTGCGTTCCTGATGTGCTTCCGCTGATCGTGATCATCACCTTCCTGGTGATCTATCCGGCGTTCTATTCGATTTATCTGTCGATGCTGAACAAAACGCAGACCCGCTTCATTGGGCTTGGCAATTTCCAATTCCTGCTGTCGCGCGACGTGTTTCGGATGGTGGTCGAGCAGACCGCGATCTTCGCGCTTAGCGCGGTGTTTTTCAAAGCGCTGATCGGGCTGATCACGGCGCACCTGATCAACAATCTGCCGGCTAAAGGCCAGCGCAAATGGCGCGGCATGCTGCTGGTGCCGTGGGTAATTCCGTTGGCGCTGTCTTCGCTCGGCTGGTGGTGGCTGTTCGATCCCACGCATTCCGCCTTCAACTATATTCTGGAAAGCCTCGGTTTCAATCAAGTTGGATGGCTGAGCGATCCGTATTGGGCGCGTTTCTCGGTAATCCTGGTCAATGTCTGGTACGGCGCGCCGTTCTTCCTGATCATGTATCTCGCCGCGCTCAAGTCGGTGCCGGAGCAGCTTTACGAGGCCGCATCCATCGACGGCGCTAGCGCCTGGCAGAAATTCGTGCACATCACTCTGCCGATGATGCGCAACATCATTGCCATCACGGTGCTGTTCTCCCTGATCGTCACGTTCGCCAACTTCGACATCGTGCAGATCATGACGGCAGGCGGCCCACGTAACATGACCCACGTCTTCGCGACTTACGCCTTCATGCTCGGTATCCGATCCGGCGATCTGCCGCTCGGCGCCGCGACTTCGCTGTTCATGTTCCCGATCCTCGGCGTCGCCGCGATCCTGATCCTGCGCGGGGTGCGCAAGCGCGGCAGGGAGATCGGATGAGTACCGCAGCCGTCACGGCGCCCGCCGGGCAGACCATCAGCATCGGCGGCAGCCTTCGCCGCAATCGGCGCTGGGCACTGATCACGTCCTACGTTTTTCTCGTGATCTTCGCGATCTTCTTCCTGATCCCGCCCTACTACATGGTCGTCACGGCGCTCAAGAGCGACGCCGAAGTGGCACGCATGGCGACCAATCCATGGATCATCGCCGACGGCGTGACGCTCGATCAATTCAAAATCCTGCTGACGCAGACTGACTTTCTCGTCTTCTTCAAGAACACTATTATTGTGACGGTCTGCGTCGTCGCCATCACCATGGTGGTCAGCGTACTGGCGGCGTTCTCGCTCGGCCGCATGAAATTCTGGGGATCCAGCATCCTCGCGACCGGAATCTTCCTGACCTATCTCGTCCCCGACACATTGCTGTTCATCCCGCTGTTTCAGATCGTTAAAGCGTCGGCCTGCTCAATTCATATTGGGGCATGGTGCTGGTCTATCCGACGCTGACGGTGCCGTTCTGCACCTGGATCATGATCGGTTACTTCCAGTCGATCCCGAAAGAGCTCGACGAAGCCGCTCTGATCGACGGCGCCGGGCACATGCAGATGCTGACCAAGATTTTCATCCCGGTGGCACTCCCCGGCATCATCGCAGCGATGATTTTCGCCTTCACGGTATCGTGGGCGGCTTTTGTCTATCCAATGGCGTTTCTCTATTCCGCCGACCAGCAGGTTCTCACCGTCGGCACGGTGACAAGTCTGATCCGCGGCGACGTCTACAAGTGGGGAATGCTGATGGCCGGCGCGCTGGTGGCCGCCGCCCCGCCGCTCGTGATCTATGCGTTCCTTATGGATTACTACATCGCCGGTCTGACGTCGGGCGCCACGAAAGGCTAAACAACATGGCGGAAGTCGCGCTGCGTAACGTGGTCAAGCGTTTTGACAATGTCGAAGTCGTGCGCAACATCAATCTTGATATTCCCGACAACGAATTTGTCGTGCTGGTCGGCCCGTCGGGCTGCGGCAAGTCGACGACGCTGCGCATGATCGCGGGCCTCGAGGAGATCACGTCCGGCGACATCTATATCGGCGGCGAAATCGTCAATGACCGGCCGCCTAAGGATCGCGACATCGCCATGGTGTTTCAGAACTATGCGCTGTACCCGCACATGTCGGTCTTCGAGAATATGTCGTTTGGACTAAAGCTGCGCAAATTTCCCAAGGAAGAGATCCGCAAACGCGTGGATCACGCCGCACGCATCCTCGACATCACCGAGTTGCTCGACCGCAAGCCAAAAGCGCTGTCCGGCGGGCAGCGTCAGCGCGTCGCCATGGGCCGCGCCATCGTGCGCAATCCAAAAGTATTCCTGTTCGACGAGCCGCTGTCGAACCTCGATGCCAAACTGCGCGTGCAGATGCGTACCGAGATCAAGCGCGTGCATCAGATGGTCAAGACCACGACCGTCTACGTCACCCACGATCAGGTCGAGGCCATGACGCTTGCTGACCGCGTCGTGGTGATGAACAATGGCATCATCGAGCAGATCGCCTCCCCGCAGGAGCTCTATCATCATCCCAGAACAAAATTCGTCGCCGGCTTCATCGGTTCGCCGGCGATGAACTTCCTGCGCTGCCGGGTCGAGCAGAATGGCGTCGGCATGCGCGTTCGCTTGTCCGATGCGGTCAGCTTGCCGGTGCCGGAAACGAAATCCGGCGCCTGTAAATCGGCTATCGGGAAGGAGTTGATCTTCGGGTTGCGTCCCGAGCACATCACCGAGCCGCGGCGCGACGATCAACAGGGCCAATTCGCCGCCAAGCTCGATGTCGTCGAGCCGATGGGGATGGAAACGATGGTGTATTTCACCATCGACGGCCAGGAAGTCTGCGGCCGCGTCGATCCCGGCAGCGCCACCGGACCGGGTGAGCAGATGAAGCTTTGCGCCAATATGGAGCACATGCACCTGATCGATCCGCAAAGCGGCGCGGTGCTGTAGCGGATGAAAATTCGGAAAGTCGAGGCGACCCACGTCGCCATCCCGTACCAGCATGGCGGACCGTTGAGCGTTTTCGGCTTTGGCACCACTCGTGCCACGATGGACTCGGTCTATATCCGCGTCGACACCGAGGAAGGCGTGACTGGCTGGGGCGAAGCCTTCGGCTTCGGCGCCTGCCCGGTCAGTGCGGCCGCGGTGAACCGTGTGGTGGCACCGCTCGCCATAGGCCGCGAAGCTGAGGATATTGGCGCGCTTGTGCAGGACATTCGCCGGCGGGCGCAGAACATGGGCCACAACGGTCCGGTCGGATTTCGCGCTCTCAGGTTTCGACACCGCGTTATGGGACATTGCGGGGAAGCGGGCCGGCCAGCCGATCCACCGCCTGCTGGGCGGCGCACGCAAAACCCGGATACCGGCCTACGCCAGCCTGCTGCGCCTCGACACGCCGGAAAACGTCCGGAAGGTCGGCGCAGCGGCGATCGCCCGGGGTTACCAGCACATCAAGCTGCACGAACGAACCATTGATACCGTTGCGGCGGCCCGCGAAATGGCTGGCCGGAATTTCCCGATCATGCTCGATACCAACTGCAGCTGGACCGTCGAGCAATCGGTTGAGATGGCGAAACAGCTTAAACCGTTCAATCTTTCCTGGCTGGAAGAACCTTCATATCCACCGGATGATCATGCTGGGCTTGCACGCGTCCGCCGAGAAGGCGGCATCCCGACGGCCGCCGGCGAGAACCTTGGCAATATCAACGATTTCCGGCAAATGCTTGATGCCGCCGCAGTCGACGTGATGCAGCCCGACGTCAACAAAATGGGTGGCATCACCGAAATCCGCAAAGCGCTCGCGCTCGGCCGGGAGCGTGGCGTTGCGGTCGAGCCGCATTCTCCCTTCTACGGACCTGGCCTGATTGCAACCCTGCACGTGATCGCCGCCATGCCCGAGCAGGATGTGATGGGCGAATTCTTTTACGCCGATCTTGAGCAGAGCCCACTCGGCGACATGATCTACCCGCGTGACGGCTACTTCGCGGTGCCAGACGGGCCTGGGACTCGGCATCGAAGTCGATGAAAAGATTCTCCAGCGCTATCGCGTCGATTAGCGGAAAAGGAGATTAAACGCCGGCCCGATCGTCAAAGCCGCGGTACCGAATTAAAAGCCGCAGGTGCGAATAAAAAACGCCGGGGCGTTACCGCCCCGGCGTCATGCTTTTCAGACTTGCGGCCTACTTTGCGTCGTATTCGGCCGAGATGTCCTTGCCGGTGTAGTCCGGCATGAACGAAACCGCGAGCACGCTGATCAGCGAGCACGCCGCAATATAAATCGCGATGGCGTATCCCGTGTGATAGGTGGCGAACAGCGCAGTCGCGATGATCGGCGCCGGACCGCCGGCGATGATCGATGCAAGCTGGTAACCGAGCGACGCGCCGCTATAGCGAAGCCGCGGCGTGAAGGATTCCGCGATCAACGCCGCCTGCGGCCCGTACTGCATGTCGTGCGGGATCAGCGATATCACGATGGCGATGAACACCGCCGACGGGATCGCCGTGTCGACCATGCCGAAATACAGGAACCCGAACAGGCCCATGGCGACGACACCGATCAGGTACATCTTCTTGCGTCCGATCAGATCGGAGATGTGGCCCGAGATCGGGATGGTGAAGAACGACACGCAAGCAGCCACCATCACCGCCGCCAGGATAAAGTTCCGGTCCATCTTCAGCGTGCCGACTGCGTAGGAGAACACGAAGGCCGTGAAGATATAGAACGGCGCCTGTTCCGACATCCGCAACAGCGCCGAAAGAATGATCTCCTTCGGCTGCTTCTTGATGACTTCGAGGATCGGCGCCTTCTCGATCTTGTCGTCGTCGAGCAGCTTCTGGAATACCGGCGTCTCAAGGATGCCGAGTCGAATCCACAGGCCGACGCCGACCAGGATGATCGAGAGCGCGAACGGTATACGCCAGCCCCAGGTAACGAAGTCCGCACCCGCCCAGGAGCTGAACGCAAGCACTGCCAGGTTCGACAGCAGGAGCCCGCATGGCACACCGAATTGCGGCCAAGAGGCCACCAAGCCGCGCTGGCCTTTGGTGCGCGACCATTCCATCGCCAGCAGCACCGAGCCGCCCCATTCGCCGCCCACACCGATGCCCTGGATGGTGCGCAACACCGTCAGGAGGACCGCGCCCCAGATGCCGATGTCTGCATAGGTCGGCACGAAGGCGATGGCGAAGGTCGCAAGCCCCATGCAAAGCAGCGTCGCGATTAGCGTTGCTTTACGGCCGATGCGGTCGCCGTAGTGGCCGAAGATTGCCGCACCGATCGGCCGGCCGATGAAGCCGATGAAATAGGTGCCGAACGCGAGCAGCGTCGCCGTCAGCGCGATCCTGGTTCGGAAAGAAGAGCTTGCCGAACACCAGTCCGGCCGCGGTGCCATAGAGAAAAAAGTCGTACCATTCGATCGCGGTACCGACTGTCGATGCGATGACCGCCTTGCGCAGTTGCGCGCTATGCTCGGTCTCGGACAGTGCCCCAACCGTCGTTGCCATAGCCATCTGGCTATCCTCCCCTTTGAGTTTCCTCACGTTTTTCAGAGGTGACGTCTTGGCGTCACTTCTCTGTCACGGACGATACTTCAGGAGACGGCCAGAGGCTATAGACCTTAAGTCGCGGGGTTAATCGGTATTTCGGCGCGCGAAGGCGCCCGCAGCACATGCCGGGTGAGGTCTACTGACTCGCCTTGTTCGACGCCATCACGGTAACCGGCGCATCACGATACTGGTCCGCGAACAAGCGCTTCAGATTTTCGACCTTCGGCAGATCGTTGATCACGATGTACGGATAAGTCGGATGCAGCACCAGGAAGTCCTGGTGATAATCCTCGGCCGGATAGAAGCCGGTGAGCGGCTCAAGCTTGGTGACGATCGGCGCCTTGAACACATGGGCCTGATTGAGCTGCGCGATATAGGCCTCAGCGATCCGTTTCTGCTCTTCATTGGCGACGAAGATTGCCGACCGATAGGAAGGACCGCTGTCCGGGCCCTGATAGTCCAGCTCGGTCGGGTTGTGGGCGACCGAAAAATAGATCTGCAAAATCTTGCCGTATGAAATCTGCTTCGGGTCGAAGGTGACCTGAACCGACTCGGCGTGGCCGGTCGTCTCGGTGCCGACCATCTGATAATGCGCCGTTTCCTTCTTGCCGCCGGAATAGCCGGAAACCGCCTGCACCACGCCCTTGGTGTGCTCGAAGACACCCTGCACGCCCCAGAAGCAGCCGCCGGCGAGAACGACCGTTTGTGTTTCCCCACCGGAGGGAGCGGCTTCATCCTGCGCCGGCGCCGGAATAACCACGGCAGGCTCCGCTGCGCGGGCAAAGGTCACGGCAAAGCCAACCAGCGGCAGCAAAACCAGCGCGCCCAGAGTAGTCCACTTGAAGGCAGTCATCAGTCTCCTCCGCGGTTCGTCCCAGTCATCTAAAGATGCGGCGCGGTGCACGCCAATCACAAATGCCACGGCGCCGCCTCGCCTCACATTCACAGCTTTGTGTTCGCGCATGATCCGAAACCCGATTTCGAGCTTCCGAAAAACGATCAGGTGCGGGAGAAAATCACTCTATTGTCTGATAACCGCGGATCACGCGCTCGGAGCCGTAGCCCCAATAATTGCGCAAGGTGTCCGGGCCCCACACTTTCGGGTATTGCGGACGGTCCTGGTGCCACGGCCGTGGATCGAAATAGCCCAGCAATTCGTCTTTCATCAGATCCATTTCGCAGAAGAACTCGACGCGAACCTTGTCGGCATTGCGATGATAAATCGCGATGTTGTGGCCAATGATATGGCGGCCAGGTCCCCAAACCAGATGGATGCCGTGCTTGGCGAGTGTCTCGGCGGCGCGCTGGATTTCCGCCCAATCCTTGACCTCGAAGGCGATGTGATGGAGCTGCGGCTCGGCATCGTAGACGAAATTGACGGTGTGATGGTCGGAGTTGCAGCGCAGGAAAGCAAAGTCGTCGGCGCGCCAGTCGGAAACGCGAAAGCCAAGAACGTCGCAATAGAACTTTACGATCTTCTGCACGTCGTCCACGCGATAAGCGACATGCCCAAGTTTGAGCGGCATGATGCCGGCGGTGCGGTCGTCATCTTTGGCAAACAGGTAGTCGGAAAATATCTCGATCCGCGTCCCTTTCGGATCGGTGAACACCACCGCTTCGGGGATGCAAGGCGAAACCCCTTTAACCCGTTGGCACTTGACCCCTTCGCTGGCGAGCGCGCGCTCGATTTCGCCGAGATCTGAGCCCGGGGCCACCTGGAAAGACAGCGCCGACAGTGCATTGGCTTTGCCTGGCTCCAGTGCCACGGCTTCAAGACCGAGCTTGCAGGCGAGATAGGCGCGATCCTTGCTGCGCTCGATCAGCGTGAGGCCGACAACCTCGGTGTAGTAGGCCACTTGCCGGTCGATATCGGGCGAGGTCAGCGTGGCGTGACCGAGTCGTTTAACGCTGATCACTGCTACCCTCCGGACGCGACGCGAGGCGCTGACACGCTTTCAGCCTGCTTCAGATAACGGCTCCCAGGGCGTTTCAGCCCGAGATTTTCGCGCAAGGTCTTGCCTTCATATTCGGTCCGGAAAAGACCGCGCCGCTGCAGTTCCGGGATCACCAGTTCGACAAAATCGTCGAGCCCGCCGGGCAGGAACGGCGGCATGATGTTGAATCCGTCGCAGCCGCCTTTGCGGAACCATTCTTCCATGTAATCGGCGATCGTCTGTGGCGAGCCGCGCACCACGGCCTTGGCGCGTGCACCCGCGACTCGAAGCGCGACCTGTCTGATGGAAAGATTCTCACGGCGCGCCATGCAGGTCACCTGCTCAAAAATCTGCAGGCTGGCATTCGAGCGGGGCAGATTTTCCGGCAACGGGCCGTCAAACGGATATTTGGTCAGGTCTACGTTGCCGAGCACCGTCGACAGGATCTCACGCGCTACGATCGGATGCACAAGCGAGTTGAGGTACTCGTAGTGCTCCTCCGCCTCGGCGTCGGAGCGCCCGATCACGGTGCTCAAGCCCGGCATGATTTTCATCTCGTCGGGTGAGCGGCCATAGGCGGAGAGCTTACCCTTCAGCGTCGAATAGAATTTTTGCGCGGCTTCGAGCGTCAACGGTGCGCAGAAGATCACCTCGGCGAACTCGCCAGCGACCGCTATCATGTCGTCGGAACCGCCTGCCTGCACGATCACCGGATGGCCTTGCGGGCTGCGCGGAATATTCAGGGCGCCCAGCACCGAGAAGTGCTCGCCGCGGTGATTGAGATTATGGAGCTTGTCGCCGTGGAAAAACTGTCCGGTTTTTTTGTCGCGGACAAAGGCGTCATCGTCCCAGGTGTCCCATAGGCCGAGCACGACACGAGCGAACTCACGGGCGCGATCATAGCGTTCGCTGTGCTCGTAGTGCTTTTCGCGGTTGAAATTACGGGCTTCGTTTTCCTGGCCCGACGTCACCAAGTTCCAGCCGGCGCGGCCCGCGCTCAAATGATCGAGCGACGCAAATTTTCGCGCAACATGGAATGGCTCGTTATAGCTGGTCGATGCCGTCGCGACGAGACCGATATGGCTAGTGTGGGTTGCCAGCGCCGACAACAATGTGATCGGCTCGAAGTTGGCGATGTATTGGGCCGAGCGGCTCAATGCCTCGATATGGGCCTGCCGTACGCCGAGATTATCGGCGAGAAACACCATGTCGAACTTGCCGCGCTCGGCCGTACGCGTAATTTCGAGGTAATGCTGGAAATTGATACCGGCATCCGCCTGCGCCCGCGGATGCCGCCACGACGCAACGTGGTGCCCGGTCGGATTGAAGAAGGCGCCGAGCCGCATCTGTGCTTTGCTGCTCATTGTCTTCTCCCGGCGGACTCAACCCAGGAAACTATTGAGTCCGTACGTCATTGTTCAGCAGCGGGATATCCTTGGCAGCCTTTGGCTCAGGCAGTGACTGCAGATAGGCATAGATATCCGTTAGATCGGCGTCGGAAAGAACCTGCAGGCGGAACGGCGGCATCGCGCCGTTGGTGGTATGCACGAACGAGATAAAGGCATCGAGCGGCAATTGCGTCCGCGCGATCACCTTGCCGTTCGAGGTAGCGACCGACCCTTCGCCCGCAATGTCGTGACATTGCCAGCAGCCGTTCCTCATGAAGGCAGCCTTGCCCTTCTGCGCGTCACCATCGGCAAGCGCGATGCCGTGACCGGCAACGCTGACACCGAACGCCAACAGCAACGACGACGTAAAACTGCGTAGGAAACTCATGATCATCCTCTTTAGCGCGGCTGGGACACGACGTTAACGAGCGCAGGCTGGCCCGACTTGACGACGGCAACCGCTTCCTTAAGCGCCGGACCCAGATCGGCAGGATCTTCGATCGGCCCCTTGCCCCACCAGCCCATGGATTCCGCAAGCTTCTGATATTCGATATCCGGATTCATTATGCTGGTTCCGATCGGGGCGAGATCGTTGCCGATATTAGAGACCCGATTACGGAAGTTCGCCATGCGCTGCACATGCATGGATTCCTGATGATAGGCGCGGTTGTTATGGACCACCATTAGCAGCGGAATCTTGTGCCGTGCCGCCGTCCATAACGCGCTCGGCGCGTACATCAGGTCACCATCACCCTGAAAGGCCACCGAGAAGCGGCCGAGATCACGGTTACCGAGCGCAGCACCGATCGAGGCTCCCGGACCGTAGCCCAAGCCATAGCCACCGGATCCGCCCAGCGAATGGTGGTACTTCTCCATTGCCCAGAGCCGGTTGGGCCAATTGCTGAGGAGTGTCGTCGACACCAGCGACCAATCGAAGTCTTTGATCTGAGCGTAGGTCTCGGTCACCAGCCGCGCCGTACTGATCGGGGTTGCATCCCATGCGATCGCGGCAGCTTGTTTGGTACTATCGAGACCCTTGGCATGGGCTTGCCGGATAGCGTCGCCGCGCTTGGTCATTGCGTCCTTGCGATCGTTCGAGATCGCCGACTTCAGCGCTTCGATCAGCGACGGCAGTGTGGCTTGGGCGTCGCCTGGCATCGACACATCTATGCTCTGGAAACGCTGGAAGTCCTGATAGTTCGACTTGGTGAGCAGATCGACTGAGCTAATGCTGATCAGCTTTGTTCCTGGCTTGATTTTGCTGAAATTCTTACCGACGCCGTCGTCATCGTTATCGATGAAACCGTTGACAGTCGCCCAGTAATCGGAAAGCTCTAGTCCGATAACGACGTCGGCTTGATTGACGACAGTCGCGGGCCTGCTCAACGGATGTGTATTCGGGAAGTTCATCCGGTTGCCCTGATCGACCACTGGGGCCTGCAACAGCTCTGCAAGCTGCACGAGAAGGTCCACGCCTTCCTGCGAGCGCGCCGTGCGATCGACCACGATCACCGGGCGTTCGGCATTGGCAAGCAACCGCGCGGCTTCCTTGACCGCGCCCAGGTCGCCTTGCGGCGGGGCCGACGCAAAGAACTTCGGAATGTAAAGCGGCTGTCCGTAATCGCGCGCCGCCTCGGTCTGTAAGCCGCCGTCGAGCGACATCATCACCGGACCGTAAGGTGGCGTGGTCGCGATCTTGTACATGCGCACGAACGATTGCGCGAAGTGCTCCGCCGATACTGGGTTGTCGTCCCATTTCGTGTAGTCACGCACGATCGCATTGATGTCCTGGCCAGAATGGAAGGTCGGCACACCGGGGGCACGGTGCGCGGCATCAAGGTCGTTGCCGCCGAGGATCAGTACCGGCACGCGGTCGCACCAGGCATTGTAGATCGCCATGGTGGCGTGCTGCAGGCCGACCACACCGTGAACAAGAGTCATCAACGGCTTGCCGGTCGCCTTGAAATAGCCGTGGCACATAGCGACCGCGGACTCCTCGTGCATGCACGTGAGGAATTCCGGCATCGTGTTCTTGCCGTAGTTGATCAGCAACTCGTGGATGCCCCGATAGCTCGAGGCCGGATTTGCTGGCAGATACTTGATGTCGAGCGTCTTAATGACGTCGACCATGAAATCGGAGCCCGGCCGCCCGCCCTCGCCTTGCGGCATCTGCGGATTGCCCGCTTCGTTCGCGGCGACGTAAGCGTTCGGCGGCAGTGCCGAGGGGGGCTTCTGCGGCGGCTCCAACCCGGTCTGGGTTGCGGCCTTGGCCGGTGCGACGGCGCCCGAGGCGCCGGCAACGGCTGCCGCGGTCAGGAATTTGCGGCGATTGAGTTTTGGGCTGGTGGTCTTCCTCGACATCGTCCTCTCCCGTGACATATCGGCCGCTCCGGCAGGAGGCGAAGCAGTTGGCGGTCAGGCTAGCACAACTGGCATGCTGTCACAGCGCCACGCGTTGCGCCTGAAATGGGGGTGGCATGCGCGAAAACAGGCCATTGGCGGCGCAATACCCGCCGTCGATGGCCGTCGAAACCGCCAATTAACAAATTTACACCAATGTCAGGGAAATCCCGTCAGTCGGCGCCTGGAAGTTGGTTGATATGAGCGCGAACCCGGCGCTGTCATCGAATAAGACACCCGCGCACATGGCTGCGGCCGAAAATTCGGCGCGCGCACCGCTATGTTTCGTGGTCGACGGCGATGCCAGCATCCGGCATTTCCTCTCCCTCGTGCTGCACGGCGTTGGCGTTGATACCGAGGAGTTCGCCCACGGCAAGTCCATCGAAGCTGCGCTGGGCAAGCGCGAACCCAACCTTGTCTTTCTCAATATTGCGCTTGAATCATCGGAGGCAATTGAAACCGTCATTGCCCTCGGCCGCCGCGGCTTATAGCGGCCACATCCAGCTGATGAGCGCCCGCGGCTCCGCGGTTCTGGCACACGTCAAAAGCATCGGCGAGCAACACCGGCTGCAGATGCTTCCGGTCCTCAAGAAGCCATTCGAAACAAGCGCCATTATCAAGATCCTGCAAGAGCTCAAGCTTGGCGATCCGCCTGTCGATCGCCGGACGCATTGATCTTGAGGAAGCACTGAAGAAGAACTGGATCGAATTCTGGTACCAGCCGAAGATCGATCTACGCAAAAAGCAGCTCGTCGGCGTTGAAGCTTTCGCCCGCGCGCGCCATCCGGCAAACGGCGTCCTGTTGCCCGACGCATTCATGCCGGGCGCACGAGAGGCGACTGTACTTGCGTTGTCCGAACTCGCGTTGACGCAATCGCTCAGCGCCAGCCAGAAATTCGCCAAGCTCGGGGCTAATCTCCGGCTTTCCGTCAATATGCCCGTCAGCGCGCTGGTCAAGTTGCCCCTGACCGAGATAATTCAAACCCAGCGATCGAAGTTTGAAAAATGGCCGGGTCATGATCATTGATATTCCGGAAGATCAGATCATCTCGGAAACTGCGCTTGCGAACGAGATGACGAAGAAACTGCAACCGCTCGACGTGCAGCTCGCTGTCGATCATTTCGGACGCGGTTATGGATCATTGGCGCGGCTGAAAGAATTGCCGTTCGCCGAATTCAAACTCGACCGCGCTTTCGTCGACCGATGCCGGCACCGACAAAGTCAATGCACCGCTCTGCAAGACGGTCATCGATCTCGCGCACAATTTCGGCAGCACCGCCGTGGCCATCGGTATCGAGAAAGCGTCCGATGCTCTGGCGCTGGTCAGCATGGGCTGCGACTACGGTCAGGGCTTCCTGCTCGGACAACCGATGCCGGAGGAGCGCTTCATATCGCTGCTGCGGCAGCGCGCCATGCCGCAAGCGAAGCAGGCTCCCGCGCAAGCCGTTCAGGCGCGAGCACGCCTGATCCGCAGTCAGTGGGTCCAGGGACTACGCCGCGTGTAGGAGAAATTATCGGCGTACGAAATGCGCGCACGCGTTGCCGGCTTGCTTTCGAAAACCTGGTAAGCGATGCCGTTGCGTCGACAATAGGCGATCGCCTCTTCCTTCGTGTCGAACGACAGGCGCACTTGCTGCTTCATATCGCCGGAACTGGTCCACCCCATCAGCGGCTCGACCATACGCGGCTGTTCAGGCTCAAAGTCGAGCACCCACTCCTTGGTCTTAGCGGTACCCGACTGCATTGCGGTGCGCGCTGGCTTGTAGATGCGGGCTGTCATCGACAATCTCGTTTGCGGCTTGACGCGGATCGTGATCCGCCGAAGCGAAGCGTAAGGTAGGCTGGTCGGGGCAGCAGGATTTGAACCTGCGACCTGTAGTACCCAAAACTACCGCGCTACCAGGCTGCGCCATACCCCGCCTGTCGCGGCTCTGGATACATAATTCGGCTGTTGCCAGCAAGCCGGCCAAACTAGTCCAAGGCGGCCTGATTAGTGGCTCTTACCGAAGATCGGATTGATCACCTTGTCGCCCGCCTTGATGCCAAGCTCGCGCGCTGTTCCGCCAATCACCTCGAGCACCGCCCGCACCGGCGCGCCCGAAGGAACAAGGTCGTCCGACATCGGCTTTGTGTTTTCGGCTACTCGCATAATGACGCCATCGCTGCGGATGAAAATCATGTCGAGCGGGATGTAGGTGTTATGCATCCAGAACGAGACCGGCTGATCGGTAAAAAAATCGAACAGCATGCCCTGACCTTGCGGAAGCTCCTTGCGGAACATCAGACCCCGCTCGCGCTCCGGCTCAGTGGCCGCAAGCTCGACATTGAAAGCGTGCACGCCCGACGCGCTGACGATCTCCAGCGTACTCTGTCCGGCAGCATGGGCGGCCTCATGGAAGGCAAGACTGACGCCGGCGAAGAGCAGCAGCGCTGCCGCAAGGCGCACGACGTGCGGTCGCACCGAGGTAATTGAGGAAAATATTCGCGGGCTAGTGGGACGTAGGACCCATCGATCCGCCTTCGGGGTGCACTTCTGCTGCCATAAGCCCTTTCGGACCCGGTCCGAACCGGACCAGGACGAACTGGCCGGGCCGTAGCTCGGTCATGCCGAACCGGCGCAGAGTTTCCATGTGAACGAAGATGTCCGGCGTGCCGTCGCCGCGCGTCACGAAACCAAAACCACGAAGCCGATTGAACCATTTTACCTGTGCCCGTTCGAGACCGCTCGTCGGGGTGACAGTAACATGGGTTCGCGGCGGCGGCATCTGGGCCGGATGGATCGCGGTCAATTCATCCATGGAGACGACGCGAAAAACTTGCAGGCCCTTGGGCCTTGCCAGCGCTTCACAGACCACACGAGCGCCTTCGTAAGCGGTCTGGTAGCCGTCCCGACGCAAGCAGGTTACGTGCAGCAGCACGTCACCCATGCCGTTGTCGGGAATGATGAAG
The DNA here is from genome assembly GCA_963742215.1 of uncultured Alphaproteobacteria bacterium. Classification (GTDB taxonomy): domain Bacteria; phylum Pseudomonadota; class Alphaproteobacteria; order Rhizobiales; family Xanthobacteraceae; genus BOG-931. The sequence continues at coordinate 58,243 of CAVULJ010000017.1, forward strand.
CCATAACCCTTGGCAACATCAAACCATTTGATGACACCGGAGACTTCGATGACACTCGTAGCCAACTCATTGCTGAGATCGACATCGGGTCCGAGTCCCGGGTTAGTTGATTTTTGTTCGATCCCGTCCGACGCCATGACGCCGAGGCTGCCGCTTCTGTGCTGGCGCCCCGCGGGCGCATCACGAATCTCTTGAATCAAGATAACACTGGGCATTCATCGGGAAAGCACAAAAATGCAACAGTGGATGAAAAGCCGCAAATCCTGTGAACAAAGTCGTTCAATGGACGATGAAAGGCTCAAGCACAGTGCCGATGTCCTGACGCACGACGAGATCGGCAATGTCATCGAACTCGGTCGACTCGCGATTGATGATGACAAGCCGGGCGCCATTGCGCTTCGCCATCAGCGGAAAGCCGGCAGCAGGCCAGACCACGAGCGAGGAACCGATTGCCAGAAATAAATCGCAAGCAAGTGCAAGGTCCTGCGCACGTTGCATTGCGGCATCGGGCATCGCCTGCCCAAACGATATGGTCGCGGTCTTGATGTAGCCGCCGCAGTGGCAGTCGGGCGCGCATCCGTTGGCTGCGTCCATCCGCGACCGCACCCATGCCAGCTCATAACGCTCGTCGCAGTCGAGGCAGGAGGCGTAGGTCGTATTGCCGTGCAGTTCGACGACGTCTTGCGGGGAAAAACCTGACATTTGATGCAGGTTATCGATATTCTGGGTGATGATCGCGGGCACTTTGCCGGCGCGATAGAGGCTGGCGAGCGCACGGTGACCGCGTCCCGGCCGGGCGTCGCCGAACTCGTCCGCCATGGCAAAGCGCCGTCGCCAGGATTCGTTGCGCGCCTCCTGGCTCGCCATGAACTCATCGAATGGGATCGGCTTGTTCTTGGTCCAGAGACCGCCCGGCGAACGGAAGTCCGGGATGCCGCACTCGGTGGATATACCGGCGCCGGTGAACGGAACCACGACCTTGGCGTCGCCCACCATCTCACCGAGGCTTGCCATCGCGGTATTCAGGTCGGGCGCGATCATCTTTCTAATCCCGAGCGCATTATCCTACAAGTAAGCACAGTCCGGCGAACCAATGAGGTCTCACGATGCGGTATCTGCACACTATGTTGCGCGTGCGCAATCTCGATGCGGCGCTCGATTTCTACTGTAAGGGTCTTGGCCTGACCGAGGTTCGCCGGCGCGTCGACGAGAAAAACAAGTTCACGCTGGTTTTCCTGGCGGCGCCAGCCGACGATGGATCTGGTCGCCAACGGACCGCCGACACGGCAGGCTCCCCTGGTCGAATTGACCTATAACTGGGACACCGAGGACTACGGCGAAGCCCGCTACTTCGGGCACCTCGCCTATGAAGTCGACGATATTTATGCGCTCTGCGAGCGGATGATGAAGGCCGGCATCACCATCAACCGGCCGCCGCGCGACGGCAACATGGCCTTCGTGCGATCACCCGACAAACACTCGATCGAACTATTGCAAAAGGGTAGCCCGCTGCCGCCGAAGGAACCCTGGATATCAATGCCCAATACCGGCCATTGGTAGCCGCCGCGGAGGTTGCCTGCCGCAGGCAACCTCTTTATATGTCCGCGCATTCACGGTCGCGCGTATCCGTTGCTTTAGCGCCCTTCGTCTAGCGGCCTAGGACACCGCCCTTTCACGGCGGTAACACGGGTTCGATTCCCGTAGGGCGCGCCATCGCACCTCCCGTGCTAAGCTGCGGCAGATGGATCTCAATCCTTTTCGCCCCCGCATTAGGCTGCACGTGGCAGCTGCGGCCCTGCTCCTGATATGCGCGACGGGCGTTGGCGCGCAGACCCTGACCGATCCCAATCCGCACCCAAATCCACCCCATCCCGACGCAGGAAAATCGGCAGCAGCCAAACATATGAAGGCTTGCCCGGAATTTGGCGCCGGCTTCTATCGGATCGATGGCACCGGTCCTTGCGTCAAGATCGGCGGCTTTATCGAGGGCGGCGTCAGCTCAGGTCATTGATTTTCATCACGCCACAAAGACACTTCGCAACAAAAAAATGAAGCGGATGCCGTCAAGCAACTGCCGCTTCACGCCGACGATTACATTCCCGCATTGATCTCCGTTCGCTGAGCCGCGAGCGTTCGCCGCATCGAAGCTTGGCGTTTGATGGTCACGAAATTAATTCGCGTCCACATTGGTGAGCCGAGACCGCAAAGATTTGCGACAAATTGTCGAAAGCGCGACGCGTCAGATCTGTTGCATCGCACCAAATTAATTCGCCAAAATTCCGCGCCCACGAACGCAAATAGTCACGGGGAAGCCACAGACTTCGTCTATTCCACGCTTAGGGCAGAGGGGTGGATCAGGGAGGAACGATCATGGCTCTGCACACTGAGGCAAAGGCTGGCGCACGACTAGCCACTTACAGCAAGAACAACTGCCCGCAATGCAGCGCTTCGCTGCTCGCGCCAAGCTGGTCCGAACATCTTAGCGAGCGTTGCGTGCGCCACACATGGTCGTGCGAGGCGTGTGGTTACGAGTTCGAGACCGCGGTCTTCTTTCCGGCGCTGGAGCAGGCGGCCGCATAAGCGTGCCTCCGGCCGTTGAAGTCTTCGATCACGTTGCAATCCGCGCTCAAGTAACTCGGCCCGATCGGCGATTTGCCGAAGCCGCCCGGAATGTCGAGCACATAAGTCGGCTGGCACAGACCTGAAGTGCGGCCGTGCAGCTTCCGCATCAGAGCCTGACCTTCCGCGACGCTGGTGCGCAGATGCGACGTACCCGGCGCCAGGTCTGCGTGGTGCAGGTAGTAGGGCTTGATCCGGTTTTCCACGAGCTTGCGCATGAGCGCACCGAGCGTTTCGGCGTCGTCGTTGACGCCTCGCAACAATACCGATTGCGATAGCATCGGAATGCCGGCGTCGATGAAGCGCGCGCAAGCGGCGCGACTTTGGCAGTCAATTCGCGCGGATGATTGGCATGCAGCACCACGAAGGTTGCTTTGTCCGGCACCCGCAGCGCTCGGACCAACGCCGGCGTAATCTGTTCCGGCGCTGCGACGGGAACGCGGGTATGCACGCGGATGATTTTCACATGCGCGATGCCGGCAAGCCGCGTCACTACATCCTTCAGCCGCCGCGCCGACAGCACCAGCGGATCGCCGCCGGTGAGAATGATTTCCCAGATTTGCGGCGATTCTGGCGGATATAGTCGAGCGCACAGTCGAGCGCGCAGGCGAAAGCGCGCCCTGCCCCGGCCCGACCATCTCGCGCCGGAAACAGAACCGGCAATAGACTGCGCAGACATTGACCAGCTTCAGCAACACCCGATCGGGATAGCGATGGACAATCCCCTCAACCGGGCTGTGGGCATCGTCACCAATCGGATCGGGATTTTCTTCCGGAGCGATGAGCAATTCACGCGCATCGGGCACGAATTGCCGCGCGATCGGATCAAACTGATCGGTCGGGATCGATCAGGTCGGTTACGGCCGGCGTTATCGACACCGCATAGCGTGCCGCAACTTGTTCCAGTGAACGCAGCCGGTCGCGTCCGACAAGTTTCGCCGCGGCGAGATCGCGCGGGCGTGCGCAAGGCTTTTGGTGCGGTCATGGATGGCCTCGATTCAAGCAACCAAGCCCCTTATGCTTGATGGATTGGTTTGCTAGCAAGGTCAGCCAATGTGGGCGCACTTAAGTTGTAAGGACGGAAAAATGAAAAACTACATGGACGGCGGGGAAGCGATCCTGGAAGCGTTTCGTAAACTCAAGATCGATTACATCCTGTCATCGCCCGGTTCGGAATGGTCTCCGGTTTGGGAAGCGCTGGTGCGGCAAAAGACCGGCAATCATGCGGGGCCTACCTACATCGATTGCTGGCACGAGACCCTCGCCGTCAATATGGCGACCGGCTACACGCTGATGACTGGCCGGCCGCAAGCCGTTCTGGTCCACGCCGGCGTCGGGTCTGCTCCAGGGCAGCATGGGCGTGCACGGGGCGCTGCAATCGGAAGTCCCGATGATCGTGATGTCGGGCGAGTCCACCACCGTGGGCGAAGACCCTGACCTGCCGATCGAGCAGCAATGGTACGGCGGCTTGAGCGTCGGCGGCATCGAGCGCTTCGTCGAGAACATCACCAAGTCGGCCCGGCCGGTGACGAGCCCGTTCACGCTCTATGAGCAAGTGATCCGCGCCGGCGAGATGTCGCAGCGCACACCGCGCGGGCCGATCTACCTCAATGTTGCGCTCGAGCACATGCTGCATGACTGGACGCCGCCCGAGAACGATCGCGACGTGCCGTTCGCACCCAAAGTCGAGGCGCATCCAAGCGAAGTCGCGAAGGTTACCGACCTTCTGCTGAAAGCCAAAAATCCTATTGTCGTTGCTGAACAGTCGGGCCGCGATCCCGCTGCCTTCAAAGCTCTGGTCGAACTCGCGGACACGCTTGCAATCCCGGTGATGTGGGGCCGCGTTGCCAACTTCGCCAATTTTCCGACCGACCATCCGCTCTATCTCGGCGTCGCCAGCTACGAGCATTTGAAAGACGCGGATCTGGTGCTCCTCGTCGGCGGCCGCGCGCCCTGGTATCCGCCGCACACCAAGCCGACCAAAGGCAAGATTGTCGCGATCAACGACAATCAGTTCAAAGGTCACATGATCTATCAAAACCTGCATGCCGATGCGTATCTCGAAGGCGATATCGCAGCCGCGTTGCAGGCGCTGACGGCGGCGGCGCGTTCGGCGAAGGTCGATGCCGAGGCTGTGAAGGCGCGGCGTGCAAAATGGCAAGCCGAGCACGACAAGTTTGTCGATGGCCTCAAAGCAGAAAAGGCCAAGGCTAATGGCGCCGGCAAAGGGGTCGATCCGCTTTATTTGATCTCAACGCTCGCCGACGTCATGCCGGCCGATACCATCTATGTCGACGAGACCATCCTGCATGGTCCGATGCTGCGCCAGCATCTGCCGTTCACCAAACCGCAGAGTTTCTTCCGCGGCTTCGGCGGTCTCGGCCAGGGATTTGGCACTGCGCTTGGCGTCAAGCTCGCGGCCAAAGAACGGCCGGTCGCATTCCTCGTCGGCGATGGTGGCTTCCTCTACAACCCGGTGATCCAGGCGCTTGGCGCCACCAAGCAGCACAACCTTCCAATCCTGATCGTGATTTTCAATAACAAAGGCTACATGGCGATGCAGAAGGGGCACGTCCATCACTACCCGGACGGCGCCGCTGAAAACGCCAAGATGCACTTGGGTTCGCGCTTGAATGGGTTCGATTACGATGCCCTCGGCACTCACTTTGGTCTGCATAGCGAACGCGTCGACCAGACTGAGAAGCTGAAAACCGCGATCGAGAACGGACTCAAGGCTGTTCAAGGCGGTACTACGGCCATCCTCAACGTGATGGTCAGTAAGTAAGGGGCGTCCACACCACCTGGTCGATACGCGCGGCGCCGGTTGCGAGCATCACGAGCCGGTCGAGACCCAGCGCGATGCCGCTTGCCTGAGGCATCGTTGCGAGCGCGGCGAGAAAGTCCTCATCGATCGGATATCGCTCGCCGTAGATACGCTGCTTCTCCGCCATCTCCTGCTCAAGCCGGCGGCGTTGCTCGGCGGCGTCTGTCAGTTCGCCAAATCCGTTGGCGAGTTCGACGCCGCATACATAAAGCTCAAACCGCTCAGCGATGCGCGGATCGCGCGATGGCTTTGCGAGCGCCGCCTGCACTGAAGGATAGTGGTCCAGGATCGTAGCCCGTCCGATGCCGAGCTCGGCTTTCAACGCGCTCCACCAGCACTCGACTGAAAATATCGCCCCATGTGTCATCGTCGGCGATGCGGATGCTGGAGGCTCGCGCTGCATTCGCGAGCAGTACGCGGTCGGGTTTTCCATCCGGCAGTGTCGCCAACAGATCGATGCCCGCGAATTTCGCAAACGCATCGGCGACCGTGAGACGCTCCGGCGCCGCGAATGGATCGGCAGTGTGACCGCGGAAACTGAATTGCGTCACACCGGCCGCGTTGGCCGCCGCGGCCAGCAGTGCCGTCGCAGTCCTCCGTCAGTTTCTGATAAGGCTCCTCGGCACGATACCATTCAACCAGCGTGAATTCCGGATGATGCAGCGCGCCACGCTCGCGGTTGCGGAACACTTTGGCGAACTCGACGATACGGCGCTCGCCGGCCGCCAACAGTTTTTTGCATGCAAACTCCGGCGACGTGCGCAGATAAAGTCGCGATCCCGACCCGTCGGGCGCCGTGAGCGAGGTCGCAAAGGCGTGCAAATGGGTTTCGTTGCCGGGCGAGACCTGCAGTGCACCGGTCTCGACCTCGACAAATCCCTGCCCGGCGAACCAGGAGCGCAGCGCCGCGACGATCCGCCCGCGCGCCAGTAGCGCGGGCCTGCGGTCAGCGTGGACATGGGGTGCCCAGAAGGGCGAGGAACCGGGCGATTTTTCGGCCATAACCTTGTTCACGGGCAACAGAAAAAATACCTAGCTTAGAAAGCTAGGATCGGTATGTTGCGCCCCGAATCCCTTCCAAGACTTAAGGAATAAGCCCCGTGAAAGTCATCGCCAGCTCGCTGCGAAAAGGCAATATCGTCGATATCGACGGCAAGCTAGGGGTCATTGTGACCATCGAGAGCATCCATCCCGGCAAGGGCACCCCCGTCACCCAGATGGATGTACGCCGGATTGCCGACGGCGTGAAAGTGGCGCTGCGGTACAAAACAACCGATCAAGTCGAGCGCGCTTTCGTCGAAGATAACAAGTTCCAGTTCATGTATCAGGACGGCGAAGGCTTCCATTTCATGAATATGGAGAACTACGAGCAGGTCGCCCTGAACGAGGACATCATCGGCGACCAAGCGGCTTATTTGCACCCCGAAATGGAAGTCACCATCAGCCTGCACGAGGGCAATCCGGTTGCCATCGAGCTGCCGCAGAAAGTCATCCTCGAAGTAACCGAGACCGAACCGAGCGTGAAGGGCCAGACGGCTGCGTCGTCCTATAAGCCTGCTACGCTCTCGAACGGCGTGCGCACCATGGTGCCTGCTTTTGTCGGCACCGGTACGAAGATCGTGGTGATGACCGCCGACGGCGGCTACGTCGAACGGGCGAAGGACTGACACGGCCGAGGCTGTTTCAGGCAGTACTCTGAACATCCATTCATCGTCGGCGTATTAGGCCTCAGATTCTCTTGATCGAAACGATCACCAAGCGCCGGCACCGCTTGGCAGGACGCGCGTTGATAGCGATAGTATCGCGTTCGAGCCTGGATCTGACCTGTGCCCAACGTGCCACACGTTCTCCGCTACATTCATCCCGGCCACGGCGCCGCAGTGCTCGCGTGCGCGCTTTTAATCTTTTCAGCGCACGCCGCCTTGAGCGAACAGTGCAAGCCACGTCATCCGCTGCCGACCATCAATTTGAAAAACATGGGTGTGTGCGACTTCAATCTGGATTCGCTGTCCTATCGCGGTACGCCGGAAGAGCAGGCCAAATGCCTGATGCGCGGCGAAGATCAGAGCCGCAATCTCGGCCCTCCGATGGACAATCTGCCGGACGCGCTCGCAAGCCGCGTCGGCCGCGATACCGGATCTGCCGTCGCGCGAAACGCTCAGCACTTACCTGTCGAAGCTGGATTTGGAATGGACGTTAGCCGTCAATCTTTGGCAGCCAGTATCTCACGCCGAGGATAACAATCCTGACGCGCCGATCGCGACCTATTTTGTAATCCATGACACCAGCGGCCCGAATTATGGCCACCGCGATTTTCCCGACGACATCGACACCGCGAACAAACTCAACAATCTGAACAATTTCGCTTGTGCCGATGGCTGGGGAGTCGCGCATGTCGTCGTAAACCGTTCCGGCGACATGCTGGTCAATCACGATTTCGCAACGCCCTGGCGCGAAACCAAGTTCGAGCGCGCGGTGGATTTTGTCGGCACGCTGAAAGGTCTGTTCCTGCACGTCGAGTTGATTCAGCCGCGGCGCAGCGCACCCGGACACAGCCGTTACAATGACGCGCAGCCGCCAAGCCCCGCCTTCACCACAGCACAATATGATCGGCTCGCCTTGCTCTACACGGTCGCCAGCGTGCGCGCCGGGCGCTGGCTGATCCCAGCCTATCACGCCGCGATCGATGCCGGCATTCGCGACGGCCACGACGATCCCCGAGGGCTTTGATCCCGAGACTTTCGGCAACAGCCTGACGCTGTTGATGGAGAAGCTGCACGGCCCCGAAGCGGCGCAGGCCGCGCCGCAATAGCCGACCCATGCCGTTGTTGTGCGCCACATTGAGAGCGGCCGCTCTTGCGGGCCTCATCGCTGCGTCTCCCGCCATCGCGCAGGAAACTGCACAAGAACCAGTGCAAGACACCCACGCCGGAAATGAAACTTCCGCACGTTTCGATGTCCAAAGTGGATTGGACGTCCGTGCGGACGGCACTCGCCAGTTTCGACCGCTTACCTCACACGATCACGAAACCGACGTGCTGACGCGGCTTAACGCCGTAACGACAAAGGCTTTTGCAGACATCGCCGCGAGCCCGGTTCCGGTGCTGCTGCCGTTCGACACGGCGGCTTATCTGCGCGATGCCGCGCAAGGTACCAACGGCGACGTGACCAAATATCTTTCGGGCTTCACCAGCGTGCCGATATTTTTTCCGGGCTCATCCGGATACGACGCCCTTGTTTCATTGCAGCCTGGCACGCCCTGGTCTCGATCTGTCCTTCGCCAAGCCGGTCGAAGTGGAGATGACCGGATCCGCACTGTTGTACGACCTCGACGGCCAGGTAATTCCACAAGGCGAACCGGTGCCGCAACTCGACGCGCAGTTCCCTGGCATTCGCCGCTCTCTCATTGAAAGCCGTGTCCGCTACACGTTCGAGCGCTTCAGCGTTCCCTATGTCGTCGCGATTATCTGCTTCGATGGACCGTCGAGTTCGCGTCGCCTGTCGTGCCACGAGGCGGACAAAGTAGCGCTGCGCTTTCTCAGCGCTCTCAACATTGTCGGCGGCGCGCCGCAGTCCAGTACGGCAAATCTCGAACCGCGCACTATCGACCGGCCGGCAGCGGTGTCATCCGAATTCACCTATTTCGCACCGGGCGATCTTATTCCCGGCACCGGCGTGCATGGGCAATCCGGCCGCGCCGATCCGACGGTGTACGCCAAGATCCGTTTTCCGATAGCACAGCCGCCGGCCTACGCCGTATCGCAGTCATTCATGAACTGGGGCAATTGCGATCTAACCGGCAGGGTCGGCCTTGGCGGCCGTGGCGACAACGTAACCTACCGCTGCAGGGTGAACGACAAGCCGCTCGTCAACGACGAGTTAAAGAACTTCGCGTATCCATGGCGCGATAATTTTTGCGAACATCGCACCTACGAAGTCGGGCAATGCCCCGCAGGCGTAGGCCATCAAGGCCAGGACATCCGTCCCGCCACTTGCCTCGAGCGCGATCCCGCCGCCGGACGCTGCGAGCCCTACCAGGAAGACGTCGTCGCGGTCAGCGATGGTGTACTGATGCGCTCACCCGGCGATCTTGCGCTCTACCTGTTGATCAACAAGCCGGGCGAGCATATCCGCGTCCGTTATCTGCACATGAATCCAAAAATGCTCGATGCCGCCGGCATGGTCAGCGGACGCAAGGTCGTCGAAGGTGAAGTGCTAGGAGCAGTCGGCGACTACGAGAATTCGGAGGGCGGCACCAGCTATCACTTGCACTTCGACGCCCAAGTGCCGACCCGTGCCGGATGGGTCTTTTTCAATCCGTATATGACGCTCGTTGCGGCTTACGAGCGACTGATTGGCGCCCGCGGCCAGGTCGTCAACGACATGATGTTCGCCTCGTCACCACCCGCCGACGCCGCCAAATCTACTACTCCACCAGCAATCGCGTCGGCCGCAACATCCCCAACCCCAGCGCCCAATGCTATCGTGGCGCCTGAGAGAGAATCGCCCGCCGCCAAACAGGCAAAGAGTGACAGCACCAGCACCGAGCATTGCACGACGGTCGTTTATCGGCGGCATCGCCGGCTTGTTTGCCACAGCGATGTGGCCGGAACAATCGCTGGCGGAGACCGGGTTCGATCAGTGGATAGCAGCGTTTCGGAGCAAAGCCATCGCGCACGGCATCGCGGACGATACGTACACGCACGTCATGGAGGGACTTCGTCCTGACACGACCGAGCTCGAAGCAATCAGCAACCAGCCCGAGTTCACGCAAAAACTCTGGCAATGTCTCCCGCACTTACGCTGTGGGGGAGAAGCTTGGCGTCACCCGCGCCGACGGCAAGCCGTTCCCGAAGCCAAACGTCACCGCAAAGCTTTGGACACCTGCGCCGGGCGGACCGGCATTCCTGCTCGGCCAGAACTTCGTTGCCGCCAAGAGCTACAATCCTTCGATGGCCTACGCGCTGGGTCTGGTTTATCTCGGTGACCGCTGCACCAGCGGCGAACCGTTCGTACAGGCTTTCCCGGACAGCTAACCGGCTGCCACACTCGCCGAAATTCAGGAAATCCAGGAGCGGCTCACCGCGCTTGGCTTCGACACCGGCGGCGCTGACGGCCGCACCGGCACGGCGACTGTGATCGTCGTGCAAAACTTCCAGCGCAAGGCGGAATTTCGCCGGCCGACGGCTATCCGGGAGTGAGACTTCTCGCCTGTTGCGTAAGGGCTCATGATCCGGTTGGATGCCGCCCGAAACCTCCCTTTAAGTCGAAAACACAAGGAAATGCCCATGACGCCGCCCCAATCAGCGACCGCACGCGCCAACGCCGCCGATCCGGCTGTGGCGGGCGTCGAACGCCCGAAATCCCTTACCAGCGCCAATGCGCCTGGCTTTGGCTCCGATGTGATCGCAGATGCGCTGCGTTCGCTCGACATCCCCTACATCGCGCTCACGCCGGGCGCGAGCTATCGCGGCCTGCACGACAGCATCGTCAACTATCTCGGCAATTCGGCGCCGCAGATGCTGCTATGCCTGCACGAGGAAGCCGCAGTCGCGATCGCGCACGGCTACGCGAAGGTCACCGGCAAGGCGATGGCCGCTGCCGTGCATTCCAACGTCGGCCTCCTTCACGCATCGATGGCGATGTTCAATGCCTGGTGCGACCGCATGCCGATGATCGTGCTTGGCGCGACCGGCCCGGTCGACGCCGTGAAGCGGCGGCCATGGATCGACTGGATCCACACCGCCCGCGATCAGGGCGCGCTGGTCCGCGAATACACCAAGTGGGATGACCAGCCGGCGTCGCCCGGCGCGGCGCGTGAAGCGATTTTGCGCGGCACGTGGATTGCCAATACCGCGCCGCAAGGCCCGGTCTACATCAACTTCGACGCCGAATTGCAGGAGATGAAAGTCTCTGAGCAGCTTCCGGAGGTCGATGTCGCACGCTACATGCCGCCGGTCGAGACCGCCGCGCCCGCCGATCTCGTGCGCAAGGCCGCGGCGATGCTTAAGGACGCCAAGCAGGTCTTGATCCTCGCCGGCCGTGCCTCGCGCAGCGAAGAAGCCTGGAACGCCAGGGTCGCGCTTGCCGAGGCACTCAATGCACGCGTCGTGACCGATCTGAAGATCGGCGCGAGCTTCCCGACTGATCATCCGCTCTATCTGGGCGCGCCGCGCGCTGTCGCACCGGAAAGCGTTGAGGGTCTGAAGAATGTCGACGTTATACTGAGCCTCGATTGGGTCGATCTCGCAGGCGCCATGCGCTACGCTGGACCGAATCCGTCGGCGAAGGTGATTCAGATTTCGCTCGACCATCGTATTCACAACGGCTGGAGCATGGATCACCAGGCCCTACCGCCGGTCGATCTCCTGCTCTCGGCCGATCCCGATCTCGTGGTGCCGGAACTGGTCAAGGAAATTGGCAAAAGCTCTAAGCCGCACGCCCTGCCAAGTGCTCGCACCATCTCTGACAAAGAGCCCGCCGGTTTCACTAATGAGAACATTGCGCGCGCGCTGCGCAAGGTACTCAAGGACCGGCCGGTGACCTTCACCCACCTGCCGCTGTCGTGGGACGACACCTGGGCGACTTTCAAACATCCGCTCGATTATGTGGGTTCCGATGGCGGCGGCGGCGTTGGCGGCGGTCCCGGCATTTCGGTCGGTGCGGCACTGGCGCTCAAGGGCTCCGGCCGCTTGCCGATCGCCATTTGCGGCGACGGCGATTTCCTCATGGGGGTCACCGCGGTCTGGACAGCCGTGCACTACAAAATCCCGCTGCTGTTCGTGCTCGCCAACAACCGTTCGTTCTACAACGACGAACTGCACCAGGAGCGTATGGCGCGCATGCGCAATCGGCCGGTCGAGAACAAGTGGATCGGCCAGCGCATGTCCGATCCGGACGTCGATCTCGCCGCCATGGGGCGCGCGCAGGGCGCTGTCGGTTTTGGCCCGATCACCAAGCCTGCCGATCTGCCTGCTGCCCTCGAAAAAGCCATCGCCGAAGTCGACGCCGGCCGCGTCGCCGTGGTCGATGTGCGCGTCGAGCCGGGCTACACGGCGGTCATGACTCAAGCGATGACCCGCGCCGGAAACTGATCCGCAATGGCCGTTGCCGCGATGAGCAACCCTGTAGCGCCGCTGCCGCAGACAGCAAGCGGCACGGAAATGCTCGTCGTTGACGACGTTGCCATGAGGTTTCACACCAACGACGGGGATGTGACCGCACTCGACAACGTGTCGTTCACGGTTAGCCCCGGCGAATTCGTGGCGATCATCGGCCCGTCCGGCTGCGGCAAATCGACTCTGTTCAACATCATCGGCGGGCTGCTGCGCACGCACGACGGCAAGGTCACCGTTGCCGGCGAGACGGTATCCGGGCCGCATCCCGCCATCGGCATGGTGTTCCAGGAAGAGTCAACCTTCCCATGGCGCAATGTCATCGACAACGTCGCCTTCCCGCTCGAAATCTCCGGCGTGCCCAAGCGCGAGCGGATCGAGCGCGCCCGGCACTTTGTGTCGATGGTCGGCCTCAACGGCTTCGAAAAGCGCTACCCGGCGGAACTGTCCGGCGGCATGCGGCAGCGCGTATCGATGGCGCGTACACTTGCATCCGAACCGAAGATCCTACTCATGGATGAGCCTTTCGCCGCGCTCGACGAGCAGACGCGCCTGCTGCTTGGCGACAAGGTTCTTCAAATCCAGCAGCAGCTCAAGCAAACGATGCTGCTGATCACACACAACATCACGGAAGCGGTGCAGCTTGCTGACCGCATTTTGGTAATGACCTATCGACCTGGCCGCCTGAAGCGCGTGGTCGAAATCGACTTGCCGCGGCCACGCACCTCGGAAATCGTTTCGAGTGAGGCATTCGGCCGTTACGTCGCACAGATTTGGGCCGATCTTCGCGAGGAAGCAAGCCGCGGGCTCATCGACAACGAAGCCCGCGCACTGCACGCAAAAGAACACTGACCGGGAGGAAATAACGATGGCGCTGTTTTCGTGTGGCTGCTGTCTCGGCCGCCGCCAATTTCTCGCAGCCGGAATGGCTGCAGCCGCGACCGCAATCGCCGCGCCGCGGGTTCATGCCCAGGCCGCCAAACCGGCGGCGAAGCGCATTGACGTGCATCATCACTTCCTGCCGCCGCAATACATGAAAGAAGAGCACGAGCGCATCAATTTCGGCCATGATCTTGCGCCGAGCGCACTACTGTCCTGGTCGCCGAGCAAATCGCTTGAACAGATGGACAGCAACGGTATTGCGACGGCGATCGTTTCCCAATCAACACCGGGCGTGTGGTACGGTGATGTTGCCGGCGGACGTCGGACCGCTCGAATGTGGAACGATTACGCTGCGGAACAAATCCGCACCTATCCAGGCCGCTACGGTTTATTTGCTCCGATTCCGCTGCCCGATGCCGATGGCAGCCTCAAGGAGATCGAATATGCCTTGGATGCGCTCAAAGCCGATGGCATCGGCCTCCTGACTAACTACGACGGAAAATATCTCGGCGATTCGGGTTTTGCGCCTGTGTTCAGCGAACTCAATCGACGCAATGCTGTAGTTTACGTTCACCCCACGTCGGCCACTTGCTGCGGGAGCGTAATACCCGGTCTCATTCCACAAGCGATCGAATATCCGTTCGATACGACGCGAACGATTGCGAGCTTGCTCATCAGCGGCGCCGCCGCGAAAAATCCGAACATACGGTGGATTTTTGCGCACGGTGGAGGAGCCACTCCCATGCTCGCGGCCCGCATGTTGGAAACACTATCTCACCGCCCCAATATGAATGAGGTCATGCCCAATGGAGTTGCAGCAGCTTTGAGTGCTTTTTACTACGACACTGGCAACCACGCAGGCTCATCGGGATCGTTGGCGGCGCTCCGCGCTATGACTCCGCTTAGTCATATATTGTTCGGCACCGATTATCCCTTCTCGAAAGTTTCGGACAATATCGAGGATCTGAATCTCGCAGGACTGCCTGACAACGAACGCGAAGCCATCGACCGCACCAACGCGATTACGTTGCTGCCGCGGCTCGGAGCAGCGTAATGGCGGCACCGGGCACGCAGCGCTGGCTTCCGACAGCTGTCGGCGTGTCGTCGATCGTCTTCATTCTGGCCGTTGTCGAAGGGCTCATTCGCGTCGGCCTGATCAACCGGTTCATCGTTCCACTGCCTTCGGAAGTCATTGCGAGCTTCGGCCGTGTGATCTTCGAAGAGAATATCCTGCGCCGGTTCCTGCTCACCGCCTGGGAGTGCCTCGCATCCGGCCTCCTGCTGACGGCATTCGGCGTCGCGATTGGTGTGCTGTTGCATCAGGTCAAGCTTTTCCGCCTCGCCTGCGAGACCTGGGTTGCGGCGTTCGCTTCGGCGCCGCTCGTGCTCGCCTACCCCTTATTCCTGGTGCTGTTCGGCCGCAGTTCGACGACCATCATCATGCTGGCCTTTATTTCCGGGCTGCCTCCGGTGATTCTGAAAACCATCGAGGGCATGTCGGCCACGCGACGCGTCCTGGTCAATGTCGGCTTGAGTTTCAAGCTCACGCCGGCGCAACAGTTCTGGAAGATCTATTTTCCCTCGGCGCTGCCGACGATCTTTGTCGGCATCCGGCTTGGGCTGATCTTCGCACTGATCAACGTGGTCGGAGTCGAGTTCCTGATCAATTTCGGCGGCCTTGGGCAGCTCATCAACGATCTTGCCGAGCGCTACGACCTTCCCGGCACCTACGCCGCGATCTGCTTCGTCATCCTGGTCAGCGTGATATTTTTCGCGACAACGGAAAGGGTCGAGCGATGGCTGACATCAGCCAGGTAAAACGTCCCCCTATTCCTTGGTTGTCGCCCGTTACGCTGGTGCGCGCCGTGATCATTCTGACGGTGCTGCTGGCTTGGCAAGTGATGGCGATTTCCGGCCTGTTCTACAGCGACGTGGTCCCGACCTTGCAGAAGATCGGCACGGCCTTGGTGAAGCTTCTCTCGCATCTGGACTTTTACTGGAACCTCTGGGCCACTGCGCAGGAAATCGCAGTCGGCCTGGTAATCGGCGGCCTGTTAGGCTTAGTGGCCGGTCTCGTCGTTGGCGCCAATCAATTCATTGCTAAGGCTTTTGAGCCCTATCTCTACTATCTCGGGCCGACGCCGAAGATCATCTTCTTTCCGGTGATGATTATGTGGTTCGGCACCGGTGCCGGATCGAAGATCGCGATGGGCGCGGTATCCTGCTTTTTCCCGATTGCACTCAATATTGCCGCCGGCATGCGCGAGATCGATAAGGTCCTGATCAAGGTCGGCGAGAGCTTTCGCGCCAATCAGTGGCAGATGGCCTTGAAAATTTATCTACCGGCGATGCGCCATCCGATCATCAATGGCATGCGGCTCGGCCTTGGCGTTGCGCTGATCGGCACGCTACTCGCCGAAACCAAAATCTCCAATCGCGGCATCGGCTTTTTGGTGATTCAGGCCTACGCCAATTTCGATATGCCGGGCATGTACGCGATCCTGATCGTTCTGTTCGTTCTGGCGATCGGCGCCAATACCCTTGTCGCGCGGCTTGGCGGCCTCGACGACATAAGACAGAAATAACCGGCACGAAAATCCAGTTCACAGGCGCCGCCGAATAGCGCAAACTAAAGATGGGAGATGTCCCGCCCGCTCCAACAACGAACGGACGACGTCGAAGGACGGCCATCCGCAAGGAGTGAAGCCATGAGGAAACGCGGAAACGGCGTACCGCCCATCGAGCTTGTCGCCGGCAACGGGCTGTTGCACCGGCGCGCCCTGCTCCGCAGCGGTGCGATGTTTGCAGGCGCACTTGGTAGTGGCGCCTCGCTCACCGGGGCTGCCGCCGAGCCGCTGACTGAGCCGGAATGGAGCCAATATCCTGGCGAGGTCACCCCGCCCCTGCAAAAGCCATCGCGCTTTGAGGCCTCGGTAATCCGTACCTTGAGTAATCCGAAAGGCGAACCGCGCACCCAGCACGCGCGAACGCCGTTGCAGATGCTCAACGGCACTATCACGCCGAACTCGCTGCATTTCACGATCCTGCATTCCGGAATCCCTGACATCGATCCGGCGCAGCACCGCTTTGTGATCCACGGCATGGTCAAGCAGCCGCTGGAATTCACAATTGACGCGTTGATGCGCTATCCGATGGTAACTCGGAAGCACTTCGTCGAATGCGGCGGCAACAGCGCGCCTATGTTCTCCCCGGAGCCGATCCAGGCGCCGCTTCAGGCGCTGCATGGTCTCGTCTCCTGCGCCGAATGGACCGGCGTGCCACTCTCGACCCTGCTCGACGAAGCCGGCGCCGATCCGAAGGCGACGTGGGTGCTGGCGGAAGGCGCCGACTCGCTTGCGGTCAGCCGCAGCGTGCCGATGAAGAAGGCCTATGACGATGCCATTATCGCGCTCTACCAAAACGGCGAGCGCCTGATGCCCGGCAACGGGTATCCGATGAGGCTGGTGTTGCCCGGCTACGAAGGCAACATGAACACAAAGTTCCTGCGCCGGATCAAAGTGGTCGATCAGGCCGCGATGACTTACTACGAGTCGCGCAACTACTCGCCGCTCTTGCCGGACGGCAAAGCCTACAAGTTCTATTTCGTCTGCGAGGTGAAATCGTTCATCACCCAGCCGTCGTTCGGAACGAGCCTCAAAGCGCCGGGCTTCTACGAAATCTCCGGCATCGCCTATTCCGGCACTGGAAGCATCACCAAGGTCATGGTCTCCGCCGACGGTGGCAAGAGCTGGGCCGAAGCGGCTGTCGAAGGTCCGGTGAGCCCGCAGGCCTTTACGCGTTTCACGATGCCGTGGCGCTGGGACGGCCAGCCCGCGGTGCTGACCAGCCGAGCCTGGGACGATTCCGGCGCCGTGCAACCGCTCCGCGCGGATTTCGTGGCTTTGCGCGGCCAAGCCAACAAAGTCCCGAACGTGCTCGGTTTCCCGAACCAGCATTACAACAGCCTCACCGCCTGGGGTGTCGAGAGCAGCGGGGAAATCAAACATGTCTATGCTTAAGTTGGCTACGCTGGCGCTGTTTGGCGCGATCACAACCGGCTCGGCTGCGCTTGGCGGCGACTCGCCTCATCTCGGCAAACCGATCTCGGAAGCCGACATCAAAGCCTGGGACATCAGCGTGCTGCCCGACGGCACGAACCTCCCGCCCGGCAGCGGCACGGCGGCGCAAGGCGCCAAGGTGTTTGTCGATCACGGCTGCAATCAGTGCCACGGCGACGGCGGCAAAGGCGGCTCGAGCAACATGCTGGTCGGCAATCCGCCGCTGACCAAGGACGGCATCGCCTCCAACAAGACCATTGCCAACTTCTGGGCCTATCCGACGACGGTGTTCGATTACATTCGCCGCGCCATGCCGTGGCCCACGCCGCACACCCTCACTGACGACGAGGTCTACGCCATCTGCGCCTATCTATTCGCGGCGAATGAACTCATCCCGCCGGATGAGGCGATGAACGCGCAGACCCTGCCGAAGGTAAAGATGCCAAACCACGACAACTTCATCATCAAGTTCCCGGACCGGATTTGATTACACCCGCTCCACGGCATGGCACGATGGACGGCTGACGCCCGGCCGCTATGATGCGGGCTGCGTCATGCCCGAGAGCGTCGCTGTGCCAGCTTTGACCTCGTTTCGCGATCTCATCGGTATCCTTGCGGCGAACGGCACGTTGCGATCGATCTCGCGGGCCGTTGATCCGCGCTACGAGCTTGTCGCGATCATGCGCGCCGTTCAGAAGCGCGGCAATGAGCCCATGCTATTCAAAAATGTCGGTTCCCGGGCATCGAGTCGTTGATCCGCGTGGCTATTTCGATCCGGCGTAACTCTTGCCTGTAAGCCAACAACAGACCGGCAGCTCAAGAAAAATGGACAAGAGGTCGTCGATGCTTCGAAGCTTCGCAGCAATAATCGGCGCGGTCCTTTGCGGAGCCGTCGCAATGGCTCAGGACGGTTATCCCACCCGCAACGTGATCATCATCGTGCCGCTCGCAGCCGGCAGCGGCACCGACATCATGGCGCGCGTATTGGCCAGCGGGCTGACAGACAAGCTTCGCAAACCGTTTACGGTGGAGAACCGACCCGGCGCGAGCGGCATCCCGGCCACGGAATATGTCGCGCGCCAGCCCGCTGACGGCTACACCCTGATGCTGGGTGGCAACACCACGCATTCCGCAAATCCGCATCTGTTCACGACCCTCAAATATGATCCGGTCAAGGATTTCACGCCGATCGCGCGATTGGCGACGGCTGGTGCAGTGCTGGTTGTGGCGCCAGACGCTCCATTCAAATCGATAGCGGACATTGTCGGCCAGGCGAAGGCCAACCCGGAAAAGCTGACCTACGGCGCACCAAACTCCGGCGCGCAAATCGCCGGCGAAACCATCAAGAACACGGCCGGCGTCATTATCACGCGTGTGCCTTATCGCGCGACTTCGGAGGCGATGGATGACGTAATGGGAGGCATCGTAACAATGACATTCGTCGATGTCGCTGCCGCCTTAGCCAACGTTACCAGTCACCGGCTTCGCGCCATTGCCATTACGTCGGCGCAGCGATCGACCTTGCTGCCGGACGTGCCGACGATGCAGGAAGAGGGCTTCCGAGGCTTCAATCTGACCTACTGGAACGGGCTATTCGGGCCGGCGCTCCTGCCGAAGGATATTGTCGCAGTTCTCGACCGCGCCTCCGGCGACATCATGGGTCAGGCGACGATGAAAGAGTCGTTGCAAAAACTGGGATTGGATGCGTCCTATCTGCCGGCGGCCGAGATGCCAAACTACGTCGCGACCGAAATCGACCGCTGGGGCGGATTCGTGCGCGATGCGGGCATCGAGCCGAATTGAGCCCCTAGACGCTGAACGTTTCGTAGGTCGCCGGATGAAACATCTCATCCACCGAAACCCGGCGCGACGACAGACCTTCGCGATGATGCTGCTCGAGGAAATAGTCGAGCACCTTACGATTCGGCTCCACGCCGTACGACCAGAAATCTTGGCCCATGAGGTCGCGCGCTTCCTTCAGGCGCTCCTCGACAAACGGCAGCGTCGCTTTAGTCGCCGAGGTATCAGAAAGCTTGTCCAACCCGACCTGCTTCGCCTGCTCGAACGCCTTGTATACCGCGCTCGGCAGCCAGGGATGTTTCTCGGCGAGCTCGCGGCGAATGCCGAGCACATGCATGATAGGGAAGAACCCGGTGCGTTTGTAATAGTCCTTCGCCACTACAACCGGATCGGGAAACAGCCAGCCGATATTCGGGTGCCCCTTCTCCACCAGCGTCGGCGGACGCGGCGCTATGAAGCCGTCGATTTCGCCTTCCGCGAGCAGCGCCGAAATCGTCTTGCCTTCCGGCGCGTTGTCGAGCCGCACGCCGGCCGGCAGATTGATGGAGATTTTCTCCGGACGTCCGGCATGCTCGATGCCGCCACGGATCCAGTGGATGTCCGATCGCTTGACGCCGTAATCATCTTCCAGGAATGCGCGTGCCCAGACGTTCGCCGTGAGCTGATATTCCGGCACGCCGACTTTGCGGCCCTTGAGGTCCTGCGGCTTCTTGATCCGATCGGTGCGCACATACACCGATGTGTGGCGGAAAGCGCGGGAGACGAAAGCCGGCACCGCGATGTAGGGGCAATTGCCCTGCGCGGTTTTCACTGTGTAACTCGACATCGACAATTCGCAGATGTCGAATTCCGCGGCGCGGAATGCGCGGAAGAAAATCTCCTCCGGCACGAGCTGCATGAAAACCGGATCGACACCGTCGATCTGGACGGTACCGTCGATCAGAGCGCGGGTGCGGTCATAGGGGCCGACGGCGACGGAAAGATTGAGATTGGCCATTACACATCCTGTGAGCGGGTACTCCAGATACCCGCTCGGACAGTGCCTGCCAAGACGACCGGGATGTAGCCGCCGCTAGGTGACGGTAATCGACTGTTCGGCGGTCGTCACCGTGCCATCGTCATCGACCCAGGCAAAAGCGAACGTGCCGCTCTCGTCGACCTTCACGGTGAATTCGAAATAGGGATTGGCGGCAATCGCCGGCTCCAGCTCGGCCCGGAATACCTCCTTGCCGCCGAACGTGCAGACAAATTTATTGATGATCTTGCGAGGAATCGTCTTGCCGTTGTCGTCCTTGCGGAAGCCGTTCTCCATGGGATGCGCCACCAGCGTCTTGATCTGGATGACGTCTCCCTTGTTCGCAGTTTCGGGAATGCGCAATCGCGGTTTGTCGGCCATAGTGTTTGTTCTCCTAGCCGCCGCAGCCGCCGACGGTGACTTTGACCATCCGGCGATCCATGAACAGCTTGCCGCCTGACGTTTTGGCGAGCACGATAACGTTCTCAGTCGAGTTGAGCCGGATGCGGGTCGCCACTTCGGCGCGGCCAGCCATCGGCGTCAGATGGAATCCGACCACGCCGGGGTTAGGATTGCCGTCGGCGATCACGCGGATTTCGCTGACGTAGTCCTCAGCCGTCATCGGGCTATCGACCTTGATCGACAACGGCACGGTATTGCCGTTCTCGGCGATCTCCGGAAGGTCGATGGCGATCTTGCCGCTTTCCGCTGTTTTGCCGCCGGTGAACTTGGCGATCTCGCCGTCGGCTTCGGCAGGCGTCGCCGCGCTTTGATCGACGGCAATGAGCGTAAGCGTTAGTCCGGCGCCCAGCAGCAATGCGCCCCGCCGTGTCATCTGGGACATTTGAAGATTACTCCGTAGGGCCACCGAAATAGCATAGGTTTCTGCCAATTCAAGAATGCATGGGGAAGTGGTAAATTCTATTTCGATAGAACATTAATTAGAAGAATTATTTTCTAAGGAAAGGCATCCACACCCTGAACATCTACCGCCCAGCAAACGGTTCGGCAGGCGCGATATCGGTCAATTTGAACTGGACCCGCTCCTCGCCCTGCCATCGGTCGAGCGAAAGCGAGCCCACGGCGTGAATTTGCCGGCCGCGGCTTTCCTTGAGCGCCATTCCGAGTTTCTGGCCAACCGCGCGAAAGGCGATGGCGTTGACAGCGCCGCCGTCCGGGGCTTTGAGCCGGACCCGCATGTGCGCCTGACCGACCTCGTCAGCAAAAGTCACCGAATGCGCCGGCAATGCGATCGTCGGCTCAGGATTGCCCGACCCGAACGGGCCGGCGCGCTCGATCATCGTCACGAGTTCATTGTTCGCGCCACTGGCGCTGACCGCGCCATCGATCATCAGCCCACTTTGCCGCCGTGCAGCCTGCACATCGGGCGCCAGTGTCGCTTCGAGGAATGCGCGTAGCTGCGCCAGCGCGCCCTTGCGCAAGGTGACGCCCGCGGCCATCGCGTGGCCGCCGCCCTTCACCAGCAGCCCTTCGGCAACGGCGCGCCGAACAGCCCGACCGATATCGACGCCGGGGATAGAGCGGCCCGAGCCGGTACCGACACCGCCGGGCTCAAGCGCGATAGCGAATGCGGGCCGGTTGAACTTTTCCTTCAACCGCGCCGCGACAAGCCCGACGACGCCAGGGTGCCAGCCCTCCGCTGCCGTCACGACGACCGAGCCGGCTTCCTCAATGCCGAGCGCGGCCATGGCTTCCGCTTCAGCCTGCGCCACAGTCTGTTGCTCGATCGCCTGGCGCTCCCGGTTGAGCCGATCGAGTTCGGCCGCGATCTTGGCGGCTTCGATCGGATCGTCTTCCATCAGCAGCCGCGCACCGAGATCGGCGCGTCCGATGCGGCCACCGGCATTGATGCGCGGACCGAGCAGAAAGCCGAGATGCCAGGCTTCCGGGGGCCCTGGACAGTCGCGCCACGTCCATCAGGCTGACATGACCCGGGCGATCACGGCGGCGAAGCGCAATAAGACCCTTGGCGACGAAAGCACGGTTGAGACCAATCAGCGGCACTACGTCGGCAACGGTACCGAGCGCAACATCGTCGAGCAGCGACAGGAGATCGAGTTCCAGCCGGTCGCCAGTCCAGAAACCCCGCGTCCGCAGCACGCGATTGACCGCAACCACGGTCATAAAAACGAGACCGACCGCCGCCAGATGCCCGAGGCCGGAAAGATCGTCGCGGCGGTTCGGATTGACGATCGCAACGCGGGCGGTAGCGCCTCGTCGGCCTGATGGTGGTCGATCACCACGACGTCCATGCCGAGTGCTTTCGCCTCGGCCAGCGGCTCGATGCTCGTCGTGCCGCAATCGACGGTGATCAGAAGCTTGGCGCCGCGGCTGGCGAGTGCGCGCACCGCTTCAACATTCGGGCCGTAGCCTTCGAACAGGCGATCGGGAATGTGGATCATCGGATCGAGACCGCAATGGCGCAGGAAACGCGTCAGCAGCGCGACCGAGCTTGCACCATCGACATCATAGTCGCCGAAGATCGCGACGCTCTCGCCGCGCATAACCGCGTCGGCAATGCGCTCGGCGGCTTCCGGCATCGCGGTGAGCACATTCGGGTCGGGCATCGAGCGCTTGATCGTTGGATCGAGAAACGCCTCAACCGCATCGACCTCGACATTCCGGCCAGCGATGATCCGCGCCAGCAGTTCCGGCAGATCGTGTCGCTGCGCAATCGCTAGCGCCCGCGCCGAGCCGCGCTCGTCCAGCCGGTCGCGCCACGCGCGGCCGGTCGCCGAGTTTTCGACGCCAAGGAAAAGGCGATTCTCTGCCATAGAGCCGGACTTTAGCACTGTCAAGCTCCGCGAAGGCGGAGCATCCAGTACAAATAGGCGCTGCTGCCGGAACACGTAATGTCCGGAATACTGAATCCCCCGCCTTCCACCTACGCGCTGCGCGTTCAATGGATTCAAACCCTCCGACGTTACGTAGCGAGCGTAGGCGGGTCGCAGGTGATGACAGTGCGACTTACCGGAACTTTTCCAGCTTGCGGTGCTCGGCAATGATGCGACGCACCGTGCCGGTCGCAGAGCGCATGACAATGGTTTCGGTTTCGATCACGCCATTGCCAAAGCGGACACCGCGAAGCATACGGCCATCGGTGACACCGGTTGCCGCAAACAAACAATCGCCGCGTACCATGTCCTCGATCTGGTATTTCTTGCGCGGATCCTTGATGCCCATCTTGGCAACGCGTTCGCGCTTCTCTTCAGTATCAACGATAAGACGGGTTTGCATCTGCCCGCCGATACAGCGTAACGCCGCCGCGGCAAGAACGCCTTCCGGCGCGCCTCCGATACCGAGATAAATATCGATACCGGTTTTGTCGGGTTCGGCCGTGTGGATCACGCTGGCCACGTCGCCGTCGCTGATCAGGCTTACTGCCGCACCCACCTTACGCACCGCCGCAATGATGTCAGCATGACGCGGGCGATCCAGCACCATGGCCGTAATTTCCGACGGGCTTCACGCCTTTGGCCTTCGCCAGCGCCAGGATATTCTGATCGGCTGGCGCATCGAGATCGACGACGTTCTTCGGATAGCCTGGGCCGATCGCGATCTTGTCCATGTAGATGTCGGGTGCGTGCAGCAGCGCGCCGTCATCGGCCATCGCGAGCGTCGCAATGGCGCCTGGGCATGTTCTTCGCACAAAGCGTCGTGCCTTCAGCGGATCCACCGCAATATCAACTTTAGGCCCTGCCTTGGTGCCTACTTTCTCGCCGATGAACAACATCGGCGCTTCGTCCATCTCGCCCTCGCCGATAACGACGGTGCCGTCGATCGGCAGACTACCGAGTTCACGGCGCATGGCATCGACGGCGGCCTGGTCGGACTTCTTTTCCGCACCGCGCCCGCGCAGGTGCGCTGCCGCGACGGCGGCGCGCTCGGTCACGCGCGCAATCTCGATGGCCAGCACGCGCTCTAAGATCGGATCGATGTCATCGTTTTGCCTCTGCAATTCGGCCCTAGTTTTTCTCGATCCGGATCACTTGCGGACGGCCCGAGATTACACGGTCACGGCGCACGGCGGCGAGCGCCTTGTGTACAGCATCTTCGCTTGTCGCATAGGTAATCATGATGACAGGAACCGGCTCTCCGGAACGGCCCGGCTGAATGCCCTGCCCAACATCGTGGCGCTGCACGATCGACTCCAGCGAAATGTTCTGCTGGGCGAGCCGCCGCGCAATGGTCGCGGCCGATCCAGGCCGGTCGCGCGCCAGCAGGCGGATGTAATAGCCGCCTTCGTGATGTTGCATCGGCGCTTTGCGCACCGCAGTCATGCGCGCAGCCGGCCGCCCGAACGGCGGCGTACGCACGCCGCACGCAATATCGGCCAGATCGGATACCACCGCAGACGCCGTCGCCATGCCGCCGGCGCCGGACCGACCAGCGTGATCGGAGCGAGACCATCGGCGTCAACCGTCACCGCGTTGGTCACGCCCATGACCTGAGCGATCGCGAATTCTTTCGGCACCATGGTTGGATGCACGCGCTGCTCGATGCCCGCCTCGGTTTTGACCGCGACGCCAAGCAGTTTCACCCGGTAGCCAAGCTGGTCGCCGCATCAAGGTCGGCAAGCGTGATCGAGGAGATCCCTCGACATAGATCGCGGATGGATCGAGCTTGGTGCCGAACGCCAGGCTCGCCAGGATCGAAAGCTTCTGCGCGGTGTCGCGGCCGTCGATATCGAACGACGGATCGGCCTCCGCATAACCGAGCCGCTGCGCGTCGCGCAGGCATTCGTCGAACGCGAGCCGCTCCTGCTCCATCCGCGAGAGAATGTAATTGCAGGTGCCGTTGAGGATGCCGTAGATGCGCGTGAACGAATTGCCGCCGAACCCTTCGCGCAGCGTCTTGACGATCGGAATGCCGGCGCAACCGAAGCTTCGAAATTGAGCGCGACATCGCGCCGTTCGGCAAGCGCAGCGAGCTTCTGACCATGCTTCGCCAGCAGCGCCTTGTTGGCTGTCACCACAGGTTTGCCGGACGCTAGCGCGGTCTCAACAGCGTGCTTTGCCGGATCGCCCGCGCCGCCCATCAGCTCGACAAACACGTCGATGTCGGGATCGCGCGCCAGCGCCACCGGATCGGCGTGCCAATGAAAGTCTTTCAGATCGATGCCGCGTTTCTTGCTGCGCGAAGCGCGCTGACACCGCGACGACTTCGATCGGGCGGCCGCATCGCGCGACAAGCTTGTCGCGGCCCTGCTGCAATAGCTCGACGACCGCCGAGCCGACAGTACCGAGGCCGGCAAGACCGACTTTCAGCGGTTTAGCCATAAACGTCGCCGGTTAGTGAGGAAGCGACGGCCGACTAACGCCGCGTCGCCATGGGCACGACGTTGTGCAGCATTTCCGGGCCGGTTTCAAGAAACCGCCGGATATTGCGTGCGGCCTGCCGGATGCGCTGCTCGTTTTCCACCAGCGCGATACGCACATGGCCTTCGCCATATTCGCCGAAGCCCGCGCCGGGCGATACCGCGACACCCGCCTTCTCGACCAGCAGCGTCGCGAATTCGACGCTGCCGAGCGGCTGGAACGGTTCGGGGATCGGCGCCCAGGCGAACATCGACGCCGCCGGCGGCGGCACGTGCCAGCCGGCGCGGCCGAACGAATCCACCATGCGCGTCGCGGCGCGTCTTGTAGATCGAGCGCATCTCTTCGATGCAGTCATCCGGCCCGTTGAGCGCCGCCGTCGCCGCAACCTGGATCGGCGTGAAGGCGCCATAGTCGAGATAGGATTTCACGCGCGCCAGCGCCGCGATAAGGCGCTCGTTGCCGACGGCAAAGCCAATCCGCCAGCCCGGCATCGAATAGGTCTTCGACATCGAGGTGAATTCGACCGCGACATCCATCGCGCCCGGCACCTGCAGAATCGAAGGCGGCGGATTCGTCGAAATAGACCTCGGCATAGGCGAGATCGGACAGCACCAGCAGGCTGTGCTTTTTCGCAAACGCGACCAGGTCGCGATAGAAATCGAGATCGGCGACACAGGCCG
Source organism: uncultured Alphaproteobacteria bacterium (assembly GCA_963742215.1). Classification (GTDB taxonomy): domain Bacteria; phylum Pseudomonadota; class Alphaproteobacteria; order Rhizobiales; family Xanthobacteraceae; genus BOG-931. The sequence goes on from CAVULJ010000017.1 coordinate 84,575, forward strand.
TCGGGTTCGACGGATAGCAAACGACGACCGCGATCGGCTTCGGGATCGAGTGCAGCACGGCGCGCTCGAGCGCCTCAAAAAACTGCGGGCCGATTGCAACAGGCACCGAGCGGATGGCGCCGCCCGCCATCAGGAAGCCGAACACATGAATCGGATAAGTCGGGTTCGGCACGATGATGACATCGCCCGGCGCCGTGATCGCTTGCGCGACGTTGGCAAATCCTTCCTTGGAGCCGAGCGTGGTGACGATCTGCGTTTCCGGATTGAGCTTCACGCCGAAGCGGCGCGCATAATAGGCGGCCTGGGCGCGGCGCAGTCCCGGAATTCCTTTCGACGAGGAGTATCGGTCGGTGCGCGGCTTGCCGATCGTCTCTTTGAGCTTTTCGACGACATGCGCCGGCGTCGGCAGGTCGGGATTGCCCATGCCGAGATCGATGATGTCGGCGCCGTCGTTACGCGCCGCGGCTTTGGCGCGATTGACGGTCTCGAATACGTAAGGCGGCAGCCTGCGAATGCGATAAAATTCTTCCATGGGTAGCCCCGAGGACGTCGACTCGACGTTTTAGATAAGAACCTGAATTGTAACCTAGAAACTGACTTTTATCACGGCTTGGTCGTGGCACCAGCGCTGGGCGTGGTGCCGGTGGTAGCCGGCGAAGTCATGCCTGATGCGGCGGCGCCGGCCTGCGCGGCCTGGGCCTCGGCGCTCAATTGGCTGCGGTCGGAAATCAAGGCACTCGGTGGCCTGCTGGACCTGATCAGGTGTCATGGTCTGTTCGGCCCGCGGGTCAGGCTTGGCAAACAGCGACGGATAGGAGCTCTGGTAATCAGCAACCTGCGAGCAGGCAGCCAACAGCGCTGCCGCAGCGAGTACTCCCGCCGCCGCAACAACCCGTCCCGCCAAAACTCCGAAGTTCCTCACCCGGCCCTCTTGTGCCCTACACAACAGAAATCCAGCCAAACCGGCCTTGCGAAATCTGATCTCGCAATTTACAGGCTCAATACCTTACGGAAATCTGAAATCACCCAGCCAAGCCCTGCCGAATAGCCCGCCAATATGTCGAAACGAGGACGATTGCTGCGCGCGCGGTACGTCACAGATTGCGTACAAGGCCGTCACCAATTGCCCATAAAGATGCCTTGCATGCCGGACCTTAGCAGGCCATTTCTGCATCAAGAGCCGCGATTGATCCTTACCCACGACGGCCGCTAGCTGAGGAACGCCTGTGCGAGCTCCATCGCAGGAACCGATGAAGATCGGCGCCGTCAACGTCGAGGAGTTTTCGCGCAATCTGGCGCGGCTCATCGAAGAAGGCGGACGCGCGCGCAGCCGCCTATCTCAAGCCGCGCGAGGAAGGCCGCAAGTCGCAACGAGCTCCCCGAAGAAATCGCCGAAATTTTCAAAACGCTGGGCAAAGTTGCGGAATACTGGCTGGAGGACCCGCAGCGCGCGCTCGACGTGCAGACCCGGCTCGGCAAGGCCTTTCTGGATCTATGGGCTTCGGCGGCTCGCCGGCTTGCCGGCGAAGACGTCGAGCCCCTGGTCGCGCCGGAAAAAGGCGACAAGCGCTTTAACGATCCGGAATGGTCGTCAAACCAGTTCTACGATTTCCTCAAGCAGGCCTATCTGCTCGTCGTCGCGCTGGGCCAATCAGCTCGTGACCGACGCCGAAGGCCTCGATCCGCACATCCGGCAGAAGGCCGAATTCTACGTCCGGCAGATCTCCAATGCGGTGTCGCCGTCGAACTTCGTGCTGACCAATCCGGAATTGATGCGCGAGACGCTGCTGAGCAACGCCGACAATCTGGTCCGCGGCATGCGCATGCTGGCCGAGGACATCGAGACCGGCGGCGGCGACCTGAAAATCCGTCAGTCGGACTCCTCGATGTTCGCGGTCGGCCGCAACCTCGCGACCACGCCCGGCAAGGTCATTTTCCAGAACGAGCTGATGCAGCTCATCCAGTATGCGCCGGCAACCGCGACGGTGCTGAAACGGCCGCTGCTGATCGTGCCGCCCTGGATCAACAAATTCTACGTGCTCGATCTGACCGCCGGAAAAATCATTCATCAAATGGTGCGTCGATCAGGGCATCACCGTTTTCTGCATCTCCTGGGTCAATCCCGACGCGCATCTCGCCAAGAAAGAGCTTTGACGAGTACATGCGCGAGGGCCCGCTGGCCGCGCTGGACGCAATCAAGCAAGCGACCGGCGAGGACAAGGTCCACACCGCCGGCTATTGCGTCGGCGGCACGCTGCTCGCGATCACGCTCGCCTATTGCGCGGCGCGCAGCGACGAACGCATCGCGTCGGCGACTTTTTTCGCCTCTCAGGTCGATTTCACCTATGCCGGCGATCTGAAGGTCTTCGTCGACGAGGAGCAGATCGCGTCGCTCGAGCAAAAAATGTCCGAGCAGGGCTTTCTCGAGAGCAAGTCGATGGCGACCGTATTCAATATGCTGCGGTCGAACGACCTGATCTGGCCTTACGTCATCAACAATTACCTGAAAGGCAAGGCGCCGTTCCCGTTCGATCTGCTGTACTGGAATTCCGACGCGACGCGGATGCCGGCCGCCAACCATTCGTTCTATCTGCGCAACTGTTACCTCGATAACAAGCTCTCCAAGGGCAAGATGGTGGTTGCCGGCGAGAAGATAAATCTGAAGGCCGTCAAAGTTCCGATCTACAATCTGGCGACGCGCGAGGATCACATCGCGCCGCCGAAATCAGTACTGCTCGGCTGCAAATTTTTCGGCGGCCCGGTGAAATTCGTCATGGCCGGCTCCGGCCACATCGCCGGCGTGGTCAATCCGCCAGCCAAGAACAAGTACCAGTATTGGACCGGACCCAAGCCGCGCAACGCCGACCTCGACGGCTGGCTGGAAAAGGCCAAGGAATATCCGGGCTCATGGTGGCCCGACTGGCTGGTCTGGCTGACCCGGCAAAGCCCGACCGAAGTGCCCCGCGCGCGTCCCCGGCGAAGGCGCGCTGAAAGCCATCGAGGACGCGCCGGGCAGCTACGTCCGCGTGCAGGGCTAAAGCGGCTTCACGGAAACATCGCGATCTGATCGACGCCGGTAGCTTCCGGGAAGCCGAGCATGACGTTCATGTTCTGCACGGCCTGGCCGGAGGCGCCCTTGGTCAGGTTGTCGAGCGCCGACACGATGATCGCGCGGCCGTTGATCCGGTCATTGGTGACGCCGATGAAGGTCATGTTGGAGCCGCGCACATGCCGGGTTTGCGGCAGCTTGCCGAACGGCAGCACATGGACGAACGGCTCGTTCGCATAAGCCTTCGACAACACCGCATGCAAATCTTCAGGTGACGCTTTCGGACTGCGCACATAAATCGTTGAAAGAATTCCTCTATTCATCGGCACAAGGTGCGGCGTGAAGGTCACGATGACCTCACGGCCGGCGGCCTTCGAGAACTCCTGATCGAGTTCGGACATGTGGCGGTGGTGGCCGACGCCATAGGCGTGGAAACCTTCCGACACTTCCGAGAACAGCATCTCTTCTTTCGCCGCCCTGCCCGCGCCGGTCATGCCCGACTTGGCATCGATCACGATCTCGTCGGGATCGATCGCCTTGGCCTTCAGAAGCGGAATGAGCGGCAGCTCGGAACAGGTTGTGTAACAACCCGGATTGGCGACCAGCCGCGCTTTCTTGCACCTCGTCCCGATAGACTTCCGTCAGTCCGTAGACCGCTTCCTTCTGCAGATCGGTCGCGTGATGGCGCGTGGCCGTACCAATGCGCATAGGCGTCCGGATCCGCCAGCCGGAAATCGGCCGAGAGGTCGACCACTTTCGTCTTGGGCGCCTTCGCCAGAAGATCGGCGATCACGTTCTGCGTCGTGCCGTGAGGCAGCGCGCAGAACGCGAGATCGAGCCCCGCCTTCTGCCAATCGGTGTCCTCGATCGAGGTCAGGATCGGCAGGTCATACGGCGCAAATTGCGGAAACACATCGGACATCGGCTTGCCGGCGCGGCGGTCGGCGGTCAGCAGCACGATCTCGACCAGCGGATGCCGGATCAAAAGGCGCAGCAGTTCCGCTCCGGTGTAGCCGGAGGCGCCGAGGATGCCGATTTTCGCTTTCGCAGACATGACTAACCTTCTTGGCTTGAGGAAATCTCAGGCCGGAGCCGCGGGCAAGATAGCAATCAGAGGGTGCCGCGGAGGACCGGCGGCACGGTGGGCTTGCTAAACGCGAACATGCGCCCGTGCCGTATCGCAGGTGCGACGGCGGCGGCGCAGGAAGACGGTGCTGGTCACAAAAAACCCGTTCATGGCCGGGCCATATAGGGCCGGTTCCCGAAGCCGTCAATCTACTGATGGTTCGTCTTTCAAGTGGCATAGTTGAGCGTTGATTCGGCCGGTCCGTTGCGCGGTGACGGAACGGCCCCATATGGGGCAAAGCGTGGGAAAAACAGCGAAATCCTCGAAAACGCCGGATCTGTTCGCCAATGCCGAAGGAAGCGGCGCGGCGCGGGCGGCGCGCGCCGTAGCGCGCCATCGCCGCGCGCGGTGGTGACAGCGGCTATTCCGCCAAGCACATCGAGGTGCTGGAAGGTCTTGAGCCGGTGCGCCGCCGGCCCGGCATGTATATCGGCGGTACCGACGAGAAGGCGCTGCACCACCTGTTCGCCGAAGTCATCGACAACGCCATGGACGAGGCGCTGGCCGGCCACGCCGACTGGATCGACGTCGAAATGGAAGCCGACGGCTTCATTGCGGTGACCGATAACGGCCGCGGCATTCCGGTCGATCCGCATCCGAAATTCAAGAACAAGTCCGCGCTCGAAGTAATCATGTGCACGCTGCACGCCGGCGGCAAATTCGACTTCGAGGTCTACGAGACCTCGGGCGGCTTGCACGGCGTCGGCGTCTCCGTCGCGAACGCACTGTCCGAGCGCCTGGAAGTCGACGTGTGGCGCGAGCAGCAGCACCATCACATGGTGTTCGAGCGCGGCAAGCCGAAGGGCAAGCTGCAAAAGCTCGGCCGCGCTCCGAACAAGCGCGGCACCAAGGTGCGCTTCCGGCCCGATCCGCAGATTTTCGGCGACAAAGCCCACTTCAAGGCCGAGCGCGTGTTCAAGATGACGCGCTCCAAGGCCTACCTGTTCGGCGGCGTGGAAATTCGCTGGTCCTGCGCCAAGGAATTGCTGCGCGGCGTGGAAGATGTGCCGGAAAAGGCCACGTTCCATTTCGAGGATGGCCTGAAGGATTATCTGGCGACCACGCTTTCCAGCGCGACCTTGGTGCATCCCGACATCTTCACCGGCAGCGCCGGCAAAATGGGCTCGCACGCCGCGGCGCAATGGGCAGTCGCCTGGACCGCCGACGCCGACGGCTTCCTCAATTCCTATTGCAACACCATCCCGACACCCGACGGCGGCACCCATGAATCCGGTTTGCGTACGGCCCTGCTTCGCGGCCTGAAAGATCACGCCGAGCGCAACGGGCAAGGCAAGCGCGCGGCGCCGATCACTTCCGACGACGTCATGGTCGGCGCCGGCGCGATGCTTTCGGTGTTCATCCGCGAGCCGGAATTCCAGGGCCAGACCAAGGACCGGCTTGCCACCGCGGAAGCGCAGCGCATTGTCGAGCAGGCCATCAAGGACCCGTTCGACCACTGGCTCGCCGGCAATCCACTGCAAGCCAACAAGCTGCTCGATTTCGTCACCGAGCGCGCCGACGAACGGCTGCGCCGCCGCCAGGAAAAGGACATCGCGCGCAAGAGCGCGGTGCGCAAACTCCGCCTCCCCGGCAAGCTCGCCGATTGCACCAGCAACGCGGCCGAGGGCGCCGAACTGTTCATCGTTGAAGGCGACAGCGCCGGCGGCTCGGCGAAACAGGCGCGCGATCGCAAGACGCAGGCGATCTTGCCGCTGCGTGGCAAGATCCTCAATGTCGCCTCGGCCGGCAAGGACAAGCTGGCGCAGAACCAGCAACTGGCCGATCTGATCCAGGCGCTTGGCTGCGGCACGGGCGCGAATTATCGCGACGCCGATCTGCGCTATGGCCGCGTCATCATCATGACCGACGCCGACGTCGATGGCGCCCATATCGCCTCGCTGCTGATCACGTTCTTCTACCGGCAGATGCGCGAACTCATCGACAATGACCACCTTTATCTCGCGGTACCGCCGCTCTACCGCCTGTCTCACGGCGGCAAGAATTTTTATGCACGCAACGACAAGCACCGCGACGAAATCCTCAAGAAAGAATTTCACGCCAACGCCAAGGTCGAGATCGGCCGCTTCAAGGGCCTCGGCGAGATGATGGCGGCGCAACTGAAAGAAACCACCATGGACCCGAAAAAGCGCATGCTGCTTCGGGTCAAGCTCGTCGCCGAAGACCAAAAGGCCACGGAAAAATCGGTCGAACGGCTGATGGGCACCAAGCCCGAAGCACGTTTCGATTTCATCCAGGAACGCGCCGAGTTCGCCGACGAGGCCGCGCTCGACGTTTAGGTTTCTTCGTATTTTGCATTCTTGCGCCATACTCGCGCCGCCTTCCCTTTCACCGCACCACCGGGCTTGAGGCGTCATTGCGAGGAGCCCTTGCGACGAAGCAATCCAGGGCCCGCTTGCATTGAGCGCTGGATTGCTTCGCTCCGCTCGCAATGACGAGCCCCATCGTTCCCGCGGTGCGATCCGCACCCGAGTCATCGTCACGCGGCAAGATTTTCTCCGCTCTCCGCACTGATCCTCGCCAGAGAATGCCGGCGGTGGATGCCGGTATCCTCACGATCCGTGCTTTGAGCCACGAATGTAAGAACGGAAGAAAGCAAGGAAGCGGAACGCCGAGAGACGCGTATCCAACCTCCGCACCCTAGCGGGGTGCGGCGCGCGCAGAGCGCTGCGCGCTCGCCTCTCGGCGTCCCACCACGGCACTTGCTGCAGCGAGCGAACGCCACAGCTCAACCCCAGCTACGCGCTTCCTGGGACGGGACTAGGGAGGAGCGGGCGTTACCCGCTCCCGGCCGTCCTGCAGTGCAGCGGTCTTTAGACCGCAGACCGGTCATCGTGCCGGCCGGGCGTATACGCCAAGGTCGCCCGAGTGCGGAGGTGACGAGCCGCCGCCCGCGGGAACCGACTCTCGCTCCGCCATGCGGAGTGACCGCATGACGTCCTTGTACGCGAGCGAGATTGGAAGCCTTTTTTCAAATCCGGATCGCGATGTCACGGATTTATTTCCTCATGCAACTTATGCCCATTTGCCGGGGCTTTCTGACGTGTGTAAGTCGCGACATCAGCAGTAATTTCTATCTGTTCTGAGAACAAAGATTTGCTGTGGTAGCAATGGTTTAAGCCCTGCTGCACGGACCAGATGCCGGTCTCGCGAGTCATCTGCCATACCACGCGGCATCGGCGCATCTCGATTAAAGTGCCGAGCCTTTGCCGATTGAATTGGGATCGCCGCGATCTTCGGCAAAAGCGGGACTGCGTGTCCTGCCTTGGATTTGATATTAGCTCTATTGACATGAAATGGTATTGGAATTAATCATATTAATATGAAAAAGACAAAGCGCACCTACGACATGACTGCGCGCGCGGCCAAAGCCGAAGGCACCAAAGCGCGGATTCGCGGCTGCGCTGTCGGACTGTTTTGCAACCGGCCGACCGAGGAGTTCACGCTTGACGAGGTCGCCCGCCAAGCCGAAACGACGGTGCAGACGGTGCTGCGCATCTTCGGCAGTAAAGACGAGCTGATTTATCAAGCCCTCGAAGATATGGCCGCAGGCGGGGTATTTCTCAGACCTACCGCGCCTGGCGACATCAATGCCGCGGTTCGTTCTTTCTTCGACATTTATGAAACAGTCGGCGATCTCGTCATCGACCGGCTGGGCGAGGAACGCCGGCGGCCTGCCCTGAAGACCACGCTGGATCAGGGCCGCGAAAACCACCGCGACGGCGTCAAAACCGTTTTTGCGCCGCAGCTCGAGCGCGTGCACGGCGCGGAGCGCGCACAACGGCTCACGATGCTGATCGTGATGACCGACGTTTATGTGTGGAAGCTATTGCGGCGCGACATGAAGATGAAACGGTCCGCCGCGGAAGCAACGGTCGCCAGGATGATCCGAAGCGTTCTTGAACAGGGAGAGACCAATGGCAAAAATTCTGTGGCTGAACTGGTCCGGCGGCGGGAACCTGCCGCCTAGCCTCGGCGTCGCGCGCGTTCTCACCGCCCGAGGCCACCAGGTCGCGTTTGCCGGCCGCCCCGAAATGGTGCCACGCGTGAAAACTGCGGGCTTTCGGGCTATCGAGATCACGGACGCTTACAAGCAAGTGGACCATTACCCGCAAGGCCACTTCATGACCCGCGCGGCCTGCTACCTCACCTCGCCGGCGGTCGAGGCCCAGGTGAAAGCGATCGTATCGGCAGAGAAGCCTGACATCGTGCTGATCGACGCGATGTTTCCGGCAGCGCTCGCCCAGGCCCCGTCTTTCACGCAGCCGAAGGCGGTGTTCGTACACACCTTCGTGTTTCGCCAGCTCGATATGTGGCGTCGGATGCTCGCGACGCTCGACGGCATGCGGCAACAGGCCGGTTTTGCTGGCTTACCGGCGCTCGACGCGCTTTGGCCCGCCAACGACCGCATCATCTCGACTAGCGTTGCCGCATTCGACGCCGCACCGCTTCCGGGCTGGGAGATGGTGCGGCACGCGGGCCCCGTGCTTGAGGACGAAAAATTCGCCGTGCCGACGCCTCTGCCCTGGCCCGAGACCGACACCACGCCGCTCGTGCTGGTCAGCTTCTCCACCGGCTTCGAACAGCGCAATGTCGACAAGGTGCAGCGCGCACTCGACGCGCTCGCAGAGCTTCCCGTTCATGTCGTCGCTACCACGGGCGGCATCGTCGCACCGAATGAACTGGCCTGCCCGCCGAACGCCATCGTGCTCAACTACGCGGCGCACGATCCGATCATCCGCCGCGCCGCGCTAGTCATGACCCACGGCGGCCATGGCACTGCGATGCGCTCGCTGCTTCATGGCGTACCGATGGTCGTCATTCCGGGGCTTGCCGGCGATCAGCCGTTCGTCGCGGCCGCTGTTGCGGAGTTCGGCGCCGGCATTGCCCTGCCGGGCGATGCCAGTTCCCCGGCGATGCGCGAGGCTGCGCAAAAAGTTCTCGGCACGCCGTCTTTTGCTGAGCAGGCCAAGCGCCGCTCCGTAGTGCTCTCCGGCGTCGACGGTGCAGCAAACGCCGCGGACGAGGTGGAAGCATTAATCCGGGGAAAAAACTCCGCCGGCGCTCCGCTTACCGGCAATCCCGGCCTACAATGCCAACGGGTCGCGTGACACGCGCGGCCTGAAACAGAGGGGCAGACCATGAGAGCGTCCAAACTGTGTTTTCTGGCCGCAGTTCTTGCAGCCATCGCCGGCATGCTGTGGGGCCTCGATATGGCGATCTCGGAAAATCACGCGGCGATGCCCGCGCACGCGCACCTGAATCTGCTGGGATGGGTCTCGCTGTTTCTGTTCGGCATCTTCTACCGTCTGCATCCGTCGCTCGACGCCACGAAGCTCGCTCTGGCGCAGGTCTGGGTGTGGATCATCGGCACAGTCGTAATGGCCGCGGGCGTTGGCCTGATATCGACCGGCACCACCAGCGCGGAGCCAATTGCGGCGGTAGGATCATTGATCGTGCTGGCGGACATGCTGTTGTTCGCCTGGCTCGTCTATCGAGGCGAGCAAGCGGCGACTAGTACCTAGCGGGGCGGTGCCCGACGCGAGCGTAAGCTGTCGCTCGAACGCTTAGCCGCGAGAGCCCTACTTGATCATATCCATCGCTTGCTTGAGGCTTTCACGCATGCGGTTGAAGGCTACCGACAGCGCCGAAATCTCGTCCTTGCCTGGCTTGATATAGAACGTCACGTTTTCTTCGCCGAGGCTGACGGCTTCCGCCGCCGCGGACACCTGCTTCACCGGCATGATCACGACATAGTGCAGCAGCAGATTGAGGATCACGACGATGATCGCGAATATTCCGATCAGCGTGCCAAGGAAGGCGACGTAGGCGTCGTGCGCCGCCTTCAGCGGCACCGCCATCGGCACCGATACGAATTGCGCGCCGATCGTTTCGTTGAGCTTCCAGCCAAAGCCGTTGGCGCTGCCATAGGTCTGGATCAGCGACGCCGGGGCCGCGGCCGGCGTATCGTGGCACAACAGGCAGGCCGGATCGGTGATCGTCACCGGCCGCGCCAGGTTGAGCGTCGGCCCGAGCGGGGTGTCGCGCTCGACCACCATTTCGGTATTCGACGCATCCTCACGGAAGCCGCGGATGATGTCGGCTTCCCAATCCTGCGCACGGTCGTTGAGGTTGGTCGGGTTGAGCGCCGGTTCCCGATAGGTGTAGCCGGCGAACGCCACCTGCACGTCTTTGAAATTGGTCTGCGCGGCGAACGCCGGCACCGTCTCCGCGACGAACTTGCCGTTGGCCTGCATCGGCAACAGCGGCACGAGATCGTCGGCGGTATATTTGCGGATCGCATTGGCCGCCGTCAGCATGATGCGGGCGTTTTGCATCACCACGTCGCGGGCATCGTCGATGAACATTCGATGCAGCACGACCGCGGCAATGGCAAAGCCGATGCCGAAGGCCACCAGGATGGCGATATTGAATTTGGCCCGAAGTCCCATCGCGTCCAGTTCCGTTTCAGCTTTTTTTGAGGAAATTGCCCTGCCCCGATACCGATCTTATATCACGGGCATTACGGCGATGCGGCGGCAGTTCACGTACGGCCAAAACTACGAAAAGACTGTGGGTGGAATAACTTGCCAGTAGCTGCGAGAGGCGGCTAACGTCGCCGTGATATCGCGTATAACGATAATCGCGCACAACAGAGAACGCCTTGGCCGCTTCCCACGTTTTTGTTTGCTTTTCCTCGAAAGACGAGGCGATTGCGCGTGAGGTCGTCGCCTTTCTCGAAAGCAAGGGCATCAAGTGCTGGATTTCGCTGCGCGATGTCCTGCCGGGGCAGAATTATCAGGAAGCCATCGTCGAGGCGATCGAGGCCGCGAGCGGCATCGTGTTTCTGTTCTCGGAATGGTCGAGCAAATCCGGCGAGATCAGGAAGGAACTCTCGATCGGCGGCAGTATCAATGCCCCAGTCTTTCCATTGCGGCTTTCGCCGATCGCGCCGACCGGCGCATTGCGTTATGAACTCGCGACCCGGCAATACATCGACATTTTTCCAAACCGTAAGGCCGCCCTCGCCAAGCTCGCCTCGACCATAAAAAAGGTGATCGACAATCCGCAGGCGGAGGACGGCAGCGCCGCGCCGATCGTGTCGGAACCGGAGCTCGCGGCCGAAGAACCGCGTGAGCCCATTGTCGCGCCAGGGAGCAAACCGTTTGAGGCCATCCGTTCCCTGCTTGCTCGCCACATCGGCCCGATCGCCAAGATCCTGGTCGAAAAGGCCGCAAAGGAAGCCGTCACGCCGGAAGAATTCTGCGAGCGGCTTGCCGCGCATGTCAGCGCGCCGGCCGACCGGGCAAAATTCGTACAAGCAGTGCAGGCGCAGCTTGCTGAAAAAGCCTGACGGCGGAATTCGGCAGCGCTTGATCTCTAATCCTCGAACTTAAGATTCGCCGCCTTCACGACGTCGCCAAACTTAGCGATGTCGCTCTGAATGATTTTCGAAAACTGCTCGGGCGTGGCGCCACCCGGATTGACCGCCATGGCCTTGAGCTTCTGCGAAACACCCGGGTCGGCAACCGCTTCGGCAAAAGCCTTCTGCAGCTTGGCGACGATGGCCGGCGGCGTTGCGGTGGGTGCGAAAATGCCGCTCCATAAATGCACGTCAACGTCGGGGTAGCCGGCTTCCGCCATGCTCGGCACGTCCGGCAATTCGTCGGAGCGTTCATTACCGGTCACGGCGAGTGCTTTGACCTTGCCCGCCTTGACTTGCGGGATGGTCGGCGGTCCGTCGGCAATCGCCATCGCGCTCTGCCCCTGGATCACAGCGAAATTCATCTCATTGCTGCCCTTATACGGGATCATCGTGCCCGGCATTCCCGATTTGAGCTTCAGGAGTTCGGCGGCGATGGTGAAGGCCGGCGAAGAGCTTCCGTAATTCGCCTTGTCCGGGTGCTGCTTCATCCACTCGACGAATTCCTTGACGTTCCTGGACGGATTGTCCGCGGCGATCACCAGGATCAGAGGAAAATTCGCGATCATGGCAAGCGGCACGAAATCCTTGGTCGGCGAATATTTCAGGTCAGTATAGATCGCTGCCGCAATCGCCATTGCACCGCTCGGGCCGAGGAACAGTGTGTATCCGTCGGCCGGCTGCTGCAGCACATATTCCGGGGCGATCCGACCACCAGCGCCCGGCTTGTTCTCGACGATCACCGATTGGCCGAGAATTTGCGAAGCCTTTTCCGCGACCAAGCGAGCAAAGATGTCGTTGCCGCCGCCGGCTGCAAATCCGACCACCAGCCGGATCGGCCGGGTCGGGAAGTCGCTTTGTGCCTCGCCCGGCGCGACCGCGGCCACAAGCAACAATGCCGCCAGCGCAAGCCGGCGCTGAAAATCGCCAAACCACATTTTCTTCTCCATCCCTAGACGCGCGCCACCGTTAGCACAGTCCGCGCACCTTGCCCTGCGGCAATTATTTTAAGTGCTCATCCACTCCACCAGCGCCCGGTTTACAAGCTCCGGGCGTTCGTTGGTGGAAAGGTGCCCGCATTCCGGCACCACTACGAGCTTCGATCCGGCTATCCCGGCTGCCATCTCGCGGGCGAGTTCCGGCGGCGTTGCCTCGTCGCTGTCGCCGACCAGCACCAGCGTCGGGCACCCGATGGCGCCGAGCGTCGGACGCGAGTCCGGCCGGGTGATGATCGCCTGCTGCTGTCGCAGATAGGCCTCGGGTCCGGTTTCTTCATTCTGGGCGCGCACGTTGGCCTTGAGCGCTGCATCGTTATGCCGGCTGCGATGCACCAGGAGCGGATATTGCAGATCGAGGATGTGGGCGAAGCGGCCGGTCTTTGCCATCGCCATCAGCGGCTTGCGCTGTGCAGTACGTTCCGGAACCTCCGGCCGCGCGCCGGTATCAAGCAGCGCCAGCTTGGCGACGCGGTCGCTTGCCTGACGGATGATCTCAAAAGCGATGTAGCCGCCCATCGACAGGCCGGCGAGCGCAAATCGCGGCGGAGCTGCGGCCAGGATCCGCCGCGCAATCGCCGCCAAGCTGTCGTCCCTGCGGTGATCGGCAACCGCGACCGGACCGAAGTGCCAAAGTGCGGGGATTTGCTCGGCGTAAAGCCGCGCCGAGCAATTCAGCCCGGCTACCAAGATGATCGGAAGGCTCGATTCCGGCATGTGACGTTCTCCTGACGTGATATCGAGAAAAAGTGAAGCAATTCGATTAACTTAGTGCAGGGCAACGCGGCGTTGGCGATTGACTTTCCGCAGTGCGTCCCTATGTTCCGCAGCACTGAGGCAGATTCGGCCGCCCTGTGCCTTTCCTCAAGTTCCCATTTCAATAATCGCGGGTGGCCTTGAGGGTTCATGTCGTTTTCCCATCTCGGCTTGTCCGATAAAGTTCTCGCTGCTGTTGCAACGTCTGGTTACAAAACACCCACCCCCATTCAAGATCAGGCTATTCCGCACGTTCTCGCCCGGCGCGACGTGCTCGGTATCGCGCAGACCGGCACCGGCAAAACCGCCGCCTTCACGCTGCCGATGCTTACCATGCTTGAGAAAGGCCGCGCCCGCGCGCGGATGCCGCGCACGCTCATTCTTGAGCCGACGCGCGAACTTGCCGCGCAGGTCGAGGAAAGCTTCGTCAAGTATGGCGCCAACCACAAGCTCAACGTCGCGCTGATCATCGGCGGCGTCTCTTTTGACGATCAGGACGCCAAACTGATGCGCGGCGTCGATGTTCTGATCGCAACACCCGGCCGCCTGCTCGACCATTTCGAGCGCGGGCGCCTGCTGCTGACCGGCGTCGAACTGCTTGTCATCGATGAAGCCGACCGGATGCTCGACATGGGTTTCATTCCCGACATCGAGCGCATCTGCAAGCTCGTCCCGTTCACGCGGCAGACGCTGTTCTTCACGGCGACCATGCCGCCGGAAATTCAGCGCATCACCGAACAGTTCCTGCACAATCCAGTACGGGTCGAGGTCTCAAAGCCCGCGACCACCGTCGCCACGACCACGCAGCTTTTGGCAAAATGCGGCCGCGAGCCATTTGAGAAGCGCGACACGCTCCGCCATTTGATCCGCTCCGCTGAAGGCATGAAGAACGCGATCATCTTCTGCAATCGCAAGCGCGATGTCGCGACGCTGCATCGCTCGCTGCTGCGCCACGGTTTTTCGGTGCAGGCGCTGCACGGCGACATGGATCAGTCGGCGCGCACGGCGGCGCTTGATCAGTTCCGCAAGAACGAAGTCACCCTGCTGGTCGCTTCCGATGTCGCGGCGCGCGGTCTCGATATTCCGGATGTCAGCCACATCTATAATTTCGATGTCCCGATTCATCCCGACGACTACGTCCATCGCATCGGCCGTACCGGCCGCGCCGGACGCAGCGGCCAAGCCGTCACCCTCGTCTCCGGATCGAACGACGTCAAAGCGGTCGCGGCAATCGAGAAGCTGACCGGGCAGACAATCCCCTACATGAACGGCGCGCCGATCAAAAGCGATACCGCAGTTGAGCACGCAGGCGATGCAGCGGCGCAACCAGCAGCAACCGAAGCGTGAACCAAATCGCGGCGGCCGCCGCGAACAGCGACGCGGCCCACCTCGTCCGGCTCCCGTCGCCCGCATCGATGAAGCGCGTACGCGGCGCGCAGCACAGCAACCCGCGCGCAACGACGACGGTGATGCATCGCATTTGCCGGCATTCCTGCTTCGCCCGGTCCCGCAGAAAGCGTAAGCGGCGAAAATCGCCGCGTGATCGCTCGACCCTGTCAGGGTTTTCCTTACGTGGAACTGTTTACCGGTCTTTCACTGCTATCTTTTAGCTTGGCCTAGGCAGTTGGGGCGGCAACTCCGCCGAAATCGTCGAAACTTTCCCAGAGCGATTGGAGCGATCAATGGACGTGCCCCGCGACGAGCACGAAAAGAACAATTGCCTTTGCCGAAATCGCTCTCGGCCAGATCCGCGCCCTTTCCCAATCGGCTTCACCGCGCAATTACGAGATCTGGTTCAACTACGCGACCGGCTACAATCCGGCGCTCAATCAGCTCATCAATCAGACGCTGACGGAAAAAGGCACGCTTGCCGAGACAGACCTCGAACACATTTTCTCGACGTACATCGCAAACAGCCGGATGAGCGACCGCATCGACGCGGTCAATGGCCGCTTGCTCGACGAGGTCAAGCAGGTGATCGAAACGGTCGGCGCGGCCGGAGACTCGGCATCGACCTATTCCGAAAGCCTCGCCGACGCCACCGAAAAACTTTCCGGCGCCAAGGACACCGAAACGCTCCGC
Source organism: uncultured Alphaproteobacteria bacterium (assembly GCA_963742215.1). GTDB lineage: Bacteria > Pseudomonadota > Alphaproteobacteria > Rhizobiales > Xanthobacteraceae > BOG-931. Next base: position 100,024 of record CAVULJ010000017.1, read on the forward strand.
GCCATCATCGAGCGGCTCGCCGGCGGCGCGAAGGAAATGCAAGCAAACAACAAGAAGCTCGAAGCACGGCTTTCGGCGTCCAAGCAGGAAATCGAGCAGCTTCAGCAAAGCCTGCAAGCTGTGCGCACCGAGAGCATGACCGATCCGCTCACGACGCTCTCGAACCGCAAGTTCTTCGATCAGGCGCTCGCGCAAGCCATGGCGGAAGCAAAACAGAAGAACGAGCCACTTTCGCTCCTGATGTGCGACATCGATCACTTCAAGAAATTCAACGACTCCTACGGACACCTCACCGGTGACCAGGTGTTGCGTCTCGTCGCCATGTCGGTCAAACAGAACGTCAAGGGACAGGACATCGCCGCGCGCTATGGCGGCGAGGAATTTGTTGTCGCGCTGCCGAATACCTCTTTGCAATCTGCAAACACCGTGGCGGAACACATCCGCCGCGCGGTGATGACCAAGGAACTGGTGAAGCGCTCAACCGGCGAAAAGCTCGGCCGGGTGACGCTCTCGCTCGGCGCCGCAGTTCTGCACGTTCAAGATACCGCCCAAACGCTGATCGACCGCGCCGACAAATGCCTCTATGCCGCCAAGCGAAGCGGCCGCAACCGCGTGATCTGCGAGAATGACCCCGAGGCCGCCGGCGCGCTCAAGCCAGCGCGCGTCGCGTAAAAGGCCGTCGTTACAATTATTCCGCCTTGATTCCGGCGTCCCTAATGACCGGCCACCATCGGGCAATCTCGGCCTGCTGGAGCGCCGCGAGCGCTTCAGACGTTTGCTGATCGCGCGTGACAACCTCGCGCCCACCTCCATTGAGACGCGCCTTCACGTTCTCATCCGCCAGCGCGTCAACCACTGCGGCCTTTAGCTTTGCGACGATCTCGCCTGGCACTCCCTTGGGCAGCCAGAGGCCGAACCAGTAGGGAACATGCAAGCCTACCAGACCGGCCTCATCCGCAGTTGGTATATCCGGCGCGGCGGCAAGCCTCTTGCCGCCCATGACGGCATAGGCCTTGATGGATCCGGCATTGATCTGCGGCAGCAACGATGACGACTGCATTGAAATCAGATCGATACGGCCCGCGATAACGTCGTTTAGCGCAAGCACGGTGCCTTTGTAGGGGACAAGCCGGAATTGGGTCGCGGTTTCGTTCTGAAACAGCAAGTCAGTAATCTGAGTAATGTCGCCGGTACCCCCGACTGCTGCTGTAGCCTTATCCGGATTTGCTTTGAGCCAAACCACCAGCTCCTTTAGGTCAACCGCTGGGACGGTCTTTCGGGCCGCCAATATCATCGGCTCGGTTGTCAAAAGCGACACCGGCACGAAATCTCTTACGACATCATAGTCGAGGACATAGGTCGCGCCGTTGATCACATGGGTGCTCAAATTTCCGATGCCGAGGGTGTAGCCATCTGGAACTGCTCGGGCGACACGCCTGGCCCCGATGCTGCCGCCTGCTCCTGTCGTGTTCTCAACGACGACAGCCTGCCCAAGAGAACTTTTCATGCGTTCGCCGATGACGCGCGCGACGGTGTCAATGGAGCCGCCAGCCGGAAACGGCACGACGATTGTAATAGGGCGCGACGGATAGGCCTGGGCAAATACGGTAGACGGCGCGACCGTCGCGCTCAAGATGAACGCCACAAGGAAGACGAACAGCTCAAGAATTGACTTGCAATCGCGCATAGCGGTGAGGCTATGCTGGCGGCACCTTAGGCGGAATATCCTAATTTCCTTATGTATGTTAGGTATTTTCCTTATGCCCAGAATTGTACAATGGGAACGTCAAATCGGCAGCCGCTTGCGATTGCGCGATCTGTTCGTATTTTTCACGGTCGTAAAGCGCGGCAGCATGACAAGAGCTGCCGCGGATCTTGGCGTTTCGACGCCGTCTATCTCGGAAGTGATAGCAGACCTCGAGCAAGCACTCGGCGTACGACTGCTCGAGCGGACGCCGCGCGGTGTGCTTGTCACCGCCTACGGCGAGGCGCTGTTGCGGCGCGGCGAGGCTGCCTTCGACGAGCTGCGTCAGGGAATAAATGAAATTGAGCTGTTGTCAGACCCGACTGCCGGTGAAGTGAATGTCGGATGTCCGGAATTGATCGCAACGATCTTGCCGCCAATCGTCGACTTATTCCGCAGCAACTATCCGCGCGCAATCCTTGGGATCGACCACGAGATTTTTCCGACCTTCGCACCCCGATTGCGCGACCGCAGCCTCGATCTCGTGCTGATGCGGATGCGCGGACACGACCCGGCCGGCGATAGCGCCCCAGATGATCTCAGCGTCGAATACCTTTTCGACGACATACTTATTCTGGTTACGGGAGCGAATAGTGAGTGGGCGCACCGGCGAAAACTCAAGCTCGCAGATTTGCAACACGCAGACTGGATTCTTCCCGGACGCGGAAGCTGGGGGCATCGGGTTGTTGGAGAAGCATTCCAGACTGATGGCCTCGATCCACCGAGAATAAGTATCAAAAGCCTTTCCGGTCACCTTCAGGCCAATCTGACTGGACACGGCAATTTCGTCACCGCGATCGCACTTTCCGTCTTCGACTTTTATCGCGAACGGTTCTGTTTGAAGCGGCTGCCGGTAGACCTGCCTGCCAGGCGATGGCCGGTTGCAGTCATGACTTTGAAAGGCCGCACTCTGAGCCCAGTGGCCGAGCGATTTATCGACTGCGTGCGCCAGTCGACAAAAGCAGCTCCGCACCAAACGGCTTATGACTGATATTGCAGCGTTTCCGACCATGACCTAGAACCCGCACACATGTCCCTCCCCGTTATCATCGCCGGCGGCGGCCCGGTCGGCGTTATTGCCGCGCTGGCGCTGGCGCGCCAGGGCATCCCGGTTCAGGTTTTTGAAGCCGAGCCGCGCATCAACGACAATCCGCGCGCCGCGACCACCCACGCCGCGACCCTAGAAATCCTCGACAATCTCGGGCTGGTCGACGAGGTGATCCGGCGCGGGCTGGTCGAGCCCAAATTCCGCATCTGGAATCGCGAGCCGCGCCAATTGATCGTCGAATTCGATTTCGGCGCACTCAAAGAACGATACGCGCTTATCCTTATGTCGTGCAGTGCGAGCAGCACAAGCTCGCCACCATGACGATCGAGCGATTGCGGCAATTTCCGCACGCGTCCGTCGCGTTCAACGCGCGCGTCACCGGTTTCTCTCAGTTCGAGGATCGCGTCGAGGTTGATATCGCCACCGCAGCCGGCACCCGGACGGTTACCGGCTCCTGGCTGATCGGCTGCGACGGCGGCCGCTCGACGGTGCGCAAGGCGCTCGACATCGAGTTCGAGGGCTACACCCATCCGGAACGGTTCCTGGTGCTGACCACGACCTTTTCGTTCGACACGATTTATGGATCAGTGCTCGCGAAATTATTTCGCCGACGCCAACGAATGGTGCGCGCTGTTCAAGGTAACGGGCGACGACGGCAACGGCCTGTGGCGGGTGCTATTCCCGACCCGCAGCGGCGAAACCGATGCGCAGGCGCTCGACGAGACAGCCGTGCAACAGCGGTTGCAGAATTTCTTTCCCAAGGCGGGCGACTATCCGGTGTTCCACCGCAATATCTATAACGTGCATCAGCGGGTCGCGGCGGCGTTTCGCAAAGGCCGCGCCTTCCTTGCCGGCGACTCCGCCCACGTCAACAATCCGCTCGGCGGCCTCGGCCTGAATTTCGGCATCCACGATGCGGTCGAGCTCGCCGATCTCCTCGGCAAGGTCATGCGCGGCGAAGCGCCGGCTGAAACGCTCGATGGCTACGATCGCAGGCGGCGGCCGCTGAACGTCGAATACGTGCAGCAGCAAACCATCGCCAACAAAAAGCGGCTTGAAGAGAAAGATCCCGCCGTGCGCGAGCGCAATAACGCGGCGTTACAGGCTACCGCCGCGGACCCGGCCGCACACCGCGCTTATCTCTTGAGAGCGTCACTGATCGACGCGGTGCGAAAGGCGAAGACCACGTAAAGTCTAGTGCTCGGTCGCCGGCTCGATCTGCACCAACTCGCCGCAGCCGCAGGCCGCAGTCTGATTCGGATTGTTGAAGGTGAATTGCGCCGACAGCTTCTGGACCTTGTAGTCCATCTCGGTGCCGAGCAGGAACAGCACCGCCTTCGGATCGACCAGGATACGGACGCCCTTGTCCTCGACCACCTCGTCGTGCGGATTGACGGCGTCGGCATATTCCATGAAGTAGCTCATGCCGGCGCAGCCGCCGTTCTTGACGCCGACGCGGACGCCCGCGATCTGATGGTCGGCATTCGCCATGACCGCCTTGATGCGGTCGGCCGCGGCTTCGGTCAGCCGCATCACCTGAGGTCTCGGCCGCGCAGTGGCCATCGGTTTCATCTCCTGCCGTCGTTTTCGACTTTTAATAAGTCGAATCTACTAACGACATCACTCACATCATGTAATGCCGCGCACGGGTGCGCGCAACGCTCCGCCTTCGGTCACCACATATTCAGGACGGAACGAGCCTCGTCCGACATCCGGCTCGGATCCCACGGCGGATCCCACACGATATTGACCTTGGCTTCGCGCACGCCGGAAACGCCGGCCACCGCGTTCTCGACTTGCGCCGGCAATTCGCGCCGCTGACGGGCAATTCGGCGTCGTCAGCGTCATGTCGATATGGACCATGCGGTCGTCATCGATATCGACCTTGTAGATCAGGCCAAGCTCGTAGATGTCGGCCGGAATTTCCGGATCATAGACAGTCTTGATCGCACCGACGATCTCGTCGGTCAGCCGCGTCATTTCCTCGGGCGGAATGTTGGACGGCCGCTCCGCAGTATCCGCAGGCGCCGCCGTCACCGCTTCAGTTTTGACGTCTTCAGTTTTGACTTCATCGCTCATGAGAAGAAATCCTGCGCCTTGATCAAGGCCTGCGCAAGGCAATCGATCTCCTCGTGGGTGTTGTACATCGCGAACGAGGCCCGGCAGGTCGCCGATACGCCAAAGCGCGACAACAGCGGCATCACGCAATGGGTACCGGCCCGCACCGCTACGCCCGAGCGGTCGATGATGGTCGCGACATCGTGCGGATGCGCGCCTTTCATCTCGAACGACACGATCGGGCCTTTATCCTTGGCCGTGCCGATGATGCGCAGCGAATTGATCTCGCGCAGCCGCTCATGGGCATAACGCATCAGCCCCGCTTCGTGTTCACGGATATTCGCCTTGCCGATCGAACCGACATAATCGATCGCGGCGCCAAGCCCGATCGCCTGAACGATCGACGGCGTGCCGGCCTCGAATTTGTGCGGCGGCTCGCCGTAGGTCACGCGATCCTCGGATACTTCGCGGATCATCTCGCCGCCGCCATTGAACGGCGGCATGGCGTCGAGATGCTCGTATTTGCCGTAAAGCACGCCGATGCCGGTCGGACCGTAGAGCTTGTGGCCGGTGAAAGCGTAAAAGTCGCAATCGATATCCTGCACGTCGATATCGAGATGCACCGCGCCTTGCGCGCCATCGATCAGCACCGGTATGCCGCGCGCATGCGCTATGCCGCGTCACCTCTTTCACCGGTACGCGCGTGCCGAGCATGTTCGACATCTGCGTGATCGCCACCATCTTGGTGCGCGGCGTCAGAAGCTTCTCGAATTCGTCGATCAGGAAATTGCCCTCGTCGTCGACCGGCGCCCACTTGATGACGGCGCCTTGCCGTTCGCGGAGGAAATGCCACGGCACGATATTGGAGTGGTGCTCCATGATCGAAACCACGATCTCGTCGCCGGGCTTGATGCGCTCGCGGCCGAACGTATAGGCGACGAGGTTGATCGCCTCCGTGGCATTGCGGGTGAAGATGATCTCTTCCTTGCGCTTGGCGTTCAGGAACGCCGCCACCTTCTCGCGCGCGCCCTCGTAGGCTTCCGTCGCCTCGTTGGCGAGATAATGCAGGCCGCGATGCACATTGGCGTATTGCGTCGTATAGGCCTGATACAGGCGGTCGAGCACCGCTTGCGGCTTTTGCGCCGACGCCGCGTTATCGAGATAAACTAGCGGCTTGCCGTAAACCTCCGTCGCCAGGATCGGGAAATCCTTGCGGATGCGGGCGACGTCGTAGGCACCGTTGGTCTTGGCGTCGAGCCATATCAGCCTCGCCTCTTCAGCCAGGCCACCACGCTGATCCATCAGCGCTTCACGCAAGCCGGCATGCTCGATGCCCTCGATCGCTTCCCCCAAGAAGGCCTGGATCAGCAGCGCTTCGGCTTCTGCTGCTGGAATGCCGCGCGCCATCAGATAGAATTTCAACTCATCGTCGAGCGCCCCGGCCGTGGCGCCGTGGCCGCACTGCACATCGTCGGCAAAGATTTCCAGTTCCGGCTTATGGTCCATCTCGGCGCGCTCGGAGAGCAGCAGACCCTGCGTCATCATCTTGGCGTCGGTCTTCTGCGCGCCTTGCTGCACGATAATGCGTCCCTGGAACACGCCGTGGGCTTCGTCGTCGAGCACCGTCTTGAACATTTCCCGGCTCTGGCAGCCACGAGCGACGTGATTGGCAACCAGCGTCGTATCGGCATGCTGCTTGCCCTTGAGGAGGGTCGCGCCGCGAATACCGGCAACCGTCTCCTCGCCGTCGAATTTCAGGAAAAGCTGGTTGCGCACCACCGCTCCGCCCGCGGTGAAGGTGAACGTATTGAACCGCGCATGCGCCCCGATCACCGCCGCGAGCGTCGAGACATGCAGCGCATCCGGGCCTTCGCCGATCAGCTTGACGTGATCGACATGGGCCTCGTCGCCGACAAATACCTCGACCGCGGCGTTGACCTGATAGTCGGTGCCTTCCGGACCCTCGTGGCTTTCGATCAGCATGGCGCGCGCGCCCTTCTCCACCACGAGCAGCGAGCGGGTGAAGGTCGCGGCAGGCTTCTCGGACGCAACGAAAAGAAGGTGTATCGGTCGTTTGGTGGTCGCGCCAGCCGCAACGCGGATCACGGCGCCGTCGCCCATCAGCGCGGTATTGAGCGCAACCGCGACATCGCTTGCCGGTGCAAGCTTGCCGAGATGGGTCGCGAGCAACGGATCGCCGCCGGCCATGGCGTCCGCCAGCGAACTGATCGACAGCCCCGGCTCGAGCACCGCGATATCGGAAAGCTCAGGCACGAAGGCGCCATCGACAAACACCAGGCGGCGGGTTTCGACGTCGCCTACCAGCGCTCCAGCGGTTTTCGCAATCGCTTTGGACCTCGCATCGGGCGGCGCCGCGAGTGGCTTGGCATCGCGCATCAGAACGCGCAGGTCGGTGTATTTCCAGTCTTCGACCCGGCGATGCGGCAAGCCTTCCCGGGCAAAGACGTCGAACGCCGCGGCGCGCTGCGCCGCGACGACCTTATCGCCCGGCAGCCGACCGCGCGCCTGCGCAAATTCCTGCGCCAGCGTTGTCTCCGCTGCCGTCTTTATTGCGGTGACTTCGGCATTCACGCCGGAACCTCTTCCTGGTATTCGACATAACCGCGCGCTTCGAGCTCCAATGCGAGCTCCTTGCCGCCGGTTTTGACGATGCGGCCCTTCGACAGCACGTGCACAACATCCGGCACGATGTAATTGAGCAGCCGCTGATAGTGGGTGATGACGACGAAGGCGTTCTTCGGCGACTTCAACCGATTGACGCCGTCGGCGACAATCTTGAGCGCATCGATGTCCAGGCCAGAATCGGTCTCGTCGAGCACCGCAAGGCGCGGCTCGAGCAGCGCCATTTGCAGGACCTCATTGCGCTTCTTCTCTCCGCCGGAGAATCCGACATTCACCGCGCGCCGCAGCATTGCCGGATCGATACCGAGCTCGCCGGCGAGATCGCGCACCTTCTTGAGGAACTCAGGCGTGGAGAACTCCGCTTCGCCGCGTTTCTTGCGCTGCGCGTTGAGCGCGGTGCGCAGGAACGTCATGGTCGCGACACCCGGAATTTCCAGCGGATACTGGAACGCCAGGAACAGGCCAGCCGCGGCTCGCTCGTCCGGCTGCATCTCAAAGATATTCTTGCCGTTGAACAGCACCTCGCCCTCGGTCGGCGTATAGTCGGCCTTGCCGGCGAGCACATAGGCCAGCGTCGATTTGCCGGAGCCGTTCGGGCCCATGATGGCATGCACTTCACCGGCATTCACCGTGAGGTCGACGCCTCTGAGAATGGGCTTGCCGTCGATTTCGACGTGCAGGTTTCTTATTTCAAGCAACGCCATCAAACTACCTTTCCGAAATTCTCACCTCAACGGCCATCAGCCGCGGCGTCGATGCTCACGGACGAAATATTCATTGGGAATAATTTCGCCAGTGAAACCGTCCTGGGCCGCGCGCGCCTTGGCCGCCCGCATCTCGGCGGGCGTGCAGGGATAGCCGCAAATCTTCCAGGCCAGCTCGCCCGTGCGCTTATGCGAAAACTCGATCTGGGCAATGTGCATATATAAAACCCGGTATTCTTCCTCGTGGACACTGACGTTGTAGTAAGCGCCATGATGATTAAGGAACGTGATGATCGGCGGCTGGCCTTCATGCACAACATCACGATCGAGTACGGCAACGATCGCTCCCACACATTCGCGCAGAAGTGTGAGCGACGGCGGCATATTGTCGGTCGCCTGCACCCGCGCTTCGAGTTCCGGAACTTCCAGCCAATGCGCCATCTGAACCGAGCTGGCTGTTGTCAGCCAACGCTACCCTCCAGTGAGACCGCAATCAGCTTCTGCGCCTCGACCGCGAATTCCATCGGAAGCTGCTGCAGCACATCCTTGACGAAGCCGTTGACGACGAGCGCGGTCGCCTCTTCCGCCGACAAACCGCGCTGCCGGCAGTAGAACAACATGTCGTCCGAGATTTTTGAGGTGGTGGCTTCGTGCTCGAACACGGTCGAGGAGTTTTTCGCCTCGATATAGGGCACGGTATGCGCGCCGCATTTATTGCCGATCAGGAGCGAGTCGCAATTGGTGAAATTGCGCGCGTTCGGCGGCTCTGCGGTGCGCCGTGACGAGGCCGCGATAGGTATTATTGGAGTGGCCCGGCGGCGATGCCCTTGGAGATGATGCGGCTCGTCGTGTTTCGGCCGAGATGCAGCATCTTGGTGCCGGAATCGACCTGCTGATAGCCGTTGGAGATGGCGATCGAATAGAACTCGCCGCGCGAATTATCGCCGCGCAGGATGCAGCTCGGATATTTCCAGGTGATCGCCGAGCCGGTCTCTACCTGGGTCCAGGAAATCTTGGCGTTCTTGCCGCGGCAATCGCCGCGCTTGGTGACGAAATTATAGATGCCGCCCTTGCCCTGCGCGTCGCCCGGATACCAGTTCTGGATCGTCGAATATTTGATCTCGGCATCGTCGAGCGCCACCAGTTCGACCACTGCGGCGTGAAGCTGGTTTTCGTCGCGCATCGGCGCGGTGCAGCCTTCGAGATAGCTCACATAGGAGCCCTTGTCGGCGATGATCAGCGTACGTTCGAACTGTCCGGTATTCTTTTCATTGATGCGGAAATAGGTCGACAGCTCCATCGGGCAGCGCACGCCCGGCGGCACGTAGACGAACGAGCCGTCGGAAAACACCGCCGAATTGAGCGTCGCGAAAAAATTGTCGCTGACCGGCACTACCGAGCCGAGATACTTCTTCACCAGCTCGGGATGCTTATGCATGGCTTCCGAGATCGGCATGAACAGCACGCCGGCCTTGGCCAGCTCCGCCTGGAAGGTCGTGGCAACCGAAACGGAATCGAACACCGCGTCGACCGCGACCCTGCGGTTACCGTTGCCGGGGTCCTCACCGTCCACGCCGTTTCGTTTGCTGGCCGCTGGATGCCGAGCAGCGCCTCGCGCTCGCGCAACGGAATGCCGAGCTTCTCGTAGGTCTTCAAAATCTCCGGATCGATTTCGTCGAGCGACTTCGGTCCGTCCTTCTTCTTCGGAGCGGAGTAATAGTAGAGGTCCTGATAGTCGATCGGGCCGTATTCGACCTTGGCCCATTTCGGCTCGCGCATGGTGAGCCAGCGCTTATAGGCGTCGAGCCGCCACGCCAGCATCCATTCCGGCTCGCTCTTCTTGGCCGAGATGAAACGGACCGTGTCCTCGGAAAGGCCCTTCGGGGCCTTGTCGGATTCGATCACCGTCTCAAAGCCGTACTTGTATTGGTCAACGTCAATGCGCCGGACCTGGTCGACGGTCTCTTGCACTGCCGGCATTCGTCCCTCCGCTCACGGTTTCAAGGACCGCGGGTTGGATTAAGTCGGTATGGTCAGGTGGGCCCTACGTCTCTGGTCACCTAGTTTTAGGGGTGCTTGAACCGTTCAAAACACCCCGGAAATCAATCGGTTATACAGCCAGTTAGGCTGCGATGCCGGATTGACCCTTAGATAATGCAGTTGCGAGCTTTCTCCAAGCGTTCAGGAACCTTTCGACGTCGGTTTCTGTCGTGGTCCAGCCGAGGCTTACCCGCACCGCCCCGCGCAGCAGCGCCGGAGAAACCCCCATGGCTGCAAGGACATGGGAGGGCTGGACCTTGCCCGACGAGCAGGCCGCCCCGGAAGACACGGCGATCCCCTCGAGATCAAAAGCGATAACCGCGGTCTCGGCCTTTAACCCTTCGACCGCAAAAAGGGTGGTGTTCGGCAGCCGGTCAGCGCCAGAACCGAAGATTACGGCCTTTGGCGAGATTGCCTTAAGCCCGGCCTCGAGCTTGTCCCGCAGCGCCCGCATCCGCCCTGCTTCCGAAGCGAAGCTCGTGCACGGCGGCCGCGGCGGCACCAAAAGCAGCGATACCGGGAACGTTTTCCGTACCGGCGCGCATCCCCCGCTCCTGCCCGCCGCCGCGGATCAGCGGATCGGCGACATGCAGGGCGTCATCCCGGCGCACCAGCGCACCGACCCCTTTGGGCCCGCCGATCTTGTGCGCCGAGAGCGTCAGGAAATCGGCATCGAGCGTTCCGATATCGACCGGAATCCGTCCCACCGCCTGGATTGCATCGACATGCAAGAGACCGCCGGCGGCATGAACGATGGATGCGGCCTCGGCAACCGGCTGGATAACGCCGGTTTCGTTGTTGGCCAGCATGATCGACACCAAGGCCCGCGAACTGCCGCTTAATGCGGGCTTTAGCGCCGCGAGATCGACTCGCCCTTCGCGATCAACCGGCAAATCCGCAATTGCCTTGTGTGGAAACCGGCCGCCCGCGCGTACCGACGAATGTTCGATCGCCGAGATCAGAAGTTGTCGCGCGGTTGTTTCTCGTTGCGCGTTTCGATGGCCGGCGTCAGCGCCAGCATATTGGCTTCAGTGCCGCTCGAGGTGAAAAACACGTCGGGCGGCTTCGCGCCGACCAGCGCCGCGACCTGTTCGCGGGCCTGCTCGACCACGCGCCGCGCCGCGCGGCCTTCGGCATGGACCGAAGACGGATTGCCGGCGACGGCCAGCGCCTCCGCCATGGCCTCTCTGCGCCGCAGGCCGCAGCGGCGTCGTCGCGTTCCAGTCGAAATAACTGCGGTCCGGCATGACGTTATGTTGGCGGCTGTGCTGGTAATGCTTGCTTTTTGTCCCCCGGCCTGTGGTAGAAGTCGCGACCCGACATTGGGGCCGCCAACCGCACCTTGCCGGTTCCAAAAAACGAAATACTTATAGAGGCTTACGAAGGTGCCCCGGCTGCGTCAAGCAGCGCGCGATTCCGCCGGATAGCCCAAGCCGCAGCGATCGAGGTTCTAAAAGAACATGCCCGAAGTCATCTTCACGGGTCCCGGCGGCCGCATCGAAGGCCGTTACCATCCCGCGCGGCAAAAGAATGCGCCGATCGGCATCGTGCTGCATCCGCATCCGCAATTCGGCGGCACGATGAACCACCCGATCATATACCAGATCTACTATGCCTTCGTGCATCGCGGCTTCTCGGCGCTGCGTTTCAATTTCCGCGGCGTCGGCCGCAGCCAGGGCGGCTTCGATCACGGCATCGGAGAACTGTCGGATGCCGCCTCCGCGCTGGATTGGGCGCAGACAATCAATCCGGAAGCGCGCGCCTGCTGGATCGCCGGCTTCTCGTTCGGCGCCTGGATCGGCATGCAGCTTCTGATGCGCCGGCCGGAGATCGAAGGCTTTATCTCGATCGCGCCGCCGGCCAATCTCTACGACTTCTCATTTCTGGCGCCCTGCCCGTCGTCCGGCCTGATCATCCATGGCGACAAGGATGCCGTGGTGCCGCCTCGCGACGTCACTACCCTGGTCGAGAAGCTGAAAACCCAAAAAGGCATCGTGATCGAGCAAAAGGTAGTTCCGGGCGCCAATCATTTCTTCGATGGCAAAGTCGAGCCATTGATGGAGTCCATCGGACAATATCTGGACAAGCGCCTCGGCAAGAACGGACGGCCGGCGACCGCGGCGTAAAGCGTTGCGCCACAACTAACGTCTGACGGCGTGCGACCGTAGCGCGCTTGCAATACTCCCTCCCCGGTCGTTCAATGCCGGCAAAACCGTGGGGGGAAGTATCATGCGCCGCAATAGCATCGCTGCGATTGGTTTCGCACTCCTCGCGCTTGCGATCAGCGCTGGCGCAGCCGCCGCGCAAGATACCGTCAAGATTGGCCTCGTCATGCCGATGACCGGCACGCTTGGACCGGCCGGCCAGGAGGCCGTCGCCGGGGCAAAACTTTATATGGCGCAACACGGCGACACGGTCGCCGGCAAGAAAATCGAACTGATCGTGCGTGACGATGGCACCGTACCGGATGTCGGCAAGCGGCTCGCGCAAGAACTCGTCGTCAACGACAAGGTGCAGTTTCTCGGCGCCGGATCCACGCCGACGGCGCTGTCGATGGCGCCAATCGTCACCGAAGGTAAGGTGCCTGGCGTCATCATGATCTCCGGCGCCTCAGTCGCGACCGAACGCTCACCCTATTACGTGCGCACGAGCTTCACGCTCGGTCAGCAGGCCGGCATCGTTGCCGACTGGGCGATCAAAAACGGCAGCAAAAAAGCCGTCATGGTGATGACTGACTGGGCGCCGGGCGCGGAAGCCGCCAAAGTATTCGACCAGAGCTTCACAAAAGGCGGCGGCCAGGTTCTCGACTATATAAAGGTGCCGCTCGCTAATCCCGATTTCGCGCCATTCCTGCAACGCGCCCGCGATCTTGCGCCCGATACGCTGTTTGTGTTCGTACCGGCGAGCCAGGCCGGCGTGTTTGCGCGGCAATTTGCGGAACGCGGTCTCGACAAATCCGGCATCAAGATGGTCGGCACTGGCGATGTCGTCGACGACAATGATTTGCCGAGCAGCGGAGACGCGCTGCTCGGCGTCGTCACTGCCGGCTTTTATTCCGCTGCGCATCCCTCCGCGATGAACAAGAAATATGTTGCCGATTATGCCGCGGCGACCAGCGGCAAGCGCGCCAACTTCATCTCGGTCGGCGGCTGGGACGGCATGCACCTCATCTACGAGACGCTCAAGAAAACCAACGGCAACACCGATCCCGATACCGTTCTGGCCGCAATGAAGGGCATGAGCTGGGAAAGCCCGCGCGGGCCGGTCTCGATCGATCCGGAAACCCGCGACATCGTCCAGGACATCTACATGCGCAGGGTCGAGAAAAGGGACGGAGAGCCCTATTCAATCGAGTTCGATACCTTCCCTGCGATCAAGGACCCGCTTCACAAAGCCACGAACTGAGGAAAACGAGGAACGCTCAATGAGTCACAAGTATCTCGTCGCCGGCTGTCTGGCGATTACGGCGATCGCACTGGGCGTCGCCGGTGCATCGGCGCAAGACGTCGTAAAGATCGGCATTGTCGCACCGATGACCGGCACCTCGGGCGCGGTAGGCCGTGAAATCTCCGCGGCCGCCAATCTTTACATCGCGCAGCACGGCAATATGGTCGCCGGCAAGAAGATCGAACTGATCATTCGTGACGACGCTAGCGTTCCCGACAATGCCAAGCGCATCGCTCAGGAAATGGTCGTCAACGATCATGTGGCCTTCCTCGGCGCCTGTCTGACGCCGAGCGCGATGTCGATGGCGCCAATTTCCGCCGAAGGCAAAATACCTACTGTCGTCATGGTGTCGGGAACCTCTGTGGTAACCGAGCGCTCGCCCTACTACGTGCGCACGTCGTTCACTCTCGGCCAGCAGTCCGGCATCATTGCCGACTGGGCGATCAAGGACGGCGGCAAGAAAGCCGTGTCGGTGCTGTCGCGACTGGGCGCCGGGCGCCGAAGCCGGCAAGGTGTTCGAAGCAAATTTCACCAAGGGCGGCGGGCAGATTCTCGATACGCTCAAGGTGCCGCTCGCCAATGCCGACTTCGCGCCGTTCCTGCAACGCGCTGCCGACTTGCATCCGGACACGCTGTTCGTGTTCGTGCCGGCCGGTCAGGCCGGCACCTTCGCACGGCAATTTGCCGAACGCGGTTTAGACAAATCCGGCATCAGACTGGTTGGCCCGGGCGATATCACCGACGATGATGATTTGCCGAACACAGGTGACACGCTTCTTGGCGTCGTCACCGCCGGCATCTATTCGGCGGCGCATCCGTCGGCGCTTAACAAGGAATATGTCGCGGCTTACCAGAAGGCCACCGGCCATCGCGCCAACTTCATTTCGGTAGGTGGCTACGACGGCATGCACCTGATCTATGAGACGCTCAAGAAGACCGGCGGCAAGACCGACGCCGACACCGTGATCGCCGCGATGAAGGGCATGAGCTGGGAAAGCCCGCGGGGGCCGATCTCGATCGATCCGGAAACCCGCGACATCATCCAGAACGTCTATATCCGCAAGGTCGAGAAGAAAGACGGCGAGCCTTGGGCCGTCGAATTCGCGACCTTCCAGGCGGTCAAGGATCCGCTGAAGCAGGCGGCGGCGCATTAGGGCCGCATCCGAGACGCACGGGACCACCGGCCCCTGCACCGTCAGTCCGGCTGAATTTTGAACTTGCGCACCATTGGCTGCTCGGAGCCGGGGCCGAACCAGGCTTCGAATATTTTTGCCGCCTCGCCCGACGCTTCAACCTCGAGAGCGCGTGATTGACCGCGTCCGCAAAACGCGGCGCGCCTTTCTTCAGCGCGAAGCCGACTTGGCGCGACTTGGTGAAGTCGGGAAGGAACACATAGTCGGCGGCATGGCCGTCCTGCTGCACGATGGCGCGTAGCACCGTCTCGTCGGTTGTGAACGCATCGACATCGCCATTTTTGAGCGCCGCAAAGGCAATGGCATAGTCGCGCACATAGACGACCTTTACGTCGGGCACGACCTCTTCCAGATCTTCGCCCGCGGTCGACGTTGACGCTGACGATACCTTACGGCCGGCGAGATGATGCACGGACGTGATGCCGCTCGATGCCTTGACGATTACCGCGTGCGGCGTAATGAAATAGATGTGGCTGAAATCGACGTCGCGCAGCCGCGCCTTGGTTCGCGTCATCGAGGTCGCGACCAGGTCGAGTTTGTCTTGTTGCAACATCGGAATACGCTCTGCGCTCGACAGCGAAACGGTCTGCACAGTGACGCCAAGGCGTTTGGCGACAGCCCGAACAAGATCGATGTCGTAGCCGATAACGACGTTTTCGCTCGGTCTCTTGAATGAGAACGGCGGGGTCGTGTCGCTGACGCCGACAATCAACGTGCCTCGCGCCTTGACCTCGTCGAGCCGATCGGCATGCGCGGGCGAAAGTAACGCCACCAATATCGCCAGAACGATCGCGCCTGATTTCAATTTCATCAGCCAGACCTTGCCTTTCGGCGCCATCACGGCCTCACCGGCAAGCCGGCGGACGCCGTCGTGCGGCGTGCTTTTGTAAACCCGGTGCTCACCGTTGGTGCCATCGCTACCATACTCTTTGTAAGAGTTGAATCACGCACCGGACCTGTTACACCAACGGCGCCGCCGAGCCACGGTTCAACCCAATTGAACGGTAATGAGCGCCTACAAGTCCGATTTCCTCAACGTTCTCGCCACCCGGGGCTTCATTCACCAGGTCTCGGAGCCCGAGGCCCTGGACGCGCTCGCGCGCAAGTCGACGGTCACGGCCTATATCGGTTTCGACTGCACCGCCCCTTCCCTTCACGTCGGCTCGCTGTTGCCGATCATGATGCTGCACTGGATGCAGCAAACCGGCCATCGGCCGATCGCGCTCATGGGCGGCGGCACCACCCGGGTCGGTGACCCCTCCGGCAAGGACGAGAGCCGGCGGCTGCTCACCGACGACATCATCAACGGCAACCTCAAAAGCATCCGCGAAATCTTCTCGCGCTTCTTGCAATTCGGCGACGGCAAGAACGATGCAATTATGGCCAACAATGCCGACTGGCTGAACACGCTCAATTACATCGATTTCCTGCGCGATATCGGCCGGCATTTCTCCGTCAACCGGATGCTCGCGTTCGATTCAGTGAAGCTCCGGCTGGAGCGGCAGCAGGAACTTTCGTTCCTTGAATTCAATTACATGATCCTGCAGGCCTACGATTTCGTCGAATTGAACAAGCGTTACGACTGCGTTCTGCAAATGGGCGGCTCCGATCAGTGGGGCAATATCGTCAACGGCATCGATCTCGGCCGCCGTTTGAACAACGCGCAATTGTTTGCGCTGACCTCGCCGCTGCTAACAACGTCGTCCGGCGCCAAGATGGGCAAGACCGCAGCCGGCGCGGTGTGGCTCGATGCGGCGCAGGTGAGCCCCTACGACTACTGGCAATACTGGCGCAACACCGAGGACTCCGACGTAGCCCGCTTCCTCAAGCTTTTCACCACCTTGCCGCTCGATGAGATCGAACGTCTCGCTGCGCTCCAAGGCGCGGAGATCA
Source organism: uncultured Alphaproteobacteria bacterium (assembly GCA_963742215.1). Taxonomy (GTDB): domain Bacteria; phylum Pseudomonadota; class Alphaproteobacteria; order Rhizobiales; family Xanthobacteraceae; genus BOG-931. The sequence goes on from CAVULJ010000017.1 coordinate 116,794, forward strand.
ACGAAGCCAAAAAGGTGCTCGCCACCGAAGCGACGGCGCTGGTTCACGGCAAGGCGCCCGCCGAAGCAGCGCAGCAGGCACAGCCCGTACGACCTTCGAGGAGAGGTGGCATGGGTGAGGACTGCCGACCATCCCGAGCATCGACGATTCGCGCGATTCGCAACATCAAAGCAGCTTGGATGTGCTAGCGCCTTACGCGCAGGCGCGGCTAGCGCATAAAGACGGTGCTATTTACCGTCGCGCAATCAGAAAAACGCGGACCATGGTCAAAGATCGAGCCCGGCGATTTGACAACGAAGCGCCAAGCGTTGCAGCGACCGGTCAAAAAAACGTGACAATTCCACTAAAGCCGAAGAGTTAGCGCAAGGGCTATCGCTCGGCAGGAAGCGTCACATCCTGCTCACTGAAATGCCAGTCTGAGATTTACTGATTATCGCCGCTGTCGTCGGTCGCAGGCGGAGGCTGGCTGGCGCCCATCGGATACTCGAACACCTTGCGCAGCAAGCCCGGCGCCAGGGCTGAAACCGGATTGATGTGCAGGACCGGGTTGCCCGGCCGGCCGACCACTTCATAGGTGATGCCGATCAGGCCTTCCTTCTCGCCGCCCAGAAACAATCCGACGATCGGCAATTGTCCGAGCAGATTGTTGGCTCCGTAAAGCGGCACCAGCGTGCCGCGCATGTCGCATCTCATCGCGTGAGTAGTCGACCAGTCCATCAATAGTTGCGCCCAGGAACGGCCCACGCACCACACCGTCGCGCAAAACGACTTTTCCCGGCGATTTGTCGAAATCGACCTTCATGCTCGAGAACGCGATGTCGTTGCGCTGCGCCTGAGCGCCGCCATTGTTGTTGACGGCCTGCTGCAATTGCGTTTCGTCATGCACGGAGAAATCACGGACGGTAATGGCGCCGTGCTGCATCGGATTTTGAGGCCGACGGTGCATCCATCATCATTACCAGCTGCCCGCCGTTCATGCGCGAATAGACATCGGTAAAACGGAACAGCGCGCCGCCGTCTCCGGTGGTCAGAACGATCGCCTGCCGTCCTGCCGCGCGGCCGCCGCGCAAATCGCCGGTCAGTCCCGCATCGCGCCCGATCTTGGCCGAAAGCCCAAGGCTCCTGATTTCGCCCGCCCGGCGCGACATTTTCAAATCGAGGTTGCGCACCGCTTCGCCGTTGAAGCCGGCCACGGCGCCAAGCTTCATGTCGAGATCGATATCGGGGGTCTGTTTTTTGCCTGACGGCTGGCTTGCCGGACCGCCGGATACGGTTTTGATAAAATTGCGGCCGTCGTACACGTCACCGCGCATGACGACTTTGAGCGCGCCATCAGGAGTGCGATCGACCTTCAGGCTGGCGCGGTCGCCGTCGGAAAAGCCGTAGGACGGAAAGTTTGCCGATTGCAAATCGCCTGCGCCATCGAGATCGACCGTCCCTTTGACACCGCCGCCGGCGCCTTCGATCAGCAGATCCTCGATATGGATCGATTGCGGCTTGGTGGTCAGCGTGAAAGTAGCGCGCGCAGGTTTGCCCGATTGTTTCACCCAGCCCGGCAGAAATCCGTCGATCATCGCCGGCGTCAGATCGGCTTCAACCGCGAAACGGCCATCGCGATCGGGACCTGTGCTCATTCGGCCGGTAAGCCGTGATCGGAATGGAGCCGCTGATCGAGTTCGAGGGATCGATGCCGAGATTGTTGCGCGCATTCTCGTCGAGCATCCCGGTCAGACTGACATCGGCGGCATCATCGCCGCGCGCCTTGCGGTATTCGAGACTTGCCGGCGTGCCGCCGATCTTGACGTCGCCCTTGAGAGCGAAGCCCTGGTTATTGGCAACGATCTTGAGTATCGCCGCATCCACCTTCTGACCCATGATCAGGCGGTCGGCGGAAAAATTTGTCGCATCGACCGCGATTGCATACTGCGTCGTCCCCGGCGGCAAATTGGCCTTCATCGGCATGCTGAGCTGAACTTGTGCGCTCATCGTGCCGCGCGTGGTCGCCGGATCGAACGGCACGCCGGAAGCGTCGCGGAGACGGTCCGTCGCCAACAGTTCGGCGGCGGCGGGTACAGGGCCATCAAGCTTGAAATGAACGCGCGCCGGCGGCTCATGCGGCGCCGTATCCGGCACTTCAAACACGCCCGACGACAGCACAAGTCTGCGGCCGGACGAAATATCCGCCACCGCCCTGTTCACCGAGATCACAGCGTCGCGGCCGACGATGTGAACATTGAGGTCGGCGTCGTGGAGGTCCGGAAGACCTACCACCGGCTGCAGCACGCAATTGGTGGCTTGAGCATCGATCGAGAGGCCGTCGTCAGGCACCGGCGGACCGTCGGCTTTGAGCGTTTCAAACGGCGCGTTAATCGCGATCACCACGCGCTCCACCGTTCCGCTCTTGAGATGTTCGAGGAACCAGTCGCGCACTTTGGGCACGACAAAAACCGGCCAGAGACGCTTCAACGAGTTCAACCGGCATGCGGGTGGCGGCAATGCCCGCCGCTACATGAATATCGCCGTTTGCGGGCTCCATCTTGCCGGAGATCGCGACACCAACGTCGCTGTTGCCGATGTCGCCGTTATCGATCGAGAAAATATGTTTGGACGCGTCGTAATGACCGATCACGGCGATACGGTTGAGAACCAACGCGTCGCTCGCATTCGCCGACGAATTGAGAACGATCGAACCGCCGCCAACCCTATACTGCCAGGTGCCGCCAACTTGTTCGGGCGCGCGCACTTCGCCGAGCAGCGTCATGTGATTGTGGCCGGAAATAACCTGTACCGGCATCGTCAGTACGCGGTTGCCGGCGTCCCAATCGAGCTTGATTTCGGCACGGTCGAGATCGATGCGGCCGTCGTCCCCGCTGCTGAAGAAACCCGCATCGGCAACAATCCGCCCGGTCAAGCTCTGCGGTACGCCATCGGCGCCGATCTCGCCGCGCAAGCTTGCCGAAAGCGGCAAGTTGGTCTCGATGGTGCCGTCACCGATGCGTCCAGCGAGAATGAGATCGCTGGCTGCAACGTGGCGGGCTTCCAGCGCGATGCTATGGGCGCCATCGCGCTCGGCTTGATCGAGGCCGTCAAACCCCATGGCCGCGCCGCGTTATCGGAACCAAGCGTCACGACAACACCGCCACCGCGCGGCCGCTCCAGGCTGAGCGTTATGTCCTTAAAGCTCCACTGCTTGCCGGTGCGTTCGTCATCAACCGTGAGATTTCCGTCTTTCAGACCAAGCTCGCGCAACTCGTGACCGTCGAGCTCCGCTCTCGCCAATACCGTCGATCCAATTCAGCAAGCGGCAAAGATATCGCTGTCTGCGCGAGGCGGCGGCGCGGTCGAGCCGTGAGCCGGCCTGAAGCCGTAGTGCGACGGTGGGCCGATCGCTGAAGCCGCCGCGAGCGGCGCAGTTACCTGGACCGGCAGCGGTCGCAACGGATGTTTGTTGGGGCCGGCAAAGACCGTCACATCGCCGTTGTGCTCGATGCGCACGGCCATTTCGGCGCCGACGAGGTTGAGACTTTCGGCGCGCATATGCCCGCTAAAAAGACTCATGCCGGAAACGCGGACTTCGGCTTTCGGCGCGCTCGCGACCACCGTACCGTCGGGATCGCGCACCACGATATCGCGGATACGCACGGCCGCGCCGCCGTTCGAGGTACGCTCGATTTGCGTGCCGCCGACCTGAACCTTGTGCTGGCTGCCGAAATTCTCTTCGATCGCCGCCGTGAGCCAAGGCGTGGCGACATCGAACTGGATCGGGCCGCTTGAAAGCCGCCACAACAGTCCGACCACAGCAACCAAAATGACGCCGGCGACAACGGCGCTAATAATTCCGACGCGGCGGATTAGCCGGCGGTGCCGGCCCAGCAGCCTGCGATAAGCGGCGGCGTACGGATTCCCGTCGGCGTATTGCACGCGAGGGTCAACAGGGCGCGCCGTCGTCCGACGCAAATGCGCGCCAGACTCCCATCTCGGGTGAGCCGCGGTCTGCCTGTCCTGGTTAGTCATCCCCCTCGGGCGTCCCCTCGACCGTGGTGCAGTCAGAACGAAAGCGCAGCAGAGTGCCGTGCGCTCCGGCGAATCCCTAAAGGTTGACAGAATCGACCGCCCCACCCCAAGCGCGTATTCTGGCCTTCGAGAATGCCGCTTGGAAAGCGTCGAAAGGAAGGCATATGGCCCGTAAAGCCCGCACCCGCGAAGCAATCCGCCGCCAAAAAGCCGGCCAAGAAAACGCCAAGAAACCGGCCAAAAAACGGGAAAAAGGCGGCGACCGACGAGAGCCAGGCGCCATCGGGCAAACTGGCGCCGGGCGCCAAGGCTCCGAACTTCAATCTGCCGCGCGACGGCGGCGCGAGTGTTTCATTGGCCGACTTCGCCGGCCAGAACCTGGTGCTCTATTTCTATCCGCGCGCCGACACTCCCGGTTGCACCAAGGAAGCGATCGACTTTTCCCGGTTGCGCGGCGCCTTCGCCAAAGCCAACACGCAGATCCTGGGCGTCTCGGCGGACCCGGTTCCGGCCCAGGACAAATTCAAGGCCAAACATAAGCTTTCGATCGCGCTCGCGTCCGACGAGAAGCACCGGATGATCGAGGACTACGGCGTCTGGCAGGAGAAGTCGCTTTATGGCCGGAAATTCATGGGCATCGTGCGCGCGACCTTCCTGATCGGACCGGATCAGCGCATCGCTAAAGCGTGGCCAAAAGTCTCGGTCGACGGTCACGCCGAAGAGGTCCTGGCCGCCGCCAAAGAACTGTAACAAGCGCATTAGCAAGGAACTGTAAGCCAACGCCTTGTGATCGTTGCGGAAGTATTTACCGAAGCCGGCAAAATCGTCCGCTCCGGTTTGCCGAATATTAACCATAAGCGCTCCAAATTTCGCGCTCGGGCAGCCGCCTTCCTGACAGGCGGTCCGGGTGGGAGCGTCAATGTCGCAATGGTCGGCGTCTTCGTCGCAACGGATAGCTCGTGCGCAACATCATCCTCGCAGGAATGGTTCGCGCCGCCAAGCCCCGCCAGCAAATTGCCAAACAGTCACAGCCTCCAGCAAGCTCGGGCGCCGGCTACACCATCGCCCACCGTGGACGGCAAATCAGATTCGGGCCGGTGGCTTTCTGGATTTGCGTCGGCACCGTCGTGATCATGGCCGGGTGGTCGATCACGACCGCAACGTATTTTGCATTCAGCAACGACGTCATCAAAGGCGTGATGGCGCGGCAGGCGGAACAACAGTACGCCTACGAAGACCGCATCGCCGAACTCCGCGCACGGATCGATCGCACCACCAGCCGCCAGCTTCTCGATCAGGAACAGTTTGAGCAGAAGCTCAACGAACTGTTGCATCGTCAGGCGACGCTTGAATCGCACGCCTCGGCGCTGAACGGCATTACCGATCCGTCCACCACCGGATCGTCATCCAATAGCCAAAAGCCGTCGCCGATCGGCGACGCCTTGTTGCGCCCGCAGCCGCTCGATCGCGGCAGCTCGCTGGAGCCGTCGCACATGCCCGGTGGCCACGGCAATCTCAAAGACGCCGATATCGGCGCAAAACTCGGTCGCATCGAAGCTTCGCTCGATCGGATCGATCACCGGCAAGCCGCGGTGCTCGCGCAACTTGCAGGATCGCTACGAGAGCAAGGCCCGCAAGATGCGAAGCGTGCTCTCCGAACTAGGGTTGAAGCTCGATGCCGCGCCGGCCGGCGCCGTCGGCGGTCCCTTCGTGCCGGTCAAATTGCCCGCGGCCGGACAGAGCTTCGAGCGCGCGGTGACCGCGGTGAGCATCATCCGCGCCTATGCCGACAAGCTGGGCGCCTCACTGGTCAACGTGCCATTGCACGCGCCCGTAACGGGCGAAATCGACGAAACTTCACCATTCGGCGTGCGCGTCGATCCGTTCCTGCACGTGCCGGCGATGCACACAGGAATAGATTTCCGCGGCGAAATGGGCGAACCGATCCACGCCACCGCAGCCGGAACCGTGACTATGGCCGGCTGGAGCGGCGGCTACGGCAACATGGTCGAGGTCAACCACGGCAACGGGCTGGCGACTCGCTACGGCCATCTTTCCAAGATCGACGTCACCGTGGGCCAAAGCATTCGCCTGGGCCAGGTTATCGGCCGGCTGGGCTCGACCGGCCGCTCGACCGGACCGCACGTCCACTACGAGACGCGGGTCAACGGTGAAGCCGTCAATCCTTCGAAATTTCTCGACGCCGGCGCCAAACTGTTAGCGGGTCGTAAGCCGAGCAGCGGCTGATCTTTCGCGCGTCGCTAATCGACGTCCTCTACATTCTGCGGCGCAGTGCCAAACGCCTTTTGCGCCAACGCGGCTTCGGTGAACTGATCGAGATCACCGTCGAGCACGCCTGCCGTATCCGAAGTCGAGACACCGGTGCGCAGATCCTTCACCATCTGATAGGGCTGCAACACGTAGGATCGGATCTGGTGGCCCCAGCCGATATCGGTCTTGGCGGCCTGGTCCGCGGCGGCTTTTTCTTCGCGCCTCTTCAGCTCAAGTTCGTAAAGCTTCGCGCGCAGCATCTGCCAGGCGCGGGCGCGGTTGCGATGCTGTGAGCGGTCTTCCTGGCAGACCACGGCGATATTCGTCGGAATATGGGTCAGCCGGATCGCCGATTCCGTCTTGTTGACGTGCTGGCCGCCGGCGCCGCCGGAACGCATCGTGTCCGTACGAACGTCGGAACTCGTTGATGTCGATTTTGATCGTATCGTCGACAACCGGATAGACGTTCACGCTGGCGAATGACGTATGGCGGCGTGCATTGGAATCGAACGGCGAAATACGGACCAGCCGGTGAACGCCGTTTTCGGTCTTGAGCCAGCCATAGGCATTGCGGCCCTTGATTTCGATCGTCGCCGATTTGATCCCGGCCTCTTCGCCCCGGGTCTCTTCGATGAAATCAACCTTGAAACCGTGCTGCTCGGCCCAGCGCGCGTACATGCGAAGCAGCATCGAAGCCCAGTCCTGGCTCTCGGTGCCGCCGGCGCCGGCATGCACTTCGAGGTAGGTATCGTTGTTGTCGGCTTCGCCCGAGAGCAGCGCTTCAAGCTCGCGGCGCGAGACCTCGGCTTTCAGCTTGCGTAACGCCTCTTCAGCGTCGGCGATGACACTCTGATCTTTCTCGGCTTCACCAAGCTCGATCAGCATGACCTGATCGTCGAGCTCCTGATTGATCCGCGTGAGCGCGTTCAGGTTGTCATCGAGCGCGGTGCGCTCCTGCATGACGCGGCTGGCGCGTTGGGGATCGTTCCAGAGATCGGGGTCTTCGGCCAGCCGGTTCAGTTCGGCAAGCCGCACACGCGCCTTGTCGACGTCAAAGATGCCTCCTCAGCAGTCCCGCTGACTGCTTGATATCCTCGACGATGGCGGAAATCTCGGCGCGCATGAAAATTCTCCAGCCGGCGATTTAATCGCTTGCCGCCTTAAGTGCAATGCGAGTCTCAGTAAAGGCCGCCGGTGCTGGAGCGCACGGCGCCGGCCGCCGCGTCAGGAGAGACCGATACCGACGTGTCGATCGGCTTGCCGTTCGCGGTCTCGGTGCCGATCAAGGAATAATTGTCGGGCGGCGCGGTACCGGGCTTGAACGCTTCGAGGATCACATTGGTGTCGCCCGGCGCAGCGCGCATGCCGGTCTTGGCGTTGACGCGGATCAGCTTGATGCCGGGTGGCACGCGGAATGGAATCGGCGGCTTGTCGGCCAGCGCCACTTTCATGAAATCGCGCACAATCGGTGCGGCCAGGCCGCCGCCGGTCGCGCGGGCGCCGATTTTGCGCGGCTTGTCATAGCCCATATAGACGCCGCAAACGACGTCTGGTGAGAACCCAACGAACCACACGTCCTTTGAGTCGTTGGTCGTGCCGGTCTTTCCCGCGATCGGCTTGCCAACCGCTTTCAACGCGGTGCCGGTGCCGCGTTGCACCACGCCTTCCATCAACGACGTGATCTGGTAGGCCGTCATTGGGTCGATCACTTGCTCGCGATGATCGATCAGCGTCGGCTCTGGATTGTTGTTCCACGAGGCGGCGTCGCAACCCATGACATTCGCGGGTGTCGTGCTTGTAGATCGTGTGGCCGTAGCGGTCCTGGATGCGGTCGATCAAGGTCGGAATGACGCGGCGTCCGCCGTTATCGAACATCGAATAGGCCGTGACCATGCGCATCACGGTCGTCTCGCCGGCGCCCAGTGCGTAAGACAGATACGGCGGCAGTTCGTCATAGACGCCGAAGCGCTTGGCGTATTCGGCAATCAGCGGCATGCCGATGTCCTGCGCCAGCCGAACCGTCATCACGTTGCGGAACTCCTCGAGGCCGAAACGGAGCGTCGAGGGACCGTAGAATTTACCGCCGTAGTTTTCCGGCTTCCAGACTCCGCCACCGCCGGCGCCGGTATCGATGTCGATCGGCGCATCCATGACAATGGTGGAAGGCGTGTAGCCATTATCCAGCGCGGCAGAGTAAACGATCGGTTTGAACGATGAGCCGGGCTGCCGCAGCGCCTGGGTCGCGCGGTTGAATTGGCTCTGGTCGAACGAGAAGCCGCCGACCATCGCGAGCACACGGCCGGTGTGCGGATCCATCACCACCATGGCGCCGGAAATTTCCGGAACTTGGCGCAGCCGATACTTGCCGTCTTGATCGGGAATCGGTTCGACGTAGATCACGTCGCCAGGCTGCAATACCTGCGCGACATTCTGGATCGGCTTCGACGGACCGCCTGCCGGCTTGGCCCATTTCACGCCTTCAAGCGGAATGATTCCGGTTGCGCGGTCTTTGAGCACGTTGCCGCCGGGATCGCGCGCCGGCTGCAAACCAATCCGCGCCGACTGGTCGGACACTTCGAGTACGACTGCCATGCGCCACGGATCGATATCGGCGAGCGATTTAACATCGGCGAGCTTGACGCCCCAGTCGCCTGAAATATCGATCTTGGTGACGGGCCCGCGATAGCCTTGGGTCTCGTCGAAGTTGACCAAGCCGTTGACCATCGCCTGGCGCGCTTCGGCCTGGATCTTGGGATCGAGCGTGGTGCGCACGGAGAGGCCGCCCTCATAGAGCTTTTTCTCTCCGTAATTGTCGAAGATGTAGCGCCGCACTTCTTCGGTAAAATATTCGGCGGCAAATATGTGGGCGCCGGTCGGCCGTACCGTGATTTCGAGCGGCTGCTTCTTGGCCTGCTCGGCGGCATCGGCGGTGATGTAGCCGTCCTCGGCCATGCGATCGATCACGTAATTGCGGCGCGCAATCGCCTCTTCCTTGCGCCGGAACGGATTGTAGTTGTTCGGGCCCTTCGGCAGCGCGGCGAGATAGGCTGCCTGCGCGATCGTCAGCTCATGCACCGACTTGTCGAAGTAGAGCAGCGACGCAGCCGCAACGCCGTAGGCGCCGAAGCCCAGATAAATCTCGTTCAGGTAGAGTTCGAGGATTTTGTCTTTTGAGTAGGTGCGCTCGATACGCAGCGCCAGCAGCGCTTCCTTGATCTTGCGCTCGAACGACACCTCGTTGGTCAACAGGAAGTTCTTGGCGACCTGCTGGGTGATGGTCGAAGCGCCCTGCGGGCGGCGGCCACTGCCGTAATTCTCGACAAACAGCACGCCGGCCCGGGCGATGCCGGAAAAATCGATGCCCGGATGCTGATAGAAATTCTTGTCTTCGGCCGCGACGAAAGCGTTGGTGACGAGTTTCGGGATCGCCTGGATCGGCAGATAGAGCCGATGCTGATTGGCATATTCGGCGAGCAGCGAACCGTCGGCGGCATGAACCCGCGTCATCACCGGCGGCTCATAATCCTGAAGCTGGGAATAGTCCGGCAAGTCCTTGGAATAGTGCCACAATAGCGCGGAAATACCGGCCACGCCGACGATGAAAACCACCGTACCCGCCGCAAACAGGAAGCCCAGAAGTCGCAACACGAATTTCATTGGCAATATTCCGCCGTGGCTCGGCCGGCGCCTTCGCCGCCAATTCACCCTATGCCGCGTGCAGTTTGGCAGTTTTAGCGCCCGACCGCCACAACACCCTGTCGTCATTGCTCTGGTCGCCTTGTTTTTTGTTCAAACTGAGGCCGCGACAGCCTAGCCTAATTGGACCCTGCATGAACGCCGGCTGACATGAGTGGTAAAATAGCCATCGATCGCATGAGCCACCGCGTCGGCCGTATGGTCGCGCCAGCTATCGGACAACAGCGACGCCAAATCCTGCTTGTTCGACACGTAGCCTAATTCCACCAGGACTGACGGCACATCGGGATCCTTGAGCACGCGGAAGCCGGCTGATTTCAACGGGCTTTTGTACAGGCGCGTGACACCCTTCAAATCATCCACCAGCTTGTGGGCAAATTGTATCGAAAAAGTCTTGGTTTCGCGCTGGGCAAGGTCAAGCAGAATACCGGCGACATCGTCGGGCTCGTCCTTGAGATCGACACCTGCGATCACGTCAGCCTTGTTTTCCTGCTCGGCGAGCCGCTCGGCCTCGGGATCGGTCGCCTTGTCCGACAACGTATAGATGGTCGCGCCCTGCGCATCGCCTTCCTTCTTCGGCAAGGAATCCGCGTGAATGGAGACGAACAGCGACGCGCCGGCGCCGCGCGCAATCCGTACCCGATCGGGCAATGGCACGAACGTGTCGTCGGTACGCGTCATCAGGACGCGGTACTTGCCGGCTTTTTCGATCCGGTCGCGAAGCCGCTGTGCGAAATCGAGAACGATGTCCTTCTCCAGCTCCCCACCCGGCCCCTTGGTGCCGGTATCGACACCGCCGTGCCCGGGATCGAGCACCACCAGCGGCCGCGGAATCATTAGGGTTAGGAGGGGGCGCGACAGAAGCCGAAATCGCAGGAGCCGATTTGCTCTCCAGCGCCATCTTCTTACAAAAGCTATCGCGATCGGTCGGCGCAAGATCAAGTACCAAGCGGGCCGGCGCGCTGTCGGTCGCATCGACGACATAGGCATTGTCGATGCGAACCGGCTTGGTCACATCGAAAACCATGCGCGAGCCGCCGGGCATCATCACCCCGTACCGAAACGCCTTGATCAGGCCGCGCCCGCTGTCACCAGCTTTAGGCGGCAATTGAAACGTCACCTCGGGGATATCGACAACGACGCGATAGGGATCGGCAAGCGTGAAGGCGTGCAGATCGATCTTTCGGCTCAAGTCCATTACGAAGCGCGTCTGTGCTTCGTCGCCGGCGAGGCGGACGTCGGTCGCCACCGGATACGAGTCGCCCGGGGGGACCCCTTGTCGGGCCTTCCGCGGCACAGACGACCCCGGCGAAGACCGCCCCGAGCAAAGCCCAGCCCGCAGCCCGGACAAACATCGGTTTCGACCCCATTGGCGCCCGTCCTTACTCCCTTAGGGAGGCCGCGGTTAACCAAATCTTAAGGCTGCGGACCTGGCACTACCCCTAGAAAACAGCCCGAAACAGGCCCATTTTATATGCAGCTTGCCAATTCACCGTCAGGCGCTTTATGAAGAATGGCTGACGGTGACAGGTTCCGGTTGTGTCGCGTTAGGGCATCCGGCAGACGCTTGTTGAAAGCACCCCGCCGAAATGGCTCCCAAAAAAGGTAAGGGACCCAGGGCGGAAGCAGGCTTTTGACCCCCTTCGGCGCCGAAACGCGCAGACGAAGGCTCCAGCAAGCGACGTCGATACCCTTAAGGATAAAGGACAACCGAAACCTCGCGTGCGACGCATGTGCCAGCAGATCAAAACTGCCGGCAGTGTTTCGCGCCGATACCGTAAGCAATTGAGAGAAATTGCGATGGCGCCACGCGCTGTCGCCTTCATCGCGGTTTGGAATTTATGTTCGAGGCGCAAGTCTTCCCCAAGCAAGTCTCCCTAAGGCAGATCTTTGCAGGGGAAGTCGAGGTTCGGTCGGTTTGGCATGGCATGTTTGCCGGTGCAGTGATCGATACCGCCAGTCGCGCTCGTCCGATCCGATCCGTCCCTTTCACCGACAATTGGGCTGGCGCCCGTTCCCTGTCGCCGATACGGCGCGGAGCGGACGGCACGCCGCCCATCGCGAGATTATCCCATGGCGAACAAAATGCTCATCGACGCGACCCATCCCGAGGAGACCCGGGTGGTCGTATTGCGCGGCAATCGCGTCGAGGAATTCGACTTCGAGTCCGCGCAGCGTAAGCAACTTCGTGGCAACATCTATCTGGCGAAGGTGACGCGCGTTGAGCCGTCCCTTCAGGCGGCATTCGTCGATTACGGCGGCAACCGCCATGGCTTCCTGGCATTCTCTGAAATCCATCCGGACTATTATCAAATTCCGGTCGCCGATCGGCAGGCGCTGATCGACGAGGAAGAGCGCGCGCAACGCGCCGCCGACGACGAGGCCGATCGGCGCCCCCGCCGTCATCGGCATCGCGGCCGCCCCGCCCGCCGCAACGACGAAGCGGTGCACGGTGACGCCGCCGAAGCACCGGCGGGTGGCTTCGCCGGTCCGGATCAAGTTGCCGAGACCCTTGAAGACAGTGAACCGCCGTCAGCTGAGCCAACAGAAATCACTGCGGTAGAGACGCCGGAATCGCAGGGCGATATCGCTTTGGGAACCTCGGCCGAGCCGCACGAAGCGGAAGGCGACGACGCTTCCCATGAATCCGCTTCCGATGACACGGATGAAGCCGACGAATCCGCGCCGGCCACGATCGAACTGACCGCGGTCACGGCTTCCGTCTCAGGCCCCACGGAGATTGAAGCGACGCCCCGAAGCAGGCGGCGAAACCAGCGCTGAAGCAAGCCAGCATGAGGTGGGCGACCACGGCGAAATGGAAGACCAAGGCGACGCAGAACGTGGCGGCGCCGACGATCATGGCAGTGTCGAAGAGGTCAATGGCGCCGGCAACGGACATGACAACGAGCATGAAAACGGCCACGACGAAGAAGTCGTTGAGTCGGTCGGCGGCAGCGACGCCATGGAAGAGGTTCCGGACCGGGCGCCGCGCTATCGCCGTCAGTACAAGATTCAAGAGGTCATCAAGCGCCGGCAGGTGATGCTGGTGCAGGTGGTTAAGGAAGAGCGCGGCACCAAAGGCGCAGCGCTGACGACCTATCTGTCTCTTGCTGGCCGTTATTCGGTGCTGATGCCGAACACCGCCCGCGGCGGCGGCATCAGCCGCAAGATCACCAGCGCCGAAGATCGCGCCCGGCTGAAGGAAGCAGCCGCCGATCTCGAAGTGCCGGAGGGCATGGGCGTCATCCTGCGCACGGCGGGCGCGAGCCGCACCAAAGTGGAGATCAAGCGCGACTTCGAATACTTGCTGCGGATGTGGGAGACCGTCCGCGACCTCACGCTGAAGTCCACCGCACCAAAGCTCGTCTACGAAGAAGGCTCGCTGATCAAGCGTTCGATCCGCGATCTCTATGGCAAGGAAATCGACGAAGTCATCGTCGCCGGCGATGACGCCTATCATGAAGCCAAAGACTTCATGCGCATGCTCATGCCGAGCCATGCCAAGAGCGTCAAATCTTACAGTGATACCCAGCCGCTGTTGTCGCGCTATGGCGTTGAGAGCCAGCTCGACGCCATGTTCTCGCCGGTCGTGCAGTTGCGCTCCGGCGGATACATCGTGATCAACCAGGCCGAAGCGCTGGTGGCGATTGACGTCAATTCAGGCCGCGCCACACGCGAGCATCACATCGAGGACACCGCGCTCAAGACCAATCTTGAAGCGTCGGATGAAATTGCCCGCCAGCTTCGGCTGCGCGACCTCGCCGGCCTCATCGTGATCGACTTCATCGACATGGACGAGAACCGCAACAATCGCTCGGTCGAGCGGCGTCTCAAGGAAGCCCTCAAGCACGACCGCGCCCGCATCCAGGTCGGCCGGATCTCGCATTTCGGCCTTCTCGAAATGTCGCGCCAACGCATCCGCACCAGCGTGCTGGAAAGCTCGACCGAGAAGTGCCCGTATTGCGGCGGTTCCGGCCACGTCCGCTCGGTGTCGTCGCTGGCGCTGCAAGTGCTCCGCGCACTCGAAGAGCAGTTGATGAAGAGCGCCACCCATAACCTCATCGCGCGCACCCGCAGCGATGTGGCGGCTTACGTGCTTAACCAGAAGCGCGCGCATCTGCGCGCGCTCGAAGAGCGCTTCGCCATTACCATTATGGTAGTCGCCGACGAGACGGTCGCCAGCACTGCAGGCTTTTGTCGTCGATCGCGGTGAGCAAGTGCATTCGCCCGAGCAGGCGCGGGAGATTGCCGAGCAGCATCAGGCCGAGGCCGCCGCCGCCCCGCTCGAAGAAGAGGACGATCTTGAAGACGAGAGCATCGTCGACGAGGTTGAGGAAGAACAGGCCGCCGAGGCGGAAGCGTCTCCAGCACCCGCCGAAAGCGATGACGGCGAAAGCGGCGAACCGCGCCGCCGGCGCCGACGGCGCGGACGCGGCGGGCGCAATGGTCGCGACAACGGTGAGCAACGCCGATACGAGCAAATTCCGATCAACGACGACGGCAGCGAGCCAGCGGGCGAACACTTCGTGTCGTCCGACGACGCTGTCGCAAGCGACGATGCCGCGGCCGGGCCGCACGGTGAGCCCGACAATGGTCAACGCGAAGAGCGGCCGGAATATCACGGCGAACGCCAAGGCCAAGACGCCGAAGGAAGCGAACATGATGGCGGACGGCGCCGGCGTCGGCGCGGACGCCGCGGCGGACGCAATCGCCAGGAAAATCGGCAAGAGCGCAACGGCAATGGCGGCTCTTCCCGTGACGAGCAGCAGCCCCAACATGACTTTGCGTCGGGGGATCAGTTCCCAACTCCGGCCGCAAGCGAGTCGCGTAACGCACGACGCGATGGCCGATTTCTGCTGTGTCGCCTGCTGCCGCGCCTACTCCGGTGATCCCAGAGCCGTCCATGCCGGAGCCCGAGGCGCCACGCCGGCGGTCGACCGTGCGCGAGCCGGCGCCGGTTTCGAGCGGCGAAAGCTTTGCGCCGACGCCTTCACCCACACCTGTCGTGACGCCTGCGCCAGAACCGGCTGCGGAGACAATCACGACCGAAGATGCCAGCAAGCCACGCAAGACCGGATGGTGGTCGAAACGGTTCGGCGGTTGATCGAAAAGATGATTCGACGAGTGGTCGTATTCAAACATTCGCCTCCGATTTCGGCAGGGCTTTGAGCGAATGTTTGAATCAAAGGACCACTCGCAAGTATATATTGCTAATGGATCTTTGGATTTGACATTCGCTTACGAGCGAGCGGCCAACGACGCGCGAATGTCAAATCCGCTCCATTAGAGGACTCCATGAAAAGCGGGTGGGTCGAGCGCGACGCTGAAACAATCGCGGCGCAGGCTGCCAAAGCCGGCATCAGCCGCGACTTCGCGTTACGCATCTATACGACGCGGCTGCTTGGCCGCGATCCCAAGCTGGTCCTGCACGGCGGCGGCAATACTTCGCTGAAAGAGACGATGCGCGACCACTTCGGCGACGAGACCGAAGTGCTGCGCATCAAGGCAACCGGCACCGACATGGCGTCGATCGAGGTTGCCGGAATGCCGGCGGTGCGACTTGCGTCTTTACGCAAACTTCGCACGCTCGGCGAAATCGACGACGACGAACTGATCGGGGTCGAGCGGGCGAGCCTGATCGAACCGATGGCGGCCAATCCGTCGGTCGAGGTCATGCTGCACGCGTTTCTGCCGCATAAGTTCATCGACCACACTCACGCTACCGCGGTGCTGAGCGTGATCGACCAGGCCGACAGCGAGAAGAAATGCGCGGAAGTCTTTGCCGGACGCCTGGCATTCGTGCCTTACGTGATGCCGGGTTTCGGTCTCGCCAAGAAAGCAATCGAGGTTTTTGAGCGGACCAAGCCAAGCGACGGGCTGATCCTTGGCAAACACGGCATCGTTACCTTCGGCGCGAGCGCGCGCGAAGCCTACGAGCGCATGATCGAGATGGTGACGCTCGCGGAGAATTTTATCGCATCGCGCCACAAATCCGCTGTTGTGGCTACCGCTCCGCGCAAACATGCCGAGCTCGCCGAAGTTGCACCGATCCTTCGCGGCGCTTGCAGCGAAAAGGACAAGAAAGTCGACGGCGCATGGCGACGGCTTGTTCTCGAATTCCGCGCCACCGACGCCGTGCTCAATTTCGTCAGCCGCGGAGATTTGGCCCGCAGCAGCCAGCTTGGCGTGATAACACCGGACCATACCATCCGCACCAAGAACTGGCCGCTGCTCTTGCCCGCGGCGGAAGCCGGCAAGCTTGCTGACTTTTCCCGCGCTTCGCACGATGCCGCGGGGCAATTCATCGCGCGTTACCATCGCTACTTCGAGGAGCACAACAAGCGTGTCGGCCATATCAAGCACGAGCTTGATCCCCTACCCCGCGTGGTTCTGGTTCCGGGACTTGGCCTGTTCGGGCTCGGCCGCAGCAAGCGGGACGCCATGATTGCAGCCGATATTGCCGAATCCTGGATCGAGGGTGTCAGCGATGCCGAAGCGATCGGCCGGTTCGAGTCGATCTCGGAAGCCGATATGTTCGATTGCGAATATTGGCCGCTGGAGCAGGCCAAGCTCGGCACGCGTAAAGAACTGCCACTCGCCGGACAGATCGCGGTCGTCACCGGGGCCGCCGGCGCCATCGGCGGCGCCGCCGCCAAGGCGTTTGCGGCAGCCGGCGCGGAAGTCGCGCTGCTCGACGTCAATTTCGCAGCAGCGAGCGAAACGGCCAAAGCGATCGGGCCTTCCGCGCTGCCCGTTGTATGCGACGTGACAAATGCGGCGTCGGTGCACGCGGCATTCGACGCTGTTGCGGCGGCCTTCGGTGGCGTCGATATCGTGGTGTCGAATGCCGGCGCTGCCTGGCAAGGGCGCATCGGCGAGATCGATGAAGACACCATGCGAAAAAGCTTCGAGCTGAATTTCTACGGCCACCAGCGCGTCGCGCAGGCCGCCGTGAAGATCATGCTCGCGCAAGGCACCGGCGGCTGCCTGTTGTTCAATGTCTCCAAGCAGGCGGTCAATCCAGGTCCGAATTTCGGACCTTACGGGATTCCTAAAGCGGCGGAACTGGCGCTGATGCGGCAATACGCACTCGACTACGGCGCCGACGGCATCCGTGCTAACGCCGTCAACGCCGACCGCATCCGCTCCGGTCTCCTCACCAGCGACATGATCGCATCGCGTTCAAAAGCGCGGGACTTGAGCGAAAAAGACTACATGAGCGGCAACCTGCTGGGCCGCGAAGTCACCGCCGAGGACGTCGCGCAAGCCTTCGTGCATCACGCGCTCGCGCTCAAAACCACTGCCGACGTCACCACGGTCGACGGCGGCAATATCGCCGCCGCGATGCGCTGACCGTGGCACAGGAGAAGCGAAGCGCCGCCGCCCTACGCGCCAGGATCGACGTCCACCGTCCGGCGATTGCGATGGCGGCGCATAATCCGCTCGCCGCGAAACTTGCCGCCAATGCCGGTTTCGATGCGATCTGGGGCAGCGGTTTTGAGCTGTCCGCATCCTTCGCTGTGCCTGATGCCAATATTCTTTCGATGAACACGCATCTCGATATGATGCGCGCAATCGGCGCGGTGCAGGACGCGCCGGTAATTGCCGACCTCGATACCGGTTTCGGCAACGCCGTGAACGTCGCTTACGTGGTCCCGCAATACGCGGCCGCGGGCGTCTCCGCTGTGGTCATCGAGGACAAGACCTTTCCCAAAGACTCGAGCCTGCGTGCCGGCGGCCGTCAGGAGCTGGTGCCGATCGAGGAATTCCAGGGCAAAATCGCAGCGGCCAAGGTAACCGACAACGTGCTCGTCATCGCGCGCACCGAGGCACTGATTGCCGGCGCCGGTCAGGACGAAGCGCTGCGCCGAGGCGCGGCCTACGCGGAAGCCGGCGCCGATGCCGTGCTTATTCACAGCAAGCAAAAAACGCCGGACGAGACCGTGGCGTTCTGCAAAGCGTGGCCGGGCCACGTCCCGTTGGTGCTGGTCCCGACCGCCTATCCGCAACTTTCGTTCGGCGATATCGCAGCCCTCGGCAAAGTCGGCCTGGTGATCTGCGGCAATCACGCGATCCGCGCCGCCGTCGCGGCGATGCAGGACGTCTTTCGCCGCATTCTGGCCGAAGGCGGTATCGCCGGCGTCGAGAAAGATATCGCTTCAGTCGCCGACGTGTTCGCGTTGCAAGGCGACGCCCGCATGCGCGAAATCGAAAAAAAGTATTTGCGTTGAATAGAACAGTTACTTGTCGACCGGGCCGCCGCTATCGGCCCAATCCTTGAAGCCGCCCATATTGAAGACTTTCTCGTAGCCGAGGTCCTTGAGCAGCTTGCCGGCCAGAGCCGCACGGCCTCCGGAGCCGCAGTAGAGAACGATGTTCTTGTCCTTCGAGAAATTCTTGTCGTGGGTCGGGGCTTCCGGATCGGCCTTGAATTCAAGGAGCCCGCGCGAGATGTGAACCGCGCCCACGACCTTCCCGCTCGCGGCCACTTCGGTGCCGTCGCGCACGTCGACGACCAGCGTATCGCCCTTGGCGATCATCTCTTTCGCCTGAGCCGGCGTGATTTTCGGCACCGCGGCGTTGGCGGCTTCCATCATTTGCTTGACGCTTGTGGCCATGTCTTTATCCGTCCTCGGTTCCTGCCCAAAGGAAGACTATCCGGTTTCGTGGATAAGGAAAACGCGAGCAGCGCGTCGGCTCAGTCGCTCGACAGGATCACGTTCTTCAAAATCGGATAGATCTGGTTCTCCCAGCGCTTGCCGGAGAACACGCCGTAGTGGCCGACGCCGGGCTGCATGTGGTGGCGCCTGAGATAAGGCCGGAGCTTGCTGCACAGGTCGTGCGCCGCCACCGTTTGTCCGACGGCGCAGATGTCGTCGCGCTCGCCTTCCACCGTCAGCAGCATGGTGCGGCGGATCGCACTCGGATCGACCTTGTTGCCGTGCCATTCGAGCTTGCCGAGCGGCAACGCATATTCCTGGAAAATGATGCGTACTGTTTCCAGGTAGAACTCGGCGGTGAGATCGAGTACCGCGAAATATTCGTCGTAAAACGCCTTGGTCGCCGCCGCTTTTTCGAGTTCGCCGTTGGCGAGGTTTTCATAAAGCTCGCGGTGGGCTTTGACGTGGCGATCCACGTTCATACTCATGAAGGCAGCAAGCTGGACGAAACCGGGATAGACCCGCCGGAACGCTCCCGGATAGCGAAGCGGCACTGAAGCCGTCAGCGTGCGCTCAAACCATTCGATGGTCTGCTTGGCCGCAAGATCGTCGACCGTGGTCGGATTGACCCGCACGTCGATCGGCCCTGCCATCAGCGTCATGCTGCGCGGCTGCGCCGGATTGCCGGCCTGCGCCATGATAGCGGTGGCTGCAAGCGCCGCGACGCAGGGCTGACACACTGCCACCATGTGGGTGCCCGGTCCCAGCACTTCGAGAAACTTGATCAGATGGTCGATATATTCGTCGAAACCGAACCGGCCGGCGGTCAGCGGCACGTCGCGCGCATTGTGCCAATCGGTGATGTAGACGTCATGGTCCGGCAACATGGTGCGCACCGTGGCGCGCAACAGCGTAGAGAAATGCCCCGACAGCGGCGCGACCATCAGCACCCGCGGCTGTACCGCCGCTACGTCCTTCTTGAAATGGAGCAGTGTGCCGAACGGCGTCTGCGCCGCCACTTCCTCCTGCACCACGACTTCACGGTTGCCGACCGTGACGCTATCTATGGCAAAAGGTGGCCGGGTATGGGTCAGCCCCGCCCGCGCGATCAGTTCGTAGACCGCCGTGAGGTTCCGCATCGCCGGATTGTCGGAGAGCAATGGTGCGCCGCCTGCGTTGACGGCCATGCTCGCCCAGGTCCGGACGGGTGTCATAATGTCTGACTGCAACTGATAGGCGAGGTATAGCATTCCGTGTCCAACGGGCCGCCACGGCCGCCTGACGGCAGCACCTCGACCCCCAACCCGGGGAAAGCTAGTGCATTTCTTGTTGCGCTGCGACAAGAATATGAACACTCTGCACTACGGGGCTGGGGCGCGGGGATCGGGTTGTAGCCTGAGACGCACGCCTGCTTAGCCCGAGCGGGATAAGGTCTTTCAAGTGTTTGAGTTTTTTATTGCCGGCAGCATGAGGGCGCGGGATGTCTAAGGCCATTCTTACGATTGCCAGCAAGAATTACGGCTCCTGGTCGTTGCGCGGTTGGTTGCTGTGCAAAATGGCCAACCTCGACTTCGAGGAAAAACCAGTCGGCAGCGACGATCCGTCGACCCGCGCCGAACTGCTGCTGCTGTCACCGTCTTTCCTCGTCCCCTGCCTGATCCAGGACGGCAAGAAGATCTGGGATACGCTTGCGATCGCTGAATATCTCCATGAGATGAACCCCGATGCCGGTTTGCTGCCGGCCGATCAGGGGCAACGCGCCCATTGCCGCTCGATCTGCGGCGAGATGCACTCCGGCTTCAGCAACTTGCGTTCTGCGCTGCCGATGAACCTGAAAGCGCATTTCCCGGGCTTCAAATCATGGGCCGGCGCACGGGCCGATATCGATCGCGTCCTGACGATCTGGAAGGATTGCTTCAGCCAATATAAAGGCCCTTACCTGTTCGGCGATAAGCCCTGCGCCGCCGACGCGATGTATGCTCCGGTCTGCACTCGCTTCCTCACCTATGACGTCGTGCTGGATTCATGCTTCGGCGCAATACTGCAAGACCATCATGGCGCTGCCGTACATGCAGGAGTGGCTCGAAGCCGCGAAAGTCGAGCCCGACGAACTGGAAGAACTCGACGTCGAGTTCTGAGCCGGCTCAATCCCACTTCATGCGGCCGGAATAGGCCCAATCGACGAGCCGGCCATCGCGGCTGCCGAGCTTCGCGATCTCGTTCATTTCGTCATCGCTCAGGGTAAAATCGAAGATCGCGGCATTTTCCGAAAGCCGTTCGACCTTGCTGGTGCGCGGGATGACGACGATGTCCTGCTGCACCAGAAACCGCAGGCAAACCTGCGTCGCCGTCTTTTTATGCGCCGCACCGATCCGCTTGAGCACGTCATTCTTGCGCGCGTCGCCGCGTGCGATCGGGCTATAGGCGACAACAGCCAGACCATGCTTGCGGCAAGCAGCGATCAGTTTCGACTGATCGAGAAACGGATGGCATTCGAACTGGTCGCAGACCAGGGGCTCAGTGGTCACCTTCAAAGCCTCCTCGATCAGCGCCACGGTAAAGTTGGAAATGCCGATATGGCGAGCCAGCCCCTCGCGCTTGACCTTCGCTAATGCGCCGAGCGTCTCGGCAAGCGGAATTTGCGGATTGGGCCAGTGCAGCAGCAACAGATCGACCTCATTGAGCCGAAGCTGCGCCAGCCGTTCGCGCGCCGACCGCTCAAGCTCGAGCGGAGCAAAATGGCTCGGCCAGATTTTTGTGGTGACGAACACGTCGTCGCGCTTGACGCCCGAGGCACGCAGCCCCTCACCCACCTCGCGCTCGTTCTCGTACATCTGTGCTGTATCGATGTGACGGTAGCCAAGCCGCAGCGCCTGTTCGACCACGCGCGCACAGACCCGCCCGCGCAGGTCCCAGGTGCCAAGGCCGAGCAACGGGATTAGGGCGCCATGGCTTTCAACAACGTTCATTCGGCACGCTCCGGCGTTGCGGCAATGATCCAGGACAAAGATCGGCCATCGTACCGGTCATCTCCAGCCCAATGCAGGGGCCGCAATAGGTTTCAAACGCGGCGCAAAATCAGCGCGCTTTAGCGAGCACCGCGAAGGCCGTCTCCGGCGCTTCTTCGATCACCTTGAGCAGGGCACGGGCTGGGCCGCGCGGCGAGCGCTTGCCCTGTTCCCAGTTTCGCACCGTCTCGACCGGCACGCCAATGCGCGCGGCGAATACCGTCTGCGTCAGTCCAGTACGGCTTCGCACATTGCGGGCATAGGCAGCATCGTCGAGACGGCCAGCGGCGGCCGCAGCGCGAGCCGCATTATGTGCCGCCGTCGCAATCGACCGCGGATCCGGGGCTATGTCACGCTCACTACCGTCTGGCAGTATTTCGACCAAACGGCCATCAGCTTTCAATCGCACCCGCAGCATGGCGCTTTCCCGCGTGACCGGCGGAGCCATCATAGCTGATTCGTCGCTGATTCAATGAGTTAGACTTGATCGGCCATTGGGTTCGGGGCAACTGCACAAGACTTGCATGACTTCAGGGCTGCAGCATCAACGGTAGAAAGCCATGACGACAAGGGTCATCCGGGGCGGCACGGTCGTCAATCACGACCATTCGCAGCGCGCCGACGTTCTGGTTCGCGACGGTATCGTCGCCGCCATCGGACAAAATCTGGAAGTGGCGTCGGGTAGCGAGATTATCGACGCCGGCGGCTGTTACGTCCTGCCGGGCGGCATCGATCCGCATACCCATCTCGAACTCGCCTTCATGGGCACGGTGTCGGCCGACGACTTCGAATGGGGCACCAAGGCCGCGCTCTCAGGCGGCACCACCATGGTGGTCGACTTCTGCATCCCCAATCCCGGGCAATCACTGCTGGCGGCCTATCAGGACTGGCGCCGCAAAGCCGAGGGCGCCGCAAGCGACTACGGCTTCCACATGGCGATCACCTGGTGGGACAAACCGGTGTTCGAGGAGATGGAGGTCTGCGTCAAAACCTACGGCATCAACACGTTCAAACATTTCATGGCCTACAAGGGCGCGTTGATGGTCAATGACGACGAACTCTACAATTCTTTCCTGCGTTGCGCGGGACTAGGCGCGATGCCGCTGGTGCACGCCGAGAACGGCGACGTGGTGTGGCATCTGCAACAACACTATCTCGGCTCGGGCGTGACCGGACCCGAAGGGCACGCCTATTCACGGCCGCCCGCCGTCGAGGGCGAGGCGACCAACCGAGCGATCATGATCGCGGACATGGCCGGTTGTCCGCTCTACGTCGTCCATACCTCCTGCCGCGACTCCCATGACGCCATCGCGCGGGCGCGCGCTGCCGGCAAGCGCGTCTTCGGCGAACCGCTGATCCAGCATCTCGTGCTCGACGACGGCGAGTATCTCAACAAGGATTGGGATTACGCCGCGCGGCGCGTGATGTCGCCGCCGTTTCGGCCGAAAGACCATCAGGCAAGCCTGTGGGCCGGCCTGCAGGCGGGATCGCTGCATGTCGTCGCCACCGACCATTGCGCCTTCACGTCGGAGCAGAAACGGCTTGGCCGCGGCGACTTCACCAAAATCCCAAACGGCACCGGCGGGCTCGAGGATCGCATGCCGGTGCTGTGGACCGCCGGCGTCAATACCGGACGCATCACCAAGGAGGAGTTCGTTGCCGTGACCTCCGCCAACGCCGCGCGCATCCTCAACATCTTTCCGAGGAAAGGCGCCGTCGCCGTCGGCTCGGATGCCGATCTCGTCATCTGGGATCCCGCCGCGACGAAAACCATTTCGGCAAAACGGCAGGTCAGCCGGATCGACTACAATGTGTTCGAGGGCTTTCGCTGCACGGGTTTGCCGCGCGCGACGCTGACCCGCGGCGAGATCGCCTGGCTCGACAACGATCTGCGCGCCGAAGCCGGCGCGGGCCAATATGTGCCGCGCCCGCCCTTCCCGGCCGTGCATGTCGCCAACGCCACGTGGCGCGAATTGACGGCGCCGCGCCGGGTGGAACGGCTCGACGTGACGCCCTGACCGCCGCCTATTAGAGCCTGCTGAAAAATCCGAGCAGCATGGCGCGCCGCGCCGTCTCGCGAGTTTCGCACGCGGCGCCCATGAATCCCGCCATCGTGCCGCGGATTTTGTCGTAATAAAATTCGCAGGTCGTATCGCGATAGCCGATCCATGCCTGCTGCATCGCCCGCGCTTTTGCCGTCTGCTCATCATCGAGGTCGGCAAGCAATGCCTTGTAGTTCTCATTGAGCAAGGCGTCCCAGGCGAGGCCTTCAATCTGATAGCAACCGGCGAGCGTGGCATCGGAGGCGCTTCCAGGAGAGCCGATGCAGGGCTCGGCGACTAGCTTGAACAGGCAATCCTGTTCGCCTTTGTCGATATCGTCCTTGTTCTTTTCTGCGCAATTGCGGATGGCGGCGACTTCGGTAGGGGTTGGCTTACGGCTTTGCGCGTGCGCACCGGCCGTCGTACCAATGACGAACAGTGCAGCAAATATTGCGAACACGATCGGGCGTGCCATCGTCAGTCTAGTCGCAGCAGCTGGACGGTTGGTTCAAGTCGTCATTTCCCGGATTATGATACCTGAAAGGAGCCCCTCGCCTTGCAGAACCTTCAGATCAATCCCCAGCGGCTGTGGGATACGCTGATGCAGACCGCGCAGATCGGCGGCACGCCGAAAGGCGGCATCTGCCGGCTCACGCTGACCGACCTCGACCGCCAGGTCCGCGATTGGTTCAAGGCGCAATGCGAGGCGCTCGGCTGCACCGTCACGGTCGACGAAGTCGGCAACATGTTCGCGCGGCGGCCGGGCAAGAACAACAATCTGCCGCCGATTGCAATGGGCTCGCATCTCGACACCCAGCCGACCGGGGGCAAGTTCGATGGCGCCCTTGGCGTGCTCGGCGCGCTTGAGGCCATGCGTACGCTGCACGAGACCGGCTACGAGACCAACGCGCCGGTCGAGATCGTCAACTGGACCAACGAGGAAGGCTCGCGGTTCGCCCCGGCCATGCTGGCCTCCGGCGTCTTTGCCGGCGTGTTCACGCCCGAATACGCCTACGCGCGCACCGACCGCGACGGAAAGACTTTCGGCGAGGAGCTTGCCCGCATCGGCTACAAGGGCGGCGAAAAGGCCGGCGCGCGCAAATTCAGCGCCATGTTCGAACTGCACATCGAACAAGGTCCGATCCTCGAAGACGAAAGCCGCATGATCGGCGTCGTCCAAGGCGTGCAGGGCATGCGCTGGTATGAAGTGACGGTCACCGGTCAGGAAGCGCACACCGGCGCAACGCCGATGCGGCTGCGCAAGAATGCACTCCTTGGCACAGCCCGCATGATCGAGCGTATCGACGCTATCGCGCGTGAACACACGCCCGACGCGGTGGGCACCGTCGGCCTGATCGAAAACAGGCCGAACAGCCGCAACGTCGTGCCCGGCGAGGTGTTCTTTACCGTCGATTTCCGCCATCCGGACGAAAAAGTGCTGGACGAATGGAAGCGAAATTCCGTGCGTCGCTGCCCGCGATCATGGAGCCGCTGAAGCTCGGTTACACCGAGACGCGCATCTGGCATTCGCCGGCGGTCAAGTTCGCTCCGGAGCTGATCGAGTGCGTGCGCATCGGCACCGCAAAAGCCGGCTTCACGTCGCGCGACATGATCTCCGGCGCCGGCCACGACGCCGCCTACATCGCCCGCGTCGCGCCGACGACAATGATCTTCGTGCCTTGCGCCGGCGGCATCTCGCACAACGAAGCGGAGTCGACCAGCTTCGACGAATGCGCCGCCGGGGCGCAGGTGCTGCTCAACGCGGTGCTGGAATTCGACCGGCGGCTGGGGTGATCGCCTTCCCATTTTCGGTGAACGGCGGACTACGCCGCACTCATCCGCCCTAAACGCTGCCCATCCTATTCCAGGCATCAAGCCCGGCGATCTTGTAGGCCTCGGCCAGCGTCGGATAGTTGAACGTATTCTCGATGAAATAATCGATGGTGCCCTTTGAGATTGAGCACCGCCTGGCCGATATGGATGAGCTCGGTGGCGCCTTCGCCGACGATGTGCACGCCGAGCAGCCGCCGCGACCGCGTCGAGAAGATCATCTTCATCATGCCGCTTGAGAGCCCCATGATGTGGCCGCGCGAGGTTTCGCGAAAGCGCGCGACGCCGCACTCGTAAGGGATCTCGCGCTGCCGCACTTCCTCCTCGCTCATGCCGACGGTGGAAATCTCCGGCACCGAATAAATCCCGTAGGGAAAGAACTCCGGCGGCGGCGGCGGCGCCATGCCGAAGGCGTGGCAGGCAGCGACGCGGCCCTGCTCCATCGAGGTCGACGCCAGGCTCGGAAATCCGATCACATCGCCGGCGGCAAAGATGTGCGGCACCGAGGTCTGCATCGTCTTCGGTTCGACCTTGATGTGTCCGCGATTGTCGACGTCGATACCGACCGCGCCGAGATTGAGATTGTCGATGGCGCCGACCCGCCCGGCCGCGAACAGCAGCATGTCGCTGGTCATGGTGCGGCCGTCGGCGAGCTTGGTGGTCGGCCGTCCGCTGCCGTTCATTTCGATGGCCGTCACCGCGGAGCCGAAACGCAGTACGAGATTGCGGTCGCGCAGATCGTGCATGAATTCCTCGATCAATTCGCGGTCGACGAAATCGAGGAAGTCGGACGCGGTTCGACCAGCGTGACCGCGACATCGAGAGCGTTGAAGATGGTCGCGTATTCGACGCCGATCACGCCGGCGCCGATCACCGTCAGGCTGCGCGGCAGCGCCGGCAGATCGATGACTTCATCGCTATCGATGATGTTCTTGCCGTTGAACGGCACATAGTCCGGGCGATACGGCCGCGTGCCGCACGCGATCAGAATATTGGCCCCTCGGTAAACCTGGGTCTCGCCGCTGTCGTTCGTCACCTCGATCTCGTGCGGTCCGACAAAACGGCCGTCGCCACGCGTACTCCTGACCCCATTGCGGTGAAACTGATGCTCCAGCACCTCGACCTCATGGTCGAGCGTCTTGCGCAGCCGCATCATGAGGTCGCCGGCTTCGATTTCGTGCTTCACACGGTAAGAGCGTCCATAGAAGCCGCGCTCGCGCCAGCCGGTCAGATTGAGCACCGTTTCGCGTAGCGTCTTCGACGGGATTGTCCCGGTGTGCACGGAGACGCCGCCAACGCGGTGGCCCTTCTCGACCACCAGCACCGACTTGCCGAGCTTTGCCGATTGAACGGCCGCCCGACGCCCGGACGGACCGCTGCCGATAACGATCATATCGTATTCGTGCAGCATCGTGGGTTCGCGAGCATGCATGTTCGGTGCCAGATGGCGGGGTGAGCAGTCTCACCAATCAAAGCCTGAAGGTGCCTATTGCCTCGGCGGAGCGCAGCGGCGGCAGCATCACCGCGTCTTTTCGAAAATCTCCCGGCCGATCAGCATGCGGCGGATTTCGCTGGTCCCGGCGCCGATCTCATAGAGCTTGGCATCGCGCAACAGCCGCCCGGCCGGGAAATCATTGATGTAGCCGTTACCGCCGAGGCACTGGATCGTCTCGAGCGCCATCCAGGTGGCACGCTCTGCCGCGTACAGGATTGCGCCGGCGGCGTCTTCACGGGTTGTCTCGCCGCGATCGCAGGCGCGCGCCACGGCATAGACGTACGACTTCGACGCATTCAGCGTCACATACATATCCGCCAGTTTGGCCTGAATGAGCTGAAACTTTCCGATCGGCTGGCCGAATTGCGAGCGGTCGTGCACATAAGGGAGAACCAGGTCGAGGCAGGCCTGCATAACGCCCAGCGGCCCAGCGGCGAGCACGGTACGTTCGTAATCGAGACCCGACATCAAAACGTTGACGCCGTTGCCGACGACGCCGAGCACGTTCTCAGGCAGGCACTTCGCAGTCCGCAAACACGATCTCGCTGGTGTCGGAGCCGCGCATGCCAAGCTTGTCGAGCTTTTGTCCGGCGGAAAATCCCTTGAAGCTTTTCTCAATAATGAATGCGGTGATGCCGCGCGCGCCGGCAGTGCGGTCGGTCTTGGCATAGACCACGAGCGTATCGGCGACTGGCCCGTTGGTGATCCACATTTTAGAGCCGTTGAGGACGAAGCGGTCGCCCTTGCGATCGGCTCGGGTACGCATCGACACCACATCCGATCCCGCGCCAGGCTCCGACATGGCCAGTGCGCCCACGTGCTCGCCAGAAATCAGCTTCGGCAGATAACGCTTTCGTTGCTCATCGCTGCCGTTGCGTCTGATCTGATTGACGCACAGGTTGGAGTGTGCGCCGTAGGACAGACCGACTGACGCCGATGCGCGCGAAATCTCTTCCATCGCCACGCAGTGCGCGAGATAACCGAGCCCTGCCCCGCCGAGTTCTTCCTCGACTGTGACGCCGAGAAGACCGAGCTCGCCAAGCAGCGGCCACAGCTCGCGGGGAAATTTGTTGGCGCGGTCGATCTCGTCGGCGCGCGGGGCGATCTTGTTCTGGGCAAACGCCCGGACCGTATCGCGCAGCATGTCGACGTCGCTGCCGAGGCCAAAATCGAGGCCGGGAAAACTGTTCTGCACCATGGCTGGCTCCCACACCGACGGCTCGGTGGCCCCGGGTTACAGACTAATAAATAGTCGTCGCTAATAAATAGTCCCTGGAAATGGGCGTGTCAGCGTGCCGAGCGGCTTGCCCGCGGGGCTTCAGGTCCCGCCGCCAGTTTTGCCATAGCCTTGTCGACAATTTCCGCAGGCCGCGGCTTGCCGAACAGAAACCCTTGCATCTCGTCGCAGCCGGCCAGTCGCAGCAGTACGCGTTGCTCGTCGGTCTCGATGCCTTCAGCCAGCACCTTCATGCCGAGCGCATGGCCGAGCGTGACGATCGACTGGATGACGGCGCCGGCAGTAGCGGTCGTGCCGAGAGAAGCAACGAACGTCCGGTCGATCTTGATCTGGCTGAACGGAAACTTCTGCAAATAGCTCAGGCTTGAATAGCCGGTGCCAAAATCGTCGAGGGCAAGCCCTACGCCAAGAGCACGGAGCACTTCGAGACGTTGCTGCGTGGCTTGCGGATCCTCAATCAAGACGCTTTCGGTCATTTCAAGGATAACGCGGGACGGCGCGACTCCGCTCTCCCGCATGATGGCGGCGATCAGGTCCACGAGCTTCGGATCGCGGATTTGCAGCGGCGAAAGATTGACCGCAACGGTCAGGTTCGGCCAGCGCGCGCCGTCCGTCAGAGCGCGGCGCAATACGAATTCGCCGAGCTGTGGCATCAGACCGCTCTGCTCGGCGAGCGGAATGAATACCGATGGCGCAATCGGGCCGCGGATTGGATGATGCCAGCGGCACAGCGCCTCGACGCCGATCATGCCAGCACCCGCGGCCGCCACGACGGGCTGGTAGTGGACCTCAAGCGCACGCGCCGCGATGGCGGCTTCAAGTTCGCGCCGGATGAAATTCCGCTCGGAATATTCCATTTCGATGGAGGGCTCGAACGCTTTAACCGCGCCGCGGCCTTCGTGCTTGGCGGCGCGGAGTGCAAGATTGGCGCGGCGGCTCAGTTCTTCCGCGGTGTCGCCGTCGGCCGGCGCTTGCGCGACCCCGACGCCCGCCGTGACCTGCCAGTTCTGCTCCATGAAAATCGGCAGCAACAGCGAACCGCGCAGCGATTCCGCAAGCCTGGCCGCACCGCGAATATCATCGCTTTCCATGATGACGGCGAATTCGTCGTCTTCGAACCGTCCAAACTGCGCGCCCGGCGGCAGCGCAGCCTGCAACCGCTCGGCGATTTGTCTCATCAGCGCATCGCCGCCGGACCGTCCATGGGTATCGTTGACATCGCGAAAGCCGTCGAGATCGATCAACGCCAGCACGACACTGCCGAACCGGCGCTTCTCAAGAGCCGCATTCAGCTTTTCCAGCATCACGCGGTGATTGGGTAATCCGGTCAGCATATCCTCACTGGTGAGCTTGCGGATTGTACGCAGACTGATGGCGAGCGCGCGCGCAAGCCGCAAGATCAATCCTCCGGCCAGGAATGCGCATGCGCCAAGCGCGATACCGAGCGCGCTCATCATGCTCCACAGCCAGATCAAGGAAAGGATCAATGTCCGATCAGGCGCCCAACTGAACCAGCCAAGGATGCGGCCTTGCGGGTCGTGCAGCGACTGCACTTCGCGGCCGGCAACTCCCGTATCATCTGTGTCAAAGCGCAGATCGTTGAGGCCGGTACGGCGCGCAATAGCCTGAAGCAGGCTGGCATCAAAGTGGCCGGTTTGAATTGCCGCGGTGCCTTGCAGTTCGTCGATAGCGAGTTGCAACGCAGAATGCCGCTCGGTAGCAAGCCGGCTGTCTTCGTGCAGCGTCACGACGAGTCCGACAATCGCGCCGGACAGCATCGTAAGCGCCAAACCCATCAGTACGTAGGACGAAATCTGGGAGGTAGCGGTGTTGGGCGCTAATTCACGTGCCGGCGCATGGGAATGCCGCCGGAGTGCCGCCCACCAGGTTCGGGCTGCCGCAGCGGCCTTCATACTCAGACGCCCCGTACTTCGGTTCCCCAGTCTTGAGCATAGAGCGCCGTAGTTAACAGCGAGGAAAAGCCCGCATAGCGTTGATTTATCAACAGCGCCTGCCCTGTTAATGTCCGGTTAATCTTGAAGCTGCGTAAGGTGCAATTGAGTACTCTTTACGGTACGGGGAACCGCGAGGTTCCAAGCAGGTGCAATGCGTTTCGCTGGGCTTCCCCCATTTAATGCCGCCCTGATTGCCGCCGTTGGTTTTGCCGGCGCGATCTGCGTCGCGACGCCATCCTTTGCCGCGGACTGCCCGGGCAATCCCGACGCCATTGGAACCAGCAGGGTGATCGAGATTGATCCCGCCGAATATCCCCGCGTCGGGTCGCTCAATTATTCGCAATCGCTGCCGCTCGAAGATCATGAGGTCGTCCTGACCTTCGATGACGGCCCGCTGCCGCCCAGCACGACGCGCGTGCTTGACGTGCTCGCGGCGCAATGCGCCAAGGTGAACTTCTTTCTGGTTGGCGAAATGGCGCGCAATTTTCCGGCCGTGGTGAAACGCATTTATCAGGACGGCCACGTTATCGGCACCCACAGCGAAGATCACCCGCTGCGCTTCGGTCAAATGCCGATCGAGAAGATCCGCTGGGAGATTGATCGCGGCATCGCCGACGTAAGCGCGGCCGTAGGCGATCCGACGAAGGTCGCGCCGTTCTTCCGCTTTCCGGGCTTTGCTCGTTCCGATATTGCCGAGGCCGAACTCGCGGACCGAAAACTTGCAGTGTTCAGCACCGATACCGTCGAGGACGATTGGCACCGCCACATCTCGCCAAAGCAGATTATTTCACTGGCGTTGAGCCGGCTGGAAAAGCGCGGACGCGGCATCTTGTTGCTGCACGATATTCATCCGTGGACCGCAACCGCGCTGCCGGACCTTCTGAAGCAGCTTAAGGATCGCGGATTCCGTCTGGTGCAGGTGGTGCCGACACCAGCTTCTGTGGCCGCCGCCGTCGAAGCGGCAAGCGAAACGACGGTCGCCTGGACGTCGGCGCAGCAGGATTTCATCGACAACGCCGGAGATGCGCCGATCTGGCCCGCGCTTACACCGCTCGTTAGGCCCGAAACAGTCGCGCTTGATGCGCCCGATGCGAACGCGTTCGACACCCATTATCCGGTTGAAGCGATGACGCTCGGAAAAGTCCAAACCGCGGCAATGTCCAGCGAGGAAACGCCGGTTCCGATGCATGCCAGCCTGTGGCCCGAACCGCAAGAAAATGCCGCGCTTGCGAACAGTGACTCGCAATTACCGACGCCGGATGTTGCCGACATCGGCTGGCCACTGAACCTGCAGCCGCGTGCGATTGAAACGCCGGCCATTGTTTTACAGTCTCGCGCAAATGCCGTGGCGTCGCGTGGCCGCCATCGCTTTGTGCGCGACATCAAACACGCCCAACCAAAGGGCGGCGAACCGAAGGTCAGCGCCCACACCGTCGCGCATCACCCTGCCCGTGCGCCAGCAGGCGCCGCCAAGCGCGCCAGCCTCGGCGACAAGCTGGCGGCGCTGCTCACGCCGGCTAAATAACGACCGGCTTAGAGCGACCTATTTTTGGCTCGTCGAGCCAAAGCTCTTCAGATGAATAATGGTGCGGCCGAGAGGACTCGAACCTCCACGGGTTGCCCCGCTAGCACCTCAAGCTAGTGCGTCTACCAATTCCGCCACGGCCGCATGTGGGCTGAATGCGCGCCCGGCAGGCGCGTGGGGGCCGATGTAACAGGTCGAGTTTGGAGGGACAAGACCTTGTGGCCGAGACCTTGTTACTAAGCCCCCGCTGCCTATTTCGCCTCGGGTGGGCGGGGCAGCAGTTCCTTGACCTCGACCGCGATCTTGTTGCCGCTGACAATCACGGTGCCTTTGGCAACCGCCATGTTGTTGGCGAGGATCCTGACTTCGTCGTCCTCGGAGGAGTCGAGCTCGATAATGGCGCCGCGGCCGAGACGGAGGACCTGATGGATCGGCATCGACGTCGTGCCAAGCACAACGGCAATGTCGATCGAGACGTTATCGATTGTCGGCAAGGGGCCCCCGCGCAGGTTTGTTGACGGCTTTCGCTGCGCTAGTCTATCGCCCCGGCATGGTTATCGGATGGTTAATACGCGCGGTGAACTGACATTTGGCCTGTTGCCTGCGGTGGTTTCACCGCCGGTCGAATGGCGCGTGAGCAATTCCCTGGTCGATTACGGGCACGCCCTTGAAGCAATGACCGAGCGCGCCGATGTGATCGCCCGCGGCGAGGCGGACGAATTGGTGTGGCTGCTCGAACATCCACCGCTCTACACCGCCGGCACCTCGTCCCGGCCCCAGGATCTGGTCGACGCGCGCTTTCCGGTTCATACAACCGGACGCGGCGGGCAGTTCACCTATCACGGCCCAGGTCAGCGCGTCGGCTATCTCATGCTTGATCTGCGGCGCCGCGCGCCGGACGTGCGCCGCTTCGTCGCCAGTGTCGAGGAATGGATTATCGAGGCGCTGGCGTCCTTTAATGTGCGCGGCGAGCGGCGTGACGACCGTATCGGCGTCTGGGTGCGTAGACCGGACAAAGGTTCCGGCTTCGAGGACAAAATCGCGGCCATCGGCATCCGCGTGTCGCGCTGGGTGACGCTGCACGGCTTCTCGCTCAACGTCGAGCCGGAGTTATCGCATTTTTCCGGCATCGTACCGTGCGGGGTGTCCGAGCCGCGCTACGGCGTCACCTCCCTTGCCGACCTGGGCGTGACGGCTTCAATGCCGGAAGTGGATGTGGCGCTGCGCGCGGCGTTCGAGCCGCTGTTCGGCGCCACGCGTAGCGATCAGGCCGTCGGCAGCACTGAAAACAGTTCGCCTCTGCGGCGCAGCGCGAACTCTTCCCTCCCCCCCTCACGCTGATCGATCCTGTCGACGCGCGAGCCGCGCGGACCTTCGTTGCAGGCCGCGATCATGCCCTCGACTACATCAGGCGGTCCCATGAACAGGGCCTCGACGGCTCCGTCACGGCAATTGCGCACCCAGCCCTGCACGCCACGTTCGAGCGCGGTGTATTCAGCCCAGGCGCGATAGCCGACGCCCTGCACCCTGCCCCGGATCACGACGTGCCGGATCACGTCCATTCAATATCTCCGAGCTTGCGCGTGCCGGCGGCGGCGGGAACGGCCGGCAGCCAGCGCTCCAGGCCCTCGATATAACTTTCCGGAAATTTCCACTCACGCGCGGCCGCAGCCACGAGCTCCATATAGCCCGCCTTCGGACGCCCCTCGCCGTTCGGCCGGGCGATGTAAACCAGCGCGCGGTGCAGCCGGCCGTCGTGGCGCACCGGCATCATCACGGCACGGTAAAGCTTGCCGGCGACATTCTCCCAGCCATCGAGCGTGACGCGATCGCGCGGCGTGATCCGCCACAGCACGCCATGGACCGTTTGTGCGACCGCCCGTTCGACGGAAGCATAACCGTCGGCGGTGATGATGAAGCGGTGATCGCTAAGTTCGGCGACACCGAGCGGTTCCGCATCCCGTGCGTGCCGCCGCATCACCGCGCGGTGCATGTTAGCGCCATAAGCAAAATGCAGCGTCACGGCTTTGGCTCTGCTCCGCTTGGGCGCGTTGCCGCCCACAGCGTAACAGCGACGGCGACAATCACCGGCAGCAGCGCCAGCACCATAAGCACCGTGACGATGAGAACGCCGACATCGTGGCTCGCGCTTTGCGTCAGAGCGGAGACCACCATGATGAGTAAAATGATGTTGAGCGCGGCGGTGGCATTCGGATCGACCACGCCTGCATAGGGCTTGAAGTAGCCGATCGTAACAATCAGCAACAGCACAATCGACAACCCATAAAGCAGCGCCGCGCCGGCGGCGAGATCGACCGGCCGGCCGGCGTCATGTAGCCGCCTCGCGTGCAGCACGTACCAGGCCCAGACCAGGAGCGCTTGAGCAACAGCGAATGGCCAGATGCCGGCGCGCAGGAGAATGTCGGGCATCGTGAGCCATTGCGCGGCCACGCCGAGCGAATAGACGACAATGGCTGCGAAGACGAAAGCGCGCGGCTCTAACCGCCCGGTGGGTGAAAACAGAAAGCGCAGCGTCTGCATGGCGCCATGATGCCACGGCAGGCGGTCTTTAGGCGAATTCCATGATGACCGCGTCAACCGCGACACTGTCGCCCGGCTTGACGCGTATCTTCTTGATGGTGCCGTCCCGTTCGGCGCGCAGGATGTTTTCCATCTTCATGGCTTCGACGACGGCGAGCGTTTCACCAGCCTTGACCTCCTGCCCTTCGGCAACGGCCAGCGACACGACAAGTCCCGGCATCGGGCAGCGCACCGCCTTGCCGCTATCGGACAACACCTTCACCGGCATCAACCGCGCGTAACGGGCTTCGCGCTCGGTATAGACAAACGCCTTGGTTTCGATGCCGCGATAGGCGAGTTCGAACCCGTTCGGGATCATGCGGACATGGACGGCGACCGGCTTGCCGTCGACCGTGCCTGACCATAGCGGCTGGCCGGGCAACCAATTGGAGCCAAACCTGCCGATCGTGCCACCGGCGAAATGGACAACGATGGCGCCGACCTCACGCTCGACGTCGACCAGGATTTCTTCGCCGCCGAGCGAAATCGCGCGATGGCGCTCCCGCGTCAACGCTGCGTTTAACTGCCCCGAAATCTGCCGTTTGCGCTCGCCCAGCACATAATCGATGGCGGCGGCGACACCGGCGATAGTACGCGCGAGTTCTCCCGTCGGCGGCGTGCGTTCGAACCCTTTCGGAAATTCCTCGGCGATGAAACCGGTTGAAAGCTTGCCGGAGCGCCACCGCGGCTTCTGCATGATCGCCGACAGAAACGGAATGTTGTGGCGAATACCCTCGATGGTGAAGGCATCGAGCGCATCGGCCTGCGCATCGATTGCCACCTCGCGCGTCTTGGCGTGGGTGACGAGCTTGGCGATCATCGGATCGTAATAAAGCGAGATTTCGCCGCCTTCCGTCACGCCGGTATCGTTGCGCACCGTGACGCCGTCATGGATACCCTCGGCGGGCGGACGATAGCGGACCAGCCGGCCGATCGACGGCGCGAAGTTGCGGTAGGGGTCTTCAGCGTAAATGCGGCTCTCAACGGCCCAGCCATTGAGCTTAACGTCGTCCTGCTTGAGCGTAAGCGGCTCGCCGGCGGCAACGCGGATCATCTGTTCAACCAGATCAATCCCGGTGACGAGCTCCGTGACCGGATGCTCGACCTGCAAACGCGTGTTCATTTCCAGAAAGAAGAAGCTGCGGTCCTGCGCGGCAACAAACTCTACGGTTCCCGCACTATCGTAACCGACGGCTTTTGCCAGTGCGACCGCCTGCTCGCCCATCTTTTTGCGCGTCGCCTCATCGAGCAGCGGACTTGGTGCTTCCTCGATGACTTTCTGGTTACGGCGCTGGATCGAGCATTCCCGCTCGCCGAGATAAATGACGTTGCCGTGCTTGTCACCCAACACCTGGATTTCTACGTGGCGCGGATTGACGATGAATTTCTCGATGAACACGCGATCGTCACCGAAGCTCGACTTGGCTTCGGAACGTGCGCGGGTAAAACCCTCGGCGACTTCGTCGTGGCTGTGAGCAATGCGCATGCCCTTACCGCCGCCGCCGGCCGAGGCCTTGATCATCACCGGATAGCCGATCTCGTCGGCGATCTTCGCAGCCTGCTTCTCGTCCTCGATCACACCGAGATGGCCGGGCACGGTGGAGACTTTGGCGGCGGCCGCGGCCTTCTTGCTTTCGATCTTGTCGCCCATGGCACCGATCGCCTTCGGGTTGGGCCCGATGAAGACGATACCGGCTTTGGCCAAGGCCTCGGCAAAGGCCTGCCGCTCGGAGAGAAAACCGTAGCCCGGATGTACCGCTTCAGCGCCGCTCGATTTGCAGGCGGCCACAATCTTGTCGATGACCAGGTAACTCTGCGCGGCGGGCGGCGGTCCGATCAGGACGGCGTCATCCGCCATCTCGACATGAAGCGCGTCGCGGTCGGCTTCCGAATAGACCGCGACCGTGGCAATCCCCATCCGGCGGGCGGTCTTGATGATGCGGCATGCGATTTCGCCGCGATTGGCAATTAGAATGCGCTTGAACATTACTGTCCCGCGGACCGGCCCTCTCGCTTTGCTTTGCTGGCGCGCAAATGTCAATCGACGTGAACGTCGGCCTTCTGGATCACGACGCTGTAATCGGCGGCTTCGCGCTTGATGCGCGCAGCTAGTTCGGCGCCCGTCGATGGAATGGTGGTGACGCCACCGGCGGCAAACCGATCCTTGACGTCCTGCGTATTGAGAATCTGCACTACGGCAGCGTTGATCTTGTCGAGGATCGGTTGCGGCGTTCCGGCCGGCGCGAGCAATGCGGTCCAGTTCGACGAATTGATTCCCGGCACTCCCTCTTCTTGCATGGTCGGCCACTCGGGATTGAGCGGAGAGCGTTTGGCAGTGGTAATGGCAATAACACGAATATTGCCGCTCGCGACCATCGGCGCCACCGATGAGCTTGCTAGCACGCCAAGCGGAATATCGCCGGCGGCCAGCGCCTGGGCCGCCGGCGCACCGCCTTTATACGGCACATGAACAAACTTGGTGCCGGTGGCGAGCGCCATCAACTCCATCACGATCTGATTGATGCTGCCGTAACCCGGCGTGCCGACGTCGAGCGTGGCGGGTTGCGCCCTGGCGGCCGCTATGACATCGGAGACCCGCTTGTAGGACGATCCGCCATGGGTCGCGAGCACCATCGGCGCGTCGCTTACCGACGCAACCGGTGCGAAGTCGCGATCGACGTCGAAAGGCATTTGCTTGAACAAAGACGGATTGATTGCGATGTCGCCAACCGTGCACATCACCAGCGTATAGCCGTCCGGCGCAGCATGTGCGGTCGTTTCCATCGCCACAAAGCCGCTGCCGCCGGGGCGATTTTCCACCGCTATCTGCTGGCCCCACATCTCGCTCAGCTTGGCGCCGACAATACGCGCCGCGATATCGGAAATGCCGCCCGGCGCGTAAGGCACCAGCATGCGAATCGGCCGGATCGGATAATCCTCGGCCTGTCCCGGCGCAGACCAGATGAAAGGAAGAGCAAACAGCAAACCGAGCGTGCGGAGCATCGTTCGTTTCCTTGCGCTTAATGACCCCAGTGCAGCCACCATGATAGCGCGAGGGCGGTGGCCAGTATTGCGGATACGCCCTGCCAGAACCGAGCCGGAGATCGTTCGTATAAGGTCAGCGGCCGGCGTGCGCTGAGCGGCGCGCGTTCCGGTCCGCGCTCCATCTCAGCTGCAAACTCATTCATGTCGCGAAACCGCTCGGTGGGATCGGACGCAATGGCGCGGCCGAGTGTGGCCTGAAGCCAGGCCGGAAGATCCGGACGCAATTCCGACAGCGGCGTCGGCCGGCTCTTTCGCGGCTGATTGACTGCGTCGATATTGCCATAAGGAAATTCGCCGGCAAAGGCGCGGAACATGGTGACGCCGAGTGCATACATATCGGTCGCTTCGTTGCCCGGTTCATCGCCTTTGAGCATTTCAGGGGCCATGTAACCGATCGTTCCGGGGATATCTTCCGGCGGAAAATCCTCAAGCCCCGGCACGCGCACCACGCCGAGATCGATCAGCTTGAGCGAGCCGCCACCCTCCAGAATGATGTTATCCGGCTTGATGTCGCGATGGATGATGCCGGCGCGATGCAGCGCCGCGACTCCGCGGGCAAGCTTGATCGCGATGTTGCGCCCTTCTTCGAGACCGACCGATGGACGCCGCGCGATGCGGCCGGACAACAGCTCGCCTTGATAAAGCGGCATAACGGTATAGAGGCAGGTTTGCCGGCCGGGTGGTAGTTCAATGATGCGGCCGACCCACGGGCTATTGACCCGCGCGCCGACCCAGGCCTCGCGAACGAACGCGGCGTGATACGTCGCGACGGCTGCGACTTGCGGCTTGGGAAACTTCAGCACCGCCTCTCCGCCTTCGACCTCATCGACGGCGCCGAACAAACGGCTATAGCGGCCGTCGGACACCAATACCTTAAGCAGGAAACCATCGACCGCTTCCCCAACCACCGGCACCGGGATCAGCGGCAATTGCATGATGTTGCTACCGACCTCGGTCGTGGACTCCGCGGTCGGCAGTTCGACCACATCCATCACGAGAGCGGTGCAATTGTCGCTGGAGCCTGCGTCGAGAGTCGCGCGCACCAGTTCACGCGCCGTGTCGTCGGCGGCCGAGCGCGCGCGCATGATCTCGCTCATCGCCTCTGGCGTCAAATAAGCGTGTACGCCGTCGCTGCACAGCAGAAACCTGTCGTGCAACGCCATCGGCTGGGTCGCGTAGTCGAGCCGCACTTCGGTCTCCACCCCGAGCGCTCGGGTAAGAATGTTGGAGCGGCCGCCGCCGGGGGGCGCCTCACGCACATGGTCGGTGGTCAGCAATGTCAGGCGATTGCCGGCGAAGCGGTAGGCGCGCGAGTCGCCGACGTGCAGAATGTGCGCAATGCGGCCGCGCAGCACCAGCGATGTGAAAGTGCAGCCCATTCCGGCGAGATCCGGATCGCGTTTGCCTTGTCCGAAGATCCAGCCGTTGAGCGAGCTGATGACGGTTGCCGCGGCGCGCCGCACTTCCATCGTTTCGGGAAGATCGCAAAAGCCGTCGAGGAAGCCACGCACTGCGGTTTCGGCAGCAATGCGTCCGCCCTTGGCGCCGCCGATGCCGTCAGCAACCGCAGCGACGACGTCCCGGCGCGGCGGCGCCAGCTCCCAGCCGAATACAGCGCCGCCAAAATCTTCATTAGCTTTGCGCGGACCGGTTTCCGAAGCGAAACCCACGCTCGCTTTTACGCCGGAAACCCGCTCGGCCATCGCCCCTGTCCTTAAATTCGCAGGGCGCTCATCAGCCCAAAATTATCACGCGGAGGATTTAACGCCGCGCCCGCGATTTTTCAATGATCGAGCAGGCAACGATGAAAATACGTGTTGCCGCCCATAGACGATGCGAAAACGACGTAAAGGCCGCCGGTCTTAAGATCGAGACTGTAGCGCCAGCCGTCTTTAGCGTCGCGCCACGAGATCTTGGTGTCGCTGATGGTTGCCGGATTGGAGTCGACCGTTTCGTGGTCGTAATCGACCTTGATTTGCCACTTCGTGCCGCTCGACGTGTTCATGCACGTGATTTCGCGCTGGCCGTGCCCGGCTTCCAAACTCATCGCCGGAGCAGCGAAACTGTAGGCCAATGCAAGATAGGCCACTGTGGAGACAAACAAGGCCATTGACCTAGTTAGCATCCAAAATTGCATCATTTTTACTGCCCGCTTTTTAGACACACGGTAGATTTTTTAGCCACGACCGTCGTATATTAGAGCCAAGTCACTGAAAAACCTGACCGTTTAACTGGCATAAAAATTGTATCCAATCAATCGTCCGCCCGTGTGCTTTCCGGGCACGTGGGCAATTTTTGGGGGAAGGCATCACCACAATGGCACTCGTTCCGTCACCACAATGGTTAGACACCGGCGACAATGCTTGGCAGTTGGCAGCTGCTACGTTCGTCGGCTTGCAAAGCATCCCGGGCCTCGTCGTTCTTTACGGCGGCATCGTCAAGAAGAAGTGGGCGATCAACTCCGCCTTCATGGCGATGTACGCCTTTGCTTCGGTTCTCGTCGTCTGGGTTTTGTTCGATTACAACATGGCGTTCGGCCCGCAATGGTTTCCATTCTTGGGCACGCCCGGTTTGGCTACATCGGCGGCGTTCAGTTTAAGTCAGGCGACAATTCCTGCGGCTTCGGGCGGCATGCCCGCGTTGGCCTTTCCGATGGCTACGCTGGTCTACTTCCAGTTCGTGTTCGCGGCGATCACCGTCATTATTCTCGCCGGTTCATTGATCGGCCGTATGAACTTCACAGCGTGGATGATCTTCTGTCCGGTGTGGATGACGCTGGTTTACACCGTTGGAGCGTTCAGTCTCTGGGGCGGCGGCTGGCTCGCCGGCATGGGCGTGGCAGACTTCTCGGGTGGCTACGTCATCCATCTTGCCGCCGCAACCTCCGGTTTCGTCGGGGCGTGGGTCATCGGCCCGCGAATTCAGGCTGACCGCGACAATTTCCCGCCGAACAGCTTGCTGGTGACGCTCGTCGGCGCCGGCATCCTGTGGATCGGCTGGAACGGCTTCAACGGCGGCGACCCGTACTTTGCCAACGCTGACGCCGGCGCTGCGGTGCTCAACACCAACACCGCCACTGCGGTTGCGCTGCTTGTTTGGACGATCATGGACAAGATGGCCTACGGCAAGCCGTCGGTCATAGGCGCCGTCAACGGCATGATCGCCGGTCTCGTCGCGATCACGCCGGCCGCAGGTTACGTCGATGGCATTGGCGCGATCATCATCGGCGTCTGCGCTGGCATTATCCCGTGGCTCAGCATGAACAAGTTCCAAAAGCTTGGTTTCATGCAGAAGGTGGACGACGTATTGAGCGTATTCTCCACCCATGGCGTCGCAGCCATCACCGGCGGGTTGCTCGTGGGCGTCCTCGCCAATCCGGACATGCTGCAATATATCGGCACCGACAAAGAGGCGCCCGGTGTCAACGTGACTGGCTGGCTGTATGGCAACGCTCCTCAGCTCCTGCTTCAGGCGGAGGGCGCGGTCTTCATCATCGTGTACAACGCCATCGCTACCTTCATCATCCTGAAGGTGATCGGCTTCATCGTACCGTTGCGTATGGACGAAGCGACCCTGAAGGTTGGTGACGACGCGGTGCACGGCGAGACCGCTTACGCCATCGGCACCGAAGGCGAATAAATCTCCCCGCCGGTGGATCTTCACGATCCACCGGCAACTTTCACTTTGCGAGCATGATGGCCGCTCGCAAGTCTCGGTCCGGGCCTCTTTCCTCGTTGCACGGACCTTTGGCGGCTCCCCGCGCTGGGTAGCCGCCCTTTTTATTTCCGGCTAGATTGCATTTAATTTGATTGCTGTCTCTGCGGCGTTTGAGCAGTTGGGGCCGTCACACAGCCGTCATACGTTGTGGCGAGAAACGCCGTAACAGCACCCGATCCGGAGATGTGTGATGCGCCTGCTACCCGTTCTGGGCACAGCAATGCTTTCATTCCTCACGACAATGGCATTCGCGCAGGTCCCCGCCAATCGGCCACACAACGTCGTCCTTTTCGTCGCCGACGGCCTGCGGTTCCGCATGGTCGATGACAACACCGCGCCGACCATGGCTGCCATCGCTCGCGACGGCGTAAGCCTGCGCAACAGTCACTCGCTGTTCCCGACCTTCACCACCGCCAATGCGTCCGGCATGGCCACCGGACATATGCTGGGCGACACCGGCGATTTCTCCAACACTATTTATGCCGGGTTCGAAGTGCCGGGAGCCGGCAACACGCTGACTCCATTTCTGGAAAGCGATGCTGTGCTCGGTGACGTCGATGAGCATTTCGCCGGTAACTACCTCGACGAAGCGACCATCCTCAAACTCGCCCGCGACAGGGGCTTCAGCACGGCCTCGATTGGAAAAATCGGTCCGGCTCTGATTTTCGATCCGACTGAGCGTAGCGGCAACCAGACAATTCTGGTCGACGACGCAACCGGAACTCCGAAAGGCATTCCACTTTCGACCGAGATAACCGCGCGCCTGCAAGCCGCTAATCTGCCGCTCGCGACGCCGTCGCGCGGAGAAAATGGCAAGGCCGGGAACGTTTCGACGCCGGGCACGCTCGTTGCGAACGTGGTCCAGCAAAACTACTTCGCCTCGGTGACGTCTCACGTGGTGCTGCCGCTGTTCAAGGAACGCGACAAACCGTTCGTTCTGGTGTTCTGGTCGCGCGATCCCGACGGCTCGCAGCATAACCAGGGCGACAGCCTCAACAACCTCGTGCCCGGCATCAACGGTCCTACGTCGCTTGCCGCAATCCACAACGCCGACGACGATCTCGCGCAAATCCGATCGGCACTCGACCAGCTTGGGCTGCTCGATACGACTGACATCATCACCGCGGCGGATCACGGCTTTGCGACCATCTCGAAAGAGAGCCAGACCAGCTCGACGGTAAAGACCTCTTTCGCCGATGCGCTGCCGAACCATCTGCCGCTCGGCTTCGTCGCGCTCGATCTTTCTCACGCGTTGAGCCTGCCTCTGATGGATCCAGACGACGGTTACAAGGTTGTCGGCGATGGATCGCATACCAAGAACGGCAACGGCCTGATCGGCGGCGACAAGACAAATCCGAAGGTAGTCGTCGCCGCCAACGGCGGGTCCGACCTGATTTATATTCCGGACGGTGACAAGGCGATGGCCAAGCGAGTCGTCGACTTTCTGATGACCCAGGATTACGTCAGCGGGCTGTTTGTCAATTCCAAGCTCGGCAAATTCCCAGGCACGCTTTCGCTCGACGACATCGCGCTCGAGGGCTCGGCCATTACTCCGCATCCGGCGATCGCGGTCAATTTCCGTTCCTTCGATACGGTTTGCGGAGAGCCGGTGCGTTGCACAGTCGAGATTGCTGACACGATCCTGCAACAGGGTCAGGGAATGCACGGCTCATTCAGCCGCGCCGAGACCTGGAATTTCATGGCGATGCAGGGGCCCGACTTCAAATCGAAGTTCGTCGATCCCGCGCCGGCCAGCAACGCCGACCTCGGCCGCACTATCGCACAGATCATGCAGCTCGATACGGCTGATAAAGGCAAGCTGGTCGGCCGTGTTCTCAGCGAAGCGCTGCCGGGCGGGACCGTTCCTGAAGTGATTGGCCGTGTCGTCACATCAGACCCGGGCCTGAACGGCCTCGTCACCGTGCTCGACATGCAGATGGTCGGATCGACGCGCTATTTCGATGCGGCCGGATTTCCTGGCCGAACCGTGGGGCTTTCAACCACACCCCTGCAGCCGACCAGCACCCAATAATATCCAATATCAGTTGGCGAGGTAGCCGGCGCGCCGGTCGCGCCGCCCCTCGGCGGCGATCCAGCGCAGGATCGCGACATCGACCTGCTCATAGCCCGCCGGGAGCTGCTCGGCAGCGGCTGAGACAAAGATACTGGATCGCTCGATCACTGAAGTGATCGTCGCAATATCGCAGCCGTATGTCGCGTCCGGGTGCATGAAGGTTTCTGGGGTGCCTCTCGAGCTTCAGTCGCTCGAACTCGATGATCAGGTTCGAGAATTAAATGCCAGGGTGGCCAGCCAAAGGCGGCACTAGGGCAAACTCGCGGCAGGTGACATCGTTCCATTCACCGATGTGTGATCGTTTAATCGCAACCAGATCACTCATCCAGCCACCGGAAAGGAAACCACCGCGGTGGCGGCCTCAGCAAGAATCTTCCCTAATTGGTTGGGGAAGCAGCGGATTTATCGTCGTCGCTCGTTCAACAAGAGCTGATAATGTTGAGGTAACGGGCTGGTATTGCAGCCTTTCGAGCCGTACATAAGAAAAGCGCTAGATTGCCCGAAATATCAGCAACACCACGGAGGATTTCATGGCGCTGGCTATTGGTGACACCGCCCCGGATTTCGAAGCCGAAACGACCGAAGGCAAAATCCGCTTCCACGACTGGATCGGAGACCATTGGGTGGTCCTGTTCTCGCACCCGAAGGATTTTACGCCGGTCTGCACCACCGAGCTCGGCACCATGGCGCGGCTCAAGCCGGAATTCGACAAGCGCAATGTCAAAATCATCGGCCTGTCGGTCGATCCGGTCGACAATCACAAGAAATGGGCCGGCGACATCAAAGACGTCGTCGGCTTCGCCCCGAATTATCCAATGATCGGCGACACCGACCTCAAAATCTCCAAGCTCTACGGCATGCTGCCGGCGAGCACAGACGGCACGTCTGAAGGCCGTACGCCCGCAGACAACCAGACCGTGCGCAATGTCTTCGTCATCGGCCCGGACAAGAAGGTCAAGCTGATCCTCGTCTATCCGATGACCACCGGCCGCAACTTCGACGAAGTGCTGCGCGTGGTCAACTCGCTGCAACTCACCGCCAAGCATCGCGTCGCGACGCCTGCAAATTGGAAGCAAGGCGAAGACGTCATCCTCACCGGCGCCGTAACCGACGACGAGGCGAAAAAGCTTTATCCCGGCGGCTGGAAAACGCCGAAGCCCTATATCCGCATCGTGCCGCAACCGCGGTAGCCAGTTCCCTCTGTCTCTGCTTTGATTGCAAGAGCGCGGCCTCAGCCGCGCTCTTTGCGTTAGAACAATCAGACAAGGGGCGGCTGGGAGAGTTCAATGCTGGTGCTGTATCACGCCCCTCACTCGACGTGCAGCCAGAAGGTTCGCATGGTGCTCCACGAGAAGGGACTGCCGTTTGACGAGGTGCGGATCGACCTCGGCAAGAAAGAACAGCTCAAACCGGAATACCTCGCGATCAATCCGAATGGCGTGGTCCCTACCCTGGTCGATGACGGCACGCCGATCGTGGAGTCGAGCGTGATCTGCGAGTATCTGGACGAGAAATATCCGCAGAACCCGCTGGTCCCGCACGACATCGTCGACCGGGCGCGAAT
Organism: uncultured Alphaproteobacteria bacterium; assembly: GCA_963742215.1. Lineage (GTDB taxonomy): Bacteria > Pseudomonadota > Alphaproteobacteria > Rhizobiales > Xanthobacteraceae > BOG-931. The sequence continues at coordinate 161,507 of CAVULJ010000017.1, forward strand.
GCGCGCCTGGACGCATTACATCGAGGAAGTTGCCGTTGGCGCGATCCGGGTCCCCTCGTTCAATCGCGCTTTTCTTTATCGTTTCGAAGGCCAGGATCAGCAGCAATTCGAGAAGAACGAGATCGGCCCTCGTCCGGTACGCCGCGAATTGTTTCAGCGCATGGGCTCGCCGAAAGGTTTCTCCAAGGGAGAAATCGACCGTTCGCTCGAACAGCTCACTGAAACGTGCCGGCGCATGGATGCGGCGGTCTCCACGAAAGGCCCATGGCTGATGGGCGAGCAGTTCACACTCGCCGATGTGCTGGTGATGCCGAGCATCGACCGCATGGCGGACCTTGGGCTATCGAGCGTCTGGGAGGGCAAATATCCGGGCGTCAGCGCGTGGTACAGCCATCTACAGGCGCGCCCGGCGTTCAAGGCGACCTATTTCCCGGGATCGCGCGTGTCGGATTTCCTGCCGTTGCGGCCGCTCTATGCGGCCGGTCGGTAACTGAAATTCAGGAGATGACCGTGGACATTCGCGATCCCAACCAGCAACCGCCGTTCGGCCATTTCATGGGCATGAAAATCACGCACTTGTCGAAGGACAAGGTTGAAGCCGAGATGCCGATGCGCGAGGAGCTCAACAACCGCTTCGGTATGATGCATGGCGGCGCCATCATGGCGCTGGCCGACAATCTCGGCGGCACGGCAACCTTCGCCAACCTGAAAGAAGGTGAGCGTACCGCGACCATCGAAAGCAAGACCAATTTCTTCGCCCCGATCCCGGTCGGCGACATTGCGCGCGCTGAATGCACGCCGTTACACCGCGGCAGAACCACGATGGTCTGGCAAACCAAGATCACTCGCAACGACGGCAGGCTGTGCGCACTGGTGACACAGACCCAAATCGTCATGCCGAAAGGAAGCGCTTCATAGCCAATGGCGGGCAAGCGACCGGCGCAAAATAAGACCTCCAACATCGCCGTGAAACGGGCCTACGAACCCGCCGGCGCTGACGATGGTTTGCGCGTGCTGGTGGACCGGTTATGGCCGCGCGGCGTCACCAAGGCGAAAGCGCGGATCGATCTTTGGCCGAAAGACATGGCGCCCAGCGACAAGCTGCGCCGCATGGTGCATGGCAATCCGGGAAAATGGGAAGATTTCGTCAAAGCCTACGCCGCAGAGCTCAAGCAAGAGCCGGCCAAAAGTGCGTTTGCGGACTTACGTGCCCGAGCCGGAAAAGAGCACATCACGCTGGTCTATGCGGCGCGCGACGAAATCCACAATCATGCCGTGCTGCTTAAACGCTGGCTCGATCGCAAACGCTAAATTGCACTCTCAAGAAACGCCGGCGAAGCGAATAAGCAGATAGCTGATAACGCCGAGCACGATCAGCGACGCCGTAACCGCAAGGGTTATTCGTACGCCGCTTCGCGCCACCACGCGCACGTCGACCCCCAGACCGAGGGCGGCCATCGAAACGGTCGTCAATGTCGCGGCGACAAAAGTTACCGGCGGCAGAACCACCTGCGGAATAAGGCCAAGAGAGCGGATCAGGAGCAAAATCAGAAATCCGGTAATGAACCAGGGCACAAGCTCATGCCAGTCCGGACGGCGGCGGTTCGGCCGGTCATGGCCTGCGCGAAGATCGGTGGCCAAAAGCGAAAGGCCGAGCACGACCGGCCCGAGCATCAGGACGCGAACCAGCTTGATGATAGTACCGACTTGGTTGCTCAAGGCCCCGATCGGCAGGGTCGCGGCCATCACCTGCGGTACGGCGTAAACCGTCAACCCGGCCAGCACGCCATACTGCGTAAGCGACAGTTTCAAAATCGGCATCAAAAACGGCAGCGTCAGAACGACGATGACGCCGAGCACAGCGGTAAACGAAATCGAGGAGGCGATGTCGTCCCCGTCAGCCCCGATCACCGGCGCGACAGCCGCTATCGCCGAATTGCCGCAAATCGAGTTGCCGCAGGCGATAAGGATCGACATGCGCAGCGGCAGCCGCAATACCCGGCAAATGACGAAGCTCGCACACAGCGCAATGGCTACGACCGACGCGATACCAAACAGCAGAATTGGACCAAGCGCCCAGACGGTGGCGGCACTCACCGACGCGCCGAGCAGCACGACGGCAAGCTCGAGCAGGAATTTTCCGCTGAATGCAATTCCCGGAACGAGGCGCGGTGGTGGCGTCCAGGCGGTACGTACGGCAACCCCAAGCAGGATCGCAAGCACCAGCGCTTCAAGATAGGCTTGGCCGACGAAGTGCACCTCGACCATCTGCAAAGCGATTGCAACGATCGTCAGGGCAACGCACAAAAGTACACCCGGCAGCAGCCGGTTCACTCGATCGATCAAGTTACAGCACCTTGTAAAACCGCAAATGGACGTCGGTCGGCTCGCGCTCGGCAGTACACACAATAATGTGCCTGCCTAGCCAAGCGTAGTGCGTAGCGTCAGTCTCGAATGACGTCACGCCGCGAAAGTAATAGCTTCCTGCAGCCACCGGGCGGCCTGCCAACAGCGCCTCCATGACCTCCGGCGCACCGTGGCGCAGCGCACGGTTGTGCACATGGATCGAGGCACCGTCATTGGTACACAGCGTGTAGCGCGCATCGAGCTCGGCAACGCCATCGTGACGAATGAGCTGCCAGTCCGCCCCGCCAGGCAGCACCACGCCCTCCAGCCCGGGCCCGGAAAATTCACCGCCGGTGATCGGCACGACGCGGCGCTGGCCTTTATTGAAAGCGCCGAGGTCCTGCGGCGGATCCACCGTGACACGCGCGCCAAAGATAAATTCAAGCTCGGGCGCGCTCGAATCCCCATTTGCCATTCAATTCTCCCGATGCCATCGTTGCCAGCACGCCAGCCTTTACGGACAATTGCAATGCCCATCGACGTTCGCGCCGCCGTGGCTTTCGGCCCCGGCAAACCCCTCGAAATCACAACTGTCCAGCTTGAAGGCCCGCGCGCGGGCGAAGTACTGGTCGAGATCAAGGCGACGGGCATCTGCCACACCGACGAATTTACCCGCTCGGGCGCCGATCCCGAGGGCCTGTTTCCCGCCATCCTCGGCCACGAGGGCGCAGGCATCGTGGTCGATGTCGGGGCCGGCGTGACGTCGGTGAAAAATGGCGATCACGTCATCCCGCTGTACACGCCGGAATGCCGGCAATGTCCCTCCTGCTTGTCGCGAAAGACTAATCTCTGCACCGCGATCCGCGCCACCCAGGGCCAGGGCGTAATGCCGGACGGCACCTCGCGGTTTTCCATCGACGGCAAGAAAATCCATCACTACATGGGCTGTTCGACCTTCGCCAATTTCACCGTGCTGCCGGAAATCGCAGTGGCAAAAATTCGCGAGGACGCACCGTTCGACAAGGTCTGCTACATCGGCTGCGGCGTCACTACCGGCGTCGGCGCAGTGCTTAACACTGCGAAAGTCGAACCTGGCGCAAAAGCCATCGTATTCGGTCTCGGCGGCATCGGGCTCAATGTCATTCAAGGGCTGCGACTGGCCGGTGCCGACATGATCATCGGCGTCGACCTCAATCCGGAGCGAAGGGCCTGGGGCGAGCGCTTCGGCATGACCCATTTCGTCAATCCGAAAGTGATCGAAGGCGACCTTGTCGCGCACCTCGTGAATATGACCAAGCGCGGCGCGGACCAGATCGGCGGCGCCGATTATACGTTCGAGTGTGTCGGCAACGTGCATCTGATGCGCATGGCGCTGGAAAGCTGTCATCGCGGCTGGGGCCAAAGCATTATCATTGGCGTCGCCGGCTCCGGCCAGGAGATCGCGACACGGCCGTTCCAGCTCGTCACCGGACGGGTTTGGAAAGGCACCGCCTTCGGTGGCGCGCGGGGGCGCACCGACGTGCCCCGGATCGTCGATTGGTATATGGAGAAAAAGATCGAGATCGATCCAATGATCACGCATACGATGCCGCTTGCGGACATCAACAAGGCTTTCGACCTCATGCACGAGGGCAAAAGCATCCGCAGCGTTGTTATTTTCTAATCGCTGGCCTAAATTCTAGAACGCAAGCACGATCATCAAGGCGACTACGACACCGGCCGCGATGATCAGGATCTCAACGCCGTCGAAACCTAAAATGTTCGAGCGCCGACCCGTCTCTGGGAGCATGGCCATGCCTCCCTCCTGCACAACAGAGAAAACTGGCGTCAGTGAACTTCGCGCGGCCCGCCGCTCATGGCGGTCGGCTGCCCCGCCTTCACCAGTTGCGCGGTGCCGAGGTCGAGGTCCTGGACATGCGCGAAAGTGCCGATTGCTGCGACGACGACGGCGCAAAGCAAGCCGATGATGATGATCTTCAAATGAGTGCGCCGATCAGCGCTATAAATGGAATGGTTCATTGGACAACTCCCGTTTTTTACATCAGATACCTGTTGTTTCGAGCAGGATGTGACCGGGAACACACATCAGTGGATTTGTATAAGGCTTTGAAATAACTTTAATATTCTTCGCCAATAGCGGGCAAAAATCCATCGGCCAAGGGCTTTCTGGGAAGGACCATGAAAATCACGCAGAGTCGAGCCGATCTTCATCGCCGTGCCATACGAGCACGGCGGCCCGAAACAGATGCGCCCGCTCGGACCGTGGACGCTAATGGAGACACTGTTCGTCCGCATCGACACTGACGCGGGCATCACCGGCTGGGGTGAAGCCTTCGGTTTCGCCGTTTCAGCGCTGACGCGTGAGGCGATCGTGCGCGCCGTCGCACCGCTCTGTATCGGCCGCGAATTTACCGACGTGCCCTCGTTCATGGCCGACCTGCAACGTAAGCTGCACGCGATGGGCCGGCACGGACCGGTCAGCTACGCGCTTGCCGGCATCGATATCGCGTTGTGGGATATTGCAGGTAAGGCGCAAGGCGTTCCCGTGCACCGTCTGCTCGGTGGCGGCACCCGGGATCGTATTCCGACCTATGCCAGCCTGTTGCGCTACGGCAAACCCGATCTGGTCGCCAAATACACTGAGGAAGCCATCGGGCGCGGCTACACTTCGATCAAGCTCCATGAACATCTCGTGGAGACTGTGGCCCCGGGGCGAGAAGCTGCCGGTCCCGATATCGCGATCATGGTCGATACCAACTGCGCCTGGCCGCCCGATGAAGCGTTGGAGATGGCGCGCAAGCTCAAAGTCTACAATCTCGCCTGGCTTGAAGAGCCGGTCGATCCGGTCGACGACTACGACACTATGGCGCGCATCCGCCGCGAAACCGGCATCGCCATCGCGGCCGGCGAAAATATCGGCCATGCCACTGAGGCACGGCAGGCCATCGAAATGGGCGCGCTCGATATCTTCCAGCCGAGCGTGACCAAGATCGGCGGCATTGTCGCCATGCAGAAGGCCATCGGTGTCGCGAAGCAGCACGGCGTGCGCGTGATGCCGCACTCGCCCTACTTCGGACCCGGATTGATCGCGACACTGCATGTCATCGCGGCCTGCCTGCCGGATTCGATGTGCGAACGGTTCTATTGCGAGCTTGAGGCGACACCGCTCGGCGATGCGATCGAAGCCCGCGACGGCCACATGGGAGTGCCGCAGCGCCCCGGTCTGGGTATCGAGGTCGATGAAAGCGTGATTGCGCGGTACCGAGTAGCCTAGGCCGCCAGGTCGCGGCGCAGCGCATCGGGGAACTCGAACACAAGCTCCGATGCCGGCACCGGCCGGCTCAACAAATAGCCTTGGGCAAATTGGCAGCCCGCGGCACGCAGGAACGTCAACTGGTCCACCGTCTCCGCGCCTTCCGCAGTCGTCGCCATATCGAGACTTCGGCCAAGCCCGGCTATGGCGCAGACGATGGCGGCGCCGGAATGGTCCGCCATCTTTTGTGTGAACGATTGGTCGATCTTGATGCCGTCGAATGGAAACGTCTGAAGATAGGTCATCGACGAATAGCCGATGCCAAAATCGTCCAGCACGATCGAAATGCCGAGCTTCTTCAGTTCGTGCAAAAGCGCGAGGTTTTCTTCGTTGTTTTCGAGCAGCACGGTTTCGGTGATTTCCAATACCAGCCGCTGCGGCGGCAGGCCCGTTTCCGCCAACGTCGACTTAATCACATCCAGCAAATCCTCCTGTCGGAACTGGACCGGTGACAGATTTACACAGACTTTGAGCCGTGGCGGCCATTTCACCGCATCGGCGCAGGCCTGATGCAGTATCCAGCGACCTAGCGGGACGATAAGACCGCTCTCCTCCGTAAATGGAATGAATTGATCCGGACGAATGAGCCCGCGCTCGGGATGGCGCCAGCGCACGAGCGCCTCCACAGCGGCGCAACGATGACGTTCGAGATCGAAAATAGTCTGGTAATGCAACTCGAACTCTTGCCGACCGATCGCCCGGCGCAAATCGTCCTCAAGCTCCCGGTTTTCGCGAGCCTCTGTTTCCATCTCTGGTTCGAAAAAGCAAAAGCGATCGCGGCCTTCCGCTTTGGCCTGATAAAGCGCCAGATCTGCGTGCTTGATCAGAGCATCCGCGGCCGTGCCATCCCGCGGCGCGATTGCAATGCCAATGCTGGTCCCAACATTGAGCGTGCGCCCATCGAGATCGTAGGGCTGCCTGATCGCTTGCAGAATGCGATTGGACAGCGCGACCGCGCCTTGCTGGTGATCCGGTTGGGTAGCTTGAAGCACGGCAAATTCGTCGCCACCCAACCTCGCCACACAATCGGTCTCGCGCGTCGTTTCCTTCAGCCGGCGCGCAACTTCCTTCAGCAGAGCGTCTCCGGCCGGATGACCGAGCGAGTCGTTGACGGTCTTGAACCGATCAAGGTCAAGCATCAGAACCGAAAGCTCCTCACCGTTCGGGCGCGCCCGACCCAACGCTTCGGAAATTTTTTCGGTCAGCAGTGCCCGGTTCGCGAGCCCTGTCAGTCTGTCATAGCGAGCCATTTGTGCCAGCTGCGCCTCGATACGTTTTTGCTCTGTGATGTCCTGGTGGATGGAAACCCATCCCCCAGTATCCATCATCTGGCGCGTAACGCAGACGGTGCGTCCGTCTCGCAAAATAAGAATGGTACGCGACGAACCCGTCTTGGAGCGCTTCTTTGAAGCTCTTAACGAACAGCGTTGGGGCCTCTTCCGGGGCGGTGCCGGCAGCCATGCGAGCCTGCATGATGTCGGCCAGCGAAGTCCCGGGCTTGAGTTGCTCGGCGCTCAGACCCGATATTTTCTGAAACTCGGCATTGCTGACAATGAGATGGCCCTCACTGTCGTACATGGTCAGGCCCTGAGACATATTGTTCAAGGCAGCGTCGAGCTGCTGCGACTTTTCCGCGAGCGATCCTTCGGAACTGCTGAGTGAACGGACTTGCCGCGTGATCGCCGCCAGAAGGTAAAGCGACAAGATCAGAAACACCGAACTGCCCGCGATTATCGTGGCGGTTCGCCGCTCCCACGTCTGCAGTACCGTACTTTCGGTAAGCGAGATATCGACGATAAGCGGATAGTGCGGCACCCGCCGGACCGATACGTAGCGAATATTGTTGTCCGCTTTGCCACGAAGGCGAAATACCGGGTCATCCTTCGACAACGCGTCGAGCCATTGCGCCTTGTACGACAATTCAAGCCCGGCGGACTCGCGGTCATCAGGGTGGCGAAACAGAATGACGCCATCCGGATTCAACAGCGTGAATAGCAGGCTGTGTACCGACTGGATCGCGCTATAGATGTCCTCAAAATATTTGGCGTTGACACTTGCGAGCACGATGCCGGCGAAACCGCCGTGGGAATCCTCAAGCCGGCGCGCGAACACAATGGTCTTCTCGCCCGTGACCTTGTTCGGCGACGGAATTGAAATGCTGACCTCGCCGTCGGTCCGGTCGCGCGCGTCACGGAAATAATCGCGATCGGAAATGTTGTAGTTCGCCTCAATGCCGCTCAACGTCGAAACAATAAGTTGTCCGTCTTTGCTCGCCACCGCTAAACTGAAGATCTGCTGCGTACGCGAAAGATGCCGGCGCAGGTTTTGCAGAAACCCATCGCGGTCAAATCCGGTGCCGAAGCCGGCGGAGGTGCCGTCGTTGCCCGTCTCCGCTGCTCGCTTGATCTCAAGCAGCACAGCGTCGATCGACTGAACCGAGCGGGATAGCTGGTTCGCAAGAACGGCCGCAATACTGCCCGATTCCGAAACTGCGGCGCGGATGGCATCTTCGCGGAGCTGATAAATCGTCAAAGTCACCGCGCTTGCCGACACCCCGAGCAGCAAGACAGCGGCCCACCACAAGCGCTTAAGCGGAAATGATTGGGGCACGGCGACAACGGCGCTCGCCGACGACGGCGCGCGCCTCTCAAAGCCAAACGCGTTACGGACTTTTCCAAACATCGGACAAGGGCCCGCTTGTTCCCAGCGGCCTCAACTCTTCAGGGTATTCTGTTTCACGGATGCCAAGATCGAATTAAAGTGTAGAGTTAATCGCTATCGAACAAATATTCGCTGTTTTTAGCTTTCTTCCCTGGCGACGCATTTATTCTACTTTGATATGCGCCTCTTCGATAATCGGCCCCCACAATTTGGCATCGGCGGCATTTTTTGCCGCGAGCTCCTCCGGCGTCGAGCTTTGCGCCAAAACGCCGAGCGGCTCGAACTTCTGCTTCACTACCGGGTCGGCCAGGATTGCCACCATAGTAGCATTTATTTTCTTGATGACATCGGCGGGCGTCTTGGCCGGCGCATAAAGTCCATACCAGGAAGAAACGTCATAACCGGGCACGCCCGATTCCTCGACCGTCGGCAATTCGAGCGCTCCCGGAAAGCGTTTCGCCGTCGTCACCGCAAGGCCGCGCAATTGGTTCGACTTGACCGGTTGCAGCAGTGAGCCGGTCGTATTGAACATCAGGTCGACCCGCCCGGTCATCAGATCGGTCATCAACCCGTCGGTCATGCCGCGATACGGCACGTGGGTCATTTCGATGCCGGTCATATGCTTGAACAGTTCGCCGGACAAATGCGGCACCGTGCCGACACCAGGCGATGCCCAGCTCACCTTGCCCGGATTGGCTTTGGCGTAAGCGATGAAATCCTCAAGCTTGTTGAACGGCGAGTTGTTCGCGACCGCGATGATGTTGGGGTACGTGCCGATCAAGGAAATCGGCGCCAGATCGGCTACCGGATCGAATGTCAGGGTCGAAAACAGGAAGCGGTTGACCTCGGGCGAGCCTGGCGCAACGAGGAGCGTATAACCGTCGGGCGCAGCTTTGGTTGCCGTATCCATGGCGAGCCGCGCACCGGCGCCGGGTTTGTTTTCCACGATAGCCTGTTGCTTCCATTTGTCCGATAAGCCCTCCGATACGACGCGAGTTGCAAGATCGGCTCCGCCACCCGGCGGAAAGCCGACCAGAAGACGCACAACGCGGTTCGGATAGGTTTGCGCAAAAGCTACCGGCGAATATGACCCGATCGCGGCCGCGCCGGCGAGTTGCAAAATTCGGCGGCGTGAAATGTCCATCCCGATCCCCGTCAACGATCCCCCCATCAGTAAATGGCGCATCTCATGGCGCATGGCTTGCTCCACGAAGCTAACTGAACTGACTGACAGTGTGAAAGGGGTAGCGGTAACGCGCCGTTGTCGCAGCGCCCTATTCCGGCTCGATTTTAGCGACCTTGATCGCCTCGGCGTAGCGCGCTGCCTCGGCATGGATGAAAGCCGAAAATTCTTCCGGCGACATGTCGGTTGGCTGATAGCCGGCTTTCACGATGGCATCGTGGAAGGATGGCTCTTTCAGCGCGGAACGTATTGCCGTGTTCAGCCGCGTTATAATCTCCGGCGGTGTCTTTGCGGGCGCGAGCCAACCTTCCCACGAGCCTTCGACATCAAAGTTCGGCAGGGTGTCACGGATTGACGGCACGTCCGGCAATTCCGCAATCCGCTGTTTGCCTGTGACGCCGAGCGCCCGCAATTGGCCGCTGGTCACGTAAGTTGACGACGACGGCGAGACAAAGCCCAAATCCACCGTGCGGGACAACAGGCCGGTTATGATCGGGGCCGCGCCTTTGAACGGCACATGCTCCATCTCGATCCCTGCCTTTTCGCAGAACAAGGCAGCGGCGAGATGCAGTGTATTGCCGATACCGGCCGAGCCGTATAGCAGGCGATGGGTCTTGGCATAATTGACAAGCTCGGCGACCGAATTCACCGGCAGGCCGGGACGGATCATCAGGATATATCCGGCGCTGATGCCAGCATTCGCGACCGGCGCGAAGTCGCGAAAAATATCGAATGGCAGTTTTTTCTTCACGCTTGGATTGATCACAAACGCGGGCGGCGTATCGAGTAATGTGTACCCGTCAGGCTCGGCCGTCGCGACAGCCTGCATCCCGACAATACCATTGGCGCCGGCACGGTTTTCAACAATGACTGACTGGCCGAGCGGCTTTTGGACCGCTGCGGCGACAATCCTTGTCACCACGTCCGGTGCACCGCCCGGCTCGAACGGCACGATGACCCGGATCGGCCGCGACGGATAATCATCCGCGGCTGCCACCGATATTGCAGCACTCAGCGCCAGCAACACGGCCGCAATCCGCCACTTCATCTTCAGCACAGGCACAGAGTCATCTCCCGTCGACAGCTTCATATCGCCACTTTGTTAGCACCCTGGCATTTGCTAGCACGGATGGACAATCCTGGGAGGATCGCCATGGGCAAGCGTGTCATGCAGACGTGTTGTCTCCTCGTGCTCGCTTGCCTGGCGGCGATGATCGCGACCGACGCCAAAGCGCAATCGCCGGGTGCATTCGCCGGCAAAACCGTCACGATGTATATCGGCTTTGGGCCGGGTGGCGGATACGACATGTGGGCGCGCGTCGTCGCGGCTCATCTCGGCAAACACCTGCCCGGTAACCCGACGGTTACGCCGGAGAATCTTCAAGGCGGCGGCAGCTACCGCGCTGCGGGCTTCATCTACAACGTCGCGCCTAAGGACGGCACCGCGATCGCGCTGATCGCGCGCGACGCCGCACTTGGCCCGCTGACCGGCGAACCGGGCGCGCAATTCGACGCCACCAGGCTTTCCTATCTCGGCACGCCCGCGACCGAAACCAATGTCTGCATCGCATCCAACACGGCAAGCGTGAAAACAGCGCATGACCTGCTCGAGAAGGAGCTGTTCGTCGGCGATAACGGGCCGGGCACCGGAACGCACGCGTATCCCTTGGCGCTCAACAGCATTCTCGGGATGAAATTCAAGCTGGTCGGCGGCTATCCGTCCTCCGCGACTGTCTTCCTCGCCATGGAGCGCGGCGAGGTTCAGGGAATTTGCGAGAGCCTCGATAGCGTCAACATTCGGCAACCGGATTGGATATCGAGCGGCAAGGTATCGGTGCTGTTTCAGGGCGGAACCAAGCCCAATCCCACGCTCAAGGACGTGCCATTCGTTGTCGATCTCGCACAAAGGCCGGAAGACAAGCAGGCGATCCAATTTCTTTATGCCGGCCAGGGCATCGGCCGCCCGTTCATCGCGCCGCCGGGTCTTGCACCGGACCGGCTGAAAATGCTGCGTGACGCTTTCGATACGACAATGAAGGATCCCGACTTCATCGCTGAAGCGAATTTGCGCAAGCTCACGCTCGATCCCGAAAGCGGCGAACAGCTCGAAGCGCTGATCAAGAAAACCTATACCACGCCGAAGCCGATCATCGACCGGATCGCAAAGCTTATTCAGTGACGGACTTGGATCAGTGACGAATCGGCCGCCGTTGCAGCCGGGCCTCGCGCAGGAACAGGAACAGACCGGTCGCAACCACAATCGCCGAGCCCACGAGCAGGCTCACGGTCGGCACGTCACCCCAGACCAGAAACCCGATCCCGAGCGACCAAACCAGCATGAGATAGTAGAACGGCGTTACCGCCGCGGCAGGCGCAAGATGCAGTGATCTTGTCCAAAACCATTGCCCGATCGCATTGATAAAGCCGGTGCCAAACATCAGCGCGGCGTGAAGCGGGGTCGGCCAGCGCCAGCCGAAGAACAAAAGAAAGCTGTGAAAGAAAGTGAGCACAGTAAGCTGCCAGATCACGAGCGTATTGGCTGACTCGGTTCGGGCCATGCCGCGTACCGCTATCGTGACTGTGCCGTACATCACGGCGTTGATCAGCGCGAACACAGCCCCGATCGTCAGAGAATTAGCTCCGGGATTGGTGACGATAAGAACGCCACCAAAGCCGATGAGCAAAGCGCTGCCGCGTATCCAGCCGGCGCGCTCTCCGAGCCAAAGGATCGAAACCAGCGCGGCAAAGAGCGGAGCCGAAAAACTGATCGCCATAGCGCCCGCAAGTGGCATCAGGCTGAAAGCGATCAGAAGGCAAACCTGTGATATCGTCTGTGACATCCCGCGAAGAATGTGATCGCGTGGCCGCCTGGTGGCGTAAACCGACAAACCGTTGATCGGCAGAATGATCGCCGCGGCCGTGATAAGCGACGATAGCGAACGTATGAATATCGTCTCGCCAAGCGGATAAATATCAACAAGCCACTTGCTCGCCGCTGACGCGCTGGCGAACAAAAACGTTGCAACGATCATCATGATGATGCCGCGCGGGACATTCTCCGCGCGACCTAAAGCCGGCTTGCCGTCATCCGGTGCAGCGACCGGACCCGCGGCAACGACCTCCCGCTTATCCGCGATGCGATCGTTCATGCCCTGCCCCGCGCCATCGGTTTAGCGCGGCCGGCAGCACGTCCCATCGAATTAGATATCGAACTTCCCGGCAATTACTTGTGGTGCCGCCGCAAATATTCATGCAGCGACGCGCAGCCGGTTTCGTGCAGCAGGTTCTTCAGCATCATGTCCTTGCGCCGTCCTTTGGCGAAGTGAGGACCGTATTCTTTGCGCAACGCCGCCACGCGGGTGTTGCCGTGCTTTTTATCGATGCGCCCACTTTTGTCACGATGGCGACCGTCGAGGCCTCTTCTGGACTTTGCCATGCTTCCCTCCTGCAGCAAGGTTGCAACAAATTGCATTTTACAATCTGGCGCGCTCGGAGAGATTCGAACTCCCGACCCTCAGATTCGAAGTCTGATGCTCTATCCAGCTGAGCTACGAGCGCGCACCGCAACGACAATATTCGCTTTGCGTAACCGTGCAAGCCGACACCAGAACAGGCGCTGGCCGTTGGCCGAGCGCTTGGGGACAAGGTGCGGGATATCTAACGCTCGGCGATCTTGCCGGCGCTGGTCACGCGTCAGGGCAGATGAAACATGATCAGTTGATCAGTCGGGTTGTTGCCGCCCGGATCGAGATTGCCGCCGACGAAATACGCATTGTCGCCAATCGCGTCCCCGCCAAAGCCGTGCCGGCCGTGCGGCATCGGCGAAAGCGCCGTCCAGCGATCGGTCTTCGGATCGTAGCCTTCGTTTTCCGGAAAGGTGTGATCGGGCGGCAGTTCGCCGCCGAGCACCAAAATCAGGCCGTGATAATAGGCGCTCGCCACGCCGCTGCGCGGCGTCGGCAATGGGGCGGCGGAAAACCATTTGTCGCTTGCCGGATCGTACACCTCGTGCAGGCCGGTGCGTTCAATGGGTGACTTGAAGCGCCCGCCGATGGCGTGGATTTTTCCGTCGACAGCGACGACGGCTAGATGATCGCGCGGCGTCGGCAGCGGCGCCGCGTTACTCCATGTCCCGCTCTGTGGGTCGTACACTTCGTGGGTCGGCACCACGATACCGTCGAGGCCGCGCCCGCCGATGACATGGATCTTGCCGTCGACGACTGCTGCGCCTGCCGAACCGCGTGGCCCTTTCATCGGCGGCAGCGTGCGCCACGTATCGGTCGCAGGATCGTATTCGAACGCGCCGGCGCCTGCGCCCTTATGAACCGAACCGACAAAACCGCCGAAGGCGTATATCTTGCCGCCGGCCACAGCCACAGCAAGATGATCGCGTCCTTCCGGCAGCGGCGCGCGGGGGCGCCACGTATCGGTCGCCGGATCGTACTCGTCGTGATACGGCCCCGCGACACCGTTTACCGAGCCGCCCAGCGCATGCAGCTTGCCGTCGAGTGCGACCGCGGCGACTTCGGCGTGCGCCGCCGGCAGCGGCGTCTTCATCGTCCACACTCCGGGAGATGATTGTCCGCTGACCGGCGCAATCAGACTCAGCATCCAGGCGGCGGCAGCAAACAAACCTGCTGCTGTAACGGCTCGCTGCGACGCAAAAAGATTTCCACTGCTCACGACGATTTTCTCCCGGCTGTTTTCGCCAAGTGCCCTTAAAGCGATCTTATTTCCCCGAACCGAGCCCGAAAACCATGGAACCCGAAGTTCCCGCCAAACTTCCAGCCATGACGTAAACGAGGAGGTGACATTTCCTGGGAACAAATCGGAACCGCAAACGGCTGCTTCCAGTTAATCGCTCAGAATGGACGTTGAAGGAGGCACTGTTATGTCTGACTTTAGAAACTCCGATTACAGAAATCCGAACTATCCGTTGCGGCGAGACGCACCCTACGATCCCGATGCTCGCGCCATGAACGCGACGTGGGGGTGGATTGCAGCAGCGGTATTTCTTGTCGTCGTGCTGGCGGTCGCTTTCGGCATCGGTCACCAGCCGGGCCAGTTCAACACGGCCTCTAATGATACGCCGCCCGCAGCCCATATGGCACCACCGCCTGTGACGATGGCGCCAAATCCGGCTGTAACAAACCCTGTCGTGTCACCGACGCCGGCTCCGGCGACTCCCACGCCGAAGGGTAACGGGCAATAACGCGTAGCGTTTGGTAGAGTTGGGAGCGCGTAACACTGAAGCGGCCTCGGCTCTTCGCCGTGGCCGCTTTTCTTATTCGACCTGTTCCCGCGTGATGTCGAGCGGCTCGCGGGTTACCGTGACGCCCGTAGTCTCGCTCAACCGCACGAGATTGATGGTGCCGGAATTCTCCGGGGAGCCGGAATAATACGCCGGCACTTTGCCATTACCGACACGAAGCGCCCGATTCCAATGGCCAAGCGCGACGTAATCGGCACCGGTTGCGGCAATCTCATTGTCGCTGATGAGCCACGACGGCTGTGGGCCCGATGCGCGATCGGGCTTTGGCTCATAATGCCCATGCGCCATGGCGATGAGCCAGCGCATCCGGCGCACCGGCACGGATTCGAACGGGATCATGTCGGTATAATCGCGATGAGCACGGCCCCAAATCTCGAGCGACAGAGCCGGAAAATCGACGGCTTCATCGTGAGTTATACCGATGACGTGCAGGTTTTTCAGTGTCGCGAGCGCGCTTACGCGATAGACCGCTTCAGCAATGGCGGGATCGTGGTTGCCCGGAAGCAGGACGACCGGAAGCGCGGCGGCGGATATTACCTCGGCAGCCCGTTCGATCAGCCGTTGCGGCACGCGATGATGGTCGAACGTGTCGCCTGCCAGAAATCACCAGGTCGGCGGAATTATGCCGCGCGGCGGCAAGCACGCAGGCAAGGCCGGTTGTGCCGTCGCCGCCATGCAGGCGCGCCGTATAGTCGTGATCGACGTGGAGATCGGAGCTGTGAACGACAATGATGTCGCGGGCGGGCAGATTCGGCATTTACGGCAAAGCTTTTGGCTCAAGCGGGCCTTTAGCTTTACTGCACGCGCGGCAATGCTGACAACAGCATCCTACCCGGCAGTTTGGTTGCCGTTACGTCGGACTGGGCCCAAAAATTTCGCGCCAATCTCGTAGCCGGACCGCCAGACGACTTTGTAAGCGCACCCCTTTGACTTGATGTCATCGCCGCTGAGCAGCAGGACGAACTCGTCGGGCACATCGAAGCCCTCGACATGCAACCGCACGCCGCCATCGGAAATGTCGGTTATCAAGCAATCGCGCGGCAAGGCGGCGTTACCAAGCCAAATTTTCGCGACCCGGTTGAGCACACGGCGCCGCGACAAGCGGCGCTCATCATGCGGTAACGGTGCGGCGGCGGTTCGCTTTTGCGAAAGCATGATGCACGGCCTTTGATGTTACGGCCGCGCCAAAGGCTCTTTGGCGACCAGCCCAGCGACAACCCTCTCAAAGTGAACACCTAGCTGGCTGGTTATTGCGGCGTACCTAAGCGTAATGTTCGTATTCTTCTCAGATTTTCCGGAATTTGGCGCGGTCGACGGACCAAGGAACCTATTCCACTGCCTAAGAATTGATTCAAAACAAATTTGAGAAAGGCACGCCCCATGCCTGACACGCAAATGCCTGAGCAGACTGACCTCAATTCACCTCGTCAGCACGATCCCAAGCAGGATCCCATGAATCTGGAGCGGCGGCAGCCTGATCCGACGCTCGGCCGCCGCATGGGCGACGGCGGGATGTCTCTTGTCGCCGTGGCGATCGTGGTAATTCTCGCCATCGTATTCTTCGGTCTCAACGGCCGAAGCACCGAAAGCACCACGCCGGCACAAACGATTCCGCTAGCGGCCAAATAGCGATACGTTCGGCCGGTGAGCTATTTATTGAATGCCGGATCAATCGGCACGCGATAGCCATTGGCAAGCCGGTTGGTTTCGTTTGCCATGCCGACGACGGCCATCAGGTCGCCGAACATCGCTTCCGTCATGCCGGCCTTGCGGGCAGCCGCCCCGTGGCTCGCGATGCAGTAACCGCAGCCGTTCGTCACGCTTACGGCAAGATAGACCATCTCCTTGGTCAGCACGTCGAGCGCGCCGGGCGCCATGATCTGCTTGACGCTTTCCCAGGTGCGCTTGAGCGACGCCGGATCGTTCGCCAGGTACTTCCAGAAATTGTTGACGTCGTCGACTTGCCGCGTGCGCTTGATGTCGTCGAACACGGCGCGAACTTCCGGCGCAGCGTCCCGGTATTCGATCGGTGCGGTCATCTCATTCCTCCGGTCAGACAAGAAACTTAAATAGTCGCGCTCTAAGCGCTGGCAGTGCTGGTGCGCCAATTCACCAAGAATACCCCGGTAACACAGATCGCCATGCCGACAAGCCCCAATAGTTCAAGCCTCTCGTCGAACCACAACCACGCCATCAACGCCGTAACCGGCGGCGTCAGATACATGAAGCTGACGACGCGGGTCGCCGCGGAATGGCGGATCATGAAATACAGCAGCCAGACCGCACCAAATGAGAGCGCCAGCACCAGCCACAGCCAGCGCGAACAGGAATTGCGGCGTCCAATGCACGACGCGGGTTTCAAAGATGAAAGCCGCGATGATGAAGAGCGTGCCGGCGGTCGCATACTGTACGCAAAGTGCCGGACGCCAATCGATGCCGCCGCCAAAGCGTTTCTGGTAAAGCGTACCGATCGTGATGCCGGCGAGCGCCGTCGCCGCAAAAACCCAGGCGATCGGCCTGATATTGCCGGTCTCGATATTCTCCCGAACGATCAGATAAACACCGGCAAGGCCGAGCAGCAGGCCCAGCCACTGGCGCGGCAATACCCGCTCGCCGAGCCAGCGATTGGCAATCGTCGAGGTCAGGACCGGCTGCAGGCTCACGATCAGCGCGATCAAGCCAGCGGAAATGCCATTTTCGATCGACGCGAAAACGCCGCCGAGGTAAAGCCCGTGCACCAGCGTGCCGGTGATCGCGCTATGAACCAGCCCGGTGCGATCAGGCCACTTTGGGCGCGTCAATAGAATGACGACTACCAGCAGCGCCACGACTGCGATCATGCGCAGCGACAGAAACGTCATCGGCCCCGCATAGGGCAGACCGAATTTGGCGCCGATAAATCCGGAAGCCCACAGCAACACGAAAACTGCGGGTGCCGAAAAGACGGCGAAATCTTCCAACGAACGCGGCATTTCCCGGCCTGCCGTGATTTTGAATCGAATTTGCTGCGGCCCAATCACCACCCGGCAAGCAGGATTGCAAGTGTGCTGGTCGCCTAGCCATTCGCGATCCAGCGAGGCACACTCGGCCCAAATTGCAATGGGACGGGAACCGCCATGCCGAAAACACCGGATTATTTCGCCGGCAAGACCATCATCATTACCGGCGCCGCGAGCGGCATCGGCCGCGCCACGGCGCTGATTTTCGCCCGTGAGCACGCCAACGTGGTTTGCGCCGACGTCAACGAAGCCGGTGCGCGCGAGACCGCGGCACTCGTCAACGGCAAAGGCAGCCAGGCGCTGGCCATCAAGATCGACGTCACCCGCCGCGATCAGGTCAACAACATGGTCGACCGCACGATCGCCGCGTTTGGCAGCGTGCAGTTTCTGTTCAACTCCGCCGGCGCCGCAATCCGTCGCTCGAAATTTCTCGACATCGACGACGATCTGATGAAGAAGACGTTCGACCTCAACGTCAACGGTACGTTCTATCCGATGCAGGCCGTGCTGCCGCATATGTTGAAGAACAAGCTCGGCGTCATCGTCAACATGGCGAGCATGGCGCACCGCCGCGGCGGTCCTGGCTCGTCGGTGCACTACGCCGCGGCCAAAGGCGCGGTGGTTTCGATGACCTTGGGCGTGGCGCGCGAGTTCGCCACCCAAGGCATCCGCGCGCTCTCGATCTCGCCAGGGCCGATCCAGACGCCGTTCCAGGACGCCGCCCAATCGTCGCCGGAACTGGTCGCACGCTTCCTCGACGATGTGCCGATGAAACGCTTCGGCAAGCCGGAGGAAATCGGCGAACTGGTGCTGTTCATGTGTTCCGACGCCTGCACGTTCATGACCGCCGACACAGTTTATGTGAACGGCGGCGGCGGCTGGCGGTAAGCGGACAACAGCGCCCCAATTGAGATCAAACGATCGGACGCATTTTTGCCGGTCGGCTCTATTGGGCAGTGCTGGTCCCTCGTTTCTTGCGAAATTCCGGGCGCATGCATACGCCGATCATTGCGGCTTAGCCGGAATGGCCGGCGGCAACGCGCCGGATCCCGGAGTCTGCGGTGCTGCCGGTAGCGGCAATACGTCAGCGATCGACGGACAGCGATGGTCATCGGTCGCATTCACATCGCAGGCCACAGCCAACTTCATAAATTGTACCACCTGTTCCTGCTGATCGTTGGTCAGGTTGTACCGTAAGTTCCAGCTAACCAGATAGAAGATCGTCGCGCCTTGGATCGCCTTGAACCAGTCGTTCTCCGGCTTTCCTGTCGCCGAATTGTTGGCACAGCTCACCTGCCACATCGCCGATGCGTAGCCGTAGGCAGTCTCGTTGTTGTTGGCGAGCTGCTGGGTCGTCCCTGCGTCCGTGCAGTTTGGTATCCAGGCGTTTACCGGGATGCGCGCGAAGTCGGACGGTGCCGTCCCCTGTTGGGTGTAGCTTTTAACGATCAGCGTCGCGGTCCAGTTATTGGCCGATTGCCCGGCCGGAAACCACTCGCGGACCGTGTAATTGTCGTTTTTGACCAACGGCGCCTCGACGTAGCCTGGCAACGGTGGCATCATCAGACGGTCGCCGGCCGACTGGGCCAACGCCGAACCGGCAGCGAATACCGCCGCCACAACTGCACAACTCCACACGCGCATCATGACACCCCTCCCCTTATCAGGACGCATTTCGCTCTTCTGCCAGCGCAAGCATATCGCGGCTGCGGGTGACGCCTGATGGCCAATCCTTGTCGAAGTCGGCAATTAGCGGCTTGAGCACTTCGTCCTTCATCGCCGCATCGAGCTTCGCCTGATCGGCGAACTGATAGATCGCGTAGTGCACGCCGGCATCCAGCGTGCTCCAGTAACGCCAGGCCTTTTCGGCCTTGAAGTCCTTGAGCGCCATCGGCAGATGATGGGTCGAATACCAGTGATCGAATTTTTGCCGCAGCGGCTCTTCGACCACCGCCCGCACCATGAAACAAGCCTTGGCCATCGCTATCTCCTTTCAGCGAGTCGTCAGCATTTGCCGGCGACAGTCTCGCGGCCGTCGGTCTCGACCTGGATGCGCAGTGCCTTGGTGAGTAGACCGTTGGCGTAATAGCTGCCGATCGTATAGGTGAGCTCGACGATCTGCTGCGAGTTGAAGTTCTTTTGCAGCGCCGCGAAGGTCGGATCGTCGACATCGCCGCCATGCGCCATCTGCTCGACATAACCGAGCACCGAGCGCTCCTTGTCGTCAAACAGGGTTGAAGCCTGCCATGTCGGCAGCGCCGCGATCTGCCCGTCGCTATAGCCGCACATCTTGCTCAGCGGGATGTGCTGGTTGATCTCATAGGTCGAGCCAACAATCTGCGCCGTGCGCATAATGGTGAGCTCGAGCAGCTTGCGCGGCACGGTGGCGTTGAAGCGGATCGTAAAAGCCATGCCCGACGACGCTTGGACAAATTTCGGCGCGTGGCCGGTTGCGATCTGTAGGTTGATGATGTCGCCGCCCTGGGCGCGGCGCTTGTCGAACATCTCTTTCAGTACCGGATCGAGCGGTTGCGGCAACGGCGGCAGCCGCGACACCTTCTGCTCCTCGACTGGCACGTTTTGCTGCGCGTGCACCGAACCGGCTAGCGCAATCACCGTCATAGCGGCCGCGATAAAAAAGGATTTACGCATCATTCATTCCCCTCTAATTCCCGAAGTCCTTGATGATCGGCCACCACTTGTCCATTTCCGCCTTCTGGAATTGCGCAAGACCTTCCGGCGTCTGCTGTTCGCGCGCCGCAATATCGAGGCCGAGTTCGGCAAAGCGCCGGCGCACGTCCGGTTCGGCCAGTGCCTGTATCATCGCGGTGTTGAGCCGGGTGACGATCGCGGGCGGCGTACCCTTCGGCGCGTAGAGGCCAAACCAGCCGGACAGGTAATAGCCCGGCACGCCGGCTTCGTCGGAGGTCGGGATTTCCGGCAGCGATGCGGAGCGCATCGGCGACAGGTTCGCCAGCGCCTTTATCGTACCGGCCTGCATCTGCGGCATCGACACCGCGGCCTGCAGCACCGCCAGATCGACCGTGCCGGACATCAAGTCGGTCATCGCCGGGCCAGCACCGCGATAGGGAATGATCAGTACCTGCGTGTTGGTGAGCTTCTCCAGCAGCAGCGCGCCGAGCTGACCCGACGCATTCTGATTGACGAATTTGGCATCGCCCGGATGCGCTTTCAGCCATTCGACCAGGGCTTTCAGGCTGTCGACGGGAAAACTCTTGCGCGCGATCAGAAGCTGCGGATTGACCGTCATCAGCCCGATCGGCGCGAAATCCTTCTCCAGATCGAAACTGATGTTGTAGATGATGAGGCCGACATGGGTGTCCCACTGGCCGATATCGATAGTGTAGCCGTCCGGCGTCGCGCGCGCCAAACGCGCGACCGCGATCGAGCCGCCGGCGCCGCCGACATTCTCGACGATCACCGGCTGGCCGAGCGACGCGCTCATCTTGTCGGCCATGATGCGCGCCGCGACGTCGGTCGATCCGCCCGGCGGGAACGGCACGATCAGCGTGATGGCGCGCGACGGGAAAGTATCGGCGCGTGCAGAAGGCGCGGCGCTTGCAGCAATCGTGGCAAGCGCTAGTACCAGGATAATTTTGCACATCTTTTAGTTCGATGCCGGCAGGCCGGGTAGCGCGTAAACGACGGACTTCGCCGATTTCTCACGCAGCGGTATGATCGCTTGATAGGCCGGCGAATTCCACCACGCTTTGAGATCGTCCATGCTGTTGAAGGCGAGGATCACGGTGCTGCCGGCGGGCGGCGTTGAGGCGTCCAACGCAACCGGTTGCGCCCGCGACAGCGTCTTGACGTGATACGGCGCCATCGTGGCGGGCAACGCGGCGATGTACTGCTTCCAGCCGGCCGCATCGGTCACTTGCACATGTGCGATCAGATAGGCCGGCGCGGCTGCGGTCTGCGCATGCAGCACCGCACCGCCAATGCCGCCGATCGCGAGCAACGAAATCGTAACAGCAAATTTTATGAACATATCGCTAGCCTCCCTTTTGCTTATGCCCCAATCATACGCGGCGGATGTGACGGTTCACAGGCCATTGCAGCGCCGTCATTTCCGAAAACAGCTTAATTCTCGATCTTGATGTTCCCCGCCTTGGCGACGGCCCGCCATTTCTCCAGATCCCTGACGATGAAGTTGCGATAATCGTCGCCGATCAACGGCCGCACTTCGTAGCCCATCGAAAAAAGGCGGCCGGTGAAAGCCTCGTCGCTCATCATAGCGCTTAAGGCGCGTCTTAAGCGGCCGACAATCTGCGCTTCGGTTTTCGCCGGCGCCAACAGGCCATAGCTGATAACCGCGGTGCCGTTGACGCCGACTTCCTTCAGCGTCGGCACATCGGGCAGAATGCGCGAGCGTGTCTCACCGGTCAGCGCCAGCGCGCGGATAGTGCCGGTGTCGACGAGTTGTTTGCCCTGAACCGGAGTCACCAGTCCGACGTCAACTTGCCCGGCCAGGAGCGCGTTCGTCGCGGGAGCAAGCCCGGCGAAGGGTACGTGGATCATCTGGATGCCGGCCTCGGCGGCAATCATGGCGATCGTCAAGTGCGGCGCGCTGCCGGGCCCAGCGCTGCCGTAGTTCAAACGCCCGGGATTGGCTTTCGCATAGGCCACCAGATCGGAAAACGTCTTGAAGTCCCGCCGCGTCGAGACCGAAAGCATGTAAGGCTGCTGCGCGATGCTGCCGATGAACGCAAAGTCGTCCGGCACTTTGTAAGGCAACGACAGCTTGACGGCCGGCAGGACCGACAGACCGTCTGACACGGTCCACAACAGGGTGTATCCGTCGGGCTCGGCCTTAGCGACAAAATCAGTGCCGAGCTGCGCCGCAGCGCCCGGCTTATTTTCGACGATGAACTGTTGACCGAGACGCTTGCCAAGCTCATCGGCGACGAGGCGGCCGGACTGATCAGTGCCGGCCCCGGCTGCGAACGGAATGATCAACTTCACCGGCCGTGCCGGATAGTCCTCTGCTCTCGGCTCCGTGGGCCGCGAGGCCGATCAGAGCGAGCAACGCGATGGCCCAGGTTCGCATTTGCCCCCCGATCTCTTCCCTATTTGATCGTCCCTCAGTGCCAATAGCGCAAAACAAAGTCCTACGCCCGGTGAGCGCGTGCGACCTGTAGCCGGGCACATAAGCGATCCAGTCAAGGTTCAGGTGCTGCACGGCGCCTGCTGTCGCGATCCAGTTTCTGATCTCGGACGAGCCGCTGACGAGTTTATTGAGCGGCAGCCCCTTGAGCGCCGGGTAGTCCTTCTGCTGCAACGCGTTGACGACCGCGCGGTCGAGTTCCTCGTTGACCAGGAAGTGGCTCAAGCCGCCCGAGGCGAGAATGCCGACGCGAATGTTCTCGGGGTAAGCTTCAATCAGCGCGCGGATCGCGGCGCCGAGTTCGAAGCAACGCCGCGGGCTTGGCTGGTTGGGCGGGTAATAGGTGTTCAGGATCACCGGCACGATCGGTATCGGCTGCTTCGGCATGAAGCGCCGATGGATGAACGAATACGCGTGTCCTTCGTACTGGCCGCCTTCCATCGACTTCATCGCGGTGATGTCGAAGTCGCGCGTGGTAAGGCCCTGGATGATCGCGGTCGCGAGGCCCGCATGGCACGGATAATGCCGGTCCTCTTTCTCCTCCATCCGCTTGCGCTGGTCCTGCAAGTACCAGTCAGTGACGGCGTCCTGCGGCGCGGCAGCGTTGCGGATGGTGTCGCCGTAATAAATCGCCATCGCCGGGCGCAGCGCATCCTTGAACACTTCGCGCTGATCGTCGCCGATGATCACCAAAACGTCGATGTTCGAAGTGGCAATATCGCGCTCGAGCCTGTCCATGGCATCCATGGTCGCGCCATGCCGTTGCGCCTGCGCAGCCTTCGCGATTTTCGCCGCCGCATCCGGCGGAGGGTTCTTGAGCAGTTCGTCAAACGTGCGCGGTATGCCGTCGAAGTCGTTGATCGGCGCCCGTCGATCGACATGGTCGAACATCTCCTGCCAGTGCTCGACCGACGAGACCAGCATCGTGCTGTGCGAGCTGCCGAACGCGGCCACGACTTGCGCCATTGGACATTCCACTCCCTGTTTTCAGCGATGGTATGATTTCATCCCGTCCCACGATAGTGGGGAAGGTGTGGATGATTTTTCCGTCATTGCGAGCCAACGGGACCGCGCGAAGTCGCGCGTCCCGATGACAAGCTCCGCAAAGCAATCCAGCGCTCAATGCAAGCCGCCCCTGGATTGCTTCGTCGCTTCGCTTCTCGCAATGACGAGCGGTCTCGTTCTCGCGATGCGGTCCGCACCCAAGTCATCGTCACGGCATCAAATAAAGCCACGAATGCTTTCGCTCTCCGCACCGATCTTCGTCAGAGAATGCCGGCGGTGGCTGCCGGTAGTCCTCACGATCCGTGCTTCAAGCACGAAAGAACGAACGGAAGAAAGCAAGGAAGCGGAACGCCGAGAGACGCGTATCCAACCTCCGCACCCTGCGGGGTGCGGCGCGCGCAGAGCGCTGCGCGCTCGCCTCTCGGCGTCCCACCACGGCTCTCTGCCAGTGGGAGTATTTCATCCCAAGGCTCAACCTGGGCCAGGCTTCGTGACACACAGGCCGAACAAGGCGGGTTCCCCGCCAGCCCGTGTGGCACATCCAGCGATGCACCTCGCACGCCGGTCATAGTGCCGGCAGGCTGATGCCCAGGCCGCCCGGGTGCGGAGGTGACGAGCCGCCGCCCGCGGGAACCGACTCTCGCTCCGCCATGCGGAGTGACCGCATAACGTCCTTGTACGCGAGCGAGATTGCGGGCCATTTCTCAAATCGCAACCGCGATGTCAAAGCATTTCGATTTGTGCAGAAAAATCGGAGCGTTGTGCGACATCATTCAAAGTCGCCATGTGGCGATTTCGAGCAACAATGATTCGCAGACGGCGAATTACGCCTTTTAATCAATGGCTTCCGCGATTTTCGTTCAGCACTCGCGATGTGCGGCGTCGTCCGCTATCACGCGATACGATCACACTTCGATCAGCAACGGCGCGGCTTAGTATGGCCGGTGCATCCTGCCCAACAGCCAGCCGATACCCAATGCGGCGATCGCGACCGTGTAAGGCTGCGTTTCGACCGTGTTGCGAAACCATCCATTGAGGTTTGCAGCCGTGTCACGGGCCGCATCCGCGGTCTGGCCGTAAAGGTCCTGGGCAGCGCCTGCGGCCTGATTGAGTTTGCCTTTGATCTGGGTTTCTGAATCGCCGGTAGCCCGGCCAAACCCCTCTTCGATCCTGCCACCGACATTTCTGGCCGTACCCGACAAACGATTTTCGTCCATTAGTCAGCCTCCCTCGCGTTGAGGCGGCAGAAATGCCACCGCACAAGCAACGTCACGCGCACGATCTTTGTTCCCGAACGCAGGTTCATCCCGTCTTATATTGGTGAAAGCTTAAGGAAGACGTCGAAGGACTCGACGTTGGACGTGGTTTACTGTCCCGCCATCGCCCTGCCGGCAATCGCCGCAAGCACATCACGCTTGCCCCCGTCGCGGCGTGCGGCATCCTCCGCCATCACGCGATACACCATGCTCTGAATGTCGACTGGATCATAGGACAGCCCGTAGATCGCGAGCAGCCCGCGCGCGGCGGAGAAACGCACCAGCGCATCGGCATCGTCGAGCGCCTTAGTCAGCGCCGCCACAGCTTCTGGCGTGTGCATTGCGCCAAGCGCCTCGGCGGCTTCCTGGCGGTGTACCCAATCGTGCGCCGAACCAAGCACCGTGATCGCCGGCACCGACCAGCGCGGACCGGGATCGATCAGCCACAGCGCGCGGCAAAGAAACAACAGCCCGAGCGGATTGTAGTCGTCCTGCTTTTGCGCATCGCTCGCCGCTTCGGCCTGCTCCTGTCGTTTTTCATCGAATAATTGCTCGAGCTTCGGCTCGGCTTTCTTCGATCGCAGCACGCCGAGCCCGATCACGGCGCGGAAGTCGGGCAGAAACGCAATCAGCATGTCCTCGGCGCGCGTGCGTTCGTCGGCCTGGAGCGAAACGAGCGACGCCGCATCGAGCGCATCCTGCGCCGATGTCGGGTCTTCGAAGAAGCTGTATTTGAAGCGCTCAAAGGCGGCGGACATCGGGACCGGTTCGGCAAACGGTGCCTGGGTACGAAAATGGTAGCTAGTTCAATCAGGACTGCGAGTAACGCGGCGCGCATTCTTTCTTAGTCGCGCCGATGGGGCTTTAGGTTCGCGAACCGCCCCGCGTCATGGCCGGGCCTGTCCCAATCCGGATAACGGACACGATTGTTACGCGTCCACAACATGGACCTGCAACTGGTCCAAGCCTGATCAAACTGTGGCTGGCACCAACCGGGCGCGTCGGCGGGCGCCGATGTAACGCATGGTGCCATATCCGATCAGGAACAGCCCTGCCTTGCTGACGACGGCATAGACCGACATGAATGCTGACCAGGCGACAATGCTGAAATTCAGGGCAACGAACACATTCAGCGCCGCAGAGAAAAACATCAGGGCTGCCCAGGCAAACCCGAAAATGAAAGCGATGTCCGGCACCACCGCCACAGCGGCCGGCGGCAAATATCGGTTCATCCATCCTGGCTTCAGCATCACCACGCCGACAATGACGTAAATCATGCTCGGCTTGAGCATCACGAAGCGGGGATCGTTGGTGATCAGAATCATTGCGCCGAAACACAACACCAGGAAAAGACTCATCCACTGCATCGTGTCGATTGGCTTTTTTCGCACCAACTGCCAGCCGATTTGGGCAACGCCCAGCGCCATACCGAGGACCACCGAAAGCGGCAAGTTTTTGGTGAGTAGAAAGACCACAAGGAACAGAAACGTCGACGCCATGTCGAGCAGCAGCAATTTCGAGGCCGCGAACAAATTTCTCATCGGGGCGACACACCACGCGCCGGTGCAAACTTTGGCGGGTCGGCACCCGACGCGGGCTTGCAAACTGGCGACGCCGCTTCCTGCGTTTCGCTGCTTTCCGGCGCTATAGATTCTGGCGTTACAGTTTCCGATGCTAAAATTTCCAGCGTTGCAGTTTCCGGCGTCACCGTAACGTCGACGGTCATGCCCATGTAGCTGTCGGAAGCGCCGAAAAAATCACCGGCGAGCGGAATGGCCTGACTGATATCCCGTGTCACGGCGACACGAATGAGATCGGCGCTATCGATTGTGCCGTTGGTCGGGTCGTACGCGATCCAGCCGGGGCCCGGCACATAGATATCGGCCCACGCGTGGGTCGTACCGGCGCCCCTGATGGCGGTCGAGGGATTGTACAGATATCCCGACACGAGGCGGGCGCCGAAGCCCAGACATCGCGCGGCCTCGACGAACAGCACCGCGAAATCGCGGCACGATCCCCAGCCGCGGTTAAGCGTCTCGATGGGCGTTTGCGTGCCCTCGATGTCGCGGCTCTGGTAGGAGACCCACGCGGCAACGCCACTGTTCAAATCGGCAAGAAGGGCCAGTGTGCCGGTCGGCTTGCTGCGGACGAAGCCGCGCGCCCACTTCCCGACCCGGTCGCCTGGATCGGGATACTGGCGATCGAGCAGCCGGCCGAGATCGATGCGATCGTCGGCCGAATAAATGAATGGATAGGTCGCGGCTTCCGGCGTGACCTGGAACGCCGGCCGCTTTCGCGTAAACGTTTCCAGCCGCAAGCGGCTCACAATTCGCAGTTCGGTAGTGGGTTCGGCAAACGAAGCGATGGCAATCGAATTGCCGAATACGTCGTAACTCCAGCGTATCGTTGCCGCGGGCCAGCAATCCAGACTGGTTTCGATGAGCCTGAGATCGTGACTGTCCCGCGGGCGCAGCATCAGCCGGTGTTCGCCGAGCTGTACCGGGCGCCGATAACGGTAAATCGTCGTGTGTTGAACGTCGAGGATGGTCAAGTCAGTTCGGCCTCACATCTTGAACTTGAAAGCGCCGGCTCGAAAAACTCATCTTTCTACCGTAGCCTCAGACAGGCGGTCGAAATCGTTCAAAACGGACTTGATCAAGATCTTGCGGCGCGGATCCTGGCCGCTCTGCGTCGTCGCGAACACCGACAGCAAGTAGCGCACCTTGTCCGCGGCCTCTTCCCAGGTGTGCGCCGGAGCAGCTATCAACTGCATCTCCAGCTCTTCCTGCGTAGCGCGCAAGGTTTTCTCGTTGGCGGCGACTTCCGCTACAAGCCGGCGAAGCTCGGTCGCTCTCTGCGCTGCCATTCCGCGGTGGTGGTCAAGATCGACCGGCCTGTCGTTCATGGTGCATCACCTCTGATCAATTCGCGATATAGATCGAGCCGAGCGAGCGTCACAATGTGCCATGTGCCGGGAGATCGCGCGCGTCAGGCCGGATCGGCAGTCCTTCGTTCCAGTGGAAAGCTCGGGCTTGCGTACAGCCGATGGATTGCCTTGCTGTCGTGCCGTGACTTATCCGTCTCAAGGAGAGTACCGAGAAGGTTCTCTGCCGGAATCTCTTCGATGGCATAGCGGATGGCTTCCGCAGCCGATTCAAAGTGCTTGTAATTCATCGGCTGACGCCTGCCGTTCCTGCTTCTCATCGAAAACAGATCGGCGCTGGCGCTGTAATCGAACGCCTGTGTGGCTTCGGTATCGATTGAGCTCATTGTCCGCATGCCTCCGCAAGTTCTCTCGACATCGCCAAAATCTGATTCCTGGCCGCCTGCTCCCGGTCGGCAAATCGTCGATTTGTAATTTGAATGTTTATCACGCAAGCTACAGCTCTTATGTATGCTCAAATAGGGCAAATACGAGTACTGTGCCGATAATATACCGATGAATACACAATCGCTCTTTCATTCAACGCGTTGAGACAGTCGACGCGGACGCGCTATGGGGCGGCGGGCCAGCCAAACAGCCGGAATAGCGCTTGCGGCCGAGGCCTCGCGGGTCATAGTGCCTCATGGGCAAAATCTGGAAAATCATCTCTTCCACTGCGCGCATGGGCGGTGGCGGACCACCCCTCAAAGAATACTTTCTGGTTGCCATCAGCGACCAAGCGGACGCGTTGAGGACGCTGCGGTCCAAACGGCCAGATATAGAGCTGTCCCAACTCACCGTCGTCGGCGAAGCAAATTCGGACTATGTCGATTGGCTAGGCGTAAAGGATGGCGACGTCGTCTGTTTGCAAGCGGTGTGAGGGCCAAGCCCGCGAACGACTGCGTGAGCTGAAAAGCGTCGTGCGCGGCAGTGACGACAAAGAATGCGTCATTGCGAGGAGCGGTAGCGACGAAGCAATCCAGAGCGGTTGGCATTGAACGCTGGATTGCTTCGCTCCGCCCGCAATGACGAAACCGTCACACCCGCACCTTTTGCCGGCATCTCGACTAACCCGTTTCAAGTCCAATATGGTGGCGCAACACCCCGGCAAACGAAGCAGATAATCGTTCCGACCGGGGGCCGTGGCAGGGAGAAAACATGCAGGGGCGAACCCCCGTCATCCCGGTTGCGTTTGCAATTGCGCTTGGTTTGTTTTCGCCTTCGCTCGCGCAAGATGCGTCGTATCCGAGCCGCCCAGTGCGGTTGCTGGTATCCTCAGGTCCCGGCGGCAATCCCGATATTCTTGCGCGGCTGCTCGCCGAACGGATGACTGAAGATTTCGGTCACGCCGTCGTGGTCGAAAACGTCCAGGGTGCGGGAACCGCTATGGTCGCGCTCACGACGGCCAAAGCAACGCCCGATGGCTACACCTTGATGCTGGGCGACAGCGGCAACATGGCGATCATCCCCGCGCTCAATCCGAACATCGGCTACGATCCGGTCAAGGATTTCACGCCGATCACCGCGCTTGCCGCGGTACCGACCATCCTTGTCGCCAATCCGCAGCTAAAAGCCGCCACGCTTTCCGATTTTATTGCGCTCGCGAAACAGGAGCCCGGCAAAATCACTTATGGTTCGGGAGGCGTCGGATCGATCCATCATCTGACCATGGCGATATTTGCCGATCAGACCGGCATCGATGTTCTTCATGTGCCGTATCGCGCCGGCACGGCGATGGTCAACGGCCTGCTCACCGGCGAAATCCAGGTCGCATGGTCCGGCATTCCAAACGTCCTCTCCGGTATCGGCAGCGGCCAACTGCGAAGCTATTGCATCAGCGTCCTGCAGCGATCGCCATCGGCGCCCGCAGTCCCGACTTGCGATGAACTCGGCATCAAAGGTTTCGACGTGGCGACGGTGATGGGACTTTACGCGCCGGCGGGAGCCCCGCCGCAAGTGGTCACGCGTCTTGCGGCCGAGGCCGCAAAGGTGATGCGCGACCCGGCAATGACAGCGCGCATGGATCAGCTCGGCATGATCATGCGGGAGAACGGTACCGCGAATTATATCGAATACAGAAAGCAGGACGCCGAACGTTACGCCAACATCGTTCGCAGGCTCAACCTGCACATCAACTGAGCTGTTTATTGGAGCATGATCTTTTCGGAAAACCGGAAGTCGACTTTTCCGGATCATGCTCGAGAAAAAGGAAAATGATCCAATGCCGGCCGCGCATCCTGTCGAAGACTTGAACCTTCTTCGTGTCGATCAAGTCGGAAGTCTGGTGGTTCCGGCAGACCTGGCAGCGGCCTCGGACCGCCGTCTCCGCGGCGAGATGTCCGAAAGCGAATTGCGCGAAACCGAGGACAAGGCCATCCGCGCGGTCATGCGCAAGCAGGAACAGGTCGGACTGCCGATCCTGACCGACGGCGAATTCCGCCGGCGCAATTTTCAGGACAGTTTCGGCAATGCTGTTTCGGGATACGACACGCCCTCGCTCACCGGCGCAGGCTTTCGCGATCCGCAGACCTGGCGCGACCCGAACAAGCCGGGCAGCCGCACCGAACCGAATTACGAGGCCGCCGGCCCGGCGATTGCCACGCGGCGCGCCACCGTCGAGCGGTTGAAACTGAAAAAGAACGTCGTGCTGGATGAATACAAAGCCGCCGCCGCGATGACGCAGCGTCCGGTCAAGGTATCGCTGATCGGACCGGATCGGATCGCGCAGCGTTTCGCCTGGGAAAAATCAAAGGCGGTCTATAGCGGTCTCGACGAATTCATTGCCGACGTGGTCGCGATCCAGCGCCAGATGATCCGGAGAACTGGTCGACGCGGGCTGCCGCTATGTGCACATGGACGCGCCGGGTTTCACCGCCTATGTCGACAAGGTCTCGCTCGAACGCATGAAGGCCCGCGGCGAGGATCCGGAACAGAATCTCGATCGGGCGATCCGGGCCGAAAATGCGGTGATCGAAGGTTTTCCCGGCGTGACGTTCGGCCTGCATATCTGCCGCGGCAATCCGCGCGGCGTCGACGCGAGCGGCAAGGTGCAGGCGCAATGGCACCGCGAGGGCCATTACGACAGCATCGCGGAAAAGCTGTTCAGCGGATTGAAGCACCAGCGGCTGCTGCTGGAATACGACAGCGAACGCGCCGGCAGTTTCGATGCGTTGCGCTTTGTCCGCAAGGGCACCGTGGCGGTGCTGGGCGTGGTGACGACCAAATCCGAGCAGATCGAACAGGTCGACGCCATGAAGCGGCGCGTCGAGATGGCGGCAAAATATCTGCCGGTCGAACAACTGGCCGTCAGCCCGCAATGCGGCTTCAGCAGCGGGATCGGCGTTCCGCAACTGTCCGAAGACGCCGAGTGGCGGAAATTCGAAATCTTGATCAAGACGGCGGAAGCCGTCTGGGGGCATGTGTGAATTCGTCATTGCGCGGAGCGTTTGCGACGAAGCAATCCAGGGGCCGCTTGCATTGAACGCTGGATTGCTTCGCTCCGCTCGCAACGACGAGCCCATCATGCCCGGGACAAGACCGGCCATGACGATCTAAATTCACGCCATGAGCCGCAAGCGTTCGCGACCCGCTCGGGTATAAGTCCAGGCGCACAGGAACCGCGATGCCACTCGTTCTTTTTGGCGGCTTACGGCCCTTCAGCCGCAAAACGGCGGTGCGCGACGTTTTCGCGGGCGTGACCCTTGCGGCGATGGATATCCCGCAGGTGCTCGGCTATGCGCGCATCGCCGGCACGCCGCTGGTGGCCGGGCTTTACACCGTGCTGCTGCCGCTCGTCGCGTTCGCGGTGTTCGGCTCGTCCCGCCATCTGGTCGTGGCTGCCGATTCGGCCACGGCCGCCATTTTTTCCAGTCCGCTGTCCCACATGGCCGCGCCCGCCAGCGGGCAGTACATGGCGCTGGTCGGCATGGTGGCGCTGCTGACCGCCGGGCTTTCTGCTGCTGGCGCGAATCTTCAAGCTGGGATTCCTCGCCGACTTCCTCTCGCGCACGGTGCTGGTCGGCTTTCTCACCGGGGTCGGATTTCAGGTCGGCATCGCGATGCTGGGTGACATGTTCGGTGTCACGGTCTGCTCGCGCCAGCACGCTCGTTCAGGCCTGGGAAATCCTGCAGGGCCTGCCGCAGTCTCAACCTTCCGACGTTGGCGCTATCCGCCCTCGTGGCGGGCAGCATCCTGCTCGGCAAAAGCTTCGCGCCGGCGGTGCCGCTGTCATTCGTCGCGGTGGTGGGTGCGATCGCGGCCAGCGCGGCATTCCATTTCGCCGATACAAGGTATCGCGGTCATCGGCCCGGTGCCCGGCGGGCTTCCGCCGCTCGGCCTGCCCGACGTGAGCTGGAGCGACGCCCTGGCGCTGCTGCCGGTCGCCGCTTCGTGCTTCGTCATGATCATCGCGCAAAGCGCCGCGACATCGCGCGTCTTCGCGCTGCGCTACCATGAGAGCGTCGACGAGAACGCCGATATCCTCGGGCTGGCGGCCGCCAATGCCGCCGCCGCATTGAGCGGCGCGTTTGTGGTCAACGGCAGCCCGACCCAGACCGCGATGGCGGAGCGCGCGGGCGCGCGCAGCCAGGTCGCGCAACTGGTATTCGCGGCGTCGTGCTGCTGGTGCTGCTGTTCCTGACCGGCCCGCTGCAGTACCTGCCGCGCTGCGTGTTGGCCAGCATCGTGTTCACGATCGCGGTCGGCATGATCGATGTTGCCGGTCTGCGCGCCATTCGCCGCGAAAGCCCGGGCGAGTTTTATCTTGCCGTCGCCACCGCGGCGGCCGTGGTCGCGATCGGCGTCGAGCAGGGCATCCTGCTGGCGATCGCGCTGTCGCTGTTCCGGCACGTGCGCCACAGCTATCAGCCCGCACACAATGATGCTCGCGCCGAACCCGGCCGGCCAATGGGTGGCGGTGCCCGCGACACCGGGCAAGGAGACCGAACCGGGGCTTATTGTCTATCGCTTCGGTTCTGATCTGTTTTATGCAAACGCCAACCGCTTCGCCGACGAGGTACGCGCCCTGGTGGCGCACGCGCCGACGCCGGTGCGCTGGTTCGTCGTCGATGCCGGACGCGATCGACGGATATCGACTTCTCCGCCGCGCAGACCGTGCGCGACCTGCTCGCCGATCTGGCGCGCCAAAATGTCAGCGTCGTTTTCGCGCGTGTCAGCTCCTATCTGCGGTCCGACATGGACCGGCACGGCATCACGCCGGCCATCGGCGAGGCGCGGATTTTCACGACACTCCACGAAGCCCTCGCGGCGGTACATAGTGGCGTGCTTCGGGAGA
>CAVULJ010000018.1:0-95927 GCA_963742215.1 uncultured Alphaproteobacteria bacterium
TGTGGCGCTCCGATTGGGGGGAATCAGCGCCATGCAACAGGCACTTCGCCGCTCCAGTCTGGTGCCGGCCGGGTTTGTTGTAGAAAGTGCGTTCTACGAGGCTGACAAGGCCGTTATCACCGTCCGCGCGTCCACAGCTTTGGTCTTTGCCCATCATGCGGGACGGTTTCCAGGCGTGTGCACAGCCGTTATCGGCGCCGTGCGACCGATCTGCCGCTGTCGGGGCGTATCGTTCAGCTCGTGGTGATTGCCCGCCGCTTCCGCTGCGACGCGGTTTTGTGCTGGCGGCAAATCTTCACTGAGCGTTTCCCGAAAGCGTTCTGGCGCCATCGGCGCGACGCACGACCAGGCTCGACTGCATCGTCCACCACCTTGGTCTGGCGCTCGGTGGAGACCGGCGGCGAGCTTCGCAAAACGGCTGATGTTGCCGGTGAGCAATGATACCCTGTTGCGGGTGGTCCGGCGTCGTAGCCGCGCTCCGTCAGACCCGCTCAAGGTCGTCGGCATTGATGATTGGGCTTGGCGGCGGAACCATCGATACGCCAGCATCGTCTGCAATCTTGAAAGCGCCGGATTGTCACGCTCCTGCCGGATCGCGAGCCTGCGACCGCACAAGCGTGGTTCGCCGCTCATCCGACTATAGGGATCGTCGCCCGCGATCGTGGCGGGGGATACGGCGAAGCGGCAGCCAAGGCACTGCCGCACGCCGTGCAGGTCGCGGATCGCTGGCATTTGATGGAGAACGCCAGCCGGGCCTTCCTTGATGCCGTTCGCAAATCGATGCGCCAGATTCGCAGCGTCATCGGCGCGACGACGATCGATCCCAAGCTGCTCACGGCGGCCGAGCGCATCCAGTACGAGGGCTTTCTCCGCCGGGAAGAGACCAATGCCGCCATTCTGGCGCTGTCGAAAAGCGGCATGGCGATCAAGCAGATCGTGCGCCAGACTGGCCACAGCAGGAAGCTCGTACGGCAGGTGATCCGCGGCGAACGGAACGATATCTTCCGGACCCGGCGAGAGCTCGCTCGATGTGCATCTGCCATGGCTCGATGATCAATGGGCGGCGGGCTGCCGAAACGGCGCTGAACTCTGGCGCCGCTTGACGGCGCACGGCTTCCGGGGGTCGCTGCGTGTGGTGGGCGAATGGGCAACACGCAGACGACGGGCCGAGAAGGCTGATGCCGAAAACCTCCAGCGGATCCCATCGGCCAGAACGATCGCTCGCCTCATGACAATCGGAAGGGACACGCTCTCGAAGGCGGAAACTGTCACTGTCGCCGCCATCGAAGCCGGCGTCCCTGCACTTGTTGAGGCTCGCGAGATCATCGCCGAATTCCACACGATGATCCGGCGTAAGGTCGTAGCCGGGCTGACGCCTTGGATCGAGCGCGCCCGTGCCAGTCTGGTCGCCTCGTTCGCCAGCGGCGTTGCGAAGGACGAAGCCGCTGTCCGGGCAGCAATTACTCTGCCTTGGTCGAACGGGCAGACCGAAGGTCAGATCACCCGCCTCAAGCTCGTACGGCGCCAAATGTACGGCCGCGGCAATATCGATCTGCTTCAAGCCAGACTGATCGGTGCCGAATGAACGAATTGCACCAAAATTGCGTCAGAGCCAAAATTGCACGCCGAATAACATTCTCGCGCGGCTTCGCGTTTTTGATCGCGAGCTGTGTGAGAAGCATGTGGGTACGACCTCGTTGTCAAAGAGCTGTACTCTCAATTGTACCCTCACCGTACCCACGCTGTCACAGTCCGGCATGTGGAACAGTGTTCGCGAAAAACTCAGCAAGTGGCTGAATGTGCTTGAGAAATCGGTCTGAGTGCGAAGCTATGAAGAGCTATGAAAAGGGTGGTGGTGCCCAGGGGCGGAATTGAACCACCGACACCTGCATTTTCAGTGCAGTGCTCTACCAACTGAGCTACCTGGGCCCATGACCTTACTAACACGTCCTCACGCGAATGGCGCAGGAGGGCGGCTTTATAGTGGCACGGTTTCCGGCTGTCCAGAATAGGCGGATCAGTGCAATTTTCCGCTATCTTCCTCGCGCGGTTGGTCTTCTTCCTCGTCCTCGGTCACCGGGATGGCATAGCTGCCCGACATCCAGCGGTGCAGGTCGACATCGGCGCAGCGTTTTGAGCAGAACGGCTTGAACTTTTCCTCGGTTGCCTTGCCGCAGATTGGGCATGTCTTGCGGTTTGGTGGATTGGCCATGGCCGAAATATAGGGCGTGTGCCGCTGTGCGCTATACGCCGGCAGCGTTGATCCAGCCGAAATGGATCGGGAAGCCTTCGCCGCCGAGCATGGTGATGGTCTCGTAAAGCGGCAATCCGACGATATTGGAATAGGATCCGACGATCTTCACCAGAAAGCTTCCGGCAATCCCTTGCGCGGCGTAGCCGCCGGCCTTGCCGCGCCATTCGCCGGAGGCGAGGTAGGCTTCGATGTCCTGCTCCGAGAGCCGCTTGAAACGCACGCGGGTTTCGACGTGGCGCTGGCGGAACGTCTCTTTCGGCGTCACCAGGCATATGCTGGTGTGGACGCGATGATTGCGGCCGGAAAGCAGCCGTAAGCATTGTGCGGCTTCATCAAGCAATTCGGCCTTCGGCAAAATGCGCCGGCCGACGGCGACGACGGTGTCAGCTGAAAGAATAAAAGAGCCGCGCAGTTCCTCATCGATCCGGATCATGGCAAGCGCGGCGTCTGCCTTGGTGCGCGCGAGCCGCGTCGCGCAGGCGCGCGGCAGCTCGCCACGCTTCGGCGTCTCGTCGATATCGGCGGGACGCAGCGCATCGGGCTCGATGCCGGCCTGATTGATCAGCACCAATCGCCGCGGCGAGCCGGAAGCAAGCACCAGTTTTGGACGGCCGATCACGTTGATGCGCCCTTGGCGTCAGAAATATTTGCGGAGGCTCTCACTTGAAGCGGTAAGTAATGCGGCCTTTGGTGAGATCGTAAGGCGTCATCTCTACCAATGCCTTGTCGCCGGCCAGCACGCGGATATGATTCTTGCGCATGCTTCCTGCGGTGTGGGAAATTGGTAGCGGAACCTAGCGGATGATCGGTCATTTCACAACTGCCATCAGGCTGAGTTCTCATTCATTTCCGATCCGCGAGCCGGCAAAACGCTCCCGAATCCGCGCCGTGAGCTGGTCGCGAACCTGGCGGTAGGCTTCGAGCCGCTGCTCGCGGTTGCCGTCAACGGCGGTCGCATCCGCGGTCGGCCAATATTCCACCTCGACGCCGGAGGTGCGCGTCAGTTCCATCGCACGATGGTGCGCCTCCGGGGCGAGCGTAATGATGAGATCGAAGTTCAATCCCTCCCATTCATCAAGCTCCTCGAACGTCACCGGCTTGTGCCGCGAAATGTCGATGCCGATCTCCGCCATGGCGGCGACCGCGAACGGATCGCTCTCGCCTTTGCGGACACCAGCGGAGCCGACGTAAATCGATTGGCCGACCATTTGCGACAGCAAGCCTGCGGCGATCGGCGAGCGCACGGAGTTTAACCCGCAGGCGAACAGCACTGCCAAAGGCCGCTTCGTTTCCGCGGTCATCATGCTCAAACCGGAACTTAGCCCTTCCAGTGCAGCACTGTGATCAAGGTGAATAGTCGTCGCGCGGTACCGAAATCGACATCGACCTTGCGCTTCAACCGCTCCATCACGATCCGCGAGCCTTCGTCGTGCACTCCCCGGCGGCCCATGTCGAGCGCCTCGATGCGATCGGGCGTCGCGGTGCGGATCGCCGAGTAGTAGCTGTCGCAGACCGTAAAGTAGTCCTTCACGATCTTTCGAAACGGCACGAGCGACAGCATGTGCGCGACTACAGGTGTGCCGTCAGTCAGGCGGATGTCGAACACTAGACGCTCACCGCGCATGCCGAGATGCAGCGCATAGGGGCCGCCGTCATGGTCGGCAGGTTTGAAACTGTTTTCCTCGATCAGATCGTAGATCGCAACGCGGCGCTCATGCTCGATATCGTCGCTGGCGCTGCCGAGCGACGCTTCATCGAGCGTGACTTCGGCGAGACGGCCAGCTTGCGCTTTGCGCGGTGCGCGCGCCATCGAAGAACCCTTATCTGTTAAGCCGGATCGCGATGGAACGGGCGTGGGCGTCGAGGCCCTCCGCTTCGCCGAGCGTAATTGCCGCGCCGCCCAGCGCACGCAATTGATCCGGGCCGCATTTAAGGATCGACGTCCGTTTCATGAAATCAAGCACGCCGAGCCCGGAGGAAAAACGCGCCGAGCGCGCCGTCGGCAATACGTGGTTTGAGCCGGCAACATAGTCGCCGATCGCTTCCGGCGTGTGCGCGCCGATGAAGATCGCGCCGGCGTTGCGGATGCGCTGCGCAAGCCGCTCGGCATCGGCCGCCGCGATTTCCAGATGCTCGGGCGCGATGGCGTCGACCAATGGCAGGGCTTCATCAAAATTGCGCACCAGGATCGTCGCGCCGAAGTTCTGCCACGACGCTCCGGCAATTTTTCCACGCGATAACCCGGCAAGTTGGTTTTCGACGGCCCGCTCGACGTCTGCGGAAAGTTTTTCATCATCGGTAATAAGGATGGCTTGCGCGCTTTCGTCGTGTTCGGCCTGCGCCAGAAGGTCGGCGGCAATCCAGTCCGGGTTGCCGGTCTTGTCGGCGATAATCAGCACCTCGGAAGGTCCCGCGATCATGTCGATTCCGACCTTGCCGAACACCATGCGTTTCGCCGCCGCGACATAGGCATTGCCCGGTCCGACGATCTTGGCGACCGGCGCGATGGTCGCGGTGCCGTAGGCAAGGGCTGCGATCGCCTGGGCGCCGCCGATCCGGTAAATCTCGTCGACGCCGGAGAGTTCCGCTGCCGCAAGCACCAGCGGATTGAGTACGCCGTCCGGTGCCGGCACCACCATGACGACGCGGGGCACGCCGGCGACCTTGGCGGGTACGGCATTCATCAGCACGGAAGACGGATAGGCCGCGGTGCCGCCGGGCACGTAAAGTCCGACAGCCTCGATCGCGGTCCAGCGCGAACCAAGCTCGACACCGAGTGCGTCGGTGAAGCGATCATCCTTCGGCATCTGCCGGCGGTGGTAGGTCTCGATGCGGTCGCGGGCCAGTTCGAGCGCGGCGAGCGCCGCGTTCTCGCATCTACCGCGAGCCTTCGCGATCTCATCGTGCGTTACGCGAAGCCCGGTCCGGCCGAGATCGAGCCGGTCGAATTTGAGCGTGTAACTTTTTAGTGCGGTGTCGCCCCGCGCCGCGACGTCGGACACGATGTCGCGCACTACCGCTTCCACGTCGGTCGACGCCTCGCGCTTGGTATCGAGAAAGGCGCGGAATCTTTGTGCAAAGTCCGCAGAACGTGTGTCCAGCCGGTACGTCATCGCTTTTGGCCTGTGTGGCCATGACGCGTATCAGCACTCCGTCCTTATAACAATTCTAATATTTGGCTTTTTGATTGACAAAAAGTCCGTTGTTGCCCAACTCCTTAGGAGATATCTGAACGCCAATTATTAACGCGCCACAGGCGTGATCATGAGCATGATCGGATCGAGCCAGACGACAACAGGGATGGGCGGCCGGATTGGCGCGATTGCCGTACCGCTGCTGATTGCTTCTGTGCTGATGGCTGGCTTGCAAGCGGCAAAAGCGGACGATGCGATATCGCTGGCTGTCACCATCAAGGATCACAAATTCGATCCACCGGAAATCCATGCGCCTGCCGGCCAGGCGATCGAATTCCACGTCAAGAACCTCAACGACATCGTCTCGGAATTCGAGAGCAGCGATCTGCACTTCGAAAAAATCGTCCCGGCCGGCAGCGAGGCCGTCGTTCATGTCCGCGCGCAACAGCCCGGCAAATACAATTTCTATGATGACTTTCACCACGAGACGCAGGGTTACCTGATCGTGCCATGAGGTCCCCGTGCTAGCGTCTCTGCTGATTGTCTTTCGGGAAGTCTTCGAAGCCGGCTTGATTGTCGGCATCGTCATGGCGGTGACGGCCGGTGTTCGCGGCCGCACGCTTTGGGTATCGGGCGGTGTTGTTGCCGGCGTGCTCGGGGCCTGCCTCGTTGCGTTGTTTACCGGCGGCTTGTCGGAACTGTTTGGCGGCAATGGCCAGGAGATCTTCAACGCCTCCATTCTCGGCTTCGCCGTCATCATGCTGACCTGGCACAACGTCTGGATGGCGCGGCATGGGCGCGAAATGGCGACGGAATTGCGCGCTGCCGGCGAAGCGGTGGCGGCCGGCTCGAAGTCG
The DNA here is from genome assembly GCA_963742215.1 of uncultured Alphaproteobacteria bacterium. Classification (GTDB taxonomy): domain Bacteria; phylum Pseudomonadota; class Alphaproteobacteria; order Rhizobiales; family Xanthobacteraceae; genus BOG-931. The sequence continues at coordinate 6,246 of CAVULJ010000018.1, forward strand.
CTCGCCGCGCTTGGCATCGTCGTTGCGATCGCGGTGTTGCGCGAAGGCTCTGAAGTCGTGCTGTTCCTTTATGGCGTTGCCGCAGCGCAAGGGGGAGCCAGTTTCGGCATGGTGGTTGGCGGATTTATCGGCCTTATTCTAGGCGCGCTGGTTTGCTTCGCGACTTATCTTGGCTTGATCACCATACCGACGCGCTATCTGTTCGCGGTGACCAGCGCGCTGATTGCGCTATTGGCCGCAGGGCTTGCAGCGCAGGCGATCGCCTTCCTCGAACAGGCAGATATCCTCACCGCTCTCGACAATACGGTGTGGGACACGTCCTGGATCTTGAGCGACTCAAGTCTGCTGGGCCGGGCACTGCATACGCTGATCGGTTATGTCGATCAGCCGACCGCGATGCAGCTCATCGTCTATATCGCGACGCTTGTTATTATCGTCGTGCTGATGAAACTGTTTTCGTCGCCGGCATCGCGGCGCCCGCACATCGCCGCAGCGGAATAGTGCTAGAGTGCTTCAGGCGGTTGCAGAACCGCTGGTGAAATGATCAGGACAGAGTTCCGCGGTGAAGGCTTCGCCGAGATCGGCAAGCTCAGCCTCAAGACATTCAACGTCGAGACGGATAACGCCGCCACCCGAGAACGTCAGTATCACCGTGCCAGCGGGTGAATCATGCTCGGCAAATTCGACCGCCAGCAAATTCAGTCCCCGATTTTTGTTCGATTGATCGAAGCCGCGGAATTTGCAGGCAAGCACACGCTCAAAACGCAGCGCCGTCCGGCAGCGCCGGTAGTCGGCCCTATTCTCGGGCTTGGCATCGACAGCAGCCATCCAGTCGAACCGGTTGACCGGCATGATGAAGCGATGGTCGTGCGGCTGCCACAGGATTTCGCCAATACGAACCCGGGCGTCCTGCACATGAGCGGACACAACCTCGATGTCATCTTTGTCGAGGGCGACGAGTTTTAATTCTTCCGGACAGGCAATCATGGCTCCCGCGTGCGTTGCAATTGACCGAGTTGTCGCTTCAAGCAAGTTAGGAACGCGTCCGGCCGGCTGCAAGCCCCAAGCTAGAATGCGACGCAGGCGCTGTGCTCAATAATAATCACTGAGCGCTGCTGGAATGTGTGCTTGTAGACGGTGACGGCGGCATCGAGCCGCGCTTCATCGTCGGCATTGCCGGGCAATACGATCTCGACACGCTTGCCTGGTTCGCGAACGATGACGCCGCCGGTACGCGAGCGCCATTGCCCGATCGTATCGCTGATGGTCAAGCCGTCGGGAAATCGCGGTACCAATTCGTGTTCGACGAAACGCGCCCAGTCGTTTTCGTCGACGCCGATACGATGACCGATGTCGCGGCCGAACAACAGCTCGGCGACTTTTCTTGGCTGCTGGTTGCCGTGGCATGACGGCTCGCCGGTTTGTGCGGGGCTGTCAGTGTTTGCCGCAACCAGCGTCAGCAAGCTGAGAGCTGTGGCAAGAAAGAAGCGCATGGTGCGCGCTGACCTTGATTTAGATTTCCTCAGGCGGGAACAGTTTTAGACCGCGCCGGGCCAGCTGGTCGTGTTTGGCCGCGGCGGCACTGACGACCCAAAGCACCATCGTGCAGACGACCCCAAACGCGCAACTCAAAAGAAGGGTCTGCATCTTGCCAATCCTTCGAAGATTGAAATTCAAACTAGCGTGCGGACCTTTCCCAATCGTTAGGGTCTGCGCCGAACGACGCGTGGTAGAAACACGATTGTTGGCCAAAAACGCTACGGGCCGGCGACGCTTTCAGGCGCCCCCGGCCCGTAATTTGATGCTGCTGCCTGCGCTATTTGCAGCCTTCGGGCGTCGGTCTTTTGCCCGGAGGACAGCCTGCCGGCTTCGCCGCTGGTCCGGGTGGCGGAGCAGCAGGTTGCGGCGGCGGATGTGCAACCGCTGGCGCGGGAGCCGGCGCTGGCGGGCGCGGTGGTGGTGGTGCCGGCGGCGGCGGTAGCGGCGCAGGCCTCATTGTTGTCGGTTCACGTTGCCCGCCTGGGGGCGGCGGTGGAGGGGGTGGTGAGCCTCGCGGCGGCAACGGTGCCGGCTTAAGCGTAGCCGGTTCACGCTGTCCGCCAGCCGGCGGTGGTGGAGGCGGCGGTGATCCAGCCGGCGGCAATGGCGCGGGCTTAAGCGTGACTGGTTCATGCTGCCCGCCAGGTGGTGGGGGCGGAGCGGCAGGTCGAACAAAGGCTCCTGACGGAGGTGGCGGCGGCGGAGGTGGTCCGCCGGGTCCGCCGTGGGGCGCTGGCAGCGGCGAAATCGGGCCACCGGGATTGGGGCCAGCGCCTAGTGCAGGTGACGTACCCTGCCGTTCCACCGCTGCCGGTAATGAGACGCGCATCGGCGGTCGTACGCCAGGGGCGCCTGCAGGTCCGGGCGGCGGCGCATGGAATTCAACCGATCGTGGCGGTCGCACGAAGGCCGGTGCTACTGCCACGGCAGGAATCGGCAGACCGAAGCGCTCGCGCGGCGGCGGAGGTGGCGGCAAAGATTCAAATTCGCGGGGCCGTGGCGGCAGGAAGAATAGCGGCGGTGGCGGCGGCGGCGCGAAACGCGGACCGACGAACATGAAGACCGGCTGCTGGAAGTAAACGAGTTCTGCCGGCGGGGGCGGCGGCACGCCGAAATCGTAATAGGCAAAATCCGGCGGCGGGTCGTAGGCCGCGGCCAGCAGAGCCAAGCGCCGGCGTGCGTCCCAAATGTGCGGCCCGTCCGGATAACGGCGCAGATACGACCAATAAGCCGGCGGCGTATTCGCCAGCACCGCGCGGCGCCAGATAATTTCTTCGCGCCGCACTGCGATCATCGCGACAACGCGCGCCGAATAGGGGCCGTTCGGATAGATCGCGAGGAACTGCTCGTAGCCTTCAATGGAGTCGCGTTCGAGGGCGGCGGCGTACGCATCGTCAACATTAGTGAACTGGCTGATTGGCTTATTGCGAACATCGGCGATCGGAATGACATTCGGCGGCGGCGGTGCGTCCGCCGTGCGCTCGGTCATGAAGAACGGACCGTCGATCTGCGAAACCGACCATGGCACTTCAGCGCCCTTGGTGATGTCGCTGACACGCAACCGCAGCCACGAGAACAGATTGTCGAGATCAAGTCCGCCTGACGAGATCATCTCGGTCAGTGCCGATGCATAGGCGCCGTATGGTCCCTGCTCGTCCGGTGCAACGGTGCCAGGCGCTGCGTTGAATGCGATCGCCATGCTTGGGATCGGTTCGACCAGAGCCAATCCGCTGGCCAGTGGCTGGTTGCCGCCTGAGAATGGATTTTGCCGTGCGGCATCGAGGATGACGATCTTCACGCGGCCCGGCAGTCGGGCGAGCGGCTGGGTGAAATCGGAAACACGTATCGCTTGCAACGGAATATCGCTGTCGCGCTGGATGTCAGCGTCGATGGGAACGAAATAGTTCTCACCTTCGAATTGCAGCCCGATACCGGAGAGATAGACCAGCGCGACGGCGTCCGGTCCGGCTGCGGACACCTGGCCGAGAAATTCGCGGAACGATTCCCGCAATGTCGCTTGATCGAGATTCCGCGCGCCCGTTACGGTGAAGCCCGCGGTCTGCAGCGCGTCGGCGATAAGGCCGGCGTCGTTTGCCGGCGTTGCAAGTTTCGTTGCCTTATATTCGTCGTTGCCGACCACCAGCGCGAATCGTTGCTCTTGCGCAAAGCCGCCCGTTCGCCAGCGCCAATGCCAGCATGACGAGCAGTGATAGAACTACTCTTGCGTATGAAATGAGCCATCCCGATTTTGCCCCCGCCAAATTCTCTGCATAGACATTCAGCAAACATAAATTTTCAGACAGGATCGTCGCTATTTATTTGGTCCAAATCATGTCGATTACGGAAAACTTATAGGGAACGATTGGATGCGAATGACTTGCATGACCTGCAATTTTTGTATTTCAAGGACCGTTGCGCAAACCACGAGTTTGTTCTCTGATTGGGCGGCTATACAACAAATGCGAGCGGGTTCGTTACAAAGGTGCAATGTTGCTGAAAGATGCATTTGCGTCGTGACGCATAGCGCGCTAAGACGGCGGCCCAACAAACCGTTTCTTAACTTGCCTCGCCTTAGGTGTGGGCGCTCTGGTGAGTTCTGCACTCTTAAAGATCATCATCACACTGCTGACTTTTCATTCACTCCCGTAAGGGATACAAGCTGCCTTTGTTGAAAGGGAGGTTTCATGGCCAAGAGAGCAAAAAAGCGGCGCGCATGGAGTTCCAGCCGAAGTTCGCGAATTGAAAGCGATGGCGCGCAAGAAGACTCCTGCGGGCAAAATCGCACAGAAGCTGCGCCGCACTGAAGGTGCGACCCGTCAGAAGGCGTTCAGCATCGGACTCTCTCGACTCCCGTTGATTCTCTGCAATCAGGCTTTGTTGCTCCGATCGGCGTTCGCCTGGCAATTCAGGTGCGCCGCGGTGTTGCATTGTTTGTTTGAAGCGCACCATCGCAGCGCGACCGTAAAACCGGTCTGCTGCGGTGCTGCCGTACCGCTCATTGTAGGAATAAAAGCTGAGAACGCGGGCCTTTAGGACGGGCTGACGCGGGCGCAGCGCGTTTTTTGCTCGCGCTCGGCGCGTATTGCGTCGTTAACTATTGGTTTATGAACCCGGCGCCGGATCGTTAACTAAGGGTATTATGGTCCCGGCGCTTTGTGGCGGGACTTCAGGGTCGTTGAACTCCGCGTCTGCGCTGCACGTAGTTTTATTCCAGGCGCTGACGTGATAGCTGACCTCTTACGGCGGTACGCACCCCAGATGGCCCAGTCGCTCGGTCCGCCGCGACAACGGCCTGCAAGCTCGGAGCTTGCGGGTGCCTTGAGCGCGTGCCGTCGCGCCTTCCTCGCCATCGCGCTATTCAGCGGCATGAGCAACATTTTGATGCTCTCGGCGCGTTGTTCATGCTCGAAGTTTATGACCGCGTGCTGCCAAGCCGCAGTGTTCCGACGCTGGTAGCGTTGATGATCCTGGTGGTCGGTCTCTACGGCGCTCAGGGCGTCATCGATACCATCCGCAGCCGAATCCTGGTCCGTGTCGGCAATAGCCTCGATGAAGCGATGAGCATGCGGGTTTACAATGCCGTCGTGCGACTGCCACTCAAGATCGGCGGCAAGAGCGAAGGAACTCAGCCGATCCGCGATCTCGATACGGTCCGCGGAGCTTTCTCTCCGGAATCGGACCCGTTGCATTGTTCGACCTGCCATGGATGCCGGTCTATCTGATCGTCTGTTTTGTATTTCATCCCTATATCGGACTTACGGCACTGTTCGGCGCGATCGTCCTGATCACGATCACGGTATTCACGGAATTGACGATGCGGCAGCCGACGCGCAGCGCCACTCAATTCGCGACCGCGCGCAACGCGTTGCTGGAAGCAAGCCGGCGCAACGCCGAAGCGATCACCGCCATGGGCATGGTTGGCCGCATTGCCGCGCGCTGGAGTGACCTCAATCGCCGGTACATGGAGTCGACACAGCGTGCCAGCGATATTGCCGGTGGCCTCGGCGCGATGTCGAAAGTGCTGCGCATGATGCTGCAATCGGCGATCCTCGCCGTCGGCGCCTGGCTCGTGATCAATCAGCAGTCGACCGCCGGCATTATCATCGCCGGCTCGATCCTTGGCGGCCGCGCGCTGGCGCCGGTCGATCTCGCAATCGCCAACTGGCGCGGTTTCGTCGCTGCGCGGCAAAGCTGGGAGCGCCTGTCGCGATTGCTGGCGCATTTGCCGGCGCAAGCCGAGCCGATGCCGCTGCAACCGCCGCAGCGCACGCTTGTCGTTCAGGGTGGCGCGGTGACAGCGCCCGGCACGCAAAAAATCATTTGCCAGGATGTCAATTTCACGCTGGCCGGCGGCAAAGCGCTCGGCGTGATCGGTCCGACGGCTTCGGGAAAATCTTCGCTGGCGCGCATGCTGGTCGGCATCTGGACGCCGGTGCGTGGCAGCGTGCGGCTTGATGGTGCGAGCATCGAGCAGTGGTCGCCGGAAGCGCTCGGACGTCACATCGGTTATCTGCCGCAGGACGTCGAGTTGTTTCCCGGCAATGTCGCGCAGAACATCGCCCGGTTCGAGGATCCGCCCAATCCGGAGGCGGTGCTTGCGGCGGCCCAGGCAGCGGGGGTGCACGATCTCATCGTCAATCTGCCGGAAGGCTACGAGACCAGCGTCGGCGATCATGGCAATGCGCTTTCAGCCGGTCAGGCGCAGCGCATCGGGTTGGCGCGCGCGCTCTATCGCGATCCGTTCCTGGTCGTACTCGATGAACCAAATTCCAATCTCGATGCCGAGGGTGACGAGGCCTTGACCCAGGCCATCCTGGGTGTGCGGGCGCGCGGCGGAATCGTCGTCGTCGTCGCGCATCGGCCTTCCGCCATCGCCGGCGTCGACTACATTCTGGTCATGGCGAAGGGCCGGCAGCAGCAGTTTGGACCGAAGGAAGAGGTCCTCAATCGGGTGATTGCGCCACCAGCCCAGCCTCGGGCACTGAAGGTGGTGCCGGAACAGCAGGGTGGCGCAGGATGAAGCTCGATCTGGCTCGCAACTCGCAGGCTTCGATCCGCCGGCACATCATTGCCGGCAGCGTGATCGTGGCCGTGCTTGCGATTGGTTTTGGTGGCTGGGCTTCGACCGCGGAGCTTTCCGGCGCGCTGATCGCGCAAGGCACTATCGTCGTCGATTCCAATATCAAGAAAGTGCAGCACCCGACCGGCGGCGTGGTCGGTGAGGTGCGCGTCCACGATGGCGATCGGGTCAAGGCCGGCGATATCCTGATCCGGCTCGACGAGACCGTGACCCGCGCCAATCTTGCCATCGTCACCAAGAGCCTGATCGAACTTTACGCACGCCAGGCGCGGCTTGGGGCCGAGCGCGATGGTGTCGACACCGTGGCGCCATGCCGCCGGAACTGAAGGACCAAGCCGACGATCCGGATGTGAAAGCGGCGCTCGACAGCGAGCGCAAGCTTTTCGATCTGCGGCGAACGGCCCGGCTCGGCCAGAAGGATCAGCTCCAGGAGCGCATCAAGCAATTGCAGGAGCAGATTACGGGTCTCGTCGCGCAGCAGGATGCCAAGTCCAAGGAGATCTCCTTTGATCGATCAGGAACTCTCCGGCGTGCGCGAACTTTGGCAGAAGAACCTGGTCCAACTCAACCGGTCTGACATCGCTGGAGCGTGATGAGGCGAGGGTCGAGGGCGAGCGCGGTCAACTGGTCGCTTCGGCGGCGGAAGCGAAGGGCCGGATTGCCGAAATCCAGTTGCAAATTCTCAACATCGACCAGGAGTTCTCCAGCGACGTCGCCAAGGAGCTGCGCGAGACCGACAGCAAGATCGGCGAAGCTGTCGAGCGCAAAGTCACCGCGGAAGATCAGCTCAAGCGGATCGACATTCGCGCGCCGCAGGACGGCGTTGTTTTCCAGTCCACCGCGAACACTGTCGGCGGCGTGATCGCGGCCGGCGATCCGATCATGATGATCGTGCCGGAAAGCGATAAGCTCTCCGTCGAGGTCAAGGTCGAGCCGAAGGACATCGATCAAGTCGCGATCGGCCAGCCGGTAGTCCTGCGTTTCTCGGCATTCAACCAGCGCACGACGCCCGAGCTGAACGGCAGCGTGACCCGTATTGGCGCCGATACCAGCGAACGATCAGCGCACCGGCCTGAGCTATTATCTCGTCCGGATCGGCATCGATCCCGGCGAACTCGACCGGCTTGGACCGGTCAAGCTCACTCCCGGCATGCCGGTTGAGACGTTCATCCAGACCGGCGAGCGGACTCTTGTTTCTTATCTGGTCAAGCCGCTGCACGACCAGCTTATGCGCTCGATGCGCGAGAAGTGAGCGCTGCGGCGTTCTCTTGCTATAATGGTTCAGGTGCGGTTCGGCGCGGGGAGGCGGTCATGAGCGGATCATGAAGAGACTTGCCCGCTGGGCGCGGCAGTTCGGTCTGGCGCGGGCGGTTTGCATAGTGCTGCTGTTCGCGTTGGTGCCGTTGCGCGTGCTCGATCCGCGTCCGATCGAAGAATTGCGGCTGCGGACTTTCGATCTTTTTCAGGTGTTGCGGCCGCGGCCGCAGACCTCGTTTCCGGTCGTCATCGTCGATATCGACGAGGCAAGCCTCAAGGCTATTGGACAATGGCCGTGGCCGCGCACTACGGTTGCCGATCTGGTAACGCGCATCACCCAGCTTGGCGCTGTCGCTATCGGCTTTGACGTTATTTTCTCCGAACCCGACCGGATGTCGCCTGCGGTCGCGGAGCATAGTTTTCAGGGTCTCGACGCGGAGACCCGCGCCAAGCTCGATGCGCTTCCCAGTAACGATGAAGTTCTGGCCGATGCCATCAAGCACTCGCGTGTGGTGGTCGGCGAGGCTGGGTCGGCGGTGCGCGAACCGCGAACCGAGGCCGAGCAGGCGCTGCAAACCGGCTTTGCGATCGTCGGACCGGATCCGACGGACGATCTGGTGACCTTTCCTGGTTTGTTGCGCAACGTTTTGCCAATCGAGCAAGCGGCTGCGGGCCGCGGCTTGTTCTCGATCAGGCCGGAACGCGACGGCATCATCCGCCGTGTGCCGGTGATTATGGAAGCGCAGGGCACGTTGGTTCCGTCGCTGGCGATGGAAATGCTGCGCGTTGTTACCAAGGCCACCGCCATTTTAGTGCGCAGCGATAACGCCGGCGTACGGGCGGTCGCGGTGCCGGGACTGGAAGTGCCGACCGACCGCAACGGCCAATTCTGGGTGCATTTCAACAAGACCAATCCGGCGCGTTACGTCTCCGCCAAGGACGTTCTGCAAGGCCAGGTGCCGGCGGATCGCCTGCGCGGCCGGCTGGTGCTGATCGGCACCTCGGCGATCGGGTTGCTCGATATCAAAACGACGCCGGTCGAAGCAGCGATGCCCGGTGTCGAGGTCCACGCGCAAATTCTCGAGAGCGTGCTGACCAAAACACTGCTCAACCACTCCGAATTATGCGATCGGCGCCGAGCTTATCGTCGCTGTCTTGTTCGGGCTTGCGATTATCGTTGTTGCGCCGCTGCTATCGCCTACGATCGTCGTCGTTCTCGGCGTACTGCTGGTTGCCGGTCTGATCGGCCTGTCGCTGTTCCTGTTCGTCGCGCACAATCTGCTGATCGATTTCACCTATCCGTTGATATCGAGCTGGCTGATCTATCTGGTGCTGACGTTCGTGAATTATTTCCGCGAGCAGAAGCAGCGCCAGCAAATCCGCTCGGCGTTCGGCTTCTATCTGTCGCCTCATATGGTCGAGCAGCTGGCGCGCTCGCCGGAGAAGCTTGTGCTCGGCGGCGAAGAGCGCCGGATGACGATCCTGTTCAGCGATGTGCGCGGTTTCACCACCATCTCGGAACATTACAAGGACGATCCACAGGGGCTGACCCACCTGATGAACCGATTCCTTACGCCGCTGACCAACGCCATCATCGAGCGCAAAGGCACGATCGACAAATATATCGGCGACGCCATCATGGCGTTCTGGAACGCGCCGGTTGACGATGCCGAGCAGGAAGCCAATGCTTGCGATGCGGCGCTGGAAATGCAGGCGCGCGCTGCCGCGCTCAATGTCGAACTTAAACGCGAGGCGGACGCCAATGGCGGCGTCTATATGCCGCTTCGCGTCGGCATCGGGCTCAATACCGGACCTTGCGTCGTCGGCAATATGGGATCCGATTTCCGCTTCAACTATTCGGTGCTCGGCGACACCGTCAATGTCGCGTCGCGTCTCGAGGCTCGAACCAAAGATTACCGTCTGCCGCTGGTGATCGGCTCGCGAACCGCCGAAAGGGCCAAGGAAAAGTTCGCCACGATGGAAATCGACCTGATCAAGGTGAAGGGCAAGAAGGAGCCGGAGGCGGTCTTTGCCGTGCTGGGCCGCGCAGAGATCCAGCAGGATCCGCGCTGCCAGGAGTTACGCGGGCTGAACGCGGAAATGCTGGTCCATATTCCGCAAGCAAAAATGGGACGATGCGCTGGCTTTGATCGAGCGTTGCCGCGGTGTCGCCAACGGTTTCGATCTTGACGGGTTCTACGACATGTACAGCGAACGGATCGCCGCCTATCGCGCCGATCCGCCGCCGCCCGATTGGGATGGCGTCTACGAAGCGGAAACCAAATAGCCCGTTCGCTGTACAGCCCAACCGTTCTGCGGTTAAATGGGGCGGCTCGCTGAGCAATAAATAACAAGGGGGAGGAACGGATGTACGGAAGGCGCTTCCTGAAGAGCTGTGGTTTGGCCGCGCTTGGCGTGATATTCGGTATCGCGGCTGCGTCGGCGCAGGACAAGCCGATCGAGCTGAAGCTCTCGCACTGGGTACCGCCCTCACATCCGTTGCAAGCGGCGATCCAGGACTGGGCCGACGATATCCAGAAAGAGTTCGAACGGCTCCATCACCTACAAGATTTATCCGGCGCAGCAGCTCGGCAAAGCGTTCGACCATTACGACATGGCGCGCGATGGCATCGCCGACTTTGTTTACGTCAATCCGGGCTATCAGCCGGGACGCTTCCCGATCATCTCCGCCGGCGAGCTTCCGTTCCTGGTCGGCAACGCCAAAGGCGGCAATCGCGCGATCGACGCCTGGTATCGCAAATACGCCGCGACCGAGATGAAGGACACGCATTATTGCTTCTCCTTCGTGCTCGATCCGGTCGCGATCCACTCGACCAACAAAAAGATCGTGGTTCCGGACGATCTGAAAGGCACGAAGGTCCGGCCGGCCCAAGGCACGATTGCGGCCTGGATGACGCTCTCTTGGCGCGACCAACGTTCAATCCAGCGCGCCTGAAGTGCGCGACATTCTGGCGAAGGGTGTGGCCAACTCGGTCACCTTCCCGTGGGGCTCGCTGGTGCTGTTCGGCATCGACAAGGTGACCAAGTACGACATGGATGAGCCGCTCGGTTCGGTGATGTTCCAGTGGTTGATGAGCCCGGCGACTTACGCCGCGATGTCGCCTGCGCAGCAGAAGGTGATCGACCACCACTGTACGACCGAATGGGCGGCGACGATTTGCCGATCCGTGGGTCGACTTCGAACATGCCGGCCTGGCCAAGGTCAAAGCCGAACCGGATCACGAGGTCTATACGATCAGCGACGATCAGCTTGCGCTCTGGAAGAAGTCGGCTGAACCGCTGCAGCAGAAATGGGCCGCCGACGTGAAGAAGGCGGGCGGCAATCCGGACGTGATCTGGAGCGAGCTGCAATCTTCGCTGAAGCAATATAGCGCAGGCTTCTGAAGGCCAAGCGTCAGCCGGACAGCGGCGGTGAGCCTCTCGCCGCCGCCGTCGCACCGGAAATTGTCCGATGTCGGAAGCCGAAACGCACGTTGCCGGAGTTGCCGCGACGCAGCCGATCCGCTCGCGCGGCGCGATGGATCGTTTCATTGATGGCATCGAGCTGATCGCCGCGTTTTTCGCCGGCATTGTGGCGCTCGATATCTTTGTCTCGGTGATGCTGCGCTATTTCTTCAGCGTGCAAATTCCCGACAGCTATGATTTCGGCCGGCTGTTGCTCGGCATCCTGATTTTCTGGGGAATTGCCGCGACGTCATATCGCGGCAATCACATCACCGTCGATTTGCTCTATGCCAATGTCGGCAAGCGGGCGCAGCGTCTCATCGACGTATTCGCAACGCTGGTGCTGCTGTTCGTCGTGACGGTGCAGACTTACACGCTGTTCGACAAGGTGCGGGGAACTTATGCGGACAACGTACTGACTTTCGATCTGCGGCTGCCCGTGTGGCCATTTTTTTCTGGTGGCATGGCTCGGCGATGTCTCCGCGGTATTCCTGATCGCGGTACGCACGTATCGGCTGATCTTCCATCCGGAATTGATGGGCGGCCAGTATCAGATCAAGCCGGTGGAGTGACGCGAGCGTGTTGCCTCACCTGAGCACTCAAGCGGTCGCCATCATCGGCTTCCTCAGTTTGTTCACGCTGATGCTGTTGCGCGTGCCGGTCGGCATGGCGATGGGTCTCGTCGGCGTCGTCGGCTTCTCCTACCTGGTGAGCGGAACGGCGGCGCTCAAAAGCGTCGGTCTGACGTCGATGCGCACGGTGACCGACTACACGTTCGGCGTCATCCCGATGTTTCTGTTGATGGGCGCGTTCGTTTCCAATTCCGGGATGAGCCGGGAGCTGTTTCGCGCCGCCAATTCTTTCGTCGGACATTTCAAGGGCGGGCTTGGCATCGCGACGATCGCGGCCTGCGCCGGCTTTGCCGCGATTTCCGGTTCTTCGGTCGCGACCGCTGCGACATTCGCTACCGTCGCCTACCCGGAAATGCGCCGTTACAACTACCCGAAGTCGTTCGCCACCGGCGTGATTGCTGCCGGCGGCACGCTTGGCGCGATGCTGCCGCCTTCGACGGTGCTTGCGGTCTACGGCATCATCACCGAGCAGGATATCGGCAAGCTCTTCATCGCCGGCATTATTCCGGGCCTGATCGCCGCGGCAATGGACATGATCACGGTCGTGATCATCGGCAAGGTGCGGCCGAATTTCCTTCCCGCCACGCCGCGTCATAGCTGGGCCGAACGCCGCGCAGGATTGCGCGATATCTGGGCGACATTGCTGCTTTTCGTCTTCGTTATCGGCGGCCTCTACGGCGGCCTGTTTACACCGACCGAGGCCGGCGGTATGGGCGCGTCGGGCGCGCTTATCATCGGCGTCGCGCGCGGCAAGCTGACGGGCCGGAAATCCGCCGCTCGCTGTTGCAGGCGGTGCGAACCGCGGCGGCGGTGCTGACGGTGCTGATCGGTGCGCTGCTGTTCGGCTATTTCCTGACCGTGACGCAGACCCCGCAAAACGTGACGGCGTTCCTTACCGGGCTGGGGCTTGGCCGCTACGGCGTGCTGGCGCTGATCATGGTCATGTACATCGTGCTCGGCTGCCTCATGGACTCGCTCGCCATGATCATCCTGACCATCCCGATCATCTTCCCGATGATAACGCAGCTCGGCTTCGATCCGATCTGGTTCGGCGTCATCATCGTGATGACGGTTGAACTTGGGCTTATTCATCCGCCTGTCGGAATGAATGTGTTCGTGATCAAAAGCGTGGTGCAGGATGTCAGCTTCTCGACGATTTTTGCCGGCGTGCTGCCGTTCATCGTCACCGATCTTGTTCGTCTGGTGATCTTGATCGCGTTTCCCGTGCTGGCGCTCTGGTTGCCGTCGCACATGATGAGATGACGTGAAGGAAATACAATGGATCTGAAACTCGCCGGCCGTACCGTGCTGGTCACTGGCAGCTCAAAAGGCATCGGGCTTTCGGTTGCGCAGTGGTTTGCCCGTGAAGGCGTCAATGTCTGCATGGTCGCGCGCTCGGGCGAGCAACTCGAAAAGGAAGGCAACGCCATTGCCAAGGAAGCCGGCGTGACCGTGCGCACCATGGCCGCCGATCTTTCCGACCCCGCCGCGCGCGAGCGCGTTTACAACACGTTTCCCGACGTCGACATTCTGGTGAACAATGCCGGCGCCATTCCGGGCGGGACAATCCATGATGTCGATGAAACCGCGTGGCGGGCCGGCTGGGATCTGAAGGTTTACGGCTATGTCGGCCTGACGCGGCACTATCTTGCGATGATGGAAAAGCGCAAGCGCGGCGTCATCATCAATGTCATTGGGCTTGGCGGCGAGCGCTTGGATGCGACCTATATTGCCGGCGCCATGGGCAATGCCGGCTTGATGGCTTTCACCCGCGCCATCGGCGGCAAGAGCACCGAGTCACAATGTCCGCGTCGTCGGCGTCAATCCCGGTCCGGTCTTGACCGATCGTGTCGAGGTGCTGGGCCGCAAACGCGCCAAATCTCAGCACGGTGACGAAAGCCGCTGGCGGGAAAGCTTTGCGAAAATGCCTTATGGCCGGCCGGCGTCATGCGACGAGATCGCGGCGACGGTGGTTTTTCTGGCGTCGGATTTGTCGTCCTACACCAGCGGAACGATCGTCACGATCGACGGCGGTATCGCAAACAGTGGCGGAATGCCGTGACGGCGTTGCAGCCGCCAGCGGGATCTAACGGCTAGCTGCGGCCGCCGCCGGCGAGCACCGCGCGCGTGGCACGGTCAGGCCCGAAGTCGTCGACATTGTCGATCGCGAGCAAGATCGGCAAGCCGCGTACGTGCGCGGTTGACGCGGCTCTTGATCGTGCCGACGGCGCAGCCGCAGATCGAGGCGGCGTCTTCATAGGAGAAGCCCGATGCACCGACGAGGATCAGCGCCTCGCGCTGGTCCGACGGCAGTTTGGCAAGCGCGGTGCGGAATTCCTCGAACTCGACGCGTCCGGTTTGCTCCGGATGCGATTTCAGCGTGTCGGCATAGCGGCCATCGGCGTCTTCAACTTCACGGCGCCGTTTGCGGTATTCGGACCGGAATAGATTGCGAAGAATAGTGAACAGCCATGCCGGCATATTGGTGCCGGGTTCGAATGAATCGATATGGGAGAGGGCGCGCAGCAAGGTCTCCTGCACCAAATCGTCGGCGCGGTCGATGTTGCCGCACAGTGAGATCGCAAACGCCCGCAGACTTGGCACGGTGCCAAGGACTTGGTCGCGTATCGCAGGATCGAGCTTCATGCGTACGATGCCTTTAATCTTTATCTTGGTCGCCGAGCCGCCGGATTAGATCTTGAATGTTATCTGGCACGCCTTGGTTGACGACGTCGTCGTACATGGCGCGCAACTGCTGGCCAATTCGGGCCTGAACCTCGCGCCCTAGACGGGCGTGGGGCTTATTCGGTGGGGTCGTTGGCCTGCCCATGGGGTCTTGCATGTGCGGTGCTTCCGTTTCCGCCTTCTCGTGGTCCGAGGAAACCGTCTCGAAATTGGTCCTACGGTGCTTCATTTCGTCGTTTTTCCCCCGTTCGCCCATTCCGGCAGCCCCTATCACTAGGCTTACTTACGCGCTTGCCAGGTCGGAACGCGTGGTATTGCCCTGGTTCCGTAATTTGGGAACTTTTTTGGAACTTATTAGGCCTGCCTATCGTTTCAACCCCATGTATTTGGGTCCCGAATAGGGGAGGGATATTAAGTGTCTACATCTCAAGCCGTACTCCAACACCTGCCGTTTTTACGTCGTTATGCCCGTGCCTTGACCGGCAATCAGGCCTCCGGCGACGCCTATGTGGCGGCGACCCTGGAATCGCTGATCGCCAGCCCGAATATGCTGGCGGAAAGCGGTAATTCCCGGGTCGGGCTGTACCGGCTATTCACGAAGATCTGGAATTCGGTCGCGGTTAACGGCAAGGCGGAAGCCAACGAGGTGACGCTGCCTCCCGAACAACACCTTACGCAGATCACGCCGCGTCCGCGGCAAGCCTTCCTGCTCGTGGCCCTTGAGGGCTTCTCCGAGGAGGATGCCGCTCAGATCCTGGACTGCGACCTGGCGACATTGCGCAGCCTCGTCGAGGAATCCGGCCGCGAGCTTGCCGCCGAGATCGCAACCGACGTTCTGATCATCGAGGACGAAACCTTCATCGCGATGGATATCGAGGCGCTGGTCGAAAGCCTCGGTCATAACGTCATCGGAATTGCGCGCACGCACAATGAAGCGATTGCGCTCGCCAAGAAAAAGCGGCCGGGCCTTATCCTGGCCGACATTCAGCTTGCGGATGGCAGTTCCGGCCTCGATGCCGTCAACGAGCTTTTGACTTCGCTTGAAGTGCCGGTGATTTTCATCACCGCCTATCCCGAGCGCTTCCTCACCGGACAACGGCCTGAACCGGCATTCTTGATTGCCAAGCCGTTTCAGCTCGCGGTGGTGTCGGCGGTGGTCAGTCAGGCGCTATTCTTCGGACGCAAGGCACACCAGCGCGTGCGGCAACCGGTTGAGCGCCAGCCGACTGCGTGACGTCCGAGGTTCAAGATTCGGAACAAAAAGCCGGGCCCAAAGCCCGGCTTTTTCTTGCTGTCATCGGCGGCGCGCCGAAAAAATTAAGGGCGCAGCCGATCGGCATATCGGCTGCGCCCAACATGACCGGCCAAGCACGGGGGGAGGGGGGAAAGGATGGCCGGTCGCCTTGTCAAAGCGCGACCGCCTTATTTGTTCCTGTTTGTTTGATTGTTCCGCTCGATTGACCTTTGGCGTCAAGGACTCTCCGATGGCGCACTGCGAATTCTTCACGGGCCTGTGAAGTTTGTTTGGACAGTCCGACCATCACGAGTGAGTGAGCGGCCATCTCCATTGGAACTGTCGATAGCCAGCTTTGTTGGGTCGGCGAGTGTCGTGGGCTAGTTGGGGGGCGTTTGCGTGTCCGAAACAGTAACGGCTTGTTTCGGCGCGTCGGAGAGCAGTCCAATGGCGAAGCAGTTGTTATTGCGGACGACAAGCGCAGCAGGTCTTTTAGCGCTGGCATTGTTTTTTGTTGGCGCTGATCCTTTTTTGAGCGCCGGTGCAGATCTAAAAAATACATTTACGGTGGATCGGGCTCCAAGGCTGACAAGCTCCCGGTTTCGATCGTTCGGGACTGGAATAACGCGTTCGGCGCCAGCACGTCCGAACCGCGTGCTCAGACGCCGTTTGCCTGCGACGCGGCATTCAGCATGATCTCGTCTCCGGCGGCATCGAATTACTTCGGCCGTTGCATGGCCTGACCAAAATTTTTGATCCAATTTTGATCCCTGGGCGGTTCGGCGCGAGACGGGTACCTCGCGTTGAACCGGTTATTTTAGCATTCGGCTAACAACATACGCGCAAGAGGGATTGACGTTCGCCTGGCGGCCGTTTGTTTGGAGCGTGCCCGGAACTTTCCGGCCTGATCACGAATTGTGGACTATAGCAATCGGCATCTCAGCACGGTGGAGCGTATCATGTCAGCAAGCCGTCGGCGCGCTTACCAGCGCAATCATGTTCGCGAGCATTTTGACAATTCCAGTCGCGCCTGCTTTTGCTCAAGCCTTGGCCTACATGCCGGGCGAAAGCGATAGCGCGGTGTTTCCGCAGTACGCCTCGCCGCAGCCAGGCGATGTTGCGCCGAGCAGCGATGAGCTGCCGGCACCGCTGCGCCGGCAAATCGTGGCATACGACTCCAACGAGCCCGCCGGAACGATCATCATCGATACCGCGCACACGGTTCTTTATCTGACGCTTGGTAATGGCAAGGCGCTGCGTTACGGGATTGGCGTCGGCCGCGAAGGCTTTACTTGGTCGGGTACGCAAACGATTATGCGCAAAGCCGAGTGGCCCGATTGGATTCCGCCCACCGCGATGGTGGCGCGCCAACCCTATCTGCCGCGCTGGGTCGGAGGCGGTCCCGGTAATCCGCTCGGCGCCCGTGCGCTCTACCTGGGCAATACCGATTACCGCATCCACGGCACGAACGATCCGACCACAATCGGCAAGCGCGTGTCGAGTGGCTGTATTCGTTTGCAGAATGCTGACGTCGAAGACCTTTACGAGCGCGTCGGCGTAGGCACCAAAGTCGTCGTGTTGCCGGGTAACCAGCAGAGCGCTTCGATTGGCAATAGTCGACGGCGAGCGGATAACAGCGCAGATCCAGGTCAGACCGGTCAATGCTCAACCGTCCGCTGCGCGAGTAACGCGCGCGAGCGCTTACGGGTGTCTACTAAGGCCGGCGTACCCGGCTGTAGGCAATAACATTGTCCAGAGGTTGAAAGGCCGAAGCATAAGATTTAATGCTTCGGCCTATTTTTTTGTCGAAAGCCGACTACGATATTGAATTTGGGGGGACAGTAAAAAGTGGGACGGCATGAGCACGTCCGAGAGTATTAAGTCTGAAACCGCCGCGCCGGTACCTGCCGAGCAGACAACGCCTGTCGCGCGCGCGAGTCTCGAAAGCGAACTACGCAGCCGCATCAAGCAGCAGGAGGCGCTGGCGCAGCTTGCAGAGCGTGCGCTGGCTGAGCCCGATCTTGAGCGGCTTCTGAACGACGCCGTTAGCACTGTCGCGCTCACGCTCTCGGTCGATTTTGTCAAAGTCCTCGAACTGTTGCCGGGCAATACCGAGCTCATGCTTCGTGCCGGGTTTGGCTGGAAGAAGGATCTGGTTGGATCGATTCTGACCACGACATCAGCCAACAGTTATGCCCGCTATACGCTCGATTCCGCTGTGCCGGTGGTGACCGACGACTATGCCGAGGAAAAGCGGTTTGAAGTTGCGCCCTATCTGAAAGACCATAAATGCGTGAGCGGCCTTAGCGTCACTGATCGCCGGCCGCGACGGCCGTGCTTATGGCATCCTTGGCGTATGCACGCTGCATAAGCGGACATTTGACCGAGTACGACAACTCATTCCTCGCCTCGGTTGCCAATATCCTCGCCGGCGCGATCCAGCGCCGCCAACTCGAGCAGCGTCATGAACTGATGATCCGCGACATGCGGCATCGCTCGGGCAATCTGTTCTCGCAGCTTTTGGCCTTGTTCTCCCAGACCGCCAGAAACTCGCGGAGCATTGCGGATCTCGCCAGCAAATATCAGGCGCGCGTGCTTGCGCTGGCCAATGCGCACCGGCTCATCACCGAGAGCGGCTGGAAGTCGACTCCGATCATGGAGCTGCTCTATATCGTGCTCGGCCCTTATCTCGATCGCGTGTCGTTCAGCGGGCCGAATGTGGAGCTTGAACCGGATCCGATCTTCAATTTGAGCGCTGCACTGCATGAGCTCGCCGCCAATGCGGCCAAGCATGGCAGCCTGTCGCGTCCCAAGGGTCAGCTCGCACTGAGCTGGACGGTCAGCCACACGCGCCGCGGCATGACGCTGACGCTGGACTGGATAGAGAGGAACGGGCCGCCGGCGCGGCGGCCGCGGCGGCTCGGTTTCGGTTCGCGGCTGGTCGGTCTGGTTATCGAACGGCAATTAAATGGCGAAGTGCATCGCACCTTCGCCCGAAGCGGCCTGACGGTGCACATGGTGGTGCCGCTGACCCACGAACGCTGGCCGAGTCCCGAGACGGGAGCAAGCAGCGAGAATGAATTCCGCCTAGATTTTTTGTCGGGGCATGATCTTTTTCGGAAAACCGGAAGTCCACTTTTCCGGATCATGCCCTGATTGCCGCGCTTCGGCTAACTGACGATGTGGTCAAGAACGTGCCGACGTTATCGTTGGACAGGATCAAGGCCGTCTTTGTTGCACGTTTCCCAAGGTATGGAATACGCTAACGCATCTTGGTGGCGGCACCCGAAATAGGTAGCGGTCGCGTGGCGCTACGCGCCGCGAAAGCCGCAATCGGCAAGGTCAATTTATGCGTCTGGGAATCTGGACTCCGCTGCCGCACACCATCAAGGCCGAGCCTGCGATGCAGGATGGCATCAGGCAGGTCGGCACGCGGGGCGATCTCGGTACCGACAAGTCGTTTCAGTTCGCTCTCGAGGTCGTGTCACAGGGCGAGGCGCTGGGTTTCGACATCACCTTGATCGCCGAACGGCTGCTCGGGCCCGATCTCGAGGCCTGGATGCTGACTGCGGCGCTTGCCGCCCGGACCAAAAAGATTCAGATCATGCCGGCGGTCTATCCCGGCATGGTCACGCCGCAACTCGCCGCCAAGATGGGCGCAACGCTCGACCGCATCACCGGCGGCCGTTTCGCCATCAACGTGGTCAACGGCTGGAATCAGAAGGAATTCGAGCTGTTCAGCAACGGCAACTGGATCGGGTCGTCCGAGGCCCGCTACAACCGTATGAACGAGTTCGTCCAAGTCTTGCGCGGGTTGTGGAGCCAAGACCATTTCACCTTCCATGGTGAGTTTTTTCACGCAGACGATGCGACCTTGCCGATGAAGCCGGCGCGTCTGCCCCATCCTCCGATTTACACGGCGAGCCGGACCGATTCCGGCAAGGATGTCATCGCCGAGCATTGCGATCTCTGGTTTGTGAATTATGTCGCCGACTACCGAAAATACGACGAGAACGTCTGCACCATCGCACAGGACGTCAGCGATCTTTCCGAGCGCGCCGCGCATTTTGGCCGCAAGCTCGCCTTCGGCATGAGCGCCCATGTCATCTGCACGGATACGCTCGCGGAGGCTCACACCCGAGCCAACGAGCTTGAGGCCTACGGCCAGCGCGATCGTGTCTCCTCGACAGCGTCGCGCGGGCTCGGTGGCGCGCTGGTCGGTACGCCCGACGTGATCGCCGAACGTATGCGCCGGTACGAGGAGATCGGCGTCGAATTATTCCTGTTGAACTTCCATCCCATGCTGCCGGGACTGGAGACGTTCGCCAAGCGGGTGATGCCGTTGTTGCCGCCGATCGGCGCCGGTGCGCGCCCGATGCGAAGCGCCTGATCGGGTCCGAGGGAGAACCAGCGTGAGACGGAACCTGCTCGTATCCTTTGCAAGCGCTTTTACCTTGCTCACGGTCGCCGTGTCCGGCGGGTCGTGCGCTGTCGCCGCCGAAACCATCACGATGGTGACGACCGGGAAAGGTTCGGCGCAGGAATGGCCGATCTTCATTGCCGAAGCCAAGGGCTTCATGGCGGAGAATGGCGTTGCACCCGATTTGATCGCCGCCCCGTCGACGGCCGCAGCCATGCAGCAGCTTGCCGCGGGGTCCTCCAATCTTGGCTCGGGCGGCCTGACCGATCCGCTGCGGGCAATCGACAAAGGCGCTCAGATTTCTCTGCTGCGCGTTGAAGCGCAAGTGCCGCCCTATTCGCTGTGGGCCAAGCCTGGGATCAAGTCGATCGCCGATCTGCGCGGCAAGCTGATCATTCTCGGCGGCGCAAAGGACATTACGCGCATCTATCTCGAACGCACCTTGATCGCGAACGGCGTCAAGCCCGGCGAATACGACATGATCTTTGCCGGCACCACGGCGGCGCGCTTCGCCGCGCTGTCGTCAGGCGCAGTGGATGCGGCGATTATGGTGCCGCCGTTCAGCTTTAAGGCCAAGAGCAGCGGCCTGTCATTCATTGCCAATGTAGCCGACTACGTCCGTGACTTGCCGTTTACCGGATACGCCGCCAACACAGCGTGGGCGAAGCTGCACAAGGCTCAGCTCGTCGGCTTTCTCACCGGCATGGCGAAAGGCATCGACTGGTTTTACGAGGTCGCCAACCGCGGTGAAGCCGTCGATATTCTCGTCAAGGAATCCGGCTCGAGCCGCGAGGACATCGAAGCCACCTACGACTATTACAAGTCACTGCACATTTTTGACCGCAAGGGACTGGTCGAGGCCAGTACTGTGGGCAACCTCATCAAGGCGATGCAGGACATAGGTGACCTCGAGGGCTCGCTCGACGTCAATCGCTTCATCGATCCAGAGATCACAAGTCTGGCAGCGCAAGTGAAATAGCAAGGAGCGGACAACGTGCAGGATGCCGACAAGCTGTCCTTCTTTCCCTACCAGGCGATTGTCGATCGGCCGTCCATTGCATGGCCGAATGACGCGCGCGTCGCGGTCTGGGTCATCCCCAATATCGAGCATTTCCATATCGAGATCGGCAGTAACGCGCCCGACATCCGCAATCATTCACGGCGCGACTACGGTAACCGGGTCGGCGTATGGCGAATCATGGAGACGCTCGCCAAGCACAATGTGCGCGGCACCGTCGCGCTCAATGCCGAGGTCGGCCGGTTCTATCCGCGCATTATGGAAGAAGTGACGAAACTAAGATGGGAATTGATGGGTCACGGCCTGACCAATTCATCGATGCTCACGGGCCTGGCGAAAGAGCAGGAGGCGGCGGTCATCGCTGAAACAAGGCAAGTCATCGAGCAGTGGGGCCAAAAAATGCGCGGCTGGCTTGGGCCGGGCTTGACCGAAACCTGGCACACCCTCGATCTGCTCCACGAGCACGGCGCCGAATATGTCTGCGACTGGGTCAATGACGATTTGCCTTACCGTATGAACAACGGCCTCTACTCGATCCCTTATTCGATTGAGCTCAATGACATGCCGTTGTTCAATACGCCGAGTATCGATATCGCCGATTTCGAACGCCGGATCTGCGATACTTTCGACGTGCTTTACGAAGAGGGTGAGAAGAATGCGCGGGTGATGGCGATCGCGCTCCATCCATTCTTGATCGGCGTGCCGCACCGTATCCGCACGCTGGATCGGGCGCTCGCCTATATCGCGTCCCACAGCAAGGTCTGGTTCGCGACCGGCTCCGAGATCATCGCCGCATATCGTGCGCAAGAGAAACCATGATGCTGTTGCGCGTGCCGTTGTTTTTTGCGGCAGCCGTGTCGCTTGGTGCGAGTATTGCCCGCGCCAATGACCAAATTCACGTCGGCAAGGCACAAGGTAACGCCTGGACGTTTCTGCCGGTCGATGTCGGCATTGCCCAAGGCTTGTTCGCCAAGCAAGGTCTCGACGTCGATGTTGCCGATCTTGGTGGCGACGCCAAGGTGCAACAGGCGTTTGCCGCCGGCAGTATCGATATCGGGCTCGGCAGCGGGCCGGGGATGGCTTTCCTGGCCAAAGGCTCGCCCGCCATCGGTGTCGCCGCCTTCGCCGGTCCGCCGCGCAACATCGCCGCGATCGTGCTTGCCGATTCGCCGATCAAGACGATCGCCGACCTGAAGGGCAAGATCGCCGCCGTCTCGACTGTGGGCTCGCTCAGCGATTGGCTTGCCAGGCAAATGGCCATTCAGGAAGGCTGGGGGCAGAACGGCATCCAGACCGCGCCGCTGGGTTCGATCCCAACCAGCATTGCCGCGCTCAAGGCAAAGCAGGTCGATGCCGTAGTACTGTCAACCGAGGTCGGTTTCGCGCTCGAAGAGCGTAAGGAAGGCCGCGTGCTGGCGCCGATGGATCGCTATGCGCCGCACTTCATCACCCATGTTGTGTTTGCGCAGAAATCCCTCGTCGCCGGCAATCCTGCGTTGGTGCGGCGTTTCCTCAAAGCCTTCTTTGGTGCGATTGTTTTTATGAAAACACACAAGGATGAGACTTCCGCGGTAGCCGAACGCGTGCTGCGCCAGAGCCCTGCCGTCGCGGGCCATGATTACGATTTCGAGATCGGCATGTTGATTGATGATGGACGCTTCGATCCGGAGGCGGTCGCGGCGCTGAAGCAGTCTTTTATCGAGATGGGAACTCTTCCGGATAAGCCTGCCGACGACGTGCTATTCACCACGCAGTTCGTGCCGGTAACTCCGTGAAACGAAGAGCCGGGAAATGACCGACAACCCTGTCACCAATCCCAATGTGACGCGATCGCGGCTGGTATTGGAAATTGCTTCGGAAATGGCCGGAGGCGCCAGAGCCGACGCGGTGCCGGAATATATCTTGCCCAAGGTGACGCTGCGGCATTCGCGCGGCGGCGAGACGGCGACGTTTTCGGCCGTCAGCTCGGCCGATGGCATTTTCGCTGTTGCGGCGCGTGAAGCCGATCTCGCGATCATCAATCCGGCGAGCGTGCTCGCGGTAGCGCTGCGCGGCCAGGGCATCTTCAAGAAACCGATGCCGGTGCGGGCCATCGGCGTTATCCCGTCGGGGGATCAATTCGTATTCGCGGTGCGGCCCGAGACCGGCCTGTCGCGTTTCGAGGATATCGCTGCGCGCAAGCCAAAGCTGCGCATCCTGATGCGCGCCACGCCCGACCACAGCCTGCATCACATGTTCGATGACGTGGCCGGCGCCGCGGGCTTTTCGCGTGACGATATCGCACGCTGGGGCGGCGAAGTGCGCAAGACCGGCAGCGTCCCCTGGGTCCATACCGACACGTTCAAGTCGCTTATTGGCGGCGACGTCGATGCGATTTTCGATGAGGCGGCCTATGTCTGGGTGCCGCAGGCGCTCGAGGCCGGGATCACTATTCTGCCGCTCGCCGAGGCAACGGTGACCAAGCTCGAAGCAATGGGTTATCGACGCGCGGTTCTGGCGCGATCGACGTACCCGAAACTGCCGGCCGACGTGCTGACGCTCGACTTCTCCGGCTGGACGGTGTTTGTCCACGCCGAGGCCAACGATGCGATAGTGACGGCAATCTGCGCCGCGCTTGAAATGCGCAAGGCGCGGATTCCATGGGAAGAACCGGGCGATCTTCCGGTCGAGCGCATGGCGCGCGAAGCGCCAGACACGCCGCAATGCGTGCCATTGCATCCGGCCGCCGAGCGATTTTGGAAGAGCAGGGGTTATCTATGAGCGAGAAGGCATGAACGCACAGCCAGGACAAATTCTCCCAGCAGGGACGCGCGCGCCGTTCGAGCGTATTGCGCTTTTGCTGCAAGGTGGGGGCGCGCTGGGTGCTTATCAGGCTGGCGTCTATCAGGCGCTGGACGAAGCTGGCCTCTATCCCAGTTGGGTCGCCGGTATCTCCATCGGCGCTATGAATTCCGCGATTATCGCGGGCAATCCGCCCGAGCGGCGCGTCGCCCGCCTGCGCGAGTTCTGGGAGATCGTCAGTGCATCTCCGCTTGGGTTGCCGAATTTCACCGCACTCGATCCAAAGAACCAGTTCGGACGCCAGTTCATCAACCAGGCGCAGGCCGTGAACACCCTGATGTTCGGCGCGCCGCACTTCTTCTCGCCACGGCTACCGCCGCCGTCGGTGTGGCCGCCGAGCGACCCGCTGAAGGCCAGCTATTACGACAACGCCCCGGCACGGGCGACGCTTGAGCGGTTGGTCGATTTCGACCTCATCAACAAGCAGGAAATGCGATTCAGCGTCGGCGCCGTCGATGTTTGTTCGGGCAACTTCCAGTATTTCGACTCCGATAACTGCAAGATTCGGGTCGAGCACGTCATGGCCAGCGGTTCGCTGCCGCCGGCGTTTGCTGCGACCGAGGTCGATGGAAACTTCTATTGGGATGGCGGCCTCATTTCCAACACGCCGCTTCAGTGGGTGCTCGACAGTCAGCCTCGCAAGGATACGCTGGCGTTCCAGGTCGACCTGTGGAGTGCGCGGGGAGATTTGCCGAAGGACATGATCGAGGTCGAGATTCGCCAGAAGGAGATCATTTATTCCAGCCGCAATCGCGCCGCCACCGATCAATACAAGCACGCCCAGAAGCTCCGTATCGCGCTGGCCAACCTGCTGCGCGGTATGCCGCAAGAGCTGCGAGACGGTGATGACGCCAAGTTGCTTGCAACCGTCGCCAACGACAAGGTCTGCAACATCGTGCATTTGATCTATCGGGCCAAGAAATACGAAGGCATCGCCAAGGACTTCGAATTTTCCCGGCGCACGATGGAGGAGCACTGGAGTGCCGGTTACAACAACGCTTGCGAGACGTTGAAGAATCCTGAAGTTCTCCAGCTTCCCGACCGGAGCGTCGGTGTCCGCACCTTCGACATCGGCGACAACCGGGTCGGCGGTGACTGAAGCTGCACCATCACCTATCCCGATTACCGATCATCGTGCACGGTGTGAATGCGCTGGTTGTAAGCGGCCGGCGTGATCCCGAACAAATCCCAGCGGGTCAGGTAGGCAAGCAGGAACGGGTGGCAGCCCCATTGGTAAAGCCGGGCAACGTCGCCGCTTAAAAGCGCATTGCGCTCATCGCTGGTGAGGTCGCGCGAGGCAATGGCGTCTGCGGGATCGCGCTTGAGCGCCTCGCGGAAGCCCATGTCATGCAGTGCGTCGCGGCAGAGCTTGTCGATGGCGTAAATACTCATGACTTAACTCCATCGCCAGACTGCGAAGGCGTGACCCTGATTGTGCTGCGCGAGAATGGTCACCGGCTTGCGGGTGCCGATGACGCCCAACATGGCGATCCAGTTGAGCAGTTCGCCGCCGATATTGCCGGCTGCAAGCATGCGCCGGGTCGTTGCTTCGGCAACCAGATCGTCGATCCGCGCCTGCGCCAGAAGCTCCTCGACGTGGCGCGACCATCCGGGATCTGGCGTGCCGGCGGCGCGCTCCCCGGGCGGAATCTTCGGGCCGCCGATCTCCAGCGAAAAGCTGCCGCTGCCGATCACTGCGACCCGAAGCGGTTCCGGCCATTGCCCGATCGCGGTGCGGACGGCCTCGCCGAGCGCGTAGCAGCGCTGCGACGTCGGAAGCGGCGGCGCGAGTGCATTGACGAAAATCGGCAGCACCGGGATTTTCATGTGCGGCGTGATGAAGTGCAGCGGCACCATCACCGCGTGATCGACCTCGAAATCCTGCGCCAGCGCAATGTCGAAGCCGCTCGCGATTGCGGAGGCACGGATATGCGCCGCAAGCGCTCCCGGCACCGCGACCTTGTAGCGCGGCATCGGCGTCTGGTCGTTCGGGCCCGATGTTGTCTCGGCGATGCCGATCGCGAAGGTCGGAAAATTGTCCAGAAAGAACGTGTTGAAGTGGTCGTCGGTGAAGATGACCAGCACGTCGGGCTTCACCGCATCGAGGTGTTTCGCCACCTCGGCATAAAACCGCGCCGTCTCGCATTGCGGGCCTTCGCGCGCCACCAGGGCGGGCGACCCCGGCGTATGCGGCAGGCCAATTCCAGCAACGATCTCGGCCATCTTCGTAGTCCTTCCAGCAAGCCATGCATCTTACACGGCCCGCCTATTGCAGGCATCCACGGCAGGCATCCATGTCCCCTTTCATCGCACGGCCAAATGGCTAGAGTGCCGGCCGCAAGATCGGATAGGGAAGGAAACCCGCCATGAGCGAGGAAGTCGTCAGTTTTCAGTCGGCGGGATTGCGCCTGCACGGCGTTGTGAGCGTGCCGCCAGGCATCAAGGCGGGCGAGCGCCGCGCCGCTTTTCTGGTGCTGCACGGCTTCGGCTCGAACAGCGACAGTCCCAACTGCATCACGCCGGCAGGTGTCCTCAATCAATACGGCTATGTCACGCTGCGTTTCGACATGAGGGGCTGCGGCAAGAGCGAGGGTGAATTCGGCCGGGTGATCTGCCTGGAACAGGTCGAGGACACCGGTAATGCGCTTGAGTTTCTGGCCAAGCACGCTTGTGTCGATCCAGACCGCATCGGCGTGATCGGTTCGAGCTTCGGCGGTGCGGTCGGCGTCTATGCCGGCGGTACCAATCCGCGCGTCGCCGCGGTGATCTCAAACGGCGGCTGGGGCGACGGTGAGCGTAAATTCCGCGGCCAGCATGCGACGCCGGAGAAATGGGCAAAGTTCACCAAGATGCTCGAAGACGGCCGCGAGCACCGCAAACGTACCGGCAAATCGCTGATGGTGCCGCGCTACGACATCGTGCCGATTCCGGGCCACGTGAAGGAAAACCTGGATAAGCAAAAAGTCGGAATGCTGGCGCCGAATTCGGTCGACATGTTTCCGGCGGAGACTGCGCAGAGCATGTACGATTTCCGCGCCGACGATGTGGTCGGCAACATCGCGCCGCGTCCACTGCTGCTGATCCATTCGGCCAAGGACTCGGTGACGCCGACCGAACAATCGATCGAAATGTTCAAGCGTGCGGAGCAGCCGACGGAGTTGCATCTCTTCTCCGGCCTCGACCACTTCCTGTTCTCGGAAAACTCGGAGCGGGTGTGGGGCATGATGAAGCCGTGGCTCGATAAGTATTTGCCGGCGGCAAAATGAGCACCACGGGTATCGCAGTCGGTCACGAGGAACTCGGCCGGTACATTCGCGAAGTGCTTGTCGCGGTCGGTGCGCGCGAGAAAGACGCCGGGATCGTCGCCGATGGCCTGGTATGGGCCAACCTGCGCGGCGGCGACGGCCACGGCGTATCTCGGCTGCCGCGCTATCTCGACATCATCGCGGCCGGCGAGATCACCCGCGACGCGGTGCCGAAGCTGACGCATGATCGCGGCGCGACTTTCGTGCTCGATTGCCGCCACGGCTTCGGCCCGGTAGCGGTCATGCAGGCGGCTGCGCTCGCGGTCGAGCGCGCCAAGAAACTTGGCGTCTGCTTTTGCCTGGTGCGCGAGACCACACATACCGGCGCGATCGGCCGCTACGCGCAATGGATCGCCGAGCAGAACTGCGCTGCCGTCATCATGGGCGCCGGGCCGACGCTGATGGCCTATCACGGCACGCGGGTTGCGAGCCTGTCGACCAGCCCGATCGCGATTGCCGTACCGAGCGGCAACGGGCCAATCGTGCTCGACATGGCGACCAGCGCCATTGCCAACGGCAAGATTTTGCAGAGCCGTAACACCGGTCAGCCGCTGCCTGAAGGCACGGTGCTGACGGCAGATGGTGAACCGACTACCGATCCGAACAAGGCGGAGACTCTGTTGCCGCTCGGCGGTCCGAAAGGTTCGGGCCTCGGCCTGATGTTCGAATTGCTGGCGAGCGTACTGGCGGCGGCGCCGATCCAGGCGCGCGCGCTTGGCCCCGAACAGCGCACCCGCCACACCGGTAACACCGCAATGTTCGCTATCGACATTGAGACATTCCGGCCGCTAGCCGATTTCACCAACGACGCCGATACACTGACGACGCTCCTGAAAGCGTTGCCGCGTCAGGCGGGGTTCGGTGAAATCACGATGCCCGGCGAGCGCTCGCAGCGCACTGAAGCCCGGCGCCGCAAGAATGGCATCCCGATCCCCGCGAGGCTCTGGGCGGAGCTTGAGAAGATCGGGAAGCGGCACAACGTCAAGCTGCCGGCGGTTCTATCCGCGCCCGTGTAATGGACGTCTAGAGTTCGCCGTGCAGCACCGGCACGAAAGCGTATCCGGTGCCTGATTTGGTCGCGCGGCCGACGCCTGGGAACGGCAGATGGCCGCCCGAGAACAGAAGCTTGTCGGTTGTGACCATATCGAACACCTTTTTGCGGTTGGCCAAAGCCAACGCGGGGTCGGTGTCGAACGCTACCGAACGTTCGGGATCGGGAAATTGCAGCGCGGCGCAGTGCACGATGTCGCCGAAGATCAGGAAATCGCCGTTGCCGGACGTGATCCGCACCATGGAATGACCCACGGTGTGGCCGGGCAAGAAGACCGATCGCACGCCCGGCGCGAATTCGGTGCCGTCCTTGTACATCTGCAATTTTCCGGCGGCCGCGTACGGCTTGATCGCGGCCTTGGCCATATCGAAAAATCCCCGGAACTCCTCAGGCGCCTTGCCGCGAATCTCATCAGACGTCCAGAAACCATGGTCGTCGCCGTTCACGTGCACCACGGCGTTCGGAAACATCATTGACCCGTCGGCTTTGGTAAGGCCGGGAATATGGTCCGGATGCATATGGGTGATGACGACGTCGTCGATCGACGCCGGATCGACGCCCGCCGCGGCCAGATTCCCAGGCAGCCGTCCGACGGACGGCGCGAAATTCTGGCCGCCACCGGTATCGACCAGAACGAGCTTGCCGCCGGTATTGATGAGCCAGGTGTTGAGCGGCGTCGGGATGCCGACTTTCGGCAGGTGAACGTCTCTCAGAAGCTTTTCTGCGCCGGCTTCATCGCCGGCGAAAAGCGACGCATCGAGCGTGAGGGTGCCGTCGCTCAGCACCGTCATCTCGTAGCTGCCAATCTTGAGCCGAAAGAAACCGGGTGCCTGTTTGCCGGTCATGGGTGCAGCCACGTGATCCTCCATGCTTTATGAATGCCGTTGAGTGTGGCGGTATAATATGAAAATTGCAAAACGGAATCACGCCTCCGCAAGCTTCAGCCCGATGTAACGATCGAGCGTTGCATGATCAGCAAGCAGCGCAGCCGATGGCCCGCTATGGACGATGCGGCCGCGTTCGAGCAGCAGCGCGTTTTCGGTCAAAGACAGCGCGATATCGGTGTGTTGCTCGACAAGGATAAAGGCGCACGTCCCTTCCGCGGTCATGCGGCGGATCGCGGCGGCGAGTTCCTCCACCACGATCGGCGCGAGGCCTTCGAGCGGCTCGTCGAGCAGCAGCAGCGAAGGATTGGTCATCAGGGCGCGGGCAATCGCCAGCATTTGCTGCTCGCCGCCGGAGAGCTGATTGCCGAAATTGCGCCGCCGTTCCGCCATACGCGGGAACAGGTCGTAGATCGCCGCAAGGTTCCAGCGGCCGTCACGGGCGGCAACGGTCAGGTTTTCCTCAACGGTCAGGGTGGAGAAAATCTCACGTTCCTGCGCCACCCAGCCGATGCCGCCCTGGGCCCGGCGGTGCGGCGCGCGCGCCGTGATGTCCTCGCCGCGCCACAACACCCGGCCGCGCGCAATTTGCGTATAGCCCATGATGGTGAGCAGCAGCGTCGATTTGCCGACACCGTTTCGTCCCAGCACGGCAAGGCCGCCGCGCTCCGGCAGGTCGAACGAGATGCCGTCGAGCACAACGGCGGAGCCGTAACCGGCGCGAATGTCGCTGAGCGAAAGCAGCGGTGCGGTCATGACACCGCCTCGTGCCGCGTTTTGCCGAGATAGACCGCGCGGACACGCGGATCGGTGGCGATTTCATGCGGCGTACCTTCGAGCAGCACGCGGCCGCCGACCATGACGATCACCCGCGAGGCAAAGCGGAATACCAGATCCATGTCGTGCTCGATGAACAGGACGGTGATGTCGCTGGACAGGCCGGCGATGGCGGCGAACAATTCGCGGCTTTCTTCACGCGGCACGCCGGCTGCCGGCTCATCGAGCAGCAAGACCTTCGGCTTCACGGCAAGCGCCAGCGCGATCTCAAGAAGGCGCTGTTGGCCGTAGGCGAGCTCCCGGGTCATGCGATGACACACCGGCGCCAGCGTCAGCCTGGAAAGAATGTCGTAGGCCTCATCGATCTCATGCTGATAGGCGGGGAGCTGCCGCCACCAGGTCTGCGCGACGCGGCGGCGCTCGCATACCGCAAGCGTCACCGATTCCAGTGCGGTGAGGTGAGGGAACAGCGAGTTGATCTGATAGGTGCGCACCAGCCCAAGCCGCACGCGCTGCTCGGGCGGGAGCGCTGTGACGTCGCCGCCGCCGAGAATGACATGGCCCGAGTTCAGGCCGCAGTGCGCCGGTGATGAGATTGATCAGCGTGGTCTTGCCGGCGCCGTTCGGGCCGATCAGCGCATAGCGCACGCCGTGCGGCAGGTTGAGCTCGATGTTGGATGCAACGACGAGCGAGCCGAAACTTTTATTCAGCCCGCGCGTGGCCAGCGCGCTCTCGCTCACGACGGCGCCCTCAGCCGCCGGGCCAACGCCGATAAGCCGCCCAGCAGGCCATTCGGCAGCAACATGACCACGGCGATCAGCAGCAGTCCGATCCAGAAGTACCAGTATTGCGGATTAAGCCCGGATAATTGATCCCGCGCGACCATATAAACCGCAGCGCCAACCAAGCCGCCATAGAGCCGGCCGGTACCGCCGACAATCAGCATGACCAGTACGTCGGCTGAGCGCTGAAAGCCGAGCGACTCGAGCGATACGGTCTCGGTCGTCTGCGCCAGCAGCGCGCCAGCAATGCCCGCGATGATGGCGGCAATCGTGTAGATGGTGCGGATGTGGGCATGGATCGGTGCGCCGATCGCCGGCATGCGCGCGCTGTTTTCGCGGATACCGCGCAGCGCCAGGCCGAACGGCGAATGGATCAGACGCCGCGCCACCAGGAAAATCAGGAACAGACCGGCGAGCGCGTAGCCGTATGCGGTGTAGCCGTAGAGATCGAATTTTATTCTGCCGAACAGCGGCCAGGTGCGGATGCCCTGTAGTCCGTCAGAACCGCCGGTAATCCAGTTCGCGCTATTGGCCGCTTCCTGCATCACCAGCCCGATGCCGAGCGTGATCATGATCAGCGCGAGATGGCGGAACCGCGCCACGATAAAGCTTGTGACATAGCCGAACAGCCCGGTGGCCACTGCGGCGACGGCGAGACCGGTCAGCGGCTCTCCCCAACCCGCTTGTGACAATAGGCCGGCGGTATAGGCGCCAACACCAAAATAGGCGGCATGGCCGAGCGATACGATGCCGGAATAGCCGAGGATGAGATCGAGCGATAAGGCGAACAGCGCCGTGATCGCGATCTGGCTCGCCAAAACCAGATAGCTCGGTGTCAGCACGAACGGCAGCAGCGTCGCCAGCCAGAATACGATCTCGCTCCAGCGCCAGCGGACTTGCGCCTGCAAATATTGAACCGGACTGAGCGTCCCGGAGAGGCCAGCGCTGGTCATCTAGCGCTTCCCGAACAGGCCGCTCGGCCGCCACATCAGCAACACGATCATCACCAGATAGATCAGGAACGCGCCGATGGCGGGCACATAATATTTCCCGGCCGTATCGCTGATGCCGAGCAGCATGGCGGCGGCAAACGAGCCCCAGATCGATCCAAGTCCGCCGACCGACACTACAATCAAGACGTAGATCAGATAGGTCAGCGCAAACGATGGATCGAGCCCGACAATCTCGATGGCGAGGGCGCCGCCGAGGCCGGCCAGTCCGCTGCCCAGCGCAAACGTGATGGCGAACAGGCGATCGACATTGATGCCGAGCCCGCGCGCCATGCGCTGGTTGTTCACCGCCGCACGCACCTGCGCGCCGAAGCGGGTGGTCTCGATGGTGAACACCAGCACGATGGTGATCAGGAGCGCGATACCGATCAGGAATATCCGGTAAATGCCGAAGTTCACGCCGGCGAAATTGATCGAGCCGCGCATGTATCCGGGCAATTGCACCGGCTGGTTGATGGTGCCGTAGATGTAGGCGGCGGTGGCGATCGAGACAAAGACGATGCCGATCGTCAGCAGACACTGCTCGAGATCGCTTGCGTGATAGAAGCGGCGAAAAAACAGCCGCTCCAACACGATGCTGCACAGCGCCGCTGCCACAAACGCGACCGGTAACGTTGCGAAAAACGACCAGCCGAGGCTGTTCATCAGCGTCACGGTGACGTAGCCGCCGAGCATGGCGAAGCTGCCATGCGCCAGGTTGACGAAATTCATCATCCCGAGCGTTACTGACAGGCCAACCGACAGCAGGAACAGCAGCATTCCGTAGGCAATGCCGTCAAACAACACGCCAAAGACCGGAGGCATCGGCTGTACGCCTGCGCGCCGAGCCCGGTGCTATTTGTTCATCCGCGCTTTGGCCGGGTCTTTCACCGCGGGCACGCTATCAAACTCGACATTTTGCAGGACACCGCCGATCTTATCGACTCGGCGAATATAAACCGTCTGCACAATATCG
Source organism: uncultured Alphaproteobacteria bacterium (assembly GCA_963742215.1). Taxonomy (GTDB): domain Bacteria; phylum Pseudomonadota; class Alphaproteobacteria; order Rhizobiales; family Xanthobacteraceae; genus BOG-931. The sequence continues at coordinate 39,182 of CAVULJ010000018.1, forward strand.
CGCGTTTCCGGATCGATGCTGATCGGACCGCGCGGGCTTTCCCAGGACATGCCTTTGGCAGCCGCGATCAGGGAGTCACCGTCCGCCTTGCCGCCGGCTTTCTCCAGCGCCGCATAAATCAAATGCGCGCCGTCATAGCCACCGACCGCGAAGAAGTCCGGATTGCGGTGGAATTCGTCGTTGAAGGCTTTGACGAACTCCTGGTTCATCGCCGACTTGTGGGTGTAGTCGTAGTCGGCAGCGGTAACGATGCCGATCGATGTGTCGCCCATGCTTTGCAGCGCAGTATCCGCCGCGAGCGCATCCTGGCCGAGAATCTTTGTCTTCGTTGGATCGATGCCGCGTTCGGCAAGCGCCTTGCCGACGGCGGCCGGCTGCGCGCCGCCCGGAATCCAGATGTAGATCGCGTCGGGATTTTTGTCCTTCGCCGCTTGGATGAAAGCGGAGAAGTCCGGATTGGCGACTGGGAAACGGACCGAGCCGACGATCGTGCCACCGCCTTCCTTGAAGCCGTTCTGGAACCAGGTCTCGGCATCGATGCCTGGGCCATAGTCCGACACCATCGTATAGACCGTCTTGATGCCATTCTTCGCCGCCCATTGTCCGAGCGTGTAATTCAATTGCGGCACGGTCGACGAGGTGCGCGCGATATACGGCGACTTGGTGGTGATGATCGCCGTTGCCGCGTTCATCACCACCATGAACTTCTTCGCCTCGGCCGAAACGTCGGCGGCCGCGAGCGCGTTCGGGGTCAGCGAAAAGCCGCCGAAGATGTCGGCGTTGTCGCGCACGACAAGCTCTTGCGCGAGGCGCTTGGATACGTCGGGCGCCATGCCGCCGGTGTCCTTGCGGATGACTTCGATCTTCTTGCCGGCGACGGTGTCGCCGTGCTGCTTCATGTAAAGCCGCAGCCCATTGTCGATCATGTTGCCGGTGTCGGCGAATTGCCCGGAATATTCGTTGATCATCCCGATCTTGACCGAGCTCTGGGCGAACGCTGAACTCGCTCCAGTCAAAGCCAGCGCCAAGCCGGCAACCCCAACCAATAATTTTTGCATCGCTCCCTCCCAAATCATGCAGACTTGTTTTCGGCGCGCATCCTCGTTCAGGTCGGCGGCGAGTGCAATGCGCGTTTCGTCTCGTTAGGTTGGGCCATAGCCCCGGTGGCCCCTTGAAATCATGGTCCGGAAGGGGCGAGAGGTATCGCCATGGACCACCAGCCGAACTCCGCCGGCACGATCGATCAGGACGAAGTCGCGCGCTTCTCGCGGCTTTCGGGCCAATGGTGGGATCCGCGCGGGCCGATGGCGCCGCTGCATAAGTTCAACCCGGTGCGGCTCGGCTATATCCGCGACCGCGCTGCAGGCTATTTCGGCCGCGATCCGAAGCGGCTCGACAGCCTCAGCTGGCCTGCGCATTCTCGATATCGGCTGCGGCGGCGGCGTCCTGTCGGAGCCGCTGGCGCGGCTCGGCGCCAGCGTTGTCGGGGCCGATCCTTCCGACAGCAATATCGCGGTTGCGCAGAGCCATGCGGCGCAGTCCGGGCTCACGATCGACTATCGCTGCACGACCGCCGAGGCCCTGGCCGAGACCGGCCGAGACCAATGAAAATTTCGACATCGTGCTCGCGATGGAAGTGATCGAGCACGTCACCGATGTCGGCCTGTTCGTCGATCTCGCCGCTTCGCTGGTCAAGCCCGGCGGCTTGATGTTCGTCGCGACGCTCAATCGCACCATGAAAAGCTTCGCGCTGGCGATTGTCGGCGCCGAATATATTCTGCGCTGGCTGCCGCGCGGCACCCATCAATGGGACAAGTTCGTCACGCCTAACGAGCTTGAAATCGCCATCGAGCAGGCCGGTCTGCAGCTTACCGACGAGACCGGCGTTATCTACAATCTGCTTGCGGACCGCTGGCAAATCTCGAAAGACATGGACGTCAATTACATGGTCGCCGCGGAAAAGGCGGCCTGATGGTCCCGTCCTGGCTCTGGATTGTTTTCACCGTCGCTGCCGCATTTTTCCAGACCTTGCGCAACGCCATGCAGCGCGAGCTAACGGTCACCCTGGGCACGGTCGGCGCGACCCACGTGCGGTTTCTGTTCGGCTTTCCGTTCGCGCTGTTGTCCCTGATCGGGGTCATGATCTGGACCGGCGTGCCGCTGCCGCGTCCCGCTTTAAGTTTCTGGCCGTGGGTGATCGACGGCGCCGGCGCACAAATCGCCGCCACCGCGACGATGCTGATGGCGATGGGCGAACGTTCGTTCGTCGTCACCATTGCTTACATCAAGACCGAACCGATTCAGGTCGCGATCTTTGGTCTTATTTTTCTCGGCGATGCGGTGACGTGGCCGCTGATGTCGGCCATCCTGGTGGCGACCGCGGGCGTCATCGTCATGTCGATCAAACCGGGCGGCATGGTCGGCGGCGTCAAGCCGACGGTGATCGGCCTGGTGTCCGGCGGTTTGTTTGCGCTATCGGCGATCGGCTACCGCGGTGCGATCCTCGACCTGCATTTGCAGAACTTCGTGATGGCCGCGACTTTCACGCTGGTGGTCGGCCTGATGATGCAGGCGGTGACGCTTTCGGCTTGTCTGTTGCTGCGCCAGCCGTCGGCCATGACGGCGATCCTGAAATCCTGGAAGCCGTCGCTGTTTGCCGGCCTGATGGGAGCATTCGCCTCGCAGTTCTGGTTTTTGGCGTTTGCCATCGCGACCGCCGCCGCGGTGCGGACGCTGGCTTTGATCGAAGTTTTGTTCGCGCAAATGGTGGCGCGTTACATGTTCGGTCAGCGCACCAACCTCCGCGAAGCCATCGGCATGGTGCTGGTGGTCGCCGGCGTGCTGCTGCTGATTTACGCGGAAGGTTAGCGACGGAGCGGACACGATGGTTCCTGCGAATGATGTGCTCTTGCCCATCAGCGACATGGGCTGGCATTCGTCTATCGGGAACTATGGAATACTCAGTCGGCCTTACTCCGGCTTGATATTGGCCGCCCGAATTACCTTGCCCCATTTCTCGGTCTCGTCAGCGACTAGCTTACCGAACTCGGCAGGCGAGAGAACAAGGATCGTGCTACCCAAGTCGGCGAACCTAGCCCTCATTTTGGGATCGCTGAGACCCGCATTAATCTCCTTATTCAGCTTGTCGATAATCTCGGGTGGTGTGCCCTTGGGCGCGCCAAAGCCCGTTGAATGCGCTCGCTTCGTAACCTGGCACAAAATCGCCCACGGTTGGGATGTCCGGCAACGCTTCCGAACGTGTAGAAGACGTCACCGCCAAGGCGCGCAGAGTTCCGGCTTTAATGTACTCGATTGATGCGGGCTCGTTGGCGAACATTACCTGTACTTGATCGCCAAGGAGAGCAGTCAGTGCGGGCGCCATACCGCGATAAGGAACGTTGAGTATGTCGACACCGGTCGTCGCCTTGAATAGCTCGCCGGCCAGGTGGGCGGATGTTCCGATTGCTGACGACGCCATGTTTATCTTGCCAGGATTAGCCTTGGCGTGAGCGATAAATTCCGGCACGGACTTGGCTAGGAATGATGGATTGACCACCATAATGTTCGGCTCGCGGTCGAGGCCCGCAATTGGTACGACGTCGCGGATGAAATTGAAATTGAGCTTTGCGTAAAGTGTCGTATTAATCGCGTTCGCCGTGCTCGCAAACAAGAGCGTATATCCGTCCGGCGGTGCGTTCACGACCACCTCGGTAGCGGTATTGGTGCCGGCGCCCGGACGACTTTCGACCACGAACGTCTGGCCTAGCCGCTCCGACAACCATTGCCCGATTAAACGCGCGGTGACGTCCGCTGTGCCACCGGGAGGAAAACCGATGATCAAGTGCACTGGCCGCGAGGGATAATTATCCGCTCTTGCCGCTCGGGATAACGTTGGCAGTGCCGCGGCACCCGCTGCCAGAATTTAAAAATTGTCGGCGGGGAAGTTTCATAATGGCCCCTCCAATGAAGATTGGCTGCAGGCACTTTCACGCGGGTTGATTGCGATCCTAGGCCCCCCGCGATAAAAGCGGAACTAGTAGAATTCTTTGGACGACCCAACTCAGCAGTTATGGCCAAAATCGTCGATTGGGACGATCACATTGGGCGGCGCCTGCGGCTGCGGGACCTTCGCGTCTTCTTCCTCGTTGTGCAGCTCGGCAGCTTCGCCAAAGCCGCGGCGCGGCTTCGGGTTTCACAACCCGCCGTTTCGCGAATAATTGCCGATTTGGAGCACACACTGGGAGTCAAGCTGTTTGATCGAAGCTCGCGCGGTGTTGAGCCCACACTCTATGGACGGGCGCTTCTTTCGCGTGGCCGCGCCGCGTTCGACGAGTTAAGGCAGGGTATCGGTGATATTGAAGTCTTGGCCGATCCGGGGACGGGTGAAGTCAAGAATCGGCGGCCATGAAGTTCTTATGGCAGGCTTCATTGCCGCGATCATCGATCGACTTGCCCGCGAATCTCCCAGGATCATCTTCAATACTGTGCAAGGCAACGTCCGCCCGCTGTATGTCGCGCTGCGCGAACGCGAGGTCGACGTGATCATTACACGACGGCTGCAATCGACGCCCGAGGACGACTTCATTTCGGAAAAGCTGTTTGACGAACGCATATTTGTGGTGGCGGGGCTGGAAAATCGATGGGCGCGCCGTCGCAAAATCGATCTTTCCGGACTCCTCGAAGAGCCCTGGATCATGCCGTTGCCTCATACCGTGGCCGGGAGGCTCGTCGCGGAGGGTTTCCATGCCAAAGGTTTGGCGCTTCCGAAGTGGAGTTTGCGTTCCGAATTCGGTGCCACTGCGCAGTTTTCTGCTGGCAACCGGTCGCTATCTCAGCGTGATGCCCGGCTCGACGATGCATTTCGGAGCCGAACAGCTGCCGGTGAGAGTGCTGCCGGTGAACCTCCCGACAATGACTGAGCCGACCGAAATTACGTGGCTCAAGGGTCGAACCTTGAGCCCCGTGGTCGAGCGATTTATCAAGTGCGCCCGTGAAGTCGCGAAATCGCTTGTCCCTCAGTCGCGCGCTCGCAGGTCTTGAGTCCTACGAAATCATTTCCGAAATGACCGCTTGTGGCCCTTCGCGAACTTGACGCAGTATCGTCTCATGTCCGCTTTCGGGATCAAAGCGCATAGCTTGTCCAATGGACTAACGCGAGTGAGACTATCGGCGTGCTGCTGCTGATTTATGCGGAAGGCTAGCAACGGCATGCACCCGTAAACGCATTTCCCGAAGCGGACGCGCCGTATTACGCCTTCCGCAACAGCGGCCAAAAATCATCGAGCGAAGGTTGCTCGCCTAAAGTGCTCAGTGTCGCGTAAATCTTCTCGGCCGTCGTCTTGTCGACGGCCTCTGCGGCGCAGACGCTGAACTTTGCCTTGATCTGCTGCGCCGACATGGGCACCTGCTGCGATCCGGTCGCATAGTATTTCGCTCGGTCGATCTTGCGTCCGTCGTTGAGCGTGACTGTCACCTTGGCAGGCGAGTCCTCCAGGACGTCAGCATATTCCTGATAGATCGCCAGCGACACTTTCTGCGCGAAAGCACGCACTGCCTCATCATGCAGTGCATCCTCGTGGAACGCGGCGAGCATCGGCGCGCCGTGGACGAACGTATAGGCCGCGAGATAGGGGCCGCTGAACTTCGCATTTTCCGCCGATTGCGGATATTTGTCACTGTAGCGGCGCGCCGCATACTTGGTGATAGCGACTTCGACATGGGCAATGTCGTCGAGCTTGACCATCTCGCGCAGTTCGAGGGCGGCGTCGATGGCTGCGTGGCCGAGGCCACCACTCGGATAGGGCTTGATGCTGTAGCCGATCGTCTCAAGGTCGAATGTTTTGCCGAGGTCGTCGAACGCGGTGGCCGACCAGTCGAAGCCGTGCAGGAAGCAGTCGAAATAGCCGGTGCCGCTTTCGAGCGCGGCACGGTTCGCGGTAAAGCCGCGGGCCGCCAGCATCGCCGCGAGTACGCCGTTCTGTGCGGCTTGCCCGGAATGCAACGGCTTGGTCATGGTGCCGAAATTGGCGGTCACGCCGCTTGCCATCGACGCTGTAATGCCGACAACGTGGGGAATCTTGTCCGCTGAAATTTTCATCAGCCGAGCGCAGGCCAGCGCCGCCGCGGTCGTACCGACGACGCCGGTCGAGTGCCAGGCTGTAGCTCTCCACGCTTTGGGTCCGGCGCGGTAGATACGCCCCGCGACCTCGGCGGCCACGATGAAGGCAGCCAGCATCTCGCCCTGCGTCGCGCCGGTAGTTTCGGCCACCGGCAGGATGGCGGGGATGACCGCGGCGACCGATTGGCCGGCCATGTAGGTGAGGTCAAAATCCATGGAGTGATCGGCAACGCCGTTGGCGAGCGCAGCAAACCGCGGTGCGGTGCGCAATGACCGTCCGACGATCGTCGCCGCAGGTGCCGAGCCGTCAAGCCTGATGACGTCGCAGACGATGTCAGCCGGCGGCAATTGGCTGCCCGCCAGCATGACGCCGATAGTGTCTATGAAGGCGACGCGTGCGCGCTCGATGACAATGGGCGGCGCGTCTTTGAGCTCGAACCCAGTGACGAAATCGGCGATCAACTCGCTCAAAGTTTTGCGGTCGCCGGCCGCGACGGCTGCCCCTGTAGCGGTGGCGGCCGAAGGCGCCGCTCCGCTCTGTTGGGCCTGCGCTACCGACGGTAGGCCCAGAATGGTCGCCGTGCTAGCGCCAAGGAATGTTCTGCGGTCGATGGATTCGTCGCTCGACATGATTATCCTCCCCTGTGCGGGCTATCATCGAACAGATTTCAAGCTCTCGCCAGCGCGCGGTCTGCCGCTGGCATGCCTAACCAAGACCAAGGCATCTTCGTTGAGTATTTTATCCGCCTCCCAAACTGACTTCAGAAAGCACTACGAGGCTATCGGCGTGCTGCGGCTGATCTAGGCGGAAGGTTAGCCGCGAACTCGGTCAGATATGTCCTGTTACGACCGCCGCGAGTTCCCACCGGATCCTCTGGCGCACTGTTTCCCCGCCAGGCGACATGAAGGTCGGGACGGAGCAGAGCATAATCTCTCTCGTAGATCTCACGTGCGTGAGGGACATCGCTCACGTCAAGCACCTGGAATGGGCAGCTAAGTGAACGAAAGGCTGCGCCTAGCTTCTCGAACCCCGCGGTGCGCGGTGCGCATGTGATCAACGCATAGCCCGCGCGGAGATGATCCTGCACCGCGGATCCGTCTTTCAGCCAAAGGTGCGGAATGCGGGCGCCGGGACGGGTGGTGGGGATATACTGGTAACTGGACTGGTCAGCGCCGTCGTCGTCGCTTTCATAGGAGATGATCGGCGATTTTAGATAGCGGTAGCCAAGAATGATTCCGCCCAGACCGGCCAGACTTCGCGCCTTTTGTATGCTCGTCGAGCCACACCTGACCAAGGCGCGTCCGCGCCGCTTGATCGTTCGATTCCATCACGGCCGAACATTCGGCGGCGCACCGGTCGCGCCAGACCAGACGAGCCTCGAAAGCGCGCTGCGAGGCCTTCACATTTCGCTCGCCGATCAGCCGGCGCTCTGATTCATAGGTCGCAAGCAGGCCTGCACCACCCCAGCCCTGCAACGTACCTGCCAATTTCCAGGCGAGGTCGATGGCGTCGCCAATTCCTGTGTTCATACCCAGCCCGCCGTTCGGCGTGACGAGGTGCGCCGAGTCGCCGGCCAGAAAGACGCGCTTCGAAGCATAGCGGTCGCTCAACATCCGGCGCATCGTCCATTTGCCGACGTAAAGGGTTTTGTAGGAGACCGGCATTCCGACCATGCTCTCGAACAAAGCCGGCATCGCCTGACTCGTCGTCGATCATGGCGTGCAGCGAGAAATGACGCGTATCGCCCTGGGTGATCAAGAACGTCCACTGATCGTCGGCGCGGTAGTAGTGCGCGCCTTTGCCCGTCGCGAACCGGTGGAACAGCTCTTCGCAATGGAAGAGAGCCTGCATTTGCTCGCCCAGGTTGACTTGTCCCTCGAGCCGAAATCCAAGGCCGGAGCGCACAGTGCTCGACCCGCCATCACAGCCGACCAGATACCGGCTCGTTATCGTTTCTTCCTGGCCGTCCAAATCTCTGACCCGGGCCACGACCTTGTCGTCGTGCTCATCGAATGAGAGCAGCTCACAGCCAAACCGCACGGTCACGCCCGGCACCTTCTCCGCAACGGATTTTAACAGCGGCTCAAGCGCGTATTGGGAAACGATCTGATACGGCTCCGCGGGAAATCTGCCGTCATTTGTCCGTTCGCTCTGCTTCCGGGACTCGGTAACCGATGGCACCGGGAGCTGCGCGATCGCCGGTTCATCGAGCGACCTCACCAGGAAGGCGTCGAGCGGCAGATCCGTAGGATAACCGACCTTCCTCACCGCGTCGGCGATGCCGAGGCGCCGAAAGTGTTCCATGCTCCGAGAATGGCACCGCTCCATCTTCGGCAGGAACGAAGGTTCCGGGCGTTTATCAATCAGCAGGCATTCGATGCCCTGCTGACCGAGATCGATGGCGAGTGTCAGTCCCACCGGTCCGCCGCCGACGATCAAGACCGGCTGATCGTACATGCTAGGTCCTCTCCAGCCGGTCGCGGCAGCAACGGCTCTGCCGGAGCGCGCTTCTCTTGTCAGCCGATAAGCAAACGATCCGAGTCGTCCTTCAGCCGCACGCCTGAATAACCGAGGTCGCGCATGGCAAACAAGATGTGCGCGATCTTACGCGCGGCGTCGGCGTAGCCGATCCCTTCGGGACGGATGTTCGAGATGCAGTTTCGATCGGCGTCGGTCGTCTGTGCATGAGGTTGCCAGGTCAGGTAAGCGCCCATGCTGTCCGCGGCGGAAAGTCCCGGGCGCTCGCCAATCAAAACAACGACGCATTCTGCCCCGAGCGCCGCCGCGACGGCATCACCGATGCCGACCCGTCCATGGCGAACGATCACCAAAGGAGCAATTTGCCAGCCTTTGTTACGCAGCGGCTCAATTGCGCCCGCAAGGACCGGGCGCGCATGTGCCTGCACGGCGCGCGCCGAAAGACCATCAGCAACGACGAATGCAGCATTCCAGCGGCCTGCGTGCGGCTTCAGGATCGTCTCGGCCGGCGCATTAAGACGTCGGCCGAGGTCAGGACGCATCAGATATTGCAGATGCTGTTCCGCGGCGCTTTCGATGGAAAGCACCGGGTCGCTCAATCCAGCGAGGTCTGCGGCCAGCCGGGCCGGATCAAGCGGTTCAAGCACGGCATCGCGCGCGCGGCTGTGTGCAAGCTTAAGGTCGAGCAAAGGCGCGGTGGCGAGCGACGCACCACTACGCGGCAGGCCGATGCGCGCTGCGGTCAGCCGGCGCAAGCTGATCCAGAAATCGTCGTCGAGATGCGGCGGCGGGTGGACGGTCATGGTGCAGGCACGGGCAGCAAGGCGCGGAAATGGCCGGGCAGGGCGCGCGGCCGGATCCGGTTGGCGCTATCCATCAGCCCCTGACGATTGAGCCAGGCCTCGAACTCCGGCGCTGGGCGGCGGCCAAACAGGTCGCGCATTGCCAGCGCGTCGTGGAACGACGTGCTCTGGTAGCCCAGCATGATGTCGTCGGCGCCCGGAACGCCCATCACGAAATTAACGCCCGCCGCGACCAGGAGCGCAAACAACGCGTCCATGTCGTCCTGATCGGCGTCGGCGTGATTGGTGTGGCAGATATCGACCCCCATCGGCACGCCCATCAGCTTGCCGCAGAAATGGTCTTCCAGTCCGGCGCGGGTGATTTGCCGGCCATCGAAAAGATATTCCGGTCCGATGAAACCGACGACCGTATTGACCAGAAGCGGCTTGAACGCCCGCGCCACGGCATAGGCCCGCGCCTCGAGCGTCTGCTGGTCGACGCCATGATGCGCGTTCGCCGACAAGGCGCTGCCCTGTCCGGTCTCGAAATACATGACGTTGTTGCCGATCGTGCCGCGGCGAAGCGACAGCGCGGCGTCTTGAGCTTCTTTCAGGAGCGCGAGGTCGATACCGAAGCTTTTGTTGGCGGCTTCCGTTCCGCCGATCGATTGGAAGACGAGATCGACGGGCGCGCCTTTGCGAATCAAATCGAGCGTCGTCGTCACATGCGCAAGAACGCAGCCCTGGGTCGGGATGTCGAGCTTTACTCTTATCTCTTCAAGCATCGACAGCAGCGTGTGAGTACTTTGGGGACTGTCGGTCGCCGGATTGATTCCGATCACGGCGTCGCCTGAGCCGAGCAGCAGTCCATCGAGAATGCTTGCCGCGATGCCGCGCGGATCGTCGGTCGGATGATTGGGCTGCAACCGCACCGACAGCCGGCCCGGCAGGCCGATGGTGTTTCGGAACGCGGTCACCACGCTGCATTTCGCGGCGATGACCATGAGGTCTTGCAGCCGGCTGATCTTGCTCACGGCTGCCGCCATTTCCGGCGTAATGCCCGGCGCTGCAGCCGACAGAACCTCTGTTGTCGTTTCATCAGCGAGCAGCCAATCGCGAAAGCCGCCGACGTTGAGGTGGGCGATTGGTGCAAAAGCCGCGCTGTTGTGTGTGTCGATGATGAGCCGCGTTACTTCGTCGATATCGTAAGGGACGATGGGTTCTTCCAGCAATGCCGCAAGCGGCAAGTCGGCCAGCGCGTATTGCGCGGCGACACGTTCCTCGGCGGATTCCGCGGCGACACCGGCGAGCTGGTCACCGCTGCGTAAAGGCGAAGCCTTGGCCAACAGCACTTTAAGATCGCGGAACGCGTAGCGGCGAGACCCGATCGTCGCGCTGTACATGGGATGATCCCGCGTGATGGCTTAAGCGGGATTATAAGCGGAGTCCGGCATCGGACCCCAAGGAATTCGTATCGAGCAATTCGGATTTAGTTCTGGTCGTCCGGCAGGATCGGCAGCGGATGAAATTCGATGCCCTCTTCGTGCAGCGATTTGGCCTCTTCGCGGTGAGGCCTCGCCGTAGATCGAGCGGTGCTCGGTCTCGCCGTAATGGATCTTGCGCGCTTCCTCGGGAAACTTGGTCCCGACATAGTTGGCGTTTTTTGTAACGTGGTCGCGCAGTTCCTTGAGCTTCTGACGCAGCTCGCGCTCTGGCGACGACATCACGCTCAGCGGTGCTTGCGCCGGCGTGGCGGGCGGAGCGGGAGGCGGCGAAGGCGGTTCCGCAACATCGGTGCGCGCCGGTCTCGGCCCCATGATCTTTGGCGCCATGATCGTCTTTTCGACCTTGGCGGAGCCGCAGGCCGGGCACGTGACGAGGCCACGTTTGGCCTGCTTGTCGTACGCTCCTGAATTCGCAAACCAGCTTTCGAATTCGTGGCCGCGCTCGCAACTGAGCGTGTAGCGGATCATGAAGCGCTCCGCACCGCATGCAGATGGGTCGGCTCTGCCATCGGCTCGACCAGTTCGAAGCGCCGCCCATGATTGAGCGACGGCACTTTCGAGCGCGCCGCGACGACCGCGGCCGGATCGATCTCGGCCATGATCACGCCCGGCTCGATGCCGCCCTCGGCAACGATCTTGCCCCACGGATCGACTACGATCGAATGGCCGAACGTGGACCGGCCATTCTCATGCTGGCCGCCTTGCGCCGCGGCGATCACATAACAGCCGTTCTCGATGGCGCGGGCGCGCATCAGCACGTGCCAGTGCGCTTCGCCGGTTTGTTTGGTGAACGCCGCCGGGATGGCGAGGAACGATGCGCCGGCTTCGGCGAGCGCGCGATAAAGCGCGGGGAAACGCAGGTCGTAACAGATCGTCACGCCAAGCCGGCCCCAAGGCAGGTCGGCAATGACAGCAAGATCGCCGGCCGGTAATTGTTCGACTCGCGATAGCTTTCGCCGCCGGCGAGATCGACATCGAACATATGAATCTTGTCGTAGCGCGCGGCGATGTCGCCTTTGCGGTCGATCACGAAGGCGCGGTTGGCGGCCTTCTCGGGCGTCACTTTGATGGCGAGCGAGCCGATGTGGATGTAGATCGAAAGTTTCTGCGCCAGTTCGCGCAAGGTTGCGAGCGTCGGATCCTGTTCTTCAGCGACGATATTGGCGAACAGATCCTCGCGCTTGAGCGCCAGGATGTTGGTCATCTCCGGCGTCTGCACATAATCGGCGCCGCCGCGTTTCGCCTCGTCGATAGCTGCGATCAGCGAAGCCAGATTGGCTTGGGGATCGAGGCCCGAGCGCATCTGCACCAGGCCGACCTTGAACGTGGCGGACTTGCCGGCGCTCATGACGACGATCCTTTGGCTTCGGCCAGCAGCGGGTCGAGCTTGCCTGCGGCCTCAAGCGCGTAGAGATCGTCGCAGCCGCCGACATGGGTCGAGCCGATGAAAATTTGCGGGTAGGTGCTGCGGCCGTTGGCGCGTTCGATCATTTGCTGGCGTACTTCCCGGTTACCGGTGGCATCGATCTCATGGAAACTGACGCCCTTGCTGGACAGGAGTTCCTTGGCGTCCGCGCAATAGGGGCAATACATAATGGTATAGATGTCGACCGCAGCCATGATGGTTCGAAGATCTTAAGTCCAAGGGTTTTATTGATTTCTTTATATGGACGTTCGCCCCGGATCGGCAACCCTGGCGAAAATCAGGACGTCCACGTTCGCAGCGCCGGCCCGCAATAACGCCCGCGCACAGCCCTCGACCGTGGCTCCGGAGGTCAGCACGTCATCGACCAGCACCAGGCGGCGGCCGGCGACGGCGGCCTTGCCGTCCTCGGGTACGCGAAAGGCGCCCTGGATATTGGTGGCTCGCTCTTTCTGTGACAGCCCGACTTGCTGTGCGGTCGCCCGGACGCGCTTGAGCGCTGCCGGTCGCGATCGGCACGCCGCTTTCCTTTGAGATGGTCGCGGCGAGTATGGCCGATTGGTTAAAGCGTCGCGCCCATAGCCGCCGCCAATGCAGCGGTACCGGCACCAGCGCATCGGCTTCGGCCAGCAGCTCGCCGCCGGCATTGGCGATCCATCGTCCCATCATCGGTGCGAGATCGAGCCGGTCACCATATTTCAGCGCGTGGACCAGCGCGCGCGAAATCTCGTCGAAACGAACGGCGGCACGGGCGCGGTTGATAGGCCGGCGGGGCGGCGATCGCCTCCATGGACAGGATGCCCGGACCCGGGTCATACACGAAAGGAATGCCGAGCCGCTCGCAATAGGGCCGGGTGATGAAGGAAAGCTTCGACCAGCACGCCGGGCACAGGCCTTTGCCCTCGACCGGTTCGCGGCAGGCGGCGCATAGCGGCGGCAAGGCGAGATCGAGCGCCGCGCGAAGGACACTGCGCGCCGCAATGGCGGCGTGTTTAAGACGCGAGGGAAGTGCGATGCTCGCCAAGTCGGGCATACCGCAACGCTACCGATCCGCGTGGCGATTGTCATCGTCGATCGCTATTCGCGTCATGCCCGGCCTTGTGCCGGGCATCCACGTCTTAGCGGCCCCGAAGTTCTAAGACGTGGATGGCCGGAACGAGCCCGGCCATGACGACGTAAAATGGACCGCACATGGCCGACAGCCCGCTCATCTTCGATCGCGCATTGCTCCGGCTTCGCCGCCGGCGTGCGATGGCGTTGGGACCGGCGACATTTCTGCTCGACCGCGTCGCCGATGACATGGCGGATCGTCTGGCTGCGGTGCTTCGCCGCTTCGATGTCGCGGTCGATCTGGCCACGCCCGGTCCGGCGGTGCGGACCGCGATCGCGCGGCTTGGATCGGTAGGGACGATTGTTGCCGCGGACGCGATAAGCGGCGGCACGGTCATTGCCGACGAAGAGATGCTGCCGTTCGGCGACGCCACGATCGACCTTGTTGTTTCAGCGCTGGCGCTGCAATTCGCCAACGATCTGCCGGGCGTGCTGGTTCAGATACGCCGTGCGCTGAAGCCGGATGGCTTGTTTCTGGCCGCGCTGCTCGGAGGAGAGACACTCACCGAGCTGCGGCAGAGTTTTGCCGAGGCCGAGAGCGATATCGAAGGCGGGGTCTCGCCGCATGTCGCTCCCTTCGCCGATTTGCGCGATCTCGGCGCTTTGTTGCAACGGGCGGGATTTGCGCTGCCGGTCACCGACGCTGATCGCGTCACGGTGCGCTACGATACGGTGTTCGCGTTGATGCACGATCTGCGGCGCATGGGCGCGACTAACGCACTGCTCGCCCGCCGCCGCACGCCGTTGCGGCGCGCCACATTGTTGCGGATGGCCGAAATCTATGCCAGGCGCTTCGCCGATGCCGACGGCCGCGTGCGTGCAACGTTCGAGATCGTGTGGCTGTCGGGCTGGGCGCCGCATCCGGATCAACAACAGCCGCTGCGGCCGGGTTCGGCAAAAACGCGGCTTGCCGATGCACTCGGTGCGCGGGAAATTTCAGCAGGCGAGAAGGCAGGAGGCTAGGGCGTCTAGGTCAATTATTGCCAATTATTTCAGCGAACTGGAAACGTTGACAAACAGTCCTTTGACGCTCGAGCCGAGATTGACGACCGAAGCGGCGATGGCAACGCCGACCCCGGAAGCGATCATCGCATATTCGATCGCCGTCGCGCCGCTTTCACAGCGCAGGAAGCGAAAGACGGACTGGGCAATCGCCGTGTTCTGCAGTTTCAACATGGTCTTTCAGCCCTTCTGGCTTTCGGATCAAACCAGCGTCGTGAGATGCGAGATCAGCGGTTCATCGGCGGGTGGCATCGGGTAATTCTTCAATTCACCGGGCCGGACCCATTTGAGCGCTTGTTGTTCTTGCGCGATAACGATTCCCTCCCAACGCCGGCAGACATAGAGCGGCATGAGAAGGTGGAAGTCAGGATAGGAATGGCTTGCGAAAGTTAGCGGTGCGAGACATTCCTCCCTGACGGCTATTCCCAGTTCCTCCTTCAGCTCCCGGATCAAGCATTGCTCCGGCCGCTCACCGGGTTCGACCTTGCCGCCCGGAAACTCCCACAGTCCCGCCATCGACTTACCCTAACGGACGCTGTGCGATAAGCACGCGACCGTCCGCATCGATCAGCGCGCAGGCAGCCACAAGGACAAGTCTGACGCTCACGATTTAGGCTCCAATTTATGGGCGGGAGGGTAAAGGCATACTCAACCGGTTATCAGAAAAAGCCACAATCGCCGCAACGGTTAAGGAACGCTGAATTTGGAATCTGGCTTATGCGGCGCGGATCAACTCCAGTATCGCGTCGGCAAATTGCCGTGGCGCTTCCTGGGGCGGATTATGGCCGACATTCGCCAATACGCGGCGCTGATACGGCCCGGTGAAGTGGACGTGGTGCTTTTCGCTCGATTTCTGGTCGTGCACGCCGTCGACCTCGCCCTGAAGCGCGATCGTCGGCACCGAAATCTTGGGCTGGCCGACCAGGCGGCGTTCGATCGGCTCCAGCGCCGGATCGCCCGCCGCGAAATCCATAGCGATGCCGATAGGAATGGATCGTCACTGCGACGAAATCCGGGTTGTCGAATGAAGACGGCGCTTTGCTCGTAAGTCGCGTCATCGAACTGCCAGGTCGGCGACCACAGTTGCCACAGTAGCTTGCAAAACGGCCTGCGGTTTTGCTCAAGACCAGCGCGGCCGCGCTCGTTGTGGAAATAATATTGGTACCAGAGCCGGTGCTCCTGCTCGGCGCGGCCGGGTTTCATCGCCGCGGGGATGTTCTGAAGGTTATAGGCGTTGACGGTGACGAGGCCGCGCACCCGTTCCGGCCACAACGCGGATACGATGCACGCGGCGCGGCCGCCCCAATCGTAACCGGCCAGCACCGCGCTGCTTGATGCCGAGCGCATCCATCAATTCGCGCAGATCGTTGCCGAGCGCTGCCTGCTGGCCGGACCGTGGCGTATCGCCGGAAAGAAAGCGCGTCGCCCCGAAGCCGCGCAGATAAGGCACGATCACCCGGCAGCCGGAGCCGGCAAGCAGCGGCACGACCGCATCGTAGCAACGCGGGTCGTACGGCCAGCCGTGCATCAGAAAGACCGGCACGCCATCCGCGCTGCCGCTCTCTTCATAAGCGACGTCGAGCGTCGTGGTGCGAATGTGTTTGTGTGCAGCAGTCATGTTTCTAGCGGTGTTTGTCGTTCATTCGCCTAACGGCAGTTATGGAATGCGCTGCGGATCATTCTGCTTTGATGCCGGCGGACTTGATGATCTTCCCCCATTTCTCGAATCTCGGCGATGATTTGTAACTCTGCGAGCGCCTCCGGCGTCATGCTGCTCTCGCGGAAAAATGTCCTGCAAAGCGCGCTTTGAGCCGGGCGCACTCGGATCAGCCAAGGCGTCCACGGTCGCAGCATTGAGCTTGGCAATGATAGCTCTCGGGCGTGCCTTTGGGCGCACCAAGAGGCCATGCCAAGCGGCTGCGTAGAAGCCGGGTACAACCCTGCCTCATGCCGTCGGGAATGTCGGGCGCGCTGCGAGCGCTGCTCTTGGAGGTCACCGCATAGGCCGCTGATCGCGCCGTCACGGACCTATCGCGAGATTGGACCACCATCGAGCAATGCCATGTCACATGCGCCCGTGAGCCAGTCCTAAATCGCAGGTACCGGCGCCCGATAAGGAACGAGCTGCAATGTGTGCCAGTTTCCTTTTGGAAGACAGTCGCCGGTCATGACGTGGGCTGCGCGAGCCGGCGGTAGCCCTGACGAGACCTTGTCGGGATTTGTCTTGAGCCAGGCGATAAGTACTTCGGGATCCTTCGCCGGCATGGTGCCTTCCTTGGCAACTATCAGCAGTCGGACAATGGCTACCAGCAGCGAGACCGGCTCAAAATCGTGACCAAGATCATAATTGGAATCTCGTAGAGCGCGCATTGAGCGACATTGCGTGCCCCAGTGCCGAGCACAAGCGTGTAGCCATCGGACGCCGCGCGCGCGACCAGGCCGGCGCCAGATACTGCCCGCGGCACCCGGCCAGGTTTTCAATAGTGAATGGCTGACCAAGCGATGTCCGCATAGCCATCGGCCACGATGCGCGCAATGGCATCGTTCGGACCGCCCGCGGCAAACGGAACGATGATCGTGCACCGGCCGCGTCGGATAGGCTTCCGCCCTGCAATGCGAGACAAGGCTGGCAGCGCGGCGGCGCCCGCTGCCAGATGCAGAAAATCTTCGGCGGGGAAGTTTCATGATGCCTCCCAGATCAATCTTGGAGCCGCAGCATAACGATTGCGGGCGCGCTAAACGACCTCCTTTATCTTCTTGTCCGCCGTCTAAGACCGGTAATCGCCGTTGATCGCAATGTACTCCTTGGTGAGATCGCAGGTCAGCACGCGATCGCTGCTTTTGCCGAGGCCGAGCGCGACCTTCAGCGTGATCTCCGGCTTCTTCATCACGGCGGATGCGGCGGCCTCATCATAATCCGGGATCGCGCGCGCCTTTGTGGGCGACGCGAATGCCGCCGAACCAGATCGAGAGACGGTCGCGGTCGGCGGGTTCGCCGGCTTTCCCGACCGCCATCACCACGCGGCCCCAGTTGGCGTCCTCGCCGGCAATGGCGGTCTTCACCAGCGGCGAGTTGGCAATCGACATCGCGATCCGCCGCGCCGATTGCTTCGACACCGCGCCCTCGACCACGACTTCAAGAAGCTTGCGGGCGCCTTCGCCGTCGCGCGCCACCTGCTCGGAAAGATTGGCCAGCACGGCGTTGAAGGCTTTGCGGAACGGCAGAAGCCGCGGATCGTTGGCGCGCGCGATGCGCGGCGCTGTCTTGGCGGCGCCGGTCGCGAACGCCAATAAAGTGTCCGAGGTGGAGGTGTCGCCGTCGATGGTGACGGCATTGAACGTGTCGGTGACGCCGTCGCGCAACAGCGCTTGCAGCGCCGGCGCCGCGATCGGCGCGTCGGTAAAGACAAAAGCGAGCATCGTGCCCATGTCGGGCGCGATCATGCCGGCGCCTTTGGCGAACCCGTTGATCGTGACGGTGGCGCCGCCCAGCCGCGCGCTGGCGGTGGCAAGCTTCGGAAACGTGTCGGTGGTCATGATCGCCTTGGCCGCGTCGACGTAGCCTTCGTCGGTGGCCTCGGTCTCGAGCTTTTCCATCACGCCGGTGAATACGCCGGCGTTCAGCGGCTCGCCGATCACGCCGGTCGACGCGAGGAAAACCTCGCCGACCTTGCAGCCGGTGGCGGCTGCCGCGAGCTTCGCGGTAAAGCCGCAGGCATCGCGGCCGGTCTTGCCGGTAAAGGCATTGGCATTGCCGGAATTGACGACCAGTGCACGGGCGCGGCCGTTTTTGACCCGGGCGCGGCACCATTCGACCGGCGCCGAGGGGCATTTCGAGCGCGTGAAGACGCCGGCGACGCTGGCGCCTTCGTCGAACACCGCGAGCATGACGTCGGTGCGGCCCTGATAACGGACACCGGCGGCCGCGGTGGCAAGGCGCACGCCGCCGATCGGCGGCATGTCGGGAACGGTTTTCGGGGCGAGCGGAGAGACGGTGTTCGACATGATTTTGTCACGTGCGAGCTAGGTCCCGCATTCTGTCATGAGCGGGCTAATCCCGTGCATGCATGCGGCGCTTCGATGTTCCGTTAGGTGCGATGGATTGCCGGGTCAAGTGTTTAGAGCATGATCCGGAAACAGCTTGCCCTCGGACTTGATCCGAGGGTGGCCTTCCGGTTTTCCGAATGGATCATGCGCCACTAAAATCTGAACAACTGGGGGAAGGAGCGACATTATGCGCTCCTTGCAGCTGGAGGCCTCGGCGCAAGCCGGGACCTCTTCGCTTTTGGCAGCACCGACTTGGTCATTGCCGAACTTGATCCGGCAATCCACGTCTTTTCAAAATCATCAAACGAGAGCTTGCGCCTTCGCCAATCATCTAAGCATCAAGAGACGACATGTCCTTCACACGCTGGCCACGCAGCAATTTGAGGCGTTCCGCTGACTGTTAGAGAAACCGATTCTGTTATATCCGGTGAGGAGGTGGGCTTCATCTATGGCATCGTTCTTCGAATCCAGCCTCGCTCTTCCCTTCAAGAACAAGACATACGGCATCTACGCTGCGGGTAATGCCGTTTCGCTGATCGGTACTTGGATGCAGCGGATTTCGGTGAGCTGGCTGACCTGGGAGATGACTCACTCCGGGCTCTGGCTCGGAATCATCGCTTTCGCCGACTTTTTTCCGGGGCTCGTCGTCGGCCCGCTCGCGGGAGCCTTCGCGGATCGTTCCGACCAGCTTACCGTGGTGAAATCCAGCCAGGTTGTTTCGCTGCTTCAGGCAATGCTGCTCTTTGGGCTTACCGCCGCGCATCATCTGAATATTTGGAGCCTTATTGCACTAACGGCCTTTCAGGGCGCAGTCGTCGCCTTCAATCAGCCGGCGCGGCTTGCGCTGGTGCCGTCTCTCGTCGCGGAACGCGATCTTGCCTCGGCCGTCGCGATAAACTCTGTAATCTTCAATCTGGCGCGCTTTGTCGGTCCAATGATCGCGGGTTTGGTGATCGTGTGGTCTGGCGTGGCTGCGTCCTTCGCGGCGAACGCTGCGAGCTACGTTGTATTTCTGTTGGCGCTTTGGTGGGTCAGGATCGACGATACCGCCACGAAAGTGACTAAACGGCGAAATTTCGCCACCGATTTCAAGGACGGCATCCGCTACACAGCCACCCATCCCGCAATTGGATCCCTTCTGCTCCTATTGACCGCGATCGGCATTGGCGGGCGACCATTGAATGAATTGCTTCCCGGCTTTGCCGCACAGATTTTCCACCTTGGCGCGGGCGGTTTCTCGGTATTGGCTTCGGCAACGGGCGCCGGTGCAGTTTTGGGCGGCCTCTGGCTTGGGCACCGCTCCCGGTCCGCAGACCTTGTGACCGTCGCGGTAGCTGCGACACTCGGTGGCGCAGTGGCGGCAATTTGCATCAGTGCGACGAGCACTCTTTGGATTGCGGTGCCTTGCATCGGGGCTTTCGGCTTCTGCCTATCAAGCGCGGGTATCGCCATCCAGACCATCATCCAGCTATCGTCCGAGCGCAGCATGCGCGGCCGCGTGATGGGGATATACGGACTGATATTCCGGGGCGCGCCGGCGATCGGAGCGCTGGCAGCCGGTTCGGCATCGGTGCACTTCGGGCTCCGCTGGCCGGTTGTGGTTGGCGCTGCGATTGTTATTGCCGCAGCGACATGGACCTTTAGCAAGCACGCGGAAATTTCTGCAGCTCTGTCGAATCCGGAAGCGGAACGATAATACTCGCCGTCATAGAGGTGCGATCAGACCGAGAGCGATCCCGCCAAGCGCACTGATGGCGACGACAACGAGCGGTGGTGTTTGCCATACGGTGAGAAGAACGAACCCGACCAGCGCCAGTGCGAAGTCTCCTGGAGTTTTTACCGCACTGGTCCAGACGGGATTATAGAGCGCCGCGCCGAGGAGGCCGACGACGGCTGCGTTCACGCCCCGCATGATCGCTTGCGCGGAAGAGCGGCGCCGAAAAGTCTCCCAGAACGGCAATGCGCCCATCAGCACGAGAATTCCCGGGAAGAAAGATGCCAATCAGGCTAATGGCAGCGCCGGCTATGCCGTTCGGTGGCGATTTCATAACTGCCCCGAGGTAAGCCGCGAAGGTAAAGAGCGGTCCCGGCACCGCCTGCGCCGCGCCATACCCGGCCAGGAAAGCGTCGTCGCTGACCCATCCCGGCGTCACCAGCCGCATCGCGCAGCAGAGGAAGTACGACGTGTCCGCCGCCGAACACCAGCGCGCCGGATCGATAGAACGCATTGAACAATGCGAGACCTTGCGAAGGGAGCACTGTGTCTAGCAGCGGGAGCGCACCGAGCAGCAGAAAAAACGCGGCAAGAGCCAGTAAGCCGATCGGGCGTGAGATCGGCATAAACATGGGCCCTTCGCCCATCGCTGCCGGTGGCGCAGCGCGGCAGAACCAAAATCCTGCGACGCCACCTAAGGCGATTGCGCCGATCTGAGCGACCGAGGAGGCGCTAAACAAAACAATCACGGCTACGATGACGGCGATCGTTGCGCGCTCGCGGTCAGGGCAGAGCGTGCGCGCCATTCCCCAAACGGCCTGGGCGACAATCGCCACGGCGACGAGCTTGAGGCCACGGAGTAGGCCAACGCCGAGCGGTCCCTGCAGGGCATTCGCGCCGTAAGCAAACAGCACGAGCAATATTGCAGACGGAAGCGTGAAAGCTGTCCATGCAGCAAGGCCGCCGAGATAACCGCCCCGCAACAACCCAATGGAAAATCCAACTTGGCTGCTGGCCGGCCCCGGAAGAAATTGACATAGCGCGACCAGATCGGCGAAGGCGGCCTCGCCTAGCCAGCGCCGCCGAACTACAAACTCATTTCTAAAATAGCCAATATGAGCAATCGGGCCGCCGAAGCAGCTTACGCCGAGCTTGGCAAAAGCCAGCAACACCTCCAATGCCGAACCGCGTCTATCATCTTTCTGAACAGCTTTTGTATCCACGATGCGCTCCGGCTTGCTTTGCTAGGTACAGATATACTGACCCATCAGCCCTGCGTCCTCGTGCTCGAGAATGTGGCAGTGATACATGAAGGGATGCGCCTTCGTCGCCGACCGATTGAAGGCGACGAGAAGTTCGGCCTTATCCTCGACAAGGACCACGTCCTTCCAGCCCGTGAGATGAGGTGCCGGCGGCGCTCCCTCGATCGACAGGATGCGAAATAATGCGCCGTGGACATGAAATGGATGAGCCATTCCGACCGAAACGATCTCCCAGACTTCGGTCGTACCAAGTTTTGTCTCGACGTCGATACGCTTCATGTCAAACGGCTTTCCGTTTATTCCCACGAGCGCGAGCATGCCGGCATGTGTCTCAGCGCCCGGGCGGCTGCCGCATAAGCCACTGTTCAAAACGAATTGCCGGTGTTGCACGGCCGAAACTGGAGAAGCGGGGGCGAGTTCAATAAGGCGCGTCGGTAATTCTCTGACGCTAGGCATCGCTGCGTTCGGTTCAAAGCGCATCACAGGCACATAGTCGGCGCTGCCATCCGGTGCCACACGGCCGAACAGGCCCATTTCTTCATCCGGGCCGGTTTCAAGCTCAACGGCTCTTCCGTCAGTAAAATCGACGAGAACTTCAAATCGCTCGGCGGGCGAAATGTTGAGCTGTGTGACTGCGACCGGTTGTGAAAGAAATCCGCCATCCGACGCTATAACGTAAAACGTTCGTTTATCGGAGAAGCGCATCTCGTAATTCTGCGCGTTAGCGGCATTGAGAAGCCGTAGCCGAACGAGGCCGGGTGGAACTTTAGCAAACGGGGCGATCGCACCATTGACAATGAAAGTGTCGCCTCGCGCTCCGTATATGATCTCCAGCGGGTCTGAACCGTTGTTGTCGTATTCGATCAATCCATCAGAATCGAAAGAGCGATCCTGAAGGATGATCGGCAAATCATCGACGCCGTAGGTCCGCGGCAAACCGAGTCGAGCATCAGAGCCATCGTCGATGATGATTATTCCGGTCAGCCCCATATAAATCTGGCGAGCCGTGTCATGATGTGGATGGGGATGGAACCAAAGCGTCGCGGCCGGCTGGTCGATCGTCAAAACTGGACGCCAAGTTTTGCCCGGATGAATGAGCCGCTGCGGCCCGCCATCATTGTCGCCCGGCACCAGAAGCCCGTGCCAATGCACCGTTGTGACAACGTCGAGCGCATTATCGACCGTCATCGCCACTTTATCGCCGCGGCGGAGGCGGATGACCGGCCCAAGGACCGGTGCCGAGTAGCCGTAGGTCCGCGTCGGCTTTCCCTTAATAAATTCGTGCTGACCGGACATGACCTTTAGCTTGACCGCGTTGCCTTGAGTCGCGGCGTCGATCAGTTCTGGAATCGGCAGAGGTGTGCTGAACGGTGCCGCTTCGCCCTTTCCAGCCCGGCCACCAATGAGGCAACCGGATACAATTGCCATTGAGCCGGTTGCAAATCGACGCCGGGTTAGCATTGGTGCCGAATGCCTTCTGTCGCCCACCAACATTTCTAGCACGACAAGTCGATACCGCCCATTCGCAGCGTTTCGACCCGACATACTGCTGCCGCGAAACTCTCTAAGCTCGTGCTCGAATTGGAGAAACGAAATGCCTGCGCTTCCAGAAAACGGCTTAAACTTCAGATATTCTTCTGCTGCACTGAGCCGCCGCGCGCTGCTCCTGGGCGCCGGCGCGGCTACCATCGCCGGTGAGCCGGGGCATGCCCAGACATCTCCCGCAAAAATCGATTACTCGATTCAGATTGCGCCTATTTCGCTTGAGCTTGCGCCTAACAAGACAATCAAGACCACGGGATACAATGGACAGGTGCCCGGTCCGGTCCTGCGGCTGCCTGAAGGGAGGCCGGTAAACATCAAGGTCATCAACGACGCGGGTTACGACGATCTTGTGCACTGGCATGGCCTGTACCTGCCATGGCTTCAGGACGGCGCGACCGAAGAGGGCTCGCCGATCATTCCGAGCGGACAATCGCTGATCTATTCCTTCACGCCGAAACCAGCCGGAACGCGGTGGTATCACAGCCACGCGATGGCGATGACCGATCTGACGCGGAGTACCTATTCCGGCGAGTTCGGGTTTCTCATTGTCGAGCCGGCAAACGATCCCGGCCGCTACGACCGCGAGGTCCTGCTGGCGGCGCGCCGCTGGGAAGGCGAGTGGGTCAGCATGCAAGACATCCGCAAGGGACCTCCGCCGAATAATGGTCTCGAAGTCATGTACCATGCGGCGACACTTGGCGCTCGGATGCTCGGGCATGATGAGCCAATCCGGGTTCGGCAGGGCGAAAAAGTTTTGTTTCGCATCCTCAATGCCAGCGCAACAATGGACGTAACACTCGCTTTGCCGGGGCACACATTCACCGTGCTCGCGCTCGACGGCAATCCGGTACCGAACGCCGCATCAGTGAATGTTCTGCAGCTGGATGTCGCCGAGCGTGCCGATGTGATCGTCGAAATGAATAATCCGGGCGTGTGGGTCTTCGGCGCGACCGACGACATGGATCGCGGCATGGGCATGGGTGCCGTCATCGAATACGAAAATCGCCAGGGCGAGCCGAAGTGGGAAAAGCCTGACACTGCGGCCTGGGATTACGCGAAATTCGCCCACCCAGCAGCGGCGCCATCCCCCGACGAAACTATCAACCTGACATTCGAGAAAATTCCCGGCGGCCACGGCGGCTACAACCGTTGGACCATCAACGGCAAGTCATGGCCGGACACCAACCCGCTGCTCACCGTGCAGCAAGGCAAGCGCTACCGTCTGGCTATGCGCAATAATAGCGGCGACAAGCACCCGGTTCATCTGCACCGCCACACTTTCGAGGTGACCAAGATCGATGCCACCTCGATCTCCGGACTTATGAAGGACACTCTAAGTATGCCGCGGTACTCGACGGCCGAGATCGATTTCGTCGCTAACGATCCCGGACCCACGTTCTTCCATTGTCATCACCAGGACCACATGGACGAGGGGTTTGCGGGACTGATCGTTTACGCATAGCCGGTGGGCGACAGGATGGCCGTCTACGTGTTCTCTTGCAAATTTTTATTTCCGAAACCTGCTCGAAGTCGTCACGCGGCAATTCGGTTTAAATCGCATAAGCCATTGATTGGTGGGCATAACTTCGCTGTTCGCGAATCTTTGCTTTCTAAATTCGTCTAAAGCCGTCTCGGGACGCATCCCGTAACGCCCCGATTTATTTGAACAAATAGAAATGTTTTGACATCGCGTTTTGGTTCTGAGAATTGGTTCCCAATCTCGCTCACGTACAAGGACGTCATGCGGTCACTCCGCATGACGGAGCGAGAGTCGGTTCCCGCGGGCGGCGGTTCGTCACCTCCGCACCCGGGCGACCTTGGCGTATACGCCCGGCCGGCACGATGACCGGTCTGCGGTCTTGGGACCGCTGCACTGCAGGACGGCCGGGAGCGGGTAACACCCGCTCCTCCCTAGTCCCGTCCCAGGAAGCGCGTAGCTGGGGTTGAGCTGTGGCGTTCGCTCGCTGCAGCAAGTGCCGTGGTGGGACGCCGAGAGGCGAGCGCGCAGCGCTCTGCGCGCGCCGCACCCCGCTAGGGTGCGGAGGTTGGATACGCGTCTCTCGGCGTTCCGCTTCCTTGCTTTCTTCCGTTCGTTCTTAAGTTCTTGGGCCTGCTTGAAGCACGGATCGTGAGGATATCGGCATCCACCGCCGGCATTCTCTGACGAAGATCGGTGCGGAGAGCGAAGAAATTCTTACGGCGTGACGATGACTCGGGTGCGGAATGCATCGCGAGAACGAGATTGTTTGCGTGTGGAGCACAGCGAAATGGAAGGCGCGCGATATGCCTGTTCTGTCATGCTCCGCGAAGGCGGGGCATCCAGTAATCACGGTCAACGATTGCGCTTACTGGATCGTCCGCCTGCGCGGACGATGACAAGCTGGGCGCACAGCGCGAAATTATTACTTCTTCGCCGGGGCGGCTGGATTGAGCGCGGACGGATCGAGCGCCGGAGCTGCCGGTTTGTCGAGGCGTTCGATAGTCGCATTCTTGCGCAGGTTATCGACCATCTCGGCCTGAGCGCGGTGCTCGACATAATTCGTGAGCTGCGCCTTCACCTGGTCGAAGGTCGGCGTCGGCTTGGTCCGCTTGTCCTCGACCTTGATGATGTGCCAGCCGAACTGGGTATGGATCGGGTCGGAGATCTGGCCTTTGTCGAGCTTGAACGCCGCGTCGGCGAATTCCGGCACCATCTGGTCTTTGGTGAAGTAGCCGAGGTCGCCGCCGTCGGCCGCGCCTGGGTCTTTCGACGTCTGTTTGGCGAGCTCGGCGAAGTCCGCGCCCTTCTTCAGCTGATCCTCAATGGCCTTGGCTTCGTCCTCACTGGCGACCAGGATGTGGCGAGCATGCACTTCTTCCTCAGCCGGCACCTGTTTGACGGCTTCGTCGTAAACTTTGTGCATCGCTTCGTCGGTATCAGCTGCTTTGCCGGCGTCCTGCAGCATCGCTTCCATCAGCACCCGGTTACGGTCGAAAGCGAGCCTCGCCTTCACGTCATCGCGCTGATCGACCTTTTGTTTCTCGGCCGCCTGCGAAACGACGACGACGTCGGTGAGATAGGTAATGAGATAGTCGCGCTTCTGCTCCGGCGGCATCTGCGGCATGTTGCTGCCGATTTCCTCTTCGGCGAAGGCGAGATCGCTCTGGTGAATATCGACGCCGTTAACGCGGGCGAGCACGGGGTTGTCCTGCGCACGCGCGGCGGCGAGCGGCGCGCACAGCAATGCCGCGGCAGCAAGCGCACCGAACACGTAAGAAGCGACTTTGCCAGTGACCTGGCCAGTAATCTGGCCAACAACTTGGCGATTGGAAGCCATGGAACTCTATCCTTCGGACAGGGGGTAAGGCGCCGCTCGATAGGGCGCGGATCGGCGCGGACACTCGCCGAATCGATTGCCGTTGGCAATGACAGATTGCAGGCACCGCTTAACGACCGCGTGAGGTTGCCGTTCGCATTGACAATAAAACCACCCCCTCCTATCTCTCGGCTTGAATCTGGGCCTTCATGCCGCCTTACCAAGGCTTGGATAACTCAGCATTTTCCGCTGGTTGGCCATACACCCGAAGCGGGTAGGTTCGAGCCTGTGGCGCCATGTCGGTTAAAGGTTTGCGGTTAAAAGGATGATGCGATGATCGGCGCGGTCGCCCGCAAGCTATTCGGCTCTTCCAACGATCGGCGCATTCGGTCCTATCGCGCCCGGGTCGACGAAATCAACGCGCTGGAGCCGGAGCTCGAGAAGCTTTCGGACGAGGCGCTTCGCGCGCGCACCGAGGAATTCAAGAAGCAGCTGGCTGAAGGCGCGACTATCGACGATATCCTGGCGCCGGCTTTTGCGACCGTGCGTGAGGCCGCCAAGCGCACGCTCGGACAGCGTCATTTCGATGTGCAGCTCATTGGCGGCATGGTGCTGCATGAGGGCCGCATTGCCGAGATGAAGACCGGCGAAGGCAAGACGCTGGTCGCGACGCTGCCGGTCTATCTCAATGCGCTCGCCGGGCGCGGCGTCCATGTCGTCACGGTCAACGACTATCTCGCCAAGCGTGACGCCGAATGGATGGCGCAGATCTACGGCTTCCTCGGCCTGACCACCGGCATCATCGTGCACGGCATCGACGACGAGCAGCGCAAGAAGGCTTACGACAGCGACGTAACCTACGGCACCAATAACGAGCTCGGCTTCGATTATCTGCGCGACAATATGAAGTACCGGCTCGAGGATATGGCGCAGCGTGGCCACACCTTCGCCATCGTCGACGAAGTCGACTCGATCCTGGTCGACGAAGCGCGCACGCCGCTGATCATTTCCGGTCCGCTCGATGATCGCTCCGAATTCTACAACACGATCGACACCCACATTCCGGGGCTTGCCAAGGAAGATTACGAACTCGACGAAAAACAGCGCACCGTCAATCTGACCGAAGTCGGCATGGAGAAGATGGAGCAGGGGCTCCGCAACGCCGGCCTGCTCAAATCGGAGTCGCTTTACGACGTCGAGAACGTCTCCGTCGTGCACCATGTCAATCAGGCGTTGCGCGCTCACAAACTGTTCCAGCGCGACAAGGACTACATCGTGCGCAACGGCGAAGTCGTCATCATTGACGAGTTCACCGGCCGCATGATGCCGGGCCGGCGCTATTCGGAAGGTTTGCACCAGGCGCTCGAAGCGAAAGAGCATCAGCCGATCCAGCCGGAAAACCAGACGCTCGCCTCGATCACCTTCCAGAATTATTTCCGGATGTACGAGAAGCTTGCCGGCATGACAGGCACGGCGTCGACCGAGGCCGACGAATTCCAGGACATCTACAATCTCGAAGTTCTGGAAATCCCGACCAACATGCCGATGGTCCGCATCGACGACGATGACGAGGTCTATCGTACCGGGGTCGAGAAATACCGCGCCGTCATCACGCTGATCGAGGACTGCAAGTCGCGCGGCCAGCCGGTGCTGGTCGGTACGACCTCGATCGAAAAATCCGAGCAGCTCGCCGAAATGCTGCGCAAGCAGGGCTGGGAGGCGCACGACTTCTCCGATCCCAACGCGTTCGCCGCGCTCTATTCCGGCGATGAGGGCGCGACCAAATCCAAGGTCTTCGCGATCCTCAACGCGCGCTATCACGAGCAAGAGGCGTACATCATCTCTCAGGCCGGCGTGCCGGGCGCGATCACGATCGCGACCAATATGGCGGGCCGCGGCACCGATATTCAGCTCGGCGGTAATGCCGACATGCGGATCCGCCAGGAGCTGACGTCCATCGCCGACCCGCAGGAACGCGACAAGAGTCCGGAGGCGGCCGAGATTCGCGGCCAGGTTGCGCGGCTGAAGGAAAAGGCGCTGGCCGCCGGCGGTCTCTATGTGCTCGGCACCGAGCGTCACGAGAGCCGCCGCATCGACAACCAGCTACGCGGCCGTTCCGGCCGTCAGGGCGATCCGGGCCACTCCAAGTTCTTCCTGTCGCTCGAAGACGACCTGATGCGCATCTTCGGCACCGACAAGCTCGACGGCATGCTGACCAAGCTGGGCTTGAAGGAAGACGAAGCGATCATTCATCCCTGGATCAACAAGGCGCTGGAAAAAGCGCAGCAGAAGGTCGAGGCGCGCAACTTCGACATGCGCAAGAACATTCTGAAGTTCGACAACGTGATGAACGATCAGCGCAAGGTCATTTTCGACCAGCGCGTCGAATGGATGGAAGACAAGACCACGGCGGAAATCGTCACCGACATGCGCCATACCGTGATCGACGACCTGGTCGCCAAGCATGTGCCGGAGAACGCCTATCCGGAGCAGTGGGATGTCGCGGGCCTGCGCGAGGAGCTCAAGCGTGTGCTCAACATCGATCTGCCGGTCGATGACTGGGCCAAGGAAGAAGGCATCGCCGACGAGGAGATTTTCAGCCGGGTCGAGCGCCGTGCCGACGAGCACATGGCATCGAAGGTCGCGCAGTGGGGCGCCGACGTGCTGCGCTACGTCGAAAAATCAATCCTGCTGCAAACCCTCGATCATCTGTGGCGCGAACATCTGGTGATGCTGGATCATTTGCGTCAGGTGATCGGCCTGCGTGGTTACGGCCAGCGCGATCCGCTTAACGAATACAAGGCGGAAGCATTCAATTTGTTTGAGGCGATGAGCCAGACCCTGCGGGAGATGGTCACCGGGCAGTTGATGCGGGTGGAAATTCAATCTTCCCCGCCGCCGCAACAGCCGGCGCCGTTGCCCGCGATGCAGGCCCATAAGGCCGATCCGATCACCGGAGAAGACGAGATGGCTTTGGCGACGGCCGGCGCAGAGACTCTGGCGCGCCACGGAATTGGCTCGGGCCTCAGTGCGGCGACCGGCATGGCAGCCCTCCCGCCGCAGGCGCAGGAGCGCAATGCGTCCGATCCGACCAGTTGGGGCAAGGTGGGCCGCAATGAGCCTTGCCCGTGCGGTTCAGGCAAGAAGTTCAAGCATTGCCACGGGCGATACGCGTAACAGGAAGCGATGACGGGAGTCAGGAATCAGATCGCGATGCGATCTGATAACCAATTTTGGAAAATCTGATTGCCGTTATTGAAGGCTGCCAAAGCGGTTGTCGAACGAGCCGGCGGGAACAACCGGCTGTGCACCTTTGATCGTGCCATTGTTGTTGGCGGAAGGCGCGGCGATATTCGCTTCCTTCTGCGGCGCAGAGGATGCTGGTGTGGGCGCAGCTTTTGCCTTTGACGCGTCGGCTTCGTCTGTAGCGGGGCTCTGCTTCGGGTGCACAGATACGTTATGTGCGACAGTTTTCGGTTTTACAGGCGCGGGCGGCTGGGTATCGGGCGCTGTCGCATCAGAGCTTGTGTCCGCCGTGTCGTGCGTCGACGAGAACAAGCTGCCGAACAGCCCCGCGTGCGCCGGCGCGGCAGAAGCGACCTGACCCTGGCTTGGCGCCGCGTTGGCCTTCGAGCCGAACAGGTTGCCGAAAAAGGCGCTCGACGAACTGCTGCTGCCGCTGTTCCCGGTGGATCCGGTCGTAGACGCGACGGTGCTCGGGCCCGATGAGAGAACCGGCGGCAGGCGGCCAGGCTGCAACGGCGGAACGTGCAAGTGGCCTTCGTCGTCATAGGTGTAGGTCGCGGTGTCGAGCTTGCCAGCGAAGACCTTGTTCATGCCGCCGTCAAAAGTGCCGTTATTCAAGGGGACGGTCGGCACGTCACGGCTGATCAACTGCGCCAATTGGTATTCGTCGTTGCGCTGTTTGTCGTTCGCAATCCCGGCAATCGCCGGATCGACCTGATAAGCCGGGCAGCGGCCGCTCGGGCTGAAGCTCAACGGCTTCGACGAGCCGTCGGGGGATTGTGCATCGAATACATAATGTTTTTCGCAAACGTCGACTTTCGGTTCCTGGTGCGTGACCTGGAAGTGGTCATCGCCGACCTTGAGCATTTTCCAGAACGCCATGTTCGGATTGTTGCGATGGCGCGCGAGATTGTCCGGCGTCATGCGGAACGGATAAGCCTGGATCTGGAATTCTTTCTCGCCGCCGAGGAAAGATTCGCGCGCCAGCGAATAGATTTCGCCGATCTGTTCGTCGGTCATCGCGTAACAGCCACGCGACGAGCAATCACCGTGAATCATCAGGAACGCGCCGGAATAGCCGTTTGCTTTATCGAACGCGTTGGGGAAGCCGATATTGATGGCGAGATAATAGTTCGAATTGGGATTCATCAGGCCGGGCGTGATGGCGTAAAAGCCCTCAGGCGCCTGACGATCGCCTTCCTTGACCTTGGGTCCGATGTCGCCCGACCAGCGGCAGATCGGATAGACCCGCAGCAACTCGTAACGGCCAGTGGTGTCCTGCTTCCAGACTTCGAGCTCTGACTCTTCTTTGAAAAGACGCACGAGGATCGGGGAATCCTTCGGCATATTTTTCTGCTGGAGCAGCGAGATCATCTCCGGCGACAATTCTTTCATCGCGCGGGAGGGAATTTGGTAGGAACCGTCCTCGGTATAGCAACCCGCGAGCGCCAACGCAGCGGCAAGAGCCGCCGGCGCCAACAGCGCGCGGACCAACGAGGCGCGGATCAAATCGAAACTCCCCAACGGATGGACGATCCCCGTGCCATCACACCGCCAATCGTTAGCCCCATGAGGTGGCTTTCGCAAGGCGAACGGGCGCCAGCCTAAGGGTGGGCACAGAAGTCCTGAATGAATAGTAAATTTTCGTCGAATTTGAGCGACAAATCCAATGCGCCGGTCACTTTCGCGTCGTGCCTGGGCGCGTCGGCGAATCACGGCAAGATTGTGGCGGATGTAGCCTAGAATCGTTCAGGTGACAGAACGTCCTATCGCCAGGAATTTCTCACGTCGCAGCCGGGTAATTGTTGATCGGTCGAGACCGCGTAATTCCGCCAGGGCATCGCCGATCGCGTGGCCGGTTGCGGCGATGGTTGCTGCAGGATCGCGATGCGCGCCGCCGCTCGGTTCCGGCACGATGGTATCCACGATGCCGAACTGTTCCAGATCCTGCGCCGTGATCTTCATGCCGGAGGCGGCATCCTGCGCCTTCGATGTATCGCGCCACAGGATCGAGGCTGCGCCTTCCGGCGAGATCACGCTATAGACCGAGTGTTCCAGCATGATCACGCGATTGGCGGTCGCGAGCGCAATTGCGCCGCCGGAGCCGCCCTCACCAATGATCGCGGCGACATTGGCGACGCCCATTTCAAGGCACGCTTCGGTCGAGCGCGCGATAGCCTCGGCCTGGCCGCGTTCCTCGGCGCCAATGCCAGGATATGCGCCCGGCGTGTCGATCAGCGCGATCACCGGCACATCGAAATGATCCGCCATCCCCATCAGCCGGGCCGCTTTGCGATAGCCTTCCGGTCGCGCCATGCCGAAATTGTGCTTCAGGCGGCCGTCGGTGTCGGAGCCTTTTTCCTGCCCGATGACGCAGACGCTTTTGCCACGGAACCGGCCAAAGCCGCCGACGATGGCTTGATCTTCGCCGTACTTGCGATCGCCAGCGAGCGGCACAAAGTCGGTGATCAGCCCGCTGATGTAGTCAACGTAATGCGGGCGTTGCGGATGCCGCGCGACCTGAGTTTTCTGCCACGGAGTCAGTTCGCCATAGAGTTCCTTGAGCGCCAGCGCTGCTTTGACTTCGATACGGCCGATCTCTTCGTTGATGGCGATGGCATCGCCGCTCGATTGCATCGCGCGCAGTTCCTCGATCTTGGCCTCGAGCTCAGCCACGGGTTTTTCGAAATCGAGATAGCTGCGCATCACATAAGCAACATATTATTCCTGGCCCAGCGGGTGCAAATCGCGCACCAGGCTTTTCAGGCGCTCTTCGAGCACGTGGGTATAAATCTGCGTCGTCGAAATATCGGCGTGGCCGAGCAATGTCTGTACTACGCGAAGATCGGCACCATTGTGCAGCAAATGGCTGGCAAAAGCGTGGCGCAGCACGTGCGGGCTGATTTGTGAGGGGCGCAGGCCCGCGGCCACCGCAAGCGCCTTCAATTCGCGTGCCAGATGCTGGCGCGTCAGATGACCGCTTTCGCCGAAGGAAGGAAACAGCCATTTCGATTGCGCATCGGTTTTGGATTGCTTGAGCAGCGCAAGATAGTTCGCCGTCGCACGTTTCGCCGCATCGTTGAGCGGCACAAGGCGCTCCTTGTTGCCCTTGCCGCGCACGATAATGACGCGGGCATCCTGGCGTGCCGCCGATATCGGCAGCGCGACGAGTTCGGAAACGCGCAAGCCGGTGGCGTAAAGCATTTCGACGAGACACGCGAGCCGTGCTGCACGCAATTGCATCGCCGGCGGCAGTTTCGGGTCGGAAGTCGCCGCCGTCCGCAGCAGCCGGTCCACCTCGGCCATAGATAATGTCTTGGGCAGGGGTCGCGCGCGCTTCGGTCCTTCAAGCACGGCGGCCGGATCGTCTTTGCGCTGACCTTCCGCGTAAAGGAAACGATAAAGCTGCCGGATCGCTGAAAGCCGCCGCGCCACCGTCGCCGGTGTCATGCCGCGCCGCGCCAGATCGGCGAGATAGGCGCGCAGATCGTCAGTCGTAGCGTTGGCGACGGAACGCCGCCTCCCGGACAGGTATGCGGTGAAATCGGAGAGGTCGCGGCCATAGGCCGCCAATGTGTTAGTGCCCGCGCCGCGCTCCGCGGCCAGCATGTCGAGATAGAGTGCAACCAGCCGCTCGTCGGAGTGCCGCGCGGTTGCCTTTGCCCGGACCGTTCCGCGCTTCATGGCCGGAGTCATGGCAGACGCCTCAGTGTTCTTTGAAGAACTTGTCGGGTGGGATCGTTACGCTGATCTCACGCGACTTGGGTTGCACGAAATGCGCCAGCGCATATAGACCGCCATAAGCGACGGCACAGATTATCGCGACGACTGCGAGAAAGCGGAGCAGGCTCGGCATCGTTAATTGCTCGCGCTCATCCCATTGGTGCCAGCGGGCGGGACCGAGTACGATCATGTTCGCCGAAAGCTTGCAAGTCGTTCGGAAAGCAGCCTGATACGCTGGTGTAAATGACTGATATTGCGTTACAAAATGGCATAGCCGGGCCGTCGGTGGCGGCCGGCCTGTTGGATCGGTTGGGCGCCCGCTCGATTGTGCTGGTCGGCATGATGGGAGCTGGCAAGTCGTCGATCGGCCGCCGGCTGGCCGCCCGGCTCAATATTCCATTCGTGGATGCCGATACCGAGATCGAGAAGGCGGCCGGCATGAGCATCGCGGATATTTTTGCTCGTCACGGCGAGGCCGATTTTCGCAGCGGTGAGGCCCGGGTTATCGCGCGGTTGCTCGACGGCGGTCCGCAAGTGCTGGCGACCGGAGGCGGCGCGGTCATGAACGCCGATACGCGCGCGGCGATCAAGGCCAAGGGCGTATCGATCTGGCTGACTGCCGAGGTCGACGTGCTGATGCGGCGGATCCACAAGCGCAAACACGAGCGGCCGATGTTGCAAGCCGCGGATCCCGCGGCGCGCCTGCGCGAGCTTTTGGCACAGCGCGAGCCGGTTTATGGGTTGTCTGATCTGACCGTGCAGTCCCGTGAAGTGCCGCATGAGGCGATCGTTACCGAGATTGTCGCAGCGCTTGGCGATTTTCTTGATGCGCCTTCTGTGCCGCAGGGAAGTAGCCAATGACTGCGCCGATCCGCACCGATCCCACCACCGTTCGTGTCGCGCTCGATGCGCGCAGCTATGACATCGTCATTGGCCGCGGCCTGCTGTCGTCGCTTGGTGCGCGCATCGCGGCGTTGCGTCCCGGCGCCAAGGCCGTCGTCGTCAGCGACGAAAATGTCGTGCGGCATCATCTTGCTGCTGCGGAAGCATCGTTGTCGCGGGCGGGCATCGCCGCGAGCCGCGTGATCGTGCCACCAGGCGAAAGCTCAAAGAGCTATCGCATCTTCGAGCAAGTCTGCGAAGCGGTTATCGATTCGCGCATTGAACGCGGCGACCTCATCGTCGCTCTCGGTGGCGGCGTGGTCGGTGATCTCGCCGGTTTTGTCGCCTCGGTGTTGCGGCGGGGACTCGATTACGTTCAGGTGCCAACGACGCTGCTCGCCGACGTAGACTCCTCTGTCGGCGGAAAAACAGCGATCGATTCTGCGCATGGCAAGAACTTGGTCGGCGCCTTTCATCAGCCAATCCTCGTGCTGGCCGATACGGCGCTGCTCGACACGCTGCCGGACCGTGAGTTCCGTGCGGGTTATGCCGAGGTGGTGAAATACGGCTTGCTCGGGGATGCCGGATTCTTCGCCTGGCTGGAAAGCAATTGGCGCGAAGTGTTCTCCGGCGGTCCGGCGCGCGAACACGCGATCGCGATGAGTTGCCGGGCGAAGGCGGCCATAGTCGCCCGCGACGAGCGCGAAACCGGTGATCGGGCGCTGCTCAATCTCGGCCATACTTTCGGACATGCGCTCGAAGC
The DNA here is from genome assembly GCA_963742215.1 of uncultured Alphaproteobacteria bacterium. Lineage (GTDB taxonomy): Bacteria > Pseudomonadota > Alphaproteobacteria > Rhizobiales > Xanthobacteraceae > BOG-931. The sequence continues at coordinate 74,079 of CAVULJ010000018.1, forward strand.
CGCCTGCGGTTTCTCCGACCGCTTGTTGCATGGCGAAGCGATTTCGATCGGCATGGCGCTGGCTTTCGAATTTTCTGCGCGGCGGCAAGGCCTGATACCGATGGCTGAGGCGCAAAGGGTCATCAAATATTTGGCGGAGACGGGCTTGCCGACCCGGATCAAGGACATTCCAGGCCCGCAACTATCCGTTGACCATCTGATGGATTTGATCGCGCAGGACAAAAAAGTGAAACGCGGACTGCTTACATTTATACTGGTGCGCGGTATCGGGCAGTCCTTCATTGAGACTGGCGTCGATGCGCGGGAAGTGCGCGTGTTCCTGAGTGAGAAGCTTGCGAAGCGATGACCACCCTCGACTGGTTGACCGTTCTCGCGGTCGTTATCTGTTTGTTGATCTCGGCGTTCTTCTCGGCAAGTGAGACGGCGCTGTCGGCTTCGTCGCGCGCCGCGATGTTGCGGCTCGAAAAACAAGGCAATCGCGACGCTAGTATCGTGAACCGGCTTCTCGCGACGCGCGAGCGGCTTCTCGGCGCCATTCTGTTCGCCAACAACTTCGCCAATATCGCCGCTTCGACATTGGCGACCGGCTTGCTGCTCGTCTATTTCGGGCAGACCGGCGTGATCTACGCGACGATCGTAATGACGTTGCTGATCTTCATTTTTGCCGAAGTGCTGCCGAAGACTGCGGCATTCAACGCGCCCGACCGGATGGCGCTCGCGGTGGCGCAACCGTTAGACCGGACGGTGCGATGGTTCTCACCGATCCTTCGCATCGTCGAGTGGCTCGTGAAGTACATGTTGCACGGACTGGGCATGCCGGTTGGCAAAATTCACTCGATCCTGTCGCCCGACGAGGAGCTCCGTGGTGCGGTTGACCTGATGCATCGCGCCGGCGCCGTGGAAAAGATCGACCGCGACATGATGGGCGGCCTGCTCGATCTGCGCGAACTGACCGTGTCCGACGTCATGATCCACCGCACCAAGATGGTTATGCTCGATGCCGACGAACCACTACGCGAGTTGATCGATGCGGTGCTGGCCGCCGGCGTAACGCGAATTCCTGTTTGGCGCAGTTCGCCCGATAACGTGATCGGTGTTCTCAACGCCAAGGAAGTCTGGCGTGCGCTGCACGCCGCCGAGGGCGATGCGAGTAAACTCGACCTCACCACGCTGGCGCGGCCGCCGTGGTTCGTTCCCGACACCACGCCGCTTGCCGAGCAGCTCAAGGCCTTCCGCCATCGGAAGACGCCGTTCGCATTGGTCGTTGACGAATATGGTGAGCTCGAAGGCCTGGTGACGTTGGAGGACATCGTTGAGGAGATCGTCGGCGATATCACCGACGAGCATGACATTGCGGTTCCGGGCGTGCGGCCATTGCCGGATGGTTCGGTTAATGTCGATGGCGCGGTGCCGGTGCGCGACCTCAATCGGGCAATGGACTGGAACATTCCCGACGCCGAAGCGACAACGATTGCAGGGGTCGTCATCCACGAGGCGCGCTCGATACCTGAACCCGGCCAGAGCTTCACCTTTCACGGCTTTCGCTTTCACGTCTTGCGCAAGACCAGAAACCGCATCACTGCCTTGCGTGTCGCACCGCTGGCGCGCAAGGTTACTGCCAAGGCAAGTTAGCGCCTCAAAATCGACATCAGGACAAAACCGCAAGGGGGGATACGCACCATGGCGAACGGCATCTACGAAACAGTCAAGGTCGAGCGGGACAGCACGCATACCGGCCTCACTTGGGTCATCCTCAACCGGCCCGAAAAGCGCAATGCCATGAGTCCGCAGGTGCACTTCGATATGGCGGATGTGCTCAACGAGCTTGAAAGCGACCCCGCAACCAAGGTGCTGGTGCTCACCGGCGCGGGCGATGCGTGGTGCGCCGGCCAGGATCTGAAGCTTTATTTCCGCGAGCTCGACAACAAGCCGGCCGAGCGTGCGCGTGCATCGTGGGCGAGCCACTACTGGCGCTGGCAGAAATTGTTCACCTATCCGAAGCCGACCATCGCCATGGTCAACGGCTTCTGCTTCGGCGGCGGTTTTACGCAGCTCATCGCCTGCGATTTCGCGATTGCCGACGAGAACGCCAAGTTCGGCCTTTCAGAAGTGAACTGGGGCATTCTGCCCGGCGGCTTCGTCAGTAAGGCGCTGACCGACGCGCTGTCGTTGCGTGACGCAGTGTGGTTCGCGATGACCGGCGAAACCTTCGACGGCAAGACGGCGGAAAAGGTTCGCCTGATCAACAAGGCTGTGCCGAAGGATAAGCTACGCGAGGAGACGATCGCGTTGGCGGTGAAATTAATGAAGCTTAATCCGGAGGTGCTCAGGGCGACCAAGATCGCGGTGAAGAACGTCCGCGTCGTGCCGCACGAACAAGCTGCCGATTATCTGCAGGCCAAGAGCCAGGAAATGCGCTTTCAGGATAAGGAAGGTGGCCGCACCAAGGGCTTGTCCCAGTTCCTCGACGACAAGAGCTATCGTCCGGGTTACGGACCGTATGTGCGGTCGTAAACACAGCTGACTACAAGTGCGGGGCTATTGCGGTGAATTCGGATGGCCACTGTCGCGCGACAGTGGCCATTCGTCTTTGAAAGGGGGACTAGGCTTCCTCCGGCGCCTGGGCATGGATGGCCAGCGCGTGGATACGGGCCTTCAGTTCGTTCGCCAGCGTCGTGTTGATCATGCGATGGCGCTCGATCCGGCTCTTCCCGTGGAACGCTTTCGACACAATATAAAGCCGAAAGTGCGATTCCCCGTTGGGGTGGTGTCCGGCATGCCCTTCATGCAAATGCGATTCGTTTTCGACGCGAAGGCTTTCCGGCGCGAACGCCGCCGTCAATTTCGTCGTAATAATGTCCTGCATTCCCATGATTTTGGACTTAGCGAGGCAAACCGGTTAACGCAATGGCGCGCCGCTTTTAAATAACGCCTGTCAAGTCTTGAAGGTTTAATCAACGCGTCCGCATAATCATGACGATGAAAACGAATTCGCCGCTGTTCGATCGGATCAGGGTCAAGCCGGACCATGACCGGCGGCTGCGCAAGGAATTGCCGGGTTGCGAGTGGCCGGGCTGCAAGGAGCCTGGAACGCACCGCGCGCCGAAGGGGCGGGCGAAGGCCAACGAATATTGGCAGCTCTGCCTCGATCACGTGCGCGAATACAATGCGACGTATAACTTTTTCGCCGGCATGAGCGACGAGGCGGTTGCGCGGTATCAGAAGGACGATCTGACCGGCCACCGTCCGACCTGGAAGCTGGGCTCGATCGGCGGCAAGCCCGCCGCCCGTCGCGGCCGGGCAGAATTTCGGGGGGCCGATTGGGTCACCAACGATCCGTTCTCGCTGTTTGGCGAGACCAGCCGCGCCGGTCACGCGCGGACCGCGCCCGAGGCCCGCAAAGTGCTCAATGCCCAGCGCCGGGCGCTGGATGCGCTCGGCTTTGAAGGCGATGCCAGCCGGGCCGATATCAAGTCTAAATTCAAGAAGTTGGTGAAACAGCATCACCCCGACGCCAATGGCGGCGACCGCGGTTCTGAGGACCGGCTGCGGGAGATCATCCAGGCCTATAACTACCTGAAGACCGCGGGTTTCTGCTGATTCCACAACCGGCCGCAGGTGCCTTTCGCGGCCTTGCGCGTTTCTGCTAGATGTACCCCTACATCCGACCGCAGGTGCCAGCCGATCCGCGTCGCGCTTCGGAGGGATCCGAGGTCACGGAGGAGCAATGAGTCTCGCAACTGAAACAGAATCCGGCTTGCCGGACATGAAGGTGTCGGTCCGACAGGTGTTCGGCATCGACAGCGATTTGGAAGTTCCGGCCTATTCCGAGCCGGACGAGCACGTGCCCGATGCCGATCCGGATTACCGGTTCGACAAGCCGACCACGCTTGCCGTTCTCGCGGGCTTCGCCCACAACCGCCGCGTTATCGTCACCGGCTATCACGGCACCGGCAAGTCGACCCATATCGAGCAGATTGCCTCGCGGCTGAACTGGCCGTGCGTGCGCGTCAATCTCGACAGCCACATCAGCCGCGTCGATCTGATCGGCAAGGATGCCATCGTGATCCGCGAAGGCATGCAGGTGACGGAATTCCGCGACGGTATCTTGCCGTGGGCACTCCAGAACAACATCGCGCTGTGTTTCGACGAGTACGACGCCGGCCGTCCGGACGTGATGTTCGTTATTCAGCGTGTGCTGGAATCGTCCGGCCGTCTGACGCTGCTCGACCAGAACAAGGTGATCAAGCCGCATCCGGCATTCCGCCTGTTCGCCACCGCCAACACGGTCGGCCTGGGCGACACGTCGGGCCTCTATCACGGCACCCAGCAGATCAACCAGGGCCAGATGGACCGCTGGTCAATCGTCACCACGCTGAACTACCTGCCGCACGACAACGAAGTCGAGATCGTGCTCTCCAAGGCCAAGCACTTTCAAAATGCCGAAGGCCGAGACACGATATCGAAGATGGTGCGCGTGGCGGATCTCACGCGCAACGCATTCATGAACGGTGATATCTCGACTGTCATGAGCCCGCGCACGGTGATCACCTGGGCGGAGAATTCCGAGATCTTCAACGACGTCGGCTTCGCTTTCCGGCTCACTTTCATTAATAAATGCGACGAGCTCGAGCGGCCTTTGGTCGCCGAGTTCTATCAGCGCTGCTTCGGACAGGAACTGCCGGAATCGGCGGTCAATGTCGCGCTGAGCTAAAGGGCCGCGCCGCCGTGTCATCAAACGTCAAACCGAAGAGCAGCAACGCGAAGGAGGCGCCGACCGAGCCATTCAAGCGCGCGGTCGGTGTTTGCCTGCGTGCCATCTCCGGCAAGAACGATCTCGAAGTCTCGTTTGCCGCGGAGCGTCCTGGTCTCGTCGGCGGCAAGGCGCGGCTGCCCGAACCGCCACGACGGTTGAACGAACGCGAGGCAGCGATCGTGCGCGGCCACGCTGACTCGATTGCGCTTCGGCTTGCCTGTCATGACCCGGCGGTGCATCGCAAATTGGTGCCGGGCGGCCAGCAGGCCCGCGCGGTGTTCGAAGCTGTCGAACAGGCCCGCGTCGAGGCGATTGGAGCGCGACGCATGGGCGGCGTGGCGAAGAATCTTGCCGCCATGCTCGACGACCGTTTTCACCGCGGAAAATTTGACGAAATCACCGATCGTGCCGATGCGCCGATCGAAGATGCATTGTCGATGCTGGTGCGCGAACGGCTGACCGGGGAACCGCCGCCGCCGACCGCGCGCAAGCTCGTCGAACTGTGGCGTCCGCTGATCGAGGAACGCGCCGGCAAGAATCTCGACCGGCTAGAGCGCGTGCTCGACAACCAGCGTCGGTTCGGCGATGTCGTGCATGATCTGCTCGATTGCCTCGACATGGGCGAAGAGCGGTCGAGCGAATCCGACGAAGAAGAGGGCGACGAGGGCGACAAGGAGAATCAGGCAGAGGAACAGGGCCAGGAAGGCGACGCGTCAGATTCTGCCGATAGCGAACGCATGAGTTCGGAGGCGGAAGCCTCCGCCGAGGAGCTGCCGGATTCGTCGTCGGAAGCGGTCGATGCGCCGGCAGCCGAGATGGCCGACGACGCCGAGATGGGCGACAGCGAAACCGCCGCCGAGCCTTGGCGGCCGCGCAATCAGCGCAACGAGCCGCGCGGTCCCGACTACAAGCCCTATACCGGCAAATTCGACGAAGTGGTCGGCGCCGAAGATCTTTGCGAACCGGAGGAGCTCGACCGGCTGCGCGGCTATCTCGACAAGCAGCTTTCCCATTTACAGGGCGTGGTGGCGCGCCTCGCCAATCGTTTGCAGCGGTTGCTGCTGGCGCAACAAAACCGGTCCTGGGAATTCGATCTCGAAGAGGGGATGCTCGATCCGTCGCGATTGCCGCGCGTTATCATCGATCCGATGCATCCGCTGTCGTTCAAGCGCGAGAAGGACACCGATTTCCGCGACACCGTGGTGACGCTGTTGCTCGACAATTCCGGTTCGATGCGCGGGCGCCCGATTACGGTGGCCGCGACCTGCGCCGATATTCTGGCGCGCACGCTGGAACGCTGCGGGGTTAAGGTCGAGATTTTGGGTTTCACCACGCGGGCGTGGAAAGGCGGGCAATCGCGCGAGTCGTGGCTGGCGCAAGGCAAGCAGGCCAATCCCGGCCGGCTCAACGATCTGCGGCACATCATCTACAAGTCCGCCGATGCACCATGGCGCCGCGCCCGCAAGAACCTCGGGCTGATGATGCGCGAGGGCTTGTTGAAAGAGAATATCGACGGTGAGGCGCTTGATTGGGCGCACAAGCGCCTGCTGGCTCGTACCGAGACGCGCAAGATCCTGATGATGATCTCCGACGGCGCGCCGGTCGATGATTCAACGCTGTCGGTCAATCCCGGCAATTATCTCGAACGTCATCTGCGCTGGATCATCGAGGACATCGAAACGCGCTCGCCGGTCGAGTTGATCGCCGTCGGTATCGGCCACGACGTCACGCGCTACTATCGCCGCGCGGTCACGATCGTCGATGCGGAAGAACTCGGCGGCGTGATGACGGAAAAGCTCGCTGAGCTGTTCGAAGAGCATCCGAAGGCAGAACGCATTGCGCGCTCGTCTCGGCCGCGGCGCCGGCTGGACGCTTGATCCAGCGCCCAATAGTTTGCACTGCACAAATTTTCGCCGCAGCGCCCGCAAAGCGCGCAATCTGCGGTCCTGCTTTGCTGAAAGAGCTTTATTTCGCAAGTAGTTAGCTTTGGCACGTCACTTGCGAAGCATTCCATCGGGATGTGCCGACAAGGGGACTTTTCACCCTTGGTGCCGCTTGGCCCGATGGAGCTGCTCAATGAACCGGTGGATTGCGAACTGGAATCCGGAAGATGAGACATTTTGGAATGCGACCGGCAAGGCGATTGCGCTGCGCAATCTGATCTGGTCGATCGTTGCCGAAAATCTCGGTTTCTCGATCTGGGCGATCTGGTCGATCGTCGCGACCAAACTGCCGCAAGCGGGCTTTCATTACACGACCGATCAGCTCTTCAACCTTGTCGCGCTTCCGGGATTGGTCGGCGCGCTGTTGCGTTTCCCTTATACGTTCGCAGTGACAACGTTCGGCGGTCGCAACTGGACGATCTTCAGTGCGTCAATTCTGTTCATCCCAACGATAGCGCTCGCGTATTTCGTCACGCAGCCCGACACGCCGTACTGGCTCATGGCGTTGGTCGCGACGTTGGCCGGCCTCGGCGGCGGCAATTTTGCCTCCAGCATGGCGAATATTTCTTTCTTCTATCCGGACCGGATGAAGGGCTGGGCGCTCGGCCTCAACGCGGCTGGTGGCAACATCGGTGTCAGTAGCGTGCAATTGCTTACGCCGATTTTGCTCGGTGTAGGCCTCGTAAATCTTTATCAGGCAACGCCCGGTCCTGGCGGTGTCTATCTGCTCAACGCCGGCTTGATGTGGCTGCTGCCGCTCGCGATCGCAGTGTTCGGCGCGATTCTTCTTTATGAACAATCTCAGCAATGCGAAGTCGTCGTTCAAAGATCAGCTCGCCATCATCCCGCGGCGGCATACCTGGATCATGTCGTTTCTCTACATCGGCACGTTCGGGTCGTTTATCGGGTATTCGGCTGCGTTTCCGCTACTCGATCAAGACGCAATTTCCGGCGATCACCGTGGGCATTGCCTTCCTTGGTCCGCTCGTCGGTTCGCTGTCGCGTCCGTTCGGCGGCTTGCTCGCTGACAAGGTTGGCGGCGCTATCGTGACGTTTTGGAATTTCCTTGCCATGGGCGCGGCAACAATCGGCGTTCTCTACTTCGTCAACATCAAGGACTTCAGCGGCTTCCTGACGATGTTTCTGATCCTGTTTGTCACCGCAGGGATCGGTAACGGCTCGACCTACCGGATGATCCCGTCGATCTTCCGCGAGGAGAATTTGCAGAAGGCGAAGGGTGCAGGCGAAGCCGGCCGGGCAAGCGCTTTGAAGATTGCCAGCATCGAGAGTGCCGCGGCGCTTGGCTTTATTGGCGCCATTGGTGCATGCGGCGGTTATCTGATCCCGCGCGGCTTCGGTGCATCGATCGCCGCGACCGGCAGCACACAGCTCGCGTTTGAAGGGTTCCTCGCCTACTACGTGATCTGCGTGGCGGTCACCTGGTGGTTCTACCTGCGCAAGAGCTTCGTCTCGTCGAACACGGCAAATCTCGCGCAAGCGCGCGTTTGATGCGGACGCAACAAAGCGTGCGGGACTTTCCCGCGCGCTCTCATCGATGGGCCGGGATGTGAAGGAAGCGAACCATGACTCCGGAACAAATCAAGGCGATCCAGGAGAGTTTTGCGAAAGTGGTGCCGATTTCCGAACAGGCTGCGGCCCTGTTTTATGGGCGGCTGTTCGAGATCGCGCCGTCGGTCAAGCCGCTGTTTCGCGGCGACATGACCGAACAAGGCCGCAAGCTGATGGCGACACTCGCCGTTGTCGTCAATGGACTGACAAATCTCGAAACAATTTTGCCTGCAGCCAGCGCGCTCGCCAAACGTCACGTCGGCTACGGTGTGAAGCCCATTCATTACCCGATCGTCGGCGAGGCGCTGTTGTGGACGCTGCAACGCGGCCTCGGCGCTGATTGGACGCCTGAACTCGCCGAGGCTTGGACCGACGCTTACGGGGTGCTGTCCGACTACATGATCGATGAATCCTATGGCCGCAGCGAAGCAGCCGAGTGATTGCCGGCTGCGAATAGCGGCGGCGTCCTAGGGGCGCCGATAGAATGTCCGGGAGCTGAGATGAACGTCCTGCCGCGTCCGCCATCGGTACGCACAACGTGCCCGTATTGCGGTGTCGGCTGCGGCGTTTTGGCGATGCCGGACCGCGAAGGTGGCGCGGCTATCGTCGGCGATCCCGCGCATCCGGCGAATTTCGGGCGGCTGTGCTCGAAAGGCTCCGCGCTCGGCGAAACGCTCGCTCTCGGGCGCCGCTTGCTGCATCCGATGATACGTCAAGCCGATGGATCGCTAGCGCGCGTCGATTGGGATACCGCGCTCGATAAAGTGGCTGGCGGATTGCGCACTATCGTTGATAGCGATGGACCTGACGCCGTTGCGTTTTATCTTTCCGGCCAGCTACTGACGGAAGACTATTACGTCGCCAACAAGCTGATGAAGGGTTTCATCGGCTCGGCCAATGTCGACACCAATTCGCGGCTCTGCATGGCCTCGACCGTTGCCGGCCACCGCCGCGCTTTCGGTGCCGACACCGTGCCGGGGACCTACAAGGACCTCGACGCCGCCGAACTCGTCGTGCTGGTCGGCTCCAACACGGCCTGGTGTCACCCGGTGCTGTTTCAGCGGATCACCGAAGCCAAACAGGAGCGCGGTACGCAATTCGTCGTGATCGACCCGAGGCACACCGCGACCGCGGAGGGCGCCGATCTGTTCCTGCCGATTGCGCCGGGCGCCGACACTGCATTGTTTTCCGGTCTGCTGGCCTATCTCGCGGATACGCGGGCGCTCGATTTCGCCTATATCGACGCGCACACCACCGGCTTTGTCGAAGCGCTCGCTGCCGCCCGCGAGGTCGCGGGCGACGTAGCGGCAACTGCGCGAGCCACCGGGCTCAGTCGTGCCGATGTGGCGCGCTTCTTCGAATTGTTCGGCAAGACCCGGCGCGTCGTCACCTGCTTTTCGCAAGGGGTCAATCAATCGGCGCACGGTACCGATAAGGTCAACGCTATTATCAATGTCCACCTTGCCACCGGCCGCATTGGCCGGACGGGGATGGGGCCGTTCTCGCTTACGGGCCAGCCCAACGCCATGGGTGGCCGAGAGGTTGGCGGCCTCGCCAATCAGCTTGCCGCCCATATGGGATTTTCACCGGTAGAGACCGATCGCGTCGGTCGTTTCTGGAAGGCGCCGCGGATCGCGACGCGCGAAGGGCTCAAAGCCGTCGACATGTTCCAGGCGATCGAGCGCGGGACCATCAAGGCGCTGTGGGTGATGGCGACCAACCCGGCGGTCTCGTTGCCGCGCGCAGGTGCGATGCGCGCTGCCCTCAAGAAGCTCGAATTGTTCGTTGTTTCGGAAAACGTGCTTGGCAATGACACGGTCACTGCAGGAGCGCAGGTGTTGCTGCCGGCCGCAGCCTGGGGCGAAAAGGACGGCACCGTCACCAATTCGGAGCGGCGGATTTCCAGGCAGCGCGTATTTCTGCCGTTGCCGGGTGAAGCGCAGCCGGATTGGTGGATTGTCACCGAGATCGCGCGGCGGCTCGGTTTTAGCGAGGCCTTCAACTATGGCAGCGCGGCTGATGTGTTTCGCGAGCATGCAGCGCTCTCCGCATTCGAGAACCGCGGCCGGCGCGACTTCGATATCGGCGGCCTCGCCGGTTTGTCGGATGCGTCCTATGACAGGCTCGATCCGGTGATGTGGCCCGCACGCGCCGGAGAGGCGCGTGAAGAACAGCGTTTCTTCAACGGCGGCGGCTTTTTCACTGCGGACGGCAAGGCGCGGTTCGTCGCGCCGCAGCCACGTGCAGCGCACGGCACGATCAACGCGATCTATCCGCTCCGGCTGAACACCGGACGCGTGCGCGACCAGTGGCACACGATGACCCGCACCGGGCTGAGTCCGCGGCTCTGCGCACATTCGCCGGAGCCGACCGTAGAAATCCATCCAGCGGACGCCAAGCTTGCAAAACTCGATGACGGCAGCTTTGCCAAAGTGACAACGGAGTCCGGTAGCGCGATCCTGAAGGTCTCAATCAGCGAAGGCCAACAGCGCGGCACGATCTTCACGCCAATTCATTGGAGCGACGCGACCGCGGCCCACGCCCGGATCGGCGACATGGTGACGGCGGCGACCGATCCATTTTCCGGCCAGCCCGATTTGAAGGCGACACCTGCGCGGGTTGAGCCGATGACCTTTGCCTATCGTGGTTTTGCCCTGTCCCACGGCGAGATCACGCCGCCATCTGAAACGTGGTTCGCGCGCGCTGCAGTGGTCGGCGGTGACGGGCTTCTATTCGCGAGCAATGAGCCGCCGGAAGCCTGGCGAGATTTCGCCCGCAAGCAGATGCCCAACGATTGCGAGATCACCGAACACATCGACCCGGAGCGTGGCGTTGTTCGAATTGCGGCGTTTCGATCCGGCCAGCTCGACGCTTGCATCTTCCTCGGCCCGGCACACTCCCCGCCGCAGTGGGATGCGATGCGCGCGCTGTTCGAAGCGGGTGAGCTCGACGAGAGCGAGCGGCTGATCCTGTTGTCGGAGCGCGGTGACGAAGGCCGGATCAACAACGGTCCGGTGATCTGCGCCTGTTTCGGCGTACGGTTTGCCGCGATCCGTGATGCCTTGGAGACGGGCATTGCCGCCGATGTTGCCGATATCGGCCGCATCCTGCGCGCCGGCACCAATTGCGGCTCCTGCGTTCCCGAATTGCGCGGGATTATCGAGAAAGCCGCACAACCTGTCTGATCCACGCGCCTGCGCGGACTGGGTCAAATAGCGCGCTGGACAGCCTTTGTTGTCTCGACGATCATTCAAAAAACCGTCGGGCCGAAATGTCTTGGGGGAGAGCCATGGGCGTACGCCGCTTGCTGAAAGCGATATCGTGCTTGCTGGCCGTTCCAGCCGTTTCCGTCATTCCCGTACGAGCCGCTGACTACCCCAACAAGCCGGTAACGGTCATCTCCGATGCCGGGGCGGGCGCCAGCGTTGACGTCGCCACTCGCATCGTCGCTGACGGCTTGAGCAAAATGTGGGGGCAGACGGTTGCGGTCGTGAACCATCCGGGCGCCAACGGCAGCATCGCCGCGCATGCCGCGAGCGATGCCGTGGCTGACGGCTATACCCTGTACACGCCGGCAAGCTCCACCTTCATTGCATTGCAGTCGGCGGCGCCCAATCTGCCAGTGAAGCTGCCACGCGATTTCCTGCCAATCGGGTTTATTGCCGATCAGCCGATGTTTGTTGCCGTTAATCCGGCAACCGGCATCACATCGCTTGCGCAGGTCATCGATCGCGCCAAGAAAGAGCCAGGAACGATCTCTGTTGCGGTATCTGGCGTCGGCCGGGTGACTCACCTTACATCGATGCTGATTCAGCAGCGTGCCGGTATAACGCTGTTACCGGTCCCTTACACCGGCGGCCCATCGGCTGCGCTCGCGGATGTTTTCTCCGGGCGCGTCTCGATGATCATCGAGGGCTATTCAGGGATTATGGGCGCGGTGCATGGTGGCCAGGTCAGGTTGATCGCGACCGGCGCGGCGCAGCGCCTGCCGGAATTTCCTGATCTTCCGACCATCGCGGAGACCATTCCGGACCTTTCCGCCTCAGGCTGGATCATGATGGCCGCTCCGCTCGGCACGCCGGCGCCGATTATTGCCAAGGTCAGCTCCGATCTCGCCAAGGTCCTCAACGATCCCGAGATCGTGCGGAGGCTTGCGACGACCGGAAGTTATCCGCACCCGATGACGCCGGAAGAAACCCGGGCCTTCGTCGACAAGCAGCAGGCTACGTGGCTTCCGTTGCTGCAAAAAATCTCGACGCAATAGATCAATCGGCAACAGCGAAACCACGTAGCGCCCCGCGCTCAATCGTGGCTTGCACAAGGCCGGATGCTTTTGCCTGTTCCGAGAATGCTGCGACATAGGCCAACAGCCCGCTGCGGTTCTTTCGAACCGCCATCGCCACGCGATTGATGCCATAACCTTTTGCCAGCACGTACGAGCCCGGCAATTGGTCGGCAAAGTCGAGCAAATGATCGCGTGGAAAGGCCAGCGCATCGACCTTTTCCTCTCTGATGAGATCGGGTGCCTGCTCCGGCAGTTCGACGCCGACCAACTGCGCGTGTTTGACAGTACGTTGCAGCGCGAGCGCGGAGGCATGGCTTTCGATCAGGCCGATACGAACGCCTGGCCGATCCGCGTCAGCGATGCTTTGGATCGGCGAGCCCTGTGGCACCAGAAGGCTGTAGTCGAACTGGAAAATCGCCGGAGCGAAATCCACTTCGGCGGCTCGTGTGGGCTCGATGCCCAGGAAGACGACGTCGGATCCGCCACCCTTCAAGCCAGCGACTGCTGCCTTCGGTGATGGATATTCAATAATGCGCACTGCAATGCCAAGACGTTCGGCAATCACGCGCGTCATTTCTATCGCGATATAACCGGTGCCGAGACCGTGCAATTCGCTCGTTGCCGGATCATGGACGAACTGCGGAAGGAACAGGCCGGTGCGGATCGCGCCGGCCTGCACCAGGTCAGCGATCCGCGGATCGTCGAGCTGCATTAGTGTTGGCGTTACCGCTCGCCGGTTTCGGTGAAAAACTTTTCGCCATAGGCGAAACGATTGGGCTTGAGGAAGAAACCGAGCAGAATGGCTCCGTTCGGCGCCTTGGCTTCGTGCTGATTACCGGCTGGCCGCCAGACGAATTGTCCAGGCCCGCATCGGCCTTCATGATCCTCCAGCGAGCCTTCGACCACATAGGTCTGTTCGAGCGCGGTGTGCTCATGGAGTGGCACGACCGCACCCGGTTCGAGCTTGAACAGCGCGGTGGTGATGCCGTTACCGTCGGTGTAGAGCACTTTAATCTGGATGCCAGGGAATTTGGTCTTCTCCCAAGGCATATTTGGCGCATCGACGTAGTGCGCTGCGCGCTCCGGCGGGTTCTCTTCCTTGATATCGGTGTGCAGGACTTTGCGGGCTGGTGCGGACATAGGCGTCTCCTTGGGAGTCTCCTTGCGGGCTTCTCTTGCCGGTCGAGCATATTGCGCCCAACACATCGCCGCCAGAGTATCTAAAGACGACAATGCCCGCAGCGCGGGCGGGCATCACGTCAGTTCAAGGAGCCTGAAGGTCGTCCGTTACGCCGCCGCCGCGGCGCGCTTCTTGACGACCTGGCGCTTGAGATCGAGAACGCGCGGTGACAGCTCTGCATCCTTCGCCTTAAGCAGGAAAGCGTCGAAGCCGCCGCGGTGATCGACGCTCCTCAACGCGTTCGCTGAAATGCGAAGGCGGACCGAGCGACCGAGCGCATCGGAAAGCAGCGTAACATTGAGCAGATTCGGCAGAAACCGCCGTTTGGTCTTGCGGTTCGAGTGGCTGACCCGGTGCCCGATCTGGCGGGTCTTGCCGGTTAATTCGCAGCGCCAAGCCATGGCTATAAATCCTTAAAAAGGCCCCATGTTTCCAGCGCCGACTGACGACGATGTGGGGATTTGACCGGGACCTATAATGAGGGCCGTCCTGAGCGTCAAGCAGGTGTCAAACGGCTGCGCCAAACCACAGAAACGACGTATTCTCCGACAAAACAATGCACTGGTTCTTGGCTAGTGCTGTAACCCATAAGGGTACACGTTCTTGCTCGGACGAACTGCCGATCGGGCGGCATTTAGGGAAGAATACTCGCGGTGTCGCTGCTTGCGAAAAGGCCTCCTTACAAAGCCGCCTCCACCGCCCTCGCTACGGTTTGCGCCGTTGCCGCGTTCGCGGCTGATGCGGTCAACCACGGCGCGGCGGCCCAAGTTCGTCTCGAAGCGCAATATGTCGCCAGCCTTGGCGGGATACCGATTGGCCGTGGTGGCTGGGTCATTGATGTAACCGACGATCAGTATTCAGCGTCCGCCACCGGCGGGACGACTGGCATCCTGAAATTCTTCAGCTCCGCCCAAGGCACCAGCGCGGCGCGCGGCAGCTTCACCAACAGCGGCCAGCCAATGTCGGCAAGTTATGTTGCCAGCATTAATTACGACCGTCGCATGGACAAAGTGAGCATGGTGCTGTCCGGCGGCAATGTCACAGACTATTCGGCGGAGCCGCCGCTACTGCCGTATCCGGATCGCATCCCTGTATCCGATGCCGATCGGAGAGGGGTGGTTGATCCTATCTCATCGGCGCTCAACCGTGTCGGCGGCGCCGGCGACCCGGTGTCGCCCGAGGCGTGCGGCCGCAAGGTGTCGGTGTTCGACGGCCGGGTGCGTTACGATCTGCGCAGCGAGTTCAAGCGCATCGAACTGGTCAAGGCAGATAAGGGCTATCAGGGCCCCGCGGTGGTCTGCGCGGTGTATTTCGTACCGATCGCCGGGTACGTGCCGGACCGGCCCGTGATCAAATATCTGATTGATTTGCGCGACGCTGAAGTGTGGCTGGCGCCGATCGCCGGTACCCGCGTCCTGGTGCCGTTCCGTTTCGCGCTGCCGACCCCGATCGGCAGGGGTGTGTTGCAAGCAACGGAGTTCGTGTCGGCCCCTTTGCCCCATACCGCGCTCAATGTGAAGACCGAGTGACGGCAGATTTGCCCTGGCTTGCCACTTCCCCGTTATTCACAGGGCCCCCGGCCTTGACTCTCTGCGGAATAGTGTTCCGCCAGCGTGTTAATCTTTGTGGCATCAGGCGGCCGCTAAAAAGCGCTCAGAATACCCGATGTGGTGTGAGTCTAGGCTATCAGTCCCATATATCGCAGTGAACGAAGCCGAACTCGCTCCGAGTCAGCAATTCGGCCGCGATTCGTTCCAGAACTCGTTCCACACGTTAAGCACAGGCCTTTCCAGCGTCACGTTGTGGTACAGAACACTGTGCTTACTAGCGCTCAGATGATGCGAATTCCGGGTAATTAATGCCGATTTCCTTTTCGCCGCCCGCCAACCGCGACCAGCGTGCTCGCGGTGCCGGCGTCACCGCCGTGCTTGGACCGACCAATACCGGCAAAACCCATCTCGCCATCGAGCGCATGCTGGCGCACTCGTCGGGTGTGATCGGTCTGCCGCTGCGGTTGCTTGCGCGCGAGGTCTATAACCGCGCGGTCGAGCGGGTCGGCGCCGATGCCGTCGCGCTCGTCACCGGCGAAGAGAAGATCAAGCCGCCGAACCCGCGCTTTTGGGTCGCTACTGTCGAGGCGATGCCGCGCGAACTCGATGTCGCTTTCGTTGCGGTCGACGAAATTCAGATCGCTGCCGATTTCGAGCGCGGCCACGTCTTCACCGATCGTATGTTGAATCGGCGCGGCCGCGAAGAGACGCTGGTGCTCGGCGCGGCGACGATGAAGCCGATCGTCGAGCAGTTGTTGCCCGGCGCCAGCATCGTCAGCCGGCCGCGGTTGTCGATGCTCACCAATGCCGGTGAGAAGAAGCTGACCCGGCTGCCGCGCCGCTCGGCTATCGTCGCTTTCTCCGCTGACGAAGTTTACGCCATCGCCGAGTTGATCCGTCGCCAGCGTGGCGGCGCTGCCGTGGTGCTCGGGTCGCTGTCACCGCGAACCCGCAACGCGCAGGTCGAACTCTATCAGTCCGGCCAGGTGGATTATCTGGTGGCGACCGACGCCATCGGCATGGGGCTCAATCTCGACGTCGACCACATTGCGTTCGCCTCCGACCGCAAAGTTCGACGGCTATCAATTCCGCAAGCTCAATCCTTCTGAAATGGCCCAGATCGCCGGCCGCGCCGGCCGCGCCACTCGCGACGGCACGTTCGGCACCACCGGCCGCTGCCCGCCGTTCGATGACGAGCTCATTCGTGCACTCGAATCGCACACCTTCGAGCCGGTGAAGATGGTGCAGTGGCGCAATACCGATCTCGACTTCTCGTCGATCGGTGCGCTGCAAGCGACATTGGCCGCGGCGCCGACAGAAAACGCACTGGCGCGCGCGCCGGTCGCCGAGGATATTCTTGTCCTCGATCACGCCTCGCGTGAGGACGAGGTGCGTCAGGCCATTCGCACGCCGCTCGATGTCGAGCGGCTGTGGGAGGTGTGCCAGCTCCCCGACTATCGCAAGATCGCGCCGGCGAACCACGCCGAGCTCGCCGTTACCGTGTTCGGCTACTTGATGCGCGACGGCAAAATCGACACCGACTGGTTCGCCCAGCAGATCGCGCAAGCGGACCGCACGGATGGCGACATCGACACCCTGTCGACGCGCATCGCTCATATCCGCACTTGGACCTTTGCCGCCAATCGCCCGGATTGGCTCGCCGATCCGGAGCATTGGCAGGGCGTTACCCGCGCTGTCGAAGACAAGCTCTCCGATGCGCTGCATGAGCGGCTCACCGAACGCTTCGTCGACCGCCGCACCAGCGCGCTGATGCGCCGTTTGCGCGAGAACGCGACGCTGGAGCCTGAAATCAACAAGACCGGCGAGGTCGTGGTCGAAGGCCACGTCATTGGCCGGCTCGACGGTTTCCTGTTTGTGCCCGAAGCGTCCGTCGGGCGGTTCGGACGCCAAGGCGTTGCAGAACGCCGCGCAAAAGGCGCTGGTCGGCGAGATCGGTTCGCGCGCGACGCGGATTGCCGAGGCGTCCGACGATCAATTCGTGCTCGCCGGCGACGGCACTATTCGTTGGACTGGCGCCGCGGTCGGCAAGCTTATCGCGGGCGAGCAGGTGCTGCGGCCGCGCGTTCGCATCCTCGCCGACGAGCATCTGACCGGCGCGCCGCGCGACGCCGTTGATGAGCGGCTCGGCAAGTTCGTCAAATCACATCTTGAGAAGTTGCTCGGCCCGTTGTTCGAGTTGTCGGCGGCGGAAGATATCACCGGTATTGCGCGCGGTGTCGCGTTTCAGCTTGTCGAGGCGCTCGGCGTTCTCGATCGGCAGAAAGTCGCCGACGAGGTGAAAGGCCTTGAGCAGCCGGCGCGCGCGTCATTGCGCAAATACGGCGTGCGCTTCGGCACTTATCACATCTATGTTCCGGCGCTGCTCAAGCCGGGGCCGCGCGCGCTCGCCGACGCAATTGTTTGCGCTGGCCCATGAGGGAGCGGAGGCCAAAGGCCTGGACGATCTGCTCACGCTTGCCGGCAGCGGCCGCACTTCAATTCCGCTCAATCGCGAGATCGATCCAGCCCTATATCGCACCGCCGGTTATCGGGTCTGCGGCGAGCGCGCGGTGCGTGTCGATATTCTTGAGCGTCTTGCCGATCTGATCCGTCCCGCGCTGTCTTGGCGCGAAGGCGCAGCCGGTGTCGAAACCATCTGGAGCGTTTCCGGGCGGCGGCTTTACGGTATTCAACGGCATGACATCGTTGACCGGCGCGTCGGGCGAAGATTTTGCCTCGATCCTGCGCTCGCTGGGATATCGCATGGAGCGCCGGCCTAAACCGCAGGAGCCGAAGGTCGAGCCGGCACCGGCTGTCGCAGGCGCCTGAGGAGAGCGCTCGCGGCCGACGCCGTCGCCGAAAGGATAGCGCAGCCGCAAGCGAGCGACCACGAAGTCAGCCACGAAGGCGCTGAAGAAGCAGTGCGAAACGCCGGCCGAAGCCGCACTGCAGCCTGCGGTAGATTTGGTGACGGTCGGCGATTGATCGGAAGCGGCGAGCGCAGCCGTCAGCTGCAGAGCCGACGAGTGAGGCCAGCCGCCGAACACAGAGCCAATAAGGAAGCTGCAGCCGCCCCACCGCCCGCGGAGCCGGAATTGGTCGAAGTCTGGCGGCCGGGACGAGCCGGCCGGCCAGAGGGCAGGCACCGGCGTCCGCGATTCAAGCGCCGTGCCGGCCGGCACGCTGGAACGCAAAAGAGGCGGCGAGCGGCGGCGAGGCGCCAATGCTGCTGCGGCGCGAAAAGCACGCGCAAGCGGATCAACAAGCGAGCGACTCGAGCCGCAGAAGCCGGGACGGCATCAGCTCATCACCAGCGGCCGCGCTCGGAGCAGCGGCTAGATCGCCGGGGAACGCGCGATCGGACGGCCGTCGCACGCGAGCGCGAACGGCCTCAGGCAAGCCCGCGCGCTTCGAGCGCCGCGAGCGGGAGAAGGCGCCGGATCCGAATTCGCCGTTCGCCAAGCTTGCCGCCCTCAAGGCGCAACTCGAGGCCGACGCCAAGGAGCGGCGCTAGAGCATGATCCGGAAAAGTGGAAACCGGTTTTCCGATAAGACCGCGCTCCACGAAGATTGCCAGCGATCGATCGTCAACGCATCGATCGCTGGCTCTGGCATGCCCGTCTCGTCCGCACCCGCGACGCGGCGGCGGCATTGGCGGGCGCCGGTTATGTCCGGGTGAACGGGATGCGAATCGATGCGCCCGGCCGGATGTGCGGGCAGGCGACGTCATCACGGTGGCGCTCGATCGCAACGTGCGGGTGCTCAAGGTTGGTGGATTTGTCGAGCGCCGGGGTCCCGCCAGCACCGGTCAATCGCTATATGAAGAGCTGACATGAAAGGCGGACCGCGAAGGTCCATGGATGGATGAGGGTCAAAGCGGCGGCCCAAAGTCTTGCGTGCCCATGAGCCATGCGATAGGAGCAAGGCTCGCAAAAAGCCGCATTAGAGTGTGCAGATGACCTATATCGTCAACGACAATTGCATCAAATGCAAATACATGGACTGCGTCGAAGTCTGCCCCGTGGATTGCTTCTACGAGGGCGAAAACATGCTCGTAATCCATCCGGAAGAATGCATCGATTGCGGGGTCTGTGAGCCGGAATGCCCGGTCGAGGCGATCAAGCCCGATACCGAGCCGGGCGTCGAAAAGTGGTTGGGGCTCAACGCCGATTACGCCAAGATCTGGCCGAATATCACGGCCAAGAAAGAGCCGCCCGCCGACGCTAAGGAATGGGAGGGCGTGGCCAACAAATTTGAAGAGCATTTTTCGCCCAATCCCAGGCACCGGCGACTGAAAACGCATCGAATTTGTCCAGCGTTAACCAGTCATTAAGGAATTTCCGCGTGCGACACATTCGCAACGCCATAAGGCTTTGATTTTGGCTGAAAATGTGATATATAGCTTCCATAATGAAAAACGCCCCCGATATGCCGCTCCCGTCGCTTCTGGGAGCATATTTTTCCGAGGGATTTCCGAGGAACCGTCAAAAGAGGCGTGTGATCCACGCGAGAGCAGTGGCAGATAAAACTCGTCATCGTCCGAAGAAGAGTGCCTCCGGCATGAGCCGGAAGGCTAGAAAAACGTCCTCCCGCGCGAGCGGCAGGACTTCACAACCCGCGCGGCGAGTGCCCCGAACAGGGTCGGCGCGGCAAAGCCCCCTCAACGGCAAAAGCCGGAGGCGGAAGGAGCAACTTTGGGAATGAACGCGAAGAAGACGACACAACGACAAGGCTTCAAGACTAGCGAGTTCATCGTCTATCCGGCTCACGGCGTGGGCCAGATCATGGCCATCGAGGAGCAGGAAGTCGCCGGTGCGCGGCTTGAGCTGTTCGTCATCAACTTCGTCAAGGACAAGATGACGCTGCGGGTGCCGACCTCGAAGGTTGCGTCCGTCGGCATGCGCAAGCTTGCCGAGACGCCGATGGTCAAGCGGGCGCTGGAGACGCTCAAGGGCCGCGCGCGCATCAAGCGGACCATGTGGTCGCGCCGGGCGCAGGAATACGAAGCCAAGATCAATTCCGGCGACATCGTCGCCATCGCCGAGGTCGTGCGCGATCTGTTCCGGTCGGATACACAGCCGGAGCAGTCCTACTCGGAGCGGCAGCTCTACGAGGCTGCGCTCGATCGGCTGTCGCGCGAGGTCTCTGCCGTGCAGCGCATCACCGAGACCGAAGCGATCAAGGAGATCGAGGCTGCGCTGGCCAAGGGTCCGCGACGCGGTCCCAAGCCCGAGGCCGAAGACGAGGCCGCCGTCGAGGAAGAGGCGGCCTGACGCCGCGATCCGAAATCAAAATCCAAAAGGCCCGGCGACAATGCCGGGCCTTTTTCGTTGCCCGGCAGCTCCGGGCTAAGTCAAGCTATGGCACGCGAAGCGGTATCATGTTGCCACAAAATTCCTATGGTTAGCCATAAATTAATCTTCATTTGAAAGGACATAGAGGATGGTACGTGTCGGGGAGAGCGCCGAGATGCGGCGGAAGAAAGCGTTGTGGGGCGGCCGAGCCCTTTCGATTGTTGTTGCGGTTTTTGTCGGATACGTAATCGGCGGCTGGAATGCTTCGGCGTCTCGTAGCAACCGAGCTTTCTGCGGCGCAGACGGTAGCGCTGCGCTTTCCGCAAGATTTCGATGATGCTTCGAGTGTGCCAAAGTTCATGCCGGTGGTGGCGACGAGCGTTCGCCGCTCGCTGAAGCACAGGCTGCGCTCTTCGTCCGCGCACCAATGGTGCCACAGGCATCTGCCGCGCCTGTGCAAGTTGTCTCGGCAGCACCGCAGGCGAGCGTCGCTGACGCGCCGGTCGCGCAGGCGCCGGTGCAGGTTGCGTCTGCCGAGCAAAGCGCTCCACTGCCAAGCGCAGTGTCGGCGGCATCCGCGCCGCTACCGCAACCGGTTGCTGTACAGGCGAGTTTGGCTAAAAAGGTTGCCGCTGCGGCCCGTCGCAGCCTTAATGAACGTCCGGGATTCATCCTCAATGATGCGCAGATCGCCAGCATCAAGGAACGGCTGCATCTGACCTCGGATCAGGAGCAGATGTGGCCGGCGGTTGAAGCCGCATTGCGCAATCTTGCGTACACGCGAGCGCGCGAGGCGCGCCGCAAGAGCGAACCGGCGACTACCCAGCTTGTGTCAGGCCGATCCCAATAGCGCCGAAGTGCAAGGGCTGAAGTCAGCGGCCATTCCGCTGCTCATGAGCTTCAACTCCGAGCAGAAAGACGAAGTGCGCAACATCACCCACGTTATGGGGCTCGATCAGCTCGCATCGCAGTTTTAGAGTCTGTCTAGGGCCGCCCGAAACGCGGCCCATAGCGCCGGGGCCGGGGCGATTTTGCCGGACGAAGCAATTCGACCGTGCATTTGACGGCGATCAGCGCCAGCACCGAAAAGCAGATCAGGTCGCCGAACTCCAGCGGATTGGTAACCCGGAAACTGTAAACCGGGTCGTATAGAAAAAACGCTGCGCACGGGATCGCTGTAATCGCGAACATGGTAGCCGGCGCGCTGCCGAACATAATCGCGACCAAGGCGATCGGCAGCAAATAGAAAAACACCGGATGATGCGGGCCGAC
>CAVULJ010000019.1:0-163999 GCA_963742215.1 uncultured Alphaproteobacteria bacterium
AGCGGTTTCCAGCAATCCGCACGACGCGTATGCTAAGGCCATGAACAAAGACAAAGGCTCGGATTCACCGGCTGGCCGCGCGGTTCGCGAGTCCGAGATTTTCCGCGAACCGCCGGGCAGCGGCAATTACTCGACAGCATCGGCGCGGCGCAGGGCATCGAACTGTTCTCGGGCCGCGGGCTGCAGCGGCGCGCGCGTCCCGCAAAAACTGTCCGTGAAGCCGCGCGCGATATTCCGGTGTTTGCCGAAACCGATGTGCTGGTGGTCGGCGGCGGTCCTGCGGGCACTACGGCAGCGATCGCGGCGGCGCGGCTTGGCGCCGATGTGATGCTGGTCGAGCGTTACAATCACCTTGGCGGACTTTCGACCGGCGGGCTGGTGATCTGGATCGACCGCATGACGGAGTGGTCCGGCAAGCACATCATTCGCGGCCTTGCCGAAGAGATCATGGACCGGCTGCCGAAGGATGCAGTTCAGGGGCCGCCGCGTGCAGATTGGGGCAACCGCGACGCCGCGACCGCCGCTTACTGGGCGCAGCGCACCGCCGCCTATCACGGCATCGTCACCTGGTCGCCGACCGTCGATCCGGAAGCACTCAAGACGCTGTCGATGCAGATGACGACTGAAGCCAAAGTACGGCTTTTGTTTCACGCCTGGTGCGCCGAGCCGATCGTCGAAGACAACGTGGTCAAGGGCGCGATCTTCGAAAGCAAGGAAGGCCGCCACGCGATACTGGCCAAGGTCACGGTGGACACCACCGGCGATGCTGATCTGATCGCGCGGTCCGGCGCAGCTTGCGAATCCGATATCGACGAAGGCGACATCCACCACTGCATGAATACCGCATTCCTGATCGGCGGCGTCGACATGGAGCGCTGGCTGTCATTCCGCTACAACGAGCCGGATGCTTTCGCAGCCTTCATGGCGCAGGGCCGCGAGCGGCTGAAATTCTTCGAGAAACCATTTGTCTCGTGGCGCAACGACGTCGCTCTGTTCATGGGTCCGCGCCTCGCCGGCTACAGTGCTGTCAATGTCGAAGACCTCACCACGGTCGAGCTGCGGTCGCGCGAGCTCGCCGTCGCGCATCTCGACGTTTACCGGAATTCCGCGCCGGGCTTTGCCGGTGCCTTCCTCATGCTCGGTGCGCCGCAGATCGGCGTGCGCGACAGCCGGCGTCTCACCGGCTTGCGTAAGGTGATGCGGCAACAGTGGGACAGCGGCACCGTGTGGGACGATGAAATCGGCGTCTCGACATCGCTGTCGCCGAAGACACCGAATATCTCGGTGCCTTACGGCGCGCTGGTGCCGGAGACGCTCGACAATATCCTCGGCGCCGGCCGTCACGTGTCGTGCGACCCAAACTCGCACACATTCCTGCGCGAAATTCCGCAGTGCTGGTTCACCGGTCATGCCGCCGGCGTCGCCGCGGCCATTGCCGCCGGCACCGGCACGCGGCCGCGCGATCTCGACGTGCGAGCGATCCAGCGCGAATTGCTGCGCCAGGGCGCGTATCTGTCTCCCGTCGTCGAGGCCGGCGTGCAGCCGGCCTCCGCCGCGGAATGAACCAGAGCCTCCGCTCATAGATGTAGGCAATCTCGATGTCCGCTGTCGGGGGGTGGTCTCAACCGGTCGACGCAACACCAGGAGCGGCTGGCAATACATAACGATAACGGCTTGCCAAACGCTCGCCCAAGCGCTTTCAGCGAGTCCCTCCACAACCAGCTATTTTAAAACGTAATTTTCTCTGCCGCCCTCGTACCACAAAAAAGTCTCTGACTTATCAGCCTATAATTGATCTTTGCTCTCTAAAGGAAGGTGTTGCGTCGACCGGTTGAACTCACCGGGGATAACCGGACATCGCAAAGGGAAGTTTACTCGGTCGAAACTGGCCTAGGCTGTGTGAAAACGCAAAAAGCCAAGAAGCGACAAGAATAATTTTTCTTCAATCGATCGATGCTGAATGCGCGGACGAATCTTTGCGCAGCAGAATTTGATTTCGGAGATGTCCATTCTATCGCCGTTGCGCGTCTCCGCGTTTTTACACAGCCAAGACCCGCAGCAGACATTGGGACCTGATTGGAATATCCTTCACGCATGGCAGGTGCTTGTGCCCCTCCGCCGCTTTTCTTACCGCCGCGATCCGACCGGCTGCCGCTCATTCGTGAGGCGTTCGGGCTTGAATGGCTGACAATCGGATGGATGACGGTTGAAGCCGTCGTTGCCATTTGGGCTGGGGTAACAGTCGGCAGCCTTGTGCTGGTCGCCTTTGGCCTCGATAGCGTAATCGAGTTGGCATCGGCGGGCGTGCTGATGTGGCGCTTGTCCGTAGAGCTTCGCCACGGGCAGAAATTTTCAGAGCGCGCCGAACGCATTGCCAGCCGCATCGGCGGCGGCTTGCTGTTCGTCTTGGCCGCCTACGTCACGGCCGCGGCGATGTGGCAACTATGGACGAAAACCGGCGAAGAATTCTCATGGCCCGGCTTCCTTGTCGCGCTCATCGCAATTCCAGCCATGCGCTACTTGGCGAAACGCAAGATCGCCATTGCAGAGAAGATCGGAAGTCGTGCGCTTCGCGCCGACGCCATGGAAGCCGTGACATGCGGATGGCTGTCGTTCGTGGTTGTCGTCAGCCTCACCGCGCAATGGCTTGTGGGCGCATGGTGGATTGATGGCGTCGGCTCACTGGCAATCGTGTACTTCCTGGTCAAAGAAGGGCGTGAGGCATGGTCGGCGGACCAATGCGAGTGCTGTGCTTGACGGTCGCGCTTTCGCTATTTGCGGGCGAGGCATGGTCCGAAGAAAAAGAGCCTACCGCGATTGTCGAGTTAGGCGCTGCTGGCGAATGGGACTTCCCTAGCGGCAAGTTAGGGCCAACGGCGGCGGTAGAGTTCACTCCAATAAAGGATTGGCTTGAAATCGAGGCGGGTGTCTCAACAATGTTTGGCGGCGGTCAGACGGAATGGAGCACCGATCTTCTATTCAAAAAGCCATTCACTCTGTCTGATAAAGTGGAATTTATGTTCGGTGTCGGGCCGGAATGGACGTTCTCACGCGACGGGACAAAAGTTGCTGGCGAGATTGCAGCGGATTTCATGTTTTGGCCAACGCCGGATCGAAAGTTCGGGTGGTTTTTGGAGCCGAGCTACAGCTACTCATTCAGCGCGGGACACGAACAGTCACTTGGCACGAGCGTCGGATTGCTCATCCCAATTCCCTAACGTCCGGGCTTCTCGCTAACATTGGGTGATGACTGCAGTTTGACCTTCGCGACCTATCGCAGCGCCATAGTGTCTTGGTCGTTACCGGCGATACAGCGGACATGGCGCGGCGCTAGTGGCGGCTCGTCTCGGTCGAGGCTGACCCGAAGCGGGACTAGACCTTCACTTCACTTGCGACTGCCGGATAATTGGTCCGCAACTCGGCCGCGCTATAGTCAGGCCGATGACTTGACCCGGGGCAATTTACTCTCTGGTGCGGTTGCGGATGATGCCGGGTGCGTCTTCTGAAATTCCGCGAGAATATTGGCGCTGACTTCTGAGGCGGGGACCGGCCGGCCGAAGAAGAAGCCCTGGGCCTGATCGCCGTCGGCCTTGTCGAGAAACGCTGCCTGCGTGGCGGTTTCGACGCCTTCAACCGTCACCCGCATGTTCAACTCGCGTCCGAGCGCGATGATCGTTTTTACCACCGTCTTGGCATCACGGCCGGAGCCTTCGAAGCCCTGCATGAAGCTGCGGTCGATCTTGATCTTGTCGAACGGGAAGCGCCACAGATAGCTTAGGCTCGAATAGCCGGTACCGAAATCGTCCATCACGATTGCCACGCCCATTGTTTTGAGCTTCTGAAGCTCCGCCATGATGGCTTCAGAATTGCCGAGCAGCAGGGTCTCCGTGATCTCCAGCTCGAGCCGATGCGCCGCGAGGCCGGCCTCTTTCAGCGCGGCGGCGACGATATCGCTAACGCTACCCGCCAAGAATTGCGCGGGGGACAGGTTAACCGCAACGGTCAGGTACTCCGGCCAAGTCGCGGCGGTGCGGCACGCCTCCCGCAACACCCATGCACCGATCTTGTCGATGAGTCTCAAGTCCTCGGCAACCGGAATGAACACCAACGGCGGGATAAGTGTTCCGTCTTCCGCCGGCAGGCGTATCAGCGCCTCGAAGCCGATGAGGCGGCGCTCCGACATTTCGAAGAGCGGCTGGTAGTGCAATACGAAGCGATCGTGCTGTACCGCGTCGCGAATTGTCTTCTCTAGCTTAAATCGCGCCTGCAATTCGGTGTCCATCTCGGCCAGGAAGAGCCGGATGCAATTGCGACCATCAGCCTTGGCCTTGTACAGCGCCAGATCGGCGCTTTTCAAAAGCCGCTCCGGATTGGTTCCGTCTGCCGGCGCTAATGCAACACCGACGCTCGCCGTGGCAACGATCGACCTGGTCCCTGAATTTCATTGGCGCGGTAACTGCAGAGATGAGGCGGCGCGCGAAATCCTCGGCCTGATCCTTGCTCTTGACGTCGGTCTGGACCACGACGAACTCGTCGCCGCCGAGCCGGGCGACCATATCGTCGATGCGGGTTACCCCGCGCAGGCGTTCGGCGACGGTCTTGAGCAGGAAATCACCGCCGTCGTGCCCAAGGGTGTCATTGACGTTCTTGAAGCGATCAAGATCGATGAAATGCACGGCGAGGCTGCCACCTCGCAATGGCAGCACGGCAAGCGCCTTTTCCAATTTTTCGACAAGCTGGGTGCGATTCGCCAGACCGGTCAGCGCATCGTGATGCGCCATGTGCGAGATCTGCGCCTGCGCTTTCTGCCATTCGGTAATGTCCTCGAAGGTCGCGACCCAGCCGCCTCCCGGCATGGGTTGGTCGACCACGCGAAGTACAAGGCCGGCCATTGTCTCCATGATCCTGGTGCTGGATTTGCCTTCGCGCGCCTCCGCCATCACGCGCGCGAAAAATTCTTCTGGGTCGCCAGCAAACTCTCCGGACTCTTTCCTGTGTTTGAACAGGTCGAGCAGGGACGTCCCTTGAGCCATGCAGCCGACAAACCCATCATCTTGGCGTACCGCTCGTTAAACAACACGATGCGGCCGTCCGCATCAAACATGCAAAGCCCCTGCGACATGTTCTCAAGGGCGGTGTCGAGCAGGATTTTCTGCTGCCGCAAAGTCACTTTCGATTGCCGATCGCTCAATGCCGCGACGAGACATATACCGAGAATGATCGCAGCTGCACCGGCAATGACAAGAGAGAGAGAAGCGGGTGACAAATCGCCGGCGTCATTGATACGTGTCGGGTCGGTCACGACCAGCACGGCCCCCATGGCTGTGAAGTGCATCAAGAGGATCGCAAGCGCAAACAGGGCGGTTGCGATCGACGTGTTCACCCAGTCATCGCGCCTTGCGGCAAAATAGAGTGCAAGGGCCCCGAACGAGATGCCCAACGCGATAGAAGCCACTACGAGATTCGGCGCCCAGGTAAGGCGGCCTGGTAACTCCAGCGCCATCATGCCGGTGTAATGCATCGCCGCAATGCCGCTGCCAATGACTGCGCCGCCGACGACTGCGGTCCAACGCCCTAAACCAAACAGCGCCGTGCCGAGACCCGCGCCGGTAATAAGACAGCGATGAGCAGAGACAGGATGGTCAAAACTATATGGTATCCCACGGCAATACGGATCATAGGCAAGCATCGCGATGAAGTGGGTAGCCCAGATGCCGCAGCCTGCCGCGGTTGCGTCTAAACTCAGCCAAACGAGCTGCGTGCGCCCAATCGTTGCCTGGGCGCGACGGAACAGACAGATAGCAACTGCGCTTGCCAAGAAGCAGACGGCTCCTGCAAGCACAATGAGGCGCCAGTCATGGTCAACCGTCAGGCAGGTGTAGACCTGGAACATTGCGGACCATATGTCCCCCGTGGTCCGAATGTGATCGTTTGCCTCTACATTCCTTAGGTCAAAAGCGCATTATCATTGAATTCGTGGCTAGCACATTCCTTCGTTGATCATTCGAATTGCGCACGTGTTCTGGTGTCGCGAGTCCGCTCATGCCCTTCAATGACGTCAAGTGCGGGGCGTCAAGATGCCGTGTGATGTGAATGGCTTGGTTCTTCCCATAAGTGCAATAACCTTCGGCAGATGTATCTGAAGGTGGCCCTTTTGAAGAACAGTGATGTCCTAATGCCGGGCCTATAATTTTACGGATGCTTCACAGCCACCGGCAATAATTCCAAGCATGGCAGGGAACCTCAGAGCCTTTCTCAAGGACGAATCTGCGGCCACCGCTATCGAGTATGGCCTCATCGCTGCGGGTATTGCCGTCGCCATCATCGCCGTGACGAAGGGCCTCGGGGCCAAGCTCAACACCACATTTACTTCGGTTTCGTCGGCCCTCAAGTAAGCCACCTCAGGGGCCATCCACCCCATCAGTTGGCGGCCTCTTTCATTGCAGACAATGTCGGCTCCTGGCCCGAAGCATCATTTCAAGCGACGCGCATTATTTGGTCGTTATCCGATGCAAAGCGGACCTGAGATTGTCCTGACGCTGGGTTCTTGCCAGTCGCGAGTGACCCATGACGGCACTTCAAGGCCGAGAAATGACGCATTGCACAATGATAAATCGATCAGGCAATCGCCCCGGGGCTGGATTGAGACTCGGGTCAAAACTCCATCAGATCCTTGGCGATCAGCACCTGCCCAGAAAAGTATTTCTTCACCTCATCTGCCCACGGCGTGTAGTCGTCACCATCGGGTAGCGATGTCAGGTGTGTGAGGACAACCGTCTTCACCGCGGCACGGGATGCCAAGTGCCCGACGTCTTCCGGCGACAAATGTCCTTTCGACGCTTGCACCATGATGCGAGCCTGCTCTTCGGGGGTCATCGCTTGCCACTGGCCGCTTTTAATCAAAATTTGCTTGCGCGCTTCAACCGAATTCGCTTCCGACACAAGCAGATCGGCGTCCTTGGCCAAGTTCACTAGGCCATCGAATAAACCGGTGTCGCCAGTAAACACAACAACCCGGTCGGGCGTTTCAAAGCGATATGAATATGACTTGTGCTTGTCGTCCCCGCGCCCATCATTGTGAAACGCAAAGTGGGTATTTTCTATGGCCGTGACTTTAATGTTCGCGTCCTGATAAACTGTACCGGTTCCGACGTCGTGACCGAAGAACACCTTTGCTATCGGGACACTGCGGCCGCCATCCGCTATTCTTATTTCAGAACTCTCGGTGAAATATTCTATGGCAGCATGAACCAGCGCCTGTGTCCCCGGCGGACCATAGACATTGATCGGCTTGGTGCGGTTGAGATCCCACACTACCGACAAGAGAGTACCGAGACCAGCGGTGTGATCATCGTGCTGGTGCGTTAGAAAAACTGTACCGATTTCCCTCATGTTGATATTTGTCTTTGCCAAGCGGCGCACGACGCCATCGCCCGCATCAACAACATAGTAGGTGCCATTGACGATCAATAGATTCGACGATTGCGCCCGATGAGGTTTTGGGACCGGGCCGGCTAGCGTACCTAATGTAATAACGCGGGTACCTGTTCTCTGAGGTGGAGCGACAGCGCCGGTCTGTGCCGTGCTCTGATGTGCCAACGCAAACACTCCGATAAAAGTCCCAGCGATAATCACGGATAGTAGCTTCCGCATATTTCCTCCTGGCGCGGCATCTTCGACGCGGCGCGAATATAATTGTTCCTCCCCATGTAGGAGGAGAATTAAGCCGTCATCCGCAAAAACGCCGTCTTGGTCGCAACGGTCGGCAGCTGCCGTGTCGGTTAAGAGGGCCCTAGCTGACACACCTGCTCATTACAGTCGAGGCAGTTCGTGACCCACCTCTACCGCTCGACACCTGTCAGGGCACAGCGTATCAGGTCACTTAAAGCCGCCTTGCGTCAACGATACTTGCAACCGCCAAAAGCTTTTATGGGAGGGCACGTAATGCGCAAAGTACTGATGCTATTGCTCGCAACTTTCTTCGGCGTAGCCATTTTTGGTACGGCGCGTGCGGCGGACAGTACATTTCGCGTCACGCTGCTCGGCTCCGGAGTACCGGACCCTGATCCGAACCGCTTTAGCGCGAGCACGCTGATCGAAGCTGGTGACCAGAAGCTGCTTATTGATGTCGGTCGCGGCGCCACCATCCGCCTTTACCAACTCCACATCCCATTATCCAAAATCGATGTCGTTTTCTTCACGCATTATCATTCAGATCACACTATCGGCCTTCCCGACTTGCTGTTGACGGGGTGGCTCCCGCCGTCTTTCGCACATCGCACAACTCCCCTTCATGTGATTGGCCCGGTCGGCGCGAAAAATCTTTTGTCGAATATCGCTGTTGCCTATAGCGCCGACATTAGCGGGCGCGAGGAGGACCAACATCTGCCTCCGGAAGGTGTCGCTGCCAACGTCGAAGAATTCACTCAAGACGGCACCGTATACGAGAAGGATGGAGTGAGAGTAACGGCCTTCGAGGTGGAGCACGGCATCAAGCCTGCCTACGGTTATCGCGTCGATTACGACGGCAGATCGGTGCTATTGTCGGGTGACACAAACTTTAACGAAAACGTCATCAAGCACGGCGAAGGGATCGACCTATTGATTCATGAGGTTTTCGCGATAAACCCAGAACTGCTAAAGGTGGCAGCTTTCCAGAAAATCCTGTCCATACATACGACACCGAGCCAAGCCGGAACCGTGTTCGCGCGCATCCATCCCAAGCTCGCTGTCTACACGCACATCGCGCAATTCGGTACACCCGCAGCGCCGGCACCGAGCACTACTGACATAGTGGCGGAGACGCGGACTACTTATCAGGGTCCTCTGGCGGTGGGCCAGGATCTGATGACATTCGACATCGGCTCAGGTGGCGTTGCCGTCTACGGCGCTGGCCGCTAGCGCCTTTGCTAACGAGGCCGTTATTGGCCCGAAACGGTCGCGCCGATCATCCGCCGTCGCGTCCGCTGTTGGGAGTCTTTCTGTCGCGCCGACTTAGTGCAGTCGAGGCAGTTGATGACCCCCAAGCGGTCATGCATCGATTGGTCTGGGACCTTCGAAGCTACGCAAACCTATAGCCGATATTCGCTGTGGTGATGGCGTCGGCTTCGACTACAGCTACCGCAAGCGATGGCGCGCTCACGCGCGTACAAACTCCTTGCCCTTATTGGCAGCCACGAAGCCATTGAACACCTCGTTGACCTCGTGCCACGACTTCAGCTTCTTCATGTTGTCGAGCCACCGCTTAATGTTGGGGTAGGCGGCCAAGTCGCAATCGATCAGTTCTCCGATCGACACGAGGCCAGCGCCGAAATAGTCGGCAATGGTAAGGTCATTGCCGCAGAGATATTGATTTTTTGGCCCGATCCAATGGTCGTTGAGAATTTGCAGCCAATTTTTGGCGCCTTGCTGTCCCCAAGCGACCGCGCCGGCATGCGCTTCGTCACTACGGCGCTTGTGGTGTGGAAACAGCTGCGGGTAGACCAGCCCGTAACCGAAGTCGCGATAGAACTGGGTGTTGAGCCAGTCCATCGCTTCATTGATCTTGGCGCGCTTCTTCAGATCCTTCGGATAGGATGGCAGGTCGTATTTGTCGGCGAGATATTTCAGAATCGCCGAACCTTCCGTCAGGCGAAAATCGCCATCCTCTAGCAGCGGCACCATCCGGTTGGGATTGAGCGAGGCGTACGGCTCCTGATAGTGGGCGCCTTGGAGGATATCGACCATCTCCTCATCGCATTTGAGGCCGTTCTCGGCGATGAGCAACCGTATGGGACGGCATGCAGTCGATACCGGGTGCATGTAGAGTTTCATCGTCACATCCTCCCATTATTCATCGTAGCCAGGTTTGTCTTTTATAATTCGTATATGCAATCGGGGTGAATTTGGCGGCTGGCGCGAGCTTACCGATTTCTGCCCGAGCTGCAACATTATCTGCCGATCGCGCCGCGGACCACCGGCGCGACCTTGGTTGCGAATAGCTCGATCATGCGGGCAACGTCCGCAAACGGCAGGCCGCCGATGTCGATTTGCGCCAGGAAACGCTGGTGGCCGAACAGCTCGTGCTCATACAGGATCTTGTCAATGATCTGCTGCGGGCTGCCGACGAAAATCGCGCCGTGCGGGGCTGCGCGTTCGTCATAATCGGCCCGCGTGATCTCCTGCGCGCGATATTGCGAAGGTGTGTGGGTAAAAAAATAGTCGGCATAGTACGGATAAAAAGTGTTCAGGGCATCTTGCGAATTTTCTTTGATGTGCATGTGGGTGGCGATGCTGACCTTGAGTGTGTTCGCGGCGTGCCCGGCCTGCAGTCCGGTGCGCCGGTAGAGATCGGCGAACGGCGCGAGCTTCGCCGGCGGCATGCTGATATTGGCAAGCGCCAACGGCAAACCGAGCGCGCCGGCGCGTACGATGCTGCTCTGCGTGCCGCCGGTGCCGACCCAGATGGGCAGGCGACCTTGGACCGGCCTTGGCGGAATTGGTGCATCCTTCAGGGGAGGACGGAAGCGTCCCTGCCAAGTGACGCGCTCGGCGGCGTTGAGCTGCATGAGCAGCTCAAGTTTTTCCGCGAACAAATCGTCGTAGTCGGCAAGATCATAGCCGAACAGCGGAAACGATTCGGTGAAAATGCCGCGTCCGACGATGATCTCGGCGCGTCCGCCGGAGATAAGGTCGATGGTGGCAAAATCCTCGAAGACCACGACCGGATCCGCCGTGCTTAGGATGGTGACCGCGCTCGCCAGGCGAATGCGCTCGGTCACTGCCGCGATCGCCGCCAATACGGCAGATGTGGCGAGACCGCCATATCCAGCCGATGATGTTCGCCGACCGCGAAAACATCGAGACCCGACGCATCGGCGAGCTTCGCTGCCGCAAGGATTTCCGCCATGCGTTGCTGTGCGCCGACAGCCTTGCCCGCCTGCGTTTCCGGCATAAGGTCGCCGAACGTATAGAGCCCCAACTCGAATGCCGCATCCATCGGATCGCCGCCTCTTTGCTGATCGCATAATTTTCGAAACCAGTGGTTCAGATACGAACACCGTTCGCATTGCCCCCGGGGCAAATTATAGCTTGCGACGCGCGATGTCTCTTCCTGGTCCCCTAAGCGTCACTTAGTGCGACGCGGCGGCATGTCGGAAGTTGGGTGAACAGCAGACTTTCGGCGAACACGCTCATGTGTAGCGTTTGACCCCAAGCGGGCATTTACCGCGAATTGTCGCTAGTGCGGCAAGGTGCATGGGGAGCGGTTTTCTGATACGGTTGAAATGGGGTTGGTACCGGGTGGAATTGGGGTCGATGAACTTCGACGTTTTCATCAGCTATGCGCATCAGCTATGCGCATCAGGATAAAGCGGCGGCCGACGCCGCATGCGCGAAGATTGAGGCTGACGGCATCCGATGCTGGATCGCACCGCGCGATGTCCCGCCAGGTGCCGAATGGGCTGGGGCAATTATCAATGCGATTGATAATTGCCGCGTCATGGTTCTGATATTTTCCTCAAGCAGCAATGGGTCAAGGCAAATCGATCGGGAGGCGCAGCGCGCTTTCGACAAAGAAAAGTCGGTGATCCCGTTCCGCATTGAGGATGTCGATCCGCAGAAATCGTTGGCGTACTACTTGGGGCCGGTGCACTGGCTCGATGCACTAACACCGCCCTTTGATCAGCACCTTCAAAAGCTTTCGGCTTCCGTTAAGGCGTTCGTGCAGGCAGATAAACCCGGCGAAGACAAAGAACCGCTGACTTCTCCAAAAAACGGAAACTCGGCAGGAAGCCGAAACGAAGCGGCTGGCCGAGGAACAAGAACGGCAGCGTCTCGAAAGTGAAGCCGCAGCTTCGCGCGAAGCCGAGGAGTGCGCCCGCCAAGCGGCGGTAGCCGAGGCTGAAAGCCGGCGTCGAGAGCGCGACGCGGCTGCGGCGCAGCAAGCCGAAGCCCAGCGTATCGAGGAAGAGCAAAGGCAGCAGCAGAAAGCCGAAACCAAGCGGCACGCTGAGGAAGACGCGCAACGCAAAAAGGACGAAGCCGACGCGCAACGCATCGCAGAGGAGCGTAAGCAGCGGGATACCGAAGCCAATCGGCGAACCGAGGAAAAAAAGCAAAGAGATCAAAATTGGCAAGGCTCCCGCGCGGACGCAGAACCGCAGACTTCGACGTTGAAGCTTGTGGTATTGCCTTGGAAACCGGTCGAGACGCCGCAGCAAGCAAAAAAGTTGACGATTGTCGGCATGATTAGCGTTGCAACACTCGCGCTTCTTTATTTGGTCATGATGGGCAATTCGGCCGCAGGTCTCGTGTTCGCTCTCTTATGTGCCGGCTGCGCAGTGGGAACCTACTTCAATTCACGTGTTGCGGCGGTTGCCGGATTTGTACTTTCCTTCCCCGGACTAGTCGTCCTCTGGCCCCTCTCAGCTTTTGCCGGAGTAAGAGGGACGTTCGCGACCTCCAGGTTTCGCCGGGCGAGCAAGTAAAGCCCTTCGATCGCCTCGGCGGTGGCGAGCGGATCACGCACCAATCCTTTTTAGGTCTTATGGATTGGCCGACGTGCAAACAAGCCGGCCTGTGGTTAAATATCACCAAAGCACTCGGTCGCGCCTCGCCGCGTCGTCCGTGGCGGCACTTGGAGCTACGCTCCGCGGTTCCTCCGCACGGCCAACCGCAACTGGTACTCCACCGTGAACCGGAGTCTCTTCCTTGGCTTCCGAGTTGGGAGGACGCTTACTCCTGGAGTCCGGTTTTGGCCCCGTCGCGTCACTTAGTGCGGCGCAGCGGCATGTCGGCGATTGGGGCTAAAGCGGAAGTCGTTTACAGGCCCTGAAACTACGCTCATGACCTTAGCTGACAGTGAGGATGCCGATAGGGAATATCTGCTTCCGGAAGAGTCAGGAATGTGTGTGCGACTTTTTCCGTATTTGTTTCGTCGATGCGGGCCCGGCGGCTTGGTATTGTGAATTTTGGTTGCAGAAGCCCCCCATACCGCTCAGCGTCGCCATGCACTGATCGAAGCTGACAAAGCCACAATTCATAACGCCCCCGGCACTGCCGCCATATTGTGCGCACCACGGATAATTCTGCGCCGCGGCGCACGTGCCGATACCAACTGTCACGAATACTATAAGCCCGAAGCGGAAGATTTGCATGGCTGAACTCCCGGAGTTGTGTAGGTGCTCAATGCTCATAACTTAAACTCTAAATTAGTCGCAAGACCGGGTTGTAATTTGAACTATAACAATACTCCGGGAGCCGAACTTACTGTGGGTGTCAATTCGCGCCTATGGTTACGGCAGCGCTCATCGCGATGGTCGCGGCGCCGCGTCGTTATTGGACGCACAACGGACAACGGGCCGCGATAGAGCCGGAGAGCGTCGGTCGAAAATGACCCCAAAGCGACGTCAACGATCGGCCGGCGCTCAGAGAAGCGTCAAGACAAACCAAGCCATGAGTGCTGCGGCGATGACAATAAGGAGCACGCGCGCGTTGCTCCGATCCATCTGTTGCGCAAGCAGTGCTCGACGAATTTCAATGAGAGAGAGCGGCGGCGACGAAGCGCGCCTGCATGCGGGGACTGTTGATGATGCCGGCATGGTCGTAGCCTGGTGCCGCCGTGTTGCGGGCACCTGATATCGTGCCCTGCAACGCGCCGACAAAATTCGTGGCGCTGACACCGCTAGAAACCGCCGCGCTTGAACCGAGCGGGTCGATGCCGACCAGGCGGACGTAATGGACGCCGCAGGCCCGCGCCGCGGTGGCGAGCTGAGCCCCCGCCGTAGCGCCGAGCGAATATCCGACAACGATGATGCGGTCTTTGCTATGCGCGCAGGCGTCGGCCGCGAAGGCATCCGCCTGAGTGTAGCTTCCGACCGTGACAATGATGCCGTGCGCCCGCAGTTTCGCGCCCATTGTGTTCATTGCGCCTGTCCCCGCGTCGCCAAATCCGCTCATCAGATAAGCACGCGTCACGACGTGAGAGGTCGAGGGAGTTTGGGCGAGCGCTGACGCCATACCGACGCCGATCAGCCCCGCCGTCGTTAAACTCAACGCCAGTGAAAGGCGAAACCTGCCGCACTCCGCACGCAGTTTACTGCTCACGCAACACCTCCATGCGAAGAAATAGCAATACCCGCATTCCCATCGTAATTGGCCAACGCCGGATGAATCAAGTTCACGCCCCATAAATAGCCGCGCTACAGCTTCACCTACGTCAAGAACGACGAACGTTGGCTGATCGTTGACCACCACTGCTCGGCCATGCCATCGGCCCCGAGATAGCTCTCCTGCTTATCGACTTGGGACGTAACACCGGTCGGGCTGTTCGTGGCCATCTGTTCGTCTGGAACTGGCCCTTAGCTGCACTTGCCGCGTTGCGGCAATGTCGGCTACTGGGTGATGAGCGGACAGACTACAAACAGCCGCCCCTTCGCATACATGACCCTTGTGCGCCGAGCACACCGTCGTCCCCCAACGTGCTAGGCTACGTCCTGAGCCCCGTGAAACGACAAGAACTTGGGAATCGGAGCGAGCGATGGCCGCGATGCTCAGCCGCTTGGTTTCTGCTCGCCTGCCTGGTCGCGAGCCCCGCCGCGCTCGCGCAGACCTACCCCGACCGCAATGTCACCATCGTGGTGACCTCGGCACCGGGCGCCTTGACCGACACGCTCACCCGCGCCATTGCGCAGCGTCTGTCGGAGATGTGGAAAGCAGAGCGTGATCGTCGAGAACCGGGGCGGCGCCGGATACACGATCGCGGCCCAATACGTGATGCGGGCCGAGCATGACGGCTACACGCTGCTCGCTTCGGAGATCGGCTTCTACACGACCCAACCGCATCTCTATGGCAAAGACCAGCTGGGCTACGACGCGGAGAAGGACTTCGTCCCGGTCGCCGGCTACGGCACCATTCCGACAGCGCTGCTGGTCAATCCGTCGCTGCCGGTGAATTCGGTGAGCGACCTGATCGCGCTCGCCAAGAAGAAGCCCGGGGCCTTGACCTTCGGCACGGCCGGCGTCGGCACCGCACTGCACATCGCCGGGCTCGAGCTGGAGAATCTCGCCGGCATCGACATAACGGCGGTGCACTATCGCGGCTCGGCACCCGCGCTGACTGACGTGATCGCCGGACACATCGACGCGGTGATTATGGGCCCATCCGTGGCGCTGAGTTCCGTGAGCGCCGGAAAGCTCAAGATGCTCGCTTTCGGCAGCGAGAAGCGGGTGCCGCAGTTCCCCGACGTGCCGACAATCGCCGAGACCGTTCCGGGATACGAGGCGAGCGTATCGTTCGGGCTGTTTGCTGCGGCCGGCACGCCTGCTGACATCATCAAGAAGGTCAACGCCGACGTGCAAAAGATCGTCAGCGATCCGGAATTCCAGAAGAAGTATCTTGAGCCCTTTGCAGTGCAGCCGGTACCTGGGCCGCTCGAAGCCTTTGCCGAATTTCTACGCAAGGACTCGGCCAAATGGGGGAGGTCATCAAGGCGGCGAACGTGAAGATAGAATGACTGCCGCCGTGATTGCCCACGCAAATCAGGCCTTCGACCCTGCGCCGACGGGTGGCACTGATGACTACGCCGGAGGTGGCCAGCGCCAGCGTAGCTAGGTCGACCGTATGGAACGTGCTCGCGCGGGCTGTCATTAGGGTGCCGACAGAGCGCTTTCCCAATTCCGCCTTGGCGGTTCGCAAAACTGTCCAGTGCGAGACAAATATGAGTTGGGAGGGCAAACCTTGAGCGAAACCGAAACCGAGATCGCCGCGATCCGCACGCTGCTGTCGGCAAAGCCGCGCCCGGTGGGCTGGGCGGAGCGACGGGCGCGGATCGAGGAGGTGGGCACGGTCTGGCCGGTCGCCGAAGACATCCGGCTCGAACCGGTCGATCTCGGCGGGGTGTCGCGGCGAGTGGTCGTCGCCCCGGGGAGCGACGAGACCGCGTGCTGATGTTCTTCCACGGCGGCGGCTATTGCTCGGGCTCGATCGCGAGCCATCGCCGCATGGTGACCGAAGCGGGCCGCGCGGCGCGGCATGCGCACGCTCGCGGTCGCCTACCGGCTCGCGCCGGAGCATCCTTATCCCGCGGCGCTACGACGACGCGATGACGGCTTGGCGTTTTCTGCATTGCAGGGCATAGCAGCGCAGCGCATCGCGGTCGGCGGCGACAGCGCCGGCGGCAACTGACCATCACGCTGATCAACCGCCTCCGGGCGGCGGAGCAGGCGCACCCGCCTGCGCCTGGCTGGCCTCGCCGTGGACCGACCTCACCATGTCGGGCGAGTCGCTCACCACCAAGGACGCTGTAGATCCGCTCTTCATCGGTCATATCTTGAAGAGCTAGCAGACGCCTATCGCTGCCGGCGAACGATCGCCGCAGACCCGCTTATCTCGCCGCTGTTTGCCGACTTGCAAGGGCTTTCCGCCGGTGCTCATCCAGGTCGGCTCGGCGGAAACTCTGATCGACGATGCAGTACGTTTTGCCGCCGCCGCGGGCGCGGCCGACGTGAACGTCACGCTCGAAATCTGGCCGCACATGATCCACGCGTGGCCAATGTGGAACGCCAGATTAGCCGACGGCCGCAAGGCGTTGGAGCACGCCGGAAACTTTTTGCAGGCGTGGGTGGCATAGCTAATGACTTAAAACGCAATCGCTGGGACGATCATTTGTCACTTCGCGCATTAATTTTACTGGCGGACGTCCAATCGTGGAGCGAACGAGGGGCTGGAATTGCGCAGTGCGTGCGGCGGAAGATGCCCAAAACGGACACGCCGCGGTCACCCGGCGATGTCCGCTTTTTGGAGGTCAGAGCCGACATCGCCAAGTTTATGAGCACACGCTTTAGCCAGTCGGCGGCGCGATCTCGTCGAGGCTCTTCTGCCGCGCTTCCGGGCCCAAGCTGGGTGACGGCCCCCGCGGCAATAAACAGCAATGTCGCCAGACACGCGAACACCGTCGTCAAACCCCAGCCGTTCTGCACCCAAAGAATTGTCGGCATGATGAAGGCGGTCGCCAGACGGCCGACGCCGGCGGCCCAGCCGAAGCCGGACGCGCGCGCATTGGTCGGGAACACCTCGGACGTGAAGATCTGCATCGCATTGCCGGCGACCTGAACGAAGAAGAACATGATGAAGCCGATCACCATGAGCTCTATCGGCGTAGCGGCATTGGCAAAGACCATCGCCATGACGCCAGCAGCAAGGAACGCGCAGATCGAAGTGATCTTTCGGCCAAACTTGTCGAGCGCGTACATCATGAAGAAGACTCGCGCACGGCACGGCGAAATTCATTGCAAGCGTATATTGCAGCGACTTGGTGACGGTGAAGCCTTTACCGGCCATGATGTTCGGCAGCCATGCGGTGAAACCGATAGCGATGCCGAAGAACGCCGTGAAGCAGATCATGCCGGCGACGACGCGGACCGGGAACTTCGAAAATACGACGCTGAACGGATCGCTCTTGGTGTTGCTCGCCGCATCGGTCGACAGCGGCTGGGTCGGGCCGGCGATGCCGAGGCGGCCGAGCACCTTGATCGCTTCGTCGCCGCGGCCATGGGTCGCCAGATAGCGTGGCGATTCCGGCAGCGTGAAGCGGAACACCCACACGACCAGCGCAAGCACGCCGATCAAAATCCACACGCCGCGCCATACATAGGCGGCGGAAGCCGCGTCGCCAGCGGCGAAATAGGCGCTGAAGCCGAGCACCAGCCCGGTTCCGATCGGCCAGACGCAGGCGCCGCCGATGAAGTGAACAATAGCGAGGATGCGGCCGCGGATCGCCTTGGGTGCATATTCGCCGGCATAGGTGAATGCCAATGGCTGCTCCGCGCCAAGGCCAAGGCCGGCGATGACGCGACAGATCACCAGCAAGGTCACGTTTGGCGACAACGCACCGAGGATGGTGAAGATGCCGAACAGCAAAAGATTGAACTGATAGATGAAGCGGCGGCCGAACCGGTCGGACAGTTCGCCCTGGCCTATCGTCCCCAGCGCTATTCCGAAGATGGTGGCGCTGCCGATCAGCGCCGCGTCTGCCGCTCCGCCGATGCCCGACTTGATGATGAACGGCACCAGCGCGCCGAAAATGCTGAAGTCGATGACGTCGCAGAAATATCCGGCGGCGATCAGCGCAACGACGCGCTTATGCAGCGGCGAAATCTTCGCTTCATCGAGGGCAGCGTTGACGTAACCTTCGACGGTTTGCGGACCGCCGGAGCGTAGCTGCGCCCGCTGGTGCCGCCGCGCCAATATGGCCGGCCGTGATGCTCGACATCCAATCCTCCCCCAATGCGCCTGTTGACGCTGCGTTTTACGCACCATCTCGTCCGGAAGCCGATATCCGCTTTCCGCGATGGTGCGACAGCAGGCCGCTTGTGCGGCTCTCATTGCTGCTCAAGTGTGGAAGGGCCGCGTCCCACTGTCAATGCGGATCGGACGGCAGCGGCGACGCGTCACGCGCCGTCGAACTGCAGGATGTACAGCCCGGCGTTGGAATCGGTCAGATACATCACGCCCTGGGCGTCGACATAGCAGTCGCAGGATTGAATGACCTGGGGCCGGTTCGGCCGCGGATCGTACATCTTGGCCGGCGGCGGCGGCACGAAGTAGCCGGCTCTCGGCCGGCGCAAATGGATTCTTGATGTCGTAAACGCGGACGCCGGCATTGTGCAGAGTTGCGAAAATGAAGCGCGAGCTCTGGAACGCGCCGGGCCGGTTCTCCCACAGATTATGCGGACCGAAATTGCCGCCCTTCTTGCAATAGTCCGCTTCGTCCGGAATCGGCATGGTCGAAATGCTCACCGGGTTTGACGGCTCGCGAATGTCGAACGTCCAGATGTAGCGCAGGCCCTTGCTGCAATCGGCGAAGTTCGCCTCGTCGGCGACCACAAGCAGATTGCGGTCCGGCAGCGGCAGCGGCGAATGGGTGCCGCCGCCGAACGGCGGATCCCAGTTACGATGACTGACGAGTTTCGGCTTTGCCGGATCGCCGACATCGACGATCGCGAGACCGCCGTCGCGCCACGCGCTGTAAAAGAGATTTCCCGCGACCAACCCATGATGCAGCGCGTACCGCTTGCCTTGCGGCCAGGTCGGCGTCTCGCCCGCGGCCTTGTTCATGCCCGGCAGCCAGAATTTTCCGACGACTTGCGGCCGCGTCGGCTCCTTCATATCGACGATGACCAGGATGTGGTCGGTGAATTCCGGCAGATGCACCGAAACGTAAGCGTAGCGCTCGCCGACATACCAGATGCGATGCGGCCCGAGCCCGCCAAGCGGCAGGAAGGCGATTTCGCGCGGCGCTTCCGGTTTCGCAAGGTCGAAAATTCGCAAACCGCTGGTGAACTGCTGATTTTTAAGCGCGTCGCCGGAATTGCCGGCGAAGTAGGCTTCCTGGCTGACCTGCATGGTCCACACGCTCGGTCCGTTGACCGCCAGCAGGAGATCGCCAAATTTTCGTGGGTGGCGGTCTGCAAGTGATGCGCGCGCGTGTTCGGCGGACAAGGTAAAAAGTTGACCGTCTTCGGATTTTTCGCATCGCGCACATCGATGATCGTGATGCCGTTGGAAAAGCCATGGCCGACATAGGCGAAGCCCTTGTTGACCATGACCTGCACGCCATCGCCGCGGCCGCCCTGGTCGCTGTGGCTCAGAAATTTGACGTTATGGCTGGCGACAGCGTTCATGGACGATCCTCCCGGTTTAGCGGCATCGTAGCTGTCATGGCCGAGCCTGTCCCAGCCATCCACGCCTTCATGGCGCTTAACGTAGGCCGCGACAAGCGCGGGCATGACGCGGTAAATTGTCGCAGGACCAAGGGAAGCAGCGATGGCAAGCGCAGATCACGGAATAATCGCGGTCGACAAGATGGGCGGCAAAGTGCTGTTCCTCAATCCGCAGACTTACGAGACCGAGGTCGTGATCGACGGTTTTCCGCGCACCGTGCACGAACTGCTGGTGATACCGGAGACCGGCCTAGCCTACGTGCCGATCTTCGGCGACGGCATTCATGGCCGCAATCCCAACCCGCAGCATCATCTGTGCATCTTCGATCTGCACAAGCGCGCCCATGTCGGCACCATCGATCTGCGGCCCTATATCGCGCCGCATACGCTCAAGCTCGGGCCCGATGGCCTGATCTACATCACCTGCGAGAACAGCGCCGTGGTCGCGGTGATCGACCGCAAGACCAATAAGGTCGTCGAGGCGATCGACTCCGGCTCGACCAACGGCCATCGGCTGATCATTTCGCCGGACGGCAAGCGGCTCTACACCGAGAACGAGGAAGACGGCACCGTCTCGGTGATCGACCTGCCGGCGCGAAAACTGCTCGGCAAGATCAAGGCGCCGCGGCCGCTCGCCGGCATCGCGATCTCAGCCGACGGCAAAACCGTCGTCGCCGTCGACGATGCCGAACCCAAACTCATCTTGATCGACACCGATGCCGGCAAGGTCCGCGAGGAAATCGTGCTCAAGGACGTGCCCAAGGCGGCGCAGATCGCGCGCTATGCGCCGGACAACAGCCTGATCGGCGTCACCAGCCTCAACAGCGATACGGTGAGCCTGATCGACCCGTCGTTCCGCGAGCAGTGTGCGATCAAGGTCGGCTCGCAACCGATGGACATGGCATTCCATGGCGACGAGCTGTTCGTCGCCTGCCAGGGCGACGGCTCCATGCACGTGGTCGATATTCCGAACCGCCGCGT
This sequence comes from uncultured Alphaproteobacteria bacterium, assembly GCA_963742215.1. Lineage (GTDB taxonomy): Bacteria > Pseudomonadota > Alphaproteobacteria > Rhizobiales > Xanthobacteraceae > BOG-931. Next base: position 20,683 of record CAVULJ010000019.1, read on the forward strand.
CAAAAAGAGCTTTGCCGCCGGCACTGGCTGCGAATCCGTCGGCTTCTTTTGAGGCGACGCGTACCTGACATTTCTGATGTCAGCCGCCATCCTTCGTGAGACTATCCGCGCTGCCCACGGCCCGATTCGGCACACAAGAGCGGGCGCGGCCATGAATGCTGAAAACCACGGGCCTCTCGGACACTCTCTCTGCTTTTGTTTACGGCCGGCCGCGTGCCGAGCCGGCGCAATTATCTTTGCAGATGGACGGCGACCGTCCCGCCGACTCTGCTCCAAAGCCGGAGAACGCCGCTTCCCGCTCTCCCTCGTGGGCCATCTGACGCTGCCGGTGGTGTTTTACGTGGTTTCGGTCCTCACCCTCGATTTCTCGCGTCTGTCGCACTACGTCGTGACGGTTTGGCCGACCAACGCTCTGATACTGGTCGCGTTGCTCCGCTACGAACGGAACCTGCGCAATTACGCTTCAATCCTTGTGGGCGGGGCGTGCGCAATTGCGCTGGGGGCGATGACGTCGGGGGTTACACCGATCTCCGGGATCATTCTCGGCGCCTCGGATCTTTTCGAGGTTTGCGTCGTACTGGCGCTGCTGGCGGTATTCCGTATCGACGCCTCCAATCTTACTCAATTCAAAAGCCTGCTTGTCTTCATCATGATCGCAGGCACGATCGCCCCGATCGGCAGCGACGCGGTAGCCGCCATGGCTGTCGGCTCGGCATACGTCATTCCATGGCGGCTCGTATGGATGCATCTTTATCCCGCGCACGCGCTCGGCCTGATCATCGTGACGCCGTTTCTCATCAGCATCACGTCGCCGGACTGGTACAGCACGCAATTGAAGCATCGGCTGACGGAAGCTGCCGGCATCCTTGTGCTCGTGGTCACGGTCTGCACCTGCGCCGTCTATTTTCGTCCGATCATATTCATGGTCGTGCCGGCGATCCTGTTCGCGACGCTTCGGTTCGGCCTGGTCGGCGCTACCGTGGCGACACTGCTGACCTCGCTCATCGCCAGCGCTTTTATCGTAACGGGCATCGGCGACCCTATACTGCTGCAAACGCAACTCGCTGAACGAATTCTCGGCTTGCAGATCATCCTCGCCTTCACCTCGCTCTGGTCGCTGCCGACCGCGGCGCTTGCTGAGCGAGCGCGACCGACTGCTAAGCGATCTTTCGTCGGCGAACTCGCAGCTCAAAGTCGACAGCGAACGAAAGACCAATCTCGTGATCGGTTTGCGGAGACACCTTTCGATCGCCGAAGAAAAGGAACGGTTGCGCCTGTCCTACGAACTGCACGACCAGGCCGGTCAGGGATTGATCGCAGCGATCCTGGAAATGAACGCAATCGATGCGCTGATCGCGGGCCCCGCCCACGAACGCCTGAATGTGGTCCGCAAGCGGATGGAAGAGCTCGGCAAGACATTGCACCGTATCGCCTGGGAGTTGCGGCCACCCGCGATTGACGAGCTCGGGCTGAAAAAAGCGCTGGCGAGTTACGTGGCCGACTGGAGCGAGCAATGCGGCACCGAGGTCGACTTCCATTGCGACGATCCGAATATCGACGACGTGCCGAGCGAAATCGGCACCACCGTTTATCGTGTCGTGCAGGAAGGCCTGACCAACATCGTCAAGCATGCGCAGCAGCCCTCGGCCGTCAGCGTCGTGATCGGACGCGTGGGTACAACATTGCAGGTGATTATCGAGGACAACGGTTGCGGTTTCGACATAGGCGCGATAACCGCTAAAGGCGGGGGCTATCAAGGTCTGGGCTTGGACGGGATGCGCGAGCGTCTGTTACTGATTGGCGGAACGCTTGAAATCGAATCGACGCCGGGCACCGGCACCGCTGTTGTTCGCCCGCATTGTACTCGATGCGCAAAGGTCGGCGGCGTGACCGAGAAAACCCGTATCGTCCTTGCTGACGACCACCCCATCGTGCTCGACGGGCTGCGCAATCTTGTCCGCGCGGAGGATGACTTCGAGCTCGTTGGCGAAGCCGTCAGCGGCTTTAGCGCTCTCAAGCTGATCCGCGAGAAGCGGCCGGACGTCGCGGTGCTCGATATTTCGATGCCCGAGCTCAACGGCATCGTACTCAGCCGCCGCCTCGCCGGCGAGATGCCGGATATCCGTTTGCTGATTCTCACGCTTCACGAGGACCGCGCTTACCTCAATCAGGCGTTGGAGGCCGGCGTGCGCGGCTATGTTCTTAAACGCTCCGCGGTCGAAAATCTGGTTCAGGCCATTCGCGCCGTCATGGTCGGCGGGCTTGTATATCGATCCGGCCATCGTCGGACGTGTGTTCGACGGCAACAAGGGCAACAAGAAGCTCGCGGCGAAGAAAGGCGTCTTTCCCGCCCTGACCGACCGCGAAGCCGATGTTCTGAAGATGGCGGCGCTTGGTTTTACGAACAAGGAAATTGCATCCCGGCTCGACGTCGGCGTGAAGTCGGTCGAAACCTACAAGGCGCGCGGACTGGAGAAGGTTGGCCTCAAGACACGCGCCGAACTGGTGCGCTACGCATCCGGCCAAGGCTGGCTGGATTTCTGATCCACTGGCTGGATTTCTGATCCGCTGACCGTCGGTAGGGTAACCGTTCGGTTAAGACGTCAGGCAATCTCTGACAATGCCACCCGCATTCCGTTGCGGCGAATACGCAATTCTACGGTATGAATGCCGACACAGGCGGCGAATGTGGGCGCGGCATCAAGCCAATGATCGTCGCTGGGGAAATGCATGTTCAAGATGTCCAAGAAGGACGAACCACGGCGCGGCCCGTTCCGCAGGCTGTCCGACAGCGAAATCCTGCTTTTTGTCACCAAAACCCTGCAACCGCGCACTTCCGATCAGGAAACGCCGGACTTTGCCGCCAAGTTGCAAACCCTCAAGGACATCATCAAACGGCAAGAGATCGACTTGCTCAACTGGCCCAATTCGCCGAGCAAAGACCGTTTCTACGCATCCCATCTGAAAGCGAAACGGCTCGTCGCGGAACTTGCCGAGGATTTTTCCGGCGCGGCAACTGCCGCCACAAACAGCGGCGATCAGGCCTGCGGCGAATGAGCCGTTTCATGGCGCGAAGCAGAATTCCCGCGCGATCATGAACGGCTCGTCTTTTCCGCTCGATTTCTCCGCGATCAGTTTCCTTATCGTCGACGACCAGCCGTTCACGCGCCGGATCGTCCGGTCGATCCTGCACGGATTTGGCAGCCGCGAAGTCTACGAGGCGGCCAATTGCGACGAAGCGCTCGAACTGGCCCGCACCGTCATGCCGCACATCATTATTACCGATCTGATCATGCCGATATTGAGCGGCGTCAAACTTATCGGCTTGCTGAAAGCGCTGGAGTCTCCTGCCAGGCAGATTCCGATCATCGTCCTGTCTGGCTATCTCACCAAGACAACAGCGCTGGCGGTCACCAATTCCGGCGTGGACGAACTGCTGGTGAAGCCGGTGTCGCCGAAGGCGCTATACGAGCATATTGCGCGCGTCGTAATGCGCCATGATGAGGTCTACGCGCCGACGTCATTCCTGCAAAATCAGCGTCGACACACGCAAACGCAGCGCAAGAAGGCCAATAATCCAAAGCTGGATAGGGCCTTTGTCGAGTGACCAGGACTGAACACCGCGATCAAATATCCGGTACAGCCATATCTGAAGCAGCCATGACTTCGGGCGGCGCATGCTCATCGTGAGCGCGCTGGTGTATCGGTTTCTGCCGCCGCGTCAGGTTATAGGCGCTATTGATCAGCGCAAGATGCGAGAAGGCTTGCGGAAAATTACCGACCAGACGTTTGCTGATCGGATCGTATTCTTCACTGAGCAGACCTAGATCGTTGCGCAATCCAACCAGGCGACCGAACAGACTCTCCGCTTCCTCGTAGCGCTCCTGCAGCATATACACGTCAACCAGCCAGAAGCTGCACGCCAGGAATGCACCCTCGCCGGGCGGCAACGCATCTTCGACCTCCTCGGTGCTGTAACGCATGACGAAACCGTTGCGAATGAGCCGCTGTTCGATTGCCGAAATCGTTCGCTCCATGCGCGGATCCGTTACCGACAGAAAGCCAACGCAGGGCAACATCAGCAGGTTGGCGTCGATCTGCTCGGACCCGTACGCCTGCACGAAGGTCCCTAATTTATCGTTGTAGCCGCGCGCCAGCACTTCCTCGCAAAGGGTGTCGCGCTGCTCGCGCCACTCGTCGAGCGGGCCTTCAAGGCCGAACATTTCCGCGCTTTTTATCGTGCGGTCGAACGCCACCCACGCCATCACCTTCGAATAGGTGAAGTGCTGCGCCGGGCCTCGCATTTCCCAGATGCCCTGGTCGGGCGAGTGCCAGATTTTTTTCAGGTGCTCGAGGAACTTGATCTGGGCATCCCATCCCGATTTATTGGTCGAGAGCCCGCATCGCCGCGCCTGATGATGGACGTCCATGATCTCGCCGAAGACGTCGAGTTGCAACTGCGTGTGCGCCGCATTGCCGATCCGCACCGGCACGGATTTCTCGTAACCCGGCAGCCAGTCCGCTTCCCATTCGGTAAGCCGGCGTTCGCCGCCGATACCGTACATGATCTGAATTTGGTCGGCGCTGCCGGCAACCGCCCGCAGCAGCCATTCACGCCAGGCTACCGCTTCCTCGTAATAGCCGGCATTCATGGCGCCGAGCAGCGTGAGCGTGGCGTCGCGCAGCCAACAGTAGCGGTAATCCCAGTTGCGCTCGCCGCCGATGTGCTCGGGCAACGAGGCGGTCGGCGCCGCCACGATGCCGCCCGTCGGCTGATAGATCAGCGCCTTGAGCGTAATGACCGAGCGGCGTACCGCTTCCGACCAATCGCCCGCCGGCCGGCATTTCGCCGCCCACTCGGTCCAGAATTTTTCAGTGTCGTGCAAAGCAACCGATGGATCGAGCGATTGGGGCAATGCCTTGTGCGAGCGTGAATATGTCAGGATGAGAGGCACGGTCTCGCCGCGGCTGACCTTGAATTCACCGACGGTGGTCATGTCCTTGCCTTTGAGATGCACCGGCGTACGCAGGACCGTCATGTCGGGGCCGGCAATGGCGCGCAGCGCGCCGTTTTCCATCCTCGTGACCCAAGGCACCACCGCGCCGTAGCCGAACCGCAAGATGAGTTCGGTCCGCATCGCCACCGTGCCGCGGATACCGACGACCATGCGCACGATTTCCGAGTAATCGGTGCGAAACGGCATGAAGTCGATCAGCTTGACCTCGCCGTCGGCTGTCTCAAAAGTGGTTTCGAGAATCAGCGTATCGGGCCGATACTGCCGGCTGATTTTTGCCTCGCCCTGCGCCGCCACCAGCCAACGCCCGTTATCATTCGTGCCGAGCAGCGCAGCAAAACAGGCCTCCGAGTCGAAACGGGGCCAGCACAGCCAGTCGATCGATCCATCCCTTGAGACAAGCGCCGCGCTCTTGCAGTCGCCGATCAGCGCGTAATCTTCAATTCGGCTGGGCATGAACGAAAATACCGTTTCAGGAGAAATCGACGACGACCTTGATGTCGTCCGGTTGCGATTGAAGCGATTGCGTCCATTGCTCGACCGGCACGCGCCGGGTAATCAGTCGCTCCAGCCAGGATTTATCGGCGCGCTGCAAGGCCTCGACTGCTGCCTCATAATGAGCGCGGTTGGCATTAACCGAACCGAACACGGTATCGTTGTCGAGCACCATGGTGCGGTTGAGATCGCCGACGTCGACATTGAAGTCATGTCCCGGCGAGGAGACACCCACGAGGCAGACAATGCCGCCGGGTGCGACGCTGCCGAATGCGTCGCGAACCACCGCCGGCGCGCCGGTACATTCCATCAGGATGTCGGGCTTGAAGGAATCGAGATCGCTTATTGCGCCAAGATGAAACGTGCCGCCGATATCGCGGACGATCAGGCGTTTTTGCTGGCTGTCGTGATGATCGAGGACGTGAACGTCGAGCCCGCTCTGGGCGCCGATCATCGCGGCCAGGAGCCCGATTGGCCCCGCGCCGGTGACCAGCAGAGTTTTCGGCTGCCATGACCGCGAGCGACGGCCGATGCTTTCGGTATGCGCCCAGGCTTTGGAGACGACACTGGTCGGCTCGACCAGTACACCGGAATCTCCGAGCGCCGAATCAATCTTGATCAGAAACTCGGGTTCGATGCGGAAAAAATCCGAACCGTAACCATTGCGCTCCTTGATGCCGCGTTCAGTGTAACGGCCGTTGCGGCACATATCCCACTCGCCAACCGCGCAGGCAGGGCACGGCACCGGATCGGGCCGCCGCACGATGCCGACGACGAGATCGCCGGCCTTGAATCCGGAATCGGCCGGAGTCTCCTGAACCTTGCCGAGCAATTCATGGCCGATCACCAGCCGCTTTTCGCCGGGCGGCGCCCAGCCGTAATGGCCGGAAACGATTTCGCGATCAGTGCCGCAAACACCCAGCGCCAGCGTCCGCACCAGGATAGCGCCATCGCTCCTCGGCGGATCGGCGATATCGTCAACGCGTGCTGATTTCGCCACACCGGGCGCGACAGTGAGGGCGCGCATGATTGCTTCCAGAGTTGAAGTGGCTGGCGGGCGTCCCCGCGCAACCGCAAGGGAGAATACGAGGCTACAACGTCAAACTGGTGGCAAAAGTTCCCGGGATGGAACCATTCCACGATGTCGCAGTTAGGCTTGGTTCGCGATTACACCGAGAAAAGATCATCGAGACCACGATGGATAAGATCGGACGCACGCTTTGGGCCATTGCCGAAGGATATATTCCCGTCGCAGAGCTCGTTTTTAGAACCGGCTTTGGCGTCCCACGAGACGGCGTGCATTCTCAATGCAGGCGATCGGAATGCGCAGGTGCGGATCACGATCTATTTTGCCAATCGCGAGCCGATCGGTCCGTACCACGTTACGGTTGCGGCGCGGCGTACGCTCCATCTGAAATTCAATGACCTCACCGATCCCGCACCCATTCCGCGCGACACCGATTACGCGTCGGTGTTCGAAGCCGACGTGCCGATCATCGTGCAGCATACGCGGCTCGATTCCCGGCGCGCGGAAGTAAGTTTGCTATCGACTATCGCTTACGCTGAAGCGTGACGCATCGCGTGCGGATCCGCGCTGCAACACTTAACGCAACGATTCCGTATTTCAGCGAGGGAAAGTTCCTCTGCCGCAAGCCTATGTGACTCCATTGAAGTCACACGCATTTTCGCTGCGCCGCATCATTAACGGAACAAACCGGGCCCATTCGCGTTGCCTTTTTGCCGGGAGCAAGGGTGACTTGAGTGAAAGTCGTTGTCGTCTCGAATCGCGTTGCGCAGGCCAAACCCGATGAGCCGGTTGCCGGCGGCCTTGCGGCGGCGCTGATTCCGATGGTCAAGGAGTCCGGCGCCATCTGGGTCGGTTCCAGCGGCAAGACCAGCGACGTCTCCGGGCGAAAAGATCCGTTCGCGAAAATCGAGTCGCTGGGCGCCGGTGCGCTTGCGACCGTGGATATGCCGACGCGCCACTACGCGAACTTCTACGAAGGTTTCGCCAATTCGGCGCTGTGGCCGGCGCTGCACTCGCGCGCCGATCTGATCCAGGTCACGGAAAGCCATTACACTTCCTACCGCGAGATCAACGCGTTTATGGCTCGTGCGTTGCTGCGCTTCAACAGTCCGGAAGCGGTGTTCTGGGTGCAGGATTATCACTTTCTCACCTTAGGCGCAGAGCTGCGCCGGCTTGGCGTCGACCGGCCAGCCGGTTTCTTCCTGCACACACCGTGGGCCGAGCGGCACACCATGGCCGCAGTACCGCACCACGCCGAGATCGTGCGGGAGATGCTGGCTTACGACCTGATCGGCTTTCAGACTGTCGGAGACCGACAGCACTTCGAGGACTATCTTCGCGTCGAGCTTGGCATAACCGCAGTAGACGGAACGATTGCCACCGAGTGGGGCTGGACCCAGCTCGCCACGTTCCCGATAGGCATCGATGTCGATGAATTCGCCAGGCGCGCCGACAGTGCGGCAACGCGTGGCGATGTTTCGCGTCTGCGCGCCAGTCTGCAAGGCGCGAAGCTTGTGCTCGGTGTCGACCGGCTGGATTATTCAAAAGGACTTGGCGAACCGCGTCCGTGCCTTTGACCGGATGCTGGACAACGAACCGGGCCTCAAGCGCGAGGTGTCGCTGTTGCAGGTCGCCGTACTGTCGCGCGGCAACATCAAGGCCTATCGCGAACTGAAGAATGAGCTCGAGACGCTGGTGACCGAAATCAACGGCCGTCACGGCGAAGTGGACTGGACGCCGATCCGCTATCTCAACAAGGGATTCTCGCAGATTACGCTCGCCGGCTTCTATCGCACCGCTCACGTCGGACTGGTGACGCCGTTGCACGACGGCATGAACCTCGTCGCCAAGGAATACGTGGCGGCTCAGAATCCGCTCAACCCGGGCGTATTGGTGCTGTCGTCGTTTGCCGGTGCAGCCAAGGAGCTCGACGCCGCGCTGCTGGTGAATCCCCACGACATCGACGCGATGGCGCGCCAGATTGCAGCCGCGCTGAAAATGAGCATCGAGGAACGGCGCGAACGCTGGGAGCTGATGGTGACCAAGCTAAGGCGCGCACCGGTGCAAGACTGGTTTACCGACTTCCTGAAAACGCTGGCGGCGGTACGCCGCGCTCCCGCGCTACCGCCCCATTTGCTCACGCAGGATTGGGTGCAGAAAGTGGCGCTGCAGCGCTGACCGGTCAGCCCGCTTCCGGAGCCGCGGTGCCCTCGACCTGGATCCGATAGCCGGAGCGGACATTCGGCCAGTAATCCCAGATCGCCTTGTGGTGGGTGCAGCGATTATCCCAGAACGCTATCGAATGAGCCTGCCAACGAAAACGGCATGTCCATTCCGGCTTGTTGCAGTGATCGATCAGGAAGCGCAGCACCCGGTCGCCCTCGAGCGCCGGCAGTTCATTGATCTTTGCGGTGAAGTCGGTGTTGACGTAAATGACCTTCTTACCGCTGACCGGATGCTTGATGATCACTGGATGCACCGAAACCGGCGTGCCCGGACCGAACACGCGTGTGCCGTCGTGGGTCGCTGTCAGCCCTGACAGATATTCTTTCATACGCGGCGACAGGGCGTCATAGGCCGCATACATGCTGGCAAACATGGTGTCACCGCCGCCGTCGGGCGGCACAGTGTGATTGTAAAGAAGACTGCCGAGCGGCGGGATCGCGCCGCAGGACTGATCGCTGTGAAAATTCTCGCCGGAAATCTGCGTCGATGTTTCGTCGTAGTGGAATTTTCGCACGTAGGGATTTTCGGTGGTCTTGCTGATCGTTGATTTGCCGACATGCGATCCGAGCGGGCCGAAATAGCGGCCTAGCCTGATCTGGTCGTCAAAACTGATTTTCTGGTCGCGGAAGAAAATCACCTGGTATTGGACAAACGCCCGGTGCAGCTCTTCGACCTGGTTGTTAGGCAGCGGCTTTGTCAGATCGATATTGCCGATTTCGGCGCCGATGTGAGGAGAGACCGGCTGTACCGTGATCGCTTCATAGCTCATGATTTTCTCCTTTATCACTCGATCCTGGGAATGCCGGCGTTGTCGATGACTTTTGTCCAGCGCGCGACATCGTCGTGCACGAATTCGCCGAACTCTTGCGGGCTGGAAGCGGTAACGTCGGTGCCCATGCTATGGATCAGCGCAACATATTTTTGATCGCCGAGAATTTTGCGCGTCTCGGCGTTCAGACGATCGATAACTGCCGCAGGCGTACCGGCTGGAACGAACAAGCCTGTCCAGGCACTTACGTCGAAGCCTGGCAGGCCCGCTTCGGCAAGCGTCGGTATGTCAGGCGCGATCGACGACCGTTCTTTCGTTGTGACACCGATCGCCCGCATCTCACCGTTCTTCGCGAGCGGCAGCGCGTTCGGTATCGTTTCGAGCATCATCGAAACGCGGCCGGAAATAAGGTCAGTCACCGCCGCGCCGCCGCCCTTGTAGGGCACGTGCAGGATGTCGATCTTCGCTTCTTCCTTGAATAGTTCACCGGCGAGATGCGACACCGAGCCGACGCCGGCAGAAGCAAAGCTGAGCTTTCCCGGATTGGCGCGGGCATAGGCGATCAACTCCGATAAATTCTGGGCGGGGACCTGCGGATTGACGATCAGCAGGAGCGGCAATTTGTGCAGTAGCCCGACCGGCGCCAGATCGTGGAACGGATCGTAGCGCAAGTTTTTGTAAAGCGCGGGCCCGATGCCAAGCGTCCCGTTGGTGCCGAACAAGATGGTGTAACCGTCGGGCGCGGCGTGCGCGACCGCTTCAGCTCCGATATTTCCTCCAGCGCCCGGACGATTATCCACGGCCACTTGCTGTCCAAGATCCTGCGACATCGCATCGGCGACCGCGCGCGCCAGCACGTCGGACGAGCCGCCGGCGGCAAAGGTAACGACCATGGTGATGGGGCGCGCCGGATAGGCGGCCTGCTGGGCGGTCGCCGCCAGGGAGGACGACATAAATGCGATGCAAAAGAACAAAAGCCGCGCGGCACCAGCAGGCATCAAAACAGTCTCCGGATTTTTATTCCTCGGGCGGCCGGCGCGCCTACCAAGCCTGATTATCCTACGCACAGATAGCTGCCGGTACAATTATGCAGAGGCCGGTCGATACCAAAATCAGGCTTTCGGGCGCCTGAGCCTTTTCGGTTTGACGGCACGAATCCTCTTCCGCCCGGCTTTCAAGCGCGGCATCCTGCAGCGCGTGGCGGATTTCATCGCGCTTCTCGTGGATCGACGCGATGACCGGCCCGGCGGGTATTCCCAGCCCAACCAAAGCAGCCTCCGAAAGCTGCAAGCTTGCTTCGATGGTCTCGGGCACCGCATCGGTCGCGCCGAGCGCATAAAGGTGCCGGGCATGATCGGCGTCTCGCGCGCGCGAGACAATCATGATGTCGGGCCGTACCGCGCGGACATGCTCGACCACGGCGTCGATCAGATCGCGCGTGTGGATGGTGATGACGACACCTGCGGCCTGCGCAAGTCCGCAAATGTCGAGAAAAGCCGGATCGGTGGCGTCCCCGTAATAGACGTCATGCCCTTCGCGGCGATCATGCGTGACAGTGTGGGCGTCGGAGTCGGCCGCGATGTAGCTGATGCCGTGCTGCTTGAGCAGCGCGCACACCATTTTTCCGACCCGGCCGTAACCGACCACGATCGCGTGGCCCTGCCCGCCGGCCGGGCGCGTCACCAGCGACGAGTCCGTCGGCATGTTCGATCGCAGCCGTGCACCGATACGCCGGCCGATGAAAGACAATAACGGCGTCAGCGCCATCGTCACCGATGTCACCGCCAGCGTAAATGTCGCGAGCTGCGGCTCGACCAGATGCAGATCGGTCGCCATGCCGATGCCGACGAAGGCGAATTCGCCGCCGCCTGCAAGCAAAAGGCTGCTCTCGATTGCGGCCGGCCACGACAGGCGGAACAGTTTGCCAAGCCCGACCAGCAACAGCGCCTTGACCGCGAGCAATCCAATCACGCCGCCGCCCAGCAGCAGCGGCTCGCGCACCATTTCGCGAAAGTCGATATCCATGCCGACAGTGAAAAAGAACATGCCGAGCAGCAAGCCCTTGACCGGCTCGACCGTCGCTTCGATGGCTTTGCGGTATTCGGTTTCGGCAAGCAGAAGTCCGGCGACGAACGCACCGAGCGCCATCGACAGCCCCGCCCGATTGGCGATGACGCCCGCCGCAACGATGACGAACAGGACCGCGGCGATGAACAGCTCTTTGGTGCGTCCGCCGGCAACCAGCCGGAACAAGGGACGCAGCAGCACGCGGCCGGCGACGACGATCACCGAAACCGCAATCGCCGCCTGCAACAGCGCGACGCCGAGGCTTGCGAGCACCGAGCCGCCGGAGCCCGCCGCCAAAATCGAAATGAACATCAGGATCGGAATGACGGCGAGATCCTGCGCCAGCAAAATGGAAAAGCTGGCGCGGCCGACATTCGACGTCAGCCGCTCCTGGTTCGAGAGCAGTTCCAGCACGATCGCCGTGGACGACAGCGACAGGCTGCCGCCGAGGATGATGGCGATGGACGGCGTCTGCCCCGCGTAGAAGGCGAACGCGGCGATCGCGGCGCTCGCGGTCAGAACCTGCAAGCCGCCGAGACCGAAAACCAGGCGGCGCATCGCCAATCAGGCGGCCGAGCGACAATTCAATGCCGATCAGGAACAGCAGGAAGACGACGCCGAGTTCGGCGATACCGGCGACATTTTGCGCGTCCGTGATGGTGAACCAGAACAGCGCCGGATACGATTTCTCGAACGAGCCGAGCCCGAGCGGCCCCAGCAGAGCGCCGGCGCCCAGATAACCGAGCACCGGGCTGACGCCGAATCGCCGCAGAATCGGCACGACGACTCCGGCCGTGCCGAGCACGACCAGCGCATCGCTGTATCCGTCGATATTGATCGAGGACGAAGACAAGGGTCACCCGCCGCCGCGAACCGGCGCAGACTACGACGAGTTGGGCAGGCTATCCACCGAAGCGGCGTGCGATCTTAATCGCCTTGCTCGGCGGCCTGCGGAAATCCGATGGCGTTGCGCCAAAATGGCGGCGGAAGGTGCGATTGAAATAGGACAGGTCGGTGAAGCCCGCTTCGGCGGCTATCTCGGCGATCTTTCGGATGCGCCAGTCGCGGATCGCGCAGCAGTGCCGCGGCCTTATCCAGCCGCCGCTCCAGCACGTGATGGCGTGAAGCTCTTGCCGGATTCTTCGAGCAGCAGATGCACGTAGCGCGGCGTAATGCCGAGCAGGAGCGCGATCGTCACTGCGCTCAGGCCTGGATCGCCGCTGCGGCGCTCGATCTCACGCATAATGGCGGCAAGGCGCGCGGCGCGCGCGCCGCCCTGTTGTGCCAGGTGGCGCGCGTCGCCTTTCGCACCAAGAACCAGAGCAACGAGATCGTAGACATGCCAGACAACGAGATTGCAAAACGCCGGGTTCGTCAGTTCACTAAAGCGAAGTGCGCGGACATAGCTGATCAGCAGGGGCAGACCCTCGATATTGCTCGGGATCCGTCGTGCATTGCAGGCATCGAGGTCGGCGATCTTTGCTTCAAGAATGGCGCGGGGTAGGCGCAAGGCGATGTGCCGCGAGGTCGTCCCGATGATCACGTCGATAGGATGCCCGGCGCTCGTCAGCACAGCCTCTCCCGGCCCGAGCACTGCTTCTCGGCCGCGTTGGTGGAGGACACATCCGCCGCTCAACCCAACACCCAATAGGAGATCATCGCTGTCGATATGCTCGGCTGTGTGCCACCGATGATTCGGCGAAACGTGAGACGACGCCAGGCCGAGTCCGGGGAAGCTGCGCAGATCGGCCTCGAAATGGAACGGTTGGTCGCCAAGCGGCTCGACATCGTGCTTTACAATGGTGCGACTGTAGATTTCGCGATACGCGTCAATGCGCTTGTGTTCCGGAAAGTCGTCCGTCGAGAAACGGAGCGTTTTGGTGTTCATGACGACGACGCCGCAGCGCGAATATCCGACGGGGTCGCGCCGTACTGCCGGCGGAACACGCGGCTGAAATAGGACAGGTCATTGAAGCCCGCTTCGGTGGCGATGTCGGCGATCTTGCAATGACAGGATCGTGGATCGCGCAGTAGCGCGGCGGCCGTTTCCAGACGCCGCTCCAGTACGTGATGCGTGAAGCTCTTGCCGGTCTCCTCAAGGAGAAGATGAACGTAGCGCGGCGTAACGCCGAGCAACGCCGCGACCGTGGCCGCGCTCAGAGCCGGACTGCTGCTACGGCGTTCTATCTCGCGCAGAATGGCGGACCGCCGCGCCGCACGGACGCCATCCTCTCTTGCTGGGCCTTTCGTCGCCGCCCCAAGGGCGAAAGCTGCCAGATCGATAATATGATCACCGACCAGTTGCGCGATCCGCGAATTGGCCAAATGTTCGACGGCAATTTCCTCCAGATATTGAAACAAGAGCTGAAAACCCAAACTATTGATCAATTTGGTTCCGGCAGCCCCCTGTGCCGGGGCGATGATACTGTCTCTCGGAATTGTCAACGACCAGAACTGTAGATGCGGACATCGACACGAACCCTGGCCGGCTCCGCATTATCTATGATCAAGACGTCACTCGGTGCGATACGGTTATCGCGCCCGCCTTGTGCCGAACTCACGCCAAGCCGCGACGCCAGGATTGGACCACGATGGCATCGTTGCCGTCGCTTAAATTGCTTGCCTGACGGGTTATGCTCGCGGGCGTAACGGAAATATGGGCTATTCCGACCGCACCGGCGCGCCGTACATCCAGCGCGCCGCTGAATGGGGCGGTGCCGATCTGCGCGATATCCGCGCCAACGATGTGGCGAAACATGCCCTCGCAAAACGCAGGGAAACGGTCGCGTTCAGGTAACACGTCGGTGTTGAAATAAATGCCGTTCAGGCGCGCTGCTATCCATATCTTTTGCGTCGCGGTTGCACAGACCGGCGTTCGTATTCCAACAAAATAACAGATTTTTAGTCGGGCGGCAATTCACTCCAGACACAGTCAATTTCACTTCTAGGCATGATTAATGGCGATGCTGTCTGCATAACTGTGACCGTCCCGCCACATGGCCGCTAAAACGCGGCTCATTTCAACATAGGCATGACGATTTCACACTAGACCAAGACAGCGCCCCTGCCTCCGATAGATTGAACGCAACAGGGGGGCTCGGATGAAATATTTGCTCGCCGGCACTATGCGTTTTTTGCGTTCGCATCTTTCAACGCTGCGGATGCTAAGAGTTTGCCGCCGGCGCCCCCGACACGAAATCCTTTTTGGCAATCAAAATGACGGTGTATTGGGTGTTTTGCGGCAGCACGAGGCCCTTGAGCCGCCAGATCGCAACAGATGAAACGTGTCACTCTTTATAAATGCAGCATTGGCATTTCAGTCGCCCTGATGGGCGGGCTCGCCGTGGCGCACGCCGGTTCCACCGACACCTATTACGATCTGGTGCGTCCCAATGGGCACCCGCGCAGCGACGCCGCCTTTGACGCCGGCCTCAACTTTTGTTACGGCCAAACCGGCGACAGCCGCTACGGGCTGGGGGATTCGCCGGCATTCAAGCAATGCATGCTCGGCCGTAAATGGCGCTGGGAGTCGGTTAGCATTGTGCGGAGCCCATCCAACGGACGACATGACTGCTTCGAGATTGACAATTGCGGGTTTCCAAACAATCCGCAGTAAGGTCCCCAGCCGATGCGCGCGGGATTGAACTACCACTTTAATAACTGACCCATGCGCACTAACAATATCGCCCGCGCCTCACTCGACTATAAGTTCTGATCGCGAACGCATTTTTCATCGCCGCCGCACGTCGTATTGACGTAACGCAAGACTTTTCGCAGCATTCGCCGTGCGCCGCGCTGGGCGGCCGCTTCAACAGTGAATGCTTGCCATGACCGATCTCACCATCGCCGCCGTCAATCTCACCACGCTGCGCGTGCCGTGGCCGCAAAATCCCTGGCTGAAGGGTCACCGGTTCGGCGATGCGCGCACGTTTCTGGTGGTCGATGTCGAGACCAAAGGCGGCATCACCGGCATGGGCTATCTGTTCCTGTTCCGGCCCGGCATCAAATCGATCATCGCCTGCCTCAACGAGGTGATCATCCCCAACGTCATCGGCAAGGATGCGAGTGCGGTCGAGGCGATCTGGCAAAATCTGTGGAACACCACGATCACATTCGGCCGCGGCGGCATCGCCACCATGGCACAATCGGCGCTCGATATCGCGCTGTGGGATATCGTCGGCAAAGCAGCCAAGCTGCCGCTGCACCGGCTGTGGGGACACTATCGCTCGGAGATGCCCGCATACGGCTCCGGCTGCTTCCGCGGCTCCGGCGGCGACGGCATGATCGCCAAGGCGCTGCACTACAAGGAGCGCGGCTACAAGGCGATCAAGATGCAGGTCGCGCACAGCGACGACCTCGCCGCCGATCTCGATAACGTCAAGCGCATGCGCGAAGCGCTCGGCCCCAGCATCGACATCATGATCGACGTCAACATGGGCTGGACCGCCGACGTCGCGATCCAGATGGGCCGCAAGTTTCAGGATTACGACGTATACTGGCTCGAAGAGCCGGTGGTGGCCGACGATTTCGCCGGTTACCTGCGCATCGCCGAAGCGCTCGACCTGCGCATCGTCGGCGGCGAGACGCATTTCACGCGATTCGATCTCAAGCCGTTCTTTGAAAATCCGAGCTTGCCGATTCTACAACCCGATCCGATGCGCGGCGGCATGACCGAGCTGCGCAAGATCGCAACCGTTGCCGATACCTGGAACATGGCCATCGCGCCACATCTGTTTCCTGAACTGAACGTGCAGTTGCTCGCATCGATCCCGAACGGATTATGGATCGAGGATATGGGTCTCGCAGATGATCTGTTCGTCGATCCGGTGCCGGTGGTGAAAGGCATGATCACGGCGCCCGAACGGCCGGGTCACGGGCTCGCGTTCAAGCCGGAGATTTTGCGCGACTGCGCCGTGAAAGATTAGAGCATGATCCGGAAAAGTGGATACCGGTTTTCCGAAAAGATCATGCTCTACTAAGAGTTCGGTTTTAGTACGACCAGTCAAAGGCGCTAGCCGGCATATTTTCGTACATCGCGGTATTGCCGATCAGCACCGCGGTCTTCTCGAGAAAATTATACACGGGCGGAGACATCGACCGGGATTGAAAGCCTGCAAGCAGGACAAACAGCAGGCCGAACGGAAGACTCATCAGTGTGACGCTTCTCGTCATGGTGTCGCTCCCTCGCTTCGCACAATCACCTCGCAGGAACCGCCATCGCATTCAGCACCGCCCATGGCGATCCCACGGGATCAAGGATGGCGTTGACCAAACATTAATGATGTGACCGCCAACACAGGTTTCCCGATTTCTATAACCACTTGAAATCACGCCATTTTCTTATCCGGTGAAGCCATAGCGCAACAGGTTTTAGTCCGGCCTGCGCGGTGCGCCAATCGCCGTTTTCCTGAGACCGCGCTAACCC
Source organism: uncultured Alphaproteobacteria bacterium (assembly GCA_963742215.1). Classification (GTDB taxonomy): domain Bacteria; phylum Pseudomonadota; class Alphaproteobacteria; order Rhizobiales; family Xanthobacteraceae; genus BOG-931. The sequence goes on from CAVULJ010000019.1 coordinate 37,707, forward strand.
GTTGTACACGGGACTCTGCGACACTGCGTGAGGCTCAACCAAATAACGAAGATACGACGCCCGCCGCATGACCGCCGCTCGTGGACGGGACAGGCTCGATTATAGAGCCGATATCGACGGCCTCCGTGCGGTCGCCGTAATCCTCGTCGTATTGTTTCACGCGTTCCCCGATTTTCTCGGCGGTGGCTTTATCGGCGTCGACGTCTTTTTCGTCATATCCGGCTACCTCATTACCGGAAATATCCTGACCGACATCAGGACAGACCAATTCAGCTACCTCGATTTCTACGCACGGCGTTTCCGCCGCATCGTCCCCGCACTCGTCGTCGTACTCGGCGCCGTTCTCGGCTTCGGCTGGTTTCTATTGCTGCCTGATGAATTTCTCGACCTTGGCCGGCAAGTTGCTGCAGGATCAGCTTTCACATCGAACATTCTGCTGCTTATGCAAGCCGGATATTTCGATACTGCCGCCGAACTGAAGCCGCTGTTGCATTTGTGGTCGTTGGGCATCGAGGAGCAATACTACATCGTCTGGCCTGCGATCCTGGTCCTTGCCTGCAAGACCAGGCTGAACAAGCTCGCGATCATTTCGCTTTCGGGCGCGGCGTCATTCGCGTTTATGCTCGCGGTTCCGACAATCGACGCGTTCTATCTTTTGCCGGCGCGTTTCTGGGAGCTGCTCGTCGGCGGCGCACTCGCCTATTGCGAGACTGATACCGGCTCGATGCTTCAGCTAACCTTGAATCGAATTTCCGCTGCATTGGGCAACGCCGGCCTGGCATGGCCCGCGCTCAGCAACATCGCGGGCGGACTTGCCGTGATCCTGCTGGCCTTCGCGCTGATCTCGTTGAATCCAACCACGCCGTATCCGCGATACAACGCACTGCTGCCGACTTTGGCTGCACTGCTGCTGATCGCGGCCGGTCCCAGCGCCTGGCTTAACCGTCGCATTCTGGCAAACCGAACTGCTGTCGCGCTGGGATTGATCAGCTACCCGCTCTATCTGTGGCATTGGCCACTGCTGTCCTTTGCCCGCATTGTCGAAGGCGGCACGCCGCCGATCGCGGTCCGCCTGGTTCTGGTGTCGGCTGCGATTATCCTGGCATGGCTGACCTGGGCGCTCGTCGAAATTCCGGTACGGAAAAAGCTGTTCGGCGCGATCGCCGCGAACCATCAGCAGAAAGCCGTCGTCGGCGCGGCCGTCGCCGCCCTTGCCTTGACGTTCGCCGCTGGCACTTCGGTGGTAAAATTTCGCGTCGTCCCCTCCAGCGAGATCGCGGTCCGGGATCTCGGCGAGGAAAAATGGTACCGCCACATCGATGACATGATCGCGGATGGGGCGCTGACGATCGGCATGTGCGAACGGGGCGACAATTGCGCGGCCAGTGCCCGCCATCCCGTCCATTTTGCGCTTTATGGCGACAGCCACGCCGAACAGCTTTTTCCGGGCCTCGTCACTACCTCTCCGCATGACGGATGGCTGCTGCTGTCGCGTCCAGCCTGTCCGCCGGTTGCCCACCTCAATGTGAGCCAGGGAGACAATGAGAGAAGTTGCGTAGCGTGGAACGAGCACGCAATGGCTGCTCTCGCGGCTGACGACCGGATCAAAACCGTTGTCCTGACGTCACTCGCCACGCCTTACTTCGACGGCAAAGCCCATTCTGCTTATTCCCGCGACGGCGCGTTCGACATCAGCTCGGATTTCTACAGCGGCAGCCTTCCGGAGATTTTCTATCTTGGCTTCTCGCAGACCATCCGCGCTTTATTCGATGCAGGGAAACAGGTCGTCTTCGCCGTCGACAATCCGGAGCTGTCGTTCGATCTGAACACCTGTGTCAGACACGGCGTGTTGCAAGAATTTTTGGGCAGCGCGCGACAATGCTCGATGCCGCGATCGGATTACGACGGCCGGGTTGCGGCTTATCGGGAAATGATCGGCCGGATCGAAAGCGAATTTCCGCAGCTCCTGATTTACGATCCGACAGACCTGATCTGCGATCAAATAACCTGCAGCCCCTGGCGCGGCGGCCGTTCGCTCTACCGCGACCAGGACCACCTGTCGGTCTACGGCAGCGAGTTCGTCGCAGCCGACTTGCAGAAATGGCTGACGCAACGGGAAATCCAGCCGCTGTCACGCGGTCAGGCGCTGCAGCCGGTGTCCGGCAGCCGCTCCAGCCTCTGATTACAATCGTGAAGGGCGGCGTCTGGTAGCGGGGGAGGGATTTGAACCCCCGACCTCCGGATTATGATTCCGCTGCTCTAACCAACTGAGCTACCCCGCCATCGCAGATGCTGCCGGCGGACCGGGATCCGACGCCAGCGGGGGCACATTTAGGGCAGTTCACCGCCCTTTCCAAGGGGTTAGATTATTCGGAACCTGCGGCGTTATTGCGCCGCCGCCAGCGGGGCCAATTCGCCGTCAATCCGGCCAAACCGGATCAGTGAGAAGTGGCCGAGCGGCGGCATCGGGCGACGCTCGATGACGCGTATGCCGCCGTGCCGCGTAGCCCATTGCGCTAACCGGTCCCAGGGGAACTCGGGGCGCCAGCCCAACCGGCGGGCAAGCGGCGCGAACCAGCCTTCCAAAGTCGCGCGCAGCCCGGTCTCGGCGCCGAGATGGTTCACCAGGATGATCTCGCCGCCGGGCCGCAGCACGCGCACGAATTCGTCCAGCGTCGCCTCCGGGTCCGGCACCGCGGTGATGACATATTGCGCGACGACGACATCGAACACACCGTCATCAAAACCGAGATGCTGCGCATCCATCACGGCGAGGCCGTCGACATTGGTCAGCCGGTGCTCGGCAACGCGGTCCTTTGCCTTGCGCAACATTGGCGCCGAAAGGTCGACGCCGGTGAGGCGATTGGTCCACGCATATTCCGGCAGCGACAGTCCGGTGCCGACGCCGACTTCGAGGATACGGCCGCCGATGCGTTCGGCTGCCGCGATCGAAGCCTTGCGGCCGCGATCGAACACCTGACCGAACACCAGATCGTAGATCGGCGCCCAGCGCGCGTAAGCCTTGGCGACGCTATCGTTGTCGAATTCTGCCATCAGGAATTCAGCGCGCGACCGCCATCGCCGGAGCCTGGGCGGTTTGCGCCCTGGCAACTGTGCTGGCGATCATGCCGCCGCCGAGAACGCGAGGCTGCCCGTTAGCGGCGTCGTAGAAGACGCAAGCCTGACCGGGCGATACGCCGTCTTCGCTGCCGATCAGCTCGATTTCAATTCCACCTTCGCCGGCCCGCAGCCATGCCGGTTGCGGCGGGCGCGTCGAGCGGACTTTGACAAAGACTTCGGCATGGTTGTCCAGCGCCTGCTCGACGGTGCCGCCGCCGATCCAGTTCACGTCGCGCAAGCGGATGCGGCTGGTGCGCAGCGCCTCGCGCGGACCGACGACGACGCGGCGCGACGCGGCGTCGAGCCGCACGACATAGAGCGGCGAGCCCGCGGCAACGCCGAGGCCACGCCGCTGCCCAACCGTGAAATGAATGATGCCATCGTGATGGCCAAGCACGTGCCCGTCGAGATCGACGATGTCGCCGGGGCCCGCAGCGCCCGGCCGCAGCCGCTCGATCACTTCCGCATAGTGTCCACTTGGCACGAAGCAGATGTCCTGGCTGTCCTGCTTGTCGGCGACCGAAAGCCCAAACCGGTGCGCCAGCTTGCGCGTTTCGGCCTTGGTGCGATCGCCAAGCGGAAATCGCAGCAGGTCGAGTTGCTCGCGTGTTGTGCCGAACAGGAAATAGCTCTGGTCGCGTTCGGCCTCACGGGCGCAGTACAGCGCCCGGCCGCCATCCGGCAGCGGCCGCGAAGCGACATAATGGCCGGTCGCCAGAGCCTTGGCGCCAAGTTCGCGCGCGGTATCGAGCAGGTCGCGGAATTTGATCGACTGATTGCACTCGACGCACGGCACCGGGGTCTCGCCGGCGACGTAACTGGCGGCAAACCGGTCGATCACCGCTTCCTTGAAACGGCTTTCGTAGTCGAGCACGTAATGCGGAATACCGATACGTTCGGCAACGGCGCGGGCATCATGGATATCGCGGCCGGCGCAGCAGGCGCCTTTGCGGTGGGTCGCGGCGCCATGGTCGTAGAGCTGAAGCGTGATGCCGACGACGTCGTAACCCGCGTCGGCCAATAGCGCCGCCGTTACCGAGGAATCGACACCCCCCGACATCGCGACAACGACGCGGGTGTCGGCTGGGCGACCTTCGATATCCAGATCGTTCAACATGGCAGCGCAGCAGTTCCGTTTTCCGGTCATTACTATAAGCGCCGCCCGCCCTAATCGCCATGGTTCAGGCTTCTGCGGCCACGGCGGCAAAATTTGCCGGGAGAGCGCAAGGACTGCCGCCCAAAGCTACCAAGGCTTCAGACTAAGTATTTGTTTCAATTTAAGTTATTTGACGTCAGCAATGGCCCATGGGTTGCAAGCAGGTATCCGAGCCGGACCGACTTCAGGGGAATTACAGTGTCGAGTATCGCGTCGCATATCCGCGCCACTAACGCCGTCGCCTCGCTGACCCAGCAGCAGGTCCCCGGATCAGCGCCAGACACCGGAGGCACCGGTAGCGATCCATTCGCTGCACTCCTCGATGCGGCAGCGGCACCGACGAACACCCAGCCAACCGGCGCCGCGGTCCCCAATGGCGCAGCCGGAACCTCCAACACCTCCAATACTGGCGCTTCCACTGCCGCAAACGCGACTACGTCAGCAACATCCACAACCAAGACAATCGAAAGCGGGACGACCACAACCAGCGCGACTGCTTTGGTGCAGCCCCAGACGGCAAAAACCAAAACCAACACCGCAACCGCTGCTGACAAGCTGAATGAGCTGCTTGCCAGCGCGAACCTCCCCGGTGCGGCCTCGGGTCAGGCGGCAACGACCGCGAGCACGGCCGGTAGCACGACAACGACCGTCAATCCTGCGGCGAACTCGACTGCCGCCGATCCCGCCCAGACAGCAAAAGCTGCGCTCGCCAAGGTCACCGCCCAAACTACTCTTGCAGGCGACGCCAATGCGCCAGCGGGACAAGTCACACCGGCGCAACAGCAGAAATCTGCAAACGGTTCTGCCCAACAGCAGCAGACAACGGGGGCGACGTCGGATACCGACAACGACAGCAGCGACACGGCATCAGCCGACGCCGCAACGATCGCACAGGATGCGACATCGGCGTCGACCACGAGCGCACAGCCGATTGCGGCTGTGATCACAGTCGCCAATCAAAACAATGCCACGCCGGTATCCGGCACACCGTCGCCGGACGCGGCCATCGGCGACGCGACCAAGGTTCGCGCCAAACTCATTCTCGCGTCGGCCGCCAATACGACCGCGGCGGCGCAGGCTTCCGACGACAGCACGCCGGCCAAACCAGCGCCGGCAACCGGCAAAACCGAGAGCACGCCGGGCAAGCAGGCGGCTGCAAACAAGGAAGCGCAAAGCGCACAAGCCGCAGATCCGGACGACTCCCAGCAAGCGCCCGTTCAAACCAGCGACAACACGCCCGCGGCGCTGCCAACCGGCGCTTCCATTACAGCCGCTGCGCAGCCGGCATTGCACGCCGACATTACCGCCGTCGCCACGCCGAACGCTGCCGACACCGCCAATGCACAAGCCGCTTCAACCGGCGTGAAGGCAGACGGCACTGGCTTGCCGAGCTTCGGGATTTCTGCCGCCAATGGATCGGCACAGGCGTCTGCCAGCCACTGTGGCATCGGCTGCGACCAACGCGACAGCTACTGTTCCGATCGCAGGCCTCGCGGTCGCGATCGCCAACCGCGCCCAGGCCGGCTCCAACCAATTCGACATCCGCCTCGATCCGCCCGAGCTCGGCCGCATCGACGTGCAGCTTAACGTCGACAGCAACGGGCAGATCACGTCCCACATCACCGTGGACCGCGCCGATACGCTGCAGTTGCTGCAAAGCCAGCAGCCGCAAATCCAGCAGGCGCTCGATCAATCCGGATTGCAAACCGCCGATAACGGCCTGCAATTCTCGCTGCGCGACCAATCATTTGCCGGCCAGAACAACAACGGCGGCAGCACGCAACAACAGAGCATGGCGCAAATCGTCATCCCCGACGCCGATCTGCCGACTGTGCAATCGACACAAGCCTACACCCGTCTGAGCCTTGGCAGCGGGCTCGATATCCGCGTTTGACCGGAATTTTGAGGAACGGCCATGACAACAGTTTCAACGTCTACACGCAGCAAGCGCAGCTCCAGCGCAGCGCAGGCCGCTAACACGGCCAGCACGCAGCAAATCGCCGGCAACTTCGATACGTTCTTGCAATTGCTGACCACGCAATTGCAGAACCAGGATCCGCTCGACCCGATGGATACCAGCCAGTTCACCGAACAGCTGGTCGAGTTTGCTTCGGTCGAGCAGCAGATCAACGAAAACACCAATCTGCAGACCCTGATCTCGCTGCAACAGACTTCCGAAGCGACGCAGGCGATGCAGCTCATCGGCTCGACCGTCACGGTCAACAGCACCACCGGGACGCTGTCGAATGCCACTGGGCAGGCGGCGAGCTGGAGCTTGAACTCCCCGTCGCCCGGAACGGGCGCCGTGACCATCACCAGTTCGAGCGGTCAGGTCGTGTACACCGGAACGACATCGCTCAGCTCCGGCAACCAGACCTACACCTGGAACGGCGTCGGCAATAATGGCGTCACCTGGCCCGACGGCACTTACACCCTGTCGGTTTCAGGAACGAGCGCCACCGGCTCAGCCGCTCACGGTCGCGTCCCAGACCTCGGGCACTGTGACCGCGGTCAATGTCAGCCAGAACCCGCCGCAGATCACCGTCGGCGGCCAGAGCTATCCGATCAGCGCGATACAGTCGATCACCAGCAGTAGCAGCGGCCTAAGCAGCCTCAGCAGCAGTTTAGGTACTCTCAATTCCAACATCGCCGCGCTCACCCAGCTCCTATGAGGCCATGGAGCATTTTTGTGGCGGCGCCGATGACCGCCAAAGCACCGATGCGGACAATGGCCAGCAATTATGCTCTGGCGCTTAGGTAAATTTTAAGCCGCCATGGCTACTCTCTCACTCTGTAGCGTGATCGAGTTTGTGAGAGTTGCTATGAATGAACCTCATCGCCCGAGGGTGAAGTATGTCATCGGGCCCGACGGTTCCCCGCTGACGATCGCGGACTTGCCCGCACCGGGAACCAAGCGCTGGGTCATTCGCCGCAAGGCCGAGGTGGTCGCCGCTGTACGTGGCGGACTACTGTCGCTCGAAGAGGCGTGCAGCCGTTATACGCTGACCGTCGAGGAATTCCTCGCCTGGCAATATTCCATCGACCAGCACGGCCTTGCCGGCCTGCGCACGACGCGTATCCAGCAGTACCGTCAATAACGCGCGCCAAGTCAGCTCCTGCCAATTCGTGAACCGCCGGCCGTTTTGGCGGCGGTTTCTTTTTTGCTGCCGCACCGTCGAGGTGCGCCGCGGCCACACACTGGCACCAACTGAACACGGCGTAAGGGTTTTTTCCCGATGTTAACCCGACGCTAACCATCCACCGGGCAAATCTTGCCGGGTACGCGGCGCGTGGCGTCGCCTGGCGGAGGGGCAGCCTGGTGCAAGGTCTGGTCGAGTTCGTCAAAACAATCGGCGCGCCACGAATTGCAGCGATGGTTGCCGTCGCTATCGCCCTGGTCGGCATCTTTGCCTTCCTCATCATGCGCGTGACAACGCCGCAGATGTCGCCGCTGTTCACCGACCTGACTTTCGACAATTCCGCTGCGATCGTGAAAGAGCTCGATCGCCAGGGCGTGCCCTATGAGCTGCGCAACGACGGCAACATCATCATGGTGTCGAAGGATCGGGTCGCCAAGTTGCGCATGGGCTTGGCCGAAGGCGGCCTGCCCAAAGGCGGCGGCGTCGGCTACGAGATTTTCGACAAATCCGATGCGCTCGGCACCACGAGTTTCGTTCAGAATATCAATAGCGTACGGGCGCTGGAGGGAGAGCTGGCGCGCACCATCCGGTCGATCGACCGGGTGCAGGATGCGCGCGTGCATCTGGTGATACCCGAGCGACCGCTGTTCTCGCGCGATAAGGCCGACGCAACGGCATCGATCGTCCTGAAAGTGCGCGGCGCGCTCGAGCCGCAACAGGTCCGCGCCATCCGTCACCTGGTGGCGACCGCCGTCAACGGCTTGCGGCCAGAGCGCGTCTCAATCGTCGATGAGCAAGGGCAGCTTCTCGCCGACGGCGCTGGCAACGATCCGAACGGCGGCGACGTCAGCTCCGACGAACGGCAGGCGGCATACGAAAAGCGGGTGCGCAGCCAGGTCGAAGCTATCGTGTCTTCCGTGGTCGGCCCCGGCCATTCGCGCGTGCAGATCGCCGCCGATTTCGACTTCAATCGCGTGACCCAGACCTCCGACAAATTTGATCCGGACAGCAAGGTCGTACGCTCCAGCCAGACGCGCGAGGAAACCTCCGCAACCAGTGACGGCCGGGACAACCAGGTCACCGTCGGCAATGAAATCCCCGGCGGCGGCCAGCGGCCAAACGCTGCGGCGGGCGCGCGCGGCGACGAGAGCCGGAAGACCGAAGAAGTCGTCAATTACGAGATTTCCAAAACCACCAAGACCGAAGTGATCGAAGGCGGCCGCCTCAACCGCATTTCGGTCGCCGTGCTGGTCGACGGCAATTACGTCAAGAACGACAAAGGCGAAGTCACCTATCAGCCACGCAGCAAGGAAGAGATCGATCAGATCTCCGCGCTGGTTCGCTCGGCGATCGGTTTCGACCAGAAACGCGGCGATCAGGTGGAAGTCGTCAATCTGCGCTTCGCCGAGACGCCGGCCGCGCCGATCACCGAACCGACCGGCTGGCTCTCGGCATTCCAGTTCACCAAAGACGACATCATGCGCGCCATCGAGATGGTCGTCATGGGGCTGCTCGGTCTTGTCGTCATGCTGATGGTGGTGCGGCCTCTGGTACGCCGCGTTCTTGCTCCGGACGAACGCGCGAAGCCGGCCCTGCCGCGAGGCGGCATGCTCGCCGGCGGCGACGGCAGCTCGGCGACGGTTTGCCGGGCGACGCTTCCGCCGGCAGACCGGCTGCAATCTCCTCCGGCGACCTCGTCGCCTCGCTGAAGTCCAGCCAGGCATCGAAGATGATCGACCTCGCCCAAGTGAAAGGCCAGGTGCACGCTCAGTCCGTGCAAAAGGTCGGCGAGATGGCCGACAAGAATCCGCAGGAAACCGTTTCCATTATTCGCCAGTGGCTCCACGAAAGCGCAGCAGCCTGATCGGCCGACAGCATGGCTTCCTCATCCGCACAAAACTCCGAAGGCGTCACCGCCGCCGAGATCACCAGCGCGCTGGCGAGTTTCGCCGGCCGCCCGACCGCGGCTTCCCCGGCGAAGCGCCCGCTCAAAGGCCCGCAGCGCGCAGCCGTACTCCTGCTGGCGCTCGGCGAACATCACGGCGGCAAGATCTGGGGCATGCTCGACGACGACGAGCTGCGCCAGATTTCAATCGTCATGTCGACGCTCGGCACGATCGAGGCCGAGCAGGTCGAAAATCTTTTGCTCGAATTCGTCTCGCGCATGTCCGCTTCTGGTGCGGTCATGGGTAACTACGACGCCACCGAGCGCCTGCTGCAGCAATTCCTTCCGCCCGAACGCGTCGGCACCATCATGGAGGAAATCCGCGGGCCTGCGGGACGCAATATGTGGGAGAAGCTCTCCAACGTGCAGGAGGAGATGCTCGCCAACTATCTCAAGAACGAATATCCGCAGACCGTCGCCGTGGTGCTGTCGAAGATCGGCCCCGAACACGCCGCGCGCGTGCTTGCCATTCTCCCCGAAGAGCTGGCGCTGGACGTCGTAAACCGCATGCTGCGCATGGAATCGGTTCAAAAAGAGGTTCTTGGAGCGGGTCGAGCAGACCTTGCGAACCGAATTCATGTCGAGCCTGTCGGCTACGCGCCGCCGCGACGCTCACGAAATAATGGCGGAAATCTTCAACAATTTCGACCGCCAGACCGAGACGCGGTTCCTGACCGCGCTCGAAGAAGACAATCGCGAAAGCGCCGAACGCATCAAGACACTGATGTTCACGTTCGATGATCTGACCAAGCTCGACGCCGGCTCGGCGCAGACGCTGATGCGCCATGTCGAGAAGGACAAGCTCGGCGTTGCGCTGAAGGGCGCGACCGAGCCGGTTCGGCAGTTCTTCCTGTCCAATATGTCCACCCGCGCCGCCAAGATGCTGCAGGACGACATGGGGGCCATGGGGCCGGTCCGCCTGCGCGACGTGGACGAAGCGCAGGCCTTGCTTGTCAATCTCGCCAAGGATCTCGCCGCGAAAGGCGAAATCGTCATCGCCAAATCCAGCGGCGAAGAAGAACTGATCTATTAGAACATGAGCGCGCCAGCAAAATTCCTGTTCGACGTCGACTTCGCGGCAGGCGCCGACCGCAAGCAGGCCGTGACGTCGGCCGAGCACGCCATGAAGCTTGCCGAAGCCGAGACCAGCGCACATCGCAGGGGCTACGCCGAGGCGCAGGCCGATGCCAGGGTCGAATATGATCGCCGCATCGCCGACGCCATGGAACGCATCGCCGCCAATCTTGCCGAAGCCAACAACGCTCTCAAGGCGATCGAAACGCGGCTTGAATGCGAGGCCGTCGAGGTCGCGGTGGCGGTGGCCAGGAAGCTTTCGCCGGCGCTGATCGCGCGCGAGCCGTTCGCCGAAATCTCGGCGCTGGCGAGCGAATGCTTCCGGGAACTGGTGGCGGCGCCGCATATCGCCGTGCGGGTCAACGACGCGCTGTACGCAGTGGCGCGGGAAAAACTCGAAGACATCGTTCGGGCGAAAAGCTTTCCGGGGCGGCTGGTCGTGCTGGCCGAGCCGGACATCGCGGTAGGCGATTGCCGCATCGAATGGGCTGACGGCGGCATCAATCGTGATGTCGCCGCAGCAGAAGCGGCGATAGACGCCGCAGTCGCCGGTTATATCGGCGCGCGCCGCAACCTTGCCGAAACACGGCATGAGGAGAACCGAGAATGAGTGAGGATGGCAAAATCCCGCTGCCCAACCTCGAGGACGCCGGCTCGCAACCCGACCTGCCGGTTACAACCCAGCCGGAAGGCCCGACCCAGCGGATCGCCGCCGACCTCGAGGCCGTATTCGACGTGCCGGTTCAGGTTTCCGCCGTGCTCGGGCGCGCGCGGATGGACGTCGGCGACCTGCTCAAGCTCGGACCGGGCACGGTGCTCGAACTCGACCGCAAGGTCGGCGAAGCGATCGATATCTACGTGAACAACCGCCTCGTGGCGCGCGGCGAAGTCGTGTTGGTGGAAGAGAAACTCGGCGTGACCATGACGGAAATCATCAAGGCAGAGCGAGCGTAAGCCGCGCGGCTAGCTAAAAAAGGAACAACAACATGCGCCTCCTCATCGTCGGCACGCTGCACGGGCAACTGACCACCGCCACCAAGATCGCGATGGACAAGGGCGCGACGGTCACTCACGCCACCGACATCGCCCAGGCGCTCGCGGTGCTGCGTTCCGGGCGCGGCGCTGACCTCCTGATGGTCGACGTAGCGATCGACATTCGCGCCCTGGTCGCCGGACTGGAAGCCGAGCACATTCACGCGCCGATCGTCGCTTGCGGCATCGTGACGGACGCGCGCGCCGCTGTCGCTGCGATCCATGCCGGCGCGAAGGAATACATCCCGCTGCCGCCGGATGCCGAACTGATCGCCGCCGTGCTGGCCGCTGTCGCCGACGATACGCGCGAGCTTATCTACCGCGACGACACGATGGCCCGGGTCGTCAAGCTTGCGCAGCAGATCGCCGGGAGCGAAGCCTCCGTCCTGATCACCGGCGAATCCGGCACCGGCAAGGAAGTCCTGGCACGCTATGTCCATAGCCGCTCAGGCCGCGCCAGAAAGCCGTTCATCTGCGTCAATTGCGCCGCGATCCCCGAAACGCTGCTCGAATCGGAACTGTTCGGCCACGAGAAGGGCGCGTTTACCGGCGCGGTGGGACGACGCATCGGCAAATTCGAAGAAGCCAATGGCGGCACCTTGCTGCTCGACGAGATTTCCGAAATGGACGTTCGCTTGCAGGCTAAGCTTCTGCGCGCGATCCAGGAACGGATGATCGACCGGGTCGGCGGCACCCGGCCGGTGCCGATCGATATCCGCATCATCGCGACTTCAAACCGTAATCTTGCCGAAGCCGTACGCGAGAACATATTCCGGGAGGATCTGCTGTTCCGGCTCAATGTCGTAAATCTCAAAATCCCGCCGCTGCGCGAACGCCCGGCCGACGTAATCGAGCTCGCCAGCTACTTCATCAAGAAATACACCGCGGCGAACGGCGCGCCGATCCGCCACCTGTCAGCGGAAGCGCGGCGTACCCTGTCGGTCAACTATTGGCCAGGCAATGTGCGTGAGCTTGAAAACACCATGCACCGCGCCGTGCTGATGGCGAGCGGTGACGAGATCGGCGCCGAAGCAATCCTGGCGCCCGATGGCGGGCGGCTTGATCAGCAGCGCACGGCGCCGAGCGTCGCGCACGCAGCCCTTGCCGCAGAGCAGGTGTCGCGCGCACTTGTCGGCCGTACTGTCGCCGAGGTGGAACGGGACCTCATCCTGGAGACGCTCAAGCACTGCCTCGGCAACCGCACCCACGCGGCCAACGTGCTCGGCATCTCGATCCGCACGCTGCGCAACAAACTCAACGAGTATTCCGCTGACGGCGTACGGGTGCCGCCGCCCGGCGGCGGCGAGCCGCGCGCGGCGGCATAGGGCGTTCAATCGTAAGCGCGTTGCTCATTATCCGGTGTCGAGACCAAAGCGGACTTGCAGTGGCCGCAAACGATGTCCGCTTTTGGATCCGACGCGGCTATCGGACATAAGGTCGAGCGCAAGGAAAATGCCGTCGCTGCTGCCAATCGGTCGACGGCTTATCCGAGTTGAGCCGTCATTTCTCTCGCCTGCCGGAGCACGGCTGCTGGCTCATAGGGCTTGTCGTGAAACAGCATGCTCAAGGGGAGATGGTAAGGCCGTGGCCGACCCGACGCCACGATGATGCCGACGCTGGGCCATCGCTCGGCAACCTGACGGGCCAAATCTGATCCGCTCATCGATCCGGGCATGCTGACGTCCGTGAATAGCAGCCTAATGTCAGCGTTTGTTTCGAAGAATTGCAGCGCCTCGTCGGCACTGTCGGCTTCGAGCACCCGGTATCCTGCATCCACGAACATGAAGGATGCGCCCATTCGCTCGAATACATCGTCGTCGACGACCACAATGAGGGCGTTGGGGAGTATTTTGGTCATCGGCAAAAACAAACTCCGACCACAATTGTTCCACAATTTTTTCGACCGTCCGAGAACACACTCTAAAGCATGTTCCTGTCCCGCCGGTTAACGCCATTTACGCGGCTTGGACGGCCTTCGTCGGGAAAGTTGCGTGCGTAATCGACACGGTCGTGCCCCCAGGACCGGCTAAAGTTTCGACCTGAGCATCGAGCTGATGTGCCAGCGCCTTGACGATGCCAGTGCCAAGTCCGGACTTTCCTTGAGCGAAGCCACCGCCCGGCTTGCCAATCCCAGTGTCAGCGACTGAAAGCTTCCAATTCGTTCCGATTACGTCGTAGGCAACGATGATCTGGCCCTTGGCCTTATCGTCGGGGAAGGCATGCTTGAGGGCATTCATGACGAGTTCAGTCACGATCAAGCCAAGACTTTCGGCCTGGCGGGACGTCGCGCACCCTCCCTCACCAACCACTTTCAGCGAGATTGGCCGGCTGCCGCCAATCATCGAGTACGCAAGGCTCTCGCACAACTTGGACAGATAAGGCGCAATTTCGATTGCTCCGGTTGTCGCCGATGCATGCAGCTGTTTCTGCACGGCGGCAATCGACAAAACACGTTTGTGCGCGTCTTCCAGATGAAGCCGCAACTCTTCCGACTGCACCGAGCGCGCCTTCATCAGAATTATGCTTGCGATGATCTGCAAGCTATTGGAAATTCGGTGCTGCAGTTCCTCAAGCAGCGTGTCTTTCTGTCGCAACAATTCGTCTTTTTCGCGCTCCAGGATGCGCCGTTCAGTGACGTCCTCCATGCCGAGCAGAATGGTCGTGCCGGCGCCGCCCTCGTAGAACACCTGGCGGGCGTTCAAGCATATCGTGCGCGATCCGAGGCCAAGGAACTCATGCTCGACTTCATAGCCCTCCATCACGCCCTGCTCGGGAATAATTTTTTCCAGCAACACGCGAAGCTTCGGAATATCCCATTGTCCATCGCCCAACGCGTAAAGAAGTCTGCCGTTGGTGTCCTCGGGGCTGACCTTGAACGCCGCATAGAAGGAGCGGCTCGCCGCGATCACGCGCAGATCTTTGTCGAGGACCAGAACCGGCTCGCGGACCGTGTCGACAATGCCCTCGGCGAGTGCCCACGCATCGGCGATGCCGGTGAATTGTTCCCTGAAGCCGGTTCCGGGCATATAGCCTCCGCGAGTTATTTCGCCGCTCCGAAGAGACTTCGGCCGGGTGCGAGATGGGGCAACCCAAGGGGCGCCCAACCTTTGATCTTACGACCTATGCCGAAGATGAATCTGTATAAAATTGACCACGTGCCGGCTACCGAACTGTAGGATAAGCCGGGGCCCGATTTCACCAAAATTGCCGCCGCGATGAATATCCACTCGAGTTGCGTCACGGACGGACAAAACCTCGTCAAGGAACTGGAAAAGGCCGTGGATTTCATCCGACGCGAGAAGCGTGCGGCTCTCGTCGAAGTCATGATCGGCTGATTGCTGCTTTCGAACGGAGGGCAGTGTTCTCCGTCACGAACCGGCGGAGCAGAACAGGCGTTCCGTCGACCAGGGTTAAGTGTCGCTCGTTCAATGCCCTATCGGCGTTGGACCGTCATTGCGGCAAAGACGACAAGATGCCGGGTGCGATTTCGTCCACCTGGTCAATATTGCACAGACTTCTGTCGGCAACGGGTCGAAAGTAAAGGCGACGTGGGCGCTTTAGCCCCGGCCTTGGGCGCTACGAGCCGGCAATTTCAGTCGGAGTCCTCCCGGCAGCATTGGAAGAGAACAGGGACATGATCAATTGGCATAGCGGAAAAATCCTGGAGTCATTGCCGCAGCTTACCGATAACCGCGCCAAGTCGCTGCTTGAAACAACTCGCCACGGTATTGTTGCCGGAGCCGCTGGCGGTTTCGCTGAAATAGCGTGGGTTACGCTGTATGCGGGAGTGACCGGCGCCGACCCGGCGACATTGGCACGCGGCGTTACGACTGCCGCAGGCGTGAGCGCGCTATTTCCAGCAGATCCAGTAGCCTTGGGCATGACAGTCCATATGGCGCTTGCTGTGGCGCTCGGAATCGCACTCTCGTTCGGCTGGCGAACTCTGTCATCGCATCACCTGGATATCGCCGGTCTGTTTTCCTTCACGCTCGTAGCGCTGATCGGTGTCTGGGTTGTGAATTTCTTCGTTGTGTTGCCGGACATCAGTCCCGCCTTCATTCATCTTGTGCCTTACTCGGTGAGCCTAGTGTCGAAAATCCTGTTCGGGCTCGCGGCAGCAGAGGCTTTTCGCCGACAGCATGCTTCGGCGCTGAAAGCGCTTGTCCCTATCGGCCAGCGCCTGTGATGATACAGGGCCGCTCAGCGGCGGCTCATCGCTGTGACAGAAACGTTTCCGTTTTGTGAGTGAGAAGATTCGAGAGCGCCGAAGCTCGCAGGAGATTTATATGACCGAAACGAATCTGGATCGCGAAATCATCTTTTTCTTGCGCGTGTTTGTCGGCTGGCTGTTCCTTTATGCCGGCAGCTGGCAAATCCTGCAGGGTTACAGCGCAGGCGGCTTTCTCAACCACGTCGTGACCTTTCATAGTTTCTTCGCGCTCTTTGCGACGCCAACGATGCTGCCCTTGACCGACTTCCTGATGAAGTGGGGTCATCTGTTGATCGGATTGTCGCTGGTCTCCGGGCTCATGGTCCGGATCAGCGGGCCGTTTGGCATCCTGCTCATGGTGACCTACCACTTCGCGCATATGGAATGGCCATTCATTGAGGATCACCTCAGTCTCTTCGTCGACTACCACCTCGTCTACGCGATCGTGATCGTCTATCTGATGGCGCATCATGCGGGCCATGTCTGGGGCCTCGACGGTTTGATCGAACGCATGCCATTGGTCACGCGTCATCCCGGCCTGCGTCCGCTGTTCGCCTGAACTCGTCCTTTTTCTATTAAAGGAACAGAGAGAAATGCCGCCTCTAACTGGAGGATTCGAAAATGACGTTTTCGGAATACACGCTCGAAAACTCGCCAAATACTGGACGACCGGAGTGTCCGAAATGCACGACGCAAATGTATCTGGCGGGCATTGAGCCGGAGAAACCGGGGTTCGAACTTCGCGCTTACGAATGCCCAAGATGTCAGCACGTCAAAACAACCGTCGTGCAATTTTAAACCCTGGCAGCAGGCAATCGAACAGCAAATAAGCGAGCTTGCTGCACCTACTTAGCGCCCGACGGCGCTCCCAGCCCCCTCGTCGGGGCTCTTTCTTTGGCCACATCTTTCGGCGCGCTCCTTTCATTCAACGCACCGGGTGGAACGTCGCCTGTTGGCCTTGGCGTCGTTTCCAAATGTCCGCTCTTTGGTCGCTATCGCTGGCAAAACAGACATCCCGATTAGGCCTTCCAAATCGGCGCCGCATGGCCCACCTGGCCCGGCGCTGCTTTGCCGCCTTTGCTCCGTCTTTGCGGCCGATATACCCTGCTGCCAGTGGGGGTCGCGATGAAGCGCCGGCAGTTCATCCATCTCACAGCAGGTGCGATCGCACTCGTCGCAACGCGGTTCGCGCGGGCCGAGACCTATCCGTCGCATCCGGTGCGGCTGATCGTCGGCTTTCCACCAGGTGGTCCGACCGATGTCTATGCGCGGCTGATCGGTGAATGGTTGACCAACCGGCTTGGCCAGCCGTTCGTCGTCGAGAATCGTCCCGGCGCCGGCAGCACGATCGGTATCGAAGCCGTCGTCACTTCACCGCCGGACGGTTACACGCTGCTTTTGATGAGCTCGTCGTCTTCGATCAGCGCATCGTATTACAAGAACCTGGATTTCGATCTGATCCGCGACATCGCTCCAGTTTGCGGCATCGCTTACGTGCCGATGGTGATGGTCGTGCATCCGTCGGTGCCGGCGAAAACAGTTCCCGAGTTCATTGCTTACGCGAAGGCAAATCCCGGCAAGATCGACATGGCGTCGGTCGGCAACGGTACGACACCGCAAATGGCGGGCGAATTGTTCAAGCTGATGGCCAAAGTCGATCTGCTCCACGTGCCCTATCACGGCGCAGCGCCGGCACTGACCGACCTGCTGGGCGGCCGGGCGCAGGTGATGTTTAAATCGGTCACGACACTGGTTCCATTTATTCAGTCCGGCAAATTGCGCGCGCTCGCGGTCTCAACCAAAAACCGTTCGCCACTATTGCCGGATGTCCCGGCGATTGCAGAATTTCTGCCGGGCTACGAAGCCAACACCTGGTTCGGCATTGCGGCGCCGAAAAAAACTCCGGCAGACATTGTCGATGTGCTGAACAAAGCCATCAATGCCGGACTGAAGGACCCTACCCTCAGCGCGCGACTGGCCGATCTGGGCACCACGCCGCTCCCCGGAAGCCCTGCGGATTTCGAGAAGATCTTCGTCGGCGACACCGAGAAGTGGGGCAAACTGATTAAAGCCGCCAACATCAAGCAGGAATAATCGCGCCAGCCTGACAGCGCCGTATCTGGCGCGGCGCGAGCCACACGACGCGGCATAACGTCCGGTTGCAGCGGCTTTCCCGTCATTCCGGTGCGGTGTAATTTGCCCGGATGAAAAATTGCCCGCCGCCAGTTTTTCATCTCACCGCCGGAGTGCTTGCGACTCCGGCAGTCTTACGCAGCGCCCGCGCCGACACCTATCCGTCGCGCCCGATCCGTCTGCAGGTCGGATTTCCGCCCGGCGGCACCGCCGATATCATCGCCCGGCTGATCGGCCAGGGGCTGTCGGAGCGTCTCGGCCAGACCATCGTGGTCGAAAATCGCGGCTCGGCGGGCCAGCAGCTCGCGGCCGATTATGTCGTGAAGGCCGCGCCTGACGGCTACACGCTGCTGATGCTGGCTAATCCGAACGTCATCAACGCGGTGATTAATCCGGATATCAGTTTCTCCTTCACACGCGATCTGGCGCCGATCGGCGGCATCGCTTCCGATCCCACCATCCTCGTTGTGAATCCGTCGCTGCCCGTAAAAACCGTGCCGGAGCTGATCGAATACCTGAAAGCGCACCCGGGAACGGTCAATATGGCGTCGGGCGGCGTCGGCTCTACGCCGCATCTTGCCGGCGAACTGTTCAAGATGCTGACCGGCACCAACATGCTGCATGTGCCCTATCGCGGCGATGCGCCGGCGGTCACCGACATGCTGGCCGGACAGGATCAGGTCATGTTCGACATGGTCATCCTGTCACAGGAGCACGTTAAATCAGGTGAACTGCGTCCGCTTGCGGTGACCAGCGCAAAGCGGATGGATTTGTTTCCCGACTTGCAGCCCGTGGCTGATTTCGTGCCCGGCTATGAGGCGTTTGCCTGGCAAGGACTGATGGCGCCGAAAGATACGCCGCCCGAGATCGTCAACCGTCTCAACACCGAGCTCAACGCCGCACTCGCCGATGCTACGATCAAGAAACGCATCGAGGATTTCGGCGGCATCCCGATGCCGATGACGCCCGCCGAATTCGGCAAGCTCATCGCCGACGAGATGGTGAAGTGGGGCAAGGTGATCCAGTTCGCCGGGATCAAGCCGCAATGAGCGGCGAATAACGAGTGGCGAATTGCGAATTGGCGGCTCTCTTTAATTCCATTCGCGATTCGCCAATTACCATTCGCTCTCTTTCACTTCGTCGCATCGCCGCCGTCGACCATGATGGTTTCGACTTCGCCTGCGCCATTGGCGCGACGGAATGCGGCGGCTTTGTTGTATTCGTCCGACTTGAAGCAGGCGACGCCCTGCTCGAAGGTCGGAAACTCGATCACCACGAAACGGTGAAACTTGTCCGGGCCTTCCATGATCTGAAACCGTCCGCCGCGCGCCAGCACCTTGCCGCCATACTTGGCGATGATGCCCGGCACCAGGTCGGTGTATTTCCTGTATTCGGCCGGATCGTTGATCTTCGACCGCGCCACCCAATAAGCTGGCATTTCGCTACTCCGCGGCGCGGCGCGCAGCGACAATCTGATCGGCGGTGCGGCCGGTCAGCTCAGCCATGTGGTCGAACTTGAAAGTGAAGGTGCCGGCGCCGGCCGTCGCCGAGCGGATTTCGACGATGAGATCGCCGATCTCGGCCTCCGGCATTTTCGCCCGCACCACGTCCCAGCCTTGCCAGCCGTCGCGGGTATCGAAGCCCAGAATCTGGCCGCGGCGTCCCGACAGCAGCGCATTGATTTTTGCCGTCGCTTCGTTCGGACAAGCGATCTCGACGAGGTCGATCGGCTCAAGCAGCACCGGCTGGCACTGCGGCAGGCCATCGTGGACGCCGATACGGCCCGCGGTCTGGAACGCCATGTCGGAGGAATCCACCGTGTGATACGAGCCGTCGACCAGCGCAACTTGAAGATCGACCACCGGAAAGCCAAGCGGCCCGTGTTTGAGCGCGTCGACAACGCCTTCCTCGACCGACGGAATATAATTGCGCGGCACCACGCCGCCGGTGATCTTGTCCTCGAAGGCGAAACCCGCGCCGCGCGCCATCGGCTTGATGTCGAGCACCACATCGCCGTACTGGCCGTGGCCGCCCGATTGCTTTTTGTGCCGGCCGCGCTGCACGACGCCTTTGCGGATGGTCTCGCGATAGCCGACCGACGGCTGACGCCGCTCGATCGCGACGCCGAAACGATCCGCAAGCCGCTCGGTGGCAACGCGAAGATGCATTTCGCCCTGGCCCCACAGCACGACTTCGTGAGTCTCGGCGTTGTGCACGATGGTTATCGAGGGGTCTTCCTCGGCGAGCTTGTTCAGCGCGAGGCCGAGCTTGACATCGTCCTTGCGCTCCTTGGCCGAGATCGCAATGGCGAGCACCGGCGCATAAGGTTCGACTTTTGCAAGCCCGCATGAGCCTGCTTGCCCGCAGTGAGGGTCTCACCGGTCCTCGCCTTGTCGAGTTTTGCCAGCGCGACCGTTTCGCCGAGCGCCGCGGGCCCACGCTTCTCCGTGTTCTGGCCGAGCAGCTTGAACACGCCGGCAACCCGGCCCACATCGCCTTCACCTGATATGAAAGTCGTGCCGTCAGCCACCTGCCCCGACAGCACACGCGCAACCGACATTTTTCCGCCGTGCCCGGTATTCAGCGTCTTCAACACATAGGTAACGCTCTCGCCGCCGCCTTTCACGCCGAGGCGCTTTGCGGTTTCGGCAATGCCCGGCGACTCGTGCCGCAGCGCTTTCAACAGCCGTAAGATGCCGTTGGTCCGCGTCGCCGTGCCCATCATCACCGGGCACACCAGACCCTCGCGCAATTCGCGCCGCGAGATCGTCGAACACCTTATCGCGCGGCGGCTGAATATCTTCGAGCAACTGCTCCATCAGCTCGTCGTCATGATCGGCAAGCGTTTCCAGCATCGAAAAGCGCGCGGTCTTTTCCGTATCGGCCGCACTACCCTCGAGCGGAACGACCTCCGATGCGGCGTGTTCCTTGTAAACAAAGGCGCGTTCGAGCGCGAGATCGACAAAGCCCGTGATAATGTCGCCCTTGAAGGTCGGTATCTGCCGCAAGACCAGCTTGGTGCGCGATGCCGGCTGCAACAATTGAAGAACGTCGTGAACACCGGCATTGGCCTTGTCGATCTTGTTGACGAACAGGATGCGCGGAATTTTCCTGTCTTCCAGTTCGCGCAGAATGAGTTGAAGCTGCGGAATCTTTTTCTCATCCATTTCGCAGACGACGACCGCGGCATCGATCGCCGGCAATACCGCGCGCATGTCGTGGGCGAACTCGACCGAGCCCGGACAATCGAGGAACGTGTAGGCGTCGCCCATAAAATCCATGGTGGCGACTGAAAGCTCGACGCTCATCTTGTGATGGCGCGCTTCCTTGCTGGCATCACCGACGGTGTTGCCTGCTTCGATCGAGCCTTGCCGCGGCAATTGCTCCTGAACGGGCAAGGATTGCTTCGAGGAGAGTGGTCTTACCGCTCTGGAAAGGACCAACCAGCGCCACACATCGGGGGCCGGTCGCTCTGGTGCCGTTGCCGTCTATTGCCATGGTTACAACCTCCCACGGCGGGCTCATCGTTACGGCGGAGCCGCCTGCAACTATCGTTTCAGGCGGCAACGGGTGTGGTCAAGGGGCGTGACTTGCGCCAAAGCGCGCATCGCGCCTTCTGCCAGCCTGCAAATTCCGTTATTGCGCCAGATGCAATTCCAGCGAACTCACGCCGGCCGCGATATTGAGGCCGACTTGACCCTGGACCGACAACGGTTGCAGCGCGACAGAACGGTTCGATCCGCCGACCAGCACGTTCGCGCCTAGGCCCGCCGCAATCGTCATTTCAGCCGATGCGCCGACATAGGTCCCGGCCAACATGCCCACGTAACGGTTGGTGCCGGAAAACACCGCCCAGATAATCGCGCCACCGCCGGTGATCCCGACGTCAAGGCCAACACGTGTCATGGTGCCGACATAGGCTTCCGGCGGACCACCGTTGGGTTTGTAGTTGCAGGCGACATTCCGCTGCGAGGCGACGATCAGGCCGATGCTGGACGATAGTGAGCATTCAAGCGAACCAGACTTGCACGCGATCCTGCTGCGCATCGACGGGCGTCGACAAAACCGCCGCGAGTGCCGCGGCACCAAGGACCGCCCCGGCAATGGTATTACGAAACATACAAAGTCTCCCCTCAGCCAGCCCGCCTCGCGGACCCTTTAACCCGGATTGTAGGCGAGATCGAAGCCGCCGTCGCCTGCCCTTTTCGGTAGCTTGAAATTGCCGCGAGCCGTGGAAATGAAAAAGGGCGCGCCACGGCGCGCCCTTGTCCAAAGTCTTACCGCAAATTCCCGCAGAAACGCTGGATCCGCGTGCACGCTTCCTCCAGCGCGCTGGTCGCTGTGGCGTAGGAAATGCGGAACGCCGGCCCGACACCGAACGGCGTACCCTGCACCACGGCGACACCTTCGACTTCGAGCAACTCGGTGACGAAATCCTCATCGTTTGCCAGCTTTTTGCCTGTCGGCGCGGTCTTGCCGATTGTGCCCGCGCAGGATGGATAGACGTAAAACGCACCTTCCGGCTTCGGGCACTGGATGCCGCGCGCCTGATTGAGCATCGAGACGCAGAGATCGCGCCGCTCCTTGAAGATCTTGTTGTGCTTGGCGATGAAGTCTTGCGGTCCATTGAGCGCCTCGACCGCCGCCCATTGCGCGACCGCCGTCGGATTCGATGTCGACTGCGACTGGATCATCGCCATGGTCTTGATCAGTTTCTCCGGGCCGCCGGCATAACCGATGCGCCAGCCGGTCATGCAATAGGCTTTGGAGCAGCCGTTCACCGTCAGCGTGCGCTCGTAAAGCCGCGGCTCGAGCTGTGCCGGCGAATAGAACTTGAAGTCGTCATAGACGAGATGCTCGTACATATCGTCCGACATCACGTGCACGTGCGGGTGCCGCACCAGCACATCGGTGATGGCTTTCAGTTCGTCGCGCGTATAGGCCGCGCCGGTCGGGTTCGACGGCGAGTTGAAAATGATCCACTTGGTCTTCGGCGTGATCGCCTTTTCCAGATCCGCCGGCTTCATTTTGTAGCCGGACTCCATCGTCGTCAGCACCTCGACCGGCGTGCCGTTCGCAAGCAGCACCATGTCGGGATAGCTCACCCAATACGGCGCCGGAATGATCACCTCATCGCCAGGATTGAGCGTCGCAATCAGCGCGTTGTAGAGCACCTGCTTGCCGCCGGTGCCGATGATGATCTGAGACGGCTTGTAGTCGAGCTCGTTCTCGCGCTTGAACTTGCTGGCGACCGCGGCTTTCAGTTCCGCGATGCCGTCGACCGCGGTGTACTTCGCCGCCTTGCCGTCACGGATTGCCTTGATCGCCGCTTCCTTGATGTTATCCGGCGTGTCGAAATCCGGCTCGCCGGCGCCAAGCCCGATGACATCGCGGCCCGCCGCTTTCAGCGCACGCGCTTTATCCGTGACGGCGATGGTCGCCGACGGCTTAATGCGCATGATCTGGTCCGCGATAAAGGCCATTTCTGGTTCTCCTACTAGTGAAGCGGATTTGACATTCGCTACTCACCCTGTCGCCAGCCCGTGAAGCGAATGTCAAATCCAAAGCTTCACTAGCAACTTAATAGTGGCCAGTGGTTCTTTGATTCGGACATTCGCACGAGGCGGTTGCCGAAATGGGATGCGAATGTCCGAATCGAACCACTGGTCTCCGGTTTCAGGGCGCGTGCTTGGTATAGCCGCAGCTCACCCCAGGCAAGCACAAAACCCCCGCTCATCCTCACATATGCGGCATTTTCCGCATTGTGCGCGCTCTGCAACACGGTAGAGCGGCACACCCGCGAGCGAAACAGAATACGGCAACTGCTGGCTTTCGTGCCAAGGCCGCCAGGAAATAAGGGGGTTAGATCAGCGAGACTAGGCTCTCTTGCGAACGCTCGCCTCGACTGCCGAGGGGATTGGAATCTCGGGAGCGAGCGGAACATGGTCGGCCGTTCTCGCGCCGGCGTAGTAATCGAGGGCGCGTTTAATGCCGGTCGCAAAATTGGTCTTGTACCTGAACCCCAGCGCCGATTGCTTCTGGGTGTCACCGCCCCGCGCGTGAACGCCGGCCGGCTGATCGGACATGCCGCGTACTTCCGGCGAGTAACCGCACAGCATTGCCGCCGTCCGCGCGAATTCGATGAAGCTTGTATAGATCCCCGTCGATAAATTCACAGCGTTGCCGTCGTCGATCTTATCCATCGTCGCGACGACGCCTGCGACACAATCGTCGACATGGATGAAATCGCGCATCTGCCTCCCGCTACCCCAAACGTCGAGCACCTTGGCTCCGCGGTTAGCGAGTGCACGCTTGCAAATGCTCGGAAATGGATAGGAGTCGTCCTGGTCTTCGCCGTAGCCGGAAAATGGCCGATAACAGACCGATTTTAGTCCGTGCTTCTCGTAAGCAAGGCGTGCCAGGTACTCGCAGGTCAGCTTTGCCCAGCCGTAGGACATGTCCGGCATGCCGATATCTTCATCAAAGCCAATCATGTCCTCGCGTAGCAGCAGATAATTGTCCTCGCGCTGGAATTTTATCGGATAGGCGGCGCTCGAACTGAAGCAAAGGGTCTTTGCCGGCTTTGCCAGGACAGCCCATTGCCAGTACTCCGCGTCGATCGATAGATCGTCGGCCACCGCGATCGGCTTATTCTCGATCATGGCGCGCCCGCCGACCATCGCCGCAAGATGCAGCGCGTAGTCGTACTCGGTGTCGCGCACCCGCCGGAAGAAATCGCGGCAATCTTCCCTCAAGAATTTGAAACCTGAAAAATCGCGCGGCTCGAACAGAGGCCAGCCCGCCACCGGATCGATTCCGCCAGTCATGGGCGCAACACAGTCGACCGCGTGGACCTCATCGCCATTTTCGAGAAAGTGCCTGACGAAATGGCGCCCAACGAAACCTGCTCCTCCGGTGACGAGGATCTTACGCATGCACAAAGTGCCTCTTGTAAAGCTCGAAAGCCCACGCCGAGCGTCCGGGCAGATAGGCGAGCAGGGACTCAGGGTTTTTGGGCAGCTCCTGAACAATGTTCAGATTGTTCTCGTAGCCGAGATATTCCTGCCTCATGTCGCGCGTGAGGTCGTGCACGTTGCGGTCCTGAAAGACGGAGGCTTTGCCGTAGACGACGTTGAAGTCTTTGGCCTGGACGTAATAGGAGGCCCAAATATCGTCCATGCGCCCGATGTGCGGATAAAGAAAATAATCTCCGAGCACATCGCCGGCGAGGAAGGTGTTCTGGGAATTGAACGGCGAAAGCTTATTGGATGCAATCGGGAACGCAGCCGAATCGAAAACGCATTCCGGCGCGTGCTCCATGCGGCAAACGGCATCGATGTCCGGGTCGCCATTCCAGAAATCGGCCTGAATGTCGGCGCGTACGCGTTTGCGCGTTTTCTTGTCGTAGCTTCGCTTTGACAGCAGCTGCAACGGGTAGCCGCGGTGCCACAGCTCCGGATAGTTGGTGGCACCGACGGGGTCGAAAGCCGGGAGATCAGTCTCGCAGTAATTGACCTCGATCTCCTGCCCGACAAAAAGGTTTTCGCCCCAGCCGGCCAGAGGGATGTTGTCGTCGTCCACCACAGCGACGATGTCCGCTTTCATATCGTGAGCAACAAGGAGTCCGAAATTGCGCCGCTGGATGCAGTTCCAGCCAATGGCATCGGACAGCTCCTTGTCATATTTCTCCTGACTCGGAGGATCCATGTAGATGCCGCGCTCAAGGTGATAATCCTTCGGCGTCTTAAGGTCCCCGATGACGACGAGATCCCAATCTTTCATCGCCTGAAAGAGCTTCACCGCCTTGGTCGGCGGGTTGATTGTGGTCGTAACGATGACCTTTTTCATATGCGATGCTCGCTTGGGCGGTTCACGCCTGGATATTTGATGGCTTCGTTGCGCAGGAGAGACTGCGCTGATGCAAAGCGCACGCGCAGGCCGATCCTGAAGTATTCGAAATTGCGGAAGAAAGTGTTCTGAGATTCGCCTTCGGTACGCGCACGCCAAATGCCCGGAATTTCGGTCACTCTGACTCCGAGGCGCAGCGGCTTGACCATCGTTTCGAACAGGAACGGGTGCCGCAGTTCTTCCCACTCTATGGCCTGCAGCAGCTTGGTCGGAAAAATCCGATACGCGTAGGTCATATCCGTCAATTTCGTCCAATAGAGAGCTGAAAACAGCTTCTGAAAAATCCAGTTCGCGAGCAGTTTCAGCTCGTCATAGTTCTCGAAATTGCCTTCGTCGCGCCAACGCGTAACGGTGACAATCCCGGAAGGATTCGCACGCTCCTCCGCGATAAGGCGCGGCACCAGAGCCGGATCGGTTTCGAGATCGCTGGCCATCATGATGGTATGCGTGCCGCGCGCGAGATCGAACGCCTCGCGCATCGCGCCGCCGAGGAATTTCAGCTTCTGACGATGGACAACGACGAGATCGCCGAGACGTGCTGACAAGTTGTCGATTATTGCCATACTCTCTGGCGTGGTCTTGTCGCAGACGACGATCAGCAGTTCGCGGACATCCGCCTTCGACGTTGCGATAATCGAGTTCGACTGTCTCGACAAGGGAATAGGTCTCGTTCACGACGGGCAAAATGACCGTCGCCGAGCCAAACGCATAAGTTCCGGGAAATGCGCTCATTGCGCCTTAGCAACAAAGTTGGGGTGACGGTGCTTGGCGAAGACGATCATCCACGCCGCCATGCAGACCGCGCCGATCAGACTGAACAGCCAAAGCGTACACAGGCGGAAGATCACAACTGCCACCGCGGCAGCCGATGTCGGCGCGGCGAGCCGCGTCAGGAGGAACGTCATGACGGCTTCCACGCTGCCAAGGCCGGCGGGCAACATTGAAAGCGCGCCTGCCAGGGTCGAAAGGCCGTAGATCGAAAACGAAATCAAAAGCGAGCTTTGAATGCCAAGGCGACCGAGCAGGTAATGAAACGCCAACCCTTCACAACTCCAGGCCGCGAGAGCGATGCCGCCGCCAGCCAGCAGCGGAACTGGCCGCATCAGCAGCCCCACCGCATCCAGTATGCCAATAAGTCTGAGAGCGAGATTGCGAAGCTGAGGGATAGCCTGGACGCGCACGAGCACTGCGCGACACTTCACGACCGCAACAACGACTCCGCCAAACACGATAAAGCTCGCCAGTACGTAGCCTGACAGATCGACAAAAAGCGTGAGCCCGCCGATGGCGAGCACGATGATTGCGAACAGATCGCCGAGACGTTCGATCAGCAAGACGCCTGCGCCTTGCGACAGCGATATCCGATACTGGCCGCGCAACAGCACGACCTTTGCCAGTTCGCCGGACTTAGCGGGGGTCGCGGTAAGCGCGAAGCTCGCGACGAATGCCGAGATACTCTGCAGTAGCGGAACGTTCCAGTGCAGAACATGAATATAACAATGCCACCGGCCGGCGCGCAGGAGGACACCGAGCGAGACAAGGCTAACGATGACCATGAGGTCGTGGAGCGAAATGGAGTTAAGGGCCACTTGCCAGCCACCGCGCCCGGCCCAGAGCGTGGCCCCGGCATAAGCGCTCACGATGGCCATCAAAACCAGACTGCCGAGCCTCAGCCATTTGGCTTGCATTGACTCGTCGCTTGCGACGAGGCCGCTATCTGGAAGCGTACTCCGCAGCGGTTCCACAACAACGCGCTCCCAGCAGGGTTCGCGGGGATAGTTATCTCGCCTCGGCTTAAGATACGGTGAATCTGAATTATCGATTTTTTAACTGGGCTGAGGACCTTTTCGGCTAATAGGTCAACATCACCGTAATGGTTGCCTGCTAACTTGAGCGGCAACGCTCCCGTTGGCGGCCTGTTTGCTGTTTAGCGGGACCGGCCCCGATGTAATGCGGTGACGCCGTTTGCAATCGAGACCCGCGGACGTAGCCGGACCCTCCATCTCGGCCGCGTGACAGCGCCCAACCTCCGAAAAGATGCGCTTATGACGTTCGTCGAGATGATCGAGTGCACAAGGACCTCAGCGGCAAAACGCACGACCTATTTCCGAGCCATTCTCTTAATCCTAGCGCTGGTGCTGGTTCCGACAGCAGCAGATTTTTGGGGTGTACACTTCCGCACCGGGCCGCGGGAACAACTCGATTTCGAGGGCTTCTACCTCGCCGGACAGTTGGTGTGGCGTGGGGCCATTGAGCAGGCTTATCACTTCGCCACGTTCTTCCAATTACAAAACTCCCTTCACAAAACCGAAACTTTCCTACCTTGGACCTATCCGCCGCAGTTTGATCTTGTCGTTGCGGCGCTTGCGCTGCTGCCACAAGGATTGGCCTACAGCGTTTTCATGATCGGAACGTTCGCTGCTTACCTAGCGACACTGAGACGGCTTGCAACTGAAAACTTTGTGCCGGTTTTGATTTTACTCATGCCCGTGACCGTCGTCACGATCGGATGCGGTCAGAACGGGTTCTTGACCGGAGCCCTCATCGGTCTCACCTGCCTGGGACTTCAAGCTGGCCGGTCATGGGCCGGCCTTCCGCTTGGCTTGATGATCATCAAGCCGCACCTAGCGGTCGCATTCGCGGTCTATACGCTCGTCAACCGGCGTTGGGGAACGGCTTTTGTCGCCGCTGCGACTGTCGCTTTAACCTCAGCAGTCGCCACCGTTTTGCTTGGCCCGGCCGTCTGGACGGCTTTCTTCGCAGGCGCCAGGGAGGCCCGCATTTTCCTTGACCATGGCTTTTACCAGCTCTTTCGGATGGTTTCTGTTTATGCCGCCGTCCGTTCGCTGGGCGTTTCATCGCTCCTCGCGAACGCCGCGCAGGTCCTCGTCGCCATTCTCGCTCTCGGCTCGGTCGTTTTCGCGAGTCTTCAATTCTCAACTCGGCGAGCGCTAGGGATCACCGCAATCGCGACCCTGCTGATCAGCCCCTACGAATACGATTATGACCTGTTGACCCTTGGAATTGGACTCGGTCTCCTTATGCCAGACTTGGCAAGCTTGGGAACGGACCGCGAGCGCCTAGCCCTTTACGTGTCAATTCCCTTCATAGGCATTTTCAGCATAGCCGAAACCATTATCTCGTCTCCGTCAGGCCCCGACAAAACGCCTGGAGACAACGCGCGCCTTCTTTCCTTGGGCGGACTTGTGCTCGTCGCCATCCTTATTATTACGTGGCGCATCTTGCTTCGCAGTCACGAGATGCGCGCGGGGCGAATAGAGATTCCCAACAAAGGGACGGCCTACGTTTACGCATCATCGACTGATGGAAGCCGGCCAACAGCAGGCTCACGATTGGCGATCTAGCCCGCGGCCGGCCGGATTGCGATATAGGTCAGCCGATGGGCCAGGCGACCGCACCGGGCCGAAGCGTCGGCTATGAGCCCCGGATTTGCCGGCGAATGGGTTACCGAAACATCAATAGAATCGGGATTTAGCGGGCGATTTAACCCGGGATTCAACGATCCTGAGCCAAAGTCTGCCCAGCTATGACCTCAGTCGCCGAAATTTCTGCCCCGGATGCGCCAGCAATCCGCACGCCCCCCGTTCGCGACAGCGCGGAGTTGGCGTTGCTCTCGATTGTCGTTCCGACCTTCAATGAACGCGACAATGTCCGCGAGCTGGTGGCGCGGCTCGATCGTTGTCTCGCCGGCGTCGCGTGGGAGATTGTTTTCGTCGATGACGATTCCCGCGACGGCACCCTCGAACTGTTGCGCGAAGTGAGCCGTTCCGATCCGCGCGTGCGCTTTCTGCACCGAATCGGCCGCCGCGGCCTCGCGTCCGCTGTGGTCGAAGGCGTGCTGGCGACCAACTCTCCAATCGTTGCCGTGATGGATTGCGATCTCCAGCACGACGAGACTCTGCTGCCGAAGATGCTCGACGCATTAAGCACACCCAACTGCGATGTCGTCGTCGCGTCCCGTTACATGGAAAACGGCGGCGTCGGCGATTGGACCAAAGATCGGCTGTTGTTCAGCCGCGTCGCGACCAGGCTCGCCGATTATGTGCTGCGATCGCCACTGACCGACCCCATGAGCGGATTCTTCATGCTGAAACGAAATGCGTTCGATCAGGTGGTGCGCAAGCTTTCCACTCAGGGCTACAAGATCCTGCTCGACATTCTGCTCTCCGGCCCCGGACTGCGGGTCAAAGAGATTCCCTATACATTCCGCACGCGCCTCCATGGCGAGAGCAAGCTCGACCTCATCGCCGTACTGGATTACCTGGCGTTGCTGATCGATAAAATGATCGGGCATGTCGTGCCGCTTCGCTTCATCATGTTCGCGGCGGTCGGTGGCGTCGGCCTGATCGTGCATCTGACTGTGCTTGCGATCCTCAACCGCGGCCTCGGCATTCCGTTCGTGGCGGCCAATCCATGCGCCGCGACAACAGCGATGGTCCTCAACTTCTTCCTCAACAATATGCTGACCTATCGCGACATGCGCCTGAAGGGGTTTGGGCCGCTGGTGCGCGGCCTGCTCAGCTTCTGTGCAGTCTGCGCCGTCGGGATGCTGGCGAATGTCGGCATTGCCGCCGTGCTGTTCCAGCAGAAATATACGTGGTGGCTCGCGGCCACCGCGGGCATCTTCATGGGCGCGATCTGGAATTACACCGCGACGTCAATTTTCACCTGGAAGAATGTCCGAGCCTTCAAGCCGGCGGCCAGCAACCATGACGATGCCACGCTCGCACCGCGGCGGGCGGAACCCTCAGTGTGAGCCGCTCGTAATCGCCCGATTTAGCTGAGCACCGCTTGCACCGGCAGCATGACCGAGTTTGGAACTGAGCGTTCCACTGGGCTTGCGCATCCGCCGCAATACCATCACAAACAGCAATGCCGCAGCGGCCATGGGCCAAAGCTTCAGCGCATTGTCGAAAGCTGTGATCTTGAAAACGGCCGGCGCGACAAACGTCGCTGCGAGCACCAAACCCTCTCCGCGCCGGAAGCCATCACGCAAGGCTTCACCGAGCAGCCACGCCATCGGTACGGCAAGGATCAACAAGTCGTATTCGAGCATGAACGGTGAGCAGAAATGGTACGCAGGCCGCAATCGCCGCGCCCTCGGCCCTGCCCGATCGCGCACCAGCCGGGCGCATCAGCAGCGCGCCGATCAACATGACGATCGCCGCAACGGTCACGATTGCTTGCAGCGCATAGGCCAGCGCCAACGATCCGTCGTGCAGGCGCACGGCGCCAAACACCGTGATCAGGAACTGGAGATAGGACGGCACCGGCGCTTCCAGCCAGTTATGCTGCGCGACCGACATATCGGCCAGGAACGGCCCCCAGATGCCGATGCCGAAAGCCAATGTCGAAACCAGCACCGTCGCCACGACAGTCATCGACGCGACCATGAATACGCGCCAGCGCCGCGCTACCGCCAATGCGAGCGGCACGATGATCCCGAGCTGTGGCTTATAGGCCAGGCACCCGAAGCAAATACCGGCAAGCTCCGGCCGGCGGTCGAGCCACACCGCGGCCCCTCCCAGCAGCGCCGTGCTCAAAAATCCATTTTGTCCAAAACCGACATTCACCATCACCGCCGGATAGCCAAGGAACAGCATCCAGACGTTGGAGCCTTTGCCGAGACTCTTCGGCAGCAGGGCGCGTAGCGCTGCGGCGTAGCAAACAAACGTCGAGCCCAGCCACAGGCACAGCGCCGGAAAGTAGCTCAGCAACGCAAAGCCCGCGCACAGCAGCATGAAGATCGGCGGATAAAAGAACGAGATATAGAGCCGCGTCGTGTCGCCATGCAGCGCCAGCTCTTTGAAAAAGTGCGGCATCTCGCGATAGGCGTCTGCCGGATGCCCCTCGATCGCCAATTCGCCGGCCGTCCAAAAGCCCGTGAAGTCTCCCGACACCGGGTAAAATCCCGGGCCCGAGGTCTGCCATTGCACCCACATCATGCAGAAGCTCAGGAAAACGATCAGCGCTGCCATCTCGCCGAAGCGAAGCAGATAGAACCCGAGCCGTGCATGGCCGGACGAGCTCGGCACCTTGAAAGGCGGAGCGGCATGGCGTAGCGGCGGGCTGATTGTCGACATGCGTGCCGGACTTGTTGTCGCGGCGTGCATGGTGGGGAGCGAGTTCTAATACCGGCTTAACAAATAGCTGATTTTTATCGAACGATAGCTTTCCCCGGCATATTCTCTAGAATGATGCCAGGCTCGGGCAGAACCACGTGGCCACGACATCGCCGCGTTCAAGTCGCAACGCTGCAACACTCGCGCGATAATGCCGCCAGTGTGGCGGTTCAGAAGCCCGCATCATTGTTTCGGCCAGGCTCGTTATGCGGACTTCTGAACCAAAGCCACACTGGATCAATAAGTTGCTAGTGTCCCTTTGATTCCAAAGTTCGCAAACGAGGGTGCCGCACAATAATGCGAACTTTGGAATGGGGACACTAGAACACTGGAAAGCGGCGATGTTTACGCTCTATTCGATGCAACGATCGGGAAACAGCTACAAGGCGAGGCTCGCCTTGGCGCAGCTTGGCATTCCCTATCGGCTGGTAGAAATCGACATCCTTAAGGGCGACAGCCATACGCCCGAATTCCTGGCCAAGAATCCGAACGGGCAAATACCGCTTCTGGAAGTCGCGCCGGGCCGCTATCTCGCCGAGTCCAATGCCATTCTCTGGTATATCGCCGGCGGCGCGGAATTGGCGCCCGAAGACCGCATGGATCGCGCCGACGCGATGCAGTGGATGTTCTTCGAGCAGCACAGCCTCGAGCCGAATATCGGCGCGGCCTATTTCTGGCTGACGCTGGTCAAGGGCGGACGCGACCTGCAGCAGCACGCTTTCGAGGACTGGATGGAAGAAGGCCATCGTGCGCTCGGCGTCATGGAGAAGCATCTTGCCGTGCACGACTTCTTTGCCGCCGACCGCTACACGATCGCCGACATCGCGCTTTACGCCTACACGCATGTCGCACATCTGTGCGACTACGACCTCTCGGCATTTCCGGCGATCCGCGCCTGGCTCGCGCGAGTGACGGACCAGCCGGGACACGTGACCCTGGAGCATAAGCCGGCGGCCGCCGTCGCGGCGATGTGAGTCGAAATTGCCACACTCGGCCTTTATCGCCGCCGCGGTCTTCGGCATTAACCATCCATTAACCAAAAACCACCGAATCGCCTTTATTCGTCAACGGCT
Organism: uncultured Alphaproteobacteria bacterium; assembly: GCA_963742215.1. GTDB lineage: Bacteria > Pseudomonadota > Alphaproteobacteria > Rhizobiales > Xanthobacteraceae > BOG-931. Next base: position 70,641 of record CAVULJ010000019.1, read on the forward strand.
TCGCCCAAGTCTGGTGCGACATTGCAGACAACACAGCAAACTGATTCGCGAAGGATAAACGTGCCATGACTGAGCTGACCGGGAAGGTCGGTTTTGCGTCCCCCATTTCTGAAAACGCATTGTCGAAGAAACGAAGTCTCGGCGTTGAGTTGATCGCCACACTGGCGCTTGCCGTTTCGCTGATCATCGCCGCAACCGCAGTGTCATTCGGTGTAGCCCGTGCGCAGTCGCTGACGGCAGCCAGAATTGCCAGCACCGGATGCTCTACGCACGCGGCTGCCGTGGCTTGTACGCTGCGCCTGAAGATGCCGGCGCTTCGGCCTTGATACCGGCCGCTCGCTGGACTGGTCTGAACACCCTTGTTAAGTGCTCTTGGCGCCGCGATTGACGCATCCCATATGCGGACGTACCCATCCGCAATGCTCGCGTTTTTTGAAAAACTCCTGTCGCCGACGGCAGTCCCGGAAAATCCGGTGCCGCCCGGCACATTGATTGCCTTTTTGTGGCACTTTGCCCGGCAGGCGAAATGGCTGTTCGCCGCGCTGTTCGTCATCGAGCTGCTGGTGGCGCTGTCCGACAGTGCGGTGCCGTGGTTCATGGGCCGCGTCGTCACAATGGTGACGAAGACGCCGCCCGATCAGTTCCTGGCAAAAAGCTGGCCGTGGCTCCTCGGCATGGCGGTCGTCGTGTTGATCGCGCGTCCGCTGGTGACGCTGACGCGCTACCTGATCACCAACCAGGCGATTGCAGCGCCGTTCACCGGCATGGTGCGCTGGCAATCGCATTGGCACGTGGTGCGGCAAAGTTGGGCGTTCTTTCAGAACGATTTCGCCGGCCGCATTTCCAACCGCGTCATGCAGACCGGGCCGTCGGTACGCTCGACGCTGACCGCGACCATCACCACCGTCTGGTACATTCTGGTTTACGGCACATCCGCGATCGTGATGACGGCCGCCGCCGACCGCTGGCTCGCGGTGCCGATCCTGCTCTGGTTCTGCGGCTATGCCGCGCTGCTGGTCTATTTTGTGCCGCGCATGCGCGAACGCTCAAAGGTAAGCTCGATTGCGCGCTCGACACTGATGGGCCGCATCGTCGACAGCTACACCAACATCCTGACCGTAAAACTGTTCGCCCGCGCCCGCGAAGAAGACCAATACGTGCGCAATGCTGTCGATCAGCACGTCGACCTGTTCATCAAATCGCAGCGCCTGCTCACGGCGTTCGCCGCACTGCTCGATGTCCTCAATGCGCTTTTGATCGCAGGATCGGGCGCACTTGCTTTGCTACTGTGGCGCTACGGCATGGTCGAGATCGGCACCATCGCCATGGTGCTGCCGTTGAGCTTGCAGCTGACCAACATGTCGCGCCAGATCGCGCTACGCATCACGGAAATCTTTGAAGATGTCGGCGTTGTGCTGGAAGGCATGCTGACGATTGCGCAGCCGCTGCAACTGCCCGATCCTACCGATGCACAAACCCTGACCGTGCGCGAGGGCGGCATCGCGTTCAAAAACGTCAACTTCGGCTACGGCCGCGACGTCGGCGTGTTGCAGGACTTCAACCTGACGATCAAGCCCGGCGAGAAAATCGGCTTGGTCGGCCGCTCCGGCGCCGGCAAATCGACCGCGGTCAATCTGCTGCTCCGTTTCTTCGATCTCGAAGGCGGCGCAATCGAGATCGACAGCGTCGATATTTCCGGTCTGACCCAGGAATCGCTGCGCTCGCAAATCTCGGTGGTGACGCAGGACACCTCACTGCTGCACCGCTCGATCCGGTCCAATATCCGCTATGGCAAGCCCGACGCCAGCGACGAAGAAGTCGTGCGGGCAGCGAAGCTCGCGCATGCTCACGATTTCATCCTCGATTTGCAGGACTGGAACAACCGCAGAGGCTACGACGCCCATGTCGGTGAGCGCGGCGTGAAGCTGTCCGGCGGCCAGCGCCAGCGTATCGCCATTGCCCGCGTCATTCTCAAGGATGCGCCCATTCTGGTGTTCGACGAGGCCACATCATCGCTCGACAGCGAGGTGGAAGCCGCGATCCAGTCCAGTCTTGGCACCCTCATGGAGGGCAAGACGGTGATTGCGATTGCGCACCGGCTTTCGACCATCGCGCAGATGGACCGGCTGGTGGTGCTCGAACATGGCCATATCATCGAGCAAGGTACCCACCGCGAGCTGATCGCGCGTGACGGGCGCTACGCCGCGATGTGGCGGCGGCAAGCCGGCGGCTTCATCGACGATGCCGGCGAGATGCAGGCGGCGGAGTAGCTGGCAATCGGCTCAAAACCCGCATCCGCAGTTCGCTACAGTCTCCGGATTGATCGGCACGAAATCCTGGGCAGACGCCTCGCCCGGCGCCAAGCCCACGAAGACAATCACAGTCCTGGGCAAGCGCTGATCCTGCCTCGTCAATTCGAACATTGTTATCGACTTCGCGTCTGAGCGAAAGAGGCCGTTGACTGAAGCAGCCGGGCGCGTTGCCGGTAAAACCCGCCTCGGCTGCCCGATGATCCGATCAATGCCGTAGCTGAGAATGTTACCGCTGACAGCCGCGATTTCGCTTTCGGCCGTTCCGCGCTACCCTCTCCGGGGACCAACTGGGGAGCAACAGCCATCGACTTTGCCCCGTCAGAACTTCAGCAATCGGTGCGCGACGCGATCGAAAAAATCTGCGCGCGCTTCGGCGATGACTATTGGCTCAAGCGCGACAGCGATGGCGAATTCCCGCACGAATTCCATCGCGCGCTCGCGTCCGATGGCTGGCTCGGCGTCTGTATTCCGGAAAGCTATGGCGGATCGGGGCTCGGCATCAGCGAAGCCGCCGTGATGATGCACACCATCGCCGAATCCGGCGCGGGATTCTCCGGCGCGTCGGCCGTGCACATGAACATCTTCGGGCTTAATCCGGTCGTGGTGTACGGCACCGACGAGCAGAAGCGCCGCATGCTGCCGCCGATCGTTACTGGCAAGGAGAAGGCCTGCTTCGCGGTCACCGAGCCAAACGCCGGCCTGGAAACGGCGAAGCTGCAAACGCGGGCTGAACGCCGTGGCGACCGCTATATCGTCAATGGCGCGAAAATCTGGATCAGCACGGCACAGGTTGCCGACAAGATGCTGATCCTGACCCGCACCACGCCAGCCGAGCAAACGCGCAAGCCGACCGACGGCCTGTCATTGTTCTTCACCGCGCTCGACCGCCGCTTTGTCGAAGTGCGCGAGATCGAGAAGATGGGGCGCAAGGCCGTCGACTTCGAACCAGATGTTCATCGACAACCTCGAAGTCCCGGCTCGAGGATCGCATCGGCGAGGAAGGCCAGGCTTCAAATACATCATCGACGGCTTCAATCCGGAACGCATCCTGGTCGCTGTCGAGGCGATCGGATTGGGCCGCGCCGCGCTCAAGCGCGCCGCCGCCTATGCCAAGGAGCGCGTCGTGTTCGGCCGTCCGATTGGCAAGAATCAGGCGATTCAGCATCCGCTGGCGGAGTGCTGGATGGAGCTTGAAGCGGCCAAACTCGTGGCGATGAAAGCGGCCTGGCAATACGACAACGGCGTGCCGTGCGGGCCGGCGGCCAATGCCGCGAAATATCTCGGCGCCGAAGCCGGCTTCAAAGCCTGCCAGACCGCGGTGATGACCCACGGCGGCTACGGCTACGCCAAGGAATTTCACGTCGAGCGTTATCTCCGCGAAAGCATGATCGCACGCATCGCGCCGGTCACGCCGCATCTCATTCTCTGTTTCATCGCGGAGAAAATTTTGGGTCTGCCGCGGTCGTATTAGGAGGCGTACTTACGCATGTCGGCGAATGTCGGCCAGGCTTCCGATAACCGACATCAGCGGATGCGGGTCGATCTCTGCTATGGGGCCACAGGCAGACATTCGCCCACCTCTTGTGCTCTCCATGACTTCGCATAGAGTTCGCGTATGGTTGCACCGACTGAAACACTCGATGTCAAAGCCGTTGCCGACGAGGTGGTCGCGTCTTTGGCCGGCCATAGTCAAATTCCCACTTTCACCTCCCGCCCTGGTGGATTGACGCTCGCCGAAGCCTATCGCGTCATACCGCTGCTTCGCGCCGCTTTCGAGACCCGCGGTGAAAAAATAACCGGTCGCAAGATCGGGTTCACAAACCGCGAAATGTGGAAGGTCTACGGCGTCGAGGCACCGGTTTGGGGTTACGCCACCAACCGCACCACGCACGAACTCGCATATACGCAGGCTCTGCGCGTCAATGATTTCGCAGATCCTCGCATCGAGCCTGAAATCATGTTCGGCCTGAAGGCGGCACCGTCACCGGGCATGAGCGAAGCCGCGTTGCTCGATTGCATCGAATGGGTCTCACTTGGCTATGAGGTTGTGCAGTCGATTTTTCCTGACTGGAAATTCGCAGCCCCCGACACAGTCGCCGCAAATAGCCTCCATGGCGCACTGGTGATGGGGGCACGCCACGCAATCGCACCACGGAAGACAGAGTGGCAACGGGAACTGGCGACCTTCAGGGTCGAACTTTATTGCAACGGCAAACTAATCCAGCGCGGGAGCGGCGGTCTCGTACTCGATAGCCCTCTTTTGGCGCTCCGCCATCTCATCGAATTGCTGGCGAACGATCCGCATAATGCACCACCCCGCGCGGGCGAAATTATTTCGACGGGAACATTGACGCTCGCTATGCCGGTTAGCGTGGGTCAGAGCTGGACCGCCACGGTCTCCGGGATTCCACTCGAAGAAATTGCTCTTCGGTTCGAATAACGACAACAACCCCGCTAAAGGCGCAACGAGAAAGAAAATGTGCCCCAGTTCAATGACGATGCTCCCAATCCGAGCGTCGAAAAAGAGGATCCTTGCCTTCAGTGTCCCGGCAACTTGGCCTTGAAGAAAGCCACCACGGCCGGATTGAATTCGCGATGGAACGCCGTGCGATCGAACCCTTCGGGATCGTGGCAGATCTCCGGCACCATGGCCGCCAGCGACTGCGAGCACGGCGCCAGGAACGCGAAGTGGCCGGCGTTCGGTACCACATGATATTCCGGCTTCACCGGCAGCCGGTCGTAAACGGTTTGAGCATAGTTGGGATGCGGCAGGATTTCGTCTCTGTCGCCGCGCCAAAGCTGGATCGGCACCGTCACGGCGGAAAGTGATTTGGCAGAGAACGCGTAGCCCACCGCCGGTGACGCGATCACCGCGGCGGCGATGCGGGGATCGTGGACCCAGTCTGGCGCCTCGGTCGACCGGCCCGATATGTCGATGTTGCGTTCCTTGACCATGCGGCAGGACCATTCGTCCGGATGGGCGGCGCAATAGGGCGCGACTGTGCTCAAATCGGGAGTGCCGCCGATTGCCACCAGCGCCGTGAAGCCGCCGGCCGAAAATCCGAACATGCCGATGCGAGACGGATCGATCGTGTCGTGATGCGGCCACGACGCCAGCATGTAATCGATCAGTACCTTGATATGACGCGGGCGATTTTCGAGACGACCGACCTGGGTTTGGTCCCGATAGTTGTCGCCCGTGTGCGTGACGGCAGCGACCACGAAGCCTGCCGCGGCGAGCGCGAGCGCGGTATCGTAATGGCCTTCGAATGAGCCGCCGGTGCCGTGCGACATCACGATCAGCGGCAAACCTCGCCCTGCAACCGCCCCGCCATTCGCCACGGACTGCTCGAAAAGCCCGAGCCGTTGCGATGTGGCGGGGTCCTGGCTCGGATACCAGATGCCGACTTCGAGCGGCGGGCCGCTGGGATCGGGCACCATGACCTGTTCGAACCCGGCCGAAAGCGCGGGCGTTGCCCCTAACACGACAATTGCGAGCACGGCGGCGGCGAAGTTCATGGCGGTCTCTCCAATGTCAGCGCCGCTCACATTGCTCCCCAATGTGAGCTGTGTCAACATCGAATCCATGAAGGCCGATTCGACCTATCACCACGGCGATCTGCGCGCGGCCCTCCTCAAGGTCGCGACGGCCGAGATCGAACGTGTCGGCTACGAGAACCTGTCGCTCCGCGAGCTTGCGGAAAAGCTCGGCGTGTCGCGCGCTGCGCCGTATCGGCATTTCGCCGACCGGCGCGCGCTGCTTGCGGCCGTCGCCGCCGGAGGGTTTCGATGAACTCACAGCGATCCACCGCAAAGCAGCCGGGGGAAAACGCCGCTGGCCCGGCTCGTTGCGGCCGGACGCGGTTATCTGGCATTCGCCGCCGATCAGCCGCAAATGTTCCGGTTGATGTTTGTCTCCGACCTTTTGGGCGGGAATAAGCTGCCGCCCGACCCGGCGCTGATCAAGGCCGCGGGCGAGTCCTACGTCGTGTTCGAAGGGCTCGTCGCGGCGACACTCGATGACCCCGACGACGGCGCCATCAAGGCGACAGCCATCGCCATCATGTCGAGCACCTACGGCTTCGCTCTGCTGCGCATGAATAATCGGCTCAGGCCCTTCATGTACGGCCCGCTGACGCAGAGCGAACTCGTCGACGCGGTGCTCTCCATAAAGGTCGAGGCACGGCCGCACTCCGCCAATCGTAACTACAGCGGCGCGCGAAAGACAAAAAATGCGCCGCCCGCGATCAGCGCGAAGCCGACGATCTGATTCCATGTCACCGTCTGCTGCAAATAAACCACCGAGAACACGGCGACCACCGTCAGCGTGAGGACTTCCTGAATAGTTTTAAGCTGGGCCGGCGAGTAGACGCTGCTGCCGTAACGATTTGCCGGCACCGCCAGGCAATATTCGATGAAAGCCAAACCCTAGCTCCCGGGCTACCACCGCTGGAAATTAAACCGTGCCAACGTGATCCGGCGTCCGGTTTTGTTGTGTGCGGAACTCGCCCCCCATCCATTCGTTGCCAGCCTGTTTGATGACGCATTGGCGAGGTTTTGAGTGATCAGACGTAATTCTAGCGTCGCTACGCGCCGAGGGATTTGGCCCCTACAGGCTTTAAATTTCTTCATGGCCGACATGCAGGCCGGCATCGGCCCGTTTCTCGGCGTCTTTCTCCTCGCGCATGGCTGGCAAAGCGGTCTCATTGGCTCGGTGATGACCATCGGCGGGGTCGCCGGCATGGTGATGACCGGGCCGGCCGGCGCGCTGATCGACGCCACCTCGCATAAACGGAGCTACGTCGTCATTCCGGGGGTCTGCACCGTTCTGGCCTCCGCCGTCATTCTGCTTTCGCAGCATTTCTGGCTCGTGGCCGCATCGCAGGTCGCAACCGCGATTGCCGGCGCGGCGATAGGACCGGCCGTCAACGGCATCACGCTCGGCATCGTTCGCCAAGCGGGCTTCAACAACCAGGTCGGTCACAACCAGGCCTTCAATCATGCCGGTAACGTGGTAGGCGCCGGATTATCCGGACTACTGGGTTGGATATTTGGTCTCCCCGCTGTGTTCTGGCTGGCTGCTGTTTTCGGCATTTTGTCCATTGTCTCGGTGCTAACGATACCCGCCGACGCCATCGACAACCGCGCTGCACGCGGCATGAAGGAAGGCGAGACCACCGACAAGGCGAGTGGTTATCGTGTCCTGGTGGAGTGCAAGCCACTCCTCGTGTTGGCGGCTGCGCTCGCCATGTTCCATCTCGGCAACGGTGCGATGCTGCCGCTCTATGGGCTCGCGGTCGTGGCCAAGCAACAAGGTGACCCGGCAAGCTTCGTCGCCATTACGATCGTGGTTGCTCAGAGCGTGATGATCGTCGCCTCTCTGATCGCGATGCGGATGGCCGCGAAGGAAGGCCTCTGGCTGGTGATGCTCATCTCCTTTCTGGCGCTCCCGATCCGCGGATTGACGGCTGCTTTCTTTATCAGCCACTGGGGCGTCTATCCGGTGCAAATCCTCGACGGCATCGGCGCAGGCTTGCAAAGCGTCGCGGTCCCCGGCCTCGTGGCGCACATTCTCAACGGCACCGGCCGGGTCAATGTCGGACAAGGCGCGGTCATGACCGTTCAAGGTCTTGGCGCGTCGCTCAGCCCCGCGATTGGCGGCTGGATCGCACAGGAGATCGGCTACAGCGCCATGTTTGTGATTTTAGGCAGTTTCGCTTTGGGTTCGGTCGCGCTCTGGATAGGATTTGCATCGGACGTCAAACTGGCCTGTGCGGCAACGCCAGCACAGGGGGCCTCGACTCTCCCGCCGGTTGGAGCAGCCGCGTAACGCGACGAGCGTTTTGAATTGATCCTGTGTTGATCTTTGCGTCTGATTTTCTGGACCTTCGAAATGTTTCCTCACGTGATCACCTGGACAATCGCGGCGCTCGCCACCGCCGGCGTCATCGTGCGCCCGTTCAATCTGCCCGAGGCGATCTGGGCGGTTTCGGGCGCGGCGCTGCTGGTCGCCATGAGATTGCTGTCGCCGCAGGATGCAATGACCGGCGTCGCCAAGGGCAGCGACGTTTATCTGTTCCTTTTCGGCATGATGCTGCTCGCCGAGATCGCGCGCGAGGAAGGACTGTTCACCTGGCTCGCGGCGGTCGCAACCAGCCACGCCAAAGGCTCGGCGCGGCGGCTGTTCCTGTTGACCTACGGGGTTGGCACGATTGTCACGATTTTTCTGTCGAACGACGCGACGGCGGTCGTGCTGACGCCGGCTGTTGCTGCTGCTGTTCATACCGCCAAGGCGGAGCAGCCGCTGCCTTACCTGCTGATCTGCGCCTTCATCGCCAACGCCGCATCATTCGTGCTGCCGATTTCAAACCCGGCCAATCTCGTCATCTACGGCAGCCACATGCCGCCGCTGCTGCAATGGCTGCCGGCCTATGCGTTGCCCTCGGTAGTGTCGGTTGCCGCGACCTATCTGCTGCTGCGGTGGACCCAGCGCGGCGCGCTCGGCCAAAAGATCTCAACGGATGTGCCGGTTCCGGTCCTTTCGGGTGCGGGCAAGACCGCCGCGATCGGCATCGCAGCGACGGCGATCGTGCTGCTCGTCGCATCGGCGCTGGACGTTGCACTCGGACTTCCCACCGCGATAGCGGGGACCGCGACCGCGGCGGTCGTACTCATTCGCGAGCGGAAGGGACCGTGGATCGTCGTCAAGGATATCTCTTGGGGCGTGCTGCCGCTCGTCGCCGGTCTTTTCGTGTTGGTCGAAGCGCTCGATAAGACCGGCCTCATCGGCACGATAACGAGCCTCCTCCGTGACGCGGCGCAGCACTCGGCGATCTGGGCCGCTTGGGACGCTGGGATTGTCGTCGCTGTCGCCAGCAATCTCGTCAACAATCTGCCGACCGGTCTGATTGCCGGCGCCGCAGTGCAAAATGCTCACGTGCATGAGGGGGTCACGCGCGCCGTGCTTATCGGCGTGGACCTTGGGCCCAATCTTTCCGTCACTGGCTCGCTCGCCACCATACTGTGGCTCACAGCATTACGCCGCGAAGGCCACGCCGTCGGCGCCGGCACGTTCCTAAAGCTCGGCATCATCGTGATGCCGCCAGCCCTGCTGCTCGCCATTGGAGCCGCATTGCTGTTCAGGTGATCATGAGAGGACTGGAAATGCAAAACTTGGCGCAGCATGGGTCCCAGTGATTCCGCCGCTGCGTCGCGGGCAGAAATCGACTAAGCTGCGGCGGACCGCCGCACCTCGGTCGCATTTCGTGGCTATCGCTGCCGCCATTGCACCGCAGGCTTCGCGCCGACTTTGAACCTGGAGTTCTCATGATGCGCCGTCCTCTTGTCGCTTCGATTTTCGTCCTGTCATTCATCTCGCTCGCGGCAGCACAAGCTCAGCAACAGCAGATATTGCCGCTGAAGCCGCCGCCACCGGCGCCGATCAAGCCCTATACGGCCGTCGCCGCCACGCCACCCCAGCCTTACAACGATCCGGGCTTCCAGGATTTTCATAAGCAGCTCGCCGAGATCACGGCGAAAAAGGATCGCGCGGCGCTGGCCAAGCTGGTGGTCGCGCAAGGGTTCTTCTGGATCCAGGACAAGGACCTCGCCAACAAGAGCAAGCCCGGCATCGACAATCTGGCCAAGGCCATCGATCTCGACGACAAGGACGGCTCCGGCTGGGACGCCCTGGCAAGTTTCGCGAGCGATCCGACCGCATCGGAATTGCCCGATCACAAAGGCACCTTCTGCTCGCCGGCCGATCCGAAAATCAACTCCAAGGCATTCCAGGCGCTGGCCGACGCAACCCAGACCGACCCGTCCGAATGGGGCTATCCGCTGCAGGATGGCCTCGAAGTCCGTTCGGCGGCGAAGGCAACCGCGCCGGTCGTCGACAAGCTGGGCCTTAATTTGGTGCGGGTACTGGCTGACACTGCGCCGCCGAGCGACGCCAACCCGCCGATGTTCCTGCACGTCGCAACGCCGTCGGGAAAATCCGGCTATATCCCGATCGATTCAATCGCGCCGCTGGGCGGCGATGAGATGTGCTACACCAAGGACGCCGGCGGCTGGAAAATCACCGGCTATTTCGGCGGTGTCGCCCAGTAGCGCCACACCATATTACTACTCGGTGCGGCGGCATGTCAGCCGATCACGCAATCGGGTATTGAACGGGAACGGCGTACGGAAGAGAATGAACCCATGACTCCTCACAGACTGAAGCTTCAGGGTTTGTTGGCGCTGACGGTCGCAGCGGTGCTTTGCACCCTTTCGGCCAGCGCGTCCGCACAGCAGCAGCGCGGGGCCCCCGTCAACTTCAAGCCGACGATGGCAGACGTGGACCCCGGCGTCGACCACGGCAATAACGACGACGACCTGCCGCAGGATTATCAGCGGCAGGCGGTGTTCTATCGCTCGCAGCAGCCGCCCGGCACCATTATCATCGACACTCAGGAGCGGCACCTTTATCTGATCGAGAGCGAAACGCGGGCGATGCGCTATGGCATCGGCGTCGGCCGCGACGGCTTCACCTGGCAGGGACTGCTGCAAATCGCGCGCAAGGCCGAGTGGCCGGACTGGCATCCGCCGGCCGAGATGATCGAGCGCCAGCCCTACCTGCCGCGCTTTATGGCCGGTGGCCCCGGCAATCCGCTCGGCGCGCGCGCGATGTATCTCGGCAATACCGTGTATCGCATCCACGGCACCAACGCGCCGGAAACGATCGGCCAGGCCGTTTCGTCAGGCTGTTTCCGCCTCGTCAATGACGATGTGATCGATCTTTACGATCGGGTGCCGGTCGGCACCCACGTCATTGTCCGTCAGGACTGAACGGCATATCTTTCTAACACTACGGGCCCGCGCAAAACGCGGGCCCGTTTTCATTTCAAGATCTACTAAGCCTTGGCGGCCGCAGCGATCGATTGCGCGGTCTGACCAAACAGGATCGCACGCTCTTCCGCAGTGCGGATACCGCCCTGCCCCGGATTGACCTTCGGCGTCCACTCGTAGGCTTTGACCACCGCCGGCCGCGCCTTGATCGCTTCGAACCAGCGCTGCAAATGCGGGAAATCGGAGAGCTTCTGACCCTGGCGCTCCCACGGCACGATCCAGGGATAGCAGGCCATGTCGGCGATCGAGTAATCACCGGCAAGAAATTGCCGGTCTGCCAACCGCTTATTCATGACGCCATACAGGCGATTGGTTTCGTTGCGATAGCGATCCATCGCGTAGGGAATTTTCTCCTGCGCGTAATTGCTGAAATGATTGTTCTGACCGGCCATTGGACCGAGGCCGCCCATTTGCCAGAACAGCCACTGCGTTACCTCGGTGCGGCTGCGCAAATCGTTCCCGATGAATTTGCCGGTCTTGTCGGCGAGGTACATCAGGATGGCGCCGGACTCGAATACCGAGATCGGCTTGCCGCCGCCTTTCGGATCGTGATCGACGATAGCGGGAATCCGGTTGTTCGGCGACACCGCCAGGAATTCGGCCTTGAACTGTTCGCCCTTGCCGATATTGATCGGAATGATTTTGTACTCCAGCCCGGCCTCTTCGAGAAAAATCGTAACTTTATGACCGTTCGGCGTGGTCCAGTAATGTACGTCGATCATGACAAGCCTTTACGTGATGAGGTGGGAACGGAACTAATCTAGCGATGGTCCAGTGCTTATTTAAGCCCTGAAGGCCGTCGTGCTAGGCTTGGTTTTTCACCGCTGGGATGAACACCATGATTACCGAAATCGTGCACATCGACGTCAAGCCGGGCATGGAAGCCGAATTCGAGAATGGCGTGAAGAATGCGGCGCCGGTTTTCAAGCGGGCCAAAGGCTGCCACGGTCTGGATGTCGAGCGCTCAATCGAAAAGCCGACCCGCTACTGGTTGTTCGTCAAGTGGGACACGGTGGAGAACCACACCGTCGACTTCCGCGGCTCGCCTGACTTTCAGGAATGGCGAAAGCACGTCGCGCATTGTTTTGCCTCGCCGCCCGAAGTCGAGCACGTCAATCACGTGTTGAAGGGGTTTTAGTTCCCCTCCCCCTTGTGGGGAAGGGAGCGTGACGGAAACTATCCCCTCGCCCTCTGCACATTCGCGGTGCGCACCGGCACACCAAACTCGCGGTGACAGACTTCGGCGAGAACGGCGACACCGGCGCGGATCGCTTCGTGCGACGCATTGGCGAAACACAGGCGCGTGCGGCTCTTGCCGTAAGCCTTGTCCGTGGTCCATTCCGGCCCCGGATTGATGGCGACGCCGGCTGTGAGACCGGCCTGATACAGCTTCATCGTGTCGACCTGGTCGGGCAGCTTGACCCATAGGAAAATGCCGCCCTTCGGATCCTCGAATTCGGCCGCGGTGCCGAATTGCTCGTTGAGCGCATCCATCAAAGTGTCGAGCTTCTTGCGTAGCGCGCGCGTCAGCTCCGGCACATGCATATCAAAGTGCTTGGGGCAGAATTCGCCGAGCACCATTTGCTCCAGCGCGCCGGAGCCGGCGTCGCTCTTGATCGCCAGCATCCGCGAAATCAGGCTCCAGTCGGCAACGATGTAACCGACCCGCAACGCCGGCGCGATCGACTTCGAGAACGAGCCGATATGGATGACGCCGCCATGTTTGCTCATGGCATACAACGCCGGCGGACGTTTTCCATCCCAGATCAGATCGGCGTAGCAATCGTCCTCGAAGATCGGCACGCCATGCTGCTCGGCGAGCCTGAGCATTTCGGCACGCCGCGCTTCTGGCAAAATCGTGCCGGTTGGATTTTGCACCGTCGGCACCGTGTAAATGTATTTCGCGCGAATGTTGCGGCGCTTGAGATCGTCGAGCGCCGCGGCCAGCGCATCCATGCGCATGCCATCGCTGTCGAGCGGAATGCCGACCGCGTTGACGCCAAGCCGCGTCCAGCGATTGAGCGAGCCCTGATAGGTTTCGGCTTCGGTGATGATGGTATCGCCGCGCGCCAGCAAAATGCCGTTGACCAGATCGAGCGCCTGTAACGAGCCGGAGGTGAGCAGGATTTCATCAGCCGTGCAGGCGATGCCGGCGGTGCGCTTGAGCTTTTGCGCCAGGAACTCGCGCAGCGGCCGATAGCCCTGCGGACCGCTTTCGAGGCCGTAGGTCGCAAGCGTCCGGCCTTCGCGCGTGAGCACGTCGGTAGCAGCCTTGACGATGGCATCAAGCGGCACCTGGTCGCCGTCATTATGGCCGCCGGTAAAATTGTATTTCGGGAAGCCGTTAAATTTGACGGCTGCCGGCGGCAGTCCGGGAGCCAACAGTGGCGTAAAGTCCAACGCAGTCATGGACGTTTCCTTGTTCCCGACACAGTAGCGTCATTTCGGCGCCGCGCGAAGCGAGAGGCCCGAATGAAACGGACAGGGTCACTTTCCTCGCTACCGGACTCAACCCATATTGCTGCCATGGCGAAAGAGCCGCGCAACCCGGCAAAGCATTCGAAAAAAGACCCGGCCAGGCCGACCCGCGCCAAGGCATCGCGGCCGGACGTGCCGGCGCTCGATCCCTCGCTTGCCGATATTCTCAATCCGGCAATTGGAAAAGGCCGCGCCGGCTTAGGCGCGCAGACTGGTGCTCAAGCGCGAAAGAACAACGTGCGCGAGCCCTCCCCCCATGTGGGGGAGGGTTGGGAGGGGGGTGGCGCAGAAAATTACTCAACCTCAACGCGTCACCTTTCCACCCCCACCCCTAACCCCTCCCCACAAGGGGGAGGGGAACATGCTGGGCTTAAGCCGCCGCCGGACAATTCCTGGGACCGGCGCGCCGATTTCGCCAACGCCCATCGCGCCCGCAAATCGACTCAAGGTAAGGCGCAGGGATTCGAAGAACGCCCGCAGGGCGGCTACGCCGCCAAAGGCCCGGCCGATATCGACCCGGACCTCGCTGACGCGCTTGGCGGCGACATCGATCCGACCAAGTCGCTGATCGGAAACGATCCGGCGCCCGAACGCGACGAGCTCACCGATATTTTCCAGTCCCAGCGCGAGAAGCGGCATCGTCCGGTCACCGCAACCGATAACGCTCGGCGTCGGCGCCTCGATGCAGGCGCTGGAAAGTCTGCTGCGCGAAGGCCGGCCGGAATTCCGCGAAACGCTCTGGACTCCGCACCGGCCGCCGCGGCCGGAAAAATCCGAAGGCGGCAAGCGCCTCGTCATCAAATCGGAGTTCGACCCGAAGGGCGATCAGCCGCAGGCGATCAAGGATCTGGTCGAGGGCGTAAGCCGCCACGATCGCACCCAGGTGCTGCTCGGCGTCACCGGTTCCGGCAAGACCTTCACCATGGCGCAGGTGATCGAAAAGACCCAGCGCCCGGCCTTGATCCTGGCGCCGAACAAGACGCTGGCGGCGCAGCTCTACGGCGAGTTCAGGAGTTTCTTTCCCGACAACGCGGTCGAATATTTCGTCTCGTATTACGACTACTACCAGCCGGAAGCCTACGTCCCGCGCACCGACACCTACATCGAGAAAGAATTCGTCGATCAACGAACAGATCGACCGCATGCGCCATTCCGCGACCCGCGCGCTGCTGGAGCGGGACGACGTTATCATCGTCGCTTCGGTGTCGTGCATCTACGGCATCGGCTCGGTCGAGACCTATTCGGCGATGACGTTCTCAATCAAGCGCGGCGAGCGGCTCAACCAGCGGCAGATTCTCGCCGATCTGGTCGCGCTGCAATACAAGCGCACCGCCGGCGATTTCTATCGCGGCTCGTTCCGGGTGCGCGGCGACGCCATCGAGATTTTCCCGGCGCATTATGAAGATCGCGCCTGGCGTGTGTCGCTGTTCGGCGACGAAGTGGAATCGATCCACGAATTCGACCCGCTCACCGGCCAGAAGACCGACGAGCTGGAATTCGTGAAGATTTACGCCAATTCCCACTATGTGACACCGCGGCCGACGCTGTTGCAGGCGATCTCCGGCATCAAGTTCGAATTGAAGCAGCGGCTGGAACAGCTCCATGCCGCCGGCCGGCTGCTGGAAGCGCAGCGGCTCGAGCAGCGCACCATCTACGACCTGGAAATGCTGGAGGCGACCGGAGTCTGCGCCGGCATCGAAAACTATTCGCGCTATCTGACCGGCCGCAAACCCGGCGAGCCGCCGCCGACCTTGTTCGAATATGTGCCGGACAACGCGCTGGTCTTTGTCGACGAGAGCCACGTCACGGTGCCGCAGCTCGGCGGCATGTTTCGCGGCGACTTCCGCCGCAAGGCGACGCTCGCCGAATACGGCTTCCGCCTGCCGTCATGCATGGACAACAGGCCGCTGCGTTTCGAGGAATGGGACGCGATGCGGCCGCAGACCACGTGCGTCTCGGCAACGCCCGGCCCGTGGGAGATCAACGAATCCGGCGGCGTATTTGCCGAGCAGGTGATCCGCCCGACCGGCCTGATCGACCCGCCGGTCGATGTTCGCCCGGCGCGCACCCAGGTCGACGATCTGGTCGGCGAAGTCCGCGCCGTGGCGCAGCAAGGCTACCGCTCGCTGGTCACGGTGCTGACCAAGCGCATGGCCGAGGACCTGACCGAATACCTGCACGAGCAGGGCATTCGCGTGCGCTACATGCATTCCGATATCGACACCATCGAGCGCATCGAGATCATCCGCGATCTGCGGCTCGGCGCGTTCGATGCGCTGGTCGGCATCAATCTGTTGCGCGAGGGCCTCGATATTCCCGAATGCGCGCTGGTCGCGATCCTCGACGCCGACAAGGAAGGGTTTTTGCGCAGCGAGACCGTCGCTGGTGCAGACCATCGGCCGCGCCGCGCGCAATATCGACGGCCGCGTCATCCTCTATGCCGACCACGTCACCGGCTCGATGGAACGCGCCATGGCGGAAACCAGCCGCCGCCGCGAGAAGCAGGAAGCCTACAACACCGAAAACGGCATCACGCCGGAAAGCGTGCGCAAGGGCATCGGCGACATTCTCAACAGCGTCTATGAGCGCGACCACGTGCTGATCCCCACCGCCGCCGGCGAGAGCGGCGAATTCGAGGACGCCGCCACCATCGGGCACAATTTCCAAGCCGTGATCTCGGATCTCGAGACCCGCATGCGCACCGCCGCCGCCGATCTCGATTTCGAGGAAGCCGCGCGGCTGCGCGACGAGGTCAAGCGCCTGCGCACCACCGAGCTTGCAGTGACCGACGATCCGACGGCGAAGTTTCTACCCTCCCCTGCAGGGGGAGGGTCGCGCGCTGAGAAGCGCGCGGGGTGGGGTGAGCAAAGTCCACAAGCCCGCGCTCGATGAAATGGGCATCGCGCTCTACCACGAGGTCGACGCCGCATCGTGACGGCAAGAAATCGCCACGCAAACCAATCTCGATGAGATGGGTCCGGGCGTTGAATCGATACCCGGCAAACGTGACGCCTCAAGCCCGCGTTCGACGCTCGGCCGGCCGGGCATGCGCGGCGGCTTTAAGCCAGGCGGCGTTGAGCAGCGGGGATAGCAATTGACGCGACCTTGCATTGATATACGGCAATGCCGTAGTATATCTACCCGGATGCACACTGTCGTCGAAACTCCGCCTTATCTCGCCGACGCAGAGCGGATTTTCAGCGCCGAGGAGCGCGCTGCCATCGTCGATATAGTGTCGGATGATCCCCGGTGTGGAGTGGTGATCCCTGGCACAGGCGGCGTTCGCAAGTTGCGTGTCGCTGCGAGCGGACGTGGCAAACGCGGCGGCGCTCGGGTGATCTATTTATTTGGCGGTGACAGCCTGCCCGTGTTTTTGCTGGCTGTTTTCGCCAAAAATGAGAAATCGGACCTGTCGCGAGCGGAGCGAAACGACCTCGTTAGAGCAACTGCGGAATTGCTGCGAACCTATCGGAGTGAATGATGAGCAAGCGCGCTTTCGGCAAGATCAAAGCCGGTCTGGACAGCGCCAAGTCCTATTTGGACGGCACGGCGGACAAGCGGAAATACCGCGTGCATGTTCCGGAGAAGATTGACGTGCGAAAAATTCGAATTCGTCTCGGACTTTCTCAGGAGGCGTTCGCCGAAGCTTATGGTTTCGCGTTGTCTGCCGTCCGCGACTGGGAACAGGGCCGCAGGCGTCCTGAGCGAAGCGCACGCATTCTGCTGAAAATTGTCGAGCGCGAACCCGATGCGGTCATCCGGGCCCTGGCGGGTTAAACGCATGCACGGCGGATTTAAGCCGCGGCGGCGCTAAACGCGGCACCGCAAATGAGCTAAGTGTGCTGATTACGCGTACAACTCACCCATCGACAACCCTGGAGGACGCCATGGCCAAAGGACAGATGCGCAGCAACAAGGAAAAGAAGAAGCCGAAGCAGGACAAGAACAAGAAGAAAGGCGCCGACGCCCCGTCGCCGTTCGCCGGGATGCATAGCCAGCAGGCCAACCCGAACGCCTACGGCAAGAAGCACTAGGCACAGCGGGCCGACTTCTGCGGCGATGTCCGACATCGGCCTTATCTTTGGCCGTTCGGGATTATGCCAGGATCGCGCTTTTAATCGGCTCTCCGGGCCTCATCATCGGGGCCGGGCTTGGTGCATTTGCGTGGCGGCGTCGCCGCCTAATGGGGTGCGATAACGGGCGCCGTCGATCGGGATGCTGCTTTGCATCGCGGGCGTCGTGCTGTAGATAATGCGAGCCCGTGGAGGCGGAACGCTGCACGGGAAATCGCTGAAAGTTCTAAGCCCGCCCTCCCCACGCGGCTGTGCCGACGCGAGGAGGGGAAGACAATGGAAGGAAGACCTTCGGCGAAGAGAGGGCCTACTAGGCGCAAAACCGAACCCGCTAGCCGCTCAAGACTTGCGCGACCGTCCGATCCGCGGATTAACGATCAGGATTTTACCCGCGACGCATGGCGAAGTCATAAGGCCGCAATTGCGAGACATCGCGCGCCGTCTTGTCCGGAATGGCCTAGATCGTCACGGTATTTGGAACCTTGGAGCCAGCGGTGGCGGTGAAGTCCGAAGGCGCCGATTCTGATTGGATCCCTGATTGTTGAGATCATTCCAGGCGGTTTTCTGCTGGGCCGAGGTCAGATTCAGGCTGTCGCTTGCCTTTATCGCCATGCCGCTGTGCGATGAAGGAATGTCAGCCGCCGAAGCAGCAGAGACGCCGGCCAATAGCGCAGCTGCAGCGGCCAATGCGATTGTGGAACGTGTTTTCATGGGGAACTCCTTGTAGTTTGTCTCGTTGAAAGCAATCGCCCAATGAAGAAACGCAGCGCATAAACACGCTGTTTCGTTACATCGTGTTCATGTCATGCGGCGCGAGGTCGCGGCATGCCAGAAAGAACGCGATTAATCGCCCTACCCGGTCATGATTCCGGCAATCATCATGTCGCGCGGGTTGATGATCAGCAACTGGCCTTGAACTTTCGCGAAGTCATACGGTTCAAGCTGCGGCGCATCGTGCGCCACCTTGTCCGGGATCATTCGAACAGTGACCGTGCTGGGCACCGCGGAACTGATCGCCGGCTTGAAGCTGGCGGGCCCGGCTGATCTGGCGCCGAGCCGAGATCGTTCCAAGCGGCCTGTTGCTGCTTGAGCGGTAGACTGAGCATGTCGTTTGCCTGCGGAGGCGGCGTGAGCAAGGCTTCAGCGGTCACGGAAGCTCCCACTAAAAGCAACATCGCGACAAAGGCGATAATTATTCGCTCCTGCATGGATGCGCTCCATTGTTGTTTGGTGTGGATACCTGCCTTGACATAAGTATTCCGCGCCGGAAAAACACAGTCAGTTACAAGGTGTTAATGTCCTGCGATCGGGTGTCGCGTCGAATTCGGAGATGCTAAAAGCGATTTATGAAACTTGGTTTTGAAGAAACTCAAGCCGCATATTCAAGCGGCTCACAAAATGCGCGCACCTGGACCGAGCAATGGGTTCGAGCGCAGGTCTATTGCCCAAATTGCGGAGCGGAGGCGATCAAGCCGTTTCCAAATAATAGTCCATTGGCCGATTTTCACTGCGTCACATGCAATGAAGAATACGAGCTAAAAAGCCAAAGAAATAAATTTAGCAACAAGGTGCTCGACGGCGAATTCAAGACCAAATGTGAGCGATTGGCCGCCGACAATAATCCAAACCTATTTCTGCTGAACTATGACCTGAAGCAACTGAGCGTCATCAATCTCTTTGTCGTTCCAAAACATTTCTTCGTGCGGGAGATCATTGAAGAGAGAAAGCCGCTTGCGGCTACGGCCCGGCGCGCGGGGTGGGTCGGCTCCAAAATACTACTGAACCAGATTCCGCTATCCGGTAAGATTTATATCGTACGCAACGGCCAGATCGAACCAAAAGGTTCGGTACTTTCGCAGTGGTCAAAAACGCTTTTCCTGCGGGATGAAGGACAGGACGCGAGAGGCTGGCTGATTGAGGTTATGAATGCGTAGACGCGATAGGCACGTCAGAATTCCGGCTCGAAGACGTCTATGCATACGAAAAGCAACTAAGCCAGCTTTATCCCGGAAACCAGAATGTCAGACCAAAGATTCGCCAACAACTACAGTACCTGAGGGATCGCGGATATCTGGATTTCGTTTCGCGTGGCTACTATCGTTTGAAATCTGATCGTTGATTCCTTCGCCAAAGAGTTACCAATGGCTTGGTTTCGCAATCACTACACATGTGCCCGTTGCGACTACGAGTGGGAGGATGAATGGTCGTGCATGTGCGACGACGATTGTCCAAGCTGCGGTGCCCGCCACATGTCGCCACACGATAGCGATGAACTCACCGAGATCATTGAGCGCGACGGCAACGAATTCGTTGTGCTGTGGTCGCCGGAAACTGCCGGGCATGCCCCAGATTACCGCGAGCTTGGGCGTTTCCCGACATGCACCAAAGCGAAAGCCTTCCTCGCTACCGGATAATCAACTCGCCTTTACGGATTTCAGAGGATCAACGACCCGCATAAGCCATTGATTAACAGGCGCAATTTCGCGTCATGCGAATCTTCTGCTCAAAATCGCCGCGCGCGTCTTCGAAGCGCTCCGCCCAACCTCCCGATTTATTTGAACAAATCGAAATGCTTTGACATCGCCTCAGCGATTTGAATAAAGGCGGCTATCCGCTCGTCGTGAGGGACGTCAACCGGTGACGCGACTGACGGAGCGGGTGCGGTTCCTGCGGGCGGAGGCTCGTCACTTCCGCTCCCGGGCGGTCCGGGCATCGACCCTCTCGGTACTACGACCGAGACGCGAGGTGCTTCGCTTAAGCGCGGTGACACGGGCGAAGGTAATGCCTTCGTACTTCATCGCGTGAAGCGCGGCCTGGACTGAGTTTCTGGCGGTAGACCGCCGGGACAAGCGCCGCGGTGAAGCGCCGGAAGGCGAGCGTCCTCCGCTGAGGACGCGCCGCACCCGATGGTGCGGATGGGTGGTACGCGCCTTTCGGCGCTTCGCCTCCCTTACTTCTTTCGTTCGTGCCGTGAAACTTCCGTTCGTGAACAACAACCCGGATGCGAATCGCATCGCGGGAACGAGATTTTATTTCCCCTCCCCTATGAGGAGCGGGCTAGAGCGGGTCGGGGATGCGTGAGGTCTTGGTGCAAGCGTTCAACGCTCTTACCTTCCTGCGCGACCCCCACCCTGCCCTCCCCACAGGAGGAGCGTAAGGCGCGTAAGCGTCGCTGTTTGACAAGTGAATCGGGAAGCTACCGCCGCAGCTTCGCGGTGAACGAAAATCCGCCGCCGCCGCAGCACGCGCAGCCCATGCCGATCAGGATGCTTTGCTTCTGCTCTTCGGTCAGGTCGGCTCGATCCAGCATCTTGCTGGTCTGCTGCGCAAACAGGTCGTGCAGCGAGAGGTTGCTGGCATAAATCTGTTCCTCGGATACCGCGACCGGGGTTTCGCCTTCGGCGGCGGAGAACACCGCCATCTTCGGCGGTTTCCTGCTTATGGCTTTTTTGGTTTTCCGCATCGCTATTCCAAACCGTCATACGCGGGCTTGACCCGCGTATCCATACCGCGCTCCAGCAGTCTCAGTCGACCCGCTAACCTACCATGCTCAACCGCAGCATGGATGGCCGGATCAAGTCCGGCCATGACGAGGGTGCGCTACTTATTGGCCGCCTTGATATAGTCAACGAGGAAGCTTCGCGCAGCAGGCGGCAGCGCCACCGCCGCCTGCACGGCGGCGTCTACATCCGAGCCGGCCTGCCATTCCGGGACAAAGCCGATGGTGCGCATCGCTTCCTCGGCATGATCCTTGTCGGCATTGAGCGCGACAACGGCGGCCGTCAGCGCCTCACGCGCGGCGCGCGGCGTGCCGGGCGGGAAGCAGATCACCCGCAGCATGGCGCCATCGATGGCGTTGATCGCGCTGTAATTGTCCCACTGCACACCGGACGGCGGCGCGCCCTTGATCTTCGCGTACAATTCGGCGAACGGCAGGATCGGCAGGCCCTCCATCTGCGACGACGACGGATGCGCGAAGTCGCCGGCGTCGTACCACAGCGGAATGGCCTTGCCGGTGGCTATCAGGTCGGGAGCAACGATGCTGCGATAGCTCGGCGTCGATTCCGAAAAGATGTTGATCTCGCCTTTCTCGAAGGCGAGCCGCGCCGGCGCACTGGACCGATAGCCGGTGACGTATTTGTATTTGATCCCGAGCATATCCAGCGCCAGCCGCATGCGGATATCCTTCGAGGTATCGACCGAGAGCCCGCCGGCGACCAGGCCATCCGCCTTGACGATATCGGTGGCGGACTTCAGACCCGGCGGCACGTCGCTGCGCGCATAGGCCACGGTGGCGCCGCCCTGAATGGCGACGAAACCATAGCTCTTGAAATCGGGATCGAACCGCGACGGATCGAGCGCATAGATGAAACCGGTGCCGGTGAAATAACCGGCCATGGTGCCGTCCCGCGGCGCCACCGCGCCGAGATACTTGGCGCCGACGATGCCGCCGGCGCCATCCATGTTCTGCACGATGACGTTCGGCTCGCCAGCAATGTGGCGCCCGATATATTTTGCAAACAGCCGGCCTTCGACATCGGCCGGACCGCCGGCGGCGAAGTTGATCAAAAGCGTCAGCCGCTTCCCCTGATAGAACGGCTGGTCGGCCACGGCGTTGCGGCCGCACAGAAGAGCGGCGAGAGCGCAAATTGCTGCCGTAACCGGCCATCGCAGCGACGCCATCGCGCCCTCCTGAATTTTCTTACGCCTGCCATCACACGGGGCGGCAACAGCGGTATCATTCGTTATCGACAATGATGACACGGAGCGGGCGTTGAACGCCATTGCCATCGGGGACGCAGGCGGCGGGGCGTTTTACTCCGGCGTGCCGGTGTTTCGCGATTTCCGCAAGCTGATGGACGCGGCGATGTACGTGCCGCTGCCGGACGGCTGGTCGGTCGGTATCGCCGATGTCGTGCAATCGACCAAGGCGATCGCCGAGCAGCGTTACAAGGCGGTCAACATGGCCGGCGCTGCGGTCGTTGCCGCGGTGACGAACGCACTCGGCGACCGCGAGTTTCCCTTTGTGTTCGGTGGCGACGGCGCAGGCTTCGCCGTTGCGCCGGACGATCATGAGAAGGCGCGGGCGGCGCTTGCCGCTACCGCGGCCTGGACCGATAGCGAACTCGGCCTCACCCTGCGCGTTGCGCTGGTGCCGGTCGGAGAAATCCGCAAGGCAGGATTCGACGTGCGCGTCGCACGCTATGCGCCGTCGGCGAACGTCTCCTACGCGATGTTCTCCGGCGGCGGCCTCGCCTGGGCCGATGGCGCGGTCAAGCGCGGCGACTTTGCTGTCGCGCCGGCGCCGCCCGGCGGTGGGCCGGGTTCCTGGCCCGATCTCACCGGCCTGTCGTGCCGGTTTCAGGAATTCCGCGCCACCCGCGGGCTTATTCTTTCGGTGCTGATCCTGCCGGCGCCCGGCGCCGATGCCGGCGCGTTTCGCGACCTGATCGAGAGCATCGTGGTGCTGGTCGAGCAAAGCCCAAATGCCGGACGGCCGGTACCCGATGGCGGCCCGCAGATGCGATGGCCGCCGCAAGGTGTGGCGCTCGAGGCCCGCGCGATCGAAGGCGGCAGCCGTGCCGGCGTGCTCGCCAAGACGCTCGCAAAGACGCTGCTCTATTTCCTGATCATGCGATGCGGCATTCGCATCGGCCGTTTCGTGCCGGCAACTTATCTGCGTGAGGTCGTCGAGAATTCCGACTTCCGCAAATACGACGACGGGCTGCGCATGATCCTCGATTGCACGCCAAGCCTCGCCAGCGAGCTCGACCGCAAGCTCGCCGCCGCGAAGGGCATCGCGGTCTACGGCCTGCACCGGCAGAACGCGGCGATGATGACCTGCTTCGCCCCGTCACCGACGCGAAGCGATCACGTCCATTTCATCGACGGCGCGCAAGGCGGTTACGCGGCTGCGGCAGCACACTGAAAGCGGCGCTTGGTGCGCGCTGAAAGTTACCGGGTCAGCGCGTCGACGCCGGCCCTGGCGATCTGCGCATCCTGCGACGACAGCGCGCCGGAGACGCCGATGGCGCCGATGATCTTGCCGTCAACGATGAGCGGCAAGCCGCCTTCGATCGGCGTGATGTTCTTGAGCGCCAGCAACCGCAATCCCGGCACCGCCCCCGGCGATGGCATCGTCAAGCGCCTTGCTCGGCCGCTTGAAATCAACCGCGGTTCGCGCCTTGCCCTCGGAAAACTGGATCGAGGACAATTGCGTGTTGTCGAAACGGTGGAACATCACCCAATTACCGCCGCTGTCGAGAATGGTGATGGCGACCTGCAAGGAGTTCTTGGCGGCTTCGAGCTCGGCGGCCGACATGGCGCGCTTGGCCTGATCGAGCGTGACCGGCGGCCCATAGGGCAAGGTGGCGGATGAGGCCGGCGCCGCGGGCTGCTGAGCCAAAGCCGGTCCGGCCGATAGCGCGACCGCGCAAGCAAGCGCGAGCAATCGAAACATCTGAAAAGCCTCCTTGACCGCGCGCCGCCACGACACGCGGGCGGCACAATAAGGTGCAAAAGCGGTGGGTGGAAGTCGCCCTGCCGGCGGAAAAAGCCGGTTGCAGGGCGAATTCAAGGCGGGGCGGCGTAATCGTGATCATTTCGCCCGGTGCGCCTTTCCGGTCAAAGACCTATATTTGGCGGACCGATCAGGAGAGGCTGTCATGTTTTCATTCCGCAAAAAGGTTGAAATGCCGTCTGCCAATGAAGCCCTGCCGGGACGCTCGACGGCGATCCCGACTGCACGGCAGCACTTCGTCAACGGCCATCCGCTCAAGGGCCCCTATCCGGAGGGCTCCGCCATGGCGATGTTCGGGTTTGGCTGCTTCTGGGGCGCGGAGCGCAAATTCTGGGAGCTCGGCGACGGGGTCTATGTGACCGCGGTCGGCTATGCCGGCGGCCCGACGCCCAACCCCACCTACGATGAGGTTTGCAGCGGACGCACCGGGCACAACGAGGTCGTGCTCGTGGTCTATGACCCGAAGAAAATCTCCTACGAGAAACTGCTCAAGACATTTTGGGAAAACCACGATCCGACCCAGGGCATGCGCCAGGGCAACGACGTCGGTACGCAGTACCGCTCCGGCATCTACGTGTTCACGCCGGAGCAGCGCGCCGCGGCGGAGGCGTCGAAGGCCGCCTATGCCAAGGCGCTCGAAGCCGAGCGGATGGGGCCGATCACCACCGAAATCCGCGACGCGCCGCCGTTCTATTTCGCCGAAGACTATCACCAGCAGTATCTGGCCAAGAACCCGCACGGTTATTGCGGACTCGGCGGCACCGGCGTGAGTTGCCCGATCGGGACTGGCGTCGCCGCATAACTTTTGAATGAGGAGCAGCGAACAGCGCGTGGCTTCGAACACCATTCGCCGTTCGCGATGCGTCGCGTATAATCACGGCCGACAATAACGGGCGGGGAAACTTCATGGCGTGGCCTGACGGTCGCTACATTCAAGCTTCGATCTTCTTCAGCCGCTGGCTGCTGGCGCCGTTCCTGCTTGGTTTGATGCTCTGTCTAGTGCTGCTGATCTATCGCTTCTTCGGTGATCTTTATGCGATGGCACTCGAGGCGCGCGGCGATACCTGGCACGACCTGGTAACCAGCGTGCTCAACCTGATCGATCTGGCGCTGACCGCGAACCTCGTCCTGATCGTCATTTTCTCCTCCTATGAAAACTTCATTCGCCGTATCGATCCGGCCGATCATCCCGACTGGCCGGAAGGGCTGACGCAAGTCGATTTCGGCGCGCTGAAACAGAAGCTGCTGGGTTCGATTGTCGGTATCGCGTCGGTCGACGCGCTGGCGTGGTATTTCGACCTGGAGAAATACGGCGATACCTCGAAACTGATCTGGGCGCTGTCGTTCCCGCTGGTTTTCGTCGTCATCATGCTGGGGTTGGCGCTTGCAGACCGGCTCGGGCACGTCCCGAACAGGCGCCCGGATTAGGACTCCGCTCCAGCTCGGCCCGTTTCGGGCGATTTTCCAAATGTTTCCCGCAAGTTAGGGTTTGTTAACCATAACAAGCGCTTAATCCGGCCTCGATATTCGCTCGCACGGGGTCGGATCAGCGTATGCGAGTTGCTCGCTCTCTTCTGGTTTTGCTAACCGCGGCATTCGCTATGGCAGGATGCGCGGCAGAACAGCCGTACGTGCACATGATGCCGACGCCCTATGGCATCGACAATGTGACTTACGGCACGCCGCAGCCCAGCTACGCCCAACCCGCTTATGCCCAGCCCGCTTATCCCGGCTATGCCCAGCCCGCTTACGCGCGTGGCTTCTTCCAACCCGCTTATGCCGCGCCCGGCTATGCCCAGCCCGCGCAAAGCTACGTCCCATCCGCACAAACCTATCCACAGCCGGCGCAAGTCTACGCTCAGCCGGCGCAACCCGCCGGGTCAGCACTCTATTCCTATGCTGGCGGGGCGAGGCCCGGCTCCGGTTATCAAATGCCGCAATCGGGCTATACGCTGGATTCCGGCGACCGCTTGCGCGTCGTGGTATTCGGCCAGGATGGCTTGACCAATTCCTACGTGGTGGATGCGAGCGGCCATATCGCCATGCCGCTGATCGGCTCGGTGGCGGCCGCGCGGCATGACCACTGACCAGCTCGCCAGCGCCATCAGCGGAAAGCTGCGCGATGGCTACATCCGCGAGCCCCATGTGGCTGTCGAAGTTGAAGCCTATCGGCCGTTCTTCATTCTCGGCGAGGTCACGCAGCCGGGACAATATCCATACGTCGCCAACATGACGGCGGAAACAGCCGTCGCGATTGCCGGCGGTTTCGGCCCGCGCGCGTTGCGCAAATCCGTGATCCTGATCCGCAACTATATGGGCCAGCAGATCCGCACGGAGGTGCCGCTCAGCTATCAGTTGCGCCCGGGCGATACCATCAACATCCAGGAACGCTGGTTCTAGAGCGACATCGTTTCGGTTGAAATGATAGTCGCTCTAGCTGTTCGCTGGAGCATGATCTTTTCGGAAAACCGGTATCCACCCTCGGATCAAGTCCGAGGGCAGGCTTTTTCCGGATCATGCTCTCATCAGGCACGTGCCCGCGCCGGCGCGGGCGATGCGGCACCATCGAAATACCGGCTGCGATAGCTGTGCTCGTCGACGCCGCCGGCCAGCGCCCAATTCGCAAGCTCTTCGTGGCGCGCGAACCAAACGTCCGGTGACTTGCCGACATATTTCAGGATTTCCTGAACCACTGACGTCATCAGCGGCCGGCCGCCGAACTGGCTGTGAATGACCATGACCATAAGCGACATCGGCTCGTTTTCGCTTAGATAATCGAACGTGCCTTTGTAGGTATCGAACAGATCACGCGGGCTCGCGCGCATGACGCGATTGTCGGAAAAGTCGGTGGTCGGAACGCCAGCGATCGTGCCGTGCGGCGTGTGGATCAGGACCGGAAGATCGGCATAAGTCACATCGCAAGTCCACTTCAGCCCGGCCTTCGCCAGGAAACCGGCAGTCTCCGGCGTGAACGCGACAACCGGACTGCCCCACCCGGTGACTTTCTTGCCGCCGCAGTTTTCCAGCATCTCGACGGTTTGGCGGATCGTCTTTTCCTGGTCCTCGAGCGACATGTAAGCGAGCAGCTTGTCCTGCGAATAGGAATGCGCGCCGATGTCGTGGCCCGACTTCACGATCTGCTTCACCGCGTCGGGATATTCCTCGGCGCACAGCCCGTTGGTGAAAAACGTCCCCGGAATCTGCAGGCGGTCGAGCATCCGGATCAGCCGCCAAACGCCGACACGGCCACCATAGGTCGACCACGCCTTGCTGGCATGATCGACGGTGCCCGACTTCAGGTGCGTGGTTTGTACCGAGTAATTCGGCGCATGGTCTTCCGACCAGGTCTCAAACATCACGGTCACCGAGACCGCGATTTTCTTGCCGTTGGGCCAGGTAAGCTTGCTTGCCATACGCGTCGCTCCTTCAGTCGATGAGTGGAATACCCAAGGCAGGAATCAATTTCTGCCATTTCTTCAAATCGTCGGCGATAAATGTCGCAAATTCGGTATGCGTCTTATAGGCCGGCGCGCAACCGATGCTCTCGAGCCTCTTGCGGAATTTCTGGTCTTGTTCGACGTCGGCGGTGACGCGATCAAGCCGCTCGACGATGGCGTCGGGCGTCTTTGGCGGCGCAATGAGACCAAACCATGTGTTCATCCGCACCTCTGGCAAACCATCCTCCGCGGTTGTCGGCACGTCAGGGAACAACGGATGCCGCTGCGGACCGGTTTGCGCGAGAATGCGGAGCTTGCCACCTTCAGCCATCCGGGCGGTGGAAAGCCCGAGCGACGCCATGTCAATCTGACCGGCCATGGCATCGGTCGCGACCTGCTCGCCGCCGCGATACGGCACGTGAATGATATCGATGCCGGTCTTGAGCTTGAGTAACTCGACTGCGATATGCAGTGCGCCGCCGACACCGCCACTGCCGTAGCGCAACTTTCCCGGATTGGCTTTGGCATAAGCAATGAATTCCGGCAGCGTCTTGATCGGCAGGCCGGGATAGACTGCAAACACTGTCCATGACGTGGTCACCAGTGCGACCGGCTTGATGTCCCTGGTCGGGTCGAACGGATAGTTCTTTTTCAGGAACGGCAGCATTACCAGTTCGGACGGTCCGATCATCAGCGTATAGCCGTCCGGATCCGCGTGGGTCAGCACATCGTTGCCGACCTGAGTCATGGCGCCGGCTCTGTTGTCGACAACGATCGGTTGGCCCAGCCGCGCACTCATTTCCTCGGCGTAAAGACGCCCGAGCACGTCGACCAGCGATCCCGCCGGCGAAGTGACGATGAGATGAATGGGCCGCGAGGGATAATCATCGCTATGGGCGGAATGCGGCGCGCCGAGAAAAATCAGCGCGGCCGCGATCCATAGCCATCGGATTGCCGTCGTACGCGGCACACTCCCTCCCTCGCGAGCGAAGCGGACGCGAACCGCCCAGCCTTATTTCTTGACGTTCTTGGCCAGGAATGCCATCGAGCGCTGCCAGGCGAGCTTGGCGGCGGCTTCCTGATAGCTGCCGCGTTCGTCGCAGTGGAAACCGTGCTGTGCGTCCGGATAGACGTAGATCTCGCAATCGCCGCCGCGCTTTTGTTTGATGATCTCGACGTCGCTCATCGGGATCGAAGCGTCTTTCTCGCCGAAGTGCATCTGCACCGGGATCTTCGGCTTCTCATCCGCGGTCTTGGCGATGTTTCCGCCGTAATAGCAGACTGCGGCCGAAAGCCCGTTCAGCTTGCAGGCGGAAAGAAACGAAATCGATCCGCCCATGCAGAAGCCCATAATGGCGACCGGGCCGTCCTTCTTCAGCTCATCGATCGAAGCCTGCACGTCGCGCAGCATCGCGCCCCAATCCGGATTGGCGACGAACTTGCGCGCGTTGGCGATCTCGTCCGGGGTATAGCCCGACTCAAAATTCGGCTCCTGGCGATCGAACACGGCGGGCGCCAGTGCCGCATAACCTTCGCCGGCGAGCTTATCGCACACCGCGCGGATGTGATGATTGACGCCAAAAATCTCCTGAATGACGACGATGCCGCCCTTCGACGCGCCGGCGGGATCGGCCCGATAGGCGCCCAGTTTGAAACTATCCGATGACGTGAGCGTAAAATGCTTACCCAAGACGATCCTCCTGTTACTTGAACGTCGAACTGTTGATATTGCCAGCCGGAAGTTCCGGCAGCGGAAGCGCACACTATCGCTTCATGTGCCGCTGTTGAAGCGGCACATTTGCGCAGGCAGCATTGTCGGATTTTTGTCGGATCAGCGGGAGACGACGACGAAATCCGTACCCTCACCGGTCTCGTCGCCGAGACCCTGATCGGAGACGATCAGCGAAGAACCCGGAACCATCATTTCGGATATCCGGTCCACGACATCCTGCGGAATTTCGAGGCGCGCCAACGCCTCAGCAGGCGCCGGTAACAGACCGCTCTGCTTCTCGACAACCTGTTCCCGCCGCACCACGCGACCGTACCTGTCCTTGACCTCGATCTGTTTCGCCTTCGGCGGCGCGCCCGGAAGCGAGACCACGTCCCAGCGGAACGTCGAACCGTCAGTCAGATAGCTTAGCGCGGTGAAGACATGGGTGCCGAGCGGTTGCTCCGGATTGTCGACCTTGATGGCAGCGTCGAACAGCGGAGCAAAATTCTGACGCACATAGATCTTTTGTGTCTTACGGCTCACAAAGATCGAAATCGGCGTCTTTTTTTCCACCGCGGGCGTAACCGCAGCAGCGGGCTTGGCGGACGGCAGCGGCACGACGTCGCTGGAGGCCGCAACCATAAGTGTGGGGTTGGCGTCGGTACCTCGCAGATTTTCCGAAACCAGGTGTTCCGCGACCATATTCGTGACTGGCCGCGGCGCTACTACCGCAAGCTGCTCAGTATGTTGAGCCGCGACCGGCATCGGCTGTGGCGCTTGCGCGGCGTCATTTGCCTTTGCGCTGTCGCTAGATTGTGGTGGCGTCGCGGCTTTCGATGCTGCGGACGGCACGGGAGGTTCGCCGAACGGTGCATCCAGCTTGAAAACTTCGGTTTTGGAAGTTTCCGCCTTGGCGGACTCGTTGTCGGACGCTTCCGTCTTGGGAGCTGCCGTCTCGGGAAATTCTATCTTAGAAACTTCCGCCGCTGAAGCCACGGCCGTATCGTTGGGCTTGGCGTCGTCGCTGCTCACTGCGGACGCCGCATCCGAAGCAACTACCGGCGAACTCGCGTCATTGGCTGGCGCGGTCGCCGATGAATTTGTTTTCGGCGCTTCAACGGCGGGAGTTTTCGCATCGTCACCGGTTGGCGCCACCTTGACGAGCTCGGCGGCAGTCACCGGCGAAGTCGTTTCATTCGGCTGTGCCACGACCGGGGTAGCCGGTTTTGGCGTTTCAACGATGTCAGCTTTTTTGCTGTCGTCATTTGCCGGTTGTTGCTTCGCCGGATCGGCAGCAGCGACCGGCGGCGCTGGCGGAGTCTGCGGCGGCGCCACCTTATGGACGAACAGATGCGGGTCGGCGATTTCCGACGGCTTCAGTTCAGCATCGGCGACAATGACGCGCGCACCGAGTTTCGTGAACTGATACAGGCGCGCGGCAAAATCATGCGGCATGCGGATGCAGCCGTGCGAAGCGCGATGGCCGATGTTCTCGCCCTCGTGGAGCGCGACTCCCGACCAGGTGATGCGCTGCATGAACGGCATCGGCGCACCGCTATAGATGTTAGAGCGGTGAAACACCTGCTTCTGGATGACGTCAAAAAAGCCGAGCGGGGTCGGCAGGCTCGGCACACCGGTTGCCACCGAAGTATCGGCGACATGCTGGCCATCGCTGTAGACATGCAGCTTCTGCTGATCGATCGAAACGATGATTTCCACCGGCCCTTTCGGTACATCGCCGAACGGTTCCTTGCTCGCGTGCTCGGCTTCCTTCGCCGGGGCCTTATGCTGGTTCATCGCGTTCGCGGAGGATGAGCCGGATGCCAAGGCAATCGCGAGAGCGCATACGCCGCCGAGCAAGGCGCGATTTCGCCGGCCGAGAGAAGGCGTGAGCCTGTTGGACGCCTGTTCGTTGCTCAATTTTATGCCCCAGTTACAAAGATGACGCGAATTGACCCGCATATTGTACCGAACAGTTCTTTCTGTAGCCATAACGACAGCCAAAAAAGCCCATCGGTTTATGGGCCCTCAAAGACACAACCTTGACGACAGCCTTCACGTTCCGAGCCTACTGGTCGAAATACAGGCGCGCGCGGATCACATTCGCGGTGCAAGTCCAAAGGCTTGCGCCAGGACTTCATACGAATGCCGACGCGCGCCGTGATCGAACACCATCGTCGTAATCATCAGCTCGTCGGCGCGGGTTTTTTCCACAAGCGCGAGCAACCGATCTTTCACCTTTTCCGGTCCGCCGATCACAAGCCGCGTCCGCTGGCGGGCCATGCGTTCGCGGTCGACCGGCGTGTAATCATAAGCTAGTGCCTCTTCCGGCGATGCCAGCGGCATGTATTCGCCTTTGGCGCGCCGTACATAATGCAGCTCGGCGCTGCTGGCGATGCGCTCGGCCTCTGCGTCCGTGTCAGCTGCGATAACAGCCGTACCCAGGATGGCGTACGGCTTAGTCATCGTTGCCGACGGCTTGAAATGCTCGCGGTAGCTCAGCATGGCGCTTGCTGCGTCGTAATCGGCAAAGTGCTGGGCGAAAGAAAATCCCATTCCGACAGAGGCGGCGAGCTCAGCGCTGTAGCCGCTCGAACCCAATAGCCAGATCGGCGGCAAAGGCACATCGGTAGGCACCGCATGGACGTTGCGGAACGGGTGTCCGTCCGGGAAACCGCCGCGCTCGAACAGCAGCAATTCCTGGAAGCGCTCCAGGAAGTCATCGCCCTGACGTGGATCCTGCCGCACGCGCAGCGCGTACGACGTGACCGGATCAGTGCCCGGCGCACGGCCGAGACCGAGATCAATACGACCGGGATAGAGCGCCTCCAGCACCTTGAAGCGTTCAGCGACCATGAGCGGCGCATGGTTCGGCAACATGACACCGCCCGAGCCCACGCGAATGAACGACGTGCGCGCCGCGATCTGGCCGATCATGATTTCAGGGGTAGAGCTGCCGACGTTCGCCAGATTGTGATGCTCGGCAACCCAGTAGCGCGTGTATCCGAGCCGATCGGCGAGCTGCGCCAAATCAAGGGTATTGCGTAGCGCCGCCGAGCCGGGCGTGGCCGTGGTGACCGGCGACAAATCGAGGACGGAAAGCGGGACCACTCAGGATAATGCTTTCGGGAGTTGTCTTGAGCGGCTGATCTTATCAGGCTGCGGCAGCGGCGTCTGTCAATTCTGGCGGCGCGCTTTGGCCGGCGCCGGGACGAATGGTCCGCCTACCGCTTGCTGTGCCGGCTGGGAGCTGGTCTGCGCTGGGGATTGAAAATTGGCCTGCGAAAACAGACTGTTCTGATTAGCCGGCTGTGCCGCGGCTAACGCCCGCGCGCGGCGAGCCCGGCGCGCCGCAGCGAGTCGTTTCCGCTTTGCGATTTCCCGAGCAGATACCTGTTCATCGGCGGGTGCTGCCGTCGCTGTAGCCGTCGGGGTTATCGCGGCAGTGACGGTCGGCGCCGGGTTTGCCGGCGAAGCGGCGTCTGGCGGAGCTGATTCCGGCTGACTGTTTTCTACCGCCGGCGCAATTGCGGCGGCCTGATTGTTGGCTTGATCGCTTGTCGGCTCAACCGCGGCGGTCTGTGGCGCTGGCGTAGTCATGGCGTCAGGCTGCGGCGGTTCGGCGTTGCCAACTTTCGGATCAGCTTCCACGGCGGCAACAGACGGTGGCGCGGCGCTATCGGCTTTTGGATCGAGCTCCGCGACGGTGGCCGGCGGTGAAGCATCATCGGTCTTCGGATCGGCCTCTTTGGAAGCCACTGGGGGCGATGCGCCCTCGGCTTTGGTATCGACCGCAGTCGCCGTTGCCGGTGGGCTGTCGGTGAAACTATCAGGGGCGACGGCCGCGCCCGGAGGCTCAACGGCATTGGCTGAGGACGGGTTATCTCCGGACATGCTTACCGTATTGATCGCGACCAGGGCGGCGTTGCCTTCCAGGCGGGAACCGAACGATGGCTCCGAAGCAAAGCTCAGGGCGCGCGGAGGAACGTCGTTGTTGGCTAGCGCGAACGGCGTGGCTGATGTCGGCAATTGCGCCAGTGGCTCATGATTGACGCGAAAAGCGGCGAACAGACCGAAGCCGCCGACGAGGGCCATCAGGGTGAGTAACGTCGCCAGGATCATGGAACGGAAAGTCGGAATCATTCGAACTCCCAGTGCGCCCCTGCGCAATCCCGGCTCATCACGCGTTACAATTGATTTGGAGCATCGCGCGGCAGATACAGGCCGCATTCACGCCAGCTTGTGGACCAGCGTCATCGAGCAGACACTAACTGAGTCGCAGAAAATCCAGCGCAAAAAATCCGGCTGACGAATCAACGCCAGCCGGATGTTATTTCCGCGAATAAAACTGTCGCTATTGCGTCACCGTCGCCGGCGTGGCGGCCGATACCGGCGCTGACGCCCCCGGCAACAC
The DNA here is from genome assembly GCA_963742215.1 of uncultured Alphaproteobacteria bacterium. Lineage (GTDB taxonomy): Bacteria > Pseudomonadota > Alphaproteobacteria > Rhizobiales > Xanthobacteraceae > BOG-931. Next base: position 104,475 of record CAVULJ010000019.1, read on the forward strand.
GACCACGCGCGTGCCGACATTCACACGGGTGTAGAGGTCGGAGATGTCGTCATTGGTGAGCCGGATGCAGCCCGACGACACGAAGGTGCCGATCGTGGACGGCTGATTGGTGCCGTGAATCCGGTACAGCGTATTCCCAAGATAAAGCGCGCGAGCGCCCAGCGGATTGGTATCACCACCTGCCATGAAGCGCGGCAGATACGGTTGGCGATCAATCATTTCCTTCGGCGGGAACCAATCCGGCCACTCTTTCATGCGGCTGACGCGTTCCGTGCCCGTCCAGGTAAAGCCTTCGCGGCCGACGCCGATGCCGTAGCGCATGGCCTGACCGTTGCCGAGTACCCAATAGAGATAGGTGTGCGGGGTATCGATGATGATCGTGCCCGGCGGCTCGACGGTCTGGTAGTTGACAACCTGACGGCGGAACTGCGCCGGCAATTCCCTGCGCGGACCGGTTTCGGGTTGATCCTCCGGCGGCAGGCCGGCGACCGGGCCATGGCTGACGGTAGGCGCGGGCGCCGCGTTCATCGGAGCTCGGATCGATCCGGTCACATCGGGACCATAGCCGCCGACATTCGCCGGAGGCCGCAATGGGCCGCCGCCAACGTCCGGCATCGGCTGCGGAGCCAAGTCATCACTGTCGTTGGACGAGAAGCGGCCGGGATAGGGCACGAACGGCCCGCCAACTGGCGCATTCTCGCAGGGATCGCAGGGCGGCGCAGCCGTTGCGTTACGATAGACCGGAGCCGGCTGGCCATACGGCGCGGCAGGGCCGTTTGCTCCCGGAGCGGGTAACGGCGCGCTGGAATAGGTGGATGTCGGATAGTTTTGCGCCGCGGCCGAGCCTATGGACCCGGCAAGCGCCAAAGCAAACACAACAAAACGAGTGCTGGCACGCAAAGGTATGTCCCCCAATAACCGCCGCAGTCTGCCGCGGATGTGCGAACAAGATTAGGCGGGAAAAAGGCAATAAAGCAGCAGCGAAGGCCGTGCGCCGGGCCGGCAGCCGCTGTTCTGCCCGACGAGGTAAACAAATTGCTAGCAATCGCTGCTGTCGCGGGATCGGTAACATGTTATTGATATGTGGGGACTTAGAGGCAATCACGGGACGACAGGAGACGCGGCGTGAAGCGCATTGTGTGCGGTTTGATCGCACTGGGTGTGATTCCGTTGGGGCTGGCTCACGCACAGGGCCTCACCATCGACGAGACCAAAGGTCGAATCTTCGATGCCAAAATGCTGAAGCAGACCTTCGCCAACGGGTTGAAATTCTGCAACGAACTGAACGGCAATAATTTTTATTTTCCGCCGCGCGATCGGGTGCTCGATCTGGATGAATATCACCGGTCACTGGAGAGCCTCGCCAGGCAGCAGGTGTTCAATCCGGAACGCCGTAAGCCCTGGACTGAGGAAGACGCCACCGATCGCTGGGAACAGGTGAAGCGGCAGGCCACCAAGGACAAGGAAAATTGTCAGCTCGTCGCCATCCTCCCCGATCTCGAGAAACAGCTCGCCGACATGGAAAAGAAGGCGGCCGAAGCCGCTCCTGACAGGAAGAACTAAATCGCATTCATCCATCAGCGTTTCGCGGACATCGACGCCGCGTGTTAGATCAGCCGGCGGTTAGCGTCGGACATCAGAGGTACAATCATGGATTGGACTGAGCGGCGGGAGCGGCTTCGCTCCATCCTTGCCGGATCGCGCTCAGCGTCAAGCGCACGGTCGAAGAACTGGAAACTGCCGGGGTTGCCGGACTGACAATCGAGGACACACTGTTGCCAACACCCTACGGCAGCAAGGCGGTCAGCCTGATCCCAATCGCCGAAGGCGTCGGCAAAATGAAAGCGGCTCTGCTTGGGCGGCAGGATCAGCGGCTGGTGGTGATCGCCCGCACCAGCGCGCTCTCGATCAGCGGCCTCGATGACACGATTGCGCGCCTGAAGGCTTATCAAGAAGTTGGCGTCGATATGTTGTTCATGGCCAGCGTAAAGACCCGCACACAGCTCGATGCCGTCGCGTCTGCGGTGAAGCTGCCGCTATTTCTCGGCAGCGCCGGACCTGAATTGTACGATCTTGACTATCTCAGCGCGCGCAATGTGCGCGTCTGTCTGCAAGGCCATCTTCCGTTCCTCGCCGCCGTCAACGCCGCCTACGAAACACTCAAAGCGCTGCGCGACGGCACCCCGCCAGCGCAGATCAAGACCATCGCCTCACCCGACCTGATGAAGCTGGTCACCCGCCAGGCTGACTATGCAAAATGGTCGCAGGACTTGCTCGACGCGAGTCTCGGCGGCGGCTGAGCAAATCGCACCTGCGGTGTTATATACAGAAGGGCGATAGCCGGATTTTGCCGCCGGTCCTTCTCGGCTACAATTGAGACTCTCGCCGGGGATACCGCGAGAAAGGGAAAAGCCTGATGCCATCCGTTAGCGACTGGAAGGTCCCGGCCTCGGCGCAGCCAAAACCGGAAGACTACGGCTATGACCTGGAGCGGGCTTTCGCCTCCGTCGTCAGCGTGCGTGCCATCATTCCGGCGGACGCCTACACCGCCGAAACACTTGGCACCGAACGGGCTGGCAACGGCGTATTCATCCGTAACGGCCTGGTGCTGACCATCGGTTATCTGATCACCGAAGCGCAGACGATCTGGCTCAACCTCAGCGATGGCCGCTCGGTGCCGGGCCACGTGCTCGGCTACGACCAGGAAACCGGTTTTGGCCTGGTGCAGGCGCTGGCCAAGCTTGACGTCCCGGCACTCGAAATCGGCCAATCGGCCGCGGCCTCGATCGGCGAGCGCGTCATCGTCGCCGGTGCCGGCGGACGGACTCACTCTGTGGCGGCGCGCATCGTCGCCAAGCAGGAATTCGCCGGCTATTGGGAATACGTGCTCGACGAGGCGATCTTCACCGCGCCGTCACATCCGAACTGGGGCGGTACCGCGCTGATCGGACCGGCCGGCGACCTCATCGGCATCGGTTCGTTGCAGCTTCAGCACGCCGTCGAAAAAGGCCAGGCGCAGAACATCAACATGATCGTGCCGATCGATCTGCTCAATCCGATCGTCGATGACCTCATGAAATTCGGCCAGCGCAATGCGCCGCCGCGGCCGTGGCTCGGCCTTTACGCGACCGAGGTGGATAACCGGCTGGTGGTCGTCGGATTGGCCGACCGCGGCCCGGCCAAGAAAGCCGATATCCGCATGGGTGACGTTGTACTCTCCGTCGCTGGCAAGGAAGTACGCGACCTTGCAGGCTTCTTCCGCCGCGTCTGGGCGCAAGGGCAAGCTGGAGTCGACGTGCCGATCTCGCTCTATCGTGACGGCGAAACCATGGACATCCGCGTGAAATCAAGCGAACGCAATCGCTTCCTCAAAGGTCCGAGCCTGCACTGACCCGCTGCGCCGACAGCAACGCGCGCAGACCTTCGCGGTACGTCGGATAGAGCAACCTGACGCCGAGCGTGCGCTTGAGCGCATTGTTGTGCGCGCGCCGGCACTCCTGCCAGAAACTTAATGCCATCGGCGACATGGTCGCAGCCGCGCTCTCGAAAGAAATTTCGGGTGGCGGCGCGACACCGAGTAGCTGCGCGGCAAACGTCATCGGTTCGCCGGGCGGCGACGGTTCGTCATCGGCGACATTGAAAATGCCCGATGCACCGCGCGTGAAAGCGGCATCGATCGCTTGCGCGATATCGTCGACATGAATGCGATTGAAGATTTGTCCCGGCTTGACGATGCGGCGCGCTTTGCCGCTTGCGACCTGAAGCAATGCATTCTGTCCCGGCCCGTAAATGCCGGCGAGGCGAAGGATGCCGACAGAAGCGCCACGGCGTTCGCCGAGTTGCTGCCAGGCTTGTTCCGCCGCAAGCCGCGCACGCCCACGCACCGAACCCGGCCTGGCCTCGGTCGATTCATCCACCCAGGCCCCGCCGCAGTCGCCATAAACACCGATGGTCGAAAGATACACGATCGACCGCAGATCGGCGGCGCTTATCACTTCGTCAGTCAGAACATTCAATACCGGATCGCCGTTTTCATCGGGCGACACCGAAACCAGCAACGCATCGGCTTTATTGACCGCGCGGCCCAACTCATTCGTCACTGTTCGTCCATCGAAAACGATTGCCTGGAACCGGCCGCCGTACGTTTCATTCAAAGCTTTCGCGCGATCAGCGCTGCGGACAGTACCCACCATCCGATCAAATTTATTGCCGAACGACCGGAGATAATGCTCCGCGCAATAACCAAAGCCCAAACAAAGCAGCATTGTCATTGCAAGATCATCCGCACGCCGCCGTCCATTCTTCGATCACGTTGGAGTCGAGCTTCCTGACCACGACGTTTCCCGGCGCATTGCGCGAGCCGGTCTGATCGAGCCGACCGAGAGCCCACACCGCCGCGCCGCGCACCAGCGGCGAAGCATCATCGAGCAGGCGTTCCGCTTCACCAGCAAGCCTTGTGTCGTCGGAGTTGCCGATCGCGATCAGCACATTGCGCACGAAACGATCGCGGCCGATGCGTTTGATCGCGCTCTTTTTGAACACCGCGCGGAATGCAGCGTCGTCCAGACGTGCGAGGTCTGCCAGCAACGGAGCGTTCAGTGTGTCGCGCGCGAAAAACTTCATCTCACGGCCGGCTTGCGCGAATTTGTTCCAGGGGCAGACCGCGAGACAATCGTCACAGCCGTAAATTCGGTTGCCCATCAGCGGCCGTAACTCGCGCGGGATCGGCCCTTTGTGCTCGATGGTCAGGTAGGAAATGCAGCGCCGCGCATCGAGCCGGTATGGCGCGGGAAAAGCGGCGGTCGGACAGACGTCGAGGCAGGCGTGGCAAGTGCCGCAATGATCAGTCACCGGCTCATCAGACGGCAAATCGAGCGTAGTGAAGATCGCACCAAGAAACAGCCAGGAGCCGAGATTAAGGGAGACGAGATTGGTGTGCTTGCCTTGCCAGCCGAGACCGCTCGCTTGCGCAAGCGGCTTCTCCATGACGGCCGCGGTATCGACGAAGACTTTGATATCGCCACCGGCCGCATCGATCAGCCAGCGCCCAAGATGCTTCAACCGCGGTTTGATGACGTCGTGATAATCGTCACCGCGCGCATAGACTGAAATTCCGCCGCGTACACGATCCTTCAGCACCGCGAGGGGATCATCGGCTGGCCCATAATTAAGGCCGAGCATAATGATCGAACGAACTTGCGGCCACATTGCGCGCGGATCGCCGCGCCGATCCGCGTTCGCTGCCATCCATTCCATGTCGCCGTGGGCGCCGTCTGCGAGAAACTCACGCAACCGTTCGCCGATTTGCGGAACCGAATCCGGACGTGCCACGCCAACCGCATCGAACCCTTGCGCGCGGGCAGCCTCAACGAACGCAGTCTTCAGATCATCAGGGGTCAGAAATCGAGATCGGCGTAGCTCGGTGCCGGCGGCAGGCCCGCCATCGTCTCGGCGAGTAGTGTGCGGAACGCCGGCCGCGACTTTATTCGCGCATACCAATTCTTCGCTGTCTCGTCTTCGTCCCACGGCACATCGCCCAGATAATCGACGGCGGACAAATGCGCCGCCGCGGCCAGATCGGCAAAGGTCAGGCTGTCGCCGGCAAGCCAGTCGCGGGTGCGGACCAGCCAGCCGATATAGGCTAGATGGTAGCGAATATTGTTACGCGCGGCACGCATTGCATCGGTATCGGGCGGGCCGCCGCCCCGATCGGACGGGATATAGCGCTTGTAAACGCGCTCCATCACCAAGGGGCCGCTGGCCTCCGCAAAGAACTTGTCATTGAACCAGTGGGTCAGACGGCGGACTTCCACGCGCAGGCCTGGCTCGCGCGGCATCAGCCGAAACTCGGCGAGCTTCTCGCCATGAGTCTCGCAAAGGTATTCGGCGATGATCGCCGCGCCGGGAACCGGCGGTGCCCCCTCCTCAACCAGAACCGGCGTGTCGCCGGCCGGGTTGAGCTTGAGGAACTCGGGGCGACGCTCCCAGGGACGTTCCTCGACCAGACGCGGCACAAGACCGATTTCTTCAAGCATCAGCCGCACGAAACGTGAATGCGGGCAAAACGGGTGATGAAGCAGCGTCAGCATTCCATCCATCGCGAATTCGCCAAGTAGACCTTTCGGGCTTGTCTTGTGAGCGGGAAACGAGGCGGGTATAGGAGCCAGCGCCCGGGCAACAAATCCAAACGACTCATTCCGTTATAGGCAACGCTACGCCGCAAGCAACCTGCGCAGCCGCACAACTCTGACGGTACGATCTTGCCAAATTCCTACCGATTCGGGCGTATGTCGTTACCTTCACCTTCTGACTCGCCGCGGAGAGCATCATGACGCTGGACGTGATCAAGGCCATTTTTCTCGGCATCGTCGAGGGCCTGACCGAGTTCATCCCGGTTTCCTCCACCGGCCACTTACTCCTGGTCGGCCATTTCCTCGGCTTCGACGACGAGTCGTTCGGAAAGTCGTTCGACGTTTTGATCCAGCTCGGCGCCATCCTGGCGCTGCTGTCGATCTATTTCTCACGGCTCTGGACGCTGTTTCTCGGCATGTTCAACGATCCGCAGGCCCGGCGCTTCATCATCGGCGTCCTGATCGCGTTTTTCCCCGCCATGGTACTTGGCGCGCTGCTCTACAGTTTCATAAAGGGCGTGCTGTTCAACGTCTGGATCGTCTGCATCATGTTCGTCATCGGCGGCTTCGTGCTGTTGTGGATCGATCGGCTCGATCTCAAGCCACGTTATCACGACGCGATGAAGTTCTCACTGCCGATGTATCTCGGCATCGGCGTGGTGCAGTGCCTCTCCATGATCCCCGGCGTATCGCGTTCCGGCGCTTCGATCGTCGCGGCGATGTTGTTCGGCGCTGACAAGCGGGCCGCGACTGAATTCTCATTCTGGCTGGCGATGCCCACCATGGTCGGCGCCTTCGCCTTCGAAGCGTTCAAGAACAGGCACGAGCTTGCCGGCAGCAATCTGATGATTATCGCTGTCGGCTTTGCTGTTTCGTTTGTCTGCGGCTGGTTCGTGGTCAAGACGTTGCTGGGCTACGTCTCGCGGCACGGTTTCGCGCTGTTCGCGTGGTGGCGGATTATCGTCGGAGCGCTCGGCCTAATCGCGCTGTGGATCGGCCTGTAAAAACTTTGCTAGAGCATGATCTGGAAAAGTGGAAGCCGGTTTTCCGAAAAGACCATGCTCAATCAAAATGCTAGACGGACGATCGATTCAATCTAAAACGACTTCGCTCTAGACGGTTCGAGCGTCGAACTGGCCGGCTTTGCGGAATCGCCAAAGATAAGACGGCACGATTGCATCGACTGTTTCGGGAATGATTCCGAGCGCTTCGAGCGTGCGGCCATCGCGCCGCGCGTCGTCTGAAACGACATTATCGTGCTTGAGCAATTCGACCTGATCCGGCGTCAGCAGCGGCTTCGGCATGAACTGCAAGAACGCGGCTTTCAGTTTCATCATCGGAAACGGCACCGGTACCAGCAGGCGGCGGCGCTGGATCGTCGCCAGCGTGAACTCCATCAGATCCTTGAAGGTGCGTACATCAGGACCGCCCAGTTCATAAATCGCACCGGCCTTGGCATCGCCATCCACCGCCTTGGCGATAGCTTCGGCGACGTTACCGACGAACACCGGCTGAAAACGCGTATGACCGCCGCCTGGAAGCGGCAGCGCCGGCGCGATACGCGCCAGCGCAGCAAAGCGGTTGAAGAAGTCGTCTTCGGGCCCGAACAGGATCGAGGGTCGCACGACGGTCGCTGACGGATCCGCGGCCAGCACCCGCCGTTCGCCCTCGGCCTTCGATCGCGCGTAATGCGACAGTGAGTTTTCATCGGCGCCAATTGCGGAAATATGGACGAGGCGCGCGCCGCACGCCTTCGCGGCAAGCGCCACGGCCTCGGCGCCTTCGACCTGAACCGCATCGAAACGTTGGGCGCCGCGTTCGAACAGAATGCCGACCAGATTGACGGCAATGTCGGTGTCGCGTACCGCCGCCGCAATTGACTCGGGATAGCGCAGATTGGCCTGAACGGCGTTGATTTGTCCGACACGGCCCATGGGCCTGAGATAGCCGCACAATTCCGGCCGGCGGACTGCGGCGCGGATACGGTATTGCCGCTGTGCCAGCGCGCGCACCACATGGCGGCCAAGGAATCCGGAGCCGCCAAATACGGTGACTAGCGTCTCAGCTTTGTTCTTCAGGGCCATTGGCGTTCTTACGGGCTATACGCGCGGAAATACAGGATCGCCCGCGCTCTGTACAGATCAACCGTCAGCCACGCGCGGAATATCCGCCATCGACCGCGAGTGTCGTACCCGTGACAAAATCCGACGCTGAGCTTGCGAAGAAAACTGCCGCGCCGGCCATATCCGCTGGCTCGCCCCATCGGCCGGCCGGCGTCCGTGACAAGACGGCATCATGAAGACCCGCGATCTGCTCGCGCGCGCCGCGCGTCAGATCCGTGTTGAGCCATCCCGGCAGGATCGCATTGACCTGGATATTGTCAGACGCCCAAGCGCAGGCTAGCGAGCGCGTTAGCTGCACCAGACCACCCTTGCTGGCGGCATAGGCCGCGACGACCGGCGCGCCGAATATCGAATACATCGATCCGATATTGATGATCTTGCCACGTCCGGCTGCTTTCATGTGTGGATAGACCGCTTGCGCACAGAACAGCGCGCCGCCGAGATTGACGTCCAGAACTTCGCGCCAGTCCGCCTCGGAAAGCAACTCGGGACGCTTCCGTATCGTTGTGCCGGCGTTGTTGATGAGAATGTCGCAGCGGCTGAAGTCCGCGACGACGCTGTCCACCAGCGTCTGGCACGACGACGCCGACGATGCCTGAAGCGGATAGAACCGGCCGGGAGAGCCGGCAGCGTTCAGCTCCTCGATGGCCTTTCGGCCTTTGCCCTCATCGCGCGCCGCAATAGCGATCGTTGCTCCGGCCTCGGCTAAACCTCGCGCCATGCCGAGGCCCAATCCGCCGTTGCCGCCGGTCACGATCGCAACGCGGCCCGTTAAATCGAATTGGTTCAAAAAAGATTTCCCGCTACGCCGGCATGACGCTTGAAGTCGCTATGTCGGCCTCACCGGCACGCTCTTTCAGAAACAACGCTGCCAGCAGGCCCACGGCTGCGCCAAACATTACATAGAAGGCTGGCGCTACCGGTGATCCCGTGGCCGCGATCAGCCAGGTGACAAAGAAAGGCGCGAAGCCGCCGAACACCATGACTGCGACATTATAGGAAAGACCGAGCCCGGTAGAGCGTATGTGAGCCGGAAACTGCTCGGCCACAACTGTGGAAATCGGACCAAAGAGGATTCCGACGACGCTGCACAACGCGATTTGGGTGATCATCAGACTGGTCAAGGACGGATTGGCGTTCATCCAGACGAACAGCGGATAAGTCAGCACCAGGTAAAGAATCATCGCACCGATCACGACGGGCTTGCGCCCGATCCGATCCGACACAATGCCAGAAATCGGAGTGAGCACGACGGTGCAGACCAGGCTCACGGCTTGCGCGAAAAACGCTTGATCGAGCGGCAGATGCAATTGCGTGCGCGCAAACGTCGGCATGTAAAGCAGAATTATGTAGAATGAGATCGTGCCGGCGACCACGATGCCCATGCAAACCAAAGTTTCCTTGGTATGCAAGGCAACGGCCGAACCGAGTGACGGCCGCCGCTCCGCCTTCTGATTAGTCGCCAGAAAAACCGATGTCTCCTCGAGGTGGCGGCGGATAAAAAGGCCAAGCGGGCCGATAACAAGTCCGAGCAGGAACGGTATGCGCCAGCCCCAGCTATTAAGCGCCTCCGGCGTAAAGCTGCGCGTCAAAAAAGCGCCGAGCAGCGAACCGGCGAGTATCGCCAGACCCTGCCCCACCATCTGCCATGAGCCATAATAGCCGCGCCGGTCAGCGGGCGCAGATTCGATCAGGAACGACGTCGCGCTTGCGAACTCCCGCCCGCCGAAAAACCCTGCAGCAAGCGGGCCAGCACGATGATCATAGGCGCCGCAATGCCGATGGCTGCATAGGTCGGTGCAAAGCCGATCAGCGCGATCGCAACCGTCATCAGACCGACGACCAGCAGCAGCGCCGCCTTTCTTCCCTGGCGATCGGCATAGATGCCGAGCAAGATGCCGCCAACTGGACGCATGAAGAAGCCGACGCCGAAGGTTGCCGTGGTAAGCAGAAGCGACGCGTATTGACTGTCGGTGGGAAAGAACAGTTTCGAGATGATCACGGCGAAGAAGCCGAAGATGATGAAGTCGTACCATTCGAGCGCGTTGCCGATCACGGCGGCGGCGACCTGAATTGGCTTGGGCGCGGATTGCGACATGGCTTCCCCCTGCCTTTGACCTAGCCCCGGAGCCCGGCCCGGAGACGTACTCGAAAGCCTACATCACCCGGCAAAACCGTATAAGGCGGTTCGATTGACAACCCGGACAGCTGCTCCGTACCTATCCCGGCGCGGCCCAGGTGGCGGAATTGGTAGACGCACTAGTTTCAGGTACTAGCGGGTAACACCGTGGAGGTTCGAGTCCTCTCCTGGGCACCAGATAACGCAGCGGGCTTCCCCACATGACGACACGAATCCACCGCGGCGACCTTCCTGACCTCGCGCGTTATAAAGGCGCAGTGGCGATCGATACCGAGACGATGGGTCTCGATCTTGCCCGGGACCGGCTGTGTGTGGTTCAGCTGTCGCCCGGCGACGGCTCGGCCGATGTGGTTCAGATTCCGCCGCACGCCAAGGATGCGCCAAATCTTAAACGCCTGCTTGCCGACAAAACCCTGCTCAAGATTTTTCATTTCGCGCGGTTCGATCTCGGCATGCTGTACAAGACTTTCGGCGTGATGCCTGATCCGGTGTATTGCACCAAGATCGCTTCGCGGCTCTGCCGGACTTACACCGACAAGCACGGACTGAAAGATCTCGTGCGCGAGGTACTCGGCCAGGAAATCTCCAAACAACAACAAAGCTCAGACTGGGGCGCGGCCGAACTGACCGACGCGCAGATTTCCTACGCTGCCTCCGACGTCACTCATCTGCACGCGCTCAAGGACAAGCTTGACGGCATGCTGGCGCGCGAAGGCCGCTCCGACCTCGCCGCGGCCTGCTTCCGGTTCCTGCCGGAACGTGTCCGGCTTGACCTCGCCGGCTTTGCCAACGACGATATTTTTGCCCATTCCTGAATGCGACCGGCGCCGCTTGCGCACGCTTTCAAGCGCCGACAGCGGCTGCAACGGTTTGTAAAGACTGGCAAATACCAGCCCTGCCCGGGCCACAATCGCCAGCAATCTTGCGGGTCGAAAACGCTGAAATAAGCTGATATCCGAACCGAGTCGGGGCGACGGTTTTTAGGGGATGATTGCGTGGCCACAGCCTATCCCGCTGACGCGGCGCGGGACACAGCATTTCCGGCGAGCACGCGAAGCGATAGCGAGCAGGTTTATCGCAAGGCGCTGCGGCACAGCCGGCACGTGCACTGGCTGCGCATCGGCGTGATGAGCGCGATAACAGCCTTGTTGATTGCTATTATCGCCGCGAATTACTTGCCCACGCTGGGTGAAATTCGACTGCCGGGCGAGCTTGGCAAACTGGTGATCAAAGGCACCAAGATCACGATGCAGGCGCCGAGACTGAGTGGCTACACCAGCGATGCACGGCCCTATGAATTCACGGCGAACGCGGCAGCGCAGGACATTACTCAGCCCGATCTCGTGGAGCTCGAACAAATCCACGCCAAGATGGGAATGGCCGACAAGAGCACCGTGGAAATGACCGCACCGTCGGGCATCTACGACATGAAAGGCAATACGCTGACGCTGAATGACGATATCGCGCTTGCCTCATCCATCGGCTATGCCGCGCGGCTAACCCACGCCGTGGTCGACATGAAGACCGGTAATGTCGTCTCCGACCAGCCAGTAAAGGTTAAGCTGCTGAATGGCTTTCTTAACGGCAAACGGATGGAAATCACCGAAAAGGGCGACGTCATCCACTTTGACGGCGGCGTCCACATGACGCTGCTGCCCGACAAAGATAACGATAAGGCAAAAACCCAATGAAGGGCCTATTATTGCTTTGGGCAGTGATCGTCACGTTGCTGGCGCCTGGCATGGCTGCAGCGCAGGGACCCGCGCCGGGTCAAAGCATGTTGCCCGGTCAAAACAAGGACCAGCCGGTTCAGATCGAAGCTGCATCTCTCGAAGTGCACGACAAGAGCAAGACCGCGACGTTTTCCGGCAACGTACAGGTGGTCCAGGGCGACACCACGATGAAGTGCCAATCGCTCGTCGTGTTTTACGGGCGTGAAGTCGGTATCGCACAAAACGAGCCGAAGCAGGCCTCGATAGCGCCTGGCCCGAAAGGCGCGCAGGATATCCGTAAGATCGAGGCCCACGGCGGCGTGACAGTTGTGACCAAGGATCAGAATGCAACCGGCGATGACGCGATCTACGACCTGCAATCGAAGACCATCAAGCTCATCGGCAATGTCATTGTCAGCCAGGGCCAGAATGTCATCCACGGTGAGAGTGTCGTCGTCGACACGGTTACTGGCAATGCACGCGTCGAAAGCAGCGAAGGCGGCGGAACCGTGCCGGGCCGCGTCCGCGCGCTCATTCAGCCGAACCAAAAGGGCCAGAACGGCGGCGCAGGTAACTTGATGACCATTGGCCCCGGGCGGCCGAATTGATGGCCGGCAGCCTCACCTTCACCGCTGGAAATCGGCTAAAGTCTCTGAATTGAGCGTTCTTCCCAGCGATTCGGCAAATTATCAGGATCAGTGTGGTCGATATTCTTTCATATCTGCGCCGCCGTAAGACGCCCTCTGATCCGGCCCCGATCGTCGAGGATGAGGCCATCAACCTCGAAACGATAGGCGGCGAGATCAGCAACAGCTACGTCGATATCGCTAGCATCAGCGATCCTCCACCAAAGCCAACGACGAAAGAGCGCCCGTTGCGACAGCCGGAGCGCTCAATCGAACGCCAGCCGGAACGGCAGGTTGAGCCTCAAACTGAACTTCAGCTCGATAGACCGCCGGACCGTCAATTCGAGCGCGCCCCCGAACGCATCCAGAACGCGCGCTTGAGCGCACTCCTGAACGTGCCCTTGAGCGCAGTCCAGACCGTCCGCCGCCACCGCAACGTTCGGCACGTCCGGCAAATCGGTCTCGCCGCCGCAGCGACAGCAACAGTGCAATCCCCGGCGACCGCAAAGGCGTGCTTTCAGTTCACGGCGTCCAGAAGAGCTTCGTCGGCCGCATGGTCGTCAAAGGCGTGAGCCTATACGTGCGGCGGGGCGAAGCCGTTGGCCTGCTTGGGCCGAATGGCGCCGGCAAGACCACCGTGTTCTATATGACAACCGGCCTTATCAAAGCCGACAAAGGCCGCATCGAACTCGACGGCCACGATGTCACGCAGCTGCCGATGTACCAGCGCGCGCGGCTTGGCATCGGCTATCTGCCGCAGGAAGCTTCGATCTTCCGTGGCCTCAGCGTCGAGGACAACATCCGCGCGGTGCTGGAAGTGATCGAGCCCAATGCCAAGCGGCGCGAGCAAGATCTCAATGCGCTGCTTGAGGAGTTCAACATCGCCCGTTTGCGCAAGACACCGTCGATCGCCCTGTCCGGCGGCGAGCGGCGCCGTGTCGAAATTGCACGCGCTCTGGCCACGCGACCGAGTTACATGCTGCTCGACGAGCCATTCGCCGGCATCGACCCGATCGCGGTCGGCGACATTCAGGCTCTGGTACGGCACCTGACCAATCGCGGCATCGGCGTGCTGATCACGGATCACAATGTGCGCGAGACCCTCGGTCTGACCGACCGTGCCTACATCATCTACTCGGGCGAGGTGCTGATGGAGGGCCGGCCCGACGACATCGTCAATAATCCCGATGTCCGCCGGCTCTATCTGGGAGAGGAGTTCCGCCTTTAGGACGGGCGTTAACCGCCAGAAAATCGGCTAGCGACAGCGGCGCTGGATTGCTATACAACAAGCTCAGACAAGCAAGAAACGGACCAATTTAGCGGCGTCCATGGCACTTTCCCAGAGACTTCAGCTTCGGCAAAGCCAAGCTTTGGTGATGACGCCGCAGCTGATGCAAGCCATCAAGCTGCTGCAGCTCTCCAACCTTGACCTCGTCGCCTATGTCGAGGCCGAGCTCGAGCGCAACCCTTTGCTCGACAATTCCAATGCCGACGGTGAGGCGCCTCCGTCTCCGGCCAACGGCAGCGCCCAATCGGGGGACCAGCCAGCCGGTAACGTCAACGACTGGGAGCCTCGTGAGCCCGAACTAACGCCTATCGAGAAGGAACGGGCAGACAAAGTTCTCGACGATACCTCTCCCGACGACAACGAGCCGGGTCGTTCCCGTGCTTCGGATGCGCCGCCCGGATATTCCGAATGGGCCGGCGTTGGGTCCGGCGGCCGGGACGGCGAAGAGTACAATCTCGAGGCGTTCGTTTCCGCCGAAACCACACTCGCCGATTGGCTCCGTGAGCAGCTAACCTTGGCGATCGCCGACCCGGTGCGGCGCATGATCGGGCAATACCTGATCGATCTGGTCGATGAAGTCCGGCTACATCAGCAACGACCTCGCCGCCGCCGCGGAAAAACTCGGCACCAGTATCGTCGAGATCGAGGCCGTGCTGTGCATTTTGCAAACTTTCGATCCGCCTGGCGTCTGCGCCCGCAATCTCGCCGAGTGCCTGACGATCCAACTGAAGGAGCGGAATCGTCACGACCCGGCGATGCAGGCTCTGATCACACGGCTTGATCTGTTGGCGCGGCGAGATTTTGCGGCGCTGAAGAAAGTCTGCGACGTCAGCGACGAAGACCTCACCGACATGATCGCCGAGATCCGCAACCTCAATCCCAAACCCGGCCTCGCCTTTGGCTCGGCGGTGGTGCAGCCGATCGTGCCTGATGTGTTCGTGCGGCCCGCGCCGAATGGTGCCTGGATCGTCGAGCTCAATTCGGACACGCTGCCGAAAGTGCTGGTGAACCAGCGTTATTACGCCGAGGTTTCAGCGACGGCGCGGCGCGACACCGAAAAATCCTATCTCAACGAATGCCTGCAAAGCGCCACCTGGCTGGTCCGCGCGCTGGACCAGCGCGCCCGCACCATCCTGAAAGTCTCCAACGAGATCGTGCGGCAGCAGGACGGGTTCTTTGCCCACGGCGTCGAGCATCTGCGCCCGCTTAATCTGAAAACGGTCGCCGAGGCGATCGGCATGCACGAATCCACCGTGTCGCGCGTCACGGCCAATAAATACATGTCGACCACGCGCGGTATTTTCGAGCTCAAATACTTCTTCACCTCAGCGATCGCGGCTGCTCACGGCGGCGACGCGCACTCGGCGGAGGCCGTGCGGCACCGCATCAAGCAGTTGATCGATGCCGAAGTCTGCGGCCGATGTGCTGTCGGACGACACCATCGTCGAAAAGCTGCGGGAAGCCGGGATCGATATTGCGCGCCGCACAGTTGCAAAATACCGCGAAGCGATGCGTATCCCGTCTTCCGTACAACGGCGGCGCGAAAAGCAAAGCGCGGGCGCAATCTAATGGCAGCGAGGGCCGCGTTGAAACCTTTCAGGCCGGATACCTAGTTCAAATTGACCGGGGAGCATTCTCGACGGAGGTTTCATGGCCTTTCGTATTTCCGGTAAAAATCTTGATGTCGGCGAGGCCTTGCGCGATCGCGTCAGCCGCCGGATCGCCGAAGTGACCGATAAGTATTTCGATGGCGGTTATTCCGGCCATGTAACGCTGGCCCGGGACGGAATCGGGTTCCGGACCGAATGTGCGATTCACCTCAATTCCAAGGTCACGCTGCACGCCGAGGGCGAAGCGCCCGATGCCTATGCCAGCGCCGACCAGGCGATAATCCGCATCGAAAAACAACTTCGCCGCTACCATCGCCGGCTCAAGGATCACCGCGTTGATGCCCATTGACGGCGATTGGCCCTCTCCCTATGGTCCGCCGCCCTTAAATGGCGGCGTCCGCACAGGGCGCCAATTTCCGGGAACGATCGTGTATCGGTAAAAGTTGGGGTGCGGTTTCGTAAGAACCGACTACGCTTTCGTCATTGGGGCCGAAGCCTCGTGTCCAGGGTCGTCGTGTCTCAGGTCAATTCCATGCCGCTTAACGATCTCGTAGCACCGAACGCGGTTCTGCCGGCGCTCAAGGTCAACAATAAGAAGCAGGCCCTCCAGGAGCTTGCGGCGCGCGCCGCCATGCTTAGCGGCCAGAATGAGCGGCAGATTTTCGAGATCTTGTCCCAGCGCGAAAAGCTCGGTTCGACCGCTATCGGCAACGGCATCGCCATACCGCACGGCAAGATGGCCAACTTGAGCCGGCTATTCGGCTTATTCGCCCGGCTCGATCGCCCGATCGATTTCGAGGCGCTCGATGGTCAGCCAGTCGATCTGATCTTCCTGCTGCTGGCCCCCGAAGGCGCCGGCGCCGATCATCTGAAAGCGCTGGCGCGCGTTGCACGGCTGCTGCGAGAACCGGCTGTCACCCACAAATTGCGCGCCTCCAAAGACGCCAAATCGCTGTACGCCGTCCTGGCGATGCCGTCGGCCAGCGCCGCCTGATAAATCCGGCAGGCGCCAGCAGCCCAACGAGCCATAAAACGAAACAGGGCCGGCAATGTGCCGGCCCCGCTCCAATCAATAACCGATTCTCTGCCAAACCGGTACGCGATCAGTGCACGCTGACGGTCTCCAGCTCCTGGCTCCAGGCGTTGGCTACTGCTGCCTCACGGCTGTCGGTCAGCATGATCGGCGTGCCATCGGCCGCGTGCAGCGCGAAAAGCATCACGCCGGGCGCAAGTTTCGGCACTTGCATCTGCGGAAACATCGCCGCGACATCCTCGGAGCGGATCGCCTTGACGTATGCGATACGTCCATCGCCCAGATGCGCGAGCGCCTCCGGAGTGATTTGGTCGGGTTCTCTGTACGGTTCATTTCTGGTGACATGGCCCTCAACTCCTTTCGTGTCGGTCGAGTCCTACTGGTTTCTTAATCGCACTCTTTGATTGAGATCGATTTAACGATGCGGTCCGGCTGTGGACGCACCAGATCAATCGACAGCAATCCGTTTTTCAAGTCCGCACCGGATACCTCCATGCCATCCGCCAGCACGAAGGTGCGCTGGAATTGGCGCGCCGCAATGCCGCGGTGGATGTATTGTCGGCTTTTGTCGTCCTGCTGGCGACCGCGGATAACGAGCTGGTTCTCCTCTATCGTCACATCGAGCTGGTCGCGGGTGAAGCCCGCGACCGCAAGGGTAATGCGCAGCCGTTCAGGTGCGTTCCCCTCACGGGCTATCCGCTCGATGTTGTAGGGAGGATAGCCGTCCGCCGCCTTTCCGACGCGGTCGAGCACGCGCTCGATCTCGTCGAAGCCAAGCAGAAGAGGACTGGAAAGCGAAGAAACCCTGGACATGGTTTCAAAGCCCTTTGTTAAGCGACTTTGGCGGGGCCCTTAGTGGCGCCCCATGGAGCCGCCCGGAACGATTTCCGGGCGGCCTCGACTAATATGGCGTTGCAAAACAAGGGGTTCAAGGAGAGACCAGAGAGGTCGAAAAAGCCGTCAAGACGCCGCTCCGATCGCACTCGCGGCCCGAAAACCGCAGTTGACGGCCCGGCGGCGATACATTGAGGATATGGCGATCTTTGGCGGGAGACGGCCATGTCGATGGCGCAGCTCAGAGACGCCATGGCGTCTTCGGACATTGATCCATTTTCGCGCGAGTTTCTCACCGATCCCTATCCGTTTCACCAGGAGCTGAGAGAACTCGGCCCTGTGGTGCGGCTGACGCGTTACGACATCTGGGCGGTGACCCGATACGAGCAGGTCAACGCCATCCTGAATAACTGGGAGACATTTGGCTCGGGCGGCGGCGTCGGTCTTGCCAATTTTCACACAGAGGGCAATTGGCGGCCGCCGAGCCTGTTGCTCGAAACCGATCCGCCGACGCATACGCGCGCCCGCACGGTCATGAATCGCGCGGTCGCGCCAAATCTGCTGCGCGCATTGCGCGACGGGTTTTATCAGGAAGCGGTCCGGACGATCGACAAAGTGCTCGAGCTTGGCACTTTCGACGCGGTCGCCGAAATCTCGATCCCCTATCCGCTGAAGGTTTTTCCCGACGCGGTCGGCATTGCGCCAGAAGAGCGGGAAATGCTGCTGCCCTACGGCAGCATGGTGTTCAACACCATGGGTCCGAAGAACGACCTCTATCATGCGTCGCTTGCGCCGGTGGACAAGATCCTGCCATGGGTGATGCAGCGCTGCGCCCGCAATGCGCTGCGGCCGGGAAGTCTTGGCGCCGAGGTCTACAAATACGCCGACACCGGCGAAGTCAGCGAACAGGAAGCGGCGTTGCTGGTGCGCTCGTTTTTATCCGCCGGGATCGACACCACCGTACACGCCGTCGGCAACGCTTTGCTCTGCTTCGCCGAAAATCCCGGCGAATGGCAGAAGCTTCGGCAAGAGCCGGCAAAAGCGCGTATCGCCTTCGAGGAGGTGATGCGTTTTGAGACGCCGTTCCAATGCTATTTCCGCACCACGACCGCGCCGGCAGAGATTGCCGGCACGCCGATCGGCGCCGAGGAGAAAATTTACGTTTCGATTGCGTCTGCCAATCGCGATCCGCGCCGCTGGGAAGAACCGGAGCGCTTCAATATCAGCCGCAAGATCGCCGGCCATGTCGGCTTCGGCGCCGGCATTCACGCCTGCGTCGGACAGATGATCGCGCGCCTGGAAATCGAGGCGCTGACGAACGCCATGGTGGAGCGCGTCGCCTCGATCGAGCTCGCCGGCAAGCCGGAGCGGCTGCATCCACAACACGCTGCGCGCGGTCAGCAAGCTGCCGGTACGAGATGACGCGGGTGAATTAGGGCGTGTCGCCCAAATGATGCCGCAGCAAAACACCGGGTCCGTCGAGGGGCTTCGTGCCCATCATCTTGAGGGCATGCCATAGACTGACCTGGTTCGTTGTCAGCACGGGCTTTCCCAGATCGCGCTCAAGCCGATCGATGATGCTAAACGTACTCCAATTGCCGCAAGCCAACATGACCGCGTCGGCTTCCGGCCTGTTCACGCGGTGACCGACATCGAAGGCGGTTTGCGCATCGAGGAGTCCGATCTCGAGATTGCGGACCAACCCCAGCGCCTCTTGCGCGAGGACTTTGACTCCGTTTGCTTCAAGAAACGCCGCGACGCTCTGGTTAACCGAAACGCTCCAGGGCGCGCCGAGCACAATTCGTTTGACAGAAAGCGCACGCAACGCCTCAAGCAGCGCCGTTGAGGCCGTGGTGGCCGGCTTCCCGCTTGCCGCGCTTATTCGCTTGATCAGTTCCTGGTCGTATCCGGGGCCGTTGCGCGACGAAGGAGCGGTGGCTGGAAAAATGATCACGTCAACGTCGGCATCGGCCAGTTTTTAGACTCTCGTTTTCGATTTCCTGAACAATCCGCAGGGTCGAAGTCCGCATCAACGTTGTTCAACCGCATTCGCGCGACATGCAGCGTAATGTCTTTCGGCAGCGCTCTGCCGATATCCATTTCCTGTGCGGAGCTTGAGGACGGCAGGAGCATCCCGATCCGCCGAATGTCCTTTCGCTGCGTCATGGGAACGTCAGTCATGTTCACGCCGCCGCCTGCCGCATCGATGCCCGCAGCTTTTCCGTGGCGGCAACATCCACCTCGAACGTCTCGGGATCGAGCACAACGCCGTAGAGAGCCTTCACGGCCGCAAGCGAGACGTAGCCTTGCTTGGCATCGGCTGCCACGTCGGCAACCGGCCGGTCGAGCGGCGAGCCATAACCGCCACCGCCGCCTGAGCGCATGCGGAACGCATCGCCGGTCTTGAGATGACGCTACCAGAACCTTGGCGTTGGGGAAGTCTTCCTTCCACTCTCCCCCGACCCGCACCGCAACCTCGTTGCCGTAGGCATCGCTGCCGCCCTCAAGGCCCCACGGCTTGCAATGGAGCGCGCTCGACGTGGCTGTTGAAGGTCATCGGCACACGTGCGCGCACGACGCGCTCAAGCCCAAGGCCGCCGCGATGCCGCCCGGCGCCGCCGGAATCCGGAATGAATGCATAGCGTTCGACCACCAGCGGGAATTTCACCTCGCTCTGCTCGCAGGGGGAATTGTGGGTGTCACCGTCATTGATGCACACCGTTCCCGAGACGCCATCCTCACTGCGCTTCGCGCCCCAACCGCCGCCGAGCGGACCGAAATTGGCGAGAAAGAATTCCGACGTATGCGGATTGATGCCGTGGGTCTGCGCAATGACCAGATCGGCGTGATGCCCGGCAATGGTGCGATCGGGAATGACCGGCGCCAGCGCCTTGAACACCGTATCGACGATGGTCATCGGATAGGTCATCCACCAGCGCATCGGCGCCGGCCGCACCGCGCTGACGATGCGCCCTGGCGGCACGATCGCCTTGAGGCTGCGAAATGAGCCGTCATTGATCGGATAGTCGGTCGGCGAGGTCAGGCATTTGTAGGCGACCTGCGAGCACGCATAACCGGTGGTGATGCCGGAATTGAACGAGCCGCGCACCTGGCGCGAGACGTCGGTGAGATCGACCGTCATCTCCTCGCCCTTGACGGTGACCTTCACTTTGATCGGCACCTTCTTGCCGACCTCGATGCCGTCGTCATCCATGTACAACTCCGCTTCATAGACGCCATCGGGGATCGAACGCGTGCGGGCGCGCGCCATCGCTTCGGAATGATCCATGATGGTCTTGATCGAGCCCAGCACCTGTTCGCGGCCGTAGCGATCGACCAATTCGAGGAACCGCCGCTCGCCGGTCTTCACCGCCGTGATCTGGGCGCGCAGATCGCCCATGGCGCGGCTTGGCAGCCGCACATTCTGCTTGATGATCTCGATCAGCGTCTCGTTCGGCTCGCCGCGATCGTGCAGCTTCACGATCGGGATTTGCAGGCCTTCCGAGTAAATATCCGTGGTGATGCCGCCCAGCGTGCCGCCGATGTCGAGCCAGTGCGCCATGCAGCAGGAGAAACCGACCAGCACGCCTTTGTGGAAGATCGGCAGGGTCAGCGTGACGTGATTGAGGTGGCTGCCGGTGAGGTAGGAATCGTTGGTGACGTAGATGTCGCCCGGCCGCATGTTCTTGAGGCCGAAATGCTTGATCTTCGCTTTCACCGTCTCCGCCATGCCGCGGATGAACATCGGCAGACCAATGCCGATTGAAACCGTCTCGCCTTCCGTCGTGAACAGGCCGGTGGTGAAATCCAGCGCCTCATAAATGATGATGTTGTAGGCGGTGCGCATGAGGTTGGTCTTCATTTCCTCAGTCACCGCGATCACGCCGTTGCGCACGATCTCGGTGACGACCGGATCGGCCTTCATTTTTCGCGTGCGCTTCATTTTGGTCTTGGACTTTTTCTTGGACGCCATTAGCTCATTCCGCCTTGATGTGACCTTCGCGGATCACCTTGCCCCATTTTTCAGTCTCTGCGGCAACCACTTTCACGAACTCTGCCGGTGACAGCGGCAGCGGTGTGTCGCCGATGTCCGCAATCCGCTGTCTTATATTTGGATCAGCGGGAGCGAGTTTAAGCGCCTCATTCAGCTTGTTGACGATCGCCGCGGAAGTGCGGCGTGGCGCGGCAAGTCCGACAAAGATACCGGCTTCGTAGCCCGGCACTGTCTCTGCAACAGCAGGAATGTCAGGAAACTCCGGCAAGCGCGCGGCCGAGGTTACGCCAAGCGGGCGCAACCTGCCCGATTTGACGTGCGGCATCGACGACGCAGTGGTGCCGAAATATGCCATCACTTGGCCGCCAAGCAGATCGGCGACCGCCGGGCCGCCGCCCCGATAGGGCACGTGCACCATCTCGACACCGGTCATGCTGCGAAACAGTTCCCAATACATGTGCGGAGCGCTGCCAACGCCGGCCGAGGCCATCGTGATCTTGCCGGGATTGCGTTTGGCATCGGCGATCAGCTCGGCAACGGATTTCGCCGGCACTGACGGGTTGACGACGAGCACACCGGACGACCGCGCCATTGTTCCGACTGGAGCAAAGTCGCGAATGAAATCGTATTTCAGGTCGGTATAGAGCGTCGCATTCCACGCATCGGCCGACGTCGAGACGAGCAGCGTGTAGCCGTCCCCGTCGGCGTTGGCGACATATTCGTCGGCGAGCGTTCCTCCGGCTCCCGCGCGGTTCTCGACGATGAACTGTTGGCCGAGATGGTCTGAAAGCCAACCCGCCATCAGCCTGCCGTAGGCATCATTGACACCGCCGGGAGGAAAGCCGGCAATAATTCGCACCGGCCGCGACGGATAATCATCCGCTCGCGCAATAGCCGGAATCATGGCGCCGCCTGCCGTCAGATACAGAAATTGACGGCGGTGCAATTTCATCGCCTGCCGCCCACCGCGATCACCAGGTTGCCCAGCGCATCGACCTCCATCGCATCGCCAGGCATCAGCACCGTGGTCGAGGCATACTCCTCGATCAGGGCCGGTCCTTTGATGCGGTTGCCGGCCGCGAGCGCTTCGCGCCGATAGGTCGGCGTCGCATGCCACTTGCCGCCATAATAGACGTTGCGCTTGCCGCTGAAGGCTGCCTTGGCCGGCGCCTTCTGACCGCGCGCAAGCTTGCGCTGCGGCGGCTTGCGCATCAGCCCGGTGACGGTCGAGCGCAGGCTGACGATCTCGGCGCGCTCGGCCGGCGCCGACGTGCCGTAGCGTTGCGCGTGCTGTTCGTCGAAATGACGCTTGATCGCTTTAGGGTCCTTGCGCGTGAACACGGACATCGGCAGATCGACCGTCACCGCGTGCTCTTGCCCGACATAGCGCATGTCGGCAGCGCGCTTGATCTCGATCTTCTGCGGTTTGACCGAAGCCGTCGCGAGCGCGTCGCGCCCTTGTTGTTCGAGTTCGCGATAGACCTTCTCGATCTCGTCGAAGTTCGCATCTTCCAGCGGCGTGAACCAGGTGCGTACATAATCGTAACGCAAATCGGCAAACAGCATGCCGAAAGCGGAGAATACGCCCGGCGCAAACGGCACGATGACGTTGCGCATGCCGATCTCGCGCGCGACTTCGACGGCATGCAACGGGCCGGCACCGCCATAGGCGAACAGCACGAAATCGCCGGCATCGAGACCGCGTTCGGTGGTGACGCCCTTCACGGCGTAAGACATCGTCGTTGCGGCGATGCGCAGGATGCCGTCGGCGGCTTCAACGGCGCTCATCCCGAGCGGCTCGCCGATCTTGGTCTTGAGCGCGCGTTCGGCGCCGCAACATCGAGCTTCATCTCGCCGCCGAGAAAACGATCGGCGCCCAAGCCGGCCGAGCACCAGGTTGGCGTCAGTCACCGTCGGCTCGGTGCCGCCTAGTCCGTAGCAGGCCGGACCCGGCGCGGCGCCGGCGCTTTGCGGACCGAGATGCAGCGCGCCGTCCACCACGCGCGCGATCGAGCCGCCGCCGGTGCTGACCTCGAAAATATCCATCATGGCGATCTGCATCGGCAGCGCCTGTCTCATAACCGCCGATCAGCGCCGCGCCGGTCGTCAGCGACTCGCCGTGATGGATGACGCCGGCTTTCGCCGTGGTGCCGCCCATGTCGAAGGCGATGGCGTTGTCGATCTTGAGCGTCCGGCACAGCGCCTGCGTGCCGATGACGCCGGCCGCGGGCCGGATTCCAGCATGCGGACGCATTGGTTCTGCGCCTGCTCGGCCTCGTAGAGGCCGCCGGTCGATTGCACGACCAGGAACGAGCCGGAAAAGCCGGCCGCGCGCATGTGCGCGTCGATCTCGCCGATATAGCGGCGGACTTTCGGGCCCACATAGGCGTTGGCCGCAACCGTCGAGCAGCGCTCGAACTCGCGGTATTCCTGCGACAGCTCATGGGAAGCGGACACGAACAGTCGCCGGGTGGTTCTTTTCCAAAATCGCTTTCGCGCGCTGTTCGTGATCGGCATTCGCATAGCAATTCAGAAACAGGATGGCGGCGGCTTCGATGCCGAGCCTTTCCAACTTCTGGCCGAGCGCCGTGATTTCGTTTTCATCCAGCGGCGTATCGATCTCGCCGTCGGCCAGCATGCGCTCGTGGACCTCAAAGCGCAGAGCCCGCTCGATCAGCGGGACGTGCTTGCGGAAGAACAGATTGTAGGCGTCGGGCCGGTTAATTCGCCCGATCTCGTAGATGTCGCGAAAGCCCTGGTGATGAGCAGAGCCGTGCGCGCGCCGGTGCGTTCGAGCATCGTGTTGATGGCGATGGTCGAGCCGTGGAGAAAGAGCGCGGTGGAGCGGTAATCGCTGCCCGCCTTGGCCACGCCTGCGGAAATGCCCTCAACCAGATGCGCGGGTGTCGACAGCGCCTTGCCGAAAGTGAGCTTGCCGCTTTTTTCGTCAAAAACCGCAATATCGGTGAACGTGCCGCCGATATCCGCGGCAAGCCGCAACCGCTGCTTCGCCGTTTGTCGCTGCGCCATCCCGTCCCCAATGCCCCTTGCGGCTCATGCCTCGAGGACGACGTAATCATCTTCGATGCGCACGGGGAAGGTCTCAGCTACGTATGGACCTTCGACCAGGGTTGCGCCGGGCGCAACCGAGACCGGGAATTGCCGCGCTCGGATGCGCTCGGGCTCGCACCACGATTTCCCGGTGCGCACGTCGAACTCCCAGCCGTGCCACGGACAGCGGATGATCTCGCCGCGGCGCGAGTAGCGATAGCAGCCGGGCTCGCTCGCCTCGATGAGTCCGACCAACGTGCCGTGAACCAGGCTGCCGCCCTGGTGCGGACAGCGGTTAGCGAGCGCAAAGAACTCGCCCTTGACGTTGAAGACAACGATCGGACGGCCCCTGATCTCGACGAGCTTCCGCGAGCCGGCCGGAAAGTCGCTAAGCGGAGCGATGACGTGCTTCGCCATGCGCCAGCCTAGGCCGCTGCTGCCGCGTTGAGGCGTTCATAAGTGGCCAGCGCATTGTCGCGCAGAATCTTGCCGTGCAATTTCTCCGGAATTCCGGCCGGCATGATGTCGTCGCCGTCGAACTGCCAATGGGGAAAATCGGAAGAGAACAGCAGCATGTCGTCCGATTGCAGGTGATCGATCAGTTGTGCAACGGCTTTCGGGTCGTCCGGGCCGTCGAACGGCTGGATGGTCAGCCGCACGTGATTGCGCACGATCTCGCTGGGCGAGCGATCAACCCACGGCACCTCGGCGCGGACGCCGCGCCAGAATTTCGACAGCCGCCACAGGAACGCCGGCAGCCAGGTGACGCCGGATTCAATGAGCACCACTTTCAGCTTGGGATATTTGACGAAGACACCCTCGCAAACCAGGCTCGCGACTTGCGCCTGAAATCCTTGCGCGTTGGCGCAGTAATCCTCGACGTACCAGGACGGCCAGCCGAGCGAGGTGACCGCATGCCGGTAGCTCGATCCGGCGTGAATGCCGATCGGCAGGCGGTGGCGCTCGGCGGCCTCATAGACGGGCCAGTATTCCCGGCGTCCCAGCGGCGCCTCGCCCATGGCAAGAACCAGCACCTGCACGAAGCGCTTGTCGGGGGCGCAACGCTCGATCTCGGCGACCGCATAGTCCGTGTTCTGCATGGGCACGATGATGGAGGCGCGCAACCGCTTGTCCCGATCGAGCCATTCGTGCGCGACCCAGTCGTTGACCGCCTTGGCAAACGCCGCCGCCATGTCCTCGCTGAATAGGAGCTGCACGCCGTACAGACAATTGCAGATGGCGATGTCGATGTTCCAGCGATCGAGCGCGTGGGTGCGCAACTTATCGAGGGTGTTTGGCGGTTCTCCGGCCTTGCCGCGCCAGTCGGCGCGCGCCGTCAGCGGCGCGTTCGGCGGATAGCTGATCAATTCCAGCGAATTGAGACCGCGATCGACCACGCTGTCGCGCCATTGTTCATCGAGATACGGCAGCAGCGCCTGCATGCTGGGCACGTTGGCATGCACGTCGCAATCGATCACCGACGAGGAAACGGTCATGTTGGAGGGAGCGATGGTTAAGGCAATTCGAGCGGGCCGGGGAGGGCGCGTTCGGCTTTGGCGGTGAGCTGCGCCTCGTGGTGCCCCACGAAGTTGGCAAAGGCGATGATGACGATCACGGCGACAATGCCGAAGACGATCCAGCCGCTGGCCCGGAAAAGAGCCACCAGGACGCCGCCAGCTGCGCGAACTCGCGGCCGAACGTGAAAGCGGCAAGACCGAAAAAGATCGACCAGACAGCGCGCCCACGAAGCTCGCCAACAAAAAATGCCGCCACGGCATGCGATTGGCTCCGGCGAGGATGCCGGCGATCGCGCGCATGACCGGAACGAACTGGGCAATGAAAATGATGATCGCCCCATGCTCCAGGAACAGATACTGGCCGAGCTTGATGCGTGTTTGGGTGATCCGAACATAGGAGCCGTAACGAAGGAGCAGCCAATAGCCGAATTTTGCGCCGATCACGTAGCCGACCATGCGGCCAAAAAAGGAGGCGCAAGTCGCCGTCACCATAACTTCGATGATGTTAAGCTCGTGCGTCCGTCCGGCAATAACCGAGCCGACGATCAGCGCCGTCTCGCCCGGCAGCGGAAGTCCGATGCTTTCCAAACCAATAAAACCTGCGACGACGAGCAGGCCGTAGGCATGGATGAGATGGGCAACGGCGTGCATAATGGCGGACCCGGATGCCGTCCACACATTTTACGGAAAAGGAACTCCTTGACACCTTCCCAGGTCTTGCAGCAGAGGCAGAACGTCGCTTGCCGCTGCTGATCTTGTTGTCTTAACCATGCCATTGCCGGGCAATTCACGTATCCCGCGCCGCTGTGTTGCCGGACATCGAAATGTACAGGGATTTGCGCCAATTTATCGAGTTGGTCGACAAACTCGGGGCTTTGCGCCGCATCGACGGCGCCGACCCGCGCTTCGAGATCGGCGGCATTACCGAGGTCGCCGCCGGCTCGCCCGATTGTCCGGCCCTTCTGTTCGATAGCATCAAGGGCTACAAGCCGGGCTTTCGCGTCTTTACCAACGCCACCACCAACGTACAACGGGCTGCGCTGGCGCTGGGTCTCGATCCCGCACTGCGGCCGCTCGACGCACTTAAAGCCTGGATGGAGAAACGCAAGACCCTGCGGCCGCTGGCGCCGGTCGCGGTGGGGAAGGCGGCGTTTCTCCGAAAATACCTAGCGGGTCGCGGTGGACATTGCGCGCTTCCCGGCGCCGATCTGGCATCGGCAGGACGGCGGGCCGTTCATCGGTTCGGGTTCGCTGGTGATCATGCGCGATCCCGACGAGGGCTGGATCAACGCCTCGATCTATCGCGTCCAAGTGCACGGTCCTAACAAAGTCACCGTGCAGTTCGATCACGGCGGCAGGCACGGCGCGCTCATTGCCAAAAATATTGGCAACGCGGAGAAAGTTGTCCGGTGGCCGTGGTTCACGGCGAGGATCCGGCGCTGTTCATCTCAGGCTTCGAATATCTGCCCGATGGAAAATCGGAGTATGAGTTCGCCGGCGCCATCAAGGGGCGCCGATCGAAGTATGCGACGGCCCGGAGACCGGCCTTCCGCTTCCGGCGCATGCGGAAATGGTCTTTGAAGGCCGCCTGCTGCCGATGGCCGAGATGACCCTGCCGGAAGGGCCGTTCGGCGAGTTCACCGGATACTATGCGGCCGCGGCGCGTCCCGGCCCGGTGATGGAAGTGAGTGCCATCCATCACCGCAACGATCCGATCCTGCTCGGTTCGCCGCCCATGAAGCCGCCACGCTTTCATTTCGGTCTGCCGTTCCGGGCGGCGACGATCTGGGGCAATCTTGACGCCGCCGGAGTCACCGACGTGGTCGGTGCGTGGCAGCACGTGTCGCAACTCATGACCGTCGTCGCGCTGCGCCAACGCTACGACGGCCACGCCAAGCGCGCGGCTTTGGTTGCCGCGGCGCACAGCTACATGGCGCGTATCGTGGTGGTGGTTGACGAGGATATCGACCCCTCTAATCTCGCCGACGTCATGTGGGCGGTGACGACTCGCTGCGAGCCGGCGGAAGGCATCGATATCATTCGCAACGCCTGGAGTTCGGCGCTCGATCCGCGCATTCCACCCGACGAGAAGGAACGCGGCGTCACTTCGCACTCGAAGGCGCTCATCAATGCCTGCCGCCCGTTCGGCTGGATCGACAAGTTTCCTCCGCCCTCGGCGCTTTCAGCCGAGGAGGCGCGGAGATCGAGGAGAAGTGGGGAATGCGCGCGCGAAGAACCGATAACCGTCACCCGCGGCGGGCATCGAGGACGCCGCGCTCCAGAGACGAATTTCACCGGAGTACTGTCATCCGCTTACGATGATGACAACAGTGTTGTCACTCCACCGCGTTCGCCGAAGTCAAACTGTCGATCAACGACGAGCGGTATAAGAATTTCTTGTGCCGCGAAATGTCCTCGGACGTGCGGCGCAGTTCGTCCAGGTGCTTGCGGCGGATCGCCGGATCCTTCTCTTCCAGCTTTCTCTTGTTCTCGATGGTCTGGGCCTGCACGTAATCGACTTGCGCCTTGCGGCGTTGGCGCGTGTAGCGGTCCAGCACGCTGGCATCGGCACGGCCGAACCAGACATCGGAAAGCTTTTCGGCCAAATTGACGGCGTCGTGGATGCCGCCATTCATGCCCATTCCGCCGATGGGGTTGTTGACATGGGCGCAGTCGCCGGCGAGCAGCACGCGGCCCTTGTTGAAGGTCGCCGCCACGCGCTGATGCACGGCATAGAGCGCGTAATAGGGAATGTCGTAATCGCCGCTTTTCTGATGGATGCGCTGCAGACGCCGCTGGATGCCTTCCATGCTCAGCGCTTGTTCATCGGTTTCCTATCCGGCACCGGGAACACGCCGCGCCAGATTCCGGGCGGGCCGTAGCCCTTGACCTTGAACAGGTTGAGCCATTCGTCGGGATCGAAGAAATAGTTGCGCGTGCAATAGCCTTTGCCGGTCTGCCAAAATCGAAGCTGGTGCCGATCTTGATGAAGCGCTCCGGCCAGGTGAACCCTTCGAAGTGCGATTCCGGCGAGTCGCCTCACCGCGCTCTGAACCGCCGTCGGCGCCGATCAGATATTGGCCGCGCAGCGTTTCGGTTTCGCCGGCCGCGTTGGTGACCGTCGCCTCCACCTCATCGGCGGTCTGCGTAAGGCCGATGAGCTTCGTGGAGAAACGCACCTCGCCCAGGCCGCTCGCCTTGATGTAGGGGCAGGGCGGCGTGCACCAGCTTGTATTGCTCCCACTGCACGACGTACGGATAGGGCACCTCGCCCTTGAGCAGGCTGATGTCAAAGACCGCGATCAGCTCGCCGGTGTCGCGGTTGCGGAAATGAAACAGCGGCGCCTGCATGCCGCCGGATGGATCCTCGGAGAACATCTCCTTTTCCAGTCCGAGGTCGACCAGCATCTCGACGGTCGGGGTGTGGATCGTGGCGGCGCGCTGATCCTTCGGCGGCGTCCGGCAATTGCTCGATCAGCGTAACCGGAATGCCCTTCCTGACCAGCGCGAGCGTCATGACGGCGCCCACCGGCCGGCGCCGGAAACGATCACCCGATTGTCGTTTTCCGCCATCGTTTCGCTCACACTTTCGAAATGTCGAACACCGAGGGGTGGAACAGTTCTTCCACTTTCACCTTGCGGTCGGCAAGGCCCTGTTCGTGGATGTATTGGGTCAGCGCCTCGATCTCGGGAAGATTTTCTTGGATGCCGTATTTCCAGAAGTCGTCGCCCATGATCGCCGCGGTCTCGTTGGTTTCGGCTTCGAGCCACGGCAGCGTCACCATCAGCGCATTGACGTCGCGCAGGTCGATCATCGCTAGCGCCTTGGCTTCGCAGAACGCCTTGTAGACGCTGGTGGCGAGCCACGGATATTGCTCGGCGAGCGTCTTGCGGATGCCGATCAGGTGCATGATCGGGAATAATTTGGTCTTCTTGTAGTAGGCCTGCTCGGCCTGGCGCGTGTTCGGGAACAGCCGCACGATGTGGGCTCGCCGCGCAGGAATGACGATGGCGCGCGCGCCGTGAACAGCGCGTCAAGCTCGCCGTCGCGCAACATGCCGACCAGCGTCTTGTCGTGGGGGATCGCCTTAAGATCGAGGCCCGGGATCGGCTTGAGCGGCGTGCGTTCCTGGCGGCCGGCTTCCTCTTGGCCGCCGCTGCGCCAATGGATGTCCGACGGCTTCACGCCGTATTCGTGCTGCATCATGCCGCGCATCCAGACCACTGCAGTGATCTGGTATTCGGGCAGGCCGATGCGTTTGCCGCGCAGGTCTTCCGGCCTTTTGATGCCGGAATCCTTGCGGACATAGATGCCGGAATGGCGGAAAATACGCGACACGAAGGCCGGCACGCCGATATAGGCCGAGTTGCCGGTCGCGACCGTGCGGATATAGCTCGAAAACGAGATTTCCGAGACGTCGAATTCCTGGAATTTGAAGGCGCGGTGGAAAATCTCCTCGGGATACAGCGGCAGATACGTGACCGAGCAGCCTTCGACCTTCACCCGGCCGTCGCTGATTGCTCCCGTGCGGTCATAATTGCCGCAGGCGATCGTTATCGGCACATCACGAGCATTGGATTTCCTTCTAGCGCACGTCGCCTCGGCCGCAAGCTATCCAGTTCCGGCCACTGTGAAGCGCATGACGATGCATGGGCGCATAGCTGTCGCACCGGGACGCGCATCCTTGTTGTTCCTGTTCGCCCGCGATATTTTGCGGCAAAGGAGAATATCCCATGATGTCGACCGTGATCGGCGGCGCCATGCTGCCCCATGCGCCCCAGTTCTTCACCATGCCGGATACCGAGGACAAAGCCGTCGTGGCGAAGGTGCGCGAAGTCGCAGCCGACATCGGCAAGCGGCTGCGCGCGCTCAATCCCGACCTCTGGATCATCTTCTCCAACGACCATGCCGAGCAGTTCTTCCACACCGCCGCTCCGCCCTTCACCGTGCATGTCGGCGGCGAAGCAACCGGCGATTTCGCCGGGCGGAAATTCCACTGGAAGGTTCCGAGCGAGATCGGCTTCGAACTGGTGCGTCAGCTTTACCGGCAGAATTTCGATCCGGCCTTCACCTCAACCGCGAAGATCGATTACGCGATCGGCATTCCGCTCACCCATCTCGGCCATACCGGCCCGGTGCTGCCGATTTACGTGAACGCTTACCTGCCGCCGCAGCCGACCATGGAGCGCTGCTATCAATTTGGGCAGGCGGTTGCCCGCACCGTGACCTCGCTCGGGCTAAAGACCGTGATCCTGTCGTTCAGGCGGCATGTCTCATTTTCCCGGTACCGATCGTTATTCCAATCCGGAACTGGCCTGGGACAGGCGGGTGCTGGAGAAGCTCGCCGCCGGCAATCTGAAATCGCTGATCGGCTACGACGAGACCGAGCTCGACGATACCGGCAACATCGAATTGCGCTGCTGGGCCTGCGCCGCCGGCGCACTTGGCGAGCGCAAGCCGGACGTGGTCTCGATGGATCCGAGCTGGCATCACAATTATGCGTCGCTGGCCTGGATCGGCGGTGAAGCGGAACAGCACCGCGAGGCCCACTATCCCTCGATCAAGCCGGAACTGGTCGAACTTACCTCGGCGCTGCATGGCCTGGCCCATGACGACGACATGCGCGCGCAATACATGGCTGATGCCGGCGCCTTTGCCGACCGCTTCAAGCTGCCGCCCGATCAGCGCGAGGCGCTGATAAAGCTCGACCTGCCGACGATGGTGAAGATGGGCGCGCATCCGCTGGTGCCGTTTCTCGCCAGCCTGCAGATTCAGCGGCTGCGTCCGCAGCGCTGACAAACTAAAGACGGCCGTCGCTACGGGCGCATTCGCCCTGACGACGAGACGGTGTGTTGGGAGGAAGATGGCGAGGCTTTGCCGCTGAACGAGCAGACTATTGCCGCGCGGCTTGAACGGTTGCCCTACTCGAATTGGCACATCACCGTCACGGCCGTTCTCGGCATCGCCATCTTCTTCGATTCGTTCGACTCGCTGACGATCGCCTATGTGCTGCCGGTCCTCAAAGACCAATGGCACATCGCGCCGGCGAATATCGGCGGCCTGATCAGCATCGCCAATTTCGGCCAGGCGCTCGGCGCCCTGACCTTCGGATGGATCGCCGAGCGCATCGGCCGCGTTAACACCGTGCGCATCGCGATCGGCCTGTTTGCGGTGATGAGTCTCGCATGCGCGTTCACCAGCCAATTACGACCAGCTGTTTGTCTGCCGATTTTTTGAAGGCATCGGTCTTGGCGGCGAAATCCCGGTCGCCTCGACTTACATCAGCGAAATCCTGCGCGCCGACCGTCGCGGCGGCCGTTTCCTGACCTATCAGATCATCTTTCCGTGCGGATTGCTGATGGCCGGCATCGCCGGCGCATTCGTCGTGCCGCTGTTCGGCTGGCAATGGATGTTCGCCATCGGCGCATTGCCGGGATTTGTCGCGCTATTCATGCAGCGATTTTGCCCGGAATCGCCGCGCTGGCTCGCTTCCAAGGGCCGGCTCAACGAGGCCGACGCGGTCGTCACCGAAATCGAGCGGATCATTTCGCGCGACGGCAAATTACCGCTGCCGCCAGTGCCGGATGTCATCCCGCAGCCGCTGAGCCAACAGACCCGCTGGCAGGAATTGTTCGAAGGACGTTATCGGCCGCGTACGCTGCTGGTCTGGGTGCTGTGGGCGTCCTGCTACATCATCGCCTACGGCTTGCAGGGCTGGATTCCGACGCTCTATCGCGAAGTCTATCACCTGCCGCTGCAACAGGCGCTCAACTACGCGATCTTCGCCCCGGTCGGCAGCCTCATCGGCTCGCTGATCTGCGCCTTCCTGATCGACCGTACCGGCCGCCGCTTTTGGTTCACGGGCGCATTCTTTCTCACCGCGACGGGGCTGATCTGGTTATGGGCTTTCGGCGCCGGCACCGCGTTCGGCATGCTGATCGGCTTCATGTTCTGCTCGATGTGGCTCGGCTCGATGAACATGACGATCTTCCTTTACACCGCCGAGATTTATCCGACGCGGATGCGGGCGCTCGGCGTGAGCTGGGCGAGCTTCTGGCTGCGCGCCGCGGCGACCGTCGGTCCGCTGATCGTCGGCTTCGCGCTGCCGCGCTACGGCATCAGCGGCGTGTTCTTGACCTTCTCGATCTTCGCCATCATCGGCTGCATAGCCGCGACCTTCATGATCGAGACCCGCCGCGGCGCGTGCTCGAGGAAGTTTCGCCCTAACGCGCCGCGCGGCGCGGCAGCGGCACCACCGCTGCGGCCTGGGCTTTGCGGCTCGCCCGCGCCGCCACTTCGAGCATCAGGCCAAGGCTCTGGAAGTGCTTGCGCACCACCGCGCGCGCGGCGCGGCCGTCGCGCTTGCGCAACGCCCGCAACAGCGCGCGGTGCTGATCGAGATGGCGCGGATCGTAAAAGCTGTTGTGCTTCGGCGAGACGTTGGAGAGCCGCGCGCCTTGCGCCTGATTGAACATGGCGACCAGGAGCGGGTTTCGGGCGCCGGCGAGAAACAGCGCCATGAAAGGCGTCATGCGCGGCCTTGGCGGCGTTCATATCCTTGCGCGCGATGGCGGCTTCGAGCGACGCAAGCGCGCCCTCCATGTCGCCAGTTCGGCGGTGGACAGCCGCGCCGCGGCGAGTTCGGCGCACTTCTGCGCGATGTGCGAGCGCACGTCGTTGGCGATCGGCGCCGCCTCGATGATCACGCTCTCGTCGAACATGCCTTTGCCGCCCGGCGTCGCCGCGGTGACGATGACGCGGCGGCCGGCGGCCTTTTCGACGTAGCCGAGGCCGTGCAGCACCCGCAGCGCCTCGCGTACCGAATTGCGGCTGACGCCGAGCATGTCGGCGAGCCGGGTTTCCGTCGGCAGCGCGTCGCCGGGCGAAAGCCGCTCGGCCTCGATCAGCCGGCAGATTTCCTGGGCCGACTGGGTGATGACGCTGTCGCGCCGGATCGGGGAGGGGTCATAGGCCATTGTTCAACAATCCTACAGTAGAATATTCATGCAATTATGACCCTTCACCCTTGACCGCGGGCATCGAGCAGGCCGCGGGTCAAGCGATAAATTGCCAACCGATTGAAGGAGAGCTCCCCGATGAAAAAGCTCGTCCTGGAGACGACGGCGCCGTTCCAAGGGCTGCCGGAACTCGTCGCCTACGACGAAGGCCTGTTCGCCAAGGAAGGGCTCGAGATCGAATGGGCCGACCGCGAAGACGGCGTCGAGAAGAAGGTCGAGGTCAATGTCACCACGCCGAAGGGCGTCGACCCGTTCGCCAGCCACGGCAAGCTGCTCGAGCAGGGCAAAGCCGACATGTACAACGCCTGCGAATGGGGCAATTACTGCCGCGTCCAGGACACCGACCAGAACAGCCGCCAGCTCGGCCGCCGCGCCATCATCGCCTACTCGGCGCGTCGTGGTGCCGCCGAATTCTCCGGTCTATACGCCGCAGCAGCTCGCCAATCAGCTGATCGGCGTGCCGTTCTATTTCGGCACCCATTACATCGCGCTGCATATGCTGGAAGGCTTCCTGCCGCGCGAAATGATCAAGCTGTGCCGGGCGCCGAACGGCTCGCGCTATCGCCTCGACGCGCTGATGAAAGGCGAAATCGACGCCACCACGCTGACCGAGCCGCACATCACGCTCGCCGAGAAGAAGGGCTGCCGCACCATCTGCTCGGCGTTCTTCCACGGCACCGAGGTCGCCTCCAACCGCGTCGATGCCGAGACCTACGCCGCGTTCAATCGCGCGGTGCGTGAAGCGGTGCGCCGGATCAACGCGAACAAGAAAGCGTACATGCACTACTTCATCGACTATCACGCCAAGACGGATCCCGAGGTCGCCGCGCTGAAGGTCGAGGATTTGCGTGAGAGCCGGCTTGTGGTCGTCGATCCGGCGCCGATTCCGGCCGATGAACTGCAGCGCACCTACGACTGGCTGAAGAGCTGGGGCATGCTGGAAGAGACCGCTTCGCCGCTGCAGCTCATCAATTCCAAGGTGCAGGAGCAAGCCCACCAAGCGGCGGAATAGCCTGCAATGCGCAACGGTCACGCGGACGAGATCGCCAAATTGATCGAACCCGGCCGCGTGCACCGGCGCGTCTATACCGATCCCGACCTGTTTGAGCTGGAGATGGAGCGCATCTTCAGCCGCGCCTGGTTGTTCGTCGGCCATACCAGCCAGGTGCCGAACCCCGGCGATTTCATCACTACCGATCTCGGGCGCCAGCCGGTGATCATGGTGCGGCACCGCGACGGCACGGTTCACGTCCTGCTCAACCGCTGCACCCATCGCGGCGCCAAGGTGGTCAACGAGCGGTGCGGCCACGCCCAGCGGCTGACCTGCTGCTATCACGGTTGGTCGTTCGACACCGACGGCCGCCTTGCGACTGTGCCGGTACCGGAAGGCTGCGGCGAAGGCTTCGACAAGGAAGCATTCGGGCTCGCCAGCGCGCCTCGCGTCGGCCAGTACCGCGGTTTCGTATTCGCGAGCCTCGCCGCCAAGGGGATGAGCTTCGAAGACCATATCGGCCCGGTGAAGGACAATATCGACGATCTGGTCGATCGCGCTCCGGACGGCGAATTGGCGCTCGATGCCGGCATGCACCGTTACGCCTTCAACGGTAACTGGAAGCTCCAGGTCGAGAATGTGCTCGACTCCTATCACGTACCGTTCGGTCACGCCTCGACGGTCAACAAGGACGGCGTACAGTTTGCGCGTCGTGAAGGCGATCAGAAAGGCGCGGCTGTCGTCGAGACCGAGAAGAAGCAGACCGCCGCGTCCTGGAAAGACCGCAAGAGCTTCATCGCCGGCAATGGCCACGGCTGGACCAGCAACACGTCGCTCGATGACGGCAAGCGATCGAGTCCCGCATTCGACGAATACAAAAAAGTGCTGGCGGAAAAGGCCGGCGAGACGCGAGCGAAGGAAATTCTTACACCGCGCCTGCACAACTCCCTGATCTACCCGAACATGTCGATCATGGGCTTGAACATCCACATTCGCGTCATCAAGCCGATTGCGGTCGATCGTACCGAAGTGAATATCTATCCGATCCGTCTGGTCGGCGCGCCGGCAGCGATGAACTTCGGCAATATCCGGCTGCTCAATGTCACCCATTCGGCGGCATCGTTCGTGCAGACCGACGATCTCGAATCGTTCGTGCGGGCACAGAAGGGCTTGCGCAGCCAGATGACCGACTGGGTCGATATCTCGCGCGGACTGGGCGCCGAAGAACCCGACCGCGAGCGCAACGCCACGCGCGGCCTCGCCACCCACGAGATGGTGGTGCGCGCGCAATACAAGGCGTGGCTCGGTTATATGGACGAGGCGGCGTAATGACCGCCGACGGCATCAGCCGGGCAACATTCGAGGACTTTATCATCCACGAAGCGAGCCTGCTGGACGCGCGGCGCTTTCGCGACTGGATGGGCTTGTTTGCCGAGGACGGTACCTATTGGGTGCCGGCCGTGCCGGACCAAAAAAGCCCGTTCGATCAGGCGTCGCTGTTCTACGACGACCGCGACTTGATGAAGACCCGCATCGATCGGCTCGAACATCCTCGCATTCATGTCCAGACGCCGCCGTCGCGCACAGCGCATTTGATCGGTAATGTAGTGATCGAGGATAGCGACGCGGCTAAAAGCGAATACGTGATCGGCTCGACTGTGATCATGGTCGAATATCGCGACGATGCGCAGCGCGTGTTTGCCGGCCGCCAGCACCACCGCCTGCGGCGGAACGGCGACAGCTTTCGCATTGTGCAGAAGCGTGTCGATCTGATTAACTGCGACAGCGCCTTTGACGCTATGGCGGTACCAATTTGATCCGTCGGTTCGGCCTGATCGCTGCGATTACCTTCGAACTCGGCGCCTGCACACATCAGCACCCGCCGAGCGATGCCGCCGCCTATGGCAGCGAAGCAGAGATCAATACTTTCCCCGCGAACTACAAAATCGACATCGCAGCGGCGATGCGCGCTTATCTGAACGATCCGAGCGGTATCCGGGACGCCTCTGTCTCCGAGCCGGTTCTAAGGCCGGCAAGCACTTCGATGCCCGAGCGCTATGTCGCCTGCCTGCGCTTCAACGCCAAAAAAAGCGCTTCCGTCTATGCCGGCATGAAAGAAATGGCAGCCGTATTTCTAGCGGGGCGTTTCGACCACTTTGCCGATGCGCCAAAAGAAGCGCAGGAACTTTGCACGAACGCGGCCTATAATCCGTTCCCCGAACTGGAAAAGCTGTCCGCGATATTGACGCACCAAATTCTTGCCGCGAATTAAGTTGAATGTTCGGGGCTTCTTTGCCTTAAATCCGCAGCCGAATATTGTTTTGTAACGCAAGAGGTTAGCGATGAGTGTCGGGAAAATCACCGCGTTCGGGGTTATCTTGTGCAGTACAGTTTGGGCCCAATGCGCCTTGGCGCAAGACCCAGGCGCGCCGCCGCCCCCGGGACTACCACCGGGAGCCGCACCGCCGCCGGATGCCGCTGCGCCCCCACCTCCGGGAGCAGGTGCGCCGCCCCCGGCCGTCATCGGAACCAATGTCAACCTGCGGCAAGGTCCCGGCACGACCTATACCGTTATCACGCTGATTCCCGCAGGCTCACCAGTCAATGTCGGTGGGTGCAAAGGCGGCTGGTGCCAGATCAGCTATCAAGGCCAGAACGGCTATATCATCGCAACTGCACTCGCCCCTCCGGGCGGACCGGGCGGGCCGCCTCCTGGCGCTGTTGCTGGCGGCCCTCCGCCCGGCTACATCCCGCCACCGCCGCCGTACTATTACGGCTACTACGGTCCGTATTACGGACCTTATTACGGCGGCCCCTATGGGCGGCGTGGCTATTATCACCGGCACTGGTGAAGACGCGAACTGCAGCGCTCAAGACTGCTGTTCAGACTTCCTGACGACCGAAATGAACCGCCGCGCCTGAAATGACGAGGCTTAGCGCGATAATGGCAAAAATCCCGCCGACGCCGGTCGCGGCGGCAACCAGACTTGCGGCAAACGGCACCGCAACCTGACCGACGCGGTTTCCGGTGATGCGAAGCGACATCACCGTGCCCATCACCTCGCTCGACGCCAGATCGACCACGTTGGTCAGGCTCAACGTCGTGGCAATGCCGAGCGAAAATCCCATCACTGCCATGGCCGCATACATCGCCGATAACGGGATCGGCAGTGCCAGGCAGGCGAAGCCGATGCCCGCGCCGAACATGCTGACGAGCGTCAACAATCCGCGCGGCACCAGCCGGATCATACGCGAATAGCCCATGCGCGAAATCAGCGCCAAAGCCGAACGCACGGTCAGCAGAACGCCGATATCACCCGCGTTGATGCCTTTGTCGGCGCCGAGTAGCGGCAAGTAGATGGTCAACAGATCCTGCGACGTGATGGTGATGACGCTTGCAACCAGCACCGCCATCAACCCGTGCTGGCGCAACAGTGTACGGACCGGCACTAATCCCGAGCTGCGATCCTTGGCCGCTGTTTTAGGCGCTGGCCTGATCGCCCCGGCAGTCAGCAACGACAGCGCCGCGATCGCAGCCGCGATGCCGAACAGTGTCCCGGTAGGCGGCAACATCGCCAAGCCACTCGACCAGGCAATAATGTAGGGACCGAGGCCCTGCCCGATCGCGCTGGCGACCAGATAATTGCCGAACACCGAATCCCGCCCGCGCAGCCCCGAGCAGCGGATGCACAGCATTTGCTGGCTCGCCATCAAGAATAGATGGGCGATACCGAACAGCGCCGTGAGCAAAAGCAGCGCCGCCACCGAATTTGCAAACAGCCAGAAGCCGGCGCACGCGGTGACCAGCAATCCGGAACCGATCCACGCTGCCTGGGCATCTTTGCCGCGATCCATGAAGCGGCCGACCCACACGGCAAGAAAGATCGGCAAGATCGCAAACACCGCCGAAATGACGCCGACCCACACCACCGGCAGATGCAGTTCGATCGCCCGATAGGTCGTCGTTACCCGAACGATCGCGGTAACCGCCTGGATCGTCACCGATGTCAGCAGCAACGGTATCAGCAACCGGCGGTCGATATCGCTGCTGCGGTTGCCATCAAGCCCGACGCGGGACGCCGAGAAAATCCGGGGAAACAAGCTCGACACTTCGCCCACGCCAGTCCGTGATCCTTACATCTTGTCTAACATCCTTGCTCCCCTCCGCGCACGTCGTTTTGGTATAAACTTGCGCGTCGCCCGGGAGACCATGATGCCAATAATTCGACGATACCTTGCGGCCGCAGCCGCGCTGGCCTGCGTATTGACCGTCGCGCTGTTTGCCGGCGCGCTCGCTGACGATTATCCAAATCGGCCCGTCACAATCGTCGTGCCGTTTCCGCCGGGCGCATCCAACGATCTGTTGGGCCGCTTTGAAGCTGACATCCTGGGGCGCGCACTCCACGGCACATTCGTCGTCGAGAACCGGCCGGGCGCAGGCGGCGAGATTGGCATTACCTATGCGGCGAGGGCTGAGCCGGACGGCTATACGCTGTTGCATGCGCCTTCAGTCATCACCTTGCTGCCCTATGTGATGAAATCGGTTTCTTATGATCTGAAAAAAGATTTTACGCCGGTCACGATCATGGGTCTTACCGAGTTTTGTCTGGTTGTTTCGCCCTCGCTCGGAGTCAGCTCGGTCGCCGACTTGATCGCGCTGGCCAAGGCCCAACCCACCGCATTGACCTACGCCTCCGTCGGCAATGGCACGCCGCACCACATTTTTGCTGAACAGTTCAAACTCGCGACGGGCGTCAACATTCGCCACATCCCCTACAAAGGGACAGTGCCCGGCTTGACTGACGTCGCCAGCGGCAACGTTTCCATGGAGTTCTCCGATCTGACGCCGGCACTGCCATTGATCCAGGCCGGCAAGCTGAAATTGCTGGCGGTACTCTCCAAGACCCGCGATCCTGACATGCCCGATATACCGGCGCTGGCCGAGGCCGTGCCAGGCTACGAAGCGCAAAGCTGGCAAGGCTTCTTCGCGCACTCGGGTACGCCGAAGAACATCATCGACCGGCTCAATGCTGCCCTGGTCGCCGAACTCAAAAAACCCGAGACGGCAAAGCGCTTCAAAGATCTTGGCATCATCGCGCGGTGGAGTACGCCGGAAGAATTCGGCGTATTCATTACCGATCAAAGCGCCAAGTGGGGCAAGGTCATCCATGACGCCGGAATTCAGATGGAGTGAGCGCTACCATGTGGAGTGAGGGCCGCCATGGCTGCTCATCTCTACCTTATGGCTGGCGCTCGCGCGGAGCCGGTGACACATGCCGACATGAGCCGTTGAGCAAATCCCGGCCCACGCCTAATATCGGTTCGAGGAAGGAACCCCCGTCATGAATGACAAAATGGAAAAGAAATACGATCGCGCAGCCCAGGATATCGGCAATGCCGTCGGCATCGGCCACGTCAATGTTTGCATCGATGACCAGCACAAGGGGACGCACTTTTACATTACCGGCCTCGGCTACACACGCGATCCATTCCTCAATACCAGCGCCGGCAATATGTGGGTCAATGTCGGCATGAGCCAGTTTCATCTGCCGATGGGCAAGCCGGACGTGCTGCGCGGCACCACCGGCCTGGTGATGCCGGACCGCAAGGCGCTGCTGGAACGGCTGACCAAGGTGAAAAAGGCCCTTGAGGGCACCAAATTCCAGTTCCGCGAAAGCAATGATGGTGTCGAAACCGTCTGTCCGTGGGGCAATCGCATCACGGTCCACGAGCCTGACGTTACGCGCTTCGGTCGCGTTCAGCTCGGCATGCCCTACGTCCGCTTCGATGTCCGCCCCGGCACCACAGAACGGATCGCACGTTTTTATCGCGAGATTTTAGATGCGCCATCCGAGGTCAAGAAGAATGGCGTCGGGCCGGAAGCGAAAGTCCAGGTCGGCGAGAACCAGTATTTCTATTTCCGCGAGACCGATGCGCCGGAAGCAGTCTACGACCGACATCACGTGCAGATCTATCTCACCAACTTCTCGGGACCGTACCGCAAGCTGCTTGATCTCGGCCTGATCACCATCGAGGACAATGACTACCAGTACCGCTTCAAGGACGTGATCGACCTCGACACCAAGGAAGTGCTGTTCACGGTCGAGCACGAAACGCGTAGCCAGACCAACCCGATGTATGGGCGGCCACTGATCAACCGCAACCCGGCCGCGACCAACATGGACTACAAGCCGGGACACGACCAAATGTCGTGGGCTCTGCCGTGAACTTCTCCCTCCCCCTTGCGGGGAGGGGGGGGTGGGGGTCGAGAGGCGACGTGAATACATTCACGCTGGCTCATCGCCATGCCCGCGCGAGTCTCAGTTCTTGTGCACCACCTCACGACCCCCACCCCTACCCCTCCCCACAAGGGGGAGGGGATTAGATGCGTGCCCTCGTGATCGGCGGCTCGCTCGGCGGGCTGATCATGGCGCATTTGCTGCGCGGGGCGGGTTGGGACGCCACCGTCTTCGAACGTAACGACGAGGAGCTGGCAAGCCGAGGCGTTGGCCTTGGCACACATCCGCAGCTCATCGCTATCCTGAATCGCGCTGGCGTCGACTTCGACGAGTCGATGGGCATCACACCGCCGCGGGCGGTCTGTCTCGATCACAGTGGCGAGATCGTGATTGAACAGCCGACCGCGCGTACGCTGAGCGGCTGGTCGCGACTTTACCGCGCTTTGCTCGATGCGCTGCCGACACAAAACTATCGGCTTGGCAAAAGACTGACTCGCGTCGAGCAGGACGCCGATAGCGTGACGGCGATCTTTACCGACGGCAGCAGCGAGCGCGGCGATCTCCTGATCGGTACCGATGGTGTCCGCTCCACCGTGCGCGCCCAATTCCTCCCGAGCGTGCACCCAAGCTATGCCGGTTATATCGCCTGGCGCGCGTCGATTGACGAGGCCGATGTGCCGCCGGCGATTTGGCGCGAACTGGTCGATCTTTATGCGTTCTGCCTGCCGGAAGGCGAACAGCTCATCAGCTATGCGGTGCCTGGGCGCGACAACAGCACCGCGGTCGGCCGCCGCG
Organism: uncultured Alphaproteobacteria bacterium; assembly: GCA_963742215.1. GTDB lineage: Bacteria > Pseudomonadota > Alphaproteobacteria > Rhizobiales > Xanthobacteraceae > BOG-931. The sequence continues at coordinate 146,578 of CAVULJ010000019.1, forward strand.
CCTACAATATCGTCTGGTATCGGCCGGTCGATCGCGACAAGCTTGCCGATTTTTGCACCGATGCAAACGGCCGGCATCACGCCAATGGCATTCCACCGCCACTGATCCGGCCCGATGTAATCGCGCGCATCAAGGCCGACGCCCGCGCGACGATTGCGCCACAGATTGCGGAGATCTTTGCGCGCTCGGCACCGTTCTTTCAGCCGATCTACGATCTCGCATCGCCACAAATCATATTCGGCCGCGTCGCGCTGGCCGGCGATGCTGCCTTCGTCGCCCGCCCCCATGCTGGCGCCGGCACCACCAAGGCGGCGCTCGATGCAGCCTGCCTCGCCGACAGCCTCCGCGACACCGGCAATGACATCACCGCAGGGCTGCAGCGCTACGAACGCATGCAGCTCCCGTTCGGCAAGGCGGTGGTCGAGGTCAACCGCGAAGAGGGCGCTTATCTCAGCGCCCAACTCAAGCCAAAAGCCGAGCGAACGCCCGCCGAGCTCCACCGCGACATCGGCGACGTGGTGCATGCCCATATCGCCCGCAGCGATCAAGTCGGCGAAATTGTCGCCGCTTATGGATTAACCGGGCTCTATTGAGTCTCGTCTTTTCCGGGCCGGCTGCGGTATAAGCTTGGTCAAACAGCAAATTCCGCAGGAGCAGCCTGATGAGTGCCGCCAAAAGGACCCTGGTGATCCGTAACGGCACCCTGATCGACGGTTCCGGCAAGCCATCGGCGCGGAGCGATGCCATCGTCATTGAGGGCAACCGCATCAAAAGCGTCGGCGCGCTTCCGGGCGATATTCACATCGAAGACCGCAAGAACGTCGATGTGGTGGATGCCGCCGGCAAATGGGTGATGCCCGGCCTGATCGATGCGCACTGCCACATGTCCTACGGCTATCCGCTGATCAAAGGCGAGGGCAAAGGCAAGGGCACGACGCGGCCCGAATTTTCCACGCTGAAGTCCGCCCGCAGCGCGCAGAAGGTGCTGCGCTCCGGCGTCACCAGCATCTCGGTGCCGGGCGGTACCTGGTTCACCGATGTTGGCGTGCGCGACGCCATCCGGCTCGGCCTGATGGAGGGCCCGCGCATGTTCGTCGCCGGCCGCATGATCGTGACCTACGGCTGCATCGAGGACGACGAGCCGTCATGGGAAGGCACGCCCGACCATTCGATCGGCAAGCTGTGCAACACCGCCGACGAGATGGTCACCGAGGTACGCCGCCAGGGCAAGCACGGCGTCAACTTCATCAAGATGGCGGACAGCCGCTCCGGTGAATCCCAGATGCTGGCGAAGGATGAGATCGCCGCCGTGGTCAGCGAAGCCCACCGCCGCAACCTGAAAGTCGCAATCCATTCCCGCGGTGCGGGGTCCACACGCTCAGCTGCTGAAGCAGGCGTTGACTGGATCGTCCACGCCGATCTCGCGACTGACCGCGATCTCGATGCCGTCGCCAAAGCCGGCATGCCGATCCTGCCGACCGCGACATTCCTCGCTGTCGTGTGCGAGCTCGGCAGACAGCAAAAAGTCGGCGCCGAGCAAGTGCAGCTCGATTTCAACCGCATGCAACGGCACTATGACTTGCTCGGTGAATTGATGCACAAGGCGCGCAAGCTCGGCATCCGGCTCCTCGTCGGCACCGACACCGGCAACAACTCGTTCACCCGCCATGGCGAGTTGCATGCCAAGGAGATCGAGATCTTCGTCAAGCACGGCGGCTACACGCCGATGGAAGCGATCGTCGCGGCGACCCGCGACAATGCCGTGGCCGTGGGCCTCGACGGTGAGGTCGGCCAGATTGCACCGGGACAATTGGCCGATGTCACGGTGTGGGACAAGGATCCAATCGCCGATATCGCGATCTTGCAGGACAAAAAGAACCTTGCCTGGGTGATCAAGGACGGCAAGATCGTCGACCTCGATCGGTCGGACGAGATGCTGACGTTCCAGCAGGCCGCTGAGTAGCGCCCGCGTCAGTCATGGGGGACATCGCGCGGTTAAGTGTCGAGATCGATGACGTGTCGCCGCGTGTCGTTCGCATCGTTGACGTGCCTGTCGACATTCGCCTCGACGATCTGCATTTCGTATTGCAGATCGCCATCGGCTGGCAGAACGGCCATCCATTCGAATTTCGCATCGGCGACGGCGCGTGGGGCCAGACCGACCGCGATGCCGGGATCGATCGTATCCCCGCCGAACAAAGCACGCTCGCCGATATCCTGGCGGCCGGCACCAGCTTTAAATACGACTACGTCCTTGGCGAGGACTGGGAACACACCGTCACCCTGCTGGCGCGCCCGCCGGCGCAGCCGGATGTCCGTTATCCGCACCTCGTCAGCGCCGAAGGCCGTTGCCCGCCGGCGGATATCGGCGGCCCGGTCGGCTACGAGACTTATCTGCGCAGCATCGCCGATCCGAACAGCGTGAACTACGAGGATATGATCGAGTTCGACGCGCCGGATTTCGATCCGCACGTCGTGGATGAAGCAACGCTGCGAAAAAACCTGGCGGAACTGACACGTTATATCGGCCGCAAGCCGCGCACGCACGAAACGGTCCGGAGTTGAGCGAATGAAATTCGGCGTCCAGTTCTTTCCCAATTTTCATCCGGCCGATAAAAGCGCCGCAGATTATTTTGCGGAATGCCTTACCATCGCCGGGGAAGCTGAAACGCTCGGTTACAGCCACGCTCGCTCGGTCGAACATTATTTCGAACGTTACGGCGGCTATAGCCCGAACCCGATCACGTTCCTGTCGGCGGTCGCGGCGCGCACAAAAAAAATGCGGCTGGTCACCGGCGCGGTGGTGCCGGCCTTCAACAATCCGCTGAAGCTTGCCGGCGAGATCGCGATGCTCGATGCCATATCCGGCGGCCGCCTCGACGTCGGCTTTGCCCGCGCCTTCCTGCCGCACGAATTTCGGCGCTTCCGTATTTCGCCCGACGAATCCGTAGCGCGTTTTCGCGAAGGGCTCGAACAGGTGGAACTGCTGCTGACGCGGGAGAACGTCAGTCATCACGGCGAGTTTCATTCCTTCGACAATGTCACCTCCCTGCCCCGGCCAACACAAAAGCCGCGTCCGAAATTCTTCATTGCCTCGACTCGCACCGCCGAATTCCTTCGAGTTCGCCGGGCGTCACGGACATGGACTGATGTCGATCCCGATCGGGCCGCTGAAAGACCTGATCCCGATCTACCGGAAGGCGTGGCGCGAGGCTGGACATCCAGGCGACGGTGAAGTCATGATCGCCTTCCACATGTTCTGCCACCTCGACCCCAAGCTCGCCCGCGAAATCCCCCGCAAGCAGTTCGAGGATTATTTCGCCGCATTGTTCGAATCCGCCGGGGAATGGACGAAGGGCACATCGTCAAAAGATTATAAGGGCTACGACGAGTCGATCGCCCGGATGAAGAATTTCACATTGGAAAACCAGATCGAATCCCGCGGCGCGCTGGTCGGCACGCCTGATGAGATCAAGGCCATCATCCACCGGCTGGAGGAGCAGTGTCGGCAAGATTGAGCACGCCTCGCTGCAGATCAATTTCGGCACGCTCGATTTCGCTGAGGCGCAGAAGTCGATGCGGCTATTCGCGAAGGAAGTGATACCGGCGTTTACCTAATGTCATACCCGCGATCATTTCAAGCCGAGGGTAATTGTCAAATGGCCGGACCGCTTGCAGGCATTCGCGTTCTCGATCTCACATCTGTGGTCGCGGGGCCGCTGGCAACGCAGATGCTTGGCGACATGGGGGCGGACGTCATCAAGATCGAGTCGCCGGAAGGCGACGCGCCGCGCCATACCGGCCCATCACGCTCGCCGAACATGGCGGCGCTGTTCATGGGGCTTAATCGTAGCAAGCGCTCGCTGGTGCTCGATCTCAAGAACGATGCAGCAAAGGATGCGCTGTGGCGGTTGATCGCGAACGCGGACGTGTTCGTCCATTCGATGCGGCCGCAGGCGATCGCCAAACTCGGTTTCAGCCACAAGACAGTGTGTGCAAAAAATCCAAGCATCGTCTATGCCGCACTGCACGGCTATCGCGACGGCGGACCCTATAGCGGCCAGCCTGCCTACGACGATGTAATCCAAGGGCAGTCCGGCATCGCCGCACTGATGTCGGAAGTCGCCGGCGAGCCGCTCTATGCGCCGATGATTATCGCCGACAAGACCTGCGCCATCGCGATTGCCGGCGCAATATCCACGGCGCTATTCGCGCGCGAACGCACCGGCCGCGGCCAGTTCGTCGAAATTCCGATGTTCGAGCAAATGGTGTCGTTCGTGCTCGGCGAGCATCTGTTCGGCCACAACTTCGTGCCGCCGATCGGATCGCTCGGCTATACGCGCGTGCTGGCAAGCTGGCGCCGCCCCTATAAGACCAAAGACGGCTATCTCTGCATGATGGCCTATACCCAGAATCATTGGCGCAAGTTCTGGACCGCGATCGGCAAGCCGGAAGTCCATGCCGACCCGCGGTTCGACAGCATCGCATCCCGCGCCAAGAACATTGTCGCACTCTACGAACTGGCTGGCTCGTGCATCGCCGACCGCGCCACCGATGAGTGGCTCAAGCTGTTGCGGGAACTGGAAATCCCATCAGCGCGGATGTCGAGTCTCAACGACGTGATGAACGATCCCCAGCTCAAGGCCTCCGGTTTTTTCAAGCGCGCCACTCATCCAAGTGAGGGTGAAATTCTTTACACCGATCTGCCGGTGCGCTTTAGCGAAACACCGACAGGATCGACGCGATTGCAGCCACGCCTCGGCGAGCACAGCTTCGAGGTCTTGCGCGAGGCAGGCTTCTCCGAAAAGGAAATCGAAGCGCTCGCTGCATCGCGCGCCACCATTGACGCCAGCGTGAAGAAACAAGCTGCGGAGTAGTCGTATGTCATGCCCTGCGAAGGCGGGGCATCCAGTATTCACCGTCGGCGGCGGCGATTACTGGATCGTCCGCCGGAGCCTGTCATCGGGCCGGCCACTTCGGGCCGGACCCGTTGGCGGACGATGACATCGAGCAAGCGCCCTACGACTCCATCATGTTCGGCGCATAGAGCTCGTCGATCTTGATCAGCCGCGACGTCAGCCCCTGCTCCAGCGAATATTGCGCGATGGTTTCCATCACTTTGCGGTTGGCTTTGACGCCATGGTGCAGCAATGGTGTCTTGGCGTCGCCCGACAGCAATCCGGCAGCAAAGTGATACTCGACATGCGGCGAGTACGCTCTGCGTCGGCGATCTCGTTCGCCTTGATGAATGCCTTGAGCAGGTTCTGCGCGACCCACGGATTTTTCTCGTAGACTTCACGCTGGATCACTGCCTGATGATTGATCGGAAAAAGCCCGGTCTTGCGATAGAACCGGATGCCCTCCGCGGTCGGATCAGGAAACAGGGTTTTGAAATCCGGATGGCTGTGCAGGTCGGTCCGGCTGCGGTCCACCAGATTGCGATTTGACAGATAATGGATGGTGGCATCGAGCTCGCCCGCCAGCATCATGGCGCCGAGGCTTTTGTCTCCGGGCACCTGATGGACAGTCACACCGGGCGGCGGCTTGAAGCCGGTAGCGCCGCCGTGACTTTTCTCCGGCGTGCGCTCCATCCAGAATTCCATATCTTTCGGGCTCACGCCGAATTCATGCTCCAGCACACCGCGGGTCCATAACGCCGCGGTCTGCTGGTACTCAGGCACGCCGACGCGCTTGCCCTTCAGGTCGGCTGGCTTTTCGATGCCGGACTTTCGACTGACCAGAATGCTGGTGTGGAAGAATCGGCGCGTGGTGAAGATCGGCAATCCGAGAAAACGCTGATCGCCCTGCCCGGTCACGATCAGGAACGACGAACATGACATTTCCGAAACAGCGAATTCGGAAAAATGCAACTGCCGCCAGAATAGTTCGGACGGATGCAGCACCGTCGGAATGAGATCGATGCCCTCGGGCTTCACCGTCCCGTTGAGAATGGGCCAGGTGCGCGGATTATTGGTGATGCCGATGCTCAGTTGAAGATTTATGAAGCTCTCGCCGGTTGAGGTCGTGGCAGTTGATAACACTCCACGGCGGCGTGCAATGTGCGACTAGCATGCCAGATGCGACAGTCGTATTAAGCTGGGGGCATACTCGTCGGCGGTTGGGGAACAGATGCAGGTGACGACGCGTCTCCGCGTACTTGCGGGACTGTTGTTCATGGTGGCTACGGCTGCAGCCCATGCAACGGAAATCCATGTCTATTCGTCAGGCGCTCCCGCGGTGGCCGCCAAAGTTATCGCCACCGACTTCGCCAAAGGGAGCGACGACCATTTCGACTTTACAGTTGCCCAACCGGCCGTCATCCAGGCAGACCTCACCGCGGGCGACACGATCGATGTTGTGATTTTGCCGAAGCCAGTCGTTACCACACTGACGAATAGCGGTTTGTTACGCAACGACAGTGCGGTCAACGTCGCACGCGTCGGTGCCGGCATCGTGGTGCGCGCCGGTGCACCTGCACCCAACATTGCCGATGTCGCCGCCATCCGCCAGTTGCTGCGCAATGCGCACTCGATCGCTTATCCCGATCCTGCCGAAACCGGCGGCGGCTCGACCGGGCTCGCCGTCGCGCGCATGATCGAAAAACTCGGCTTGACCGATATCGTGCGGCCGAAGCTGATGGCGAAATCAGCGATTGGCGGCGGTATTGCTTTGGTTGCCGAGGGCAAAGCCGAGGTCGGCATATTCAACATCAGCGAGATCATGCCGGTGAAAGGTGTCACCTTGGTTGGCCCATTGCCGTCAGAATTGCAGAGCTACATTCTGTTCACCGCGGCTATCCCGGTTAAAAGCACGGTGCCGGAGCCAGCTTCCGCTTACATCAAACGGCTCACCGACCCGGCCACCCGGCCGGCCTGGCTGAACGCCGGCCTCGAACCGGTTGCTCCATCGCGATAAAGAGCTGCCGGCTTCAGCCTTTAAATTTTGGGGTTCGCAAGCAATGAATGAAACGGCCACCGTCGACCGCGCCACGGCGCAAGCCATGATCGAGCGTGCACTTGGCGAGTCGCGGCAGGAATTCGGCTCGTTCTTCCTGTCCCGTCTGCTCGGATTTGAAGTCAGCTTTAAAGATAAGCGCTGCATCGTCGAGTTCGAAGCCACGCGCGCGCTATTCAATCCGCAAGGGACATTGCACGGCGGCATCTTGGCCACCGCCATGGACGTCTCGATGGGGCATTTGCTTCAGCACGTCGACGGCGCCGGCGCGACGCTGACGATGACCGTTCAGTTCCTGGCGCCGGCCAAGGCCGGCCCGGTACGCTGCGAAGCGTCATTTCTGCGCCGCGGGCGCTCGATCTCTTCGCTGAAGTCGGAAGCATTCCAGGGCGATGCCCTGGTGGCGCACGCAACCGCGACCTGGAGACTGCGCGGCGCGAAGTGAAAGCGCGCTCGCGCCGGTGTGGCGCGCCGCATCAATAGTGATACGGCTCAATGTGAAGATGCGGAAAGGCGCTGAAGACCTGTGCCGGATTGGCCGGCACCGCTGAATGCAGCATGGTCGGATCGAGCTTGCCAAAACTGACCGCACCGAGCAGTCCCATGGTGCGGATGATCTCGTCTTCCATCAGGTCGAGCATGCGTACAATTCCCGGCTGGCCGCCGGCGGCGAGACCGTAACACTGCATACGGCCCAGCCCGACCAGGCTTGCACCCATCGCGATCGCCTTGACGACATCGCTGCCGCGATAGAAGCCGCCGTCGACGATCACCTTGGCGCGGCCCGCGACCGCCTCAACCACTTCCGGCAAGACATCGGCTGAGCCGCGGCCATGATCGAGCTGCCGGCCGCCATGATTGGAGACGTAAACAAAATCGACGCCGTGTTCGATACAGAGCTTGGCGTCTTCCGCCGTGGCTACACCTTTGATCGCGAGTGGGATCTTGTATTTCGACTTGATGCGATCAACGGTCTTCCAGTCGAGCGCGGCCTGATACTCGCGGCCTGAGGCACGGCGGCGACCGCCGGTGATGTGACGCTTGGCGATGTCGCGCTCGCGCCGGCTGTAGTGAGCGGTGTCGACGGTCAGGCAAAACACGCTGTACTTGCTATCGATGGCGCGGGCTACATGATCGTCGACCCAGGCCGCGTCGCCACGCACATAAAGCTGGAACATGCGCAGCGCGTCAGGCGCTGCTTTCGCCACCTCTTCGAGGCCCGGATCGCAGACCGAACTCAACATGTGGGCGCAGCCGAATTCATCCGCGGCCTTAACGACCGGCTCGGCGCCTTCCGGATGAAAGCTCTCCAGTGACCCGACCGGACAGAGCACGATCGGCAGCCGCAGCTTGCGGCCAAGGATTTCAGTTGAGACATCGACCTTGCTGACGTCGCGCAACACGCGCGGCCGGAACGCGACCAAATCAAGCGCCATACGGTTGCGCCGCAGCGTGGTTTCAGTTTCGACAGCACCGACAATGTAGTCCCAGGCGTTCTGATTGAGATTCGCTCGGGCGCGATGGACGATTTCGTGCAGGTTGAGGAATTCGTTTCGTTCCGACGCTGCTTTCAACAGTGCGGCTTCATCGAGCTTTTCAGGGGCCATTTTTGCGGTACGCGTTGCTGGTTGCGGGAAAGATCCGGGGGACTTTAGCCGGTGCATTTTGCTTTAAGAAGTCCCCCGACTACACGCCGGACAAGAGCCACCAGGCACAAGAACAAAAGCCCCGGAGAAATCCGGGGCCCTCGCTTGCGTGAGACGGGTACGTGAGGTTGGGCGATCAAAATCTGGCGGTGAGAGGCCCGGTCCAGTTCAGGTGCCAATTGACACCGACCATCGCGGTTTGCACGTCCTGCTTGACGGCAATCACGCCCGGCGTACCGACGACTGCTGGACCGTTCACCAGAGAAACGTCCTTCGTGCCGAAGCCGATATAGTTGTATTCGAGGAATACCGACCAATTCGGGCAGAACATGTATTCGATGCCGGCGCCGGCATCGTAACCGTAGCGATTGGCGGTCCCGCTCTCGGAGAGGAAAGCAGGCGGTCCGCTGCCATAGACCTGAAGATTGTCGTGGGTCCACGCGCCGCCGCCCTGCGCGTAAAACAGCCAGCCAGGTCCCGCGGCGTAGCCAAGCCGGCCGGTCACCGTACCGATGTCGTGAAGCGTGTCATTCGTGTAGAATGCCGGGAATGCTGGCAGCGTATTCCGGCCGGAAAGATCCCCGTAATCGAACTGGCCGCGTAGACCGATGACCCACGGGCCATCGACCTGATAATCGCAACCGATCTGTCCGCCCCCGATGACGCTGCCAGGGTTCTGACTGCCGAAATTATCCGGCGGCGATATAACCGTGCCGTCGACAAGCCCTATTTGATTGGTGCTGGTCTGGTTCACCGCCCCGCCAACATTGGCGCCGACGTAACAACCGGTCCATGTGAGGATCGGCGCGGGCGGTGGTGGCGGCGCCTTGTAGACCATTCCATGCAGATCTGCGGCTTGGCCAACGTTTGACGATACCGCGGTAAGCAGAGCCGAAAGAGCAAAAACGCGACTGACGATACGCTTCATGATTTGTCCCCTTGAAGGAGACATTTGAAGATTATTACCCTTAATATTTCGCAAAAATGCCGGCGTGCACGGCGCCAAAACTTCTTCTTGGCGCCGATAAGTTCATCGCTGTTGCATCGGCGTTACAGGGCCGCGCCGGATGCAGCGAATAACGATTGGCGGTCCCGGGAAAACTCGAACTTCCGACCTTCGGTTTAGGAAACCGCTGCTCTATCCGGCTGAGCTACGGGACCGTGCGCCGTCGCGAAGCGGCCGCGAAGTAGTATAAATCACAGTTGTGGCAACTGCCACTGTGCCCCAGTGCCGCCGCATTCCGGCCTTTCGTTTGCCGGCGATGGTGGGATGGCGGGAAGGGTTATTAGCCGCAGCTGTGGCGGCACTGTGGGGCTGCGTTTCAGCGGCCGCGCAGCCGGCGCCTGTTCCACCCTGCGGAGGCGCTGAGATCGCGCGCGGCACGGTGAGCCGCGTCATCGATGGTCGTGACTTCGTGCTCGATGACAGCCGTGAGGTACGGCTTGCTGCGGTCGAAATTCCGCCGCCGGATGCCCCCGCCGCGCCCGGCGGATCGGACGCTAAAGCTACCCTTGATGCGCTCATCGGCGGCGATACCGTGATCCTGCGCAAAGCCGAACTGGCAACCGATCGTTATGGGCGGATTGTGGCCTATGCTTACGCGGTGCGCGACGGCGAAGAGATTTTCGCCCAGGGCGAATTGATCGCCGCCGGATTTGCACGGGTCGGCGACCAAGTCGGCAACCGCGCCTGCGCGGCGGAACTTCTGGCGCGGGAAAAAGCCGCCCGCCTTGGCCACCTTGGTCTATGGGCCAATTCGTATTATCACGTGCTGGACGCTGAAACTCCCGCGGATGTGCTGGCGCAGCGCGGCCGCTTCGCCCTGGTCGAGGGCCGGGTGGTTTCCGTCCGTGAAAGCGGAGCCACGATCTACGTGAATTTCGGACAGCGGTGGTCCGAGGGGTTTGCCGTTACGGTCTTGAAACGAAACGAGCGCAATTTCGCCTCGTCCGGGCTCGACCTGAAGGGGCTCACTGGGCGGCGCGTCAGGGTTCGGGGCTGGGTCGAGGCGCGAGGGGCGGCGGGCAGCCCCGCAATCGCGGTGGACCATCCGGAGCAGATCGAGATGGCCGAATTGAAATGACACGGTGACGGGACGGTGAGACGGGGACGTTTAGGGACCTATCGGTTGCTGCACGCAGGCGCTGCTATCGCGGCGCTTGTGCTGGCTGCGTGCACCGCTTCGCCGCCCCCGGTTGGACCGCAAGCCGCGACCACGCCGGGACCCGCCAAAACGGCGGACTCCGAAATGCCCCCGGCGGTGCTGCGGGAGCATCAGCGCATCCTTGCATCCTACGGCGGCGTCTATAACGACCCGAAGCTGCAAACGATGCTCGAGCAAACTGTCGATCGCCTGGTCGCGGCATCGGAGAAGCCGGACCAGCACTACAAGGTCACGATGCTCAATTCGCAATCGATCAACGCCTTCGCGCTGCCGACCGGACAGATCTACGTGACGCGCGGCCTGATCGCGCTCGCCAACGACGAATCCGAATTGGCTTCGGTGCTGGCGCACGAGATGGGCCACGTCATCGCCCGCCACGCCGAGCAGCGCGAGGAGGAAGCCCGTAACGCCGATATCGCCAACCGCGCCATTGCCGACGTGGTCAGCGATCCCGAAGTCGGCGCACTGGCATTGGCAAAATCCAAGATCAAATTGGCGAGCTTCTCCCGCGCGCAGGAATTGGAAGCTGACGCGCTCGGCATCGGCATCGCGGCGCGCGCCGGTTACGATCCTTATGGCGCGGTGCGCTTCCTCAGCTCGATGGAGCATAATTCCGAACTCAGGGCAGAGCAGACCGGCGCCATCAATCCGGCTGCGCCAGACTTCCTGTCGTCGCATCCAGCGACGCCTGAGCGCATTACCAACGCACTCTCCAATGCGCGGCAATATCGTGCGCCCGCCGCCGATTCCCCGCAGCAGCAGGCCGATGCACGCGCGACTTATCTCGGCGATATCGATGGCATCGTATTCGGCGAGGATCCGAGCGAAGGCTTTGTCCGCGGCCGCCGCTTCCTGCATCCAAAGCTCGGCTTCACATTCACCGCGCCCGACGGCTTTACACTCGACAACACGGCGCAGGCAGTGCTCGGCGTCAAGAAGGGCGGCGGGCAGGCGCTTCGCCTCGACGTGGTGCGTGTGCCCGCCGAGCAGACGCTCGCCGCGTATCTCACGTCCGGCTGGATCGAGAACATCGATCCCGCCACCGTCGACGATGTCGTCATCAACGGCTTTCCCGGCGCAACCGCTGCGGCCAAAGGCGACCAGTGGGACTTCCGTCTCTATGCCGTCCGCTTCGGCAGCGACGTTTACCGTTTCATCTTCGCTGCCAAGCATCGGACCCCCGAAACCGACCGTGAATTTCGCGAGTTGGTCGGCACTTTCCGCCGCATGAGTCTGGCGGAAATCGAGCAGGCAAAGCCCCTGCATCTTGTGGTGGTAACCGCGGGGCCGACCGATACGGTCGAGAAACTGGCAGGCCGCATGGCGGTTGCCGACCACGCGGTGGAGCGATTCCGCGTGCTCAATGGGCTTGAGCCTGGCGCCAAGGCTAAAGCCGGGCAGCGAAGTTAAGATCGTCGTCGAATAGGCGTTTACTTGCCTCTTTCGACTGTTCCATGCGTTGGGGATTTGCTATGTTCCCGCCAACGATGAGCCGAATGGCCGTCCGGGGGGAATATCCAATGCGATTTGTGAAGGGTGCCGCTCCCTTCGCCGTGACCCTTGTCGTTGGTGCCGCGGTCACGGCGATACTGCTGTACTTCAAGCTCGCCGGCGTCGGCCCGCATCATCCGGTGTTTTTCTATTTGCTGCCAATCACCTTGGTCGCGATTCATGTTCGGCAGCGCGCCAGCGACCATGTTCGCGATTACAGCGATCCCGTGCGGAGCGTATTTTCTGTACGATCCGGTTTACAGTTTCCGGGTTACCAATCCGCTGGAGTTCGGCGACCTGATCTGCTTTTCGGTTTTGGCGCTGATCGCCGTCAAATGCACGGTCGAATTGCTTCGCCCGGCAAAATCCCCAGCCCCGGCGCCAAGAGCCGCGTTTCGGGCGAGTCCGTAGACAGATTAAAACTGCGATGCGAGCTGATCGAGCCCCATAACGTGGGCGATATTGCGCACTTCGTCTTTTTGCTCGGAGTTGAAGCTCATGAGCAGCGGAATGGCCGCTGACTTCAGCCCTTGCACTTCAGCGCTATTGGGATCGGCCGACGCAAGCTGGGCATTCGCCGGCTCGCTCTTGCGGCGCGCTTCACGCGCTCGCGTATAGGCAAGATTGCGCAACGCGGCTTCGACTGCCGGCCACATCTCCTCCTGATCCGCCGTCAGATGCAGCCGCTCCTTGATGCTGGCGATCTGCGCGTCATTGAGGACGAATCCCGGACGTTCGTTGAGGCTGCGACGGGCCGCAGCGGCAACCTTTTTGGCTAAACTCGCTGGCGTAGCGGCCGGCTGCGGTGGCGGCGCCGATGCCGCTGGCGCTGCGCTTGGCGGTGGAGCGGTTTGCTCGGCAGACGCAACCTGCACCGGCGCTTGCGCGACCGGCGCGTCAGCGACGTTCGCCTGCGGCGCTGCAGAGGCAACTTGCACAGGGGCGTCAGATGCCTGTGGCACCATAGGTGTCGGACTGAAGAGCGCAGCCTGTGCTTCAGCAAGTGGCGAACTGCTCGTCGCCGCCAACGGCATCACCGTTGGCACACTCGAAGCGTCATCGAAATCTTGCGGGAAGCGCAGCGCTACCATCTGCGCCGCGGAAAGCTGGTTGTTATGGGACGCCGACGGATTCCAGCCGGCGACTACGTATCCAACAAAAACAGCAACAACAATCGAAAGGGCTCGACCGCCCCACAACGCTTTCTTTCGCCGCATGCTCGGCGCTCTCCCCGACACGTCACCACCCTCTATGTCCTTTCAAATGAAGATTAATTTATGGCTAACCATAGGAAGCTTTGCGGCAACATGATACCGCTTCGCCTACTGTTTAGCCCGACACGCAACGAAAAAGGCCCGGTATTGCTACCGGGCCTTGTTTGGCTTCTTGATCTGGAACTCGGCGTCAGGCCGCCTCTTCCTCGACGACGGCCTCATCTTCCGCCTCGGGCTTGGGACCGCGGCGCGGACCCTTAGCGAGCGCAGCCTCGATTTCCTTGATCGCCTCGGTCTCGGTAATGCGCTGCACGGCGGAGACTTCGCGCGACAGCCGATCCAGCGCAGCCTCATAGAGCTGACGCTCCGAGTAGGACTGCTCCGGCTGAGAACTCCGAACGGAAAAGATCGCGCACGACCTCGGCGATGGCGACGATATCGCCGGAATTGATCTTGGCTTCGTATTCCTGCGCCCGGCGCGACCACATGGTGCGCTTGATGCGCGCGCGGCCCTTGAGCGTCTCAAGCGCCCGCTTGACCATCGGCGTCTCGGCAAGCTTGCGCATGCCGACAGAGACCACCTTCGAGGTCGGCACCCGCAGCGTCATCTTGTCCTTGACGAAATTGATGACAAAGAGCTCAAGCCGCGCACCCGCAACTTCCTGCTCTTCGATGGCCACGATTTGGCCCACACCGTGAGCCGGATACACGATGAATTCGTTAGTTTTGAAGCCTTGTCGTTGTGTCGTCTTCTTCGCATTCATTCCCAAAGCTGCTCCTTCCGCCTCCGGCTTTTGCCGATGAGGGGGCTTCGCCGCGCTACGGACCCTGGCTTGGGGCGTCTGCCGCGTGGCCTGTGATGTCCTGCCGCTCGCGCGGGAGGAGGTTTTTCCAGCCTTCCGGCTCATGCCGGTCGCACTCTTCTTCGGACGATGACGAGTTTTAGCTGCCACAGCTCTCGCGTGGGTCTCACGCCTCTTTTGACGGTTTCCTCGAAATCCCTCGGAAAAATATGCTCCCAAAAACGATGGGAGCGGCGTACCGGGGGCGTTTTCATTTTGTGTAGCGGCTTTATATCACATTTTTGGCCAAAATCAAAGTGTTATGGCGCTGCAAAACCGCCGCACGCCAAATCCCTTAATGCTGGTTAACGCTGAGAAACCGGGAGGTTTTCAGTCGCCGCTGCCCGGATTCGACGAAAAGTGCTCTTCGAATTTATTCGCCACGCCCTCCCAGTCCTTGGCATCGGCCGGCGGCTCTTTTTTGGTGGTAATATTGGGCCAGCTTTTGGCGAATTCCGCGTTGACTTTCAGCCACTTCTCGACGCCTGGCTCAGTGTCGGGCTTGATCGCCTCCACCGGGCATTCCGGCTCGCAGACACCGCAATCGATGCATTCGTCGGGATGGATGATCAGCATATTTTCACCCTCGTAGAAGCAATCCACGGGGCAAACCTCGACGCAGTCCATGTACTTACATTTGATACAATTGTCGTTGACGATATAGGTCATCTCACACTCTAAAGCGACTTTTTGCGAGCCTTGCTCCTATCGCATGGGTCATGGGCACGCAAGACTTTGGGCACGCAAGACTTTGGCAACCAGCAACCACTCCCGGCTGGCCCCTAGGGTCCGTTTCCGGTCAGATCTTCATATAGCGATTGACCAGTGCTGGCGGGACCCCGCCGCTGGATAAATCCCCGCACTTTCAGCACCCGCACATGGCGGTCGAGCGCCACCGTAATGACGTCCCCTGACCGCACGTAGCTGCCCGGAGCGTCGATTCGCGCCCCATTCACCCTGACATAGCCGGCGCCAGCCAAGGCCGCCGCCGCATCCCGAGTGCGGACAATACGGGCGTGCCAGAGCCAGCGGTCGATGCGTTGACGATCCGAATCGGTAGAATTTTCGTGGAGCGCGGTCTTATCGGAGAACCGGGTTCCACTTTTCCGGAGCATGCTCTACCGCCGTTCCTTAGCGTCGGCTTCGAGTTGCGCTTTCAGCGCAGCAAGCTTGGCAAACGGCGAATTCGGATCCGGCGCTTTTTCGTTCCCGGCGTTCAGAGCGGACGGGCTTACCTGAGGGCCGATCGCGCTCACGCGGCGGCCGGTCACGATCGCCTTGCCCGGCGATCGAAACGCTGCTCCGAGCGCGGCCGCTGGTGATGACGCTGATGCCGCTCCGGTTTCTTCTCCTCGGTCGCACCCGTTTGTTGTACCGTTTGCGCGGCATTTTCGGCCGCGGCAGCGTTCGGCACATCGCCGGCCTGTTGCGGAGCATCTTTTGCCGTTCCGCGGCGGCGCATCACGGCGCTTGAACCGCGGACGCCGCTGCTTGCCCTCTGGCCGGCCGGCTCGTCCAGGCCGCCAGACTTCAACCAAATCCGGTTCAGCGGGCGGTGACACGGCGCCGCTTCGCTAGTCGTTTCGGCCGCTTCACTGGTCGTCTCTGCTGCGCTGGCCGCCGCTTCCGATCTCGTTGACCGTCACCAGATCCGCGGCAGGTTGCAGCGCGGCTTCGACGGGCGCCTGCAGCGCTTCGTGGCTGACTTCGTGGACCGCATCGCTTGCCGCTGCCGCTTCACTTTCAGTGGCTGGCGCCGGCTGCGGCTCGACACTCGCCTCAGGCGCCGCGACAGCGGGTGCCAGCTCGACCTTCGGCTCCTGCGGCTTCGGCCGGCGCTCCATGCGATAACCCAGCGAGCGCAGGATCGAGGCAAAATCTTCGCCCGATGCGCCGGTCAAAGAGGTCATGCCGTTGAACACCGTAAAGCCGCCCCCCGGAAACGCACCGGATGGTTTGACGCCATGTGCACCTTCGCGCCACGACAGCGCGGGGCGGATCAGATCGGCAAGACGTTCGAGAATATCAACGCGCACCGCGCGCTCGCCGCACACCCGATAGCCTGCGGTGCGATAAAGGGCTGGGTCAATCTCGCGATTGAGCGGAATTGAAGTACGGCCGCTGCCGGCAAGCGTGAGCAACTCGTCCAGGCCTTTGACCTCCGCGCCTTCATGGGAAGCGCGAACAATTGCGTCGCCAGCGCGCGCGGACCCGGCTTGAGGAGCGCCGGAACATAGACGTGATAGGTGCCAAAGCGCACGCCGTATTTGCGCAATGATGCGCGTGCCGGCTGCTCAAGGCCTTTCACCTCGTCAGCAACTTTCTGCCGATCGAGAACGCCGAGCGCTTCGACAAGCTGAAACGCGACACCGCGCGCAATGCCAGTGACATCTTCAGCCCCCGACAACTCAAACAAGGACCCGAGCAACTTATCGAGATGTGATTTCACGAACTTGCCAAGCCGTTCATCAACGGCGTCACGCGACGCGCCGGTCAAATGCTCGTCGGCAAGAATGCGAACGCGCGGCCGCAGCACCTGCTCGCCTGCGATAAGCTTGCCGACCGCGGCGCCGGTCCAACGAATAGTGCCATCTCCAGCGAGCACGAATTGATCGTCGGGCGCTTCGGCAATCCGCATCGCACGCGAACCGATCTCCCCAGCGAGAGCCTTTTGCGCGGCGTTCTGGAGGGCTTTAGTGTCCGAGCCACCCGACGACGCTTCCGGCACGAACAGGAAACCGTCGAGCCGGCCAATGACATGGCCTTCGACCACGACGTCGCCGGACTTGTTAATTTCAGGCTCCAGCGTCGCATTCTCGCGCAAGCGGCGCATCAGCACGCTGGTGCGGCGGTCGACGAAGCGCTCGGTGAGCAGCTCATGCAGCGCATCGGAGAGCTTGTCTTCGACAGCGCGGGTAATGCCCTGCCAATGCTCCGGATCGGCGAGCCAGTCCAGGCGATTGGCGGCAAAGGTCCAGGTGCGGATATGGGCGATGCGTGTCGACAGGGTGTCGATGTCGCCGTCCGTGCGGTCGGCTTGCGCGATCTGCTGGGCAAACCAGTCGATGTCGATTTTGCCGTCGCGCATCAAGTAGCCGAACACGGTAACG
>CAVULJ010000020.1:0-141961 GCA_963742215.1 uncultured Alphaproteobacteria bacterium
GCCCCAGACGGCTGGCGAAGGTGATGAGATGGCAAACCAGATGTCGCAGGCGTTGTCGAACCAGACAACGAGCGGCACTGCGGTCAACTCCGGCAGCCAGAACGGTTACAGTATCGGCACCAGCTCGTTGCTGGCGGGCAACTCGCTGCAAGTCAGCTATACCGACTCGAGCAACGTGCAGCATACGATCACGATCGAAGCGCTGGGCGTCGGGCGGTTCGTTGCCGCTGCAGACCGACCCATCCAACCCGAATAATCAGACCATTGGCGTGAACTTCGCCGGCGGCATGAGCGGCGTGGTGACCGCGCTCAATGCGGCGTTCGGCTCGAACCTCCAGTTCTCCGGCTCCGGCACCACGTTGCAAGTCGTCAATGCCGCAAGCACGACCAATGTGGTCAACTCGCTGACGGCGACCTCGACCGTGACCTCGCTGACGAGCGGCAGTGCGCAGCTTCCGCTGTTTCTTGATGGCTCGACGCCGATTACCGGCGCGCTGACCAGCGCGGGCTCGCAGACCACCGGCCTCGCCGGGCGTATTACCGTCAATTCGGCTCTGGCCTCGTCGCCATCCAGCCTCGTCGCTTACGCCTCGAATACTGCGGTCGGGCGATTCCACGCGGCCTGATTTCCTTCTCAGCCAGATGACCAGCGCTTCGCTGACCTATTCACCGACGACCGGCATCGGCAGCGCGCAACAACCCTATAGCGGCACACTGGGCAACTATCTGAGCGCGGTCATCAGCCAGCAAAGCCAGGCGGCGACTGCGGCGACGAATCTGCAAGAAGGCCAGGATACCGTCGTGAGCGCCTTGCAGCAGAGCTTCAACAATCAGTCCGGCGTCAGCATCGATACCGAGCTGTCGAATCTCATCGCGCTGCAGAATGCCTACGGCGCCAATGCGCGGGTGATGTCGACGGTTCAGCAAATGATGGCCACGCTGCTGCAGGTAGGAGCGTAATGAGTATTACCGGCCCCGGATCGGTTACGGCGATGAATGTCGCCGCGGTGACCAATATGAACAACCAGCTCAATCAATTGAGCGAGGAGCTGTCGACCGGCGACGCGGCGCAGACCTATTCCGGCCTTGGCTCGCAGGCCGGCGTCGCGCTGTCATTGAATGCGCAGCTTTCGGCGATCACCGGCTACACCACTGCCGCGACTACCGCCGGCACGACACTGAGCCTTGCGCAATCGATCCTGACGCAGCTCGGCGACAGCAGCACCGCGGTCCAGCAATCCATTGGCGAACAGGGCGCGTTCTCGCTCGACAACAACGGTCAAACTTCCACGCAAGCGTCGGCCTCGACCGAACTCGACCAGATTTTGTCGGTGCTCAACACCCAGGTCGGCGGCAATTACCTGTTCTCCGGCAACGCGGTGAACCAGCCGGCCGTCGCCAGCATGAACGAAATCCTCAACGGCAACGGTGCGCAGGCCGGGCTGACGCAGGTCATGAGCGAACGCGAGCAGGCGGACGAGGGCACCAGTGGCATGGGCCGGCTGACCGTCGGCGGCAGCGGCGCAAACGTTACGTTGAGCCAGGATGGTTCGCCATTCGGCTTCCAGTTGTCGAGCGTGAACTCCACCTTGACCGGCGCGACCGTGAGCGGTCCGTCCGGTTCGCCGCCGACCATTTCCGTCGCACTCGGCTCGAATCCGAATGCCGGCGACACCATCCAGTTCAATCTGACTCTGCCCGACGGCTCGAGCCAGACCATCAGCCTGCAAGCCACCACGACTTCGCCGCCAGGTACCGGACAGTTCACCATCGGCGCCAATGCGAGCGCGACGGCGACCAATCTTCAGACCGCCCTGACCGGCGCCATAACCACGTTGGCCCAGACACAGTTGCCGGCCGCTTCCGCGGTGGCCGCCGCCAATGATTTTTTCAATAACGATCCGCCGCTTCGGGTTAGCGGTACGCCGGCGACTTCGATGTCGCTGGTGGCAGGCACTTCCGCAAACACCGTGTTTTGGTACACCGGCGGTAACAGCAGTTCGCCGCAACAGACCGTGACGGCACAGATCGGTCCTTCGACCACAATCGCCTACGGGCTTCAGGCCAACGAGCCGGCGATCAGTTCGCTGATTGCCAATGTTGCGGTGCTCGCCGACGACGACCTATTCGGCAAGCAATCCCAACGCGCAGGCGAGCTACCAGGCGCTGAGCAGCAAAGTGGCCACCAATCTGAGCTCGCCTTCAGGCACGCAATCGATCGACGATATCGAGGCTAATCTCGCCAACGCGCAAACCGAGATCACAAGCGCCAACAGCCTGAACACCCAAACGCAGACGACATTGCAGGATATGCTGCAAAACATCGAAGGCATCAATCAGAATCAGGTTGGCGAGCAGCTTCTGACGCTGCAAAACAGCCCTGTCCGCGTCGCTGTCGGTCACGGCCCGTCTCGCGCAGGAGAGCCTTGTGAATTTCCTGTCCGCCTCACCCGGCTAAGGTGTTTCGCGGCCGGGGGAGCCGTCAGGCGGCGCGCGCCTGAGCCGGCGTCCGGACAAAAATCGAGTCCGCGGCGCAGGTGGCGTTTCTGCCGAAATAGTCGGTAAAGCGGGTGTCGACCAGATACTCGCCCGGGTGCCGGCCGACGAACTCACGTAACGTCTCGCGCTTCACGTCGCTGTCTTCGACGACCAGATAATCGCCTGGCTGTATGTACGCCGAAACGTGCTCCAGCACCGCGCCGACGTTGTGATGCGCGTCCTCGACGATAAGCCACGGATGCGGCTCTTCACGCAGCAAGCGCGCGTCAAAGATACTCTTCCGGCGCCGAGCAATCGCCCTGATAGAAGCTTACTCCCGGATAATCTCGTTCGACCCTGACCTTGTCGACAGAGTGGACGCGGCCTTCGATGCCGCACATGGAAAGATTGTCGGCAAACCAAATCGCGCTGGCGCCAAGACCCGAACCAATCTCGAATATCGTTCTCGGCCGGATTTCCGCGATCAGTGCCGGATACATCGCGAAGTCGAACACATTCTTCATCAGCGGCACGCCGCGCCAGCGCATCAGCGAAGGCGCGCCCTGGCAGGTCAGGAGCACGTCGGGGCCGAATTCGGTGCCAAATCGCGGATGATAATGGCACGCCGATTGCTCGCGCCGTGAAAACTCGACGAAGCGGCCCTGCTGCCTTCGGTCGAGGAATTGCCGCAGCCGGTGCAGATCCCACGGCAAGCTTGCGTCCTGCTCCGGCAGCCTGAGGCGCAATGGCACTGATGCTGTCTTCCCACGAACGTGCGGGATCAAACTGGATCAGGCGTTTGAGGACGCGGATGAACCAGCTATCGAAGATGCTGTGGAGTCCGTTCTGCTCCCGCGCGACTTTGTCGCGCATCTCGCCGACATATTCGAGCGCGGCGGCTTTCAGCGCGTCTCCCGAAATCAGATCGGCCGGGAGGGTCGTCATCTTGAGGGTCGCCTAGCTCACGCGCGGCCGCGCAATCCGGCGGCGAGGCTGCGGTTGACCTTGATGATTTTTTTGAGATGGTCTGGCTTCGGCTTGGTCATTAGCGAGAAGGTCTCGGCCATGACGTACACGCCGAGCCGGGTCAGGTTGTCGCGGACCGACTGAGGCAGTCTGTTGTCGTCCTGAGTAACGGAGTCCAGAAGAACGGTCCAAAGCCGCCTATTGTACTGAATGGCTTCGTCAAACGCCGCCGGCTTCTTCTTATCGTCCCAGGCATCATGAACGGTTTGCAATTTCGCCGCAGCTCTGAGTAACAGGTCCGCCTCTAACGCGCGCGGGCTTGCCGTCTCGGTGGCGACTTTCGCGTAGGCCATGGCGGCGTACTGCATTCGCGGGCATTCCTCTACTGAGGCGCAAGTTCGCGCGCGCCTATCCCGCTATTTTCTAGCGGTCTGCCTGTTAACATTCGATTATTGATAGCGCCCGCCCGAGGGGAGCGCTTAGCCGCACTTTGCGTAGCCAGCGCTGACGGCATGGTGCAGTCTCATTCGCCGCAATCCAAAAAAGAGAACGGCGGGGCGTTTCCGCCCCGCCGCCTTACGAAAGGCCTGTACCAGAAGACTTTAGCCGAACAACTTGAGCACCGACTGGTTCGCCTGGTTGGCGATGGACAGTGCGGAGATTTCAAGCTGCTGCTGGGTTTGTTCGGTCAGCAGGTTGGCGCTTTCCTGGTTCTGGTCGGCGACAACGAGGTTGCTGGCGCCGGTCTGCAGGGTGTTGATGAGGTTCGTCGTGAAGGTCTGACGAGTGCCGATCACGCCTGAGTTGGTGCCGAACGTTTCCGTCTGCGTCTGCACCGTGTCGATCGCGTCGTTGATGTCGGTCGAGGCAGTGGTGAGGGCGCAGCTGTCCTGGAACGAGCCAGCCCCCGAGCCGCTGATGGTCGAGAGGCCCAGGCCGGCAGCGTTAAAAGTAACGCCCGAGATTGTCAGCGAGCTCGAACCAGTCGAGTTGAAGTCGATGGTCAGGTTGTTGCCAGCGAGCAGGTTGACGCCGTTGTAGCCGGAATCCGTAGCGAGCTGGTTGATCTGCGTAAGCAGGCCGTTGTAGTTGGTCTGCAGCGTCGTGCGGGTCGAGCTCGTGCCGAAGGTTGTGCTGTTGCCGGTCGCAGATGCGGTGAGGCCGAGCGCTTCGGACGTCGCGTTGTCGGTGACGGTGAAGTTGGTCGGCGGTGTTGCCCGTCAGCACGATCTCGCCGCTCGACGCGCTTGCGGTGATCGCGCCGCTAGTGCCGAGGCCGGCCGTGCCGTTGATGGCGGCGACGATCGACGACGCCAACTCCGACGCCGTGATGGCGACGGTGTAGGTCGAGGAGCCGACGGCGATCAGGAGGTTGCCGGCGCCGGAGCTCGGGACTGCGGTAGAGTTCACGTCCACCGTGCCGGTGGTCGTGCCGCCGGTCGTTATGGCCGCCTGCTGGGCCTGTTGCACTGTCGACAGCGCCTGCTGGAGCAGGCTGGTGATGCCGGTCAGACCATCGGTCGCCGCACTAATCGTCTGTTGGCCCTGACCGACTTGGTCAAGCAGCGCCGACAGCGAGTTGGCGGAGTTCGTCAGGTTCTGCGAGGTGAAATAGGCGCTCGGGTTGTCGGCGGCGGAGTTCACCGCCTTGCCGGTAGCGAGAGCTTCCTGCGTGGTGTTCAGGTCGGAAGACGTCTGCTGCAAAGACAGCAAGTTCTGCCGAATCCCCGAAGTTAAGGTGATATCAGACATGGTCTAGTCTACCCTTCTGGTTACAGGCCGTACTGGCATTCACTCGTCGTACGCGCGGTATCGGCAAGTGCTAGTTCCGATCAGTTACGATCGGCTGGCCAAAGGTTTGCCTCAATCCGCTTAAAGACGCGTAAATCTGCGTAACCGTGGGGTTTTTATCCTTCGTCCATACTCTGCGGCAGGGCAGTCGCCGCGCCGCGCGCCATGTCGTTACCACAGGCATTTACGGCGTTCTCGAAAACACGCACTGCACCTTAAGGCGCCCTTAACCATTCGCGTTTCCTATTGGTTAACTATAATTGCAAAGTCACATTTGAACCGGGCACCAAATATGGAACGGCACGCGACGCGGCCGCGAGGGAAGAATGACGGGGGCTGCTGAAAAGTTGTCGCCACCGACCGCGCCGGCCGCTCCGGTCGTCAATCTTGTCATCGGGACTCCGTGCTTCGGCGGCCAGGTATCGGCCAACTACACCGCCTCACTGCTGCGGCTGGAGAAGGCGCTTCGCTCCTATAGTGGCGTCTCGCTGAAAGTCATCTTCAAGGACGGCGACGCCCTTATCACGAGGGCACGGGCAAACCTTGTCGCGCAGTTCCTCGACGATCCTGCCGCAACGCACCTGTTGTTCATCGACGCCGATATCGGCTTCGAGCCGGAGCAGGTGCTACGCCTGGTTCAGTGCGGCGCAGCCATGAGCGCCGCGGTTTATCCGATCAAGCGGATCGATTGGGACAGGATCAGGTCGACAATCGCGGCAGGGCGGCCAAACCTAGCCGCAGCAGCGCTAAAGTACGTTATTGAAGTCGATAATCCGGACGCAGTGATTTGCCAGAGCGGCTTCGTCAAGGTGCGTTATGCCGGCACCGGATTCCTCATGATCCGGCGCGAAGTCCTGGAGCGGATGTGCGCGCATTATCCGGCGCTCAAATACCGCCGCGATCACTCCCTCGATGCGGCGTTCGCGAGCGAAAACCGGTTCGCTTTGTTTGACTGCATGATCGCAGACGACGGCACTTACCTCAGCGAGGATTTTGCGTTCTGCAAGCGCTGGTCCGATATGGGCGGGGAAATCTGGGCCGATCTCAATAGCACGCTTAGCCACGTCGGACCGATGACGTTTCGCGGTGATCTTTCGTCCCAGTTCGCCAGCGTCTAGCCGCCACCAGCTTCCGGGGCTACGCCAGCATGTTCACCAGGCTGCCGCTGGCGCCATTGGCGCTGAGGATGGAGGCCGCGCTGCCGGCCGAAATTTCGGAGGTTGAGGGGACGGCACTGGATTTGCTGCTGCTCGATGACGACTTGCTGGAGCTTGCCGTCGAGGAGCTTGCCGTGCTTGAGGAAGTTGACGCGGCGGGATTTTTGGGGGGCTGGATCGGCTGAAAAGTGTCGTTTTTATTGCCGAAACCTATCGATGTGGCATCGTTTCCGCTACCGGAGATGACAACTGACGCGGTGGTATTTCTCGCAGTGACGGTGAGCTTGCCGCTGCTGTTGATTGAAGCAGTCAGATATGCAGGACCGTTATTGATGGCATTGATCAGGTCACCGACAGTGTCGGTACCGGTCGAGGTATAGACTGTTGGAGTGTTACCGCCGTCGCCGAAGGTGATGGTGCCGCCCGGAAGTATCCCAAGGCTAGACAAGGTCGTGGTCGTCGTCACCGGTATGGTGCCAGTGCCGCTTGCCGGCTGCACCTTGGTCGAGGCGCTCGACGACGATGACGAAGCAGTACCGCTTGTCGAGCTCGAGCTGGCCGGAGTGATTCCCAGCACGCTCTGAATGTCTGCGATCAGTTGCGAATTGACGCGCTTAAGCGCGGTTCCGTTGGCGATTGCGGCGAGGCCCTTCGCCTTGGTGACCTGAGCCGAACCCATCACGTTGATCAGGGAATTGGCGGCGGACTGCGCTGAAATCCTGCGCCTGCGCGTTCGACCAATAGCTTTGATCTTGCTCGTAGAACGACGGAACGCTGCCGATAGCACCAATACTCATGGATACTCAAACTCGGGATTTGACCGTCACTTAATCTCTTTATGCCGATGACGGGTTAATAAAAGCGCTGACGATACTGTCGACGACTTGGCAGAAGCTCAGCCCTGGCACAGGTTGCTACCAACGCACTGATGAGTGTCGTTAAGCGTACTGATACTATGCTTAACACCGCGTTAACTCGCATATCCTAAAAGCAAATCGCAGTTTAGTCGTGCGTGCTCGGGGGCGAGATGTGCGGTATCGCGGTTGCTGTGGGTTGGGACAGTGCGTCAAGGGCTGTGCAGCGCTTGATCGCGGGTATACTGCACCGTGGAGACATAACTGATCCTTTAGTGGCGTTAGACGAGCGCACCGCGATGTGCACGCGTCGCTTGCGCATCGTTGACCCAGCGCATGGCGTGCAACCGCAGGTCTCATTCGACGGCCGGTTTCTCGTCGCATTCAACGGCGAGATCTATAATCACGGAGAGCTGCGCCGAGAGCTGGAGTCGTCCGGGATGTGCTTCCGCACTGAATGCGACACCGAGGTCGTGGCAAACGTCATTCGACTTTGGGGTGCGAACGGGCTGAAACGTCTCGATGGCATGTTCGCGTTTGTCGCGATCGATGCCTCGACTGGTGAATTCCTGGCGGCGCGAGACCCTTTCGGTGTAAAGCCACTCTATCTGGTTCGATCAGGCGACAGTTTCCTTTTTTGCTCCGAAATTCGTCCGCTGCTGGAGGCGACCGAGGAGCACGACGTCCTATTCTTGCCGCCGGGTCATTTTCTGACCCGTAATTTCTGTGGTCGGTATTACAAGCCCTTGATTGAGTCACGCTCAGGCGAGGCGTCTGTCGAACAGATCGAACTCGCTGTTGGAAGAAGCGGTTCGGATTCGCGTCCCGGTGGATCTTCCTGCTGCCTTGCTGTTCAGTGGCGGCATCGATAGTACTCTTGTTGCCCACTACGCGAGACGGTTCTCTCCTAAAATTCCGGGCTATATCGCCGTCGCGCCGGGCGCGGTCGATTATGAGTACGCTGCACGATATGCCGATGCGACCGGCTTCGATCTCCAAGAGGTGCCGATTGAAATACCGTCTCCACACACTCTATCGATTTTAGAGACGATCGTTGACGTTGTTGAAACGTTCGAGCCTGCGGTCATTCGGCCGAGTCTCGGCGCTTATCTCGTTTCGCAGCGGATTCACGAGGACGGCTTTCGAGTCGCACTTTGTGGCGAAGGCGCAGACGAGTTGTTCGCGGGATACGAGCCGCTCGAAAGAGCTTTTGGGCTGGCCGACTCCGCCGGCGATTATGTGAAGGCCCAATGTCTCGGCATGATGCATCGGGCGAACCTCCAAAGAGTAGATCGCTGCTCAATGCGATTCCAGCTCGAGATCAGGGAACCCTTTCTCGATCAGTCAATCGTCGCTTATTCCCAGCGGCTCGGCAGAGAGAGCTTGTTCCGAAATGTAGGAGTTTCGACCGTTGGAAAGGCGCCGCTGCGCGCGATCTACGATCGTCATCCCCAGGAACTGCCTGCATTCATTCGTGATCGACAAAAAGTGCTTTTCCATGAAGGTGCCGGAACCGACGCTGTCGCCAGCGGGTGGCTAGACCTGTTTGAGGATGCTATTTCAGATACAGATTTTCGTGAAGGACAGCGGGCGTTTGCTGACTTCGGCGTCGCCACCAAAGAAGAGCTGTTTTTCCTGCGAGCGCTTTCAGCAACGATGGATTTGAGGCGAATCCCCCATCTGCGCAGCAGGCTTCGCTTGAATATGCCTCTTGCTGCCTGATCTTTCGGTCTTGGCTAGATATTACAGGACCATGGTCTAGCGCGCACACGACGATTTCGAGTACAGGGTTAGGACAGGTCTTACTTGGCCGGCATATTCACAAGGCCGCCACTGACGCCGCTGGCGTTCGGAATAGAGGCAGCGCTGCCCGGAAATTCTTCAAAGGCCGACGGCGCGGCCACAGATTTTCAGCTACTGGACATGAGCTCGTCGACAACGACGTTGACGAGGCCAACGAGTTACCGCGTCTTGAAGATGTCGACGTGGCGGATTTGCTGGGTTGGATCGGCTGCAAACAGCAAAATTTACCCGTACTTAACCAAGTTGGCGGACCTTGCCACATTGTTCCAGTCGCGGACTTCGCGGTGATTCAAACATGGCGACGCAGGAAAATACGCAGCCCTCGCGGACCGCGACAATCCAGTTGGCGTTGACGAAGCACCGGCACGGCATGTGGCCGGAAGCCGAGCGGCTCTACGAGACTGTCCTCGCCGAGGACCCCGAGAATTTCGACGCGTTGCATCTGTCTGGCGTACTGCGCCATCAGCAAGGCCAATCGGCGGAAGCTTTGCATCGGGTCGCAGCGGCGCTCCGCGCCCAGCCGCAATCGGCTGATGCGCTTAGAAACCACGGCATTATTCTCGATGCGCTAAAGCGCCACGAGGAGGCGCTCGCAAATTTCGACGAAGTGCTGCGTCTTCGGAGCAGCGATGCCGGCGCTCATTATGTGCGCGGCAATGTACTTACCGCGCTCGGTCGCCATGAGGACGCGCTTGCAGCCTACGAGACATCGCTGGCGCTGCGGCCAGGCCACGTTGCGGCATTGTTGGGGCGCGGGAACGCGCTTGCTGCCCTTAAGCAGCCGGAGGCCGCTCTCGCCGCCTATGACGAAGTGCTTGCCATCGAGCCGCGTCACGTCGAGGTTCTAAATAACCGCAGCTCGGTGCTTGCGGATCTTGGGCGACCCGAAGATGCGCTTGAAAGCGCAATCCGGGCGCTGTCCGAAAAGCCCGAATATGCCGACGCGCACTACAATCACGGCAATGCCTTGCTCGCGCTTGGACGCTTTGCTGAGGCGCGGGCGAGTTTCGTCGCGGCGCTTGAGCGCGAACCAGATCGCACCATAGCTCTCAATAATCTCGGCCTGGCGCTGATCGGACTGGGTGAAGCTTCGGAGGCGCTTGCCGTCTACGACCGGCTGCTGGCGAAACATCCCGAGCACCTGCAAGCCATTCATAATCGCGCCAATGCGCTTCTTGAGCTTGAGCGCTTCGATGATGCGCTGGCGATGTGCGACAAGATCCTCGCGCTGGATGCGCTGAATGCCAACGCGCTGAACACTCGCGGCGTCGTTCTCGGCAAGCTTCGCCGGCACGAGGAGGCTCTGGCGAGCTATGACGCCGCACTTGCCATCGCGCCGGAACGCGCCGACGTCATGGTCAATCGCGGCACCGCGCTCCTCGATCTCGATCGCATCGATGAGGCTCTGGCCAGCTTCGACGCGGCGATCGCGCGTGAGCCGGAAAATCTCGGCGCCCTGATCAATCACGGCAATGCCTGCGTCAGGAATGATCGCTTTACCGACGCGCTGGAAAGCTACGACAGGGCGCAGGTGATCCGTCCCGATCGGCCCAGCGCGCTGATCGGCCGCGGCATTGCGCTTGCAGAGATGGGCCGGTTCGAGGAGGCGATTGCCTGCCACGATCAGGCACTTCGTATCGATCCGCATATCGTCGCCGCCCACGTCAATCGTGGCAACGCACTGATCAAGTTTGCCCGCGTCGAGGAGGCGCTCGCCAACTATAACAACGCCCTTGCGCTCGAGCCCGAGAACGCGGAGGCGAATTTCAACGCCGGCATCGCCCGGCTGTGTCTAGGCGATTACAGCGCCGGTTGGGAGCAATACGAATATCGCTGGCGAAAAGAAGCAGCTCAAACCGCAGCACCGGGAATTTTCCCAGCCGATGTGGCGCGGCGACAAAAATATTCAGGGCAAGACCATATTCCTGCACGCCGAACAGGGTTTCGGCGACAGCCTCCAGTTCGCGCGTTATGCACCGATGGTTGCTGCGCTCGGCGCCCGGGTCTTGCTCGCTGTGCCGCCTGCGTTGCGCCAGCTTATGGGCTCGGTTACCGGCGTTACGCAGGTACTGACCGATGGCGATGCCACGCCTGAGTTCGATTTGCATTGCCCGCTGTTGAGCTTGCCGCTGGCGTTCGGCACCGAGCTTGAAACCGTGCCGGCGGACGTTCCGTATTTGCGGCCGAGCCGCGAAGATGTCGAGGCGTGGTGGCCGCGTATGGGCGCCGAAACCGGCCGGCTGCGCGTCGGCTTATGCTGGGCCGGAAATCCCGGTCATGTGAATGATCGCAATCGCTCGCTGCCGCTGGCTGATTTAGCCGACGTACTGTCACTCCCCAACATCGACTTCGTCAGCATTCAGAGGGAAGTGAAAGAACAGGACGCGGCAATCCTGCGCGATCACGGCGTGCTGCCGCTCGGACGGCAATTCACCAGTTTCTGCCGACACGGCTGCCGTCGTTGCGCTGCTTGACCTCGTTGTTGCCGTCGATACGTCGGTCGCGCATCTTGCAGGCGCAATGGGCAAGGCAACGGCTCTGCTCATTCCGTTTTCACCAGATTGGCGATGGCTGCTCGATCGCACCGACAGTCCCTGGTATCCGAGCATGCGGATATTCCGCCAGGCTGCGCCCGGCGACTGGCGTGGACTGGCCGCGCGGTTACGCGACGAGCTTCACGACGCCGCCGAACGGCGGGTCGCGCGTTTGGATCAATAGAAGGCCGACGCGCCTGATCCCATTTGGGGATCGGCGAGGGATGCTGCGTGCCTAATCTGGATCGGCGCCGGAGCGCTTCAGTACTCTGCCCAGCTTTTCCGGCTCATCAGCGGCGTGACACAACTTACCAAACCAGTAAAGCAACAGCAAACTCGACGCCGATAACGAATATGAGCGTCCAAAAGGCATAAACGAAAAAAGTATTCATACGTTACTATGCGTGCTTCTTGCGGAGATTGATACCGGTTTCTTCGCGATATCGGCTCGATGCGTGTCCGGCAGCGCTTAAGGGAGCCGGCGGTTTTTGGTTCAGCAGCGGTTTGTTCCTCGTCGCCCTTTGCTTTGTGGACTTGCAAGGCGCCACCCTATAAGGTGCGCTGTCAGTGATGTAATGCAATTCGGTTGAGCAAGGTCGAAGCAGGCGTTAGCTCTCGTTTGCTGCAGCGCTTGACGCCCGCCACAGAAAGCAGCCGTTCCGCCGAACAATGCTGTTAATGTGACAAGCCCGCACAGCGGGTGTGCCCCGTTCCAGCGCGCCAAGTGAAAGTTTTCTATGCCCGATGGTTGCGGCGGGCGGTGTTTGTAATTCGGTTAGCAGTCAGCACTCGCCAGTCTCCGGGCTCGGTGTCGGCAGTGGAGGTTCATGGCACGCAAGATCAAAGCTTTCCCACAACAGGAAATGATGCCGGAGAAGATGCGCGAGACACCGCTTCTCGATCTTTCCGGCGCGGCCGTGAGAGCGTCTGATCCGGAGCGGTGAAAAGCACGGCTATGTCACTCACGACCGGATAAATTCATTGCTGTTGTCTGAGCAGGTCAGATCAGAGCAGATCGAGGACATCTTGGCGAAACTCAGCGCGATGGGAGTCAATGTGGTCGACTTTCACGAGGCCGATTCCAAGGAAGACGTAACGGCCGACGACGAGCCAGAGCCGGAGCAGGAAGAGGAAACGGCAGCGGGAAACGAAATAGTTGAAGTTCGGCAGCAGTCAGTTGCGGTTAAATCGAAGGCCAAAGAACTCGCCGAGCGAACTGACGACCCGGTGCGTATGTACCTGCGCGAAATGGGGGCGATGGAACTGCTTTCGCGCGAAGGCGAGATCGCCATCGCCAAGCGTATCGAGGCCGGCCGGGAGGCAATGATCGCGGGGCTTTGCGAGAGTCCGCTGACCTTTCAAGCCATCGTCATCTGGCGAGACGAACTCAACAACGGTAAGGCTTTGCTGCGCGATATCATCGATATCGATGCCACCTATGCCGGCCCAGACGCCAAAGCCCCGCCGGCCCCACAGACCGGCCCCGACGGCCTAATAATCGCTGGCATGCCGGTTGCGGATCAATCCGGGCAGCTGCCGCAAGTGCCGGAGGTCAGACACCGCGCCCGTGGCCGCCGGTCCGATCGCACCAGCGGACGAAACGCACCGATAGCAAGGAGCCAGCCCGCGACGGCGAGGGCAACCTCGACGATGATGACGACAAGGAGGATTGGCTCTCGGTCGCCGCAGTCGAGGCGGAGCTCAAGCCGAAAGTTATCGAGTTTTTCGATGCCATTGCTGACGCCTACAAGCGGCTGCGCCGTCTGCAGGACCAGGACATCCAGTTCCAGCTTAGAAGATCATCACTCTCGCCTGCTCAAGAGCGCAAGTATAAGAAGCTGAAGAATGAGATAATCGGAGAGGTTAAGTCGTTACGGCTGAACCGGGCGCGCATCGACGCGCTGACCGAACAACTCTACGAGATCAACAAGCGGCTTGTCGGTTACGAGGGGCGCCTGATGCGGCTGGCCGAGAGTCACGGCGTTGCACGCGATGATTTCCTCACGAACTACCTGGACTCTGAACTCGATCCACTTTGGCTAAACCGCGTATCGAAACTCGCCGCCAAAGGCTGGAAGAGCTTCATCGCCCGCGACAAGGATATGGCCAGGGATATTCGCACACAGATCCACACACTGGCAGGCGAGACGGGCCTTGAAATCGGGGAGTTCCGTATGATTGTGCACGCGGTGCAAAAGGGCGAGCGGGAGGCATTGCAAGCAAAGAAAGAGATGGTTGAGGCGAATTTGCGTCTCGTCATCTCGATAGCAAGGAAGTATACCAACCGCGGCCTGCAGTTCCTCGACCTGATTCAGGAGGGGAACATCGGCCTGATGAGGGCGGTCGACAAGTTCGAATACCGGCGCGGTTACAAGTTCTCGACCTACGCCACCTGGTGGATTCGGCAAGCTGTCAGCCGCTCGCTCTACGATCAGTCTCGCACGATCCGTGTGCCTGTTCACATGATCGAGGCCTTCAACAAAATCATCCGGGCAAGGCGGCTGATGTTCAGCGAACTCGGTCGCGAGCCGACGCCGGAAGAACTCGGAAAAAAGCTCCATATGCCGGTCGAGAAGGTCAAGAAAGTTCTGCAAATCGCGAAGGAGCCACTGTCGCTCGAAACGCCGATTGGCGAAGAGGAAGACTCCTATCTCGGCGATTTAATTGAGGACAAAAATGCCATTCTGCCGGTTGACGCGGTGATCCAGTCGAATTTGCGAGAGAGCACGACGCGCGTCTTGGCGTCACTAACAGCACGTGAAGAGCGGATCGTGCGCATGCGCTTTGGTCTTGGCATGAACAGCGACCATACGTTGGAGGAAGTCGGCCGGCAGTTTTCGGTAACGCGCGAGCGGATTCGACAGATCGAGGCCAAAGCGCTGCGTAAGCTCAAGCACCCAAGCCGGTCGAAAATACTGAGAACCTTCCTCGAGAATTGACATGCGAGGAGCTAAGTTCGCTCCAGCAGCGATGTCCGGTAACAGGCTTTACATCATCAACCGAAGACGCCTTGTAAAACGATGTCCCTCTTCAAGTGCCCCTATTGTCGGACTGAATATGAAATGATGACGGCACGTCTGTCGTTTCAGCAGCGAAGCTATGTAAAGTGCCAAGTTTGTCACCAAACCATGTACAGTTGGAATTCCCGAAACGTGCCGATCTTTACGCTTGTACATGAATCCGAAGACACCTCGAATGCCTGACCCTAACTTGAGTTAGGGGTCCACCGCTCGAGCGATCGCTACGCAGCGAACTCGGCCAAGCCGACACAGACTTATGGGCGTTGGGGATAGAATTCGTGGTTCCGGAGCCGCGCCTCAATGCGGGCCGCTTCACGCAGATAAACTCGCAAAAGCCTGTCGGCAACACGTGCGGCCTTTTAGCTGTTGCCATGCAAGCGAAAAGAGCGTCTGTGGAGGCACGTGTATCCAAGGTGGAGTTCATCTCTCCTTGGAGAGCTGCCAACAAGATGGCGACGTACCGAAGTCGCCGTTTAATAATCGGTAGCCAGTGCCGTCGGTAGGCTCGATTTCGATCTTGCAATGATCTTGATTGGTTTACGTTGGTGCCACCGGTACCAGCGCGTTGAGCGCATGCATCTTAAAGATGCGCTTTGTCTCTTTTTAGCTGGAGCATAAGCCGTGGAGACATTCCTTATACCGCTCGCCGTGATAGTGCTGGGCTGCGGGTGCTTTTGGCTATTCGTTGTTGAGCCGCGCAGGAAAATTCACGATTGAGCGATCTACCACTCTTGATCCGATCAAATTGAATTGGATCCATCGCGAATAGGGCGCCGCGGACGTCAGGCGCCATCGGGAAATTCGCGAGCCTGATCCTGTAGCGCTGCGGCGATGCGGGCCATGACCGGATCCCATTGCCTTGTCGAGTCCTGACGGAATTGGCGCAGGCTGGGATACCAGGGACTATCGTCACGATCGAGCAGCCATCGCCAGCACGTGTTGTAGCGGTTGATCAGCCACAGCGGTTTTCCAAGCGCGCCGGCGACATGGGCGACCGACGTATCGACCGCGATCACCAGATCGAGATTATCGATCAGAGCCGCAGTATCTGAAAAATCGTGAAAGTCTTCGCTCCAGTCGACGACCCGATGCCGAAGCGCGCTGTTGTGCAGTTGGGCGACTGCATCGCCGCCCTTTTGCAGGCTGTAGAACTTGCAGTCCAGCACCGGAAAAATCGGCGCCAGTTGATCGAACGTGAGGCTGCGCTGGCGGTCGATCCGGTGCGCGCCTGGCGTCTGTTTTCGCGGGTCGCCGGCCCATACCAGTCCAACTCGCAATGCGTCGTGTGTACCGAGACGGTTGCGCCAGGCTTCTATCTTATCCGTGGGGGCGGAGAGATAAGGTATTTGCGACGGGATGGTTTCGAGCCGGGTTGCAAAGGCCAGCGGCAGACTGAGCAGCGGGCAGTGCACATCGAAGTCTGGCAACGGATCGCCTCTGGCGATAATCTGTATCGGGCCGGGAAGTGATTGCATCAGCGTGTGCAATGCTTTCGGCACTTCGAATATGACGCAGCCTGCGCGCTCTACGACCTTGGGCAGGTAACGGCAAAACTGAAGCGTGTCGCCGAAACCCTGCTCGTGGTGAAGCAAAATGGTCTTGCCGGCGAGGTCGTCTGTGCCGAGCCACTGCGGTTGCGGAAAATTCCGTTTGACGGCGCGAAGCTGTGCGGTGTCCCACCGCCATTCGTGTTGCTGCCAGCCACGCTCGAAATCGCCAAGCATGAGCCGGCATATCGCCGCGCTGAAATGGCCGTCGGCGAGGTTGGGCCCTAGTGTCACGGCGCGATCGTAGCTCGCCAATGCTTCATCGAAGCGGCAAAGTTCCTTGAGTGCGTTGCCGCGGTTCAAATGTGTTTCCGCGTAGTCCGGCCGCAACACAATCGATTGATCGTAGCTCCCCAGCGCTTCGTCGAAACGCCGCAATTCCTGAAGCGCGTTACCGTGGTTTGACCATGCCTCGGCAAATTGGGGCTGCAATGCAATGGCGCGCCCGTAGGCCGCGAGCGCGTCCTCGAACCGATGCAGTTCGTGAAGCGCGTTGCCTCGATTGGAATGTGCTTCGGCGTAGTCCGGCCGCAGCACCAGTGCGCGGTCGCAGCTTGTCAGCGCTTCTTCGTATCGTCCAAGCCCGTGCAGGCTGTTGGCGCGATTGGAATGAACTTCCGCCGTGTTGGCGTGCAGCGCCAGCGCGCGGTCGCAGCTTGCGACGGCTTCCTCGAAGCGCCCGAGCTGGTGCAGGGTCGCGGCGCAATTGCAAAGCGCATCGGGGTAGTCCGGCCGCAGCGCCAGCGCGCGGTCGTAGCTTGCCAGCGCTTCCTCGTAGCGCTTGAGCGCATGAAGAACGACGCCGCGATTTGAATACCCTTCGGCATAATCGGGCGCCGTCTTGAGCAGGCGGTCGTAGCTCGCCATCGCTTCGTCAAACCGCCCGAGTTCCTTGAGGGCCGCGCCGCGATTGCTGAGAGCGTGAACGTTATGCCGGTTTCTTTTTAGCGCCAGGTCGATTTGACGGACAGCTTCAGCGTAGTTTCCGGTTTGCAGAAAGGTCACGCCGAGCAGATGCCGGCTGTCAAAATGATCCGGCCGGGAGGCCAGTATCTGATTGTAGGTTCGTTCGGCGTCCTTCAATTGGCCGCTGCGATGCAACGCCAGCCCTTGCACAAACAACGATGCGAGCCAAGGCGATAGTGGTGCCGCCGAAGCTTGCGCCGGCTGTCCGCCTTGAAGATTGGGTTTTGCCTTCATGGCCGTCTGATCACGGGGCCGGACTATCGCCCGAGGCGACGGGTATGCAAGTCATGTGCGACTTCGCCAATAGTCGCACAGCTAAAGCTTTCGGCTGACCGCAATGGGCTGGCCGTGTTTGGCGTACGCCGCTGCCGTGCGGCCGGACGCGCCGTAGACCTGCGGCGTCGTTTTCTTGCCGAGGTCGCCCGATAGCCGGCGCACGATGCCCTCGGAAACCGCGTGCGCCGTCGCAAGCACGACAAGGTTCTTTTGCAGCGCAAGGCGAAATGTTTCCTGGAGACGCGCAAGCGCCACGCAGCGCGCAGGAGCGACTTTCAGAATGAATTTGGCGTTGGCTTTCAGCCGCTCGCCACAGTTATAGAGCTCGCCCGCAAGGAGCGACTTCTCCTGGTTGAGGTTCGTCGCCTTGCGCACATGGCCGGTCCGGATGAGAGCCGTTTCCTGCTCGACAAGGCCTGACAGTTTCTGGATTAGCAGCGCCAGGTTTTCGATGGCCTGTTCGGCTTCGGCGGTGTTGGTGATCGGGCTCATGACGCGGTCAGCCCTTGATGTTTGAGCAGCTCATCATAAACGTGGGAGGCAATGCCGATGCCGCCCGCCTTGGCGAAGGTCTTGGCGTACTGGTCCGTCATGAACGAGCGCCAGATCTTCAGCGAGCCGCTGCCGCCGAACGGTCCGTCGCCGTCGATGCCGGTGAACATCTGCTGAAACATCGAGTTGAGGAAGACGGCTTCAAACTGTTCCGAAGACGCCTTGGCTTTGGTTTTGACCTGCAGCGCGGATTGCGCCTGGGCGCTCTGCGCATCGCCGATCGAGGCGAGCGACGCGGAGAAATCTACGGGGCTCGTCATCACATCACCTCGATATCGGCCTGGATGGCGCCGGCGGCTTTTATGGCTTGCAAGATGACGATCAGGTCGCGTGGCCCGATGCCGAGCGCATTGAGCCCGTCGACGATTTGCTGGAGTGAGACACCCTCCTGCACCAGCGCAAGCTTCTTGCCTTCTTCCTGCACGCCGACCGAGGAGCGGGGCACGACCACAGTGCGGCCTCGCGACAATGGTCCGGGCTGACTGACCTGTGGCGCTTCGGAAATTGTGACGGTGAGATTGCCTTGAGCCACCGCGACGGTGGATACACGCACATCGCGACCGATCACGATCACACCGGATCGCTCGTCGATGACGATTTTGGCGGCCTGGTCGGGCTCGACCTGCAACTGTTCGATCTCGGTCAACATCGAGACCACGTTCTGCGGAAACTTTTTTGGCAGCGTCAGTTGCACGGTGGATGGATCGAGCGGCTCGGCAACCGGCGCGCCGATATAGTCGTTTACCGCTATAGCGATGCGCTTCGCCGTGGTGAAATCGGGATTACGCAGCGCCAGCCGCAACCGTCCGAGCGTTTCGAGGTCGAAATCGATTTCACGTTCGATGATGGCGCCGTTCGGCAGCCGTCCCACGGTCGGAACACCGCGTGTGATTTTGGCTGCTTCGCCTTCCGCCTGGAAGCCGCCGATGGTGAGCGAGCCCTGCGCAACCGCGTAGACGTTGCCATCGGCGCCGAGCAGGGGCGTGACCAGCAGCGTGCCGCCTTGCAGGCTTTTGGCGTCGCCCATCGCCGACGCGGTAACGTCGATGCGGGTGCCCTGGGTGGCAAACGGCGGCAAGTCGGCCGTGACCATGACCGCGGCGACGTTACCGGTGCGGATCTGCTGGCCACGAATGTTGACGCCGAGGCGCTCCAGCATGGCTTGCAGGGATTGCTTGGTGAAAGGCGCATTATTGAGCGTGTCGCCGGTGCCATTGAGGCCGACGACCAGGCCGTAGCCCAGCAATTGGTTCTGTCGCACGCCCTCGATATTGGCGAGGTCTTTAATGCGCGACGTCGCTGACGCCGTCGAAACGGCGCAGCAAAACAGTATTGCCGCGGCAAGCGCGGTCTTGAACGTCCTTGTCATCTTGCTCCCCAAGAGGCCGGACGGGACTATCAATGCGAGTAGCGTGCCATAGCGGTGGCGCGCTCACATCACTGAAATAACTGGATAATTTCTGCGAAGCGGGGCCGTCCCGAAGGGCAGGGCGAGCATCGTTTGCCGGGTTTCGGCAAGAATTGCCGGTTCCCTTTACGAGCCATTAACCATAACGGCACACGTTCTTAATATGCGCGTTTACGGACCCAACGGCACATCGGTGGCAACAGCGGCGCCGGTCGTACGCCGGCCGGCTGGTGGTAGCTTTGCCGTGCCAGAGTCCGAGGCGCCGCAAGCACAAAGTGCGGCAGTAGCTCTGCGTACGCTGGGCGGGATCGATGCCCTGATCGCGCTTCAGGGCATCGAGGAGCCGGCGGAGCGGCGACGCCGTGTGGTGAAACAAGGGCGGCGAGCGCTGGATGCGCTTGACGAACTCAAGATCGGATTGCTATCGGGCAGCCTCGATCAAGGCACTTTGTTGCGCCTGAAATCGGTGGCCGGCGACCTCAAGGACAGTTCAGGCGACGACGGGCTCGACGCGGTGCTTGCCGAAATCGACCTCCGGGTCGCTGTCGAGCTCGCCAAAGCCGGCATAGGCTAGCGGCAGTTCACTGATTTTACAGGGAAAACCCGATCAGCCCGGCTGCCTTGCACAGATCGTAGGCAGCGCCCTATTTTGCCGGTCCGGACATCATCATCGTTATTGTCTCTGTCATTGACCCCCGATATATAGGCCAGCCTTTCGGGAGGACCCCACACCTGCGGTGTGTACGGAGTTGAGGGAAAATGCAGTTAGTGAAGAGCAAGAACGGAAAAGCCGAAGAAAAACCACTCAAAAACGGTAACGGCAAAGCCGCACATGCGATGGAGCGGCTATATCGGCCTACCGACAAAGAGCCGTTTATGAGCGACCGCCAGCGAGAATACTTCCGGGCAAAGTTGTTCGACTGGCGTGACGACATCCTCAAGGAGGCGAAGGAGACCCTTCAGCACCTCCAGGACGAGAACCAAAATCACCCCGACCTCGCCGACCGCGCATCGTCGGAGACCGACCGGGCGATCGAACTTCGGGCCCGCGACCGCCAACGCAAGCTGATCAGCAAGATCGACGCCGCCCTGGCCCGTATCGAGGACGGTACTTACGGCTTCTGTGAAGAGACCGGCGAGCCGATCTCGCTGAAGCGGCTCGAAGCGCGGCCAATCGCAACTCTGTCGATCGAAGCGCAGGAACGGCACGAGCGCCGCGAGCGCGTTTATCGCGACGACTAGACCTTGATCTGATCAGATTGAATCGGATCAAAGTCTAGCATGATCTTATCGGAGGACCGGAAGTCCACTTTTCCGGTTTATGCTCGAACAGTCTCGCGGGCACTTAAGGTTTTATTCACCATCTTTGGTTACCGCTCGTTAACGAATGAGCGGCGCCTCGCAGCACGTCGAAGCAGACCCGCGCCGGCTGTTGCGCCGCCGCGCGCGGCGTGCCCATGAGTGCGGCGAACTCGGCAAGGCCGTGCAGAACTACACCGCGCTGCTGAAAAACGATCCCGGAAATTTCGACGCATTGCACGGCCTCGGCCAAATCCATTTGCATAATGGTCAGCTCGATATGGCGCTGGCGCTGTTCCAGTCGGCGCTGAAATCGAATCCCGACCGTGCTGATGGCTTCTCCAGCCTCGGCCTGTGCTTCCATTTGCTTCGCCAAATCGAGCGGGCATTGGCAAGTTATGACGTCGGGACTTCGTATAGATCCGCTCCATCCCGAACTGCTGAACCGGCGCGGCGTTGCGCAATTGGAGCTCGACAGGCCGCAACAGGCACTGGAAGACTTCGATCGCGTGCTGGAAACGAAGCCGGATCATTTTGACGCCCTGGGTAACCGCGGGAATGCTTTGCTCAAGCTAAACCGGGTGGCGGAAGCGCTCGCGGCCTACGATCTTGTGCTCAGGCGCGCTCCGGAAAATGTGCAGCTTCTGACCAATCGCGCGGTTGCGCTGCGCCGGCTCGACCGCCCGCAGGAAGCGGTGATGAGCGCGCGTCGCGCGCTGGTACGTAAGCCCGATTTTGCCCAGGCGCGCTTTGTCGAAAGCGTCGCGCGATTGACGTTGGGCGACTTTAGCGCGTGGCGCGACTACGAGGCGCGCTGGTCGGTCGGGCTTCTGGCGTCGCAGCGTCGCAATTTCGCGGCGCCGCTTTGGCTCGGTGATGCGCCGGTCGATGGCAAGACCATCTTGCTGCATGCCGAGCAGGGTTCTGGCGATACGCTTCAGTTCATCCGTTACGCGCCTCTACTCGGAGGGCGAGGGGCGAGGGTCATTCTTGAAGTGCAGCCCGAGCTCAAGCGGCTTTTGGCGGCGCTGCCCGGTGTCGCCGCCGTCATTGGGCGCGGCAAGTCATTGCCGCCATTCGATTTGCATTGTCCGTTGCTCAGCTTGCCGGCCGCTTTCGGCACCGAGTTGGCAACGATCCCCGTCGATGTCCCTTATATCGAGGCGGCGGGCGACGATATCGCATTGTGGCGGACGCGAATGCCGCGGCAGCAGCCGCTCGTCGGTCTGGTTTGGTCCGGTGGGCGCGTTCACGACAACGATGCCAACCGGTCCATACGTTTGTCGGCTTTCGCGCCGTTGCTTGATTTGCCGGATATTTCGTTCGTCAGCCTTCAGCATGACGTACGCGAGGAAGACGTTTCGTTCCTCAACACGCAACCCGCCCGGTTCCGGTTCGAGAAAAAGTTTCGCGACTTCGCCGATACCGCAGCCGTGATCGCATCGCTCGATGCGGTCATCGCGGTCGACACCGCGGTTGCGCATTTAGCCGGCGCCATGGGTAAGCCACTTTTCCTCCTATTGCCGTTCGCTGCGGATTTCCGCTGGCTGCGCGAACGGCAAGATACGCCATGGTATCCGACCGCGCGGCTCTGCCGGCAGCCGGCATTTGGCGACTGGAACGATGTCATCGGTGCATTGCGGCAGGAGTTGATGCACGCGCACTTTCTGCCGAACACGC
Source organism: uncultured Alphaproteobacteria bacterium (assembly GCA_963742215.1). Taxonomy (GTDB): domain Bacteria; phylum Pseudomonadota; class Alphaproteobacteria; order Rhizobiales; family Xanthobacteraceae; genus BOG-931. The sequence continues at coordinate 22,332 of CAVULJ010000020.1, forward strand.
GCCAGCTATCGGCGTAGTCGCAGCGAACATTCTCCGGTAAAGCCGATAAAAATTTGCGGCCTCCGGCGGGGAGCTGCCGGAGGCCGCGCCGTTACGGGATCGTTTTCGCGCGCTAAACGATCCCGGGGAGCCAAGATTGTCTAGACCCTGATCCGATCAGGTTAAATCGGATCAGGGTCTAGATTTCCAATTAGAGCATGGTCTTTTCGGAAAACTGGAAGTCCACTTTTCCGGATCGTGCTCTAAGTTTCAGCAATCGGTGGTCAGACGATCTCCCGCTGAATTGACTCCCGGTTAGAACGGTAACAGCACATCAAGCGCCTGCTGGCCCCATGGCGGCTGCTGGATATTTGAGATCGTGCCCTTGCCGCCGTAGGCGAGGCGCGCTTCTGCGATCTTGGGCAGGTCGATGGTGTTGTCGCTGTCGATATCTTCAGGTCGCACCACGCCGGCGACGAGAAGCTCGCGCATCTCTGCGTTGAGTCGCACTTCCTGCTTGCCTTCGATCACCATATTGCCGTTCGGCAGCAACTGCGTGACCACGGCCGCGACATTGGTCACCAACTGGTCTTGCCGGTTGATGGAGCCGGTGGCATTGCTTTGCGTGTTGGTGTCGGCGGTGATGATGCTGCCGGGCAGCACGGCCGTCGCCGGATTTTTGATTGTATTGGCGCCGAGGAAATTGGTGATGCCGGAATCCTCGGTCGAGGTGCGCTGCACCTGGGTCTGATCCTGGAATTGTGCGGTGTCGTTGATGTTGACCTTGACCGTCAGAATATCACCGACCTGGTGCGCGCGCTGATCCTTGAAGAACGCGCGCGACCCGTTGCGCCACAGCGAATTCGGATTGTAGGTCACCGGCTGCGGCGTCGGCATCGGCATCTGCACCGGCTTGTAGCCGGGCTGGGTGGTCGGATTGTTCACCGGCGACAGCGGCGGCGGTCCTTGCCCGATCGTCTTGAGCTGATCGAGCGCGGCGCACCCCGAAGTGACGGCCGCCACTGTGGAGAGCAGGGCGCAACGCAGTACCCAAACACGATGCGACATCGAACTACCTTTCACGCAAGCTCTTCATCACTCGGACTGTCCGCCCGACACCGACGGGGAAACCACCATTGGCGATGTATTTTGGACAACGCGGGTCGTCACCGCACTCACGCTGACGCGCCCCGGAGCCGTCACTTGAGCCTGCACGACTCGCTTTGAGTCGGCATTGAGAACGCCAATCAAGTCGCCGATCGCGCCCCCTTCCTGCGCGACACCGCGCAGCGTCAGCATGAGGCCTGGCGCCTGAAAGACGATGGTCACGGTGTCATTGCGCTGGACGACCTCCGGCTTTGTCAGGTCCGCGGCGTGCAGTGGCAGGCCGGGGTGCAATTCGTGGCGGGCGGCAAGGCCTACGGCGTCGGCAACATTTGCAATCGCACCGCCCTCGGACTTCGGCCGGCGCAGGATGGTGAGGTCGGATTGCTTCAGGATCTCGCCGCGCTCGACCGGACGCTCGACAGCAACCGCGGGGATCGTCTCAATGGCTGTGCCGAAGAAGCGCGCCGGCTGGCGATGGAGCACCGAGCTGGAAGCCAGATCGAACGTCACGTCAAAACGCGTGGTGTGGGAATCGTAGGTGAGGGAGAGCACCTGCAAATCGCCGGTCGCCGTCGGCTCGACTTGCAGGGTGTGGACGTCGCGATCGAAGGTGACGGAAATGTCCTTCGCATCGCCCAGCCCGTATTGGGCGGAGAGGGCTTCCGCAATGGTTGCGGTGATTTCCTGCGCCGATATGGCGCGGCTCGCATGTGTCACCACGACCTCGGCGAGGCCGCGGGTGTCGATGTCGATAAGCTGATGCGGGCGGATCGCTTCGACGATCTTCGCTGTCGGTACTATGCCCCTGGTTCCAAGATCCGGCGAGCGGAAGATCGGAACGTCGGTAGAAGCGCCGGCGTTTTCGATCAGATCGCCGATGGTCACGACGTCTCCGGTGACGGTGACATTGGCGCGCAGCGCGGGGACGGCGTTCAGCGGTGCGATCTGGGCTGTGGCCGAAATCGACGACAATGCCGCCAGCGCGAACAGCAGTGATAAAACGCGGATGCCAGAGCGGATCATGATCTATGTCACTTCATCAATTGCGAGGTTGTCTGCAGCATTTCATCGGCCGCGGTGATGACCTTGGAGTTCATCTCGTAGGCGCGCTGTGCCGCGATCAGGTTGGAGATTTCAGTTACCGCCTCGACGTTCGACTGTTCGAGGCTGCCTTGCAGCAAGGTGCCGGCGCTGTTGGTGCCGGCGAGGCCGTCTTGCGGCGTGCCGGAGGCCGGTGTGGCGCTGAATAAGTTGTTGCCGTTCGCCTGCAAGCCGGCGTCGTTGGTGAAGGTTGTGATGGTGAACTGGCCAAGGATGCTCGACGTCGTCGAGTTCGGCAGGGTCACCGACACCTGGCCTTGCTGATTGACGGTCAGCCCGGTCGAATTCGGCGGAATGGTGATAGTCGGCTGAACGATGTTGCCTTCTGCCGTAACGATACGGCCTTGGGAGTCCATCTGGAACGAGCCATCGCGCGTGTAATTGTAAGTGCCGTCCGGCATCAGGACCTTGAACCAGCCGTTGCCCTGGATGGCGAGATCGAGCGGGTTGCCGGTCTGGGCCAGCGTTCCTTGAGTCATCAGGCGCGGTGTGCCGACGGTCTTGACGCCTGAACCCAGGTCGATGCCGACCGGCAGGATGTTGCCCTGGTCGGACGCTTGCGCGCCGATGCGCTGAATGTGTTCGTAGATAAGGTCCTGGAATTCGGCGCGCTGGCTCTTGAAGCCGGTCGTGCTCATGTTGGCGATATTGCCTGCGATGACCTGGACCTGAAGGTCCATGGCCGCCATGCCTGTCGCTGCGGTATCGAGTGCACGCATGTTACGGTCTCCTGAACCTTATGAGCTCGCCGGCGTCTGCGAGAGCTGTTGCAGCGCGTTGCGGCGCTGATCGCCCTGCTGTTGCAGGAGTGCGGCGATATCGCTGTAGTTGCGCGTGATCTCGATCATGCGCGCCATCTCGACGACGCCATTGACGTTGGATTTTTCAATCGCGCCCTGGACGACGTGCGTGTTTGCCGGTGCTGGATTCGCGGTAACGCCGTTCGGCGCCGAGAACGTAGAGCCACCGTCTTTTCGCAGCCGGGTCGGCTGATCGAAGCTGACGAGCTGCAACTGCCCTCGCGGCGAATCGGCCGTACTGGTGCCTTCACGCACAGTGATGATGCCGCTTGGGCTGATGGAGACGTCGTGGTCGCCTTGCTGGAGGGTGATCGGTCCGCTACCGCCCAGCACCGGATTGCCGTCGCTCGTGACGATCTGGCCGGTGGCGTTAAGTGCCAGTGCGCCGTTACGGGTGTAACGCGGTCCGTTCGCCGTTTGCACCACGAGATAACCCGGACCGTCGATGGCGACGTTGAGCGGGTCGCCGGTGCGTTCAATCGCTCCAGGGGCGAGATTGATCCAGCTTGCGCGATCCTGCACGAAGCTGACGTGCTTGTCGCTACCGCTGAAGTCGCCATCGCTGGCATGCGGCATCAGGAATTCGCTGAACGACGCGTTGTCGGCCTTGAAGCCGGTGGTGTCGATATTGGCGATGTTGTTGGCGATGATGTCCAGCTCGTGACTGAGTGCCATCTGCCGCGACAAGCCGACGAGAAGTGCATTCTCCATCGGTACTCTCCCCTTTTATGCGGCGAAGCTGTCTTCTCCAGAGACCGCTTCGCCGACGGCCGCAGCTCTCCCAAGCCGCGGCACGTGGGAAAATGCAGAAGCCGTGCCAAGGGAATAAATTTATATATTTCAAAAGCTTGAGTGTTTTATGGCTGGCCGCCTGCCGGGCAGAAAAGGTCACCGAAGGGCGCGGTAACCGGCAAAATTTTCCTGCCTGGCCGCCCGCTGCAAGTTTCCATTAACCATTCGTGCCTAGCGTGGCTTTTGTAGCGCCACATGCGTGGCGCGGAGTCGCGCTTCCGGCATCGTTGCTTGCGTTTTGTTGGGCCGACTGCGTGCGCACTCACGCAAGCGGGGACGGTGATGGCAACAAGAACGAAACAAAATCCGAGACCGGAGGCGACGAGGCCAAAGAGGGTGACGCGGCCCCGTCGGCAAAGCGCGGTTGGCTATCGCGCAAACTCATCATCATGGCGGTTGGCGGCGTGGTCGGGCTCGGGGCGCTCGGCGGCGGCGGTTATTTCTTCATGGGCCGTCACAGCGCCGAGGGCACCGCTGCTGCGGCGCCGCCACCGAAGGCGCCGATCTTTGTCGACATGCCGGATGTGCTGGTGAATTTGTCGTCGAGCGGCAGCGAGCGCACGCAATACCTTAAAGTGAAGATTGCGCTCGAACTGCCGGATGAGCAGGTGCAGGCACAAATTCAGCCGGTGATGCCGCGGCTGCTCGATACCTTTCAGACCTATCTGCGGGAGCTTCGGCCAACCGATCTCGATGGTTCGGCAGGCCTGTATCGGCTCAAGGAAGAGCTGACGCGGCGGGTCGATGCCGCAATTGCGCCGAGCAAGATCAATGCGGTGCTGTTCAAGGAAATTGTCGTTCAGTAAGTACGGCAATTTTCGTGCGGTAAGTCTCTTTGTGCGAGCGAGTCGCTTTCGCTGCTATAAGTCTCAAACCTGACCGTAACGCCATGGCACTGAAGGATCAGATCGACCAGGACGCACTCGCCGCCGAGTGGGGCGTTGCGCTCGAAGCCGAGCAGCAGGCGGCGCAACGCCGCGCCTGGCACCGCGCCGGCCGAAGGCAGAAGGTGAAGCGATATGGCGTCGCAATGGGCGACCATGGTGGACGACGGTCAGTTCATCCAGGCAGCGAAGGGCGGCGCCGAACGCGTTCTCACGCAAGATGAAATCGATTCTCTGCTCGGCTTTTCGCTCGCCGACGTCAACCTGAATGACAATTCCGGCATCCGCGCGATCATCGACTCGGCGATGGTCTCTTACGAGCGGTTGCCGATGCTCGAGATCGTCTTCGACCGGCTGGTCCGGTTGTTGACAACGAGCCTGCGCAATTTCACCTCGGACAACGTCGAAGTCTCGCTCGACCGTATTACCTCGGTGCGGTTCGGCGATTACCTCAACTCGATCCCGCTGCCCGCAATCCTCGGCGTATTCAAAGCCGAGGAGTGGGACAATTTCGGTCTGCTGACGGTCAATTCGAGCCTGATCTATTCGATCATCGACGTGCTGCTTGGCGGGCGGCGCGGCCAGACCCCGATCCGTATCGAAGGGCGGCCCTACACCACGATCGAGACCAACCTCATCAAGCGCATGATCGAGGTCGTGCTCGCCGACACCGAGCTTGCGTTTCGGCCGTTGTCGCCGGTCAAGTTCAACATCGACCGGCTGGAGACCAATCCGCGTTTTGCCGCGATCTCGCGTCCGGCGAACGCCGCGATCCTGGTACGGCTGCGCATCGACATGGAAGATCGCGGCGGCACGATCGAGCTGCTGTTGCCTTACGCGACCATCGAACCCATCCGCGACGTTCTGTTGCAGATGTTCATGGGCGAAAAGTTCGGCCGCGACTCGACCTGGGAAGGCCATCTCGCCACCGAAATCAGCCAGGCTCAAGTCGCAGTGGATGCAGTGCTTTACGAGGCGCAGTTGCCGTTACGCCAGATCATGAAGCTCGAAGTCGGCGATACGCTGATGCTCGAACTTAAAACCGACGCGCCGGTGATCGTGCGCTGCGGCAGCGTCACGCTCTACCGAAGGGCGGATGGGCCGCGTCGGAGACCGCGTCGCCGTGCGTGTTGCCAAGACTTTACGCAAACCAAACACCACGTTCGCGATGTTCGAAACGGCAGGCGGCAGTGGCAATCGGAAGGAGACTCCGTGAGCAACGGCTTTGGAATGATCATCGAAGGCGTAGTCGCCATTCTTTTAATGCTGACGGTCAGTTATTGCATGTTGCTCAATCGCCGTTTGAAGCTCTTGAAAGCCGATGAGATGTCGTTGCGCGCGACAATTTCGGAGCTGATCACCGCGACCGAGATTGCCGAGCGCGCGGTCGCGGGCCTGAAGGTCACGGTGCGCGAATGTGACGTCGGTCTGGGCGAGCGGCTGCGGCGCGCCGAGACCATGACCGGCGAGATCGACCGGCGCCTCATCACCGGCAAGGACGTGCTGAACCGGCTGTCGCAGATCGCGATCGCGGCGCGGCCAATTCAGGAGCCGGTGGCGCCGGGCAATGAGGCCAAATCAGTCGCGGTTGCCGCCCAGGCCTTCGCCGAGCGGCTGCGCACAAAGGTACACGGTATCGCTGCATGATCCGTTATCTGCGCGAATTGCGGCTGCTTCCGATCGCGATCGTTGCCTGCGCGTGTCTTTTGACGCTGATTGCCGCCGACTTTTTGCTCGACGACGAGCTCTCCGCCGGCGGCAACACGGTTGCGGACGCCGATACTTCGGTCATTCGCACCACACCCGATGTGCGCGGCCATCGTCCTCGATGACGTCGTGGGCGTCGCAGATGTTCAATTTCCCCGATGGCAGCGGCGCATCTCCGTCGCAATCGTCCGCTGTCGCATCACTGCCGGCCGACAGGATGGATATTACCGGTTCGGTTTCCGAGACGCCGGAAAAGGCCAAAACGGCGACGGATGGCAAGTCCAAGAGGCGAAGGCTCAGGACGCCAAGGCGCCGAACGCAAAGGCGCCGGAGACCAAGCCAGCGGGAACGGCCATTCCGCTCGATGGCCAACCATCCGGTGCCGAGCGCGCGATCCTTGAGCGGCTTCAGGAACGCCGCCAGGAACTCGATGCGCGGGCCCGTGAACTCGATATTCGCGAAAGCCTGATTCAGGCCGCCGAGAAGCGCATGGAGGGACAGCTCACCGAGCTTAAGGAGACCGAGCAGCATATCAAGGACGCGACCCAGCAAAGGGATGATGCGGATGCTGCCCGCTTCAAGGGTCTCGTCACCATGTACGAGAACATGAAGCCGCGCGACGCAGCCAAGATCTTCGACCGTCTGGATATCGGCGTTCTGATCGAGATCGCTTCGAAGATCAAGCCGCAGGTGATGTCCGACATTATGGCGCAGATGTCGCCCGACATTGCGCAGCGGCTGACCGTCGAACTCGCAAGCAAGGCGCAGGACAGCAAACAGGCCAAGCAACAATCCGAACGATCTGCCGAAGATCCAGGGCCAGCCGACCGCGCAGTGAATGCGCGATCAGCATGTTGCGTCCTCAACCCACTTCGCCTTACCCCATGGCGAAATCATCCTTGCGATGCGCCCAGCCGGTGATCCGGCCTTCGATCAGCGAGAAGATCGCGTAAAGCGCTACGCCCATGATGGCCAGGATCAGAAGGCCGGCAAAAACCAGCGGCACCTCAAAGTTCGAACTCGCGATCATCATGACGTTGCCGATGCCGCGGTTCGATGCGACGGTTTCTGAAATGACGGTCCCGACGAAGGCGAGCGTGACTGCGACTTTCAGCGAGGCAAAGAAGTAGGGCATGGTGCGCGGCAGGCCGACATTCCAGAGAATGTCGAGCTTGCTGGCGTGCAACGCCTTCATCACGTCCTCGAGTTCTGGTTCCGTGGTGGCGAGGCCGGTGGCGACGTTCACGACGATCGGGAAAACGCTCATGATCATGGCGGTGAGCACCGCAGGCACCGTGCCTGCGCCGAACCACAGCACGAAGATCGGCACGACGGCGACTTTCGGTATGGTGGCGAAACCGATGAGCAGCGGATAGGCCACGTCGTAAGCGAGCCGGGATGAGCCGACCAGCATGCCGAGCAATACGCCGATGACGATGCCGAAGGCGAATCCGACGAGCGTCGTGTAAAGCGTTTGCACGGTATGCGGCCAGAGCGCCGGCCAACGCTCGATCATTGTGACGATGATCTGGCTGGGCTTCGGAAGCACGATGTCGCTGACATTGAATATCCAGCACAGCAGCTCCCACAGCACAAAAAAGCCAATAATGAACAGTGTGGAATTGATGCGGCGGCGGGTTTGCGGATCCATCACGCGGCCTCCTGTGACGGCTTGGCGGAAACGATGAGTTCGCGCAGCCGCTGGGTCATTCCGACAAAGTCCGGGGTGTAAGACATTTCGATCGTGCGCGGCCGCGGGAACTGCACCTCGGCATCGTCGATGATTTGTCCGGGCCGGGCGCGCATGACGCAGATGCGGTTGGCGAGGTAGCCGGCTTCCTTGAGATCGTGCGTCACCAGCAGCACGGTCGGGCGCAGTTTCATCCACAATTCCTGCATGATCGACCACAGTTCCTCGCGGGTGAACTGGTCGAGCGCGCCGAACGGCTCGTCGAGCATCAGGAGTTGCGGCTCATGCACCAGCGCGCGGCACAGCGAAGCGCGCTGCAACATGCCGCCGGAGAGCTGCCACGGATGCTTGTCGCCGAAATTGGCGAGGCCGACTTCCTTGAGCAGCGCTTCGGCCCGGTCGCGGAATTCGGTCTTGTGCTTGGAGCGATACTGCGCGCGAAACGGCGGCACGATCTTCAGCGGCATCATGACGTTGTCGCGCACCGACAGCCACGGCAGCATGGTCGGATTTTGAAACGCCATGCCGACGCGCACAGGCTCGGCGCCGACTTCGCGGCCGGCCACGTACACATATCCCGTCGTCGCTTTGATGAGACCGGTCACTAGTTTAAGGATGGTGGACTTGCCGCAGCCAGACGGGCCGACCAGCGCAACGAAGTCGCCCTGTTTCAGCCGAAGATCGGTGAGGCCCAACGCGTTGACACGTTTGTCGTCACGCCCGTAGGTCAGCGTCACGCCTTCAAGCTCGACGTAATAGTCAGAATGCCGCGCTGCGGTCATGCCGTCTTCTCCAGTCGTTGATCAGTCCCGGCATGGACGATCGCCTGCATAGTCGAATCGGCATTTTGGACACGCGGCGCTGGCATATTCTGGATGGTGTGGACCGAACGGCCCCAGCCGCGTGTGCCGTCCATCAGCGTGCGGTTCTTCATCACGAACCGGCCGCGTACCAGCGTGTGAACCGGCAGACCCTTGATGCGCCGGCCGTTCCATGGCGAGATTTTCGAATGCGACTGTAAGGCTGAATCGGCGATGACGTGCTCGCGAGCGAGGTCGACGAGCGCAATATCGGCATCGGATCCCGGCGCAATCGCGCCTTTATGGGGATACAATCCAAAGATCTTGGCGGGATTGAATGCGCTCTTGCGGACGTAGTCGGAGATCGACATGCGCCCGTTGTTGACCTCGTTGAGCATCAGCGGCATCTGCGTCTCGACGCCCGGAAAGCCGCAGTCCACGGCCCAGATGTCGTTGCGGGTTTTTTCCTCCGGCGTATGCGGCGCGTGATCTGTCGCGATCAGGTCGATGGTGCCGTCAGTGAGCGCGTCCCACAGCGGCTCCTGGTTGCGCTTTTCGCGCACCGGCGGATTGACGCGGATGATGCCGGCCATGGTGTGATAGTCGTCTGCCGACAGCAGAAGATAGTGCGGGCAGGTTTCGCCGGTAATATCGACGCCGCGCGCTTTTGCTTCGCGCAGCGGCCGTAACTCCTCAGCGGAAGAGATGTGCAGGATATGGATCCGCGCGCCGGTCCATTCGGCGAGGATTGCCGCGCGGCTGACCGCCTCGATAGCGACGACCGCAGGGCGCGACGCAATGTGCGCCAGCGGATCGCGCCTGCCGGCAAGCGTCAGCCGCTCCTGCCGCCGCTCCATGATGGAATTCGTTTCGGCGTGGAGCGAAATCCGTTTGCCCGTTGCGGCAACGACTTCGAACGCCTCCAGCATCGCGCCGGTGGAAGGCGAGGGGATCTTGCCGAACGTGTTGCCCATGTAGAGCTTGAAGCCGATCACGCCGCCTTTCACGAGGTCAGGGACATGTTCGATGGTGTCCTCACCGAGCAGTCCGTACAGTCCGAAATCGACATGGGCTTTTTCGGCAGCCATGGCCTGTTTGGCAGCGAGGATTTCGGCGGTACCGGTCGGCGGAATCGTGTTCGGCATATCGAACACCGTGGTCACGCCGCCGAACGCGGCGGCCGCGGTGCCGCTGGCGAAGTCCTCCTTGTCCGGATAGCCGGGATCGCGGAAATGCACATGGACATCGATGGCGCCCGGCAGGACATGCAGGCCGCTCGCGTCGAACAACTCCTTTGCCGCCGGCATCGCGTCGTCGGCGCCGACCGCAAGGATGCGTCCGTCCTTGATGGCGACGCTCGCCGGAAACACGGTGTCGTGCGAAACGACCTTACCGTTGCGAATGATGAGATCGGCAGTCGCGGTGGCCATGATCAGGTCCTCACAACATTGCCCAGCCGCCATCCACCGGCAGATCGACGCCGGTGATCTGGCGGGACACGTCGCTGGAGAGAAACAGGCAGGCATTGGCGACGTCGCGGTCGAGCGTCACCCGCTTGAGCGCGTATTCCGACGCATGGCGTTTGACGGCTTCGTCAACGGTGATGCCGAGACGCTGCGCCATGTCGGCGCAGACCTTGTCGCGAAAGCGCGGGCCGTCGACCATGCCCGGCGCGACACAATTCACGTTGATGTTGTACTGGCCGACTTCGACGGCGAAGCTCTTGGTGATTCCGCGCAAGCCCCATTTGGAGGCTGAGTAGGCCATCCGTCCGGCCCGGCCGCGCATGCCGAAAGTGCCGCCGACATTGACGATCTTGCCGTAACGCTGAGCGATCATGGCCGGCAGCACCGAACGCATGGTGTGGAACGAGCCGTTCATGTTGAGCGTAACGATGGAGTCGAACTCTTCCGGCGTGGTGTCGACGCCGGTTTTGCCGATCGGCCCGGAGCCGCCCGCGACATTGACCAGGATATCAATGCGGCCGAACGCGCTCTTGGTCTTTTCGGCCGCATCGTCGCATTGCTTCGGATCGGTGAGATCGCAGCGAAGGACGATCGCTTGAGCGCCGGCCGACGTGACCTCCTCGGCAACCGGTTTGATCGCCTCGATGTCCCGGCCGGCGAGCGCAAGCTTTGCGCCCTCGGCGGCGAACGCCTCGGAAATCGACGCGCCCATGCCCTTGGCCGGTCCGGTGATCATCACCACGCGGTCTTTCAGGTGGAGGTCCATGGTCGGCTCCCCCTTTAAGCCTCAGCGGCGTTTCGGCATCGATCAGAACAGCTTTTTCGGCAGATCGGCGACCGGCGGCAGGAACGCCGGCGTGAAGATTTCGTCGACCGACGGCGTGCGGGGCAGGTTGTCGGCCTCCACCAGGATGTCGATCGAACGCTTCAGGCGGTCTGCATCGACATTGCCGAGACCGATCTTGGCGATCTCCGGATGGTTCATCTCGTCCGTGAGCGTGGCGTCGAGCCGTTCGCGCTCGACTTTCGCGTTGATCAGCGGCTCACGCTTGGTGACTGCCGCAACCGCGGCATCGGGATCCTTCAGCGTATCCTCAAGCCCATGGTTGATGGCCGCCAACAAGCCGCGCACCGCCGCAGGATTGTCCTTGGTTAGCTTCTTCGGGACGATGATGGCATTCGAATAAAGGTCCATGCCGTAATCGCCATAGTTGATCCAGCGGATCTGCTTCTCGGCATCGACGCCCATCAGCTTGGCGGAAAAGCGGATCGTGTTGACGTAGCCGAACACGCCGTCCACCTGGCCCTGCATCAGCATCTGCTCACGCAGGTTCGGCTGCATATTGGTGATCTTGATCGTCGAGCAGTCGATCTTGGTGATCTTGCAGAAAGCGGGGAACAGCTTGAGCGCGCCATCGCCGGCGGCGCCGCCGAGCGTTTTGCCCTCGAGGTCTTTCGGCGTCTTGATCGGGCTGTCGGCGCGCACTGCGATAGTGAAGGGCGGCCGATTGTACATCATGTAGACCGCGATCGGCGCTTCTTCCGGCTTCTTGGCGGCAAATTCGATCAGCGCGTTGACGTCACCGAAGCCGACGTCATAGGTGCCGTTAGCGACCAGCGGGATCGGTGCGCCCGATCCGTTGCCCTGGTCCATCGTGACATCGAGGCCGGCGGCCTTGAAGTAACCCCGGTCATCGGCGAGGAAGAACCAGCCCTGCGGGCCCTGGTACTTCCAGTTCAGCACCATTTTCAGTTTGGTGACTTCCGCCGCTGGGGCTTTGGCGACGAAAGCAGCGATCGGAGAAATAAGCGCGAGTACGGCCGCAGCCGCGAGCGCGCGGCGGCGCGTGATTGACGTCATGGCTCTGGCTCCTGTTGCGCGTCGGTCCCGGATCCGGCGCCACGGTCATCACTTAGGATGTAACAGAAGCGAGCGTTGCCAACTATTGCCGATTTATTGCTTGAGTGATGCCAAAAAGGCACCCGTCAAGATTGGGCCCTCCAAAGTCAGAGCATCGGCGCGATTGGGACGCTATAGGGAGGGCGAACGGCGCGACTTATGCAGCGGGTGATCCAGGCTTGACCAGGACAACCCCGCGAGGGCCGGACCATCGGTTGAACGCGGGTTTGTGACCGGGACCAAATGAATCCGTGGAGAGGCACGTATTGGCAGACGGTGGTGTGAGACCGCACCCGAAAGGCCGAACGAAGCCGGTGAGACATGCTACTTATCCATCGCCGTGGCTATCAGCCGATGTGTGCTGTTTTTAACGAGTCGAGAACGAAAGAGTAAAAGATCACATTTACAAATGCTGGACCGTGCTTTTGTAGACTATGAGCGTGGGAGCGGTGCCACAGGCTTTTCAGCAGCCCGAGCACCGGTGTGACCCAGGACAAACGAGGCAACTGGAACGCACTAGCAGGCAACCATGTTGATCGAAAAGCAGATAGAGTTTTTAGCTTGATTGCTGGACAAATGCACGCAAGGGCTAAGGGCAGCTCGAAGTTACCGTGGAGCTAGGCGTCCAACTTCCGGCGACGTTAGTGGGCGACTGAGCAAGCTTCAAGCCGCGTATGGCCATGAGATTCGGGAACGTTAAAGAGCCTATTGTCGCACCGCGATAGAATTAAATGGTAAATGAATTTTAAAAATCGAAATGATTTTCGTGCCCCGTGATAGCTACCAGCCTGAAGCAAGAGACCTTATTGCGACTCATAGAGCCGAGACGGCTCGCATGTCCTATTCGGTGGCATCTGCTATTGCAACACTTGAAAGAGCGACATAAGCGCGTTGGAGCGAAAGATTGGAGCGCAGAGCAAGGCCAGCCAATCTTTCGTTGGTGACGATGCCTATAGATAGCACGCAACTCATGGCGTCGTCAAATTGCATCGTGAAGGGCCACGATCGCGAACGCCTACGAAGCAGGAGTGCCTGCTTAGTGATGACTTGCTTCAGACGGATGAAGATATCCGCTTCAAGATGGAAATGGAGATAGTGCTTTGCTGCGATACAAATGGCGCAAGCGAAACATCAAGCAGCTGGCTATGAGGGTGCCTCACGATCAATGCTCAATTAGTCAAAGCGAAGCCTTGCGCTTGAAGGACCCGAAATAGGTTTCAGTGGAATCTCGCTTGTTGTTACGATGCTACGTTGAGACATTGCAGGTTAGCGCCGCTTTACAAGCAGTAAAACGGCTCGCCGTAATGCGTTTTGATGGCGGCCTGGAGCTCGGGCATCACCGCGCGTATGTCGGCTGTCGAACCTGCCGCGGCGCGAAGGGCGGCCACTAATTGCCCTTCGAGGTAAGGCAGATCTACGCCGGTGACGCGGCCATCGGCAACCACGTGGCGGCCGGCGACGAAGACATCTTTAATGTGCTCGTTGCGCGCCCGCCCGAGCAGCAGATCAAGGGCAGGGACGTCGGGTTCGACCAGATCGGCGGCCAGCCGATCCCAATCAAGCACCATAATGTCGGCAGGTTTGCCGGGTGCGATCTCGCCACCGTCGCGCTCACCGGTCACGGCAAAGCGGCCATGACCAAAAGCGAACTGCAACAGCTCGGCGCGGCTCATTCGTGTCTCAAAACCGATTCCCTTGTGCAACACGTAGCCGAGCCTCATCTCGCGCAAGGCATCCTCGTCCTCATCGAAGGTGAGGCCGTCGAGACCCATCGCGACCTTGCACCCGCGCCGCAGCATTTCCGCGACCGGCGCGATGCCTGAACTGACAATAAGGTTGGAACTGGTATTGCTGACGATCGTCGCGCCGCGCTCGGCGATAATGTCCATCTCGTCGGGGCGCAGCCAGATGCAGTGCGCGAACGAGACTCGTTCGTTGACCAGCCCGATGCGATCGAGATGACGTACGACGCCATCCGGATAGGTGCGGTCCGCCCAGGCGCGTTGATAGCGTGTCTCCAGGAGATGCATGTGGACGCGGCGGCCGGTGCGCGCCGATGCCTCGGCGATCCCTTCGAGCATTTCGTCAGTGCACCACTGCACGCCGGCCGGTCCGTATTGCACGGTCACGCCTTGCCCTTCGATCTCGGCGGCGACTGCTTCCACCATGGCAATTTGTTCGCGGGCAGGCACCGGCGGACGCAGGAATCGGCGGGTAATGCAAGCGCAGGCTGCGGGAGACAGGTCATGCAGCAGCTTGTCGTGCGAACTGTAAACGATCGGATTGCGGTCGCGGCAATGAACGGCGAGTGCGATGCGCAAGCCGATATCGCGCGCCGCCTTGGCCACGGCTTTGGCCTCGGTCGGAAAATCGGTCAGCCCTTGGACGCGGGTGTAATGCACCATGGCGGCGCCGACGCCGCCGCGGACCGAGCGGCCGAACGACACCGCCGAGCAGAGCCAGGGATCGACTGAGGGGATCAGCGAAAGATAGGGCAGCCACGCTTCCAACGGGATATCAAAACTGCCGATCTGGCTCAGTCGCGTAAACCGGGCGTGGTCGTGCGCGTTGGCGAGCGCCGGCAGCGCCAGCCCGCCGCCTTTGCCGGCGGCAGAATCGATCGCGGCGATGCGGCCATCGCTGATCGTGATGGCAACATCGCGGACTGCCGGGTCTGTGGCATTCGCCAGCAACCAGGCCGCGTTGATGACCGCTGAACTCATGACTGGAGGCGGGGCGCTTACGTCGCCAGCTTGATCATGCGGTCAGATTTAGGCGGCAGGAACGCGCGGCTGAAGACGTCGGTCATCGTCGGCGTGTTCGGAAGATTGAACGTGTCGACATTTAACTTGATGGTCTCGGCCATGCGCGGGTCAGTCACGTCGCCGATGCCGGATTTGTCGGTTTCCGGCGTGACGATGTGGGTCTTGTACATGTAGAGGAGGCGCTGCTTTTCCAGCGCCGCATTCAATAAAGGCTCCTGTTTGAGCACCAGCGCAATCCCGGCATCAGGATCGGCTGCCACCTCGATCAGGGCGCGATTGAGCGCGCGGACCAGACCCGTCACGGCTTTAGGGTTGTCACTCGCGAGTTTGCGCGAGACCATAATGCCGTTGGAATATGGATTGACCCCGTAGCTCGAATAATAAAACCACCGGATATCCTTGTCGGGATCGACCTTCTGGCCGATCAGATTGATATAGCTCGTCACCGTGAATACCGCCGAGATGTCGACATCGCCTCGCAGCATCATCTGTTCCTGCAAAGGCGGCGACATATTGGTGATTTTCACCTTGCTGGCATCGACGCCATTCAGCTTGGCCAGCGCCGGAAACAAAGCGCCCGCTGCACCACCTGCCGGATAGCCGAGAATTCGGCCTTCTATGTCCTTCAACGTTTTGATCGGACCAGACGCCTTGGTGATGAGCGCGAACGGCGCGCTGTCATAGACCATATAGACCATCAGCGGCTCCACACCCGGCTGCTTGCCGGCCAGATTTATGGCGGCGTTCATGTCGCCGAAACCAGCGTCATAAGCGCCGGAGGCAATGCGGGTGATGGTGGCGGCGGAGCCTTCGCCTTGGTCGATGGTGACGTTCAGCCCTTCGGCGTCGAAATAGCCCTTGTCCTTGGCCCAGAACACGAAGGCATGGATGCCCTGGTACTTCCAGTCGAGCGTGAACCGGATCGGTGTTGAGCTTTGGGCGGCGGCGCGCGATGCGCCGATGAATGGCGTGGCGAGAGCCTGCCCTGCGGCAAGCGCGAGGGCAGACCGGCGGCTGATGGGCATCATTGAGAGTGCTCCAGATGAGCCATGCGGCGCGGCCGGCGACGCCCGCATAGGCGGCCTTCACGTTAGCGCAGGCCGGTGTTGCTATCTACCGCCTATTGCTTGCTACACTGATGCCGAAAAGGCACCGCTGAGCCATAAGCCATGAAGCACTTCTAGGTCATGAAACACCTGCGGATATTGAGTTACGTCGATGAGGTGGCGCGCACCGGGTCGATACGAAAGGCCGCCGAGCGGCTGAACGTCACGGCATCCGCGGTCAATCGCCGGATTGCCGACCTTGAGGAGGAACTCGGCGCGCCGTTGTTCGACCGGCGGCCGCGCGGCGTGCAGCTCACCGCTGCTGGCGAAGTCTTCGTCCACTACCTGCGCGGCAACCAGGGCGAAGCCGAGCGCATGAAGTCCCACATCGAGGACCTCAAGGGGCTGCGCCGCGGCACGGTACGGATCGCATGCAGCCAGGCGCTGGCGCTCGATTTCTTGCCGCGCCAGATCGCCGCTTTCCGCAAAAAATATTCGCTGGTTTCGTTCGAGGTCAAGGTTGTCGATCATCAATGGGCCATGGCCGCGCTATCAGCTTATGAGGTCGATCTCGTGCTGGTGTTCCGGCCGTCGTACATGGCGAACTTCCGGCCGCTGATGACGGTCGAGCAACAAATCGTCGCTGTCATGACCAAAAATCATCCGCTCGCCGTGAAGAAGAAGCTTCGCCTGAGCGACTGTGCGCAATATCCGGTCGCGATGCCGGATCGTTCGATCGGCGGCCGGCAGTTGCTGGACGAATTTTCCGCCCGCACCGGACTTACTTTTAAGGTCGCAGCCGAGTCCAACTCGTTCGAGATGCTGCGCGGCCTCGTCGTCCACGGCGGCTTGCTGTCGTTTCAGATCGCCATCGGCATGCCGCCCGCCAGCAACAAGCTCGGCATTATTGGCCGACGGATCGACGGCCGCGACGTGCCGAGCGCCAATCTCGTATTCGGTCACTTGCGCGGCCGCAATCTGCCCATCGCGACGACGGTGTTTGCCGAAGCGCTCAGGCGCGAACTGGAAGCGACGCGGGCCGAACAGGTGGCGGCGTTGCGCGACGCCGGATGACTGGATGATATTTGGATCTCGCCCCTGCTATAATGTGCGTATTATGATGTATGGGGCCGATAACGCTGAAAAGGCGCGCTAAGCGCTTGTGGCTCTTGAATACGCTCTTGGAATAACAGGGAGGCCGGCCATGTTCCTGCGTAACTACTGGTACGTCGCCGCAACCGATACGGAAGTCAGCCGCAAACCGCTCGGCCGGATGATTTTGGGCGAGCCGGTGGTGTTCTACCGCACGGAGCAGGGCGTTCCGGTCGCGATGGAAGACCGTTGCGCGCACCGGCATCTGCCGCTGTCGATGGGCAAACTGATTGGTGACGACCTGCAATGCCATTATCATGGCCTGCGCTTCGCCACCGACGGCAGCTGCGTGCGCATCCCGGGACAAGATCACATTCCGCATTCGGCCAAGGTGAAGACCTATCCGGTCGCCGAGCGCTATCACTGGATCTGGATATGGATGGGCGATCCGGCTTTGGCCGATCCGGCCAAGATCACCGACTTTCATTGGTTCGACGACCCGAACTGGGGCGCCAAAAGCTCCTATCTGCATGTTGAGGCGAACTGGCAGCTCGTGGTCGACAACCTGCTCGACCTGACGCACTTGGCTTTCGTGCATGACACGACGATCGGTAACCTGGCGCTCGCCGAGCACGCCAAGGTCAAAGTCGATCGCGCGCCGAATAACGTCGTAGTGACGCGCTGGATCATCGATCAGGACCCGCCGCCGACCTTCCAGAAGGTCGGCAACTTCAAGGGTCATGTCGATCGCTGGCAGATCATCGACTTCGTGCCGCCGGCGTTCCTGCGGCTCGATGTGGGCGCGACGGCGACCGGCACCGGCGCGCCGGAAGGCAAGCGGATCGGCGGCATCGGCATGCGCAATCTCAATGCGATTACGCCCGAGACCGAAACGACATCCCATTATTTCTGGGGTCAGGCACACGACTTTGATGTGAAGAACACCGAACTGACCAACCGGATTTTCGATCAGGTCCAGACCGCGTTCTTCGAGGACGTGGCGGTATTTTCGGCGCAGCAGCGCACGATGGAGATCATGCCCAATGCGCCGCAATTCGATATCGCCGCCGATGCCGGCGCCATCGCGGCGCGGCGGATTCTATCCAGGCTATATGACGAGGAGCTGGGGTCGGGCCGCGTCGGTGTCGCCGCCGCGGAGTAGTTATTTCTCCGCGGGGGCCCCTACGTTGTCAGTTATCAGGCTTTGGCAAGGCGCTTCGCCAATCTGGGGAACAATTTGAGGGCGTTTTCGCTCTCGATGCCCCGCCGCGTCGGCGCATCCCAATCGCCGAAAGCTTCGAAAGCGGTAATCATAGACTCCACATCCTTCACCGGTGTGCGATGCCGGGAAAACGGGAAGTCGCTGCCAAACAGGATGTGCGAAGGCTCGGTAATTTCCATCAGGCACTTCAGTGGCGCCGATGCGCAGATCTCCGCCACGTCGTAGTAGAGGCGCCGCAAAGTATTGGCGACGGTCCCGCCTGCCAAACGGTCGGCAACGCGCGGATGATTATTCATCGCGCTCATGCGATAGACCAGGAACGGGACCGTTCCGCCGCCATGCGGCATGATCCAACTGATGTTCGGAAACTTTCCGAACGTGCCGTTCCACAACAGATTATGGATCGCGCGGGTGGTATCGAGCACAAGCTCTGTCATGCCGGACGGATAATTGTACGCCGGCATGTTCTTCGCCTGGTTTCGCAGCGGATGGATGAACACCACTGCCTTGCGGCGATCCAATTCCGCGTAAAGCTCATCTTCTTCGGGCTGGCCAAGATGCCCTCCGGCGACGTGCGTCAGCAGGCAGATCCCTTCGAGCTTGAGCGTATCGAGCGCGTATTCGGCTTCACGGATGGCCGCTCCGACATCGGGCAGGGGCAGGATCGCAAATGCGCCGAAACGATCAGGATGGTCGGCGACCATACCGGCTGAAGTCTTCATTGCACTCGCGCGCCAGTCGAGCTGCAAAGTCGAGGTCGCCGAAATACACGCCGGGAGACGCGATTGAGTTGACCGCGGCGGCGATGCCGGTTTGATCCATCAACTCAAGCTGCGCGGAAACGCTCCAATCCGCCCACGGATTTTCGCCGCTGCCATGAATGCCAACGGTTTCGAGCGCTCTCTTGTAATAGTCCGGGATCGGATGCTGGTGGGTATCGATGAGTGGGCCGTGCGTCACTTTCGGTACTGCGCCTTCTTTTCGAGGGTTTTGCATTTGGGGAAAGGGGAAATCAATGCTCGCCCGCACGCTCCCAAGGCATCATCAGCCTCTCGGCGAGAGCGACGGCGGCAAACAGCAGAATTCCAAGAGCGCTCAGCCAGACGAGCGCTGCCCAGGCCAACGGTCCGTCGAGTTGCGAGTTCGCCGCCAAAACGAGATTGCCGAGTCCGGTCACGGAGCCGACAAACTCACCGATGACAGCACCGATCACTGCGAGCGTTATGGCGACCTTCGATCCGGCGAATATGAACGGCAGGGCGGCCGGGAACTGAACCTTGAAGAACACCTGCCGCCGTGACGCACATAGCGCGTGCGCAAGATCCAGCAGTCCAGGCGGCGTGGCCTGCAACCCCGTTGCCGTGTCGACAACGATCGGGAAGAACGCCACCAGAAAGGCCAAGGCCAGCTTCGAGCTGATGCCCAGACCGAACCAAACCAAAATGATTGGCGCGATCGCGACTTTCGGTATCGACTGCGTTGCGACCAGTATTGGATAAAGCACAAGGTTGAACAGCCGGGAGTTGGCAACGAACACGGCCAGCGGAATGCCGATCAGCAGCGCCAGCGCGAAACCCAGGATCGTCTCGATCAGGGTAGGCCAAGTCTGTTGCAGCAACAGGTCGTAGCGCTTGACGGAAACCGACGCGATTTCGAGAGGGCTGGGCAGCACCAGCGGGCTGATCCCCGACCACGATGTGTAGAGCTGCCATAACGCCAGGATCACGACGATCCCAAGCACCGGATAGATCGAACGTGCGAGGTTTTGAGAACTCATCGTGTAATTCCGAGCGCTCGTCCGGCCCGATGTTCAAGCTCGGTGAATTCCGGCGTGTATCGCGTTTCCGGCCGCCGCGGATAAGGCAGATCGACAGCGAATGAAATCGGCAATTTTTGCGGGGCGGGTGCTGAAGACGGCGACCTTGTCTGAGAGATAGACCGCCTCGCTGATGCTGTGCGTGACCAGCATGACTGTCGCCGCGGTCTTGGCGCGGATATCGAGCAGCAGATCCTGCATCTCCATCCGCGTCAGTTCATCGAGCGCACCGAACGGCTCGTCCATCAAAAGCAGCTTGGGCCGATGAACGAGGGCGCGGCACAGCGCAACACGTTGCTGCATGCCGCCGGAGAGTTGCGCGGGGTAGGCCGTTTCAAATCCGGACAAACCCACAAGCGACAGCAATTCGATAGCGCGCTCACCCGCCGCGCCCTGAGTGTCGCCCTGAATCTCAATCGGAAACAGCACGTTCTTAAGCACCGTGCGCCAGGGCATCAAATTGGATTGCTGAAAGACCATGCCGAAATCAGGCTGTGGCCGCTCAACTTCGGTGCCATTGATTTCAACAGTGCCGCTTGTTTTCGGAATCAACCCCGCGGCGATGCGGAGGAAAGTGGTCTTGCCACACCCGCTCGGCCCCAGCAGGCTGATCAGTTGACCGGCATGAAGATCGAATGAGACAGTATCAATCGCGGCAAGCGGCGCCTGACCGGAACGCCTGAACGTTTTGTGGACGTCTTTGAAATGGCCGAAAGGGCGTTGCGGCGAATCCAGGCCGGCGGCCACCCCGCCGTCAAATTTCCGCTGTGCAGCATCCTGCGGGATCGTTGAATTGATCACGGCTTTATCGGTGGATCGGGCAAAAATCCCGTGGCGTACATGTCGGCGGGAGCCGGAGGCGTTCCGGTTATCCCGATGTACTTCGTGACGAAGTCAACGTTCGCCTTGATCTGAGCGGGATCGAACCAGCCGAAGCCATGCTGTTGCGTGTCGGGCGTGACCACGAGATCGCGCACGATATTGAGTTCAGCTGCAATCCCTTCGGGCTTGAGGCTCGGAACATACTGCAGTTCGTCCTGCGCTGCTTTGGCGGGATTATCCAACGCAAATTTCCATCCCTTCATGGCCGCGCGTACGAAACCCCTGACCACTTGCGGGTTTTGTGAAAGGTACTGTTCGGTCACGCCGATGCCGTTTGAATAGAGCTGCAAACCATTATTGGCGGGAACGAAGGTCTGAAGCTTTTCGTGGACGCCCTCGGCGGCCGCCTCAAGCGCGGGCTTGCCCATGATGAAGGTTTCGATAGAGGGGACCTGTTTGGTGAGCAGAGCGCTCGGCCGTGCCGGCGGCGTGATATCCGCGACGTGAAGCGTGGTCGGATCCAGACCCTTTCCGGCCATGAAGCCTTGCAGGATTTTGGGCGTGAAGCTGCCTGATCCGCTGCCAAGCGTCAGTCCTTCAAGCTGCTTGGGCGTCGTTACGTTCGCGCCGCTTTCCAAACTGAAAACCGCGATCGGCTGCTTCTGATAATTGACGGCGACCATTTTGATCGGCGCGCCGGTCGAGCGGGCGATGGCGACTTCCGGGACGCCCATAAAGCCGAGGTTGGCGGTGCCGGAAGCGACGTTCTGGATGACCTGGGCGCCGCCTTGCGACGGAATGATGCTGACGTCGAGACCTTCTTCTTTGAAGTAGCCTTCCGCGATCGCGGCATACCAGGGCGCGTGTCGGCCGAGCGGGATGAAGTCGAGCGAGAACACAACTTTGGTCAGTGTGGCAGGAGCGCTCTGGGCAGACGCTGCGTCAGCGTCGATGACGGCGAGCGAAGCGACGGCAAGCGCTGCGCGATGGCGCCTGGAAAAATACGCATTGCTTTCTCCCGCGAGACGAGATGGCCCAGCCTTCCAGAGGTAATCGTGCCACTGTTAGTTTCGCGCAGTCAATAGATTTTCGAAAATCCATTGATTGTCGAATAGTGCTCGTATATGCGATTATTCGCTGCAGCAACTTGGAGTGCGAATGCCCGCAATGCCTGCTCAAACGCCTCGCCGATCAAACTTTGAATGCTTCGGCGTTGAGCCAGATTCGTTCGGACATCATTGCCTGCCGCCTCATGCCTAACGAGCGCCTGCGTTTTGAGGCGTTGCGTGAACGCTATGGCATGGGTGTCAGTCCGTTGCGCGAAGCCTTGATGCGTCTCGAAGCCGAAGGGCTCGTCGAGCTTGAGCAGAACAAGGGTTTTCGGGTGTCCGAGGTGTCGCGCGAAAATCTGTTCGATCTGATGCAGACCCGGATCGAGATCGAGACGATCGCGCTGCGCTGGTCGCTGGAAAAAGGCGGCGTCGAGTGGGAGGCCAATCTGCTCGGCGCCTATCACCGGCTTTCCCGCCAGACCAAGATTGATCCGAGCAATCCGGAAACCATCAATGAGGCGTGGAGCCGCGAGCACGCCGCGTTTCATGCCGCGCTCGTTTCGGCGAGCGGCTCGCAGACGCTGATGTCGATCCGGGAGCGTTTGTTTGAGCAGGCCGAGCGTTATGTTTCGCTTTCGATCATGTCCAATGCGCCGTTGCGCGACGACGTCGGCGAACACAAGCAATTGATGCGGGCCGCGCTCAACCGTGATGTGGACAAGACGCTCGAGCTCAATCGCCTGCATATCAGCCGCACTCTGGACAAGGTCGCTGCGTCGCTTGCTGCCAACCGCAGCGGCGATGGCGGCGCGGTCGCGCTTAAGAGAAAGTCGGCTAAATGAACGTGCAGGTGCAGGCTGCACCGGTGAAAGTACCGGCCGTCGCGCTTTCGGCGTTCGTGGCGAAGCTGTTTGCCGCCACCGGACTTCCCGTCGACGGCGGCGGAGACAGTTGCGAATGGTCTCGTTGAGGCCGATCTCGAAGGGCTTTCGTCGCACGGCGTGATGCTGGCCGATATGTATATCGAGCGGTTGCAGGCTGGCTCAGTGTCGAAACAGACGGTCGCCGCCGTCGTCTCCGAGCGCCAGGGCGCGGTTGTGCTCGATGCCGGCAACGCCCTTGGCCAGCTTACCGGCAATCAGGCGATGAGCCTTGCGATCGACAAGGCCAGACAATTTGCGGCGGGTATTGTGTCTGTCCGTCACGGATTTCATTTCGGCACCGCCGGCCGCTACGCCCGTCAGGCTGCCGAGGCCGGCTGTGTCGGCATTGTCATGTGCAACACACGTCCGTTGATGCCTGCACCCGGCGGCGCCGAGCGCGTTGTCGGCAATAATCCGCTCGCGATCGCGGTTCCGACGCTGGGTGAAATTCCCATCGTGCTCGACATGGCGACGAGCGAAGCGGCGATGGGCAAGATTCGGATGGCCGAAAAAACCAAGGAGCCAATCCCGTCAACCTGGGCTGTCACCGCGCAAGGGTTGCCGACGACGAATCCAACCGAGGCGATAGCCGGGATGCTGTTGCCTTCGGGAGGCCCTAAGGGCTTTGGGCTCTCCTTTCTGATCGACCTCTTGTGCGGGTTGCTGTCAAACGGCGCGAGCGGCGCGCAAGTGCGTCCTCTCTACGGCGACTTCAACGTGCCGTACGATTGCTCGCATCTGTTCATTGCGATCGACGTCGCGCATTTTTGCGATCGCGATTGGTTCCGCTCACAGGCAGCGAGCGCCGCCGAGAGCATTCGTCATGGAAAACGCGCCCCCGGCGTAAGCCAACTGTTCACGCCGGGAGAGCCGGAATGGCAGCGGCGCGATCGTTCCGGCGGGCAGGTTGTCCTGGATCCTGCCGTGATCGCGATGTTGCAACGCTACGCCGAACGTCTCGGTGTTCAGCCAACTCCCTTTGACGCCGCTACGGCATAGGAAAGACACATCATGTCCAAGGTTCAGATATCCAGCCCGAAGCTGCGGCAGCCGAACGGCGTCTTCTCACACGCAACCGCCATCGAAGCGACGGGGCGGTTTGTTTTCATTTCCGGGATGACCGCTCGCCGCCCGGACGGCACCATTGCCGGCATCGGCGATATTACCGATCAGACCCGGCAGGTTTGCGAAAACGTCAAAGCCGCGGTCGAAGCCGCAGGTGGCACGATGGATGATATCTGCCGGGTCGACGTCTATGTCCGGAACATGGAGCACTTCGAGGCGATCCACAAAGTGCGGGCCCAATACTTCAAGCCGCCGCTGCCGGCCTCAACCATGGTCGAGGTGAACAAGATGACGTCGCCGGACTATCTGATCGAGATCAACGCCATCGCTGTCCTGCAGAAGTAAACGCGGAGCAGGCTGTCATGTCCGACAAAAACGGAATTGCGGAAGCCGCCAAGCGCGGCATCAAGCTAGGCGAGATTGGCCAGCGCATCGTGCTTGAGAACGAGCACGTTCGGATTTGGGAGCTCAATCTCGATCCAGGTCAGTCGATCGACTTTCATATCCACTATCACCCGTATCTCGTCGTCTCATTGGGTGGTGGGGAGAACGAAATCGAGACAATCTTCGGTGACTGCATCAAGACCGTGGAAGAGCTTGGCTCGACGGTCTTCATCAACGACATGCGTGCCGTTCATCGCCTGACCAATCGTGCGAAAATTCCGTATCTGTCCCGGCTCATCGAATTGAAACACATTCGATGGACCACCGAAGCCAAAGATTGATCCAGGAGTAAGCCCATGCTGCCGAAAGACGCGCCAAAGCTCGAAGAACTTCTTATCCAGTCGGAATCGGTTCCGTGGCGCGAGAAATCGCTGAAAGGCATTTCCGAAAAAATGCTCTGGCGGGACGAAGCAACGGGCGCGTCAATTGCGCTGATCAAGTTCGCCAAGGGCGCCGGGATTCCGCAGCCGCACTTTCACGCCGCGAACCAGTTCATGTTCTGCCTGCAAGGAAAATATGAATACACCCCGTCCGGCGTGACGCTGACCGCCGGCAGTTTTTACTGCAATCCAAAAGGCAATGTTCACGGCCCGGCCATTGCGCACGAGGAAACCGTCGTGATCGAGATCTATGACGGCCCGCACTATCCGGAAAAGCCGTCCTGGTATACCGACGAGCGGGACGCACATTAATCGACAGCGAATGGGCCGAGTTTCGGTGCAGGTGGCGCCGCCGCTACGAATGAATTAGCGGAAAGGTCAGGCGCCCCTCCAGTTGCGCGGTTTCAGGTGAACCGCGTAAGAATGGCCCGATAATATCCTGGGGGAAACCGCCACAATGACAGCGCTGGTCGAACTTGCCATCGAAGACACAGTTGCGGTCGTCACGCTCAACCGGCCGGAAGTCCGCAACGCCATCAATGACGCGCTGCGAGCCGAGTTCGTGTCGACGCTGGAAAAGGTTGCGGCCGACCAGTCGA
The DNA here is from genome assembly GCA_963742215.1 of uncultured Alphaproteobacteria bacterium. Classification (GTDB taxonomy): domain Bacteria; phylum Pseudomonadota; class Alphaproteobacteria; order Rhizobiales; family Xanthobacteraceae; genus BOG-931. The sequence continues at coordinate 47,784 of CAVULJ010000020.1, forward strand.
TCCGCGCGATGGTGCTGACCGGGCGCGGCAAGGGGTTTTGCGCCGGCGGCGACATTTCCGGCATGAAAGAGCGGTTGAATGCACCAGCCGGGCAGGTAGCTTTCAACGGCTGGCGCCGGCAAGGGCAGACTCATAAGAGCGTCGCGCTGCTGCACGGGTTGCCGAAAATCACTATTGCGGCCGTCAACGGCGCCGCCGCAGGGCTTGGCTGCGACATGGCGCTGGCCTGCGATTTCATTATGGCGTCCGAGAATGCAGCGTTCACGATGAGCTTCGTCAAACGCGGCCTCGTGTCCGATGGCGGCGGCATGTATTTCCTGCCGCGCCGGATCGGCCTGCCGAAGGCGAAGGAGATGATTTTCACCGGACGCACGGTGGATGCGAAGGAGGCGCTGGAGCTCGGTCTTGCCGATCGCGTGGCTACCGCCGACCGTTTGGTCGCCGATGCGGCGGCGTGGGCGCGCGAATTAAGCCAGGGGTCGCAAGCGTCGATCGCATTCTCGAAAGCGATCCTCGATCGCACGTTCGAGACCGCTGAAGAGCAGGTGTTTGCGCTCGGCCGCGAGGCGCAGGCGGTCTGCTATACAACATCGGAACACCGGGACTCGGTTACCGCGTTCCTCGACAAGTCCTCGCGCTGACGTGTAGCCAAAGAATGACTGCATCCACGCAAAAAGCTGCATTGGTGACTGGAGCTGCGCGCGGCATCGGGCTGGCGACGGCGAAGCGCTTTCTCGTCGATGGTTGGCGCGTCGCCTTGCTCGATATCGACGAGCAGACGCTGAGCCGCACGGCATCCGCAATGGCGGATGCCGCGATCCTGCCGATCCGCTGCGACGTCGCCGACCCGGCGGGTGTCGCCAAGGCGATCGCGGCTGTGGCGCAGAAATTCGGTCGGCTCGACGCGCTGGTCAACAATGCCGGCATCGCGATCTTCAAGCCGATCCTCGATCTCAGCTTTGAGGATTGGTCGCGCGTGCTTGCGGTCAATCTCAGCGGACCGTTTCTGTGCACGCAGGCAGCGGTTCCGCTGATGCGCGACAGCGGCGGCGGCGCCATCGTCAACATCACCTCGATTTCCGGGCTGCGCGCTTCGACATTGCGCGCCGCCTACGGCACCAGCAAAGCCGGCCTCGCGCACCTCACCCAGCAACAGGCGATCGAGCTTGCCTCGCTCAACATCCGGGTCAACGCGGTCGCGCCGGGCCCGGTCGATACCGCGATGGCGAAGGCGGTGCACACGCCGGAGATCCGCGCCGCCTATCACGATGCCATTCCGCTCAATCGTTATGGCCTCGAGCAGGAGCTCGCCGAGGCGATCTTCTTTCTGTGCAGCGACCGCGCGAGTTATATCACCGGGCAGACGCTCGCCGTCGATGGCGGCTTTGAAGCGACCGGCATCGGGTTGCCGGCGTTGCGCGCGGAAGGGCGAAATACCTAGGGCATGTACGGATAAACGCCAGCGCTCCTGATGGGCGCTCTTGGATACGTTTCAGAGAACCCAACTATACATAGTCCGATAGCAAATTTCGCATTTGGCATAGCGCCGCTGCGCGGTGCGCCGTCGTCATCTCATACTCGGTTCGGCAATAGGGAACATTTGAAGGTTGCCATACCGTTTAACATGCGCCGGTGTTGACGGTATGCAAGGTCTGCTCACGCGATGAGAAAGCGAGAGTGCCGACAGGCCACTGATGATTATTGAGATAAAGGAATTAAACCGGCCCATCGGGGGAGGCTGGCGTAATCGCCAGCCCCTCCGATGGGATGCTTTACTTCTGCTGATCGCTTTTGGTGTTCGCCGTCTTTGGAATGCTCGTTCGCATTCTGCGCGTGCTGTTGGGCCTGGGTAGCGTGCTCTTTGCCCTTGGCATGGTCGTTCTTGCCGTGAGATTCAGCGGCTGCACGATGCGACTTTGCAGCGGATTCGTGATGTTCCGCCGCCTTGTTATGCGCGTCCTTCATTTTAATTTCTCATGTTGGCCGACGAATTGCGGCTATCCACAGAGGCAACCTCAATAGTGGCCGAATGAAGTGTCAATCTTGTTGATCTCGAGAGTGCGATGACTACGCTGCAATTTAAATTTTCGATCCGTCCTTGTGCTTTGGTCTCGGTACCCCAAGTACACATGGACGGCGAGTAGTGGCTTGCCCGAAAGCTGTCCATAAAACGGCGACATGCCGAAATCGCCGTTTCCCGACAGACGGCGTTAGTGTCATCGGCTGACAATTCCAATCTAAAAGTTGATTTCTGTGTGCATTGCAGATGCCGGTCGGCATCTGCGCAGAGCTACGCACGCGACACTGGTCGCAGGCGCGAAAGCTTTCACAGCGTCATGGGCGGCTCGTGGAAGCCGAACGCACATGCTTCGCGAGAACGCTTACCCGGTTTTGGGCTCTGCAATCATCTTCAGAGAATTCTAAAGACGAATATCTCCAAGATCATCCGAAGGGAATAAATATTATGTCTGCCAAGGAAGTCAGATTTTCGGTCGACGCGCGCGACAGGATGCTGCGCGGCATCGATACGCTCGCTCACGCAGTCCGTGTCACGCTCGGTCCCAAAGGCCGCAATGTCCTGCTCGACAAGTCCTACGGCGCTCCGCGCATCACCAAGGACGGCGTAACGGTTGCCAAAGAGATCGAGCTTGAGGACAAGTTCGAGAACATGGGCGCGCAAATGGTGCGCGAAGTAGCGTCGAAAACTTCCGACGTCGCCGGCGACGGCACCACCACCGCCACCGTGCTCGCTCACGCCATCGTCAGGGAAGGCGCCAAGGCCGTCGCCGCCGGCATGAACCCGATGGACATCAAGCGCGGCATCGATCTCGCGGTCGAGGCGGTCGTCGCTGGAACTGCAGAAGAACTCCAAAAAGGTCACCTCGAACGAGGAGATCGCTCAGGTCGGCACTATTTCGGCGAACGGGGATGCCGAAATCGGACGCTTTCTCGCCGATGCCATGAAGAAGGTCGGCAACGAGGGCGTGATCACGATCGAAGAAGCCAAGTCGATGGAAACCGAGCTGGAAGTCGTCGAAGGCATGCAATTCGACCGCGGCTACATTTCACCCTACTTCGTCACCAACGCCGAGAAGATGCGGGTGGAAATGGAAGACCCGTACATCCTGATTTACGAGAAGAAGCTCTCCGGGCTGCAGGAATTCCTGCCGCTTCTGGAAGCCGTCGTGCAGACCTCGAAGCCTCTGGTCATCATTGCCGAGGAGGTCGAGGGTGAGGCCCTTGCCACGCTCGTCGTCAACAAGCTGCGCGGCGGACTGAAGGTCGCGGCCGTCAAGGCGCCGGGCTTCGGCGATCGCCGCAAGGCCATGCTGCAGGACATCGCCATCCTCACAGGCGGCCAGGCGATCAGCGAGGATCTCGGCATCAAGCTCGAGAACGTGACGCTGGCGATGCTCGGCCGGGCCAAGAAAGTGACGATCGAGAAGGAAAACACGACGATCGTCAGCGGCGCCGGCAAGAAGGCCGACATCGAGGCGCGCATTCATCAGATCAAGGCGCAGATCGAGGAGACCACCTCCGACTACGACAGCGAGAAGCTCCAGGAGCGGCTGGCAAAGCTCGCCGGCGGGGTCGCGGTGATCCGAGTCGGCGGCGCCACCGAAATCGAGGTCAGGGAGCGCAAGGATCGCGTCGATGACGCGATGCACGCAACCCGCGCGGCCGTCGAGGAAGGCATTTTGCCGGGCGGCGGCGTCGCGCTGTTACGCGCCGGCGAAACGCTCAAGAAGGTGCGCACGGAAAACGACGATCAGAAGACCGGGGTCGCGATCGTGCGCAAGGCGCTGTCCTGGCCGGCGCGCCAGATCGCGCTCAATGCGGGAGAAGACGGATCGGTGATCGTCGGCAAAATCCTGGAAAAGGATTCCTATGCCTTCGGCTTTGACGCGCAGTCCGGCGAATACGGCAACATGCTGACGAAGGGCATTATCGACCCGACCAAAGTGGTTCGCGCGGCATTGCAAGGCGCGGCATCTGTTGCCGGTCTGCTGATCACCGCCGAAGCGATGGTGGCCGAGCTCCCGCAAAAAGGTCATGCACAACCCTCCATGCCCGCTGGGCGGCGGGATGGGCTTCTAACCGCCGGGCCGATACCGCACGAGGAGATTTTGCGATTCGATGGCAACGCGGACAAGCAGCCAAACCGTGACCTTCGCTCATCCGTTTTTGCTGAAGGGGGTCGACCGGATATTGGCGGCTGGTGACTACCGGGTCGTCACGGACGAAGAATTGATCGAGGAATTGTCATTCCCGGTCTATCGCCGCGTAGCCACCATGATCTTCGTGCCGGGGGAATCCCCCCACGCGTCCTCAGTCGAGATGGTCAGCCATTGATCCTCGTGACCTGCAGGAGGCGCGGGACCGTGATTCGAAAGGCCCGCCAGCGTCGTCTGCCGGGCAAGTCGGGATGACCCGCAAGAAAGACTGATGACGATGGTGCTTCGACAAACGCAATTGCACCGGCACGACGCGCGCATGGGCGCAGATTAGAACTCCGGAGCATATTTGCAGTATGGCACAAAAGCACACGACACCGCAGTTGGCCCCACGCGAGTACAAGGACGGTCGTGGTTGGTATGTCGAAGCGACCAGCGATGGCGGCATTGCGGAAAACGTTGGTGATTTTGGCTCAGCTCCCGAGGCCCAGGATTGGATTGCCAGAAAATCGGCGGCCTATTTCAAAGCGCGCCAGAAATGAGCGTCCGTCGTCATTCAAAGCACGAAGGAATCTGTACCTGAAGGCGAGATCACGCTCCCAAAAGGTGCTTGCGCATAAGGTAATTAATCTGACGATGCTCGACTTTCCAAACCAAAGCAGATCTTTCGATTCAACCCGGCGTGCCGTTCGTTTCTGGGGTTATGACAGCGCGATGGAGTGGTCGTTCTTTGTAACCGAAGAAGCGCTCAACCATTTGCGACCGAAAACGGAGCGTGATGAGGCCAGCTTGCTTCTTGCCTTTGATGCCAATCGTCCAGCGATCTATGCGGCGGCAATAAAGGCGTTTAAGCAGGGCCGAAAAGGGTCGTATGAGCTTGGGGTGGCGAATTTCTGATAGTGCGTAGCGGCCATATTCCGTTTATATTTTTCGGTACTCTGCACAGAGATCACCGAATTCCGCCGAGCAGGACCGGCAAGGAGTATCGAACATGGCAAAGAAAACCACGGCTTCCAATAAGAAAAAGAAGCAAGCTGGTGTTGCCCATCCTGGCATGATGGGGGATGGCACCGAGGAGCAGAACCTCAGTGAGCGAGGCAATCCGGCGGCGCGCATAAAGAAGAAAGAAGTTGTCGCCGCCTTTGGCAAGCCACGCGCTAAAAAATAGCTGTCTTTCCGAAAATTGATCTGGTTGTGGGGTTCTGGATTGGCGAATTTGGATTACGAGCGGGTTAGAATGCTCAAATGAGCAAAAGCATGACAAGCAGCCGTCCCGGCATGTGGCCACGGACAGCGCTGCCGCAACCGCCGTGCTGTTTTCGCCGGAGAAAATCGCGGCGACGATTGCCAAGGTGGAATGGAGTTCGCGTGACGAGCCGCGCCTGCCAGGGGCAGGCGTGCCGAAGCGCTAGAACGAGACCTATCCCGCTTTCCTCTGCTTGCCGTGACTGCGCGCCGGCGCCTTGGTTGAAGCCGCGGCTTCCTTGCCCTTCTTGCCGGCGATCGGCAGCAGCATTTCGCGTTGGCCCTCGATATGCTTCTTGCCGCGCTGGCGGCGCTTTGCCTGCGGAAGGCTTGCCCGTGTCGGCGTTGACGCTGCGTTTGAGGGCATCGAAGAGATTGACCACGTTTCGCGGCCGCTCGACCGGCTTGCCCTTGGGCGGCTTGATGCCGGCCTGTTTTTCCTTGAGCATTTCGACCACGGCCTCCTCGTAGTGATCGGCAAACTGCGAAGGATCGAACTCACCTTCCTTGCTCTCGACGATGTGCTCGGCGAGTTTCAGCATGTCGGGTGCGATCTTGATGGCCGGGAGATCGTCGAAATATTCGTGGGTGTCGCGCACCTCGTAGGGATAGTGCAGCGTCGTTGCCATCACGCCCTTGTCCCAGGGCTGCAGCATGATGACGCGCTCGCGCTTGGCCAGAACGACCCGCGCCAATGCAACCATCTTCTTGCCACGCATCGCTTCGCGGATGACGGCGAACGCTTCCTGGCCGACCTGATCGTCGGGAATGATGTAATAGGTGCTGTCGAGATAGCGCTCGTCGATCTGATCGCGCGGCACGAACGTGTCGATGTCGACGGTGTGGTTGCTCTCGATCGCAATGGCGTCGAGCTCGTCATCCTCCACCTGGATGTAGGCGCCCTTGTCGTATTCGTAGCCGCGGCCTTTGTCGCTGCCTTCCACCGGCTCGCGCGTGACCTCGTCAACGAGCTGCTGGCGCAGCCGATTGCCGGTTTTCTTGTTGATCTGGCGGAATGACACGCGCTCGGTCGACGAGGTACCCGTGTAAAGCGCGATCGGGCAGGAGACGAGAGCGAGCTTGAGATAGCCTTTCCAGTACGGACGGCCGGGCGCCATGACGCAGTACTCCGATGACAACCGGTTGAATTTGCGCGCAACGGGTCAAGAGTCAACGAACGCTCCGAAAAGGTTACCGGATATGGTGAAAGTCGCCGGTTTGTTCCGGTTTTGTTTGTTTTAGCCGCCCGGTAGCGGCCGGTTTCCGGGCCTAGTTGCTGGTTTTGAAATCGGCAGTGGCCGGTTTTGCAGTTTGACTAATGCGGCGACCTTATCGACGCCCGAGGAATCTCAAGTAGAAAGCTGCGAACACCAAGACAATGCCAATATTCGCCATTAGCCGCTCCCAGAATCGGTCTCTGAAGAACACGACATCTACGCCGACAATGACGGCTGCCATCGCCGCCACGTAAAGCGCTATAGCGACCTGCCTGCCCATCTGAGCCACAGTCCTCAAATGGCCGCCCCAGTTGGCGGCCTCCTCTATAAATCGCGCTAGCTGGTTGTTTCGCAAAAAAGTGGTGACGGCGCTTTCGCGCAACCAGGCTACGCGGCCTTAGTCGCCTGCGGGCGCTGAGCCAGGAACTTCAGTGCGGCGAACCGGGCTTGCGCACAGTCGAAGGCGTTGGCCTCGCCGGCAAGGGCGCCATCCTTGTTGACCAGGAAGCGATAGGTTTCGCCGGTCTGGCGCCGGGTTACGAAGAGCACCGGATGCTCGTAGCGCGTGACCTCAAGCATGAAGTCCCCCGTGGGAGTTTGCGAGGTAACGCTTCCATTTCGAACCTGTTCTATTAAAACTGCGTTAAAATTGTTGGGGTTGCACGCGAGGCTACCAGCGACCTCGCGAAGCCTGCACTGCCGGGAGGAAACCAGAATAATGAATGAGATCAATGTCAGCCGCCTGATCGATACCAGTAAGCTTCGTCCATACCATTTCTGGCTCACATTCTGGTGCTTGCTGGCGATTATGGCGGACGGGTTTGACCTGTTGAACGCCAGCATTGCCGGCCCGGCGCTGATCAAGGAATGGAATATCAGCCGCGCCTCGCTTGGGCCGGTTTTCAGTGCGAGCTTTTTTGGCTTCTTCCTCGGCGCGCCATTCTTCGGTTACCTGGGCGACCGGTACGGCCGCAAGCTGGCAATCATCCTCAGTCTGATTTTCCTCGGGCTGGCGACTTTTGCATGTGCTTTCGCGACCGATTTGCACGAGCTGTTGGGTCTGCGCTTTCTCAGTGGTATCGGGCTCGGCGGCGTCATACCGAATGTGATCGCGCTCAATTCCGAATTCGCGCCGAAGCGTCTGCGCGCCACATTCCTGGTTGTGATCTCGATGGGCATTTCACTCGGCGGCTCGATTCCCGGCATTGTCGGCGTGACGCTGATGCCGACCTATGGCTGGCCGGTGATTTTTATCGTTGGCGGGGTGGTGCCGATCGTTGTCGGCTTACTGATGATTTTTGCCGTTCCGGAGTCCATCAAATTTTTGGTGCTGCGCGGCGGTCGCGATGTAATGGTGCGGCGGCTGATCCGCCGTATCGATCCGGATCTGACCGTCGCGCCCGATACACGCTTCGTGCTCGATCCCGACGAAGGCGCGAAGACGCGTGGATCAGTGATTGAATTGTTCCGCGGCGGATGGGCCGTGGTGACAATTCTGGTGTGGCTGATCTTCGTCCTCAACCTGATGTCCAACAATCTGCTCAACGCCTGGCTGCCGATGATCGTGCAGACCAGTGGGCACAGCGCGGAGCAGGGCGCCTACGCCGGGACGCTGTATCAGCTTGGCGGCTCGTTCGGCGGCCTGTTGATCGGCGTCTTCATCGACCGGATCGGGCTGAAAGTGTTCGCCGTCGTATTCGCCATTGCTGTTCCAGTTGTCGCACTTACTGGAACTGTGGGTGCTTCCAGTGCGCTACTCCTCTCAATGGCGTTCTTGTCCGGTTGCGTGGTCACGGGCATGCAGAACGCGCTCAACGCCGGAGCTGGCCTCATTTATCCGACGTGGTTGCGCGCCAATGGTGTGGGCTACGCGCTCGGGGTCGGGCGCATTGGTTCGATCAGCGGGCCTTTGATCGGCAGCCTGCTGGCGGGGATGGAAATGCCGACCTCGGCGTACTTCTATGTCACCGCGATCGGGCCGCTGTGTTGCGCGATCCTCAGTGTGTTCCTGCTGCGCACGCTGACGCACAAGCGCCAGCAGGAACCAGTGACGGCGTGAGGCTGTTCAACCTCGGAAGCGGAGTTGAAGCGTCAGATCATCAGCGCATTTTCAGGACGATGACCTCATCGCTGCTTGGATCGGTCGCCGGCCGCAGCTTCTTGACCTGATCGGTCGATACCGCGTCGGCGTTGTTTCCCCAGGCGCTGCGCACAAAGCTCAGGACGTCGGCGATGTGCTCATCGTTCATCTGAATCCGGAACTGCGGCATCCGGTATGCGTCCGGCACGCCTTTGACGACCAGCGGCTCCGCGCCATTCAAAACAAGATTGATGAGCGACGAAGAGTCGGCATCGAGCACGGCCGGATTTCCGGCAAGCGGCGGCATGAAGGGAGGCTGGCCCTTGCCGTCGGCGCCATGGCACGCCGCGCACGCGCCGAGATAGGTGTCAGCGCCGGCTTTTTGCGGGTTGCCGCTTTGCAGCGACTTCGCCGTCGCGTCATCGTATGCGAATTGAGGTTGATCGGCCGTCGCGGGCAGCGATTTCAGGAACACGGCCATCGCCTTGGTGTCGTCGTCGGTCAGGTACGGTGTGCTGTTGTTCACCACATCGAGCATGGAACCAAACGCAACGCCTCTTTCGTTGTGGCCGGTCTTGAGAAATGCCTGGAGATCTTCGGCCGACCATGCGCCGAGGCCGGTGCGCAGATCGCCGCGAAGGTTTGGCGCGGACCACGCATCAAGCTCGGCGCCCGCCAAGTAGGAAACGCTGCTGGCGTCGAGCGCTTTTTCCTGGATCGCGATACCACGCGGCGTGTGGCAGGCGCCGCAATGCTCGAGTCCTTCGATCAGATAGGCACCGCGATTCCACGTCGCATCGTGATCCTGCCGCGGCGTGAAGCCGGTCTTCGGCGCAAAGACCAAATTCCAGAACGCCAGCGGCCAGCGCGGACTGAGATACCAGGGAATTTCATTCGGCTTGTTCGGCTGCTTTACCGCCGGCACGTCCTTCATGAAGAACGTGTAGAGCTCTTTCAGATCGTCATCGCTGATCTTGGCGTACGACGGATACGGCATAGCTGGATAAAGATGGTGTCCATCCTTGGCGACGCCGGAGCGGACCGCGCGATCGAAATCTTCCAGCGAATAATTGCCGATGCCGGTGTCGGGATCCGGTGTGATGTTGGTCGTGTAGATCGTCCCCATCGGGGTACCCATCGCCAAGCCGCCAGCAAAGGCTTTGCCGCCTTTGGCGGAGTGACAGGCAACGCAATCGCCGGCGCGCGCAAGATACTCGCCTTTGTTGGTCGGAGTTTGTATTTGCTGTGCACCCGATGGGGAGCAGGCGCATGACAGTAGCAGGATGACGGCGAGGAATTTTGATCGGGTCATTATTGTTCTCAACAATCCGAGCGCCGCCGTGCAGCGCGACATTAAAATGCGGACTGGACTCATCCGCGCCGGGGAGGGCCGGCGCGGATGAAGCTCAGACCGAGCTGTACGACAAATCGTGATCGATGATCGGCAGGCTGCGAATGCGTTTGCCGGTTGCGGCAAAGATCGCGTTCGCGACAGCGCCGGCGATCGGCGGCGTTGCGGGTTCGCCCGCGCCGCCCCAAACCTTTCCGCCGCTCGGGACCAGATGGACGTCGATCTTGGGCGCTTCGGCAAGGCGCACCATCCGGTAGGTGTCGAAATTGCCTTGCACCGCCGCGCCCTTCTTGATCGTGATCTTGCCGAACAGCGCAGCTGACAGACCGAAGATCACGCTGCCTTCTGCCTGTTCGGCGATCGTCAGCGGATTGACCATGTAGCGCGTATCAAGCGCGACGGTGACGCGGTTCACTTTCACATCGCCATTCGGTTTGACGGTGACTTCCGCAACCTGCGCGCACAAGCTGTCGGTGTCCGTACAGATTGCGATGCCGCGCCCGCTGCCTTTAGGCAGCGGTTTGCCCCAATCGGCCTTTTCCGCAGCCGTATCGAGGACTTTCAGCCAGTCCGGCTTTCCTTCCAGAAGCTTGCGCCGTACCTGATAGGGATCAAGACCGCTCGCGGAAGCGATCTCGTCGAGGAAGCTCTCGATGGCGAACACGTTCTGGTTCGCGCCCGGCGCCCGCCAGAACCAGACCGGCAGGTGCGTGTTCTTGATCAGCGCTTCGACGCGCGTATTCGGCACTTTGTAACCGTTGTCAGCCAAGCCCGCGACGGACTGCGATTCCGGGCCCTTGCCATTGCCGGGGGGCTTCATCCCGACACTGTTCCAGATCGATGAGGTGACGGCGCGCATCGACCATGCGGTTGGTATTCCGTCGGCGCCGGCTACAGCCTTGAAGGCGACGACCGCATGCGGGCGGAATTTGTCCTGCCGCGTATCTTCCTCGCGGGTCCACACCAGCTTGACGGGCCGCTGAACGACCTTGGCAATCTGGATTGCCTGAATGATCTCATCGCTGGCGTCGCGCCGTCCGAAGCCGCCGCCGACAAAGCCGTTGTGCACGTAGACCTGCTCCGGCTTGAGACCCGATGCTTTGGCAGCTGCCTCCGTCGCTTCGTCGGCGGCTTGTGTGCCGACCCAGACGTCGAGGCGATCAGGTTGCAAGTGCACCGTCGCGTTCATCGGCTCCATCGGCGAATGCGAAAGGTAGGGCGTCTCGTAAATCGCCTCGAATGTCTTGGTGGCGCCCGACATCGCCTGATCGACATCGCCCTCGTTGCGCGCGGTGAGCATCGTCTCGCTCAGGGCTTTGTGAAACTCCTGAGAGAGTTTGTCGCTGTCGACAGCGGCCGCTTCGCCCGCATCCCATTCCGGCTGCAGCCGGGCCAGCGCCTGCTTGGCGCGCCAGAAGCTGCCCTCGGCGACAACAGCAACGGCGTTGCTCGAGCTTGACCACCTGAAGTACGCCGGGCGCGCCGGCCGCCACCAACTCGTCGACACTCTTCAGCTTGCCGCCCTGAACGGGACAGGCATTGATTGCGGCGAACACCATGCCGGGTATTTGCGCATCCATGCCGAACTTGGCCGAGCCGTCGATCTTGTGCACGACGTCGACACGCGGCATCGGCTTGCCGATGAAGGTGAACTGATCCGGCGTCTTGATCGCCGGCTCTTGCGCGAGCTTTATCTTCGCCGCATCGGCAGCCAGTTCGCCGTAACGCAGCGTTTGCCCTGATGGGGTGTGAGTGACGACACTCAATGCAGCCGTGCATTCCGAGGCCGGCACGTTCCATCGCGCGGCCGCCGCGGCGATGAGGCGTTCGCGCCCGCTGGCGCCGACCTGTTGCACCATCTTTTGCGAGGCGCGGACGGAGCGGCTGCCATTCGAGAACATGCCGCCGTAGACCTTGTTCTCACGAAGATTGCGGTTGGGCGACGCGTATTCGATCCGCACCTTGGACCAGTCGGCGTGCAGCTCTTCGTTGATCATCATCGGCAGCGCGGTCATGCTGCCTTGTCCCATCTCGGAGCGCTGATAGCGGATCAGGATGGAATCATCGGGATCGATCGCGATCCACGCGTCGATTTCGTTGGCGGCGTAGGCGTTGTCCTCGTTCCAGGGCTGCGCGAGGACAGTCGCGGCGTTTGCGTCGCCGGGCGCGGCGCCGATGCCGAGCATCAAGCCGCCGGCGGCGCTTGTTGCGGTCAGGATGAAGGTGCGGCGCGAGAGATTGATATTCATCGTTGCCTCCCTCACGCTTTCAACATATCGGCGGCGCGATGGATCGCGCGGCGAAGCCGCTCGTAAGTCCCGCAACGGCATATGTTGGTGATGTTGGAGTCGATCTCGGCATCGGTCGGGTTCGGATACTGTTTGAGGAACGAGACCGTCGCCATGATCTGCCCAGACTGACAGTAGCCGCATTGCGGCACGTCTTCGGCGAGCCAGGCCTGCTGCACCGGGTGCTTGGCATCGGGCGAAAGCCCTTCGATGGTGGTGATGCTGGCGCCGGACAGCGTACCGATCGGGACCGAACAGGAGCGCATGGCCCTGCCATTAACGTGAACGGTGCAGGCACCGCATTGCGCGATCCCACAGCCGAATTTCGTGCCGGTGAGCCCGACGGCGTCGCGCAGCGCCCAGAGCAGGGGCGTATCCGGTTCCAAGTCGATATCGTGCTGGGTTCCGTTGACCGTGAGCGTGATCATAGGGCTCTCTTCGGTTGCAAGCCGGACCTTACGGGTCACAAGGCTTCAGGCTGAGTGGTAAGAACATGTAATTGAATCAATTGGGCAAGCCAATCACGGTTCCGTTAAATCCGCCATTGAAAAATCAGCGTGAAAATCCGTGGGCGGGCCGCCTGTCGCCCCGGGCGACAGCCCCCGTGCGATCACACATTCGGGGGCGGAGACTTTTTACCTGGCGACACAAAACTCATCAGCCGGCGCTGTCAGCGTGCGCCAAATTCCTGCGTCAGAAATTTCCACGCGGTAGAACGCAATCGATGCGTCGAGATCGCCACGAACGAGGTTGATCTGGTCGAGGATTGGCTTTCGCATGAGTACTCCCGCAGGGTTCCCCGGTTCCACCCGCAGTTATTGTCTGTGGAACAAGGGTATTCCCCCGGCGTTGTAGTACGGCGACAAATAAGGAGTCTTTCAATGTCGAATATTAGTAGAAGCATGGCCATTGCGACGGCTTTGCTGATTGGCGCTTCGTCGTTTGCTATGGCCCAATCAACCCAAGGTAACTCTTCAACCCAGAACAACGCTGCGGCAAGTGGCGGTTCTGGAACTCATGCCGGCGCGATGAAGTCCGGGTCGGCGGAGAGTAACCAGAAAGTCCAAAAGAATCAGAACGGTTACGCCCCCGGCAATCAATAAGTGAGGCGTACAGTTATGCGCCTGGACGGTACTGACCGTCCGGGCGCTTTTCCTCTGGCGTGGCGCCAGTGACGGCGCGAGCGCCCATTGACAGTCGCCTCAATAATACCTGCGACATTGGTTGAGGGAAACTATCGCATTGTTAAATTGTTGATTCGAACAGACCGCTGATTTTACCGGATCGCCCGGCAGCTTTAGTTAGCTGTTGCCGACGCGGCCGAGCTGGCATGCGTAAATCTTAGCTGGCTAGCTGCCCCGGTTCGATCGGCTGCTGCGGCCGTCTCACATCGCGGGCCAGCCCGACGATCTCCAGAAGCCGGATGGTGAGCCACGCCACATCGATCTCCCACCACATGTGCCCATGGCGTGCCGAGCGAGGGTCGGCGTGGTGGTTGTTGTGCCATCCCTCTCCGTTACTGATGAAGGCGATGATCGCACTGTTGCGGCTGTCGTCGTCGGTCTCGTAATTGCGATAGCCCCACATGTGGGTGACCGAGTTGACCGACCATGTGAAATGCAGGTGCAGCACGGTGCGGACGAAGACGCCCCAAACGATGACGCTTAATCCGAACTGCACGGCCTCTGCCAACGACCATCCGAGCATCATGCCGACAGCCGTTGCCGCTATAAAAAACAGCATCGCCGTAGCCAGCGGCAGCCAGGCCCAGATTTTACGATCCTCGATCCAGGCATAGAACGGATCGCGCAGAATATCCTTTGCGTAGGTGTCGTAGAGCCCGCCGCGCTCCATCTCCTCGTTCTTGACGCAGACCCAGCCGATATGCGCCCACAGGAAGCTGCTGATCGGACTGTGCGGATCGGGCGGATGATCGGCGTACTCGTGGTGGCGGCGGTGGGTCGCCACCCACCATGACGGACTGCCCTGAAGGCAACACACGCCCAGCACCGCGAAGCTGCGCTCAAGCCACCTCGGACACACAAAGCCTTTGTGCGTCAGCAGACGGTGATAGCCGATATTGATGCCGAGAACGCCGAACACGTAGACGCCGAGAATTGCCAGCACGACGCCGGTCCAGCTGAAGAACCATGGCACGAAGGCCAGCAGGGCTATGGCGTGGTAAACGACGAGGCCCAAAATCTGCGTTCGTTCCAGCCGAACCGCGGCCGCTGGATTGCAGGGAACGTCAGACGCCGTAACTGGAACGCTCAGAGCTGATTCGATCATATCGAGCACTAACGCTATACCAGGGCCGGCGTCCAGCACGCCTACTATCGCTTCGTCCACCCCGATGCGGCGACAAGCGGCGCCCAGCGGGCGGCGTCGGCGCGCACGATGTCCATCATCTCAGCTGGAGTTGAGGGTTTTGCGTCGTACGCCAGTGCGCTCATGCGATCCTGCACGGCCTGAACCAGAAGCGTCTTATTAAGCGAGGCTGCGAGCTTCGCCATAACCGTATCGGGCGTGCCCGCCGGCGCAAACATGCCGAGCCACGCGTTTGTTTCTATGGGGTAGCCCTGCTCCCGCGCCGTCGGCACAGCGGGCAGTTTTGCCGATCGGGTGCCGCGGGTGATCGCGATAACATTCAGCTGAGACCCGTTGAGCTGGAGAAAATCGCCGAGCGCGGTGATGCCGGCAGGAAGATTCCCGGCGGCAAGATCCTGCACCAACGGCACCGACCCGCGATAAGGCACGGCTGACAAGCCAATATTCTTTTCTTTCGCGACGGCAATCAGCGCGAATTCTGGTTTGCTGCCGGCAGAAGGCACGCCGACACTGCCAAGTTTTGGATCGGCACGAACGCTCTGCACATATGCGTCGAGCGTACGGGCATTCAGATTCCCCGCGACAGCAAGCGCGCCGGCGTAATCGGCTACCTCGCCCACCGCGGCGAAATCGTTGAACGGATCGAAGCCGGGCTCGGCGACGGTCAGCGGCACAATGGTCATTGTGTGGTCGGGCGCGACCATCAAAGTATGGCCGTCGGGCGCGGCGCGCTTTAAATCCTGCGCCGCAATCTGACCGCCGGCGCCTGTACGATTTTCGACAATGAACGATAATCCGAGATCCCGGCCCATCTGATCGGCAACCAGGCGCGTCACCACATCGATGGAGCCGCCGGCCGGAAAGCCGACGAGTACGCGGACGACGCCGTCTGACAGGACCGGCGTCTGCCCTCGCGCTTCTCCGGCAATAAGCGCGAGGATCATCGCGAGCGGCGACAAGACGAGAGATGTTCGCATGCCGATTGCCTTGGTCCCGCCTGCTAGCTGTCTATTACGATTTCCCGGCGCACGGCGCGTGCATCGATCTCGATTTCAATATCTTTCACGGGCGGCCGGACAAGATGCCATTCGATACCACTGGAAAGTAGACCACGCCGGCCGAACTCATCCGCCATGGTGTGATGGAGATCGTGAACGGTATAGAGACGCGTGGACAGGATATTCGTCCAGTCGAGGTTCATGGCGACGAGCCGCTGTTCGATATCACCGAGTGCGAAGCGCAATTTCTCGCGCAGCGCCTCAGGTCCCGTTTCCCCGAGCCTGACAATGTTGTCGCGATAATTCGGACGGTCCGGGCATTCCGCGGCGCCCGAGGTTGCGAAGGTCCGCGCGGCGGTGTCCGAATTGACCGTGTAACTGAATGCATAAAGACAGGCTTCCTTCGGCGCCCCAACGGCCGGACACAGATTGCAGCGGGCGACCGGATTGGTTCCGTCCCGGTAAAGGCCCCAGTGTTCGAGCGGGATCACATACTTGCGATTGAACGCGACGAAGTCGGCTTCCGAGAGCGGCAGCGGGGAGCGCAATTCCACCGCGCACAGCGCAGTCGTCGGCCGCCCGAGCCGCGCAAGATGAGCCTCAATCAGACCTTTGCCTCTCGACCAGGGTGCAGGCGCTGCGAGGCGTACTCGTTCGATTTCAAAGCCGGGCTGAGCCATGACGGCGGCAGAGTATTGAAATCCGCCTTTGAGATAGGAATAGCCGCCGGCATCGAAGGCGATAGGTGCAGTCATCGTAAGAACTCTCAAGATCAATGTGTATCAGCGACAGTCGTATGCGTTGGTACAGCAAGGAGCAAAATAAAGTCGGCCTTTGTGGCCGTCACCCGTGGGCGACCGAAGAGGAGGATGCCGGGCCGAGCCTAGCCGATGACATTGGAGGGTAACTTTTCCATTGACATTTGTCCTCTTAATCGATAGTTAACTCTCATCTCGCTCATCGTGAGGGACATCGGCCGGTGACACCGATTGATGGAGCGGGTGCGGTTCCTGCGGGCGGAGGCTCGTCACTTCCGCTCCCGGGCGGTCCGGGCATCGACCCTCTCGGTACTACGGCCGAGACGCGAGGTGCTTCGCTTAAGCGCGGTGACCCAGGCGAAGGTAATGCCTTCGCACTTCATCGCGTGAAGCGCGGCCTGGACTGAGTTTCTGGCGGTAGACCGCCGGGACAAGCGCCGCAGTGAAGCGCCGGAAGGCGAGCGTCCTCCGCTTGAGGACGCGCCGCACCCGATGGTGCGGATGGGTGGTACGCGCCTTTCGGCGCTTCGCCTCCCTTATTTCTTACTTCGTTCGTGCTGTGAGGCTTCGTTCGTGAACAGTAACTCGGATGCAAATCGCATCGCGGGAACGAGATTGCTTGCGCCCATTCCCCGAGGTGGCCGCCATCGGCGGCCCTCGAAGGACGACGGCCACAGCGCCTCGGCCGGCATCCTTCGAGGCTCGCTGCGCTCGCACCTCAGGATGACGGGAATGAATGCCTGCTTGCTTCTATGCAAAGACAATAGTAAAGTAACTTAACTAATCCGGAGCGCTCCCGTGGACGCACCCGTGACCGGCCGCAAGATCAGCAATCAGGGGCTCGACGCCTCGCTGCGCGGCTATCTTGAGACCAATGCCGATATTGTCACGCGGATCATAAAGCCGGTGAGCATCGACAATGTCGGGGCGCTGTCGGCACAAAGCGACCAGCCGATCCTGTTCGAGAACATCATCGAGAAGCCCGGCTACCGGCTCTGCGATATCCTGGTGAAGAACCGCCATTCGCAGGCGCGCGCGCTCGGTGTCGAGCCGTCAGAATTTTTGAAGACGCTGGCGTTCCGCCTGCGCCAGCCGCCGCGTGGCTTAAAGAACGTCAAATCCGGTCCTGTGAAGGAAGTGAAAAAGCTCGGCAGCGACGTCGATTGGACGGCGCTGCCGATCCCGATGCACAAGGACAAGGACACCACCCCCTACGTCACGGCGATGAACATCATCCGCGATCCGGAGACCGGGTTTTACAATTCGTGTCACGCCGGCACCCATGCGGTGGGCCCGAAGCGCGGGCTGATCAGTTTCGTCACGCCGCACTCCCACGCCATCATGCGCAAGTATCGCGACCGCGGCGCCGAATACATGCCGATCGCTTTCGTGTTCGGCGTGCCGCCGGCTTACGAGATCATGGCGAACTTTTCCGGCCTGCATATGGATGCGTGGGGCGAGATGGAAATGGTCGGCACCATCATGGATCGCGATATCGAGATGGTGCCGTGCGAAACACTCGACCTCACCGTGCCGGCGGAAGCCGAGATCGTGGTCGAGGGCAGGGTGAAGCTTGACGGCAAATTCCGGGTCGGCGAAGTGACCTCGCCGTCGATGTATCATCTGCCGCACTTTGAGGAGCTGCCGGAAGTCGAGATCACCGCGATCACCATGCGTGGCGACCGGCCGATCTATCGCAACCACCAGACTTGCCCGGATACCGATCATCAGCCGCTGCCGCGGCTCTGTCATGAGGCGGTGCTGTACAACCGCCTTACCGAGATCGGACTCGATGTGAAGGATGTGCGTTTCCCGACCTGGGGCGCGGCGCTGTCCTGCATCCTGCAATTCAATTATCCGCGCGAAGGTTTCGTCAACGACGGGCTGATGACGGCGATGGGCGCGCCGTGGCTCAACACCAAAATGGTGGTCGCGGTAAGCCACGACACCGATATCGACGACGCGCGCGAGGTCTATCACGCGATCGCCACGCGGTGCGATCCGGCGCGTGACATTATTATAGTGCCGCATACGCGCGGCTCGCCCTATGACCCGTCGGCGAAACCGCTCGAAGGCCACGCGCCGTGGCGGACCGTCGGCAAGATCGGGATCGATGCCACCGCCAAATCGCGGCACGACCCGGCGGATTTCGAACGGGCCTGGCCGAAGAACTGGGGCAAGGTGAAGCTTGAGGATTATTTGTGAGGTCCGGCGATTTCGCAGTTTCCCGTCGTCCTGAGGTGCTCGGCGTCTTTCGCCGAGCCTCGAAGGATGGGCGGCCCGGGCCGTCGCCCTTCGAGGGCCGCTGCGCGGCCACCTCAGGGTGACGGGACAGGTGCATGAGCTGAAACAAGAGGAGCTAAACCATGGACGCAATCACACCGCCAAAGCCGAAAGTGCTGGTCGAAGGCCAACCGTTTATTCCCTACGTCAAAGATGATGATTTCGATCCGCGGCTGCGCGCGGTGGTCGAGCCGTACAAGAAGCGTATGGGCTTCCTGCCGAATGCGCTGAAGCTTTACGCGCACCGGCCGGAAATCGCCGAGACGTTGTGGAAGCTCAACAGCAATATCATGCGCGATCCGACATCGACGCTCGATCAACTGCTCAAGCGCAAGCTTGCGGCGGTGGCGTGCGCCACCAACGGCTGCGCCTATTGCACCGCGCATAGCTGCTCGATGCTGAAAAAACCGAAAGAAGCCGACTTCGAAGGCTGGGGCATCAGCGAAGCGGAATTGCAGGACATCATTACCGGCGCCTACGAGCCGAAGAACGACATGGAGCGCGTGTGCTTCGACTATGTCCGCGTCGCTTCCGAGGACCCGACGTCAGTGCCGGATGAGCTGTTGCAGGATCTCAAGAAACATTTGACGCCGCCGCAAATTGTCGAGCTCGCCTGCGTGGTTGGCTTCTGGAAGTTCTACAACGCGGTGCACGACAGCCTGCATATTCCGGTCGAGTCCGAACTGCTGCGCGACACCGGATATGTCAATCTCTAAACGCGCGCGGCCGAAAGCGCGGGCAAGACAGAAGGCAGCGCTCTCGGCGCTCCCGCCAACAACATCGCGGCGGGCGCTGCTCAAAGGCGGCTCCGATCGCGACTTCCGCGCCCTGGTGCACGATCTACTCACGGTGTCGTCGCGCATGGAGCTGGTGCGCGGCCATCTCGGCGCACGGATGGGCGTGAGCGGCCCGCGATACAGCGTGCTGGTCGCGATCGCGCATCTGCAAGGCGAAAGCGGCGTCAGCGTGAGCGACCTGGCGGAAGCCTTGCACGTTTCCAACGCGTTCATCGCATCGGAGACCGGCAAGCTCGCGCAGCGCCGGCTGGTGCATAAGCGAGTCAATCCAAACGACCGGCGCGGCGTGCTGCTCAGTATCGCGCCAGCCGGACGCATCGAGATCGAAAAAATCGGCGAGGAAATCCGCGCGATCAACGATCTGTTCTTCGGTGCGCTGGACGCCAAAGCCTTTGCGGCGCTCAGCGCGGCGGTCGGTGCGCTGGTGACGAGTTCGCGCAAAGCTATTCAATACGTCAGCGCCGAAGAGCCGGAGAAGCTGGAAGCCGCTGAGTAGGGGAGAAGCGCGGAAGGTGGAATTAGATCCAATCTTTCCACTTGAACCAGAGCAGCGGAATGAGCGCGGTTATGATGATCAGCGCCCAGGCGTATTGATAGCCCCAGGTCCAGTCGTATTCCGGCATGTTCTTGAAGTTCATGCCGTAGATGCCGACCACCAGCACCGGCGGAATGCCGACGACGGAGGCGATGGTCAGCACCTTCATCACGTCGTTCTGGTCGATATTGATGATGCCGGTGGCGGCGTCTTGCAAAAGTTGCACGCGGCTCACCAGGCCTTCGGAGAATTGCACCAGCGACGCAACATCGGAACTCACCGCTTGCAGCCGCTGGGCGATGTCGAGTGGCAGCCACTCGCGCGCGTGTTCGCAGGTGTATTTCGCCATGCGATCGAGACAGACCAGCGTGTAATGGATGCGCGACATCCGCTCGCTGGTGCGGCCGGTGCGGATCATCAATTGCCGCAGCATCGCCGTCTCATGCGACAGCTTCTTCGCTTTGTCCTGACTGAAAATCACATGGGACGTCTCGTCGAGATCGCGTCCAGCAGCTTCAAGAAGATCGGCGAGATGATCAACCAGTTCCTCAAGAACGGTCGCGAACGCGTTGCTCGGCTCGAACTTCTGGTTCCAAAGATCCTTCGCGGCGCAGTCGAAAGCCGCCGACTTGCCGGAGCGGAGCGTCATAAATACCTGCTTCGCCAGCACGAAGCCGGTCGGGACTGGCAGCCATGACTTCGCCGGCGGAGGCAAATATCAGTGGTGCGGTCATGTACAGTGCACCGTTTTCGACTTGCAGGCGGCTGGTCGCCTCGATCTCGCCAAGCTCATCCTGCGCCGGAACGCGCAGCCCGAACGTATCCTCGAACGTCGCGCGCTCGACCGACGTTGGATCGATCAGGTCGACCCAGGTGCTGTCGGCGAGTTTGCGTTGACCTGCCGGATCGGGAGGGTAGGCGACTAGCATCGGATCATCATCGTCGAATGCCCGTCATAACCTGCTGGAATCATTGATGTTAAGTTGACGTTAAACGCTTAGTCCTAAATTAACCAGAGGCCGGCGTCGGGGAAACTACGTCTTGGCCGCGGTCTGTAACGGTGGCGTAGTCGAGTTGAGTGATGGCGTACGGTCGCACCGTTCCGCATTTTTGTGCTCGGTTCGCTGGTGTCGCGCAGTATTGCGCACCGGTGCTTGGCGCAGTCGGGCTGTTCGCTGCTGCGTTGTCGACGCCGGGTCTTTCGCAGACGCCGGGCTCCGATCCGATCAAAGCCACCGTACAAGCCCAAGCGAGTGACGGCGATTTCGCTTATGCGCGGATCGTATTCGCGTTAAGCGAATACGACGACGTTCACGCCCGGATTGCCAACCACGTGCTCGTCATCAGCTTCAAGCATCCGATCGATGTCGATGTCGATCGGATACCGTCGCAAATTCCCGATTATGTCGGCGCGGCGCGGCGCGATCCTGATGGGCGGGGCGTGCGCATGGCGCTGGCCAAAGACGTTCAAGTCAACGCCACCGCCGCCGGCGACAAGTTGTTCGTCGATTTGATGCCGCAGCCTTGGAGCGGACCGCCGCCCGGTTTGCCGCAGGACGTGATCGAGGCGCTCGCGCGCCGCGCGCGTATCGCCGACAAGCTCGAGCGGAAGGAGCGGGACGCAGCAAAGGAACAATCCAAGCTCGATCCAGTCCGTGTGCATGTCGCGACACAGCCGACCTTCACACGTTACATCTTTAACATTCCCGACAGCATCTCGGTGGACGCGGATCGCCAGAAGGACAAGCTGACCCTCAATTTCGACGGGCCGATCAAATTCGACCTCGCCGACGCCCAGCTTATGTTGCCGAAAGTGGTCAGCGCGATCGACACCCAGACCAAAGACACGTCTTCGCTGGTCAGCTTCAGCCTTCGCAGCCAAGGCCGATGTGCGCACCTTCCGCGACGATAAGGGTTATGTCGTCGATATCGTCAGCGGTGACGGGAAAGGAGCGGAACAGCCGAGTGCGATCCTGACCGTTCCCACGGGACAGCAAAGCGCCTGATGCGGCTCCGCAGCCGCAGCTGGCGCCAGCACCGCCGAAGCAAGGCGCCCTCGAAGGCGTCGGCGCTGCGCCTGTTGCAACGGCGGACAAGCCGAGCGTAGCCGCAGCTGCGGCTGTTTCCAGCGACTGTTCCCGCGCTGCCGGCGCAAGCTGCGGCGCCGAAAGATGTGGTGCCTGACGGTGCGGCCAAAGCCGATGCGCCAAACGCGCTGCCGCAGACAGAAGCAAAGGCGGTTGCTCCTTCAACGCTAGCGGCGTCGTCGACACCGGCCAAGGCCGAGATCAGGACCGATATACAGGCCGCTGCAGCTCCTGCGCCCGCGCCGTCTTCATCTCAGTCGCCGCCTGAGCCGCCAAAGACCGCGGCAGCGCCGCCGCAAACGTCTCCGCCGGTGGCCGCTCGCGAAGAGGGCAGGGTTGCCGTCGGGCTGGTCCATCAGGGCGACAATCTGAAACTGTCGTTTCCCTTCCTGAACACCACGGCGGCGGCAATTTTTCACCGCGCCGACACGTTGTGGATCGTGTTCGATACCAAAGCCGACATTGATCTGAGTGCGCTGGATGGCGAAGCAAGCCACACCATTCGCGGCGCTACGCTGACCCGCACGGCCGATGCCGACATCATCCGCATCAAGTTAGATCGGCCGCATCTTTCGACCGTCGGCGCCGACGGGCCGGTATGGACCGTGCAGATCGGCGATAGTGCGATCGAGGCGACCCACGCGCTCGATATTGCCCATAAATCGGTCGGCATGAACCGTTTGGGCGCGGCGGTTCCTTTCGACGCGCCTCATCTGGTGCATCACGTCGAGGATTCCGAAGCGGGCGATCAACTTATCATCGTCACCGGCTTCGCGCCGGCGCGCGGTTTCGTCGGGGCCAAGGATTTTGTCGAGTTCCGCGTGCTTGCATCGGCACAAGGCGTCGTGATCGAGCCACTCGCCGACGACGTCAGGGTCGAGTTGCAGCCTGACCGCATCACGATCGGCCGGCCCGCCGGTTTGGCTTTGTCGACGTCGGTCCAAACTTTGTTGCATGGCAGCGGGTTTCGGCCGGGAATGCTCAACTCCCAGCTCTGGGGTCTCAACCGCGAAGGTTCCTATACCGAGAGGCAATCCAAGCTGATCGCCGCTGCCGCCGATGCTCCGAATGGCAAGCGATTGATCCCGCGGCTTGATCTCGCGCGGTTTTATATGGCCCGCGGCATGTTTCCGGAGGCCAAGGGCGTACTGGACGTGGCACTTGGCGAGGAGCACCCGGCAGCCGAGATGGCTTCGGCGACCGTGCTCCGTGCCGTCGCCGAAATCATGATGGATCGGCCGGACGATGCGCTGAAAGATCTGTCCGATCCCGCGGTCGGCGACCAGCACGATGCTCCGCTGTGGCGGGCGCTGGCCTATGCGCGTCAGGGCAAGTGGGGTCAGGCGCGCGACGGTTTCAAGAGCTCGGAATCGTCAGTCGTGACGCTGCCGATCGAATTGCAGCGGGTTGCGCTTAAGGAAGAGATGCGCTCCGCCATAGAGGTCGGCGATTACGGCAGTGCGTCCAGCCAGCTCAACGATTTTCAGACAATAGGCGTGCCGCACGACCTCCAGCCAGCGATGTCGGTGCTGATCGGCCGGTTGGCGGAGGGGTTGGGGCATAGTGAAGATGCGCTGGCGGCGTACCAGACCGCGGCCAATTCATGGGATCGGCGCGCCGCGGCGCAGGGCGAACTGCGCGAAACTCTGCTCCGCTATTCAATGGGCGATCTCAAGCGCGAAGATGTGATTTCCCGGCTCGAAACGTTGACGACGATCTGGCGCGGCGACGATACCGAAGTCGAAGCGCTGCAAATGCTGGCGCGCCTTTACACCGAACAAGGCCGCTATCGCGACTCGTTCTACGTCATGCGCAGCGCGCTTGCGGCGCATCCCAATTCAGACATGACGCGACGTATCCAACAGGAAGCGGCCAAAACATTCGATGCGCTGTTCCTGGCCGGGAAGGGCGATTCACTCCCGGCGATCGATGCACTCGCGCTGTTCTACGATTTCCGCGAGCTTACGCCGATCGGCCGCCGCGGCGACGAGATGATCCGCCGGCTCGCGGACCGGCTGGTATCGGTCGATCTGCTCGATCAGGCCGCCGATCTGTTGCAATACCAGGTCGACAACCGCTTGGAAGGCGCGGCAAAGGCACAAGTAGCGACGCGCCTTTCGGTCGTCTACCTGATGAATCGCAAGGCCGATCGGGCGCTGGCGGCGCTGCGGTCGACACGCTCCGCTGATCTTTCCGAACGACCTGCGCAACCAGCGCCTGCTTCTGGAAGCACGCGCGCATCTCCGATATGGGCCGGCATGATCTTGCACTTGAAGTGATCGGCAATGTCGATGGCCACGAGGCCATTCGCCTGCGTTCGGATATTTACTGGGCGGCGAAACGCTGGCGCGAGGCTGCCGAGCAAATCGAGTTGATGTACGGCGAACGCTGGAAGGACTGGCGGCCGCTCAACGAGGTCGAGCGGGCCGATATCCTGCGGGCTGAGATTGGCTATGCTCTTGCCGAAGACAATCTGGGCCTCGGCCGTTTCCGCGACAAATATGCGGCCAAAATGGCCAATACGCCCGACGCACACGCTTTCGAGATCGTATCGGCGCCGCTCGGTGCTAGCGGTACTGAATTCGCCGCGGTCGCTCATGCTGCTGCTGCCGGCGATACGCTCGACGGTTTTCTGCGCGACATGCAGGCGCGTTATCCGGACATGAGCGATGCGCCGCCGAATTCCGCGCCCGCGGCATCCAGCGGTGCGCCTGCCGAGGCGCCACCCCCCGATATTCTGTCCCCGGTTCCGCCCGCGCGTACTGCCGGCCGCACCGCTCTTCGCTAGACCCTGATCCGATCAGATTGAATCGGATCAGGGTCTAGATTTCCAATTGGAGCATGATCTTTTCGGAAAACCGGAGGTCCACTTTCCGGATCATGCTCTGGCTTGCTCCGGCGCTGCTAACGTGCACACTCCGCGCTTACGTGGAGCAAAACATGAATTCGCAAAGCACACCTGCGCTCGCCAGGATTCGTACCGATGTTGTCGGCAGCCTGCTGCGGCCGATGGCCGTGCGGGAGGGTCGCGTTGCGCTCGACGAGGGCACGATGACCGCCTCAGCGTTGCAAGCGATCGAGGACGACGCGGTGCGCGAGGCGGTACAGCTGCAAGAGGCGGTGGGCCTCGATATCGTCACTGACGGCGAGATACGTCGACTTAATTTTCAGGATAGTTTTGGTGCCGCGGTCGAGGGCTATGATGCTGCGCCATCGACGCTCAAGGTTTACGAGCAGCGCGTCGCCGGTTCAGCCCCGGGGCAACGCTGGGATATCCCGACGATGCACCACGCCGGCACGGCGGTGTCGCACCGGCGCCCCGCCAAGGCGCAACTCAAGCTGGTTCATAACGTTCCGCTCGAGGAATACCGATTTGTCAGCAAGATTGCCAAGAAACCGGCAAAAGTGTCGTTGATCGGTCCGGATCGTATTTCCCAGCGATTCGAATATGAAAGCTCGACGGCGGTCTATCGCGACATGGATGCGTTTCTCGCCGACGTTGTCGCAATCGAGCGGCAGATCATAACCAGCCTGGTCGACTTAGGCTGCCGCTACGTGCACATCGACGCCCCGGGCTTCACTGCTTACGTCGACGAACCGACCATGGCTCAAATGCGCAAGCGTGGCGAGGATCCGATGCGGAATTTTTCCCGCTCGCTAAAGGCAGAGGCCGCGGTGATCGCGAATTATCCCGGCGTGACCTTTGGAATTCATCTCTGTCGTGGCAACCAGCGCAGCATGTGGCATCGCGAAGGCACTTACGATGCTATCGCCGAGCGCTTGTTCAACGAATTGCCGCACCATCGCTTCCTGCTCGAATACGATACACCGCGCGCCGGCTCGTTTGAGCCATTGCGATTCGTGCCCAAGGACAAGGTGGCCGTGCTCGGGCTGGTCAGCACTAAGGTGGCGGAGCTAGAAACCGTCGAGGCGCTCAAACGACGGATTGGCGAGGCGAGCAAATTCATTCCGCTCGATCAGCTTGCGATCTCGCCACAATGCGGTTTTGCCTCCGACGTCGTCGGCAATTTGCTCAGCGCCGACGATCAAAAGCGCAAACTTGAGGTTGTGGTCGAAACGGCGCAGCAGGTGTGGGGCTAGTTGATTTTAGCGGAGCATGATCTTTTCGGAAAACCGGGGTCCACTTTTCCGGATCATGGTCTAGTTGCCATAACTCTGGATCAGCGAGCCTGCAACCAGGGTCCAGCCATCCACCAGTACGAAGAAGATCAGCTTGAACGGCAGCGACACAACGATTGGCGGCAGCATCATCATGCCCATCGACATCAGGACCGATGCCACCACAAGGTCGATGATGAGGAAGGGCAGGAATAGCAGGAAGCCGATCTCGAAGGCGCGCTTGAGCTCCGAGATCATGAAGGCGGGAACCAGCACGCGCATGGAGATATCGTCCGGGCTCTTCGGCTGCGGTTCATGGGACATGTCGACGAACAGTTGCAAGTCTTTTTCGCGGACATTCTTTTCCATGAAGCCGCGGAGTGGACCGCTGGCCCGATCGAACGCTTCGTTGACGGTGATCTGATTGGCGACGAGCGGCTTGATGCCGGCGTCGTAGACGTTGGTCAGCACCGGTCCCATGACGAAGGCAGTAAGGAACAGCGAGAGCGATATCACGACGGAGTTGGGAGGCGCCGTCGCGGTGCCGAGCGCGGTGCGCAGCAGCGACAACACCACGACGATCCGTGTGAACGAGGTCATCATCACCAGGATCGACGGCGCGAGCGACAGCACCGTCAACAGCGCGATCAATTGAATGATGCGCTCGTTGAGTCCGCCGCCTCCGGCGGCTCCCTGACCGAAATTGATGCTGATATCCTGCGCGGCGAGCGGCGTCGCCGATACGAGAAGTGCCGCTACTGAGGCCGCCACCGAATTGAACCGGACGCGGCGGCCACAAACTTTGATCATTCAGTTCTTGTTTGGTGGGCGGCCCAACAAACTAGCCATCTCCTGTTCGAGGTTTTCGTAGAGCGTGGTGGACTTGTTCGGTTTCACGTCAGCGCGCGATGCGGCGAGCTTCGGTTCGGCGGGCCGTGCGCCGCGAGTTGACGGGGCAGGCGGAGCCGCTTCGGGTGCGGCCGCCGGGGCGGCGGGCGCTGGGGCCGGAGCGCCGGGTCTGCGTAGCGCCGCTTCGAGACGATGGGCCATTTCTGCAAGGCTCTGATCTGCGGCAGGGGTGTCGACCGGTGCGGCGGCGGCAGGCGGTGTAGGTACCAGACGCGGCTCTGGACGAGGTTCATGGCGCGACTCAACTCGCGACTCGGCCTGAGCTGCGCGTGTAGGTAGCGGATTGCGGGAGCGCGCGGGCGGTGCCGGCGGAGTCGCAAGAGCCGGTTTCGTCGAGAGTTCGTCGGCGAGCGCGGCAAGCGTATCGCGTTGTGGCTTGGCTGGTGTTTCCGCGGCAGGCTGCAGCGGGAAGGCTGCGGGTTCCTGTGGCAGCGGCTCGAATTTCGGTGTTGCCCGCGATACTGGCGCGGGCGGCGTTATCGGCTCGGGCTGCAACGGCCATGAGCCATTGCCGTTTTCAGAAAGCGGAATAGTGCGGGGCAGGCTGTCCACAGCCGGTGACCGTGCAACCGTGACATCGCGGGGATTGGCGGCAACCGCACGTATTATATTGGCTTCGACGACCACATCGGTCGGGCCGCCGATCATCAGCAAATGTTCGACATTGTCACGGCGCACCAAAATGAGGCGGCGGCGAGCATCGACGCTGGCATAATCGATAACACCTAGCCGCGGCTGACGTCCGCGTGCGCTCGCGCCGCCGAGACGGCCAGTGCCGAAACGGCGAACTGCCCACGCGGTGGCGCCGATCAAGCCGAGAACGATCAGGAATGCCAGAAAGAACCGCACAGGCAGCGGCAATTCTGAACCGAACAAAGTCTCAAACATGCGACTTAACTCCCCGCATCGTTCCGGTAGCCCAAGGAGAATCCCCAAAGGTTAACGGCACCGGAAACTTTTGCCGCCGTGATTGCTAACAAACTCTTAAAATCTATAGCCGATTTCGTCCCCAAAGCCGACAACCGAAGCATTCGCATGGTAAACGGCGAATTAATGGCGGAACGTGCCGAAAGTCGCCTTTAACCAGCCGTTAACCATACAGTCGGCAAAGTCTGCCCAGTGGAACTCAAGGCTAGGGTGGACCCATGCCTATCTCTGATATCCCGATTCTCTCGATGCTGCGCGACCGGATGGAGTGGCACCAAGAACGCCAGCGCGTTCTAGCCGAGAACGTCGCCAACGCCGACACCTCCAACTATCAAGCCAAGGACCTCGCTCCGACGGATTTCAGCCGGGAGCTTTCGGCCGCGTCGGTTTCGCTCGCAACCACCGAACCCGGCCATATCGGTGGAGGAAGCAACGGCGGTTCCCAGTTCGCGACCGAGTCCAGCGGACGCTTCGAGGTTCGCCCTCGCGGCAACTCGGTAACTCATGAAGACGAGATGATGAAGGTCGCTTCGAACCAAATGGATTTTGACGCGGTATCGGACCTTTACTCGCGCAGTCTTGCGCTCATCAAGCTTGCGGTCGGCAAATCGTAGGGGTGACGCGCCATGGATTTCATGAAAGCAATGGCGATTGCTGCTTCCGGTTTGCACGCCCAGATCGGCCGGATGCAAATCATTTCCGAGAATATGGCCAACGCCGATTCGACCGCACAAACGCCGGGCGGCGATCCGTACCGGCGCAAAATCGTGACGTTCAGCTCCGAACTCGACCGTTCGCTTGGCGCTAACGTCGTCAAGCTCGGCCATGTCGACGCCGATACATCGGATTTCCAGATCCGGCACGAACCCGACAATCCGGCAGCCGACAAGGAGGGTAACGTCA
The DNA here is from genome assembly GCA_963742215.1 of uncultured Alphaproteobacteria bacterium. Taxonomy (GTDB): domain Bacteria; phylum Pseudomonadota; class Alphaproteobacteria; order Rhizobiales; family Xanthobacteraceae; genus BOG-931. Next base: position 76,784 of record CAVULJ010000020.1, read on the forward strand.
AATATCCGAACGTGAATTCGCTGGTTGAATTGACCGACATGCGGGATGCGCAACGTTCCTACGAGGCGAACCTCAATATCATCACCGCAACGCGCAAAATGCTTCAGCGTACTATCGACATCCTCAAGAGCTAGGTGACCCATGGCCATCCCGAGCGCCGCAGCCGCTAATGCCTATGCCTCGCTTGCCAAAATGGGCGAGCAGGTTTCGAAGATTGGCAGTGTCACGCCGCCCGATAGTTCCGCACCGAGTTTCAGCGGTATTCTAAAGGATGCGCTCGGCGCCGTTACCGAGGCAGCGCAAAAGTCAGACGTCGCGACACAATCTGTCGTCACGGGCAAAGCCAATATGGTGGACGTGGTTACGGCTGTCACCGAAAGCGAAACCGCCGTGCAGGCGCTGGTTTCGGTGCGAGACAGGGTCATCGCGGCCTATGAAGACATCTTGAAAATGCCGATCTGAAATCCGATCGGCTTAAACGGGAAATCACCAGGGGCGTTAGGGGCAGAGAAAATGACCGGACCGGAAGTGCTGGATGTTGCACGCGATTCGATTGAAACGTTGTTGTTGGTTTCGGCTCCGTTGATGCTTGTCGGGCTTGTGGTCGGCGTTGTGATCTCGTTGTTGCAGGCGCTCACGCAGATTCAGGAAATCGACATTGGTCTTCGTGCCGAAGATTCTGGCGATCTTTATTGCGATGCTGATCGCGTTGCCATTCATGGCCGACGCGCTGCATGCAAACTTTCTCCGGATCACTGCGCACATCACCAGCGGCTAGGCGAGGTCGCCGCCGTGAACATCGACGTATCATTCCTTCCCGCGGTGGGCGCGGCCTTTCTTCTTGTTTTTGCCCGCACTGGCACCATGCTGATGCTGCTGCCCGGCCTCGGCGAGCAGAACATTTCGGCGCGGATACGGCTCACCATCGCGATTGTGCTGGCCGCGGTCCTGTTGCCACTGCACCGCTCGGCCTATCAGATCGACACCAGCGCCCTTGGGCCGGTGATGGTGCTGTTGGTTGAGGAAATCATCATCGGTGCAGTACTGGGACTCACGGCGCGATTGACCATTTCCTCACTTGAGGTGGCCGGCTCAGTGATTGCCCAGCAGCTGGGGCTCGGCTTTGTCACTGCCGTAGATCCGACCCAGGGCGAGCAGGGAGCGCTTGTCGGTAACTTCCTGACCATGCTCGGAATTACGCTGTTCTTCGCGACCGATATGCATCATCTCGTCATCGCGGCGCTCAATGACAGCTATACGCTGTTCGAGCCTGGCGAGGTGCCTGCGGTCGGCGATGTTGCAGCTCTCATCACCAAAATCGTATCCGGCGCCTTCCGAATCGGCATTCAGCTTTCGGCGCCATTCCTGGCGTTCGGGCTGCTGTTCAATATTGGGCTCGGCGTGCTGTCGCGGCTGATGCCGCAGATGCAGGTCTTTTTCGTCGCTTTGCCGGCCTCGATCCTGATCGGGTTGCTCTTTCTGCTGCTCGTTCTCGGCACGATGATGGGCCTCTTCCTCGATTATGCAGGCAGCGTCCTGCACGACCTGGCGCCACACGCTTAAAGATCCGCCGTCTAAAAGTGTGACACTAAAGATCTGACATGGCCGAAGACAACAACGCCGAACATACACAAGACCCGACACAGAAGCGGCTCGACGAGGCGATCAAGCGCGGTGACGTCGCGCGCAGCACCGAGGTCAATACCTGGTTCATGATTGCGGGCGGCACGCTCATGATCATGATTTTCGCCGGTCCGATGGCGCAGTCTCTGGTTACATCGTTTCGGGGAATTCTGGCCAATTCATATCAGGTACCGACCGATCCGGCGGCGCTGGGCCATTTCGCGCGGGGCATGGCGTTGAGAGTGCTTGCAGCGCTGGGCATTCCGTTGCTGTTGCTGTCGCTTGCGGCACTGGCTGGCAGCATGGTTCAGCATCGCATTCTTTTTTCAATTGAGCCGATCATTCCCCGGTTGTCGAAGATATCGCCGGTCGCGGGATTTGGCCGACTGTTTTCAAAAGAGGCGCTCGCTAATTTTGCGAAAGGCCTCGTCAAGCTCTCGGTATTTGGCGCCGTAATCTTTTCGCTGCTCTGGCCACAACAGCAAAAATTGCGCGGATTAATTTCCGTTGATCCGGCGGCAATTCTGCCTTTCACTCAATCGCTCACCATGCAGATGCTGGGTGCGGTGGTGGCAATCCTCGCCGTCGTGGCGGCAGCGGATTACTTTTTCCAATACCGCCAATGGTACGACCGGCAGCGCATGTCGGTGCAGGAGATGAAGGAGGAGTTCCGCCAGTCTGAAGGCGACCCGATGATCAAAGGCAAGATCAGGCAACTGCGCCAGGCGCGTGCGAGAAAGCGCATGATGGCTGCGGTGCCGAAAGCCTCGATCATCATAACCAATCCGACCCACTATGCGATAGCGCTGCAATATGAGCGGGGCATGAACGCGCCGGTCTGCGTCGCGAAAGGTGTCGACCTGATCGCGCGAAGGATCCGCGAAGTCGCCGAGGCGCATGGCATCCCGGTCGTCGAGAACCCGCCGCTGGCGCGTGCGCTGCATGCGACCGTGGAAATCGACCAGGAGATTCCGCCCGAGCATTACCGCGCGGTCGCCGAGATCATCGGCTACCTGATGCGGCTGCGCCGCCTGGTGGCGCGGTAGGGAATTATGCTGCGAAAACGGTCAAAATCTCTTGCGCGATTCAGTCGAGCAAGGCACTTAGAATTGGCCGGTAAGGTGCGGTAATAGGGCGAATGACAATTCAAGATACCGCTACTCAAGGCGAAGATGCGGTTGACGCCGCATTGGCGCGAAGTGCGGTCGACCATAGTGGCGCAACCGAGCGCGGGGGCAGCGTCCTCCTGGTGCTCGTTGTTGCCGCTGTGCTGGTCGGAGCCGCGACCGGCATCGTTGTTTTCGGCCGGGCCAACGCCGAACCCTACATTCTTGCTTTTCTTGCCATACTGGCGACTGTCGGCGTGTTTTCGCTGTTTGCGCTTGCTTGCGGCATATTGCGCCTTTCAACCTCGACCGCCGTCAGCCCGCTGATTAGGGCGATTGTAGACAGCGCTTTCGACGGGGTGGTTGTCACCGACAATGGCGGGCGCGTGGTCTACGCCAATAAAGCCTATCTCGACCTCATCAATGCGTCGGATATCAATGACATGCGGCCGGTCGAGCGCGTGTTCATAGGCGACGCTGACGCCTCCGAAGCGATCTACCGGCTGCTCAAGGCGGCACGCGAAGGCAAGCGTCTCCAGGAGGAAGTACGTGTCGCAGGGATCAAGGGCCGCGCGCCGCGCTGGCTGCGGTTTCGTATCCGGCCGCTCGGTCAGGGTAAACGCGACGGCAGGCTTACTGTCTGGTCATTGAGCGATATTACGCGCGAGCGGGAAGGGCAGGAAAATGCCTTCCTGAACTTGCAGCATGCGATCGATTATCTCGATCATGCCCCGGCGGGCTTCTTCTCGGTCGATGCCAAGGGCGACATTGTCTATCTCAATGCCACGCTGGCCGGCTGGCTCGACCAGGATCTGGCTCAAGTCGGCTCGGGAGGCTTGAAGCTCGCCGACCTCGTCGCCGGTGACGGTGCGGCGCTGCTCACGACGCTGCAAGCCCCGCCCGGCGCCGTAAAGACCGAGGTGCTCGATCTCGACCTTCGCACCCGTAGCGGCCGTACGCTGCCGGTGCGGTTGTTTCACAAGCTCGCCTTCGGCGCCGACGGCGAACCCGGCGCATCGCGGACGCTGGTTATCAATCGCGCGCGCGATAACGGCACCGATCCGCAGCGGGCGGCGGAAATACGCTTCATGCAATTCTTCCATCATACACCGATGGCGATCGCGACCGTCGATAAGCAGGGCGGCGTCATCCGCACCAACCCGCTCTTTGCCCGGTTGTTTCACGGTGCCCGCGGGATCGACGTCGAGGACACCGATCACTCGGTCTGGCGTGTCGTCGCCGAACGGGACCGGCCGGCGCTCGAAACGGCCATCAGGCAAGCAGCCCAAGGCAAAGGCGACATAGCGCCGGTTGACGCGACATTGGCTGGAGGGGAGGAGCGTTTCGGCCGCTTCTATGTCACCGCCGTCGAAGAAGCCGAGCGTGATCAGGAAGCGGCCATTGTCTACGCGCTCGAAACCACGGCGCAGCGCGAACTCGAGAACAAGGTCACCCAGCAGCAAAAGATGGAGTTGGTCGGTCAGCTGGCCGGTGGCATAGCGCACGATTTCAACAACGTATTGTCTGCCATCATGATGGCGACCGATTTCCTGCTCAACGCGCATCGGCCAACCGATCCGTCGTTTCAGGACATCATGCAGATCAAACAGAATGCCAACCGGGCCGCGAGCCTGGTGCGGCACCTGCTGGCCTTCTCGCGGAAGCAGACGCTGCGTCCGCAGGTTCTCGATCTTGGCGAGGTGCTATCCGATCTCAACATGCTGTTGCGCCGGCTTATCGGCGAAAAGGTAAGCCTCAATGTCGTGCACGGCCGCGATCTGTGGCCGGTTAAAGTCGACATCTCGCAATTTGAACAGGTGATCGTGAATCTTGCGGTCAACGCCCGCGACGCCATGCTGGGAGGTGGGCGGCTGACGGTGCGCACGACAAATGTCAGCGCCAAAGATTGCGATCGATATCACGCCAAGGGTATGCCGGCGGCGGATTATGTTTTGATCGAAGTCACCGACACTGGAACCGGTATCCCTCCCGCAATCGTCGGCAAGATTTTTGAGCCATTCTTCTCGACCAAAGATGTGGGCAAGGGAACCGGGCTTGGTCTGTCTACCGTGTATGGCATCATCAAGCAGACTGGCGGCTTCGTTTACGTCGACTCGACGGAAGGAACGGGCGCGACTTTCCGTATCTTCTTGCCGCGGCATGTCGTTGCCGATGTCCATGCCGGGGTACCAGAGCTCCTCAACGACCTCGAAGCCATATCGCGACCAGACGGCACGCCGTCGCCGGAAGAAATCAAGGCTGCTGCAAAAGTCGACCTCACCGGCGTCGGCACCATCCTTCTGGTCGAGGACGAGGAAGGCTTGCGCCAGCTCAATGCACGCGGTCTTGTCTCGCGCGGCTACACCGTGCTGGAAGCTGGTAACGGCGTCGAAGCGATCGAGGTGCTGGAACGCTCCGGCGGTCAGGTCGATCTCGTCGTGTCCGACGTCGTCATGCCGGAGATGGATGGGCCCACGCTGCTGCGCGAGCTTCGTGTTCGGAATCCTGACCTTAAAATCATTTTCGTCTCGGGCTATGCCGAAGATGCTTTCCAGAAGCATTTGCCGGCCGATGGGCAATTCGCGTTCCTGCCGAAGCCGTTTACGCTCAAACAGCTCGTCAATGCCGTCAAAGAGACGATGGCAGCTTAGTTCGTCCTGTATCGCTGCGCAGGTTAGACTTATTCTAAGTCCCCCTTGATGGTCTTGCCGTTCCCGTACGTTGTCGACCGTATGTGCGCATACACTTATGCGCGAATGCCGGGCAGGCGCACGCGCGTCACGTCTGCAGGTGCGCTAAGCTTCAACAAAAGAAGTAAGCGGGGAGGGATTTGGCAATGGGTGATTTCATTTCCACTAGTGCGTTTTGGACGATCTGGCTGTTCGTCCATTTGATTCTGGCGCTTGGTCTTTTGGGCGCGCTGACCCATCAAGCGATGGCAGTCGTATTTCCGGTGCGTCGTCCCGCGACCGGGATCGTGACACGGTTCCGCGCGGTGCCCGCAGCCGGATACACTACGGCGGTGTGCGTACTGTGGGTGCTTACGTATTTTGTCGGCGCATTCATTTATACCAAGTACCGCATCTACATCCGCATCCCGCTTGAAGCCGGTCACTACTACAAGACGGGCGGGTTCTTTGATTTCAAGGAGCACGTATCTTCAATCGGCTTGGTCCTGTTGCCGGCCTATTGGTATCTCTGGAAGAACGCACAGAACCCGCAATACGATAACGCACGCAAAGGTGTGACGATTGTGCTCGCGCTCATGTGCTGGTTCCTGTTTATCGTCGGTCACCTCCTCAACAACACCCGTGGGTTCGGATCATGAGCACAACGGCGCAGTTTTCCTCATTGATGGCTAGCTCAAGCAAGTTCAAAACGTTCGCCATTGTGTTCTCGATATCGGGACCGATCGCTTATTGCGTGATCCAATATCTGAACTGGCCGCTGGTGACGTTTTGGCCGGCGATCAATCGGCTGGTCTGGGGCTATGAGGGCGGTCTTACCGGCCAGGGCCCGAATATGCTGTGGTACGGCTGGACGTTGAGCGCACTCATCGTCGCGGCGGTGCTCGGCTTCGTTGCCATGATGCTGCCGGCGCGCATCACCGACAAAATCCCGCTGTCGCTGCTCTGGATTCTTCCGATCCTGTCGATCCCTTACATTGTCTATTCGCTGATGCCGTGGTGGACACTCGCCGCCAACAGTCACTGAAGGGCCGACAGGTAAACGTGAGCGCTACAATTGGCGCTCTTCTCAGTGCTGGCTTGCCGGGATAGGTTGGTGAATGCGTCGGCGCCGCTTTGGCGCGGCGGGGGCAGGGCTCGTCCGGGAAGACCGCATGACGCTTGATCGTGTCTGGCTGCACGTCGCCCTGACGCTCACAATTATCATTGTGCTCCCTAGTCTGGCGCTCGCGGGCGGCACCGGCTTCGGCGACGACGATTCCGATGACGATAACGGCCCGTCCTATTTCGGTTTCGTTCGCGAAGTTGACGGGCCAGGCATTGCCGACGCCAAGGTTACGGCGGCCTTGAAGGACCGCGGTGCGCTGGTGACCCGTACTGACATCATGGGCGTGTACAAAATTCCGGGTTTCGGCAAGGACGTTGATCCAAAGGACATAACAATCTCCTGCGCGAAAGACGGCTACAAGGAAACCAGTGTGGATCGTCGTCCCAGCAGCGATCCCAAAGATCCGGTCGAGATCGAGTGTTATCTGCACAAGCAGTGACCACATTCGCACTGCGAAACTCTGTTCGCGTGCTTGGAGCTGCAGGCGCGATCATTGTCTGCTGTCTGTGGGCTGTGCCGGTTTCAGCTCAAACCTTGTCGGGCTCGGTCAGCTCCGCCGATGAAGGCGCGATGGAAGGCGTGCTGGTCAGTGCGCAAAAGGCGGGCTCGCCGATCATCGTTACCGTGGTCAGCGACGAGCGGGGACATTTCAATTTCCCGGACGGAAGGCTGACACCCGGACACTATGCGCTGCGCATCCGGGCGGTGGGCTTCGACCTCGATGGTCCGCAATCTGTGGACCTCGGCGGTGCTCCCACAGACATCGCAGTCAAGCTGCGACGGGCCGCTGATCTTGCCGCGCAACTGACCAATACCGAATGGTTCATGAGCATGCCCGGGACGGCCGAACAAAAGCGGCCGCTGATCGAGTGCATGAGCTGCCATACCTTCGAACGGATCGTGCGCTCGACCTACACTGCCGAGACTTTCTTTCCAGTGCTTAAACGCATGGCGCAATACGCCAACAATACAACGCAGGCGTATATTCAATCGCGCGTCGTCGAGCGCGAGGTGCATGACGATCTGGTGCGCAAGGTCGCCGCATATCTGGCGACCGTGAACCTCAGCGGCGGCCCGACATGGCCCTACGAGCTGCAAACGCTGCCGCGGCCAAAAGGGCGCGCCACCCATGTCATCATCACCGAATATGAGTTGCCGCGTAAAACCATTGCGCCCCACGACGTGCGAACCGATGCGCAGGGCAATGTCTGGTATTCGAATTTTGTCGAGAATTACCTTGGCGAGCTCGATCCCAAGACCGGCGAGAACCGCGACTATCCCATTCCTCTGCTCAAACCGAATTCACCGACCGGCGCGCTCGACCTTGAAGTCGATGCCGACGGCAACCTCTGGCTTGCCATGATGTTTCAAGCCGGACTCGCCAAGTTCGACATGGCGACCAGAGACCTTCAGGATTTTCCCGGTTCAAGCCGCACTTAACAACGACGCCACGCAGCAGTCGATGGTGATGCCACGCTTCTCCAAGGTTGATGGCAAGGTGTGGAGCAATGAGGTGGCGAAGCAGTCGATCATGCGGCTTGATCTTGCAACCGGGCAGTACGAATTGATCGATCCGTTCAAGTTCCTGTCCGGGCATCTGCACGCGCCCTACGGCATGACTGCCGATGCGCAAAACAATCTCTACTTCATGGATTTTGGCGACGAGAATATCGGCCGCATCGATGCCAAGACTGGTGAAGCGACCATCTATCCGACGCCGACGCCGAAATCGCGCCCGCGCCGCACCATGCTCGACGAGCAAGGCCGGCTCTGGTTCACGGAATTTGCCGCCAACAAGCTCGCGATGTTCGACACTAAGGCCGAGACATTCAAGGAGTGGCACGTGCCGACGGCGCACACTTATCCGTACGACGTCTTTATCGACAAAAATGGCGAGTTATGGAGCGGCGGAATGGCCAGCGACCGAGTGCTGCGGCTCGATCCGCAAAGCGGTAACTCGGTCGAATACTTGCTGCCACGATCGACCAATATACGGCGCGTGTTCGTGGATAATTCGACAACTCCGGTGACGTTTTGGGCGGGCAATAATCACGGCGCGGAAATTTTGCGGCTTGAGCCGCTTAATTAGCACAGCGTTTCCGCCGCGGCGTGCTCGCGTAGAAATTTTCGAACTCCTGTCCAATATTGGACACTGTGTTTTTTTCGACTTCGACGTGTGTGCGACGCTTTGCGACAGGTCCGAATTCCTCTCCATCGCGTACCAGTAATCATGCGCCAGCCGGGCGTATGATGGAGTGTTGGCAGTGGATCGGACTGCGGAAACGATCTTGCCTATCCGGTGGCTGCGGCAACTCGCCGCGTTCACCGTGTTTGCGGCGGCGCTGACACTCTGGACCGATAATGTTGACGCTAATCTTAAAGGCTTGAGCAGCTTCGTCAGAAGCCCGGTGCCGAGTTTTGTGCTCTCGCCTCCGGTGTCTCCTTACATTGTCGTTGCCGCTCTCGATCATCCGTCACCTGGTACGCAAAGCGGTTCGCTTGGCGGCCTGTACAACCGTCCGGGATTGGTCGGCGGATTCGCCGCGGGTTTTCTCGGTGCGGGATTGCTTGGCCTGTTCTTCGGACACGGCATGTTCGCCGGCCTCAATAGCGCTGCGGCCGTATTCGGTCTTATGTTCCAGCTCGCCCTGGTGGTATTGCTGTGCCGCCTGATCTGGACTTGGTGGAGTGGCCGCAACGAGCCCGCTTTTACCGGACTGTCACTGCGGCAGCTTGCCGATCCGTATCTGCGGACACGCCACGAGCTTCCGCCCGGCGATGTTATCGCACCGGGTGGTAACGGAGCAGCTATGACCAGCGAGGCGGGGGCGTCGCTTGCAATGAATGAAGCTGAGCGGTCTGCGGCCTGCGACGAAGGCTGAATTTATTGCGGTTCCGGACCGTCGTGGCACGAGCCCGGCTGGTGAATGCTGTGTTCCCACGGGGTAGGAACATCACATTTGGAGCAGGCGCCGAGCATCAGGCCGAATCCGAGCAGGATCAGCAGCCGCAAAGCAATATTGCTCAGTCGCATTGCCGTAACCCCTCTCACGCCACCCACATACTATCGCGCCTGCCCGCGGCGCGCGATCCTGCTATGCCGGTCTGAATACGGCGATACCAAGAGTATCGCGGCCGAATTTCTACTATCTTACCAGCCCGCGACCGACCAAAGCCTCGATGCCGAAGGAACGGTCGCCTTTCTGGAGGAAGGCACCCATGGATATTCACGCTTGCGGTTCCAGGCCGTCGCGCCGGGGACCCGCAGATTTATTTACCGGCACCGTCTGGCAGGATCCAATCATCGAAGCTCCGGCGCCGGCACGGATACGTTCCGGGATGGTGCGCTTCGAGCCGGGTGCGCGGACCCATTGGCACACCCATCCGCTCGGCCAGACACTCGCGGTGATTTCCGGTTTTGGCCGGGTTCAGGTGTGGGGCGATAAGGCCCGCGAAATCCGTCCCGGCGATGTGGTCTGGATTCCGCCAGGCGAAAAGCATTGGCATGGCGCCGGTCCGAACACCGTTATGGTTCATGTCGCGATGCAGGAAGCGCTCGACGGCAAGCACGTCGAATGGATGGAGCCGGTCACCGACGAGCAATACAAGGCCGCTGGCTGAGGCGAGGGGGCGATGCGTTACGAGCTTTATTATTGGCCGAACATCCAGGGCCGCGGCGAATTCGTCCGGCTCGCGCTTGAGGAGGCTGGCGCCGATTACGTCGATATCGCGCGCCGGCCCGGCAAACGCGGCGTTCCGGCGATGATGAAGCTGCTCGAAGACAAGCGCAGCGCCCGTCCGCCTTATGCGCCGCCATTTCTCAAGGCGGGCAAGCAGGTCATTGCGCAGACGGCGTTGATTCTGTTCTACCTCGGGCCGCGGCTCAATCTCGCGCCGCGTGACGAAGCGGGCCGGCTGTGGGCGCATCAGTTGCAGCTCACCGTCGCCGACATGGTCACCCACATTCACGATACGCATCATCCGGTTTCCGGCTGGCTTTATTACGAAGAGCAAAAGCCCGCGGCGAAACGCCGAACGCAGGATTTCTGGCGTTATCGCGTGCCGAAATTCCTCGGCTATTTTGAACGGGTGTTGATGAACAACGGCGGCACGTACATGGTCGGCCGGCGGCTGAGCTATGTCGATCTGTCGATATTCGAGATTGTCGAAGGGCTGCGCTATGCCTTCCCCAAGCGCATGAAGCGGTTCGAAAAGAAAGTGCCGGGTTTGATCGCGCTGCGCGACCGGGTAGCGAAACGCCCGCGCATCAAAGCCTATCTCGCTTCCAAGCGGCGCATTCCGTTCAGCCAATGGGGCATTTATCGCTACTTCAAGGAGCTTGACGCGTGACACGTCCGCTTTCGCCGAAAATCGATCGCAACTACTCAAAGCCGAAATTAAAGTTGCCACCGGGCGCCTGTGACACACACTTTCATTTTATTGGTCCGCAGAAGCAGTTTCCGCTGAAACCGGACCACGTCTTTTCCCATCTCGAGTTTGAAGACACCCCGATCGAGGATTGGCTGAAGATGCAGGAGGCGCTGGGTCTTTCCCGCGGCCTGCATGTGCAGTCCATGATGTACGAAGGTGGCTACGAGATCGTGCTCCATGGGCAATGCCGTTTTCCCGACAGGCTTCGCGCTGTCGTTATTCCGTGGTCGGGTATCACCGATGGCGAACTTGATATTCTCACCAAGGCCGGCGTGGTCGGCTACCGCATAACGCACCGGCTGGAGAAAAAAATCGATCCGCGCATGGTCGCGCGGACACACGAGCATGGCTGGGCAATGCACTACCTCGTCAAGTCCGATACTCAGGAGGACTGGCTTGCGCCGATCCTCAATTCCCCCGGCAATTTCGTGCTCGAACACATGGGCGGTGTCGATCCGGCCAAGGGGATCGACGGTGAAGGATTCAAATTCGTGCTGAGCTGTCTCGACACCGGCCGTTGCTGGGTCAAGCTGTCGCCGCGGATTTCAAACCAGGACAACTTTCCATTTTCGGATACCGATGTCGCTGGTCCACGAACTCGTCAGGCGTGCGCCGACCCGGCTGCTATGGGGTTCGGATTGGCCGCATCCGCAATATTTCAAGCCGATGCCGAACGACGTTGCGTTGCTCGATATGGTGTTGAATTGGGTACCCGACGAGAAAGCGCGTCAGCTTATCTTTGTCGACAATCCGGCTGAGCTGTTCGGATTTCCACCAGCGTCGCGCCAGTGACGGCCAAGCGTAAGAAATGGCCGCGTAAAAGCTTCGCTGGCTTGCTCTCACGCCGCGCCGTTACCTATTGTGCGGCCTAGAGTCGGTGGGGGAGGGTAACATGGCGCGCACTGCAATACTCGCCAGCCTGGCGGTTGCGATTGCCTTGCAGATTTTCGGTAGCGCGGCCGCGCAACAGGCATACCCGACACGTTCAGTCAGATTCATTCTGCCATTCAATCCGGCCAGCGCGAGCGATATCACCGCGCGGATGTTCGCCGATCGGCTGTCGGCCCGATGGGGCAAGCCGGTGGTGGTGGAAAACCGTCCCGGCGGAGACGGCCTCGTTTCGCTCCAGGCGTTCAATACCGCGAACGACGATCACACGCTGTGGTTCGGACCGGCCGGCATCTTCACCGTGTTACCCTACGATCACGACGACGCCATGCCGTTTGATTTGCAAAGCGGCCTTGTGCCGGTTGTCAGCGTGTCCGATGTCGTACTGGCGGTCTCGGTGCCGAGCTCGATGAACATCAATTCGATCGACCAGCTTATCGCGCTCGCGAAAGCACAGCCGGGCAAGCTCAATGCGGCCGCGGCCCAGGGCATTTCGGATTTCCTGCTGTTCGGCTGGATTAAGGATCGAAACCTGCAGATCGTCAGAGTGCCTTATCGCGATATCATGCAGGCGCCGAACGATCTTGCCGAGGAGCGAATTCAGCTTCTTTCATCTTCCTTTGCGGTCGTGCAGCCGCTGATGAAGGCCGGCAAGATCAAGGTGCTCGCCGTTACCAGCAAGCAGCGCGCACCGATTGCGCCGGATATCCCAACTGCCGCTAACGCCGGTTACCCGGACCTTACGTTCGAAAGCATTGGCGGGATTTTTGGCCCGCGTGGTATCTCCGACGCGGTGCGCGAGAAAATTGCCGCCGATGTTCGCGAAGTTTCCGCCGATCCTGTGATTGCGCAGCGTATTGGGAGTATCGGCACGATCATGGACATCCAGGGACCGAAGCAGTTTTCGGCGACTGTTGAGGCACAACGCGACCGGATTGCCGCCATCGCCAAAGTGCTGGGTTTGAGCGCGGCGCACTAAAGATACGCAACTGACATGGGTATTCTGAGAGAAACAAGTTTCAGTTTTCTTGGGCCGAAAATCGCCGGCAAGGTGCGCGACATCTATGGCCAGGGCGACAAACTCATTCTGATCACGACCGACCGGCATTCGTCGTTCGACCGCATCATCGCCCACATCCCGTGGAAGGGACAGGTGCTCAATCAGATCAGCGCGCGCTGGTTCGAAAACACCAAAGACATCGTACCGAACCACATTCTGGCGACGCCCGATCCCAACGTGACCGTCGCGCGAAAATGCAAGCTGGTGCCGGTCGAGGCTGTGGTCCGCGGGTATCTTACCGGGGTTACCGATACCGCGATCTGGACACGATACAGCAAGGGGCAGCGCAACATCGGCGGTATCGCTCTGCCGGAGGGCATGAAGAAGAACCAAAAACTGCCGCAGCCGCTGTTCGATCCGACCACTAAGGAAGCGGTGCATGATCGCGCGCTTGACGCCGGAGCAAATGATCGCCGAAGGTTTTGTGACGCAAGACTTGTTCGATCGGATCAGGCAGACGGCGCTGGCGCTGTTTGCGCGCGGTCAGGACATTGCCGCGCGCCGCGGCTTGATCCTGGTCGATACCAAATACGAATTCGGCACCGACGAAAACGGCGGATTGGTGTTGATCGACGAGATCCATACGCCGGACTCGTCGCGTTATTGGCGGCTCGATTCCTATGCGACGCGCTTCAATGCCGGGGAGGAGCCGGAATATTTCGACAAGGAATTCTTGCGGCTGTGGTTCATCAAGAACTCCGATCCCTATGCCGACGCGAAATTGCCCGATGCTCCGGCAGGACCTCGTACAGGAATTGTCGCGCCGTTATATCCAGATGTACGAAGAGATCGCAGGCGAAAAATTTCAATACGGCGAGACGCCGGTTTTGCCGCGCATCGAGCGAAATTTGAAAGCCTTCGGTTTCTGAATATTCATTGTGGCCACGCCGGCGGATTGGTGCCGAGCGGAACGGTCGGCCGTTCCCAGCGCGGCGGTGTCTCGCTCATTGTGGCCGAGTGGCGAACCGCGGTGAGGCGGCCAAATCCCGAGGCGGACTCTTCCAGATACTCGCCGACCTCCCTGAAGCGGGGATCCGGGCAGTTCATCCCGTCGATGCGGCCGAGATGCCGGAACCAGCGGCCGGTTTGCGCCAGCGAACACCGCACATGCCATGAGCCGCCGTACTCGGCGCGCCGCGCCAGCGCAGCCATGGTCGCGAAAGCCAGCAGGTAGCCAGTGGCGTGATCGAGTTCCTGGCACGGCAGCGCGCGCGGTTCGCTGTCGCCAAAGGCTTCCGCTTCCGCGGCATTGAAGCCGCTTGCGGTCTGCACCAGCGAGTCAAAGCCATGCCGTGTGGCCCAGGGTCCGACATGGCTGAACGCGCAGAGCGAAACGTAAATAATGCCCGGCCGCAGCCGCGCGGCGTCCTCCGGCCCAAAGCCGAATCGAGCGATGCCGCCGGGCCGGTAGCCTTGCACGAACACGTCGGCGTCACGGATCAAGCGCGCCAAGCGTTTCGCGAGCGTCCTGGTCGCGCAAGTCGAGTGAGGCCGACAGTTTGCCGCGGCCGGTATCGACCACAAGCGGAAACATCGACGGCAGATGCGGCGCGGTTATCAGCAGGACGTCGGCGCCATGGGCGGCCAGCGTCCGCCCGCACACCGGGCCGGCGATGATGCGGGTCAGGTCCAGCACCTTAATCCCGCTCAGCGGACGTTCGGCCGCGCCAAGCGGCATAGGCGGAGCGTCGCCGATCTGTTCGATGGTGAAAACGGGAAGCGCTGCGATTGCTTGCGCCTGCGGATGGCTGTCCCACTCCGCGAAGGTGCGGCACGCGGTGACGGCTAGCCCGGCTTCCGCTGCCGCCGTCTCCAGCTCTTCCGCCGTCCATCCCTGCGAGCGCGCGCTGCACGGCGGCTTTGTCGTGAGGGCAGTTGAGAAGCTCAAGCAATCCGCTGCAATGATGGGGCAGGTTGGTGTGCAGCCGCGCCCAGCGGCCGTCGCCGCAGCGATAAAGCCCGGCGAGATCGTCGTGGTATTCCTTGTATGGCTTGCCGTCGATACGCAGATAACGCTCGCTGCGAAACTCAATCGCCGCATGGCGCAGGTCTACGCTGACATGCTGGCGGCCGCCGGTGCGCTGCCGCCACAGTTCCGCAGCGGCAAGGGCAGACGCCGCGATTGTTGTCTGTGCGGCAGTTCCGACCGCAAACGAGGATGGCAGCGCGGGCTCGCTACCGGTCAGGGTGACGTCATTGAGTGCCGTAACGTCAAGGCCGGCAGTGCGCAGGAGACCGGCGAGCGCATTCTTCACGTCGGGGGCGGGCATAAGGCTTCATTCCATTTTCATGCCGGTTTCCTGGATGATCTTGCCGTAATCATCGTAATCCCGGCGCAGAATAGCGGCGTAATCCGCCCCGCATGCGCCGGCCGGAAAATACCCATAGCCGATGAACTTGGTCCTGATCTCTTGGCTTTGAGAGCGCGGCAGAAAAAATCTTGATCAAATTTGCGATCTTTTGCTTCGGTGTTTTTCCCGGTGCGATCACGCCGCCGAAAAATTGCTGTTGGACATCGTAACCGGACTCGGTGACGGTCGGCAGATCCGGCAGGGTTTCGATCCGTTTGGCTGTCATTGTCGCCAGCGCCCGCAATTGGCCGCTCTGGAGTCTGTCCTTGCAGTGAGGCAAGATCGGCGATGACCGACGTTATCTGATTGCCAAGCAGGGCCTGTATCGCCGGTGTGTAACCGGTGAATGGAACGAATGTGATGTTGGCTTTTGCCTCGCGCTTGAGCATTTCGAAAGCCATTTGCGACGACGAGCCGGGACCGATGCTGCCGAGGGTCAGTTTGCCGGGTTGGGCGTGTGCCGCGTCGATCAAGTCGGCAAGCTTGTGATAGGGTGACGTGCTGTTGACGGCGATGAGCGGCGGAAAGTCGGCGAGATCGCAGATCGGCGCAAAATCGGTCAGCGGATCGTATTTGAGCTTGCGCAGATGGGGCAGCGTGACGAACGAGTTGGAGATGATGCCGAGCGTGTTGCCGTCGGGCTCGGAACGATAGAGATATTCGGTGCCGATCTCTGTGGCGGCTCCCGGGTGGCTCTCGATCACCATCGACGGACCTCCGGTTGCGCCGATCTGTTCGGCAACCACGCGGGCCATGATGTCGGCCGGGCCGCCCGGCGGAAACGGCAGGATCAGCCGTATCGTCTCGCCGCTTTGCGGCTGCGCCTCCGTGCCCGCGAATACAAGCAGGACCGCGCCCAAAACCGTACCAATGAGCGCGGCGCCAAAGCGTGTTCGACCTATTCCTTGCACGTGGTTCCTCCCGTTGGCTCCAATGCAGACAACGCGGCAGCTTTTCGCGCAAGTTAACCCAAAGTTGCGGGCGCGGGGAAGGGAACGTTACCGCCGGCTATTTCGCTGACGCCTCAGTGACGTAATATCGCGGCTCGGGCAGATTTTGCGGAGTAATTCGACAATGCGGGACGTTCTTGGCTGGCGGCGCAAATTCGGCGTCATCGGGCCTTCCACCAACACCATCGTGCAGCCCGATTTCGAAATGATGCGGCCGCCCGGCGTGACCAATCACTACAGCCGGATTTTCACGCCGAATGCCAAGGCTGTCAGCAACGAGTTTTCTTGGCCGGTATCAACGTCATCGGTAACAACGTGCTCGACGCGGTGCGCGGTGTCATGACCTGCGAGCCGGACTATCTGGTGATGGGTATGTCATCGGTGACGTTTAACGGCGGCGCTGCGGGCGCCGACAAATTTGTCGAGACAGTCGAGAAGGAGGCCGGCGTCCGTATCAGCGTTGGATCCCATTCCAGCACTGCCGCGCTATAAGGCTTACGGCGGGGTCAAGCGCATAGCATTTGTCTCCCCGTATTATCCGGTCGCCAATGCCGAGGTGCGGCGCTATTTCGCCGAGTCTCGGCTTTGAGGTCGTTCGCGACATCTGCCTCGAGTGCAAAAGCTGGACCGGGATCGCTGAAGTACCGCCGGAAGTGCTGCGCGAAAAGCTGCTTGAGCTCAACGGCAATGGCAAGGATACCGATGCGATCATTCAGGTCGGTACCAATCTCAGCATGGTGAAACTCGCCGCCGAGGCTGAGCAATGGCTCGGCAAGCCGGTGATTGCCATCAACACCGCCACCTATTGGCACGCTCTGCGTGCCAACGGCATTACCGATAAGATTTACGGTTTGGGCCGCCTTCTCGAAGAATTTTAGGGTTTAGGTCAGGAACGCGGTCTTGAGCATTTTGACACACTTCAGCCATCGCGCTGCAATGTTGTGGTTGTCACAATTCAACCTTTGACTTTGATGGAGGCGAATATGGGTTTGATGGACGTTCTCAACGGCATGCAAAATGGGCCGCGCGGCAACGCAAACAGTAGCGGCATGTCGCCCGTTACGATGGCTGTGATTGGTCTGCTCGCCTACAAGGCGTTGAAGAGTTTCACCAGCCAACCGAGCAGCGCGCCGGCCGGATCGGGTCATGGTGCGCCGCCGGCGAAAATGCCAATCCTGGCGGCGGCCTTGGTGACCTTCTCAAGGGCGGTCTAGGCGGCATCCTTGCGGGCGGTGCGGCCGGGAGCGTGCTAAGCGGCGGTCTCGGTGATTTGCTCAAGCAGTTTCAACAGGCCGGCCAGGGTGCTACGGCCAACACTTGGGTCGGCAGCGGGCCGAACAAGTCCATTTCAACAGACGATCTTGCGAAGGTGCTCGATTCCGATCAGATCAAAACGCTGATCGCGCATACGGGTTTGTCGCAAGATCAGGTGCTTGCCGCGCTTAGCCAGCATCTTCCGGCGATGGTCAACGAAATGACGCCGGACAACAAGCTCCCGACCGAGCAGGAAGTCGCAAATATGCTCGGTGAGACGCCGCGAAGGGTAGGTTTTCCGGTCTGTGCCGTCTTAGGGCTCAGCGCTTTGCGCGGATGCCCTTGCGTTCAAGCCGGGGCAGCACTTCGTCACAGAAGTAGGGCACTTCGCCGAGGAAATTGACGAACGACAGGCCGATGCCGTGCATGCCGGCCTCGCTGATGGTCGCGAGTTCGTCGGCGACCTTGTCCGGCGTGCCGACATAGGGGTAGCCGCCGACCGCGGTTGCAGCAAAATAGCGGCGTTTTTCTTCGTACTCTTTTTCGCCCATGGTCTGCGGCGTCATGCTCTTGTTTGCCAGCATGCCATCGATCGCGCCCCAGTCGGCGTTGTCAATGTTGACGTGACGAAAGTATTCATCCGCTTCTTTTTGCGTCGGGCGGCAAACCACCTGGCCCACGGTGAAAAGCTCGATATCGCGGCCAAGGGCGTTGGCGGCGGACTTCACTTCTTTCACTTTGGCCGCATTGCCGGCGAGCGATTGGCGGGTGCCGGCGCTGGCGACGAAAAACGCATCACAATTGCGTAGCGCAAAAGCCTGGCCGACGCCGGAAGAGCCGGCATTCATCATCAGCGGCCGCGTTCCGCCATAGGGTTTGGGAAATGCACGCGCTCCCTTGAGGTTGAAATACTTGCCGTCGACATCGAATGTATCGTCGCGCTCCCAGGCTTGTTTGATGACATCGACCCATTCCTGAGCGTAGTCATAACGCAGGTCGTGCTCGCGCTGTTGAACGCCGAACATGTCGAACTCGCCTTCGTTCCAGCCCACCACGATATTGACGCCGATGCGGCCCTGACCGATGTGGTCGGCGGTGACGAATTCCTTGGCGGCGATCAACGGATGGAACAAAGGCGCGTGGACGGTGCCGAATACCGTCATGCGTTTGGTCGCGCATAAAAGGCCGACAGCCCAGGTGATGGTTTCCAGCGTTGCGCCGTGAAAGTCGGTGGCGCCGCCGTAGCCCTTCCAGCGCGCGATCGGCAGCATGAAATCGAGCGCCGGCTTCGTCGGCGATCTTGCTGACCGCAAGGCAGTCTTCCCAGCTCGCCGACCAGCGCTCCGGCACCGTGGTTGCGGAGCGGCCGGACGAGCAATTGGCGCCGAACAGGCCAATCTTGAGCGCGTTATCATTGTACATCGCAACGCGGTTCTGCATGGATGGGCTACGCGCCAGCACGGCTTTCTACTCCCTCATTCCGGACTTTCACCGATAGTACACCATCTATTTCGGATAGGGACCGAGCTCTTTGACGACCGCATCGACGAAAGAATGATCCACCAGGTCGTCGAGCTTGACGTCGCCCTTGATCAGTCCCTGGTCCCGATAGAATTGCAGGTCGTCAGCAAGACTTTGCACGTTGACCCGACCATCCGGATTTATGCCGGTCGGCGTGATGTCACGGTAGACCGCGGGATCCTTAACATTAGTGGTCTCGGCCAGGATTGAGATGACGCGATCCGCATTCGGGCCGGCCAAGTGGCTATCTTTCAACGCACCGTTGTAAAAACGCACCGCGCGGAGATACGCGCGCATAAAGCGGCGGGAAATATCGGACCGCTGCGCGAACTTTTCTGAATACAGCAGCACCGCGATCTGGTGATAGGGAATGATCTGATCGTCGGATTTGATCAGTTCGGCAAAGCCATTTTTGATCGCGATTGCCGGCCCCGGCTCGACTGATGCCGAAGCGTCGACGCTCTTGTTTTTCAGGGCGGCGACATGGTCGGGAAACGGCAGATTGACGGTATCGACGTCGGAATATTGCAGCCCGGCCATTTTGAGGAGCGCATTGAGCGTCGCGGTGTTGCTGACACCCGGGCGCGTTCATGGCGAACTTCATTCCCTTGAGGTCGCTTAACTGCTTGTAGCGGCCGTTGTCGACGAGGTCTTTGCGCACCAGGATTTTGGTGGCGCCGTAACCCGGCGGAGAGGATGCCTTGTCGGCGACAATCTTGATGCGCACGCCGCGCAACACCGCGTTGTAAAGGCCGGCTGAAGGGGAACCGGCGCCGGCGTCGAGTTCGCCGGTGCCGAGTGGGGCCACCATGTCCGATGCGGAGCGGAAGTTGCTGACAGTGACGTTGAGACCTTCGTCGCTGAAATAACCCAACTTATCGGCGATATAGATCGGAGCGTCACTGGTGGTGCTGGTCGCGCCGACCGTGACGGTCAAAGGCTCCGCGGAGTGTGCTGCCGCAAGCAGCAACGTCGAAGCTCCAATTGCGGCGGCAAATAGAGCCGATGCGTTTACTTTTCTCATCTTTTCGTTGCCAAGTGTTCGATTAATCGGACCGGTTGATTCATTGCGCCACACCGACTGTCAGCCCTATTTTATTCCCGCGCCAGCGAGTAACTCGTGCAGATGATCGACGACGGCTTGCGGCGTATCGGCAATTGCATGGGCTTGGTCGGCCAGCGCTTTAGCGCCGAGCCAGTTTGTATCGAGACCAATGCTTTTGGCGTCATTGAGATAGAGCGGGTCGGTCATGGTCGCCTCGAACGCTGCCTGGAGGGCAGCGACCCGATCTGCCGGCACGCCCGGCGGGATCAGGATAGGACGCGCCATATTGAACTTGATGGTGTAGAAGCGCAGTGCCGCGCGGTCGGCTTCGTTGGGCGTTAGCTCGATCACCGTCGGCACGTCCGGGAGTTGCGGCAACCGGTCCACCCCAAATTGCAACAGAATGCGCACCTTGTGATCGCGCAACCAGTCGGCTTTGTTGACCGTCAGATTGGACAGCCCGGTGTTGTTGCCTTGGACTTCGCCGCGTTCAGCAGCAAGATTGATCTCGTTCTGGCCCTGATACCCGGTTGCCACTTTCATCTTGGTGCCGAGCAATTTGTTCACCACCAGCGGCAAGATGGCGTTGTCGGCTGATGCCGCCGTGGCGCCCATCAAGACCGGATTGAGTTTGAGGTCGTCGACGTTTGTCGCCGGCGCATCATGCCAGACCCACGTCACTTGCGGTTCCTGAAGCGGCGTACCGAGCCAGGCGAACTTGCTGAGATCGAATTTGACGTTACCGCCGTCGGGCGACAGCAGCTTCAGACGCGGCTCAAGCGGCACGTTGCTGGTCGGCATTCCGATAACCGTGCCGTCCTGTCTCGCCAGGTTGTAGAGGTAGTTGGTCACGACTAGGCCGGCCGCGCCGGGCATATTACGGACAATGACGGCCGGGTTACCGGGAATGTGGCGGCTCATGTGTGTGGCAAGCGTGCGCGCCGCGACGTCGTAACCGCCGGCCGCGGTACCGGCGACTGTGATCTCGATGGATTTTCCGCGATAGAAATCTGCGATCTCGTCGGCGCTCGCCGAGCTCGTGACGACGAGCACCGTGCCGATGAAATAGGCCATTCGCATGCTCTGAATCACAGCGTCCCCGCGAGCGACGCCAACAGTCGGCCGTGGCCCTTGATCGCGTCCGTTATTCCGAGGGTGCGGAACGCCACGAAGAAGCTCGCATGCGAATAAGTGATGACTGGGATGCCAAGCTCGCGTTCGAGATCGTCGACCGTTTGCGCCGCCTGCCATTGCGGGCAAGGCAGGTAGAGCGCGTCGCAAGCCGGCGAACGGCTGAACACGCCCTTGGCGTAAGCTTTGATCTCTGCTGGCGGAACGCTCTGTAGTTGCTTGAATGGCACATCCATGCCTTCGGCGTTGACAATCTCAAAGCCGTGCGCGGTCAGGTAATTCGCCATGGCAAGGTCATGGCGCTTAGGGTAAGGCGAAGCCATGGCCACGCGCTGCGCCTTCAGATAGCGCAGGGCGTCCATGGCGGCGCGAATGCCGGTGGTGGCAGGTACGCCTGCAGCCTTCTCGATGTCGTTGACGACAATCTCCTCGAAGCCTTTGCCGCGCGCGGCTATTAAAGGTCCGCCGCCGTGAATGACGAAGTCGACTGTGCGCGAGCCGAGATAGTCCGCTGCGGTCGTCACTTGAGCCAGCGCCTTGTCGAAATATTCGGCGCTCCAATCGTCGATGTTGCAGGTTACGCCGACGAGCCCGACACCATCCGGCGCGTATCGGTAGAATTCATACGGCACGACCTCCATCACGGTCGGACCGATATAACCAATGCGCTTGCGCCACCCGAACATTCCCATTCCCCGACGGCGTTGTCGTCCCGCTATGACGCTGGCGTGATAAGTGGCCGATAATGAAGACAACGCTGCACAGCACAAGGGCGTCGGGCCCGATAGCTGCGTTGCGCGGTTGATTGCAGTTCCAGTCAGTCTATGCTGGCCTCAAACTAAAAAAGCGACACGTATCCTGGGAGGGAATCATGGCCGACACAATCGCGTCGACGACGACGCGTAAGGTCTATTGGCGGCTATTGCCGCTCAGTATCCTCACTTATTTGCTTTGCTACCTCGACCGCATCAATGTCGGTTTTGCCGCATTGACCATGAACAAGGATTTGGGCCTCGACGCCGCGGTCTATGGGTTGGCCGCGGGCGCGTTTTATTGGGGCTATTTCCTGTTTGAAGTCCCGAGCAACATGATTTTGGAAAAAGTCGGCGCGCGTATCTGGGTCGCACGCATCATGATCACCTGGGGGTTGCTCTCGGGTGCGACCGCTTTCTGTGTCGGCCCCTGGAGCTTCACGATCATGCGATTTCTGCTCGGCCTCGCCGAAGCAGGGCTCTATCCCGGCATGCTGCTGTTTTTTACCTACTGGTTTCCCGATTGGCACCGCGCCCGCATCGTCGCCGGTTTCACTATCGCACTGCCGCTCGCGGTCGCGGTTGGATCGCCGACCTCGACGGCGCTGCTCGAACTCAATGGCGTGTGGGGGCTCGCTGGTTGGAAGTGGATGTTTATCGCCGAAGCGATACCGACAATACTGGTCGGCATCTTCTTCTTCCTGTTCGTCACCGATCGGCCCGCTCAGGCAAAGTGGCTCAGCGACGAGCAACGGACCTGGCTTATCAACACGCTAGAAGACGAGAGGCGGCTAATCGAGGCGAGGGGCAAGGTGAGCTTTTGGGAGTCGTTCTGGAATCCCAAAGTGCTGACTATGACGCTGAACTATTTCGGCATCGTCACTGCGAGCCTCGGGCTGCTGTTATTCCTGCCGCAAATGATCAAGCAACTCGGATTGACCAACATGCAGGTCGGTTGGGTCGCGCTGATCCCTTATCTCTGCGGCGCGATCAGCATGGTGATCTGGGGCTGGTACTCGGACCGCATCAATGAGCGGCGCTGGAATCTATTCATCGCCTGCGTGGTCGCTGCCATCGGCCTCATTGTCGCGGGGCAGACTATCGGCACACCGTGGGCCGTGGCCGGCATGTCGATTGCGGCGATCGGCCTTTATGGCTCGAAAGGTCCATTCTGGACTTTCCCGTCGATGATCCTGACCGGCACCGCCGCGGCATCCGGTATCGCTTGGATCAACTGTATCGGTAATCTCGGTGGCTTCATCGGTCCGACGGCAGTCGGATGGGCCAAGGATTACACCGGCAGCTTTGCCAGCGGGCTTTATGTGCTCGCTGGCTTTGCACTACTGGCCGCAGTCTCGACGTTTGGGCTCACCCTCAAAAGTCCGGTGCCACACCCGGAACTTGCCGGCGTGCCGGCCGAGTAAGTCATCCAAGACCCGTTCAGGCGAGTGCGCTTGCACCCGCCTGGGCGACCTGTTCGTCCTCATGTGATTGCACGCCGGACACGCCGATCGCGCCGACGCATTCATTTTCGTGCATCACCGGCACGGCTCCCTGGATCAGAATCCCGGCCGGAAAGCCGGCAAACGCCGGACGTTCCTTCAGGCGATCTTCGAAGAACTTGCTCGGCCGCTTGGTCATTGCCGAGGTCTTGGCCTTGCCGAGAGATACTTCCGCGGTGATCGCGGAAGCGCCGTCCATGCGCAGCGCGCCGAGCACGAAGCCGCCGTCATCCACGATGGAGATCGCGACCGCCCATTTGTTCTTGGTAGCTTCGGCTTCGCAGGCGGCAAGCATCTTTTTGACGTCGACTGCAGTCAGGCAATGTTTCGTACGCATGGTTCCTCCAAATATGATTTGGGCATCATAGCTCCTCGGTGCCTGTAGGGGGAGGGGATGTCAGCGCAGTGAAAAGCGGATCGGGACCGTGAGATCGAGCTGGTCTTCCGACATGCTGGCTGGAAATGCAGGCAGGGGTTGCGCGCGCTGAACCAACGCCAGCACTTCGGCATCGAGGTCGGCAAAGCCCGAGCTCGTGACGATGCGCCGCGACAGCACGTGGCCGTCGCGATTCATCGTAAACTCGAGCAGTACGACGCCTTGTTCATCGTGCGCCCGCGCGCCGCTCGGATAGCTCTTGAACTGCTGGAGGTGTTTGAGCAGCAGGCTCTGCCATGACGGATCGATTTTTGGCGCGCTGGCTTCGGCTTGCACTGTCGTACGCGGCGCCGGGCTGGTCTGCTGGACTTTCTCGGGCGGCTTCTCCTCGGGCAGAATGGCGTCGGACGAGGTCTCCTGCGGCGGCGTCGGTGTATCGACCTTGGCCTGCTCCTGCTGATCGATCTCCGGTGCTGTCAGTTCGATCGATATAAGCGGCGTGTCATCGCCGATTTCGGTCTCCGGCACATGCCAGAACATGTAGCTGACGATTGCCGCGACGTAGACCAGGACGACGAAGGCTGCGGCGAAGGACCACCGCACCAGGTCGCGCGGCTCCTGGTCTTCGAACCATGGCAGCGCGCGCGTGTTCATGGCGTATCCCGCGATTTCAAGACCGACCAGAGCCACCCTCAGATAACCCGCCCCGCGCAACACGTTCATGACCTGCATGACGTCGCCGTAGGGAACGGCGCGGTCGGCGCGCAAGAAGATGCGCTCGTCTTTGTTCGATCCGGTGGCGGCATCGAGCGCGGCTGGCAATGCCGCCGGCGTCACCGGGTCGTCGCCGATGGCAAGGGTGAGATCGGTTTTGACCGTGAGAAACACCGGTTTATCCGGCCGCTGTTGTCGCGCGGTGTTGGAAGATGGCAGGTCGACCGGCACGTCGACGGTAGCGAGCAGGCGCCGCCACCATGAAGATGATCAGGAGCACCAGCATCACGTCAATGAACGGCGTGACGTTGATGTCATGCACTTCATTCAGTTCATCGGAGCCGTGATCGAGACGGATGGCCACCGGCTTACTCCGCAGCCTGAGCGAGCGGCAGTTTGGCGCGGTCGAGGTCGCGGCTGACCAGCCGCATCACCAACGCGGAAGCGTCGCCGAGCAAGGCACGATAGTGCGCCGTCGAGCGGGCCAGTACGTTGTAGATCATGACCGCCGGAATGGCGGCTACGAGCCCGAGCGCGGTTGCGAGCAGCGCCTGCGCAATACCGGGCGCTACCACGGCGAGGTTCGTGGTGTGCGCGTTCGAAATGCCGATAAAGCTGTCCATGATACCCCAGACGGTACCAAACAGTCCCACGAATGGTGCGGTCGAACCGATCGTCGCGAGAACGCCGGTGCCGCGTGAGATTTTCCGGCTGGCCGCCATTTCCATTCGCTCGAGCTGCCAGGCGATGCGTTCCTTCAGACCGTCGCCGCGCGCATTCGCCGACAAACGAATTTCCTGAGCGGCCGCCTGCATGAGTTGCGCGGCGGTGCCATCTTGCTCACGCAATTGGTCGTGCGCCTGCGCCAGTGTGGCAGCCTTGCTAAGGATACGAAGCCCGCGACGAATCTGTCGGCGCGCGGCAGCGAGTTCGAAAGCCTTGGCGATATAGACCGTCCAGGTGACGAGCGACGCGAACGCAAGTCCCATCATCACCAGCTTCACGACGATATCGGCGTTGAGGAACATGCCCCACGGCGACAGGTCTTGCGGCAGTTGCGCGCGGCCGATCGATAGCTGGCCGGGTTGCGCATCCAGAGCTGGCGAGGCCGCGCTCGGCGGAGCGGCCGGGGCTACAGTGGGTGCGGCGGTGTCCGGTGCTGTGGCGGTTGGTTGGGCAGCGGCAGGAGGAGCCGGCGCGCTTGGCGTGGCTGCTGCCGGTGCCGGCTGTGAAACCGATGGCGTGTTTTGCGCGTAGGCGGCGGGTACCGTAGCGGTGAGCGCACCGGCTGCCAGTATTGCAAGAAAAAGGAAGCGGACGCTTCGCGCTTGCCGGATTGGGGTCGATGGCGCGGTTCGCTGTGCGCGAACAGTGTTCTTGTTCTTGACTGTCATTTCTGCCTTCCATCGCGGCCACGAAGGCCCCACATTTTCTTTAGAACAATGAAAAACTATTGGCTTTTCAATATCTTCAGCCGATTGCTCAAGCGCGGTCAAGCAGCGGATTAGAAGGCCTGCAAAATGTGTAACGGTCGTTTCGGTCTGCATTCTGCGCGCTTTCCTATAGTTCGTTCATGGCAAGGTTTTGTTTGTGGCTGTGACACGCGCAGACTAGTTGTCGCATCATATCTTCTTCGAAATACCGACGTAGAAGCCGCGGCGCGGACCGTATTGCGGGGCGAATACGCCGATGCCGGTGCCGCTTCTGATTTGATAGACGGTGTCGAGCAGGTTCACGACATCGAACCGCACCGTCAGAGGCTTGCCATCCGGCATGGCGAATTCGTGTGCGATGCTGGTGTTGAACTGCGCGTAAGGGGATTCGGTCCCGATATTGGCATCACCGGTGCGTAGCCCCGAGCCATAGATCATGTCGGCGCTGACAGTCGTTCCGCACAGCGAGTCCCACCACCTCTCGCCGGCATAGGATGGCCGGCCACAAAATTTATAAACGGCGCCGGCCGAGCCGGTCACGATCTGGGTGTGGTCGGTGTAGATCCAGTGCGAGTCGATGTACTGAAGCTCGGTCAGGCCGCCGAGATCGGCGAGTGGCGTGACGTTGTTGAACAAATATTCGTTCGAGACTACGTCAGTAGCCCTCTCCTGGCTCACAGCGAGATTGGCATAGGCCTGGAAATTGCCGGCCGTATATTTGCCGGAAAACTCGATGCCTTCGACGTAGCCCTTGGCGTAATTAAAAGCGCTAAGCACCAGCGCCTGGCCGAAATTGCCGTTGTCGATCAGGTCCGTGGCGATCTTGTAGTAGGCGTCGACTCCGAGATCGAGCGTTGGGCAGTCCTTCGCTACTGCTGTGGTGCATTTGAGTGGAATCTTCTGGTCAAGGCCAGCATCGAAATAATGCGAGCGCTCTGGCAGGACGGGATCGGTTCCGCCGCTGGCGGGCGCACCGCTTGTGCCGTTAAACAGTGCAATGTTAGCTGGCGCCGCCTCTACCATTACAGGCGGTGTGAAATAGCGCGCATAGCCAGCATGCAACGTCGTATATTCGAACGGCTTGTAGGTGAAGCTGACCCGCGGGCTCAACTGATTGGCGTCAGTAAACTCCCACATCTGGTCGAACCTCAGCCCGGCGTTCATCGTCAACTGGTTGGTGATCTTCCATTCGTCCTGCACATAGACGCCGGCGAGCCAGCCGAGCTTTGCGACATCATCTGCGATTGTTTGCGGCGTTCCGGTATCGGTACCGTCGCATGCCATGCAGGGGACGACGGTCGAAGAATTGTCGACCCATGCTTTTTCGGCACTGACGGTGAATCCGGCCCGAAGGGTATGGGCTGCGTTGAGTACGTAGGAACCGTCACCCTGAATGCCGTTGGTATAGGCTTGGCGACTGATGTCGGAGGCGATGCCGTTCAACAGTAAATCGCCGGCCGGATCCGGCATGAAATGCAGGTTGTCGTAGCGCGTGAAATACGAAATCTGCCCGTCGAAGCCCGGTGTTGAGCGTTGCAGCGCCAGCACGCCGTATTGGGTAAATTCGGTCTGGTTTTCGTTAAGCGCGGTTGAATTGAACGTCGCCGCCGGAAATGCTGGATAGAGCGCTGCTCCGGGCACATTGGGTATCTGAAACGTATTGTAGGAGGTTCCGGTGATCAGGCTCAGGCGCGTATTCGGGTCGACGAACGTCGACATGTAGCCGAAGCCTTTTTCCTGCTGCGAGAAATCGTGGATGGCGTTGAGCGTAGGCAGCGGATTTTCGATGCCTTCGGTGGTCTGCAAATAGCGGCCGCTGAAGAAATATTGCACACCGGGGAAGCACCAGGTCGACGACGATGGCGTCTTGGTGGCAGTGGTTGCCGTTGTCGCCGGGCAATGGTTACCAATCGTGCCGCCATAGTCGAAGCTCGGCTCGATAGTGCCGCGGCTGCCACCGTAATAGCTTACGGTGCCGGAATTGTTGAAGGCATCGGCGCGGGTGGTGATGTCGATGAGGCCTACCGTGCGCATGCCGAACTCGGCCGGCAACGCGCCGGTGACCAGCGACATGTTGCCAATGAAGTCGGTGTCGAAAATGCTGCCGAAGCCAGTGACGCCGTCGGGCAGCATCACGCCGTTGATGCGGAACTGCACATTGGCATGATCGTTGCGGACATGCAGGGAGCCGCTGGCTGCGGAATCCTGCGAAACGCCAGGCGCCTGCAACAACGCTTTCTCGACCGTTGTATTGGTGCCTTGCGGCAGCGCTTCGATGGTTTCATGGCTGATGGTGTCGGAGGTGGTACCGATCGTCGTATAGAGATGGCTGCGGCTCTCATCGAAGGCTTGGTTTTTCGCAGCCGCCTGCTGCTCGGCAGTCTGGGCTGGGGCGGATGCAGCCGGTGCTGTCGCTGTGCGCGTCACTCTGCGCGGCTTGGGAGTTGCCTTCTGTCCGGTGACGGTGAACTCGGGCAGGGCGACCTGCGGAGATGCGCTCTGCTGGGTGCCGGCGGGAGCGGCGTTCGACGGAGTGGAACTCTGTGGATTAGCGACCTGCGGAGTACTCTCCGGCGGTGCGGCGCTGGATGGGGTTGTGACTTGGGGAGTGACAGCCTGTGGAGTCACCGCTGGTGGAGGGGCGGGACTTGAATCCTGCGCCGATACCAGATCATAGC
The DNA here is from genome assembly GCA_963742215.1 of uncultured Alphaproteobacteria bacterium. Taxonomy (GTDB): domain Bacteria; phylum Pseudomonadota; class Alphaproteobacteria; order Rhizobiales; family Xanthobacteraceae; genus BOG-931. The sequence goes on from CAVULJ010000020.1 coordinate 105,394, forward strand.
AGCCCACCCACGCGATGAGCGCGACGAGACAAACCAGGGATAACGCGACAAATTCGATAGCTGTGAGCAGACATGACACCCCATCCTGAATGCTGGAAAGCAATGGCCGATACCAATGGCCAGCGGGCGGTCGTGCTGTTGCGGCAAGTCGCGAATGGAATTATCGCGAAGAGAGACTGAGTGCCGCGTTCATGCCTGGAGTATCGCGAATGTTTTACGATGTCGCGCGACGCCAAGCCCAGCAACGACCGGACGCTCAAGCGAGAGGGTGGGGCGCGCGATTGAAATGGCTGCCGGGGCGGATGAGAACAAACGCAAGCTGCGGGCTTGCGCCTCGACGGCTTGCGGTTCAGGTAGCGATAGTCTTGGTGTTTCAGCCGCAACAGAATTGCTCGAGGAGCGAGACAGTTGCGCAGATTGCGCAGAAGTCGTCGACGACCGGTGGTGGCATGATCGGAACTAAGGGATGTTGTTGACCGTCCGTTGTCGCAGAGTCCAGATCGGTGTGAATCGGGAACGGAGCATTCAGCGAGCCGTAGATATCGGCAGGGTGAATGTGCCCGAAAGCAAGAACGAACTGCACCGCCAAGGCAAACAATGCCAGGTGCCCGCCCAATCTGTTCCTGGATCTAAACCAACCCATGCGGCCCCAGTCTCCGGCAGTTACGGCATACCCAAGGAAATGTAACATTGTAACATTTGCGGTGCAACTAATTTGCGCATGGCGGATGTGGCTGTGCATTCGATAAAGTGCGGCATCGCGCGAAGACGGCTTGCGCACTGCGCCCCGACGTGGTCCGAACGTCGGTGTGCAGAAGCCGAGGTGTTCAAGGGACACAGAAGATCACCGCTGGCTGTCTCGTCTCGCCGACATGAAGTGAGGAAAAACAAATGCCGTTTCAGGATTTCCGCCAGTTTCTGGACGTGCTTCGCCAGCATGGCGAACTGATCGACATCAATCGCCCGATCGCCTTGAACGATGTCGGCAAGGCGATGAAGCAGAGCTATGTCCGTAACGGCCCGGCGATCATGTTCAATAACAACGGCACCGATTATCCGATGGTTGCCGGTGTCTACTCGAACCGCGAGAAGGCGCTGCTGGCCTTCGAAGCCGACGAAGACACCATCCAGGAGAAGGTCCTGCACGGCCTCGACAATCCGATCCCGCCGGTGATGGCGAAAGGCGCCGCGCCTTGCCACGAGGAAATCATCGAAGGCGATGCCATCGACATCCGCAATTTTCCGGTCCCGCAATACAGTCCGAAGGATGGCGGCCCCTACATCACACCGGGCATCGTCGTATCCGAGGATCCGGAAACCGGCGTGCCGGACGTCGGCCATTACCGATTTCTCATCCTCGGCAAGGACACGATGTCGTATTCGGCGCAGCCATTTCATCGCTTCGGCAAACATCTCGCCAAGTGCAAGAAGCTCGGCATCGTGCCGAAAGCGGCGCTAATCATCGGCGTCGATCCGATCATCGCCTACACCTGTCAGGTGCAGGTGCCCGACACCACCGACGATTGGGCGCTGGCCGGCGGTTTGCGCGGTGCGCCAATCGAGCTCGTCAAATGCAAGACCTGTGACGTGAAGGTGCCGGCGACCGCGGAAGTGGTGATCGAATTCGAGGTCGATCTTAACACCACCGTGCTCGAAGGGCCGCTCGGCGAATACACCGGCTATTACACGCGGCCGTCGCAGAAGCCCGTGGCGCGCATCACCGCTATAACGCACCGCCAGAAGCCGATCTTTCAGGGATTGCTCACCGGCAAGCCGGTGACCGAGAACCACATCCTTAAGCAAATTCCGTTCGAGGCTTCGTTCCTGCGGCAGCTCAAGCGGCAGTTCCCGACCATCAAGCAGATATCGGTGCGCGCTTCGGCCGGCGTGTCGTTCTACGTGGTGATCTCGATGGAGCCGCGCTTTGCCGGTGAGGCGCGGCAGGTGATCCTCAACGCGATGTCGAGCAATATCCGGCCGAAATGGACGATCATCGTCGATCCCGACATCGACGTGCATTCGTCGACGGATGTGGAATGGGCGCTGGCTTTCCGCGTGCAGCCGGAGCGCGATGTCATCACGGTCGGCAATATGCCGGCGGGGCCGTCCGATCCTTCGGTCGATCTGAGCCGCGACCGCACCATGCGGACCGCGTCGCAGATCGGCATCGATGCGACGCGGCCGTTCGGCGAAAAGTTCTACGACGTTGCCGATGTTCCGGGCTGGGAAGATTTCAAGGTGCCGGAACTCGACGAGTGGCGGTGATTTAGACCGGCTCGGCGTCGATCAGCACGAAAGCGACACGGCGGGCTCATTGGTGCGGTTGCTCCAGGCGTGATTGGTGCCGCGCTGGACCAGCACATCGCCTGCGGTCAGTAACACTTCGCCGTCATCCATCATGGCGTAGATCTCGCCCGACAGCACGATGGCGTAATCGATGCTGTTGGTTTTGTGAAAACCGGCATGGCGCGGGTTATTCCGATCGGTCGCTGCGGCGCGGCCGGAGCCGTCGTCCGGCAGTTTTTCCTCATGCGTGATGGCGGCAAGGCGTTCGCTGTCCGGCGGGTATTCGATAACGCGAAACACCGAGCCGTTCTTCGGCGGCAGCAAGCGATGGGAGCGGGCAATGGCGTCCTTGCTGCCGTGGTTGTCGGCGGGCGTGCTGGTCGTTTCCCAAAGCTCGTGAACGATGGCGCTGCCCTTGCTGCGGCTGAACACATGCGGCGTCGGGGCATCGATGATGAAGGTCGAGCGGCCATCGATATCGTGGCCGGTCACGACGCGGCGGACGGATTTCGCCATTTTCATTCCTCGTTAGCGGCAGCCTTTGAGCAGAGCTTGCCTTGTTGATCAGTTCAAACGGACCGAGTTCTTTCGCGACATCGGCCGCATAACTCGTATCGACCAGCTTGTCGGCCGGCGAGGTCTTGTCGATCGTGCCTTCGCGCTTAAAGAATGCCTGCATATCGAGAATGCTGGCGACATTGAAGTCGCCGTTCGGCGTACGCGATTGCCAGGCCATGCGGTCGAGCAGGTCGCGATCGGTGCCGATACGGTTTTTCAGGAAGATATCGACGATCTCGGAGCGGTTCGGCCCGTGATGATAGGCTTGGCAATAATCGCGGCCGGCACGCGCCAGCGCGATGAATAATTTCTTCGCGGTGTCGCGGTTCTTCTGCGCCCAGTCGGTATTGACGATGTAGCCGACGCTACTCATCGGCAGCGGGTGGATATAGTCGTCAGGGTCGGCCCACGGCACGCCGATCTTCTGTTCGACCATCCGCTCGGTGAACGGCGCAACTTCCATCGCGGCGTCGAGCGCGCCGTTCGCCATCGCGGCGGCCATTTGCGAAAACGCGAGGTTTTTCGCCTCGATGTCCTTCAGTTCAAGCTTGGCCGAGGCGAGCACCGAAGCAACTTCATACATCGAGGTCGAGCCCGGCGAGCTTAGTCCGACGGTGCGGCCTTTGAGATCGGCCGGCGTGCGAATTTGATCTTTCAGATCGCTGCGAACGATGATCTGGTGATAGGTCGGCGACGAGCCGCTTTCGAGCGCCAATGCCACCGGCAATCCCTGCGCCACCGAATTGTAGAAGCCGGCATTGATGCCGCCCTGCGCAACCTGCATCTGATTGGTGGCGAGGAACGCGACCGCTTTGCCGAGCGAGTCGATGCGCTCGATATCGACATCGAGGCCGGCGTCGCGGAAGTAGCCTTTATCGAGCGCGACGTAGGTCGTGCCGCCGGGCACGCTCGGCACAACCGCGATAGTGATCTTTTGCGCGGCGGCCGGCGTGATCAGCGTGACCAGAATGGCGAATGCAATGAGCGGGCGCGGTTGCGCGCGGGAGGGCAAAACGGCCGCGGAAACTTTACGCATGAAGGTGTCTGTCACTGATCTTTCAGGTACCAGTGCAAAATTTCTTCGCCGGTCCAGAATTCGACGCCGTCGAACTTGCGCACATAGTCATAGATCGCTTCGAGATATTTGATCCGGTGCGGCTGGCCGCTGAGATAGGGATGAATGGCGAGTGCAAGGATTTTGGCGCGGCTTTCGCCTTCGGCGTAAAGCCGGTCAAACTGATCGATGGTGCGCTTGAACAAATAATCCAACTCGTGGTGCTGCACCGCCATCATCGGAATGTCGTTGAGCTCCATCGTGTAAGGCAGTGTCACCAGTGGGCCGTGGGTCGTGTTAATGGTTGTCGGCTCGTCGTCATAGACCCAGTCGCCGATATATTTGATGCCGGCTTGCGTCAGCAGATCGGGGGTTTCCAAAGTCTGGGTCAGACCAGGCCCGAGCCAGCCAACCGGCCGCTTGCCGGTAAATCGCTCGATCACGTCGAGTGAGCGCGCGATCATTTTTTTCTGGTCAGGCTCATGGTGGATCGGGCCCTGCTGGTAGGAGTGGCCCATGAACTCCCACGCTTCGCTTTTGGCTTCCTGCGCAACACGGGCGTAGTCCTCGCAAACGCGCGCGTTGATTGCGAGCGTCGGCCTGATCTTCAGACGCTTGAACAGGTCGAAAAAACGCCAGACGCCAACCCGCATGCCGTATTCATGCCAGCTCCAGTTTGGCACGTCGGGAAGCAGCGTTTGGCCAGTGGGCGGTGCAAGCACCTGCCGCGCCATCGGTTTTCCGATGTCCCAGACCTCAAGGTTGACGATGCTCCAGAACACCAGTCGCTTGTTGTTGGGCAGCTTGAGCGGTGGGCGATCGACGATCGCGGAAAACGGTGCGCGCTCGCGCGGCACCATCGGACCGCGGCGTTTTTTTGCGATGCGTCTTTTCATGCGTCCCCCAATTGCACCCGGCCGGGCACAAAAACCATATGTCGGCGCATCTACTTACGGCCAGCTTGCGGTAGTCTACCGCCTCGGGCGCTGGCAGATCACATCCTTGTTAAGGTGGGTCGAATCACTTGTAGTTTGTGACGGATAGAGCATGTATGGAACCAAGCTCGGGGGACCCGATTAGACGTCCTAGCCATTGCGATTTCACGATAATCCCGCCATTTGCGGACTTCACAATGCCACGCTCCGCCGTTTCCAAGCGCGTTCGGACGGTTATTCCTGCCTCTGATCGCGCGGTTGCTACACTCGACGTCGGAAGATTCACGCAGTGCATGGCTGACCGCCTTCCGCACGGTGCGGGCGGAAACCGAGCGCCGTGCCGCGCCGTTGTCTGCCGAGGATCAGGTCATCCAGTCGATGCCGGATGCGAGTCCGACGAAATGGCATCGCGCCCACGTCACCTGGTTTTTCGAACAATTTCTGCTGCGGCCGTTTGCGCCGAACTATCGCGTGTTCGATGAGCGGTTCGCCTATTTGTTCAATTCGTACTACGTGGCCGCGGGCCCGCGTAAGGCGCGGCCGCAACGCGGCATGGTCACGCGTCCGACGGCGGCGGAAGTAGGCGCTTATCGCGCGCACGTCGATGCCGCGGTTTGTGAATTGATCGAGACCACCGAGAATCTGAGCGAGATCGTTCCGATTATCGAAATTGGTCTGCATCACGAACAGCAACATCAGGAACTGCTCCTCACCGATATCCTGCACGCCTTCTCATTCAATGAGACGCATCCGGTTTACGATCCGGATTGGCAATGGCCGGAGACACCGAAGCGATAATGCCGCGGTAGGTCCTGTGATCGATGGCGTCCATAAGATCGGACATGCCGACAACAGCTTCTGTTTCGATAATGAGCAGCCCGTGCACGACGTGCTGCTGCGGCCGGTGCGGCTTTCGCCTTCGCTAGTGACCAACGGTGAGTGGCTAGAATTCATGGCCGACAGCGGCTATGCGACGCCGACGCTCTGGCTATCTGACGGTTGGAATACGGTCGAAGCGCAACGCTGGGACGCGCCGGGCTATTGGTCGAACATTGATGGCGTCTGGCATTCGATGACGCTCGGCGGGTTGCGCCCGGTGGATCCCGCTTTGCCGGTTTGTCATATCAGCTATTACGAAGCGGATGCATTCGCGCGCTGGGCCGGCAAGGATTTGCCCACAGAAGCCGAATGGGAGGTCGCCGCCGGGAGCGGAGCGCTGGTTGACCCGTACGGCGTCGTCTGGCAGTGGACTCGCAGCGCCTACACCCCATATCCGGGGTACAAGCCGGCGCCTGGGGCGCTCGGCGAATATAACGGCAAGTTCATGGTCAATCAGATGGTGCTGCGCGGCTCGTCGCTCGCGACGCCCGCCGGGCATACCCGCCCGACCTATCGCAACTTCTTTTATCCGGCGGCGCGCTGGCAATTCAGCGGCCTGCGCCTGGCCGCCTACGAAAACTGAGACAATCATGGCTCAGAGCCGCCCAAACCGCGCGTGGCGCGGGATCGACCGCAATCAACGGTGCTTTTGCCGCCGACGTCCTTGAAGGGCTGACCGCCAAACCGAAGCGGCTATCGCCGAAATACTTCTACGATCTCGCCGGCTCGGCGCTGTTTGAGCGCATTACCCATTTGTCGGAATATTATCCGACGCGCAGCGAACTCGGACTCCTCAAGGCCAATGCGCCGGCGATTGGGTCGCTGTTTCCGCCGAATTGCGCGCTGGTCGAGTTTGGCGCCGGATCAAGTCGCAAGGCACGCATTCTGCTGGGCGCGGCGACGACAGTCGAAGCCTATGTTCCGGTCGATATATCCGGCGATTTTGTGGAACAGGACGCCGCGCAGTTACGCCGCGATTTTCCGCGCCTGACTGTGGTCCCGCTAGTCGGCGATTTCGCGCAACAGCTTCAGTTTCCGGCGGCGATCGAAAGGTTGCCACGCGTGGGCTTTTTCCCGGGCTCGACCATCGGAAATTTCGAACCGCACGAAGCGTGCAAGTTCCTCCGCCATGTCGGTGGGCTGCTCGGCACGGGGGGTATCCTGGTGATCGGCGTCGATCTGATCAAGGACAAGGATGTTCTTTTTCGCGCCTATAACGATGCCGAAGGCGTGACGGCCAAATTCAATTTCAATCTGCTGGTGCGCATCAATCGCGAGCTCAAAGCCAACTTCAACTTGAGCGCTTTCGAGCACCACGCGTTCTATAACAGCGAGCAGAACCGCATCGAGATGCACCTCGCCAGTCTGCGCCGGCAGAAGGTGAAGGTGAATGGCACGACGATTGATTTTCGTGCCGGCGAAACCATCCACACCGAGAACAGCTACAAATACACCATCGAGTCGTTCCAGGCCTTGGCGCGCGGCAGCGGCTGGACGCCGCGCAAATTGTGGAGCGATGGCTTGTTCAGCGTGCATGCGTTGTCTTTCGACGGAACACAGAAAGACAGCTGAGCGGCCATGCCGGTCTGCGAAGCCGATCCGTGGCGCTTACAGTACTTTACCCACGTCAAGACCACCGCAAATATTCCGACCGAAGACAGCGATGCGTGGCAGTGGCATCCCGAGTGCCGCTGGGTCTACGATAAACTTGCTGTCGCGCTCAGTCAGAAGATCGACGCGGGTCCGCACGGGACGGCACCGCCATACTTTCCGGTTTTTTCGAAGCCAATCGTTAATCTTCGCGGCATGGGCGTCGGCAGCCGCGTTCTAAGTTCGCAAGCCGACTACGATCGTCATTACGCGCCCGGCCATTTCTGGATGACGCTGCTGGAAGGCCGCCACGTCTCGTCAGATATCGTGGTGGTAAACGGCGAGCCGCAATGGTGGCGTCACGTCACCGGAAAACCGGCCGGTGAGGGCACGTTCGACTACTGGATTGTGCATGCCGAGCCCGATGCGAAAATCGAAAGCCATTGTGGCGAATGGGTGCGAAAGCATCTTGGCGGCTATACCGGCATGCTCAATCTCGAAACAATCGGGGGCACCATCATCGAGGCACATCTGCGCTTTGCCGACCAGTGGCCCGATCTTTACGGACCGGGCTGGGTCGATGCGTTGGTGGCCCTTTATGAGACCGGCGAATGGATCTTTGAGGATGACGAGCCGAGCGAAGGCTACAGCGTAGTGCTGTTCGGACCAAACGACAGACGTTATCGGCATCCGCTGCCAGAATTTGTCGAAGAGATCAAACGAGCTCCCGGCGTAACCAGCGTGCAAATTACCTTCCATGAAGATCGTCCGCCGGAGCAGCACGCCATGCCGCCGGGCGGCTTTCGCCTCGCGATCGTGAACGGCTTCGACCTTCCAGCGACGCTTGCCGCGCGCGAGCGGCTCAAAGCGCATTTCGCGGTTTAGAGCGTGATCCGAAAGACTTGCCCTAGGACTTCAAGGTCCAGTCGCCTCAGTTCTGCCAAAGCACTATAGTTGCGCTGTTCCGGTCTTTTTGAAGGAATGGGCGGATGCGTCGGCTGTCGTTCGGCCTGGCAGTGCTGATCGCATTTTCTGCGAGCGCGCAATGCGCGCCTGCGCCGGAGCAAATAAAGATCGGAATCGGCTACGGTCTTGCGTTTCTGCCATTCTACATTTGCGAGGATCTAAAACTCGTCGAAAAATACGCCAAGGCCGATCACCTCGACATCAAGGCAAGCTACACGCGTTTTCTTGGTTCCGGTCCGGTGCAGGATGCGATCGGTTCCGGTGCGATCGACATGGGGCCGTTCGGCACCGCGCCCTTTCTCGCCGCATGGGAGCAGCAGAAAGACTCGCCGCAGCAAACCGTCATTGTTTCCGGCATCACTACGATGCCGCTGACTGCTACTAAGCGACAGGCCGAATGTCGCCTCGCTTTCCGATCTTGGCCCGACGGACCGGATCGCAATGCCGTCGCTGACAGCGCCGCAGATGTTCGTATTGCAGATGCAGGCCGCAAAAACCTTCAACAAGTCCGATCACTTTGACGATCAGGTTATGGCCTTGCCGCCGGCGGATGCGCTGTCGGCGCTGATCAACGGCGTTGGCATGGTGACGGCCTATTTTGCCTCACCGCCTTACACGGAGCTCGCGCTACGCGATGGCAAGGTTCATCCGGTTCTCAATTCTGCCGACGTGTTCAGCGGCAAGGCGTCATTTTTGGTGATAGGCGCAACGCGTGCTTACATCGACGCGCACCCGCAGATGCCCGACGTGATCGACAAAGCGATCGATGAGGCCGCGCATATCATTCACAACGACCCGGGTCGGGCGGCACAGATTTACCTGACCCATGAACCGTCCGGGGCGCTTAGCGGTGCGATCATTGAAACGGTACTGCGTGAGATCAAGGACGAGTTCGGCGCGGGAATTTACGGCGTGAAGGCTTATGCCGATTTCATGGTCCAACAGAAGCAGCTCAAGGAGGCGCCGCGGAGCTGGCGGTATATTGTGGCGCCGTCGATGATGAATTGGCCGCGTAGTTGAGCGGTCAAGCCGCATGGCAGCCCTTTCGGGAACCGCGCTTGACGCAACTGCCCGGTGAGGCGAGAATCCAAGCCAATAAATCAGCTATTAATTAGCTTACGGGCCATTTCTGGGAGGTTTCCGATGTCGAAACGCCGTCGATTCCGCCGACTCAAACCGTCGTAATTTCCTTAAAGGTGCAGGCCTCGTCGGTGCAGCGGCTGCGGTTGTCCCGCCGGTTGCCGCCAAGGCGATGCCGGCCGCACCGCTTGAAAAGGCCAAGGTCGGTTTGCCTGGCCCCAAGCAGGTGGCAGCAGAAACGCTTCCGCCGTCCGGCGATCCGGTTAATCAGACCTCGAGCGGCGGCGATTTCATGACCGACGTCATCAATTCGCTGGGCGTCGAATACATGTTCATCAATTGCGCTTCGAGCTATCGCGGCCTGCACGAAGCCATCATCAATCACGGCAACAACAAACCCGAAATCATCACCTGCGTGCACGAGGATATCGCAGTCCACATGGCGCAGGGTTACGCCAAAATGGCCGGCAAGCCGGCCGCCATGGCCTGCCACGGCGTCGTTGGTCTGCAGCACGCAACCATGGCGATGTATAACGCCTGGTGCGATCGGGTGCCCGTCCTGGTATTCGGCGGTAACATCATGGAGGCCGATAAGCGCGCTCCTGGCGCCGAATGGCTCCACTCCGGCGTCGACATCGGCCAGATCGTTCGTGAGTTCACCAAGTGGGACGATCAGCCGGCATCGTTGCAGCATTTCGCCGAGTCGACTGCCCGAGCCTACAAGATCGCGACCACGGCGCCGATGGGTCCGGTCTTCATCGCGCTGGATGCCGAGCTGCAGGAAAACCCGATCCCGGAGGGTGTGAACCTGCGCATTCCAAAATTCGCGCCGGTCGTTCCGCCGCAGGGCGATCCCGCGGCCATCGCCGAAGCGGCGAAGATGCTGGTCAATGCGCAGAATCCGCTGATCGTCTGCGATCGCGTGGCGCGCACGCCGGCCGGCATGGCGAACCTCGTGGCGCTGGCCGAAGCGCTGCAATGCGGCGTCATCGACAATGCCGGCCGCATGAACTTCCCGTCGCGGCATCCGCTCAATCAGAGCTTCCGCCGCGGCCTGATCGGCCAGGCCGACGTCATCCTCGCGATGGAGATGAATGATCTCTGGGGCACGCTCACCCATTTCAGCGATCGAATCGAGCGCCGATCAAAGCCCGCTTACAAGAAAGATACCAAGATCGTCACGCTTGGCACTCGCGACCTGTTCCAGAAATCCAACTACCAGGATTTCGGCCGCTGGCAGGATGTCGATCTCGACATTGCCGGTGACGCAGAAGCCTCAATTCCGGCCTTGACCGAGGCGGTGAAGCGCCTGACCGATGACGGCCGCAAGACGGCCTTCGCCGATCGCGGCCAGAAACTCGCCAAGGCCCATCTCGCGATGGTCGAGCAATCGAAGACAGATGCAACGATCGGCTGGGATTCGAGCCCGATCACGACCGCTCGGATGTGCGCGGAAGTGTACGACGCGATCAAGAACGAGGATTGGTCGGTAGTCGGGACCGCGATCCGCCTGAACTGGATGCATCGGTTGTGGGACTTCAATAAACCCTACCAATGGAATGGCGGTTCGGGCGGCGCCGGAATTGGTTACAATTTGCCGGCCTCACTCGGCGCGGCGCTCGCCAACAAGAAGGCGGGCCGCTTCACGGTTGCCTTCGGCGGCGACGGCGACTTCATGTTTAATCCAGGCACGTTGTGGACGGCGGCGCATCACAAGATTCCGATGCTCTACATCGTCCATAACAATCGCGCCTATCATCAGGAGTACATGTACCTCGTGGCGATGGCGGCGCGGCACGGCCGTGGCGTCGAGAAGATGGATATCGGCACCACGATCAAGGATCCGAATATCGATTACGCCACTGTCGCCCGCGGCATGGGCGTACATGGCGAGGGTCCGATCACCGATCCGAAAGACCTGGGGCCAGCGCTGCAGCGCGCCGTTCAGGTGGTGAAATCAGGCGAGACCGCGGTGGTCGACGTCGTTACCGATCCGCGCTGAGGAGCAGGGCAATGATCAGGAATAAGCGTATCGCGGCGGCGGTATTCGGCGTTGCCGCATTCTGTGCGGGTGCGTTTGCCGCGGCGCAGGCGCAGGACGCGCCGCCGTCCGGCGACGCCGCAAAGGGCAAGAAGATTTTCCTCACGATCGGCTGTTTCACCTGTCACGGCCGGTCTGGCCAGGGTGGCGCCTATAACGGGCCGGCGCCGATTTTGGCGCATACCATGCTGCCGTTTGACGGCTTCAAGGGGCAGATACGCAATCCGGCCGATGACATGCCGGCGTTTTCCACTGCCGTGCTTTCGGATCAGGACGTCGCCGATATCTATGCCTTCGTCGAGACCTTGCCCGGAGCTGGTTCGGCGAAGGATCATCCGATCCTGAGCAATTAATTTCTATTCGACTCAAGAATAATATGCCGGCGGCTCCGTTCCGCCGGCATATGCTTGTGAGCACAATCCCAGCCTCTTAAACTTCATTGCATTGCACCGAACAGGAAAACCATGGCCGAACCAATCAATGTCATTACGATCTGTGGCAGCCTGCGCAAGGGCTCCTACAACGCTGCGCTGGCGCGCCAGCTTCCGGGCTTTGCGCCGCCCGACATGTCGATCAAGCCGGCGCCCGGCTGGGACAAGATGCCGATCTACAACCACGACATTCAGGCCAGTACCGGCTTTCCCGCGGACGCCGAGACATGGGCTGCTGCAATTCGCGCTGCCGACGGCGTGATCATCGTTTCACCGGAATACAACTGGAGCATTCCCGGCGGTTTGAAGAACGCGATCGACTGGGTGTCGCGGATGAGGGATGTGCCGTTCAAGGACAAGCCGGTGGCGCTTCAGTCCTGCGCCGGCGGCGTGCTCGGCGGCAGCCGCATGCAATATCATCTGCGGCAATGCCTGACCTCGATCGATGCCCATCTGTTCGGCAAGCCGGAAATCCTGGTGACGTTCGCGCCGAAGAAATTCGATGAGAAAACGCTCGAACTGAACGATCAGCCGACCGTCGATATCGTCAAACAGCAGCTCGCGGGCTTCGAGAAATATGTCCGCCGCCTGACGGGGAAGCATTGATCATGGCGCGTCTCGACGGCCGCGTCGCGATCCTCACCGGTGGGGCGAAAGGGATCGGCCGGCATTACGCGCAGCGTCTTGCCGCCGAGGGCGCCCGCCTGATGATTACCGATATTGCGGATGGCAAGGATCTCGCCGAAGAGCTGGCGCGCAATCACGGCGCAAATTCTGTGGCGAGTTCCGTCAGCGACGTCAGCGATGAGGGCTCGGTGAAGTCGCTCGTGGCCAAGACTATGGAGCGGTTTGGAAAGATCGACATCCTGGTCAACAACGCGGCGCTGTTCGCGCCATTGCAGGAGCAGAAAGTCACCGAGATCGACGTCGGGCTTTGGGACAAGGTGATGTCGATCAATATCCGCGGCGTGTTCCTGATGACCAAGCACGTCGCGCCGCACATGATCGCGCAAAAGTACGGCAAGATCATCAATATCAGCTCAGGCACCGTCGCCCGCGGCATCCCGAACTTTGCCCATTACGTCACGTCAAAGGGGGCAGTGACGGCGTTCACCCGCTCTGTGTCCCGTGAACTTGGCGAGTACAATATCTGCGTCAACAATCTCGCGCCGGGCTTCACGCTCAGTGACAGCGTGATCGAGGAAAATCCGCAACATCTCGAGCACTCGCAAGCGCCATCAATTGCGAGGCGGGCACTCAAACGCGATCAATACCCGGAAGACTTGCTGGGAGCGCTGGTGTTCCTGTCGTCGGCCGACAGCGACTTTGTCACCGGCCAAACCATCGCGGTGGACGGCGGCGCCACCAATAACTGACGACTGGTTTAGCCGCTAATCCGGGCCGGTTCGCATGGCAGGCCCGCTTTTCGCCAGCTTACGCGCTATTTCAGTCTGCCCCGGCTTTGACTATATTACTGTCAAATCACAGGCTTTCGATTTCAATGGAGGATGCCATGGCGGTTGCTACCGCGACAAAGGCCGATGCCCACGATCCCAAGCACAATATCGAGGCCATGCGGCAGGCCTTCTACGACCGCATCGGCAAGAAGGACATGGCGCCGCTGTGGAAAGTCATGAAAAACGTCGTCACCAAGGAGCCGGTGACCCGATGCGTTCCGCATGTCTGGCATTTCGACGATGTCAAAAACCTGGTCATGGAATCTGGCGGCCTGATCACCGCCGAGGAAGCCGAGCGCCGGGTTCTGATCCTGGAAAATCCGGCCCTGCACGGTGAGTCGAAGGCGACTAACACGATGTTTGCCGGCGTGCAGATGATCATGCCCGGTGAGGTCGCTCCGGCCCATCGTCACGTCTCATCGGCCATTCGTTTCGTGCTGGACGGCGAGGGCGCCTATACAGCGGTCGAAGGCGAAAAGGCCTACATGTCGCCAGGCGACTTTGTGATCACCGCGAACTGGGCGCCGCACGATCATGGCAACACGTCGGACAAGGCGATGCTGTGGCTCGACGTACTCGATTTCCCGGCGGTCAATTTCTATGAGGCGTCGTTTGCCGAACACTTCGACGATGCGACGCAGGAAACCAAACGCGGCGACGGCGACTCCCTGAACTTCTATGGCTCCGGCGTGCTGCCGGATGGCACCAAGACGATGGGCCGCACACCCATCATCAACTACACCTACAAGCGCACCCGGCCGATCGTCGAGCGCATGATGCAGACCGGCGAAATCGACAAGCGCCACGGCGCGCGCGTGCGCTACGCCAATCCGGTGACCGGCGGTTCGGTGCTGCCGACCATGGGCGCCTATCTCGCCATGCTGCCGAAGGGTTTCAAAGGTGAGCCTTATCGCTCAACCGACGGCATGATCTTCGTCTGCGCCGAAGGCAAAGGCACGACCACCGTTGACGGCAAGGTCCTCGAATGGGGGCCGCAGGACGTATTCGTCGTGCCGTCGTGGAAGCGGTACCAGCACAACGCCGAGAAGGAGTCGGTGCTGTTCTCGATCTCCGACCGGCCGGCTCAGGAAGCGTTGGGCATCTGGCGCGAGGGTCAGTGAAGGCGGACTACGCCTTTACCTACGACGTTCCGTTACAACGCGTCGTCTTCGCCTCCGGCGCACTCGCCCGCGTCGGAGACGAGGCTGATCGGCTAAAGATCAGCCGCGCCCTTATCGTGGCGACGCCCGGCAGTGGCGAACGGCTTGGCAAAAAGGTCCATGATCTTCTCGGTGCCCGTGCCGCTGCGCTGCACGCGCAGGCCGTCATTCATGTGCCGAAGGCGGTTGCCGATGGCGGCCTCAAAGCCGCTCACGAGACGAAGGCAGATGGCGTCATAGCCGTTGGCGGCGGTTCCGCCATCGGGTTGGCCAAGGCGATCGCGTTTCAGACCGGCTTGCCGATCCTCGCCATGCCGACGACCTATTCCGGCTCGGAGGCGACGCCGATCCTCGGCATGACGGACGGTGAGCGCAAAATCACCGTACGCGACGCCAAGGTCGTTCCACGCACCATCATCTACGATCCGGATTTGACGCTCGGCTTGCCGGCCGCGGTCAGTGCCGCGAGCGGCATGAACGCGATCGCCCATTGCGTCGAAGCGCTGTGGGTGGACACCCGCACGCCGGTCACGGTCGGCCTTGCAACCGAAGCGATGCGACGGTTTGGACAAAGTTTGCCGGCGGTGGTCGCTGATGGCGCCAACATGTCGGCGCGCGCCGACTGCCTGATCGCAGCATGGCTTGCCGGCACCGTCCTGAATTCCGGTACTGCGCTTCAGCATAAGCTCGCTCACGTGCTCGGTGGGCTTGGCCTTCCGCATGCCGAAGCGCATGCGATCATCCTGCCACATGTCACGCGCTTTGATCTTGAGGCTGCGCCTGAGGCCAGGAGCCGTCTCGAAGAGACGCTGGTGAGTGCCGATCCCGCAGGCGCGATCGCCGGAATGTTGAACAGATTTCCGATTCCGGAGCGGCTTTCCGAAATCGGCTTTGACCGTAGCAAGATTGATTTTGTTGCCGAAGAGGTCGCAGCCGGAAAAATTACCGCGCCACGGCCGGTATCGGCGGACGACGTGCGTGCGCTGCTTTCGGCGGCTTATTGAGTTTGATTTTCTTCGTGCGCGGGCAGCGTCACTCGACGGCGAAATTGCTCTCGCGCAGGACTTTGCCCCAGCGCTCGGTTTCGCTGCGAACATAGGCGTCGAGCTCGCCGGGTGTGCTTGAAACCGGAATGATGCCGGCGTCGTCAGCTTCTGCGCTACGCCAGGATCTGCATAGATCGTGGCGATGAAGTGCTGGATCTTGCCGACGATCTCGCTCGAGGTGCCAGCCGGCGCGTAAAACCCGATCCAGGTGGAGATATCGCCAAGCTCGGGCACGCCTGCGGCCTCGGCCAGCGGCGGCAGGTCGGGTAATTGGCGCAGCGGGCGTTCGCTCAGTTTGGCCAGTGCCCGGAACCTGCCTTGCTTGATCAGCGAGTAGCTCGACGCGATGCCATCGATGACAAAGTCGACGCTGCCGGTCAGCAAGCCGTCCATGGTATCGGCGCTGCCTTTGTAGGGAATGATGGCGAATGAGGTGTTTGTCTGCTTTGCGAACAGCAGCGCGGCGAGGCGGCCGTTGGTGGTGCCAGCACCGAAGTTTAGCTTTCCCGGTTTGGCTTTGAGCAGGCCGAGCAGGTCTTGCACATTCGCGGCGCTGGAATCGGCGCGCACTTCAAGCAACGACATATTTTTCGCGCCGAGCGAGATCGGCTGAAAATCTCTCAATGGGTCGTATGGCAGGTCTTTCTTGACCAGCGGGTTGAGGACCATGGTCGAATCCATCGCCGCCAGCAGGGTGTACCCATTGGGATCGGCCTTCGCCACGACCTCGGCGCCGATTGTGGTGTCGGCGCCCGGGCGGTTCTCGATCACAACCGGCTTACCCCACGACACAGCCATCTCCCGGCCGATGATGCGCGACAGGATGTCGGTCGGGCCGCCGGCTGGAAACGGCACGATGATGTGGATCGGGCGGCTCGGGTAAGTGATGCCGTCCTCGTTTTGCGCCAGGGCAGGTGTGGTAATGCCAGGTGCGGTAATACAGAGCGTCAGTGCGATCAGCGCTGCCGAGGTGACAATCGAGTGCGGAGCATGGGAGTTCAGCTCATGCATCAAGGTCTCTCATCAGCCGGCCAAGTTCCGGAGTTTCCGCCTTGTCGCCGAGCTTGTCCTTGAGCCGTTTGAGGCACCCCCACAGCACCGCCTGATTGCTGTTGACGACCGGCTTGCCGAGCGCCTGTTCGATTGCGGTCACAGCCTCGATCTGCGTCGTGTTGGT
Source organism: uncultured Alphaproteobacteria bacterium (assembly GCA_963742215.1). Taxonomy (GTDB): domain Bacteria; phylum Pseudomonadota; class Alphaproteobacteria; order Rhizobiales; family Xanthobacteraceae; genus BOG-931. Next base: position 122,054 of record CAVULJ010000020.1, read on the forward strand.
GCAGCTCAGAAATATGCCGTCAGCCTCGGGCGTATCGTTCTCGCGGGCCAACTCAAGCCATTGCTGCGGCGTCACCGCTTCGAAATCCGCGGCGGTCTTGCACTTGAGCGCGACATCTTTAACGACCGTAATTCCGGCAGCGCCAAGATAGTCGATGATCTCCTTGTTCGACATATAGGGCGTCAGCAACACAAGCTTTTTCAGTCCGAGCAGCTTCAAGGCTTCGTTGACGAGGCTCGATGTGGAAAGCGCCTTGATGCCGGTGGTCTTCTCGATGAGGCGGATGATGCGCGTCTCACCGTCGGTGCCTTCCTTCATCGACGTGTGGGTGCAATGAAAGACGATAAGGTCGGGACTGGCATCGGCTAGCGTATTGGCGGCGTGCGCGATCTCGCCGGCGAGTTCATCAACCGGCTTGCCGAATTCGCCGGCAACCCGGCCGCGCGCTACGTAAACGCCGAGGCCTTCCGGCGCATAATGGTTGAACTGCGGCTCGGTCATGCGATTGACCGAGGGGATGATCAGGCCGATGCGCGCGCGGGGTTCCGAGAGCACCGCCAAGTCCTTTCTTGTCCGTGATGGCATCCATGATCGCGCTCCTTGCTGTTCCTATTGTACCGTCAATCCGTTGGCTTTGGCCAAGGCGCCCCAATAGGCCACTTCGTTGGCCAGGAACTTGTTGACGCCGGCGACGTCCGCATCCATGGCCAGCGAAGCGTGCTGCTCGAAATACGCCCGGACATTCGGCTTCTTCAAGGCCAATCGGACTTGCTGGTTGAGCTTCTCGACAATGTCCGGCGGCAGGCCTTTTGGGCCCGTCAGCCAGAACCACGTATCGCCGTGCACGTCGGGATAGCCCTGTTCGATAAAGGTCGGAATGTCGGTGTAGACCGGATTGCGTTCGGTCGAGGTGACGCCAAGCGGCGCGACTTTCCCGGCCCTGATCTGCTCGCCAGTTGTCAGCAGGCCGCTCATTGACATGTCGATGTGGCTGCCAAGGACGTCCATAAGTCCGGAATTCTCCGCCGGCACATGGGTAAGTTCGATGCCCGCCTTGCGGCCGAATTGCAGCATCAACAGTTCGCCGAGCGAGCCCGGTCCGGGCGATGAGAAGGTCAGCGGTCCCTGCTTTGATTTGGCGGCCCTGACGACATCAGCGAGATTTTTGGCGCCGAGCGCGGGACTTCCGATCGCCACAAAACCGTCGGCGCCGATCATCGCAATATGGGTGAAATCCTTGAGTGGGTCGTAGCCGATGTTCGGATTGATGGCGGGACTGGTGATGTGCGGTCCGGAGCCGCCGACCATGAGCGTATAGCCGTCGGGCGTGGCGCGCGCGGTAAGGCCGGCGGCAATCGTTCCGCTGCTGCCCGGATGATATTCGATGAAGAATTGCTGGCCGAACGCGTCCGAGAGCTCTTGCGCGATCAAACGGCCGAATTGATCGGCGCTGCCGCCGGGCGAGAAGCCGACGATGATCTTGACCGGATGCGACGGCCACTCTTGCGCCTGCAGAGGACCGGCGGCGGCCAAGATGAGCGCGAAGGCCGGCAGGACGAGCGCCACCAATCTTTTCATCGAGCCCATCTCCGCACGAGCCGCCGTTCTCAAGAAGCTGTCTCAGGGATTTTGCTTCTGCATTTGCTCCGGATGGAGGATCAGCTTCTGGACGCGCCAGTTGAGGATTTCCGCTACGTACAGCGTGTTCTCGCTCGGGCAGGCCATTTCATGGATCCAGCCGAACTGCTTGAGCTGCTTGCCGGAGCGGCCGAGCATTCCCAAAATCTTGCCGTCGAGGGACAGCTTGTAGATGCGGCCGGGGAAAGCATCGGAGACATAGAGCACCTGGTTCGGCGGCGGCGTGATGCAAAGTGACCAGGGTGCGCCTGGAGTCATGGTGCCGCCGTTTTGCAGATAGTTGGTGAGGTCGGGCTTGTTGCCGATCGCCGCCTGCGCATCCGGATCAGGCGGGATGTCGATCGTCATGATGCGCTGGAAATTGCCGTCGCTGTCGAACACCTGGATGCGCCGGTTGCCGCGATCGGCAACGTAAATGGTTCCTTTGGCGTCGGCGGCGATGCTGTGCACGGTATTGAACTGCGCCTGGCCTTTGCCGGGCTCGCCGAACGACTTGATCCAGTCGCCGTCCTTGCTCAGCTTGGCGACGCGGGAATTGATGTAACCGTCGCTGATGAAGATATCGCCCGCAGGATCCCAGGTGACGTCGGTCGGCTGGCGGAACCGGCCATTCTGCGCCGGCAGCGGCGGATTGACGTGTTCATACGGTTTGGTGTCGGCGTCGGAGGCTTCCTGCTTGCGGCCGATCACCATGGTCACGCGGCCTTCCGGGTTGAACCGGATGATCATGTCCGAGCCCTTGTCGACGGCCCAGATGTTGTCGTCCTTATCGATGCGCACATAGTGGGCGAACGACCAGGCATAGAGGTTCTTGCCGATCTCGCGCAGGAAACGCCCTTCGGAGTCGAACTCCCAAAGCTGCGCGGCGGTATTGGCGAAGGCCGGTCCGTGGCTCGATCCGCCGCGGTGGAAGACGAAGATATGGCCCTTGGAATTGACTGCGACGCCCGATGCCTCGCCCATATACATGTCGGGCGGCAGCTTGAGGAAATTCGGCACCGACTCGTAGGGGATTTGCGGCGCGGTCTGTTGCTGGGCAGCGGCGGATGCGCTGAACAGCGCGAAAATCGACGGCGAGCAGGCGTTTCACTTAAGTCCTCCCTTGACGGCTTTTCTTCAATATATATTGCAAGGGCTGCGTGCGGAAAGCGCGTAAAAACGTGGCGTAACCTGGCGATGAATGCACCGAACAAGAAGTCGAAACTGATCAAAGGCGCGACCGGCGACTGGGAAGTCGTCATCGGCCTGGAGGTCCATGCCCAGGTGACGTCGCAGGCCAAGCTGTTTTCCGGCGCCTCGACCGCGTTCGGCGGCGAAGCCAACTCGCACGTCTCGTTGGTCGATGCGGCGATGCCCGGCATGCTGCCGGTGATCAATGAAGAGTGCGTACGTCAGGCGGTGCGCACTGGGCTCGGGCTGAAAGCGAAGATCAACCTGAAATCGGTATTCGACCGGAAGAACTATTTTTATCCGGACCTGCCGCCCGGCTATCAGATCAGCCAATACAAGTCGCCGATCGTCGGGGAGGGTGAAGTCGTCATCGATATGCCGGACGGGGAGACGGTGCGCGTCGGCATCGAGCGGCTGCATCTCGAACAGGATGCCGGCAAGTCGATTCACGACCAGAACCCGGCGATGTCGCTGGTCGATCTCAACCGTGCCGGCGTGGCGTTGATGGAGATCGTGTCCAAGCCAGATCTGCGTTCCGCCGACGAGGCAAAGGCCTATGTGCGAAGATTCGCGCCATCTTGCGGTACCTCGGCACCTGTGACGGCGACATGGAGAAGGGCAGCCTGCGCGCTGACGTGAATGTCTCGGTGCGCAAGCCAGGGACGCCGCTCAACACGCGCTGCGAAATCAAGAACGTCAATTCGATCCGCTTCATCGGTCAGGCTATCGAGCACGAAGCGCGTCGCCAGATCGAGATCATCGAGGACGGCGGCGCCATCGAGCAGGAAACCCGCCTGTTCGATCCGGACAAAGGCGAGACGCGGTCGATGCGGTCCAAGGAAGAAGCGCACGACTATCGCTATTTCCCTGATCCCGATCTGTTGCCGCTCGAACTCGCGCCGTCGCTGGTGGAGGATTTACGGAAAGACCTGCCGGAATTGCCGGACGAGAAGAAGCTTCGCGTTTATCCGCGACTACGCGTTGTCCGGCTATGACGCTGATGTGCTGACTGCCGAACGCGAGACCGCCGCCTATTTCGAGGCGGTCGCCAAGCGTCACGAGCAAGGCCGGCGACGCGAAGACTTGCTGCCAACTGGGTGATTAACGAGCTGACTGGACGGTTGAACAAGGAAGGCAAAGACATCAGCGCGTCGCCAGTGAGCGAGGCGCAGCTTGGAACAATCCTCGACCTGATGGCCGACGGCACGATTTCCGGCAAGATCGCCAAGGACGTGTTCGAGATTGTCTGGAGCGAAGGCGGCGATCCGCGAACGATTGTCGAACAGCGCGGGTTGAAGCAGGTCACCGACCTGTCGGCGATCGAGAAGATCGTCGATGACATTGTCAGTAAGAACCCGGACAAGGTTGCCGACGCCCAAACCAATCCGAAAGCGATCGGCTGGTTCGTCGGTCAGGTGATGAAGGCGTCCGGTGGCAAGGCCAACCCGCAAGCCGTCAACGATCTCTTAAAGAAGCGGATCGGAGTTTGAGCGGAACTTTTCGCTCGCTAATTTTTTGCGCGCGGTTGTCGTGCTCGGTCGCTCTTCACTCACAAAACCGGAACTGGAAATCTGCTCGCGGCATGCTCCGATTGGCGTCGCGAACGGTCGCGCGCAGCGATGCCGAAGCGAATCGGTGTGCACTGATTCGCGCGTTTTGCACGCTCGATGGAGCCTGGACGCGCCGAAAAACAGCACTCGGTGCGAAATTTTTTTTGCACTGCGAAGGCGTTAGTTTTGCTGAAGGAGAATGCGCGCCAGAATAAAAACGCGCGGCAATCTTTTTAGGCGCGCAAACCGATGCTGCTAAAATATCGACAGCATGAAAGTGCCCATTTCATCGGCATTTCTGCGATGTATCGAATTTCGCGCAAAAAACAGTCGAGCAACAAAAAATATTAATGCGTCAGGCAAAGACAGCGACGCGTTGTTCGCGTCGACAGAAGGCGAAGCGCGCGGCAGTTACACACAAGATTAAGCAGAGTCACTGTTATTTTTTTTCGTGTGTAGTAATCCGATGGTAGTGCGCGTCGATTCGCGGCGGCACTGTACTGTTAACGCCATCCACTCAAGCTAGGAGGGCAGCAATGGCGAAGAAGAGAAAAGCGAAAGCACCGAAGAAGAAAAAGGCTCGGAAGAAGAAGTAACTCTAAGCCGCGATCGATCCTCGGCTTCATCTAGTCGGGGGTCGCGTCACACGAGCCGGCTGACGTCGAGGGCGGGTCGATGATCTCCCGAGACGCGCCGGCTCAGGTGGCCGACGAGGGCGTCGGCGGGACGACGGGTCAAGCCTCATCGTTACTGTAACATGTGACGAGCGAGGCGGGGATTGGTTAGCCCGTCCTCATCCTGGCGAACCGCCGGTGGACTTGATCCTCTGGCATCTCGCCGAAGCCTTCGGTTCGTAGCGGTGTCCTTCCAAACTTTGAGCGGCGCTGTGGAGCAATCCATGGCGCCGTTTTTTTGGCGCCGTTTTTTATAGGGACGCGTTTTTGCGATGAAGCGGGCAGAATCGAAATCGCAGCAGCCGATGCGCCGTACTAGCGGCGAAGCACAAAGCTGCGAAGCCGGCGCGCCGACAGAAACCGATCGAGCTTTATTATTGGCCGACGCCGAACGGCTGGAAGATCTCGATCATGCTCGAGGAGTGCGGCCTGCCGTATACGTATCCGGCAGCTTGATATTTCCAAGGGCGAACAGTTCACGCCGGCATTCCTGAAAATCTCGCCGAACAATCGCATGCCGGCCATCGTCGATCCCGATGGCCCCGGCGGTCGCCCGATTTCGGTATTCGAGTTCAGGCGCCATCCTGCAGTATCTCGGCCGCAAAACCGGAAAGTTCTATCCGCGCGACGAGCGTGCCCGCGTTGCGGTCGATGAGTGGCTGTTCTGGCAGATGGGTGGGCTTGGCCCGATGGCCGGGCAGGCCATCCATTTCCGCCGCTATGCGCCGGAGCCGATCCCGTACGCTCTGGCGCGCTACACCGACGAGGTGAACCGGCTTTATGGCGTCATGAACACCCGCCTTGCGCAACGCTCGTTTCTCGCCGGCCGCTACTCGATCGCCGACATAGCCTGTGTCGGTTGGGTTCGTCTTGCCGAGCGCCAGGGGCAGGACCTGGCGCAGTTTCCGCATCTCAAGCGCTGGTTCGAAACGATCCGCGCGCGTCCAGCGGTGAAGCGCGCTTTTGCTATTCGCATCGAGGCGGCGTCCGCGGTCGACAGCAACGATCCGAAGGTGCGCGCGGTGCTGTTTAGCCAGCGCGCACGATGAAAGGGACAGCGGGAGGTCGCACGAAGCGGCGCTGTTACTGGCACTAGTCTAGTCTAGCCCCTGTGACGCGGTCATCACAATCGCAGATCCGCTCCTGAACGTGCATAGGGCCGAACGGCGGAGCTCCACAGGGCAGTCGGCCGCGACAATTCCATCCACGATTTGGGTCGCATTGCTCAACGTGTCATTGGCAAGATGGGCATAACGTTGCGTCGTGCGCGCATTTGCGTGGCCAAGCAGGGCTTGCACCACGTAGAGCGAGACGCCTCGTTGACCAGAAAGCTCGCGAACGAGTGCCGCAAATCGTGGAGGCGAACATCCTCCAGTCCTGCCGAGCGCGGATGCGCTGCCATGGAAACCATAACGATGGTGATGGGCGCCCGGTCAGTGGCGACGGAAAGATGTATTCGTTGTCGGCGACCGGCGGGATCGAGCCGAGCAGCGTCATCGCCGAGCTGCTGAGTGGGAAATCCACCGCGGCTTGCCGATTTCGACAGAGGCACAAAGAGCTTTCGTTCATTCCACAGCACGTGTGTCCACTTGGCATGGGTCACTTCGTTCCGGCGCCCGCCGGTAAGCATCAGCAGCAAAATGGCCTGAGCGGCCGGACGATTCTCATCGGCTGCGATGGCGGCGACAAGCCGCTGCGCCTCTTCTCGGGTCAAAAACCGGTTGAGCTGCAATTCCTGACCCATCTGGATGCTGGGTTGGGTTTATCGCCCGCCAGGCACGTTCCACTTGGCGGCGAGATTGTACATGTATCGCACGATCATGATCACACGATTGCACGTTCCGGCGGCATAGCCTTCCTCACGCATGCGCGCGACAAGTGCGATAATCGGCTCGGCGGTAATCTCGTCCAACGTGTTAGCTCAGGGCGGGCAAATATGAATACGCAACACGGTTTCGTCCGTACACCAGCTTCTCTTGTAAGTTTTGATAAAGGGCAGATATTTTTCGCTGACGAAATTGGCCAACGTTGGAACGCATCGACGTTCCTGTCGGCGCGCCTGCGGGTTCTGGCCAAGCAGGGCCTCTGCGAAAATTGTTTGGCCGATGCGACGCGCTTTTTCAGTCGTCAGGACATCGGCGCGACCAATCTTGTATTGTCGCTCGCGGCCACGTTCGTCGCAAAAGCGCTGATAAAACGTCTTGCGGCCCGAAGCGCGCACTTCGACGAGAAATCCTCGCTGCTTTAAATCGAAGTAATCGACCTTTCGCTGGCCGGGTGGACAGGCCGCTTGCCTCACAAGGAAAGTGGTTAAATCTACTACAGCCATAATAGATCACTTTCTGCTACTGGATGTCATTTTTAATGAACAAGTAACCATGAGGCTTATTCCAGAAGCGCAATGTAATTCGAGTAGTTTTTTATTCAAGAGTCAAATTAAAAGTATTCCCAGTGTGGAATATTCCAAGAATTATTCCCGCGGAATACTTTGTAAGCCCATTGCGAGCAAGCAGCGCAGATTTGCGGGAAATTGGCCCGTAATTTTTCGGGGCGTGTGGGAATAAGAAATTGGCCCGTAATTTTTCGGGCACGTGGGAATAAAAAGGCGCGCAGCATGATCTGAAAGAGCGGATGGGAAGATAAAGACCTGTCGGTTCTCATCCGTCCAAAAAGGCGGGTTGAAGCAACTCGGCAACAGCGAACGCCGCACAGAGGACATAGCGGGTTATTCCATGGACGATACCGACCTCAGGGCGACCGCTGCGGCCGCAATAGATCACCCCTTAGAGCATGTTGCGTATGGGGAGGATCCGTACTTGTCGTTCGCGAGGCCAGCGTTGCGGCACTTGGGCGATGCGTTGGCGCTTGCGGAATGTCTTTCGGGCAATCGCAAAGACGCAGACGATCTCATTCAGGAAGCTTTGGGCCGCGTCCTTGGCGGTGCCAGGAGCTTTTCGAGCGGAAGCCCGCGCTCCAGGGTTCTGAGCATGGTTTTCTCAGCCTGGCTGAACCGCGAGATAGCGGCGTCGCCGAGCGGTGGTGAAGTATTGGGCGCGTTGGTGCCATCCGAGCGGCCCGGCAAACAATCAGAGGCTGAAAGTGCGGACGCTCGGGGCGGCTGGAGCAGGGCTGCGATCCGGCGCTGCTTGAGCAAGTCATCGCAACGCTGCCGATGAACTTCCGCGAGGCGCTTTCGTTGCGCAAGCAAGGATATTCATACAAGGAAATATCATCAATTCTCGGCGTGCCAAATGGAACAGTGATGTCGCGCCTCGCGCGTGCTCGTAGTCAGCTCAAACGGGCACTCGCCGCCCACAGCATATAGGCCCCGCGCGCCCGGCGCAGGGTACGCTTCCTTCGTCATCATCGTAAAAGCTCCGCCGGCGCGGGAGCTGTATCTCGGTTTCATCTGAACTGGATCGGAAAGACTGACGGCAACTACACCGGCTGATCTTGAAAGATCAGATGGGCAAAAAATTTGGATCGCCTCGGTCCCGAGCGTGGTTTTTGCTGAACCGCGAGATAGCAGCATCGCCGAGCGGTCGTAAGGTATTGGGCGCATTCAAGACCCCAGCAGTCCGGCAAACAATCGAGGCTGAAAAGCGCGGACGTACAGGGCGTCTAGAGCAGATCAGCGATTTCCCTACAAGGAAACTTCACCAATCCTCGGTGTGCCGATTGGAACAGTGATGTCGCGTCTCGCTCGTGCTCGCAGCCCAGCTTAAACAGCCCACGCCGCAATAGCACGCAGGCCGCGCAAGCGCGGTCTGCTCCCTATCACATCGCCAACAATTCCGCTGGCGCGCGGGCTGCTATCTCGGTTTCATCTGAACCTGGACCGGAAAGACTGGGGGCAACTATATTTGTGGTCATGCCGATCTCCGCTATTGTCAATGCAGAGACATGGACACAGAAGCCACCGTCAGTTCGTTCCTCGATTTTCAATCCCGCTTTGGTGAAAACGGCCTCGATCGCCAATAGCGTGGCGCGGCGCGGCGCGCTGTGTCCTTGCTCGACCCGATGAATGCCGCGCTGCGACATACCGAGATGATGGCCGAGTTCGGATTACAACTCCACGCGAGAGCGGCCCGCGCCATGCGAACGGTCATCGCGACGATCAAGCGATCGCGCGATGGGTTATAAATTGAGTGGCAAGTCTCTGAGTTCTGTTTCATCGTGTGTCGTCCTTGACGTGACACCGTTGAGGTAAAGCCTGGGCGACAATAGTCGCCCAGGCCAAGTGACAGCGTATGCTGGAGAATGAGCTTTGCTGCTGCTCAGGGAAGGAAGTTGTACTGTACGCGTGCGATCCCCGAGACGACGTGCGTTGAAGCAGCCGTGTAAGTTTGGGTAGCAGCGCCGCCCGCTGGCGCGAACGTAACGGTCGCACCGTTGAACGCCGACTTGGAGAGATCGGTGTAGAGCACCTCTACGCCGACATCAAGGCGCGCACCGGATTCCAGATCGTGCGACTGCCGACCTGCCAAGTTGACCAGTTGGCGCAACCGCTCGCCAAACCGGCCGGCGCGCAGACGAGCGTGTCCACCGCGGAACTGTTTGTACTGAAGCTGTTGTAGGCGCCATACAGAGAGGTCCGAACGTTCGGAACCCAGTAGTGCTGGACGGCCGCTACGATGTTCCAATCGGTCGGCAACTGAAGGCTGCCCAGTCCGGTAGCGCCGAGTTGGCAAAGTAGGCGTCGTCGAGCCAGCCGAGGCCAAGTTTATTGCCGTTGGCCAAGCCCCAGGACAAGTCCGCCGAGCGGGTACCGCTGTTGTCGTAGCAGCTCTCGCTATAGCCGACGCAGTACTGGCTCTGGACCGAGAATGAGTTCACCCTTGGCGATGGGCAAATTCACATCAAAACCGGCGCTGACGGCGTAGCCCCACTTGTCCGCTGGATGTGCTAGACTGGCCGCCCCGGCACCGACACCACCGCCGACGAACCCATTGGCGCTCTCATAGTATCGCGCACGATTGTAGTGCAGGCCACCGGCAATCTGGGCCGAACCCCAGGTTTGGTCAATCCGGATGTTTGCCTCGATGTCCGGCACCAGATTGCCTGCGTTGTTCCAAGCACCACTGACGGGGCCGGTTGCCGATATCGGAAATACGGAGAAGGCGCCGGTCTGACCGGCATTGCCGCCGACAGCACCGCCGACCGGCGCAGCGTTGAGGTCTTTGACTGGATGCGCGAAGTTGGTGTGGTACTAAATCGCGATACTCGCGGATACCCCGGCGCCGAACTGCTGAGTGTAGCCCCAGGTATTGACACCTACGCCACCGTATTCCTGCCAGAGGATATTGGTCTGGTAGGTGTATTTCGCGGTGCTGAAGAAGTCGAAGAACGACGAGGTTTTACCGACTGTAAACCCGGCGATCTGGGTGAACGCCCTGAGCAGATAAAGATTGCCGTCAAGATTGGGCGCGGCTGCTGCCGTAGCTGCACCACCACCAGAAGGCAGCTGAACTGCCGGAGAGACTGAGTGTAGGCAAATCGTTGCTGGTGTACTGGAAGCCGCCAGCCACATAGCCGCGCAGGGTGCCATATTCGGTCTGCTCGCGCACATGGATAGTCTCAACTAAGCGCGACCGCGCGATTAGAAGATCGCTATTACGCGTAAACAGCGCGTTGGCGCCGTTTGTAATGGTCGTCAGCGAACCGCCGGCATTGAAATCCCACTCTTGGCGGAAAGATCCGCCCAGTTTTACGCAGAAATCGGTGCCGGGCATGTAGTAGAACCCGGCCCCATAGATGTTGCAAACCTTCACGTACTCTCAAGGTTTGTGTGCCTGTGGCCTCACCATCATGTAATTCACCGCGGCAATCGCAAAATCGAAAACTCCCGCGACCGAGATTAACGAATAGCTTAACCTAGGTAAGCTCTAGGCAAATCCATTTTGATTGGTGCGCAGAGGCACCAGAGTACGCCCGGCGCGGCCAGGATGGAGGATGACCCCAAAGTAGGAATAGCCTAGGTGACGGTTCGCCAAATATCATTTTCTATGCATTTTGGCTGCATTTCCTCACCGAAAACGCGTGCGCCCCTGGCAGAGTTTTACGCGTCATGGTGATTTGGCTGAGTGGATGGGCCGCCAGCGGCCAGCAGCGGCGTTTGAAAGCGCTGCGCGGTATTTCACGGAGTTCACGTATTTTTTTTCGCTGATGAGCGGTCAGGCTTGATGCCTGTGAGACCCCTGTCGCTTCTCACGGCGAAGTGTGTTGTCACATCCGGTATGCTGATTAATAACCGCGCGGCGAAAAACACCGTCGCTCAAAGCCGGAGAATAACTATGGGAAAAATTCTTGTGTCAGCGATGGCCGCCGCCGTGGCGGCTGGGGCTTAGCTAGCGTAGCGACAACGGCTCATGCCGCCGAACAACCATGGTGCGTCATATACGGCGGCGGTCAGGGAAGCTTCACAAATTGTCAAATGCGAACATTTGACGAATGCCGCCAGGAAATGATCGGAGGCGATCGTGGATCCTGTTTCCCAAATCCCTATTACCACTCCAATACAACTCAGTCTCCGGGGCACTTCGGCAAAGGCTGACGGAATTCACCAACCTACGATGATTTCGCATGCCTCGGCATTACTTGGCCCGCGTCCAGGTCTGCGATTTGCAGATCACGCTCATCACGCAGCCCTTGAGCTCCGCGGTGTTCGGCCCGGTCATGGTGAACGAGCCGGAATAGGTCTTGCCATCGGACGCATTGTAGACCTGACCGGACCATTGATCGGGCGTGCCGCTCGGCTTCATGCCGAGCACGATCCCACGCCAATAAGCGGCTGGCTTTGCCTGGCCGGATCGGGATTGTTCTTGTCGGTCTTGGGCCTGCCGGTCGCCGGATCATCGGCTCCTTGAGCCACACCAGGGCACCGCACAGCGCTCCGCCGCAATTGGTGATGCGGACCTGGCTTTCATTGTCGGCGGTGTACCAGGTTCCAACCGGATCGGCGGCCAACGCCGATATGATCATGCTTGCCGAAAAGCAAAGCGCTGCTGCTGCTAAACGAAACGTTGTCATAGCGGGCCTCGACCGTTCGATGGGGTGATGCGGCGAAGATAGTCGACCGCGCGGAAAATGCCTAGCTGCAGGGGTTTCTCGCGACCAGCCGTCCTTGGCCGCGCTTTTGCTTAATAGAAGATGACGTCATCGCCTGCGACAGTTCAGAATCAATTCATCGCATTGCTTAAACTGCCATTCAAATCTTCTGACGATTATCCGCATATCGGCTGAGACAAAGCCGGGGGACGAAGCGAAAGCCATCGGCAACGAGGCGTGGACAGGGGACAAACTATGGCACGATTTGAAATTCTCGACAGCAATGCGGCGCCGCTCGGCGCGGGACCGATGTCCTGCGACATGCTGTTTGAGCTCGGGATGATGTATTCGGTTGGTCGCGATACGCCGGTCGATCTCATCGCCGCTCATAAATGGTTCAATCTCGCGGCGGTCAGGGGCAGCGCCGAGGCGATCCGGTTGCGCCGTGAAGTGGCGGACCAGATGTCGGATGCCGAGATCGCTGTTGCGCAACGCGCGGCGCGCGATTGGCTGCGCGGCAATCCCGAAGCGCCTGCGCCGGTTCACGCGATGGCGGCTTAGGCCAGTCGCCCAGGGCTCATCTGGCTCGCGTCATCCAGGTTATGACGCGGGCTTGCGCACCCAGAACTGATACATGGCCGCAAAGGTTTCAGGCCTGCCGATCTCGAAGGTATGCCAGCAGTCGAGGTCAGTGAGCGCTTCGCGCTCCGGAAAGCGTGCCGTAAAAGCGCGAAAGGTTGCCACTTCCCGGCAGGAAGCCGGCGAAGGTCAATCCGTTCGCCGCCAAAAACGACTTGATTTCCGGCAGGGAGGTGCGGTGCTCCTGGACATGGAACAAAAGGTCCCGGCATTCGCTGGTGCGAAAAAATCGCCAAATTGCATGACCGACCGCAGCAATGGATCGCTGGTCGCGACGATGTCCTCGCGGCAGCGGCGAATACCCTGGAATGAAGCTGGTATCCTCGCTCTGCGATCAACTTGCGTGCCGCCACGACATGTTGCCGTGCCAATTCGCTGTACAGCCCGACCTGCATGGTACTGCCCGGGCGAAGCAGCGACAGTAAAACGCGCCAGCCTTGCCACGGATCGGCCATATGATGCAGCACGCCGGAGACGTCGATGAAGTCGAAGGTCCGGCCGATTGAGCCGAGCTCCATAATGTCGGCCTGCGCGAATTCGACATTGGCGATGTTGAGGCTGTGCGCCATCCGTTTGGCATAGCTGAGGCTGGCTAGGCTAAGATCGACCGCGAGTATACGTGCGTTGCTGGCTGCCGCGCGAATTCGATGGTGGATAGCCCGGTGCCGCAGCCGGCGATCAGAAAATCTCCAGCGGCCTTTCGGGCTTTTGCCGGAACTGCGGACCGAACAAAATACCAGGTTGGCCGGGATGACCCGCCCTGACCCAGCGCGGATAGGGATTCTCTTCGTACTGTCGGCGAACGACGCGCGAGGTCTCGCTGTCGACCGCGGTCAGCGCAGGTATTCCGGCAGCAATGCGGCGTTCCTCTGCCGGTTCTCTGATCTGCTGCGTGAGCGGGCCTCGATGTATGGAGGCCAAGAGCGTTCCAGCGAGGCTTCCGCATTTGCCAGATCATGAAGCGGAAAATATGCCGCCACCAAAATCAGCCAAAGCGCGGGAAAGGTGTCGCCGGCGCTGAGTGCCGCTTCGAGCCGGCTTCGCAGCTCGAAGAGCCTCGACTTGCTTCCGCCGCGGTTACAGAGAAGACGTATTCATTGACAAAACATTGCCGTGCGATTGCGCAGTGAAACCGGAGCGCAGCTTCGTCGGACGTGCTTTCAGCTCCGCCGGACATCAGCATTGCATATCGCACGTTGGTCAAAACCCGTTCGACTTCGATGTCCGTCGACGGATTGCTTTCCAGCAGCGTGCACAGCAGTCGATCGCGTGCCAGCGCTTCCAACACTGAACGGCCGAACAATTCTTCCGCTGAAAGCCGCGCCGGCCAAGGTGCATTGACGCGCGCGATACAGTCCTTCATGACGCCACTGTGCTTGATAAGGCTCATGGTCACCGCGGATAACTCACGCGGACAGAGTCCCAGCCCTCGGTCGTTGCGCGTATTAACAGCCCGCGAAACTGCTCGTTATCCGAGGTAAAGCGTGCATATTTGACGCAATGGGCAAACAGCGCCTTGTTTTGCTCGGTCTCCGCGAGCGTGAGCGCTTTGGTCGAAGTATCGATTGCCGATTCCAGATCGCCGGCGGCGAGTAGAGACCGGGCAAGATCATGGTATGCGTCGAACAGCCTCGGTTCGAGGTTCAGTGCCTTGCGCAAGTGATCGATGGCGTCCGCAATTTTGCCCTGCGCGAACAGAGCGGCGCCAAGTCCGGCGAGGGTTTGTGCATGGTTCGGCTGGTGCAATGGCTTTTTTGTAGCGCTCGGCGGCCTCACCCCAGCGCGTCCTTGCGCTGCGAAAACGTTGGCGAGGTTGAAATGCGCCGGTGCCATGTTCGGACTGAGTGCGATGACACGCTCGTAACAAGTTTGCAGCCTCGCTGAGCCGGCCCTGTTCACGGCGAATATTGCCGAGGTTAAGTTCAGCGAGCGGATAGTTTGTGCGCATGGCGATGGCGCGTTCGAGATGCGCCGCCGCTTCGTCAAGACGATTTAGCGCACGGAATGCCAAAGCGACGTTGTAGTGATATTCGGCGACGGTGTTGTCGGCTGCGATGGCGCGGTGCCGATGAGATCGGCGGCGTCTGCTGCGTGGCCGGCGTGCAGTGCGATGAGGCCGAGATTGTGCAAACTGTTGGCGTGACCGGGGTCGAGCGCGATAATGCTTCGATATTGGCGCTCAGCTTCGCCCAGCATGCCAGCTTGGTGCGCCTTAATCGCAGCGGTGAAGAGTTCGGCGACGGCTGGCTTCGCCGGGCCGGGCATTCCAAGTTTCCGCCGTTGTTCTCGGGCCATGGCTTGTCGGCATTGGGGAATGAAAGTGTATCGTGCTATCCAACGGGAGTAGACGGGTCAACGCGGCTGCCGGCTCGACGGTCTGACCAGGGAACAGGGCGCCGGTTAGTGAAAGTCGCGGCGCGGAGTTTGACGCCGAAGCGCGAGAAGCTTACCTGTTTTTTGATCACGGAGAGGTGGCCGAGTGGCTGAAGGCGGCGGTTTGCTAAACCGTTATACGGTCTAAAGCCGTATCATGGGTTCGAATCCCATCCTCTCCGCCAGCGCCTTTTGTCCTGCTGCACAGCGTGTTCCGTTAACAACAAATTCCGCGGGCTGAATTCCAGGTTCAAATTTCAGAAGCTGAGGATCCCGCATTGTAGGCGTTAAATGCGCGCCGCGGTTCGCGGGAGAGAATTATTCATGAGCCTGGCACTCGACCGGCGTATTTCCTGCGGCTGATTGCAAGCAGCATTCGCATCAATGCTCTCACCGCAGAACGTCGCTTTGGCATCTCTTTGGTCTCCTCCTTCCGTTGAGGGCATTTTGGGCGGGTTTCGAGCAACGGTGCGATTCGCGACGAGTGACTAGGCAATACTCAATCGACTGAATTCGTAGCATTTCCGTCATGTTTGCGATCGTCCTTAAGTATTTGATAAATAATGATTTTATGTGACAGGCTCGATTTCATGAACGAGACCTGCCGATGTCATTTGCGTGTTTTTTACGCAACACCTTGCCGAAAACGACAGGGACAGCGTTTGAATCTGGCTGTTCTTGATTGCGCATCGGAACTCATTGGTTAATGTGGCGATGCGAACGAGGGGGGAACCCCAAGTCGAGCTGCTTCGGTGTTTTTGGGGAAACCGGAGAAGACCGAAGCAGGAAATGGGGATGTAAGGGGACCTTCAAGGGGGTGCAATGCACCCGGCCAAGACGGAACCCTCCAACGACAAACAATCGGAGGTTCGAAATGAAGATGGTGAAAAGCCTCCTCCTGGGATCCGCAGCGGGTTTAGCTGCGGTGACCGCGGGGCAAGCGGCTGATCTTCCCGTCAAGGCCAAGCCTGTTGAGTACGTGAAGATTGCAGTCTCTACGGGGCTGGTTTCTATTATATGCCAGGCACTGACCTGTGCATCAAAATTGGTGGCTGGGTTCGCGCCGAAGTGACTGAAGGCGGCAACGGCAGTTTGGCTTGGGGCGCCTACAACGGGAACTTTAACAACCGCGACACCAACAATCTGACGACCCGCGCTCGTGGCTACATCACGGCGGACGTTCGCAATCAGACCGAATATGGTACGATCCGCGGCTACATCTCGGTCGGCCTCAGCAGAATGACATCGGTACCGGGAGCGACGAAGGCTGCAACATGTTCAGCTCCAACCGCGCGTTCGTGCAATGGGCGGGCATGACTGCCGGTCTGTCGCAATCGTTCTATGACTTCTTCAGCGGTCCGGCGGTCGCGTATCGGGCCGGCTACTTCGGCAACTCTGATACCGGTGACGCCGGCTGGTTCACGTGGGCTTATACGGCGCAACTTGGCGGCGGCTTCTCGGCCACGCTCGCTGCCGAAAACGCCGCATGTCGCAGATCATCGAACAGTGCTGCGGGTGCCGCCAACGTCGGAAGCATCGCTGGTTCGGCAGGAGCTGCTGGATCAGGTGCGGGCGTCGGCTACGGCGGGATGCAGAGCTTGACTACGTCGCCAACCTCCGGGTCGACCAAGCCTGGGGTGGCGCGCAGATCATGGGCGCAGCCCACGAGCTCAATCCTCAGTACTTCGGCGCCACGCAGGGCCGGGGGGGCCGGGCGTCAAATGGGGCTTCGCAGTCGGTGCTGGTCTGAAGCTCAATATGCCGATGATCACTCAAGGCGATTGGTTCCAGGTACAGGCCAACTATACGGAAGGTGCTGCCAAGTACACCGACAACGGCAATAACACCAACTACGCCAAGGTCGATGGGTCGCTGAAGCCTTCGGCGTCATGTCCGATTGCGTGTACGGCGGCAGCGTTGCCGCTGTTGGGGCGACCGGTTCCAGCTAACGTCAGCTTGGGACGTGAATGCGGCTTACGAGCACTTCTGGACCCCGGCGGTGCACGAGAGCTTCTATGGCGCCTATAATGCGTCCAGGCTCAGCAGCTCGGCCAACGCCATGCTGTGCTCATTCGCCGGTTCCGGCGGTCGGTTGGTACGGCGGCCGTAGCGACAGCGGGTTGCAACAACAACTGGAACGACCTGGGCCGTCGGCTCGCGGTTACAGTGGGACGTGACCAAGACGTTCTACTTCGGCGTTGAAGCGCTCTATACCCAGTTGGATAGCGCTACAACACCAACCGGAGCTGCCGGCGGTTGTGGATTCGCGGGTGGCGGTGCACTCCCGCGGTAAGAGGGAAAGTAGCGTTGGGTCTTCGGGGTGCGCGCACACCGCGACTTCCTGCCCTGATCGTCTGATCAAGGCGTAAATAGTGGAAACCCCGGCAGCACGTCTGCCGGGGTTTCCTTTTTGAAGCCCAGCGACTTGAAACGCCTAAGACTCAGTACGTCGCGCCCCGGCGCGATTATTTCTGGTTCTTTTGCGCGCGACGGAATTACGAGCGAACGAAGTCGAGCAGGGCCGCCTGGACGCGAGCGACCACGCCGTCCCAAGGGCCGATGTCGGCCTGCCGATATAAATTTGCGCTCGGGTACCATGGGCTGTCATCGCGATTCGCCAGCCAACGCCAGTCGGCATTGAACGGCAGCAATATCCAAACCGGCTTTCCCATCGCGCCCGCAAGATGCGCGATACTGGTGTCGACAGCGATGACCAGATCAAGGCCATCGATGACCGCCGCCGTATCGGCGAAATCCTGCAATTCGGTCCCGATCCCGACGATCTGGGGAAACGCAGCAAGAGCGGCGGCATCGCCGGGCGAGAACTCCTTTTGCAGCGATACCCAATGGGCATCGATGCCGAAGAGCGGCGCGAGCGACGAGAGCGCGATCGACCGATTATGGTCGTTTCGATGGATCGGATTGCCCCTCCAGACAAATCCGATCCGCTTCTTGGTCGGCGGCGGCAGCCGTTCATCCCATGCTTTACGCAATGCCTATCCGCGACGATGTAACGTCGCTCGCGAGGAATGGTTTGCAACGTGGGTCAGAATGCGAGCGGCAGGCTCATCGGGGACAGTGACAGTCGAATTGGCTCGGGGCCTCGCTGCCTTTGATGACCCGAATGTCCGGACTGATCTGCTTAAGCAGCGGAATACGGCCGGGCTCCTGAACCGACATCACCACCTTAGCGCCGCGTTCCTTCAGCAGCTTGCCGTAGCGGCTGAATTAAGTCGTATCGCCCAGGCCCTGTTCCAAATGAACGAATACGGTCGCGCTTAAAATATTCTCGCGACCGAGCCAGAGCGGCTGCGCCGAAGGTGCGATTGCCGGGACCGGTTTCGGTTCTGCTGCGCCACTGGTGCAGCTGCCAGCCGCGTTCGAATCGGCCCATCTTCAACAGGCAATGGGCGAGATTGCTGCCGGCTTCGGAGAATTCCGGTCGCAACGCGATGGCTTTGTCGAAATCGGCCGCTGCCGCGCCGAGGCGGTTCACGTCCTCCAGCGCAACGCCACGGTTGCTATACGCTTCGGCATAACCGGGGTTGAGCGCAATTGCAGTGTCGAAACTTGCCAGCGCGGGATCGAATTGACCGAGTTTCAGTAGCGCCAAGCCGCAGGCCAGGTTGTTGTAGGCATCGGCATCATCAGGCTGCAGTGCGATGGCACTATCGTAACTATCAACGGCATCCTCGAAGCGCTTGAGGTCCTCCAGCAGGGCGCCGTAGTTCTTGTGCACCCGCGGATCGCCAGGCCAACGCGATGGCACGATCGAAGCTCGATAACGCCGCGTCGAGACGATTGAGATCGTGCAGTACCAGGCCACGATTGTTGTAGGCCTCGGCGTAATCGGGCTTCAGCGCGACGGCCGTGTCGAAGCTGGAGATGGCTTCGTCAAATCGCTGCAAGCTGGCAAGCGCGATGCCCCGGCCGTTGTGGGCCTCGGCATGGCGCGGCTGTAAGGCGATGGCGCGGTCAACGCCGCCAATGCTTCCGCAAAACGCCGCTGCTCGCGCATCGCGTTGGCGTGCCGATAGTAACTTTCAGCATCATCCGGTCGAGTCGCGGGCGTCGCCTGGTAAGTGACGATTGGTGGCGCGTAGGCGTCGTGCCAGACTTGCGCTTGGATCGAAAGCGTAAATGGCTGCTGCGGTGATGGCGTGCGGCGGTCCCCTGACACCGGTCAATATCCTAATGAACACGCTGGCTCGGGGAGATCGGTCATGACTTACGCCTAGCATGACGTTGCCTTGGCACCCAGCCTGTGCATGGCCTCCGCTGGAAGGTGGCTTATCGCGCACCGCTGGCATGGGCCTGCCCGGCCTTGGTCCGCGCCTTTTCGCAGGCGGCCACGAACCGGGCCACCTGCAGCACCAACTCACTTTCGAACAAGGGAACGTGGCCCTGGTCCAGGACCTCAACGACTTCCATCCCCACGTGACGGGCGGCCATGGCTTCGACTGTTTCCGCCGACAGAATGTCGGAATTCGCACCGCGGATGACCAGCATCGGTCGGTCGACGAGCGTATCGAACTCTTTCCACAACGCCGGCAAGGGCTTTTCGGTATCGACGCCGGCCAACGAGAGTGCCAGCCGGATATCGTAGGTTGGTTTCAGGTCGACGCCGTCGTTCGCCAGGCACGGTGAGCCGCGGCGAGCCAGTTGCCTCGGGCTGACCTTTGGGAAATTGTGCGGCAAACAAATTCCGAAGAATTGAGGCGCCGTCCTCGAACGTGCGCGGTTGCGCCAACTTGCCGACATAGCTTTTGAGCCGCTCAAGCCCCGCCAGCTCGATCACCGGGCCGATATCATGCAGC
>CAVULJ010000021.1:0-197635 GCA_963742215.1 uncultured Alphaproteobacteria bacterium
TGCCAACGGCTATGCCGGTCATGGCGTGGGCGACGTGCTCGACGCTTTCTTCCTTCGCTGCGGCCGTCGCGCATAGTCACGGACGCATCGCTGTAGATCGATGAAATTCTGGCGGAGCTGCTCGAACGTGAAGCCGAGCGCGAAGAGCGGCTCGACTTCGTGGCTTGTCAGCGGCAGCGTCAGGCCCTCGCTGCGCACCGCTTCGACCTCCGCGGTGTAGGCGAACAGTGCGGCTTCGTAAGCATCGAGCGGCGGCGGCGCGTTGCGCCGGTCGAGCGCCGCCGCGCTGTCGTTGAGAAAGTTGCTCGCTGCCGTGCCGACGCGCGACAGCGGTTCGCTCAGGCGACCGCGCAAAGGCTCGGGCAGCGGCCCTGCCGGCGCGGCCGATGATGACGAAGTCGTGGCGCAGCCGCAGCATGGTGCGTGACAGCGGGCCGGGGTCCGGCTGCGACGCCAGCGTGATGAGCAACTCGTGCTGCGCCTCGCCGTGATCTGCTGGAAGCGCGTGACCGCGGCGCCGATGTCGTTCTCGATCCGGCTGTTCTCGGCTGCATCAAGTTCGGCGGTGAAGCCGGCCAAGAGCTGCGGCAAGTCGCGCGCAACCGTTCAATAAACGAGCCGCCGCACTCAAGCGCATATGATTCGCCCGTTGCGGAAAAACCACGAGCGAGACGGCCACCGCGATCATACCGCCCAACGCGACTTCACCCGATCGCGTAATGGCCAACTCAATCGGTCCTTCGCCGAACCGCCCGGCGATCAGGATCACCAGCACCGCCGAAAATGGCGCAACCCGGAAATTCGGATTGGATGCCGCCACCAGCGCCAAGGGTGCGATCGCGAGCGCCAGGATGAGGGCCTCCGTCAGTGGCGTGTTGTGCGGAACGAGCACGCCGAGGATCGCGCCATAGATGGCGCCGCCGACCGTGCCGATGATGTATTCGAGCGTCGCGCGCAGCGATCCGCCGGCGCTCATCTGCGTCACCACGATGGCGGTGATGATCACCCAGAGACCCTGCAACGGAACATTGAGCGCCTGGGCGACGGCCAATGCCACCAGTCCGGACATCGTCATACGGATGCAAAAGCGCCAGCGCGGTTTCGAGGCGCGCAGCAAATCAGCGATGCGCTGCGAGAAGGCGGGTCGATCCGTTGTCATCCGGCATCCGGCAGTTGAGACGGCAATAAAAGCTTATTTGCACAAAATTCAAGCGGCAGTTGCAGAGCGGTGCCCGTTGCAGAGCGGTGCCCATGGGCCCTTGTGGCACGCTCCGTGCTTGCCGTCGCTCAAGCCGGAGACAGTGAGGATGTATGACATTTCGGTTGTTTCGAGCAGCAAGAATCGTCGCCGCGCTGCCGGCGGTTGCGGCGACAGCGTCACTCTCCTTTGGAGTTTTGGCGCCATGTCAGTCGGCCAACGCGCAGGACAGTAAAACCTATGTGATGAAGCTCAGCACGGCCACCAAGAACGATCCGCAGGAAGAATGGCTGCGGCGGTTTGTTGCGGCGGTCGACAAGGACAGCGACGGCCGGATCAAGGGTGAAATCTACAACGCCAGCCAGCTTGGCTCCATTGCGCGCCAGATCGAAGGCACGCAGTTCGGCGCGATCCAGGCCTGGATCGGTCCGCCGGAATTTTTGGTCGGCATCGATGAGCGTTACGAATCGTTGAGCGCACCGGGTTTGTTCACGAGTTTCGACCAGGACGCCAAAACGATCAACGATCCGCAGGTCAAGGATTTGATGCTCGGGCTCGGCGGCAATAAGGGCCTGGCCGGCATCGCCATCATGCCGACCGGGCCGTCATCGCTCGTCGTGCACAAGCCGGTGCATCACCTCGCCGAAATCAACGGCATGAAAATCCGCGTGCTGGCGTCGCAGTTCCAGCTTGAGATGATCAAGCGCATGGGCGCTTCTCCGGTCGCGATGTCGCTCGGCGACGTGATGCCGGCGCTTCAGCAGGGCGCGATCGACGGCGCGCTTGGCACCATCCCGGTCTTCGTACCGCTGAAATATTCGGACGTGACCAAATACATGGTCCAGACCGAGCAGCCTTACGTCAACGTGGTGGTGGTGATGAGCAAGAAGTGGCTCGAGGGATTGCCGCCGGATTTGCAGAAAATCGTGCGCGACGATGCCACGGCGGTATCGGACGGTATCGTTCAATTCTGTAAGGATTTTATCACCGAGCAGGAGAAGGCCTGGACGGATCAGGGCGGCGAGCTGTTGAACCTTCCGCCGGAGGAGCAGGCGGCGCTGATTACCAAGATTTCCAGCATCGGCCCCGACCTTTCAAAGGACAAACCGGAGCTGAACAAGGCGGTCGAGATGGTTTTCGCGGCGGCTGCGAAGAATAAGTAATTGAAGATACGCTCCGACATGATGCGTCGTCATTGCGAGCGATAGCGAAGCAATCCAGTGCTCAATGCAAGCCGCCCTGGATTGCTTCGTCGCTGAGGCTCCTCGCAATGACCTATGTTCGTCATTGCCGCGCTCGTCGCGGCAATCCCCGGTTCAATCGGGTGCGCTTTCTGCCGCGCCGGTGGTGCGCGGGTGTGACCGCTGGATCCCGCAAAACGGACGCGCGGTGGACGACCAGCATGACCGTTTCGGGCCATAAGGAGAACTCCTCGTTGGCGAATGCTCTAAATTTTCTTGGTCATGAGTGAAAGAAGATATCGCTCGTGCCGGTGCCGGTGAAGTCGCCAACGCCAGAGACCGGGGTGTTGCCGGGGTGTGTGCCGAGATTGACACTGGCGGCCCAATTGCCACCTGCGATCTGCCACTCGTCAATGGCGCCAGTTGTCGAGTTCTGCCAGAGGATGTCGCTCGTTCCGGTGCCGGTGAAATCCCCGACGCCAACCACCGAATAGCCGGCCGGGTGGTTGCCGGGGCTCACGCTTGCCATCCATTGGCCGCTGGAATTCAGTTCCCAGATGTCGGTCGCGACGGTGCCGTCGGCATTGACGCTGGTCCACAATACGTCGTCGCGGCCGTTGTCGAAGAAATCGCCGATGCCCGCGATCTGATAGCCGTTGCCGTCTGTCGAGTTAGCGGGATGGCTGCCAAGATCAACGCTGGCTGCCCACATGCCGCCGGACAATTGCCACTCGTCAGTGTCGCCGGTTGATGAATTGTACCACAGAATGCCGTCGGTACCGTCGCCGGTCCAATCGCCAGTGCCAGCGACTCAATAGCCGGCCGGATGATTGCCGGGGCTGACGCTGGCGGACCATTTGCCGTTGGAGCCTGAGCTCCCAGATGTCGGTCGCAATCGTGCCGTTGCTGTTGGTACTGGTCCAAAGCACGTCGTCGATGCCGTTGCCGGTGAAGTCGGTGGAGGCGTCGGTGCCGGCGATCTGATAGCTGGCGCCGTCAGTCGCATTGGCGGGATGCGTGCCGAGATCGGGGCTGGCCGACCATTGGGTATTGGACAGCTGCCATTCGTCGGTATCGCCCGTGCTGGGGTTGAACAACAGGATGCCGTCGGTGCCATTGCCGGTCCAATCGCCGGTGAGGGCGACGTTATAGGGATTGCCGGAAGGTAGTGCGGACCAGGGCCCGGGCCGGCACTCGCAACCCAGTTGCCGTCGGACAAGATCCATTCGTCAGTGTTGCCGGGATTTTCCGCGTATGTCGGCGTGTTTTGGACCGTAATGAGCGAGCCTGTGCCGCTGTCCTTAGTGACCGCGAAGTCCAGCGAATTGTACTGCCCGTCTAGGACTACGTTACCGAGGTCGGACCCCATCACTGTAAAGCGACAAAGCGCCGAATGCACCTGTGGTCTGCTGCCAGACCACGTGCTCACCGGAAACAAAGGTTACGTACTGAAGGTCGATTTTATCGGTCGCCGCGGCGCCTACGATGGTGCCTTCGAGGTTTCCTAGCGCAGCGAGCGACAAAAGCGCGCCAGCTCCAGTGAACTGCACATTGTTGATAATGTCGGCGCCGGCGACCGTTAACAAAGTGCCGTTAAGGCCAAGATTAATCGTGCCCGTACCTGTAAACAGTGCGTCCGTCAGGATGACGCTACCGACGCTTGATATGGTCCCGTTGTTTTGAACGGGGCTCGCGATTTCCAAACCTCCGCTGCCAGCAGCCTCAATTAGTCCCGCGTTCTCGATTGCGTTGTTGCCGGTGTTTAGGATCAGGGCAAAGGAGCTGTTGGCGTTGATAACGGTGCCTTGTTCGACTTCAAGTGTCAGGTCCGAGTCGCCGACTTCGCCGCCGCCCTCGAGCGTGCCGCCATCGAGATTGAGGGTAGCCGCGCTGCCATTGCTGACAACGGCATCGTTGTTCGGGTCGGGCCCCGCCAGATCGATAAATCCGCCAACGCTTGAGATCGTCAGGTTGCCTTGGATTTCAAGTTTGGCCTCGTTGCTTCCAGTACCAGTAAGCTCGATCAGATTGTCATTCGCTATGTTTGCGGTAAATATCCCCAACACCATCGTACCGCCGGGATCGACAAACATTGAGCCTTCGTTGTCGAAGCTGCCTCCACCGGCGCCATTGCCCCAAATATTGAGCGTGCCCGCGCCCAGGTTGTTGTTGGTTTCGATTATGCCGTCGTTCGTAAAGAACTCACCAAAGATGGTGCCAGAACCTGAGATATCGTTATTTTCGTTGATAAGGTCGCTGTGAGATTGGCCAGCAATGAAATTCTTCGTCCCTCCGTTGTTGACGAGCTCGATGGAGCCGCCACCGGAGAGAGTGACGAATCCGCCAGCACCAATAAGGAAGTTGGTGTTATCGCCAGCAGATTCCAACTCGACCGTGCCGGTATTGACGAACGATCCGGTGGCAACTTCAAAGGTGGCACCATCATTAATGTCGATAGTCCCCAAATTGCCAGCCGTCGGTCCTGTTCCAAGCGTCGCTACGAACGTGCTTGCGGTATCGATGAAAAGAACATCGCCGCTGGTACCAGTGCCAATGCTGTCGACCGTTACGTTGGCGGAGACACCGACAATGACGCCGGTAGTGCCGATGAAGGTATCTTCGGAATTCAGAGGAATGTGGCCGAAGGCTCCAATTCGAGGCGTTCTCCCAGCTTTGAAAACCGGTTGCGGTGAAGTTGTTCTGTGCCATGACACTCTCCGTTGAAAAGTTTTCAGGCGACGCCCTTTCGCACCGGTCGATAGCTTATATGGCAATTAATTAGTTGCCAGTGCGCCAAAGGATGTCCTTGCTACCATCGCCGTTGAAGTCGCCGACCTCGTCGCGGTCAAGCTGACCGAGCCGCCAATCAGAAGAGTGCTGCTTTGGGCGTCGAGCTCGATCGTTTCAGGCGCGGTATTGTGAATGTTGATGTTCAGCGTGCTGATCTCGAAGATGACATTGGCGATTTCCGAACGCGGCAGCGCCTACAAAAATCGTTCCCAAATTCTGGCTCGGTCCGGTTCCATTGAGGGCATCAAAGGTGCCGCAGGTAACATCGAGAGTATCGAGACTGCCGGTGCCGATGCTGTTCACCGTTTCGTTGGTGCTGCTGCCGACGATCGTGCCGCTGCTTAGCGCGAGATCCGCATCGTTGGAGCTGTTCGGTACGCTGCCGGTGCTCCAATTCGAACTGGTTGCGAAATTTTGGATTCCACTGTTGAGAAAATTGTCAGCTGTCGCCATGACGTTTTCCTTGTCAGCAGATAGAGACTTGTCTCAGTTGACGTCCCGCGCTTCGGCGTACGGCTCCTAACAGGCGGGTAAAAGCCCGTGAAGCATGTCGGAGCACGTCGGGCAGACACCAACAAGCTGCGAGGTAATAAATTACCGCCTCAGTTCTACTCTGCAACAGAAACAATGTTCGATAAAAACTCTTAGTGGCCAATCTGAGGCGGCATTGAAGAGCCGATCGCGCCGCGCGGACTCTTTGGGCCTGCCGGCGAATTGATATACCGCTCACATGTGCGGCGCTTCAAGATGACAGCCGCTGGGAAAAGGATTGTGTTGGTCATTGATCGCTCCCAGCAAGGATGACTGACGCGATGATCTTCTAATCCGGTTTACACCGGGTCAAGACGATGCCGTTGTGCAGCGCGGCAATCTCGCCGCCCTATGTCAGTTTCGGGTCTTGGCTGTGTAAAAACGCGGAGACGCGCAACGGCGATAGAATGGACATCTCCGAAATCAAATTCTGGTGCGCAAAGATTCGTCCGCGCATTCGGCATCGATCGATTGAAGAAAAATTATTCTTGTCGCTTCTTGGCTTTTTGCGTTTTCGCACAGCCTAGGTCAATTCCTGCCTCGACAGTAATAAGTCGTCGCGGCAGAAAACTGCCAAAAGCGGACACGACGCTAATCGAACCGGGCGGCCGTTTCGGGCCGATACTGTTGACAAAGTCTTTTGACGGTGGGGAACGAAATTTTCTAGGGCTGCTGATGCGTTTCACGCGCGGCGATTTGAGGGACACAGAATCGGCCGCAACCGGACTCCCGTGGGCTACGGTCAATAGGTCACGGACCGCCCGATACTGGGTCAGTTTCAAGCGTGACGGGGGATAACTCGAAAAGGCTGGGCGAGTGAGCGCTTCTATACAGAGTGCGGGCTCCAACTTAATGCAGGCTCTGCAACAAGGAAGACGCCAACAAGGTGTCTTTAGTCAGGAGGCTGTCTTGAGTGATGCCGACCTGTATCGGCAGTATGCCAAGGAGGCCATGCACGGGTCCTCCAAAGTCAAAGATGAAAACGAGAAGCAGGCCTTAATCGATCTCGCCTGCACCTGGGCACAAGCAGCGTTGATGAGTGAGAGGGTGTTGGGGGCAAGCTTCATTTCGTCGCCGCACGACGTTGTGAAGCGACAACTCTGAGCTTTGGCGATCTACTCTGAGGGACGCACTGGTGTCGTGTTCTGACGTTGGCGCAACGTCGAGGTCGTGTCTTCTTGAGACTGCGGTTTTAAATCTGTGGGTCTCACATTTTTTAAACTCCAAGCGTAGTAGCGGTCGCCGCTCCCAAGATCGTCAAACGCCTCAACTCTTAATCTGCGGCTGGTCGCGCAGAACGACATTCAATAATGAACTGTGGATTTTGATGCTGCCATTGTAATCGATTAAGCCCAGTTTGCGAAATTTGTTCATGAAAAAACTCACGCGGGACCGCGTCGTTCCGATCATCTCCGCAAGCGTCTCCTGGCTGACTTTTGCTATGATCGGTTCCGGCCGACTTTCCTTGCCAAAATTCGCCAGAAGCAGAAGCGTTCGCGCCAGACGTTTCTCGCTCGAATTGAACAGTTGATCAACCAGGTCCTCCTCGACACGACTGTTGCGCGCCAGAAGGTGCGAGATAAATAACTCGGCAAACGCTGGCTCTTCGTGGATCACCCGTGTGATATCTGCCTTTGATATTCGCGCGATCACACATTTTGTCAGGGCGGAGACCGTCGACAGGCGCAGCGCCTCTCCGGCCAAGCTGGCCTCGCCGAAGAAATCGCCGGCGTTCCAGAAGTGCGACGACGGCTTCCTTGCCCTGCTCGGAGACGACGGTCTTCTTGGCCTTGCCGCTGTGAATGTAGAAAACTGCATCCGAAGGATCGCCCTGCCTGAACACAGTTTGATCTTTCCGATAATCGGACATGCGTTGCCCGCCGTTTACCTTCGAGAGAAACTCCTTGGGGTCGAACGGAAGCTTTGCCGGGCGCTTTGCTTTGCGGTTCATTGCCGGGCCTACATTCCAATGACGGCGCTCATTCCCCACTGCAGGAAAACGATCCCGCTGGAGGGCCGCCTCCGCTGCCCACCCTGCGAGCCGCAATTCTACATCAGCTTAGGGGATGGTGTCGGTAATATACATTACCGTACAGCAGGACGACGGCTTTTATCACTCGTATGTTTTGGGAAGGTGAAATGCCACGCGCGTCCGAACCAATTGATAACATTCGCAAGATGCCTGCATGAGGCCCCGCCGATCAAGGATCGTGACTTGCCGACGGCCGCCCTCGATCAAACCGGCACGTTCGAATTCCCGGACGGCATTCGTGATGCTCGGCCTTTGGACACCCAGCATTTCGGCGAGCAGGCTCTGGGTGATGGGGAGCACGTCACTGTCAGTGCGGTCACGCATCATCAGCAGCCAACGCGCCAGCCGCTGCTTGAGGCTGTGCGCACCGTTGCACGCGACTGATACCATGACCTGTTCGAGAAAGGCCTGGACGTAAGCGTCCATGAGAGTTCGGAAGGAGGGCATTGACTGCATGGCCCGCATAAACGTCGCGCGCGACATCTTTGTAGCGGTCCCCGGGATTTGAACGAGAAGCTGGATTGAGGAGCGCCTGGCGCCGAAGACGGCTTGCACGTCGGTGAAGCCCTCCCTTCCGACCGTCGCCATCTCGATGATGCTGCCGTCGGCATAAACTGCCACCACCGAGACCACCCCGCTGTCGGGGAAGAATATATGGTCGAGCGCACTATCGACGTTCATCAGCACTTGCGCGGGGTGACAGCTGAATGTTTTCAAGCTCCGGCATAAGCCGCTTGAGATTACGGGAGGGCAGCGCGAGCAAAAGCCGATTGCGGGGCCAATTTGATGAAGCGTTCGCCACCATTCAACCACGCTCGGTTCGCGTTAGCGTATCGTTGAAGCAGCCTACGTCTCCGTCCGTCCGAATTCTGAGCAAAATCGCTCACACTTGACCGGCGTCTTGAGCCTGATATGCGACCAGTCGGCGCGTGGTGGCGTTTTTGATGGCCCGCACACTTTGACGTGGATGCCGCAACAAGCGTGGCATGACAGGTCTCTCAAGAGACCCAAAATCGCAGAAACCCTTGATTGACATGCATAACTTCGCGTGCATGCAAATCT
Organism: uncultured Alphaproteobacteria bacterium; assembly: GCA_963742215.1. GTDB lineage: Bacteria > Pseudomonadota > Alphaproteobacteria > Rhizobiales > Xanthobacteraceae > BOG-931. Next base: position 8,795 of record CAVULJ010000021.1, read on the forward strand.
TTGTTGCTCAAATTGCCCAAAGCCGTCTCGACACGCATCCCGCAACCTCCCGATTTATTTGAACAAATAGAAATGCTTTGACATCGCGGTTTCGTTTTGAAAAATGGATCCCAATCTCGCTCACGTACAAGGACGTCATGCGGTCACTCCGCATGGCGGAGCGAGAGTCGGTTCCCGCGGGTGGCGGCTCGTCACCGTCACTCCCGGGCGGCCTTGGCGTATACGCCCGGCCGGCACGATGACCGGTCTGCGGTCTAGAGACCGCTGCACTGCAGGACGGCCGGGAGCGGGTAACACCCGCTCCTCCGCTAGTCCCGTCCCAGGAAGCGCGTAGCTGGGGTTGAGCTGTGGCGTTCGCTCGCTGCAGCAAGCGCCGTGGTGGGACGCCGAGAGGCGAGCGCGCAGCGCTCTGCGCGCGCCGCACCCCGCAAGGGTGCGGAGCGTTGGATACGCGTCTCTCGGCGTTCCGCTTCCTTGCTTTCTTCCGTTCTTACATTCGTCTGGCGCTTGAAGCACAGATCGTGAGGGTACCGGCATCCACCGCCGGCATTCTCTGACGAAGATCGGTGCGGAGAGCGAGAAATTCTTACGCGTGACGAAAACTCGGGTGCGGATCGCATCGCGAGAACGAGATCGTTCCTCATCCTGAGGGCGCCATAGCGCGTCACGCGGTCTTTGACGCGCTATGGCGCGTCTCGAAGGATGCGGAGCCACATGCTTCGAGACGTATTGCTGCGCAATGCTCCAGCATGAGGACGTAGAGGGGACGTTTCCGCGAGTTTGAGCACCGCAACTCTGAACTGGCGGTGACGCCCCCTCACCACCCTCTCACGCACGGGAGAGGTGAGCGGCGGGAGGATTAAGAAGAGGCCAATTCCGATTGGTTAATCGGGTCTTAACCTCGCCGCTTCTATGGTATTTCGTCGATGATGCGGCGGGTGGGCCCGCTCTTCATGATGGACAGGATGACCACCCAGCTTTCACCAGTGCCAGTTCGTGCTACCGGTTCGCGCTCGCCGTTCGTGCGGCTGCGCGAACTGATCGATCCATTTCAGCCGGGCATGTCGCCGATCAGCCTCGCGGTCGGCGAGCCGCAGCATCCGATCCCGTCATTCGTCGGGCCGGTGATCGCCAAGCATGTCGCCGAGTTCGGCCGTTATCCGGCGAACAAGGGTCTCGACGAATTCGGCAAGGCAGTCGCGGACTGGGTCGGCCGCCGCTTCAAGCTGGAGCGCCCGCTCGATCCGGCGAACGAAGTGCTGGTGCTCAACGGCACGCGCGAGGGTCTTTTCCTTGCGGCGCTTGCCGCGATGAACTGGGTGACGCCGCGCCAGGGCGCGCCGGCAGTCCTCATTCCAAATCCGTTCTATGCCGCTTACGCCGCCGGTGCGATCGGCGCCCATTGCGAACCGGTTTACCTGCCGACCACGCGCGAGACCGGCTTCCTGCCGGACCTCGATGCGCTAAGCGACGAACTGTTGGCGCGCACGGTCGCGTTTTACCTCGCCTCGCCGGCCAATCCGCAAGGCGCGGTTGCCGACCTCGATTATCTCAAGAAGCTGACCGCGATGGCGCGCCGTTTCGGCTTCATGATCTTTTCCGACGAGTGCTATTGCGAGATCTACAGCGAACATGCGCCGCACGGCATGCTTGAAGCGGCGGGGTCCGACTTCGCCAATGTCGCCATCTTTCATTCGCTTGTCGAAGCGATCGAGCCTGCCGGGATTGCGCATCGGCTTTGCCGCCGGCGACCGCTCCTACATGCAGGCGTATCTCGAATTGCGCAATGTCGCGGCGCCGATGGTGCCGACGCCGATGCAGCATGTCGCGATCGCCGCCTACAACGACGAAAAGCACGTCGAGGAAAACCGGCGGCTCTATCGCGAGAAATTCGATCTTGCCGATCAGATCATCGGCGACCGTTACGGCTACAAGCGGCCGGCGGGCGGCTTTTTCCTGTGGCTCGACGTGTCGGCCCAAGGCGGCAGCGAGGCGGCGACGCTGAAGCTGTGGCGTGAGGCGGGCTGCGCGTCGTGCCGGGCCGTTATCTCGCCCGCGAACAGGACGACGGCAGCAATCCCGGCAGCGACTACATCCGCGTCGCGATGGTCCAAAACAACGAAATCACCGCCGAGGCGCTGCATCGGCTGGTAGGGGTTTTGGTTAGGGGCATGAACCGATTCTGCCGAAACCATTCGCTCATCCCCGCGGAAGCGGGGACCCAGCGCGAAATTTGGGACTCAATCCGGGTCATCTGGATTCCCGCTTGCGCGGGAATGAGCGGAAAAATTCATAGGCGACTGTGCGATGTCGATGATCGATCGCAGCCTCGACGGAATGGCCTACCTCTCCGGCCAGCTTGGCATGATGCTCAAGCGGCGGCTGCGCGAGGTTTGCGGTATCGCATTGATCAGCATCGCGATGATGGCGGCGCTCGCGCTCGCCTACCTGGTCGGTGAAAGATCCTTCGCTGAGCCACGCCACCGACACCGGGGTGCATAATCTGCTGGGCCAGCCCGGCGCCATCGCCGCCGATCTGATGATGCAGTTGCTCGGTCTCGGCTCGCTCGCTTTGCTGCTGCCGATCGGCGTGTGGGGCTATCGTCTGCTCGGTCATCGCCCGCTCAGCCGCGAAAAGCTGCGTGTGCTGCTTTGGATATTCGGCGCAGTGTTGTCGGCGGCGTTTGCGTCGTGCCTGCCACGCCCCGTCCATTGGCCACTGCCATGCGGACTTGGCGGCGTCATCGGCGACGCCATGCTGCGGCTGCCGACCGTGATGTTCCATGTCGCGATGACCGGAACCGACCGGTTTGTCGCATCAATCGTGCTGGCCATCGCGGCAGCCATCACCTTTGCCGGCGCGGCCGGTATCCTCTGGCACGACGCGGCTGATGATGAAGCGGCCGACGAAAAAGAGGAAGAAGTCGACGAGGATAAAGAAGAAGAAGTCGACGAGGATAAAGAAAAAGCCGGCTGGTTCTCGCTCGGCGGCATCATGCACGCGGTCTTGAGTTTCCGCGCCAGGATCGCGCTGCTGTTCCGTTCCCGCGCGGCGGTACCGAAGGGCATCGATGCCGCGATCCCGCGCCGGCGCATCGAGCCGCGGTTCGATGCCGCGCCAGCGGCGGAACGTTATGTCGAGGAGCCGGACGTAGAACTTGCGCCGGATGCGGAACCACGCGCGCCGCGCAAGCCGCGCGCCGCAACGCCGAAGCCGCGGCGCTCTTCGAACGGTTACGTACTGCCGCCGCTCGAGCTGCTGGGACTGCCGTCCAAGGTTGGACGTACTACGGTGAGCCAGGAAACGTTGCAGGAAAACGCCACGACGCTGGAAGGCGTGCTCGGCGACTTCGGCGTGCGCGGCGAGATCATCAATGCGCGGCCGGGTCCGGTGGTCACGCTCTACGAGCTTGAGCCTGCACCCGGCATCAAATCGTCGCGCGTGATCAGCCTTGCCGACGATATCGCCCGCTCGATGAGCGCGCTGTCGGCCCGCGTCGCCGTGGTGTCCGGCCGCAACGCCATCGGCATCGAACTGCCGAACGCCACGCGCGAGAAAGTCTTTTTCCGCGAACTTTTGGCGACGCGCGATTATTCGGAAAACGCGTACCGCCTGCCGCTCTGCCTCGGCAAGTCGATCGGCGGCGAGCCGGTGCTGGTCGATCTGGCACGCATGCCGCATCTGCTGATCGCCGGCACCACCGGCTCCGGCAAATCGGTCGCCATCAACACCATGATCCTCAGCCTCGTGTACCGGCTGCAACCGGAGCAATGCCGTCTGATCATGGTCGATCCGAAAATGCTGGAATTGTCGGTCTATGACGGCATTCCCCATCTGCTCACGCCCGTCGTCACCGATCCGAAGAAGGCTGTGGTCGCGCTGAAGTGGGCGGTGCGCGAGATGGAGGACCGCTACAAGAAGATGTCGAAGCTCGGCGTGCGCAATATCGATGGCTACAATGCGCGCGTCGCCGAAGCCAACCGCAAAGGCGAAAAGCTCTCGCGCACGGTGCACACCGGCTACAACAAGGAAACCGGCGAGGCGATCTACGAGAAAGAGGAGCTCGATCTCGAGCCGTTGCCCTATATCGTCGTCATCGTCGACGAGATGGCCGATCTGATGATGGTCGCCGGCAAGGACATCGAAGGCGCGGTGCAGCGTCTGGCGCAAATGGCGCGCGCTGCCGGCTTGCACGTCATTCTCGCCACGCAGCGTCCATCGGTCGACGTCATCACCGGCACGATCAAGGCGAATTTCCCGACCCGCATCTCGTTTCAGGTCACGTCGAAAATCGACAGCCGCACCATTCTCGGCGAGCAAGGCGCCGAGCAACTGCTCGGCCAGGGCGACATGCTCTACATGGCCGGCGGCGGCCGCATCAGCCGCGTGCACGGACCTTTTGTCTCAGACGAGGAAGTCGAGAAGGTGGTCCGTCATCTCAAATCGCAGGGCCAGCCGGAATACCTCGAAGCCGTCACCGCGGAAGAGCCGCACGACGAGGATGGCAATCCGATATTCGATGCAACCGCGATGGGCGGCGCGGGCGAAGGCGGCGACCTTTATCAGCAGGCGGTCCAGATCGTGCTGCGCGATCGCAAGGCTTCGACCAGCTACATTCAGCGCCGGCTGCAAATCGGCTACAATCGTGCTGCCTCATTGATGGAACGCATGGAGCAGGAAGGCGTCGTCGGCCAGCCCAATCACGCCGGCAAACGCGAAATCCTGCTCGAAGGCAGTAACGACGAATCTTATTGAGAATCGGGCGTTTGAGCGTTAAGCGGGGACAGGGTGGCCGCGAATTCGCCATATCGGGCGATTAGCGGGTAGTTATCGTTCGCGGGTGTGGGACGAGTACCGCAGGAGCAGGAAATGGCGAGACGGGGCGCAAAGTTTGGCGCGGCGACGATTATCGTTGCGACAATTTGCTCCATGCTCGCTTTTACTCCCGCGGTCGCGGAGAACGTGCCGTTGCCGACGCCCGCGCCACGGCCGAAGACCGGCGTTACCCCGCCGCCACAGGACGCCACGCCTCCCGCGCAGCCGGATAGCGGTTCGGGGCATTTCTTCCCGTTCTCGTTCCTGCAAAAAGGTCTCGGCAATCAGCAAAGCGCTTTCAATCCGCAGCAACGCGCGTTGCTCGACCGTGTCAGCAACTATTTGTCCGGCGTGCAGACGATGGTCGGCAATTTCGTGCAGATCGGCCCCGACGGCAGCCGCACCCAGGGCATGTTCTACATCCAGAAACCGGGCAAGGTGCGGTTCCAATATAATCCGCCGACGCCGCTCGACGTCATCGCGGACGGCTCCTCGGTCGTGGTGCGTGATCGCAATCTTGCAACCCAGCAACTTTATCCGCTGTCGCAGACACCGCTGCGCTACTTGCTCGCCGACCACATCAATCTCATCCAGGACACCGACGTCATCAGCGTGTCGTCCGACGATACATTCGTTTCGGTGGTGATCGAGGAAAAGCAATTGGTGGTCGGCACCAGCCGGCTGATGATGATGTTCGACGCCAAGGACCTGACGCTCAAGCAGTGGACCGTCACCGATCCGCAAGGGCTCGATACGACGGTCGCGGTTTATAATCTCGATCAGGCCAAGAAGCCGGATCCGAATCTTTTCGTCATCAATTACGCCGCCGGTCAGGGGACAATGCAGTAGCCGAAAACCGGGGACGATTTGTCGTTATCGGTTGGCATTTCAGCGTCAGCGTATTTATCTAACGGTCGATTGTTGAACGCTGACTTGCGGTTCCCTTGCGCCTCACGCTGACAACTTGGAACATCAATTCGGTGCGGCTGCGCATCGATCTCGTCGCCAAATTCATCAAGGCGGTGCGGCCGGACATTTTGTGCCTGCAAGAGACGAAGTGCCCGGACGATGCTTTTCCGCTCAAGCGTTTCAAGCGGCTCGGCTATGAGGCGGTCGCGCTCAACGGGCAGAAGGGTTATCACGGCGTCAGCGTGATCTCGCGCCTGCCGTTCGAGAGTTTCAACGTCCAGAGCTTTTGCGGCAAGAAAGATTGCCGGCACGTCTCGGCGGTGTTCGGCGAACGCGCAGGCCTGCGCGATCCGGTCACCGTTCATAATTTCTACGTGCCCGCCGGCGGCGACATTCCCGATCCGGACGTCAATCCGAAATTCGCCCACAAGCTCGCCTTCCTCGACGAGATGCGTGACAACATCACCTTGCGGCCGGCGGCGAACGAGCGCGCGATTCTGGTCGGCGATCTCAATGTGGCGCCGCTCGAGCACGATGTCTGGAGTCACAAGCAGATGCGGCGGGTCGTGTCGCATACGCCGATCGAGTGCGCGAAGCTGACAACCGCGCGAACGACGGGCGGCTGGATCGACAGCATGCGCGAGCACACGCCGGAGCCGGCGAAGCTCTACACCTGGTGGAGCTATCGTTCGGCGGACTGGACGACCGCCGACAAAGGCCGCCGCCTCGACCACGTCTGGACCTCGCCAATGCTGGCCGATCGTGTCTCGGGCGTTCATATCGCCCGTAATTATCGCGGCGCCGAACGGCCGTCCGACCATGTGCCGGTGACCGCGACCATCGAGGCCTGAACGCGTCTTTTCCAGTCATTCAAACCGGAAACATCGCCTTAACCGCATATTTGCCAGTTTCAGGCAGGCTTGCCGAACGCGCCACGCTGGCGCGCGAATCCATGCGGAAAGCTCCCGATGCTAGGTGTCTCGACCACGGGCAATGCAACGCTGATTGCCTATGATGATAAACCGATCCTTGCGACCGATCCCTGGTTCGGCGACGAGAATCCGGCCTATTTTGGAAGCTGGGGCTTGAGCCATCGCATTCCGCCGGACTGCAAGCGCGATATTCTCGCCGCCAAGTACATCTGGTTTTCGCACGGCCATCCCGATCACCTGAACGGCGACAGCCTGCAACAGCTTCGCGGCCGTCATATCCTGCTCGCCGATCACGTGGGCGGCCGCATCGCCAACGATCTGCGCACCCAGGGCTTCGAGGTCTCGATCCTGCCGGACCGGCAATGGGTCGACCTGTCGCCACGCGTCAAGGTGTTCTGCATCTCGACCATGATCCAGGACAGCGTGCTGCTGGTGGATGTCAACGGCCGGTTGTTTGTCAACCTCAACGACTCTGGCAGCCGCGACTGCACCCTCCTGATCCGCAAGATCGCCGCTCAATATGAGCACAGCTACTTGATGTGCCTGTCAGGTTACGGCGATGCCGATATGATCAATTTCTATGATGAGGACGGCGTGTTCATCGCGCCGCCGGCCGGACTGAAACCGCCGGTCGGACGCCAGGTGAGTTTGCGCGCGCTGTCGCTCGGCATCCGCAACTCCATTCCGTTCAGCTCGTTCCATTCCTATCAGCGTACCGATTTGATCTGGGCACAGAACTACGTGACGCCGCTGGAAGAATATTCGCGCGGCTTCGATCACAAGAACCACAATTTCATCCCGGCCTTCTCCCATATCGACTGCGTGACCGGCGACGTGACGCCGCTCAATCCGCCGAGCATGGAAACCGTAGTCCGCCGGCCGGAGGAATTCGGCGACAACTGGAGTGACGTCCTCGAGCGCGGCGACCTCGACAAAATCTCGGATTACTTTGGCAGCAAGGAAGTCGTGCGCGACTATCTGGGCTTTATCAACTTCCGCGTCGGCGGCCGTGACAATTTCCTGTCGCTAGGCGGCAAGAAGGATCGCGGCATCACCTTTGAAGTTCCACGCACAAGCCTGATGACCGCGATCGACTATGAAATCTTCGACGACCTGTTGATCGGCAACTTCATGAAGACGACACTTCACCAAATGGGGTCGCTTTATGAAGGCGATTTCAATTTCGCTGTGACGAAATTCGGCGACAACGGACAGGTCAAGACTCACCGCGAAGTCGACGCGTATCTCAAGGAATACAAGAGCCGCGCCGGCGCCGACTGGTATTATCATCGCCTCTATGAAAACCTGCTCGACCGCGTCCGTTCGACGGCGATTGCCTATTTGCCGCGCGAATCGCCGACCTGGCGCATGGCCTACCAGATTTACCGCATGCTGGCAGCGTCGCCGCACTAATCCGCTTGCTGATCGCGGAAGCGCCGGTAGGATTAGAGCCCAGGCTCAATTCAAGGGCGCGATTCAAAGATTTTCGGCAGCATGCGATCATCGATCAGGACGTTCAAAACGCACTGGGGCCGCTTCCTGCGATGGCAGGAGCGGACGCGCGAGCCCGGGCTTACCGCGCTGCTTTTCATCGAAGGCACGCTGATTTTTCTCGTCATTCCGCTTGCCGGCATGGGCCTGCTGCCGGGATTCGTCTTGCCGTCGATGTTTATCTTATTCGTGCTCGCGACGCTGGTGGTGACGTCGCGCAGTCATCTCGCCGCGTTCCTGGTGTTTGTCGCAGTTCTGCTTAGTCCGATCAGTTCGATCATTCACGCCGAAGATCCGACCGAGCTCACCGAATGGCTCGACGCAGGCGGGCGACTGCTCGCCATTGGTGTGTTAAGTTTTGTGATCGCGCGCGCGGTGTTTGGTGATGGTCGCGTGAGCTGGCACCGGGTTCAGGGCGCGGTCGTGCTCTATTTCAATTTCGCGCTGTTTTTCTTTACGATCTATCGGTTGATCGAGGTGCTTTCGCCGGGATCCTTTCACGGCCTGCCGCCATCGGGGGCGGAACACGGCTCTGGCGCAGCGTTGCTTTATTTCAGCTTCTCGACATTGACGACGGTGGGTTACGGCGACATCACGCCGCTGCATCCAATGGCGCGCGATATCGCCAATCTCGAAGTCCGTGCTCGGGCAGCTCTATCCGGCAACGCTGCTGGCGCGACTGGTCAGTCTTGAGATCGAACACCGCAGGCTGCCCAAAGACGGCTGAACGGAGCGCTGCGCTATCGCGGCATCGTATCGCCGCGAGTGAGTGCAGCGCGCACGTCCTCAAGTTCTCGTGCCCATTGGTCGGCGCGCGACGCAATCAGCTCGCGTAGCCGGACCGCGGCGTCCGGATAACCGTCCAGAATACGCAGGAACAGCGTGCGGGAAATACGCAGCACGGTCGAATCTTCACGCGCCCGCGCGGTCGCAGGACGCCGTGTTTCCGTAAGCAAGGCCGACTCGCCGAGCAGCGTGCCCGGTCCGGCAACAATTTCGGACTCGTTGTTTTTCCCGGTGTCCAACGAGAAAGAGCCGCGTTGGACGATGTAGGCGCCGTCAGCGGTCTCGCCCACAGTGAACAGAACTTGTCCGGCCGGCACATCGTGATTTTCGGCGCCGATAGCGAGAATGCGAAGCGCAGCCGCGCCGAGCCGGCGGAGGATCGGTATCCGCTCCAGAAACGCGATGTCGTCCTCGATCGTCATGACAAGGCGCGACTATGGCACCAGCTTGTAGCCGCCCGCTTCGGTAACAAGAATAGCCGGAGCGGCGGCATCCTTCTCGATCTTTTGGCGCAACCGGTAGATATGCGTCTCGAGCGTGTGCGTGGTAACGCCCGAATTATAGCCCCACACTTCCTGCAACAAGGTCTCACGCGACACCGGCCGCTGACCGGCCCGGTAAAGATAGCGCAAGATCGACGTTTCTTTTTCCGTCAGGCGAACCTTGCTGCCTTTGGGATTGAGCAAGAGCTTCGAGCTCGGCCGGAATGTGTAGGGGCCGATGGTGAAAACCGCGTCCTCGCTCGCTTCATGCTGGCGAAGCTGCGCGCGGATGCGGGCGAGCAGCACGGCAAACCGGAACGGCTTGGTGATGTAGTCGTTGGCGCCGGACTCGAGACCCAGAATGGTGTCGGAGTCGGTATCGTGCCCAGTCAGCATAATGATCGGCGCCTTGAACGCATTCTTGCGCAGGATGCGCACGGCTTCGCGGCCGTCGATATCCGGCAGGCCAACGTCCATGATCACAAGATCGACCTGCCCGGTTTTGGCGGCCTGGACGCCTTTGCTGCCATTCTCGACCGCGACGGCCTCGAATTCCTCATGCAACGATAACTGTTCCGTGAGCGCATCGCGCAGCTCCGGGTCGTCGTCGACGATGAGAATTTTGCGTGTATTCGGCATTAAGTCCGATCCCCGCAGCCGCTTGGTTGCGCCGCCTCGCGCGAAGTAGAACGTTCGAGGATATAAGAGCAAGCAGAAGTTGGGAAATAGGCTATAGATGCGGCGGATTTCGTTGTCTTCCATCCGCGTTGGCGCCCGGCCCGGACACCACTCCCAAGGCTTGCTTCAGGCCGGTCCTTTGACGATTCGTGTTGCGCTAGGGCGTGCCGGCATTAAGGCTGACAAGCGCGAAGGCGATGGCGGGACGCCGCGCGGGCAATTTCATCCGGTTCGGTTGTGGTGGCGCGCGGATCGGCTGCCGGCGCCGCGTACAATGTTACCTCTTCGCCGTATCGGCCCAGCCGATGCCTGGTGCGAGAACCCTCAGGATCGGCGCTATAACCAGCCATTCCGCAGGTCGGCCAATGAACCAGGCGACCGGCTGCGCCGCGACGATGCGCTTTACGACCTCATTGTCGAGATCGACCACAATACGCGACCGAGAGTTGCTGGCCGGGGCAGCGCGGTGTTCGTTCATGTGGCCAGACAGGGATATGGTTCGACAGCGGGGTGCGTGGCGATGCGGCGGCAGGACTTGCTAAGGCTGCTGAGCCTGCTCACGCTAAAAACGAGAATCCTGATTCAGAGCTAGGCGGGTTGGCTACGGCCGCCAAAAATCGCCGTGCCGACACGTACGTGGGTCGCGCCGAAAGCGATGGCGGTCGGAAAATCCGCACTCATGCCCATCGAGAGCAGCGTCAGCCCGTTGCGTTTGGCGATTTTGGCAGTCAGGGCGAAATGCGGCGCCGGCGCTTCATCATGGGGTGGAATGCACATCAGTCCGGAAATGCTGAGCCCGTAGCGGTCGCGGCATGCGGCGAGGAAGGCGTCGGCGTCCTGCGGCAACACGCCGGCCTTTTGCGGCTCCGCGCCGGTATTGATCTCGACAAAGAGCAGCGGTTGACGGTTCTGGCGGCTGATCTCTTTGGCCAGCGCTTCGGCGAGGCTGGTCCGATCGACCGAGTGAATCGCATCGAACAAGGTTACCGCTTCCTTGGCTTTATTCGATTGCAATGACCCGACCAGGTGAAGCTCGATTCCGCTGTAGCGGGCCGTGAGCGGAGGCCATTTCGCCTTAGCTTCCTGCACCCGATTTTCGCCGAATATCTGCTGGCCGCCGGCAATGACCGGCTCGATCGCCTCAGCTGCGAATGTCTTTGATATCGCAACGAGCGTGACCGTCGCCGGATCGCGATTGGCGTCACGGCAAGCCTGCGCTACCTGCGAACGCACTGCTTCAAGTCCTGTTGTGCGATCTACGGTTTCCATAAAGTGAATTCTTGCACCGATAGTTCAACTTTTACCAATCGCCCGAAACGCATTTTTACTTATGTCCACTACGTTACTGCACGGGGGTCGAGGGTGCGGATGGCGGACAATCAACCGAAGAGACGCGAGCCGTTTTGGCGCGACCGGCTGATTCTCGGTATTCGCGCCCGCTTGATGGTGCTTGCGCTTCTTATCATGGCGCCGCTCGTCTTTGAGCGCGTGCATGGATTGGAGGCCGCCCGGAACCAGCGGAACGAAGACGCCCGCGGCGTGGCGATGGACCTGGCGCAACGCGGAACCCAGGCACAACGCGAAATCATCTATTCGGTCCGCGCCCTCCTTCAAGTCGTCGCGCGCTCCTACGCCAGGATGCCGTTCGATGAAGTGGACTGCAATAAATACCTCACCTCGTTGAAGGGCAACGTACCCTGGCTTCGCGGTCTTTCGATCGCGAAACCCGATGGTCAGATCAGTTGCTCGACCGAATCAAATGCGATCGGGCTGAACGTTTCCGACCGCGCACATTTCCAGAATGCTCTGCATGCAAAGGATTTTGCGCTCAGCGATTATATGATCAACCGCGTCCGCCAGTTGCCGTCCCTGATGGCCACCTATCCGGCGATCAAGGACGACGGATCGGTCAGCGCTGTCGTGCTCGCGGTGATCAATCTGCAATGGATCGGTGAATTGGCGGCGACTGCGGCGCAGCGTTCAGGCGCAAGCGTGCTGCTGCTCGATGGCAGCGGCACGCTCATCGCAGCGTCGACGGATCAGGAGAATCTGATCGGCAAGCCGTTCGCGGCCCAAAGCCTCGCAAAAGACATGCTGTCACATGATGAAGGCACGGTTACAGCGCCTGGCTTCGACGGCATTCCGCGCATTTTCGCCTATGCACGCGTGCCGTGGACGCAAGCACGGCTCGCCGTCGGCCTCGACGAAAAGACAGTGCAGGCCGACGTCGAGCGGGAGCTTGCCATCGCCTACTTGCAGCTCGTCCTATTCGGCCTGTTCGTCCTGCTGGTCGCGTGGTTTGGCGGTGAGCAGCTGGTGGTGCGCCCAATCCGGGCGCTGGTGCGCACAGCCACATTGTTCGGCCGCGGCGACCTCCACGTCCGCGCGACGAACAACTCCTGGCTTCCGGAATTCAAGCCGCTCGCCGTCGCTCTCGACGACATGGCGCTCAAGCTTGCCGGGCGCGAAGAGGAGTTGCGTATCGCCAACGAACATCTTGAGGAACTGGCAAGCCTCGACGGCCTTACCGGCCTTGCCAACCGGCGCGGCTTCGACCGGCAGCTGGAACTCGAGTGGAAACGCGCTACCGAGCAGCACGAACCGATGGCTCTGATGATGATCGATATCGATCACTTCAAGCTCTACAACGACCGCTACGGTCACGTCTCGGGCGACACCTGCCTGCGCTCGGTGGGTGAGACGCTATCGTTGGTCATGCTCGAAAACGCCGTTCTGGTAGCGCGCTATGGCGGCGAGGAGTTTGCGCTGTTGTTGCCCGGCCTCGATGTGACACGCGTTACGTCGTTGGCCGAGGAGGCGCGGCGCTCGATCGAAGATCTTTGTATCGCGCATGCCGAAGCGCCGTGTGGCTATGTCACCATCAGCATCGGCGTCGAGTCGATCATTCCGCGACATGGCCAAAACACAGCCGATCTGGTCGAAGCGGCAGATCGCGCGCTGTACGCCGCCAAGCGTTGTGGCCGCAACCGGGTTGCCGCCAACCTGCCGGCGGTCGTGACAATCTCCGAGCTCGAAGCGCCGCTCGACTACGAATTGCCGGTGTCGCTGGTCGCTTAGGCCGCCGCTTTACTTGCTCTTGCCTTTGCGGCCTCGTTTTCCGCGCGGCCTTGGGCGGCGGCGCCCAGATCATGCCCTCAAGCTTCATCCCGTCAGGGTCGGTAAAATAAACCGCGTAATAATTGCGGCCGTAATATTCGCCCGGCGGATCGACGACCGTCATTCCGTTGTTTTCGAGAAACGTGCCCAGTTCATCGACCGCTTTCCGGCTGGCGAGCTCGAAAGCATAGTGATGAAAGCCGATATCGCCTTTGCGATACTTGTGCTTGCGTCCTTGCTCATCGGCAGCCGCGATCCAGAACAACGTCTTGCCGTTGCTCCAGCCAGCCATGTCGGCATAGTCGTGCTTCAACTTGAAGCCGAGAAATTTGAGGAGCTTGTCGTAAAACTCCTTCGAGCGGGCAAACTCGCCGACGCTCAGAACGAGATGATCGATGCCAACTACGCGAGGCATGCAAGACCTCCTGCTAACCCCGCCTTATAGCTTGCCTAAAGCTTTCTGCCCGCCCAAGATGCGGAAAATAATCCGTGCCTGAGAAACGCCGTCCGAGAGAGAAACACCATGGCGCGAACTTTGTTCGACAAGATCTGGGACCTTCATCTCGTAGGCCAGCGCGCCGACGGTCGCGACCTCCTCTACATCGACCGCCACGTGCTGCATGAACTGCACGCACATCACGGCTTCGCTTATCTAGAAAAACAAGGGCGGCCGGTGCGTCGCGCCGATCTGACTTTCGCGGTGCAGGACCATACCGTTGCAACCAAAGCCGGACGTGACGACGACACCAATCCCTCGGGTGCGGCATTCATCCGCGCCATGCGCGAAGGCACGCGCAACAGCGGCATCCGCCTGTTCGATATCGAGGATCCGGAGCAGGGCATTTCCCACGTCGTGGCACCGGAACTCGGCATCGTGCTGCCAGGCGCAACGCACGCAGTGCCGGATAGCCACGCCAGCACCGTCGGCGGCGTTGGCGCGCTGGCTTTCGGCGTTGGCACCAGCGAGATGACGCATGTTCTCGCGACGCAAGTGATGGCGATGAAACGGCCGAGGAGCATGCGCGCACGGCTCGACGGCCGGTTAGGCTCGCACGTTAGTTCGAAGGACGTTGCACTGCGGCTGATCGCCGAGCTCGGCGTCGCTGGCGCGCGCGGCTACGTCGTCGAATACGCAGGTTCGGCTGCCGGCGCCATGCCGATCGAGCAGCGCATGACGCTTATGCAATCTCAACATCGAAATGGGCGGTCGGTCGGGCTTTGTCGCTCCGGATGACACGACCTTCGCGTGGCTGGCGAAGCGGCCGTATCTGCCGCAGGACGAAATGTGGGATCGCGCGCTGGCTTTTTGGCGCACGCTGAAGTCCGACGATGACGCGATATTCGATCGCGACGTTACGCTCGATTGCAGCACGCTGGAACCGCAGATCACCTGGGGTACCGATCCGAGCCAGGTCGTCGGCATTTCCGGCCGCGTGCCTGAGCCCGGCGCACTCGATCCAAATCGGCGTGCCGCGGCGGAAAGCGCCTTCACCTATATGGACCTCAAACCCGGAACCCCACTCGCGGGATTGCCGATCAATCGGGTTTTCATCGGCTCGTGCACCAATAGCCGGTTGCCGGATCTTGAAGTCGCCGCGGCGGTCGTACATGGCCGGCATGTTGCCGAAGGCGTCGTTGCCATGGTGGTGCCCGGCTCGTCCACCGTGAAGCGCGAAGCTGAGGCGGCCGGTCTCGACCGCGTCTTCCGCGATGCCGGATTCTTCTGGGGTGAGTTCGGGCTGCTCGATGTGCGCCGGCGGCAACGGCGACCGCGGAGAGCCCGGCGACCGCATCGTTTCGACGACCAATCGCAATTTTGAAAACCGGCAAGGCGTAAGGGTGCGGACGCATCTTGCAAGTCCGGTGACGGCGGCGGCCAGCGCCATTGCCGGCCGGATCGTCGATGTCCGGCAACTGGGAGCAGCGTGATGCAGCCGTTCATTCGTCACGCCGGCATCGCCGCGCCGCTCCTCAAGGACGATATGAATACCGACCAGATCGCGCCAGTGCTGCAATCGCGAGGCCTGAAGGACGACTACAAGGCGATGCTGTTTTACCGCGCGCGCCGGCGTGACGATGGCAGCGAGGATCCTGACTTCGTGCTCAACAAGCCGCAGTTTCGCAATGCCGGGATTCTGGTGACAGGCGATAACTTCGGCGCCGGCTCCTCGCGCGAATCGGCAGTATGGAGCATGACTGCAAACAATATTCGCGCCATCGTGGCGCGCAGCTTCGCCGATATTTACCGCGAGAACTGTCTGCAGAATGGCGTGCTGCCGGTCGTGCTTGCGCCGGATGCCGCCGACGCTTTCATAGCGCGCGTTGTTGCCGTCGATGGCGCGGGACCGTTCACCGTCGATCTTGAAACCCAACACATCAGCGGGCCGGGCGGTCCCGACGTTGCTTTTGAAATTCCGGCCGCCGACCGCATGCGCCTGCTCGAAGGGCTCGACGACATCGGGATGACGCTCAAGAACATGGACGACATCGTGAACTGGGAAAAGCGCGCTGCGACGACGCAGCCGTGGATACAAACCGCGCGGGACAGCCGCTGACAATGGAGGAGTGCGCATCATGAGCGTGCGAAAGAAATTCAAGGCGATCATGGCCGGCAAACGGCTGGTGCTGATGCCCGGCGCATACGATGCGCTGTCGGCGCGTATCATGGAAGCAGAGGGTTTCGAAGCGATCTGCGCCGGCGGTTATGCCGCGATCGGCTCGATGCTGGCGCAAGCCGACATGGGTCAGTCGAACATGCGCGACTACGCCGACCATTACGCGCGCATCGCCGGGGCGGTTGAAGTGCCGATTTATGTCGATGCCGACACCGGCTTCGGCGGCGTCAATAATGTGCGGCAAATGGTGCGCGCCTTCGAGGCGGCCGGTATTGCCGGTGTTTTCATTAGCGATCAGGTGTTCCCCAACCGCTGCGGCTATCTGCCGGGCAAGCAGGTGATCCCGGTCGAGCAGATGCTGGCCAAGATCAAGGCCGCGCTCGATGCGCGTCGCGACCCGGATTTCTTTATCGCCGCGCGCACCGATGCCGCGAGTGTTGACGGCCTGAACGCAGCGATCGAGCGCAGCCAGCTCTTCATGCAGGCCGGCGCCGACATGGCGAAGCCGATGGGCGTCGATACCATCGACGACATCAAACGCGCTATCCGTGAAATCGGCGGGCCGCATATGGCAACGCTGTCGCAGGCCGCCGGATTAAAGAAGCGCAGCCTCGAGGAGCTTGAGGCCGCCGGCGTCGTCGCTGCGACTTTCCCCTCGATCGCGCTATTCGCTGCCGCGCAGGCGGTACGTAATGTGCTGCGTATTCTTAAGAAGGAAAACTCGCTCACGGCGACGTTCGACCATTTGCTCCCGCTCGACGACTACTACGAACTGGTCGGGCTCAAAGACATGCTCGACTCGCGAGGAAAGCTATGACAAAGCCGCTGCTGCGCTCGCCCAAAAGCGAGCGGCCGAATAAGCAGAAATGAAATTAAAGTTTGCGATTGCGGTCTGCCTGCTGATCGCGGCGGCGGCAGCGCATGCGGACGATTTCTACAAGGGCAAGGAAATCCGCCTCATCGCCGGCTTCCCCGCCGGCAACGATTACGATCTCGGCGCCAGGTTGCTCGCGAAATACTTGCCGAAATATATTCCGGGCCAGCCGGGCATCATCGTCCAGAACATGCCGCAAGCAGCAAGTGTGGTTGCGGCGAATTATATCTATTTGCAGGCGCCGCCTGACGGCACCGTGCTCGGCTCATTCTCGCGTAACATCGTCAATGATGCGCTGACGGGGCAGGCGAACCTTCGGGCCGATCCCCGCCGGATGACCTGGCTCGGCGCGACCTCGCACCCCGCTCGGGTCTGCGCGCGCTGGTATACGGCGCCGGTCAAAACGCCAGCCGACTTGTTCACGCAGGAATTTATCGTCGGCGCGGCTGGAGCCACATCGTCACTCGCTATTCTGCCAACCGTGTTCAACAAGGTGCTCGGCACCCGGATCAAGATCGTCGAGGGCTATCAGGGCATGGGCGACGCGATGCTGGCGATGCAGCGCGGCGAGACGCAAGGCATTTGCGGATCCTATGCGCAATTCCGCATTGCCGATCAACTTGTCCGGGACGGCAAGATAACGTTCCTGCTGCGCGCCGAAGAAGCACCGATCGCGGAAATTCCCGATGTGCCTTCGATCTTCGACTATGCCAAGACCGACGAACAGCGACAGCTCATGCGGTTCGTATTTTCGTCGACCGAGTTCGGCAGGCCTTATGTCTTTCCGCCGGGAGTTCCGGCAGACCGCGTCGCGATCATGCGCAAGGCGATCGCCGATGCGGTGAACGATCCGGAACTCGCCGCTGTGGCTGCTGGCATAAAAATGGACATGACCTATACGTCGCCGGATCGGCTGGAACAGCTCGTTGCAGCTCTTTACAAGACGCCGTCCTCTGTAATCGAGTCGGTCAAGGCGCTGCTGCCAGGCGAAAAATGACGCGTGAACGTGTCCCGGCGAGCTTGTTTTCGGGCTCCGTTCATCTATTTGCAACCTGACAGCGATTATTGATAATTTGCGGTGCGGGAAACAGGCCACAAATCTTGTCGACGGTCCCATCCAAAGCGATTGCAGCAATAGCCGCAGGTCTGGCGCTGGCGGCCTGTGCCGGCTCGTCGACCAGCACCATGACATCCGATCTGACGCCATCGGCGGGCGCTTCCGACACGGCGTCCGCAACACCTTCTTCCGCCCCGTCACGCGACCTGACGGCCGACGAGAAGAAGATCATCATGCGCGCCGTGTCGCTCTCGCTAAGCAATCCCGGCAGCGCGAAGTATCACTGGACGAAATTCCCGGTTTCGCCGGACAGCGGCCAACCGGCTTATTGTGCGTCCGTGGATGCACAAAGTCCGCACGCGGCATATAGCGGCCATCAGGCCTTTATCGTCGACACGCAAGTGACCGGCGGTCACATCACTGCGGCTGCGCTTGGCCTGGTCACCGGCGGTAAGGACGTGTCGATCGTCGCCACGATGTGTGCGGAGCACGGGCTCGATCCCAACAAACCGACCTAGACCCTGATCCAATCAAGTTGAACCGGATCAGGGTCAAGGTTTCTAGTTGGAGCATGATCTTCTCGGAAAACCGGAAGTCCACTTTTCCGGATCACGCTCTAAGCCGCCGTCCACTCTTCGGCGCTGGCGCCGGCGAGCGACTGCACGCGCGCTTCGTCGGCGGCAAGTTCGCGCGCGGGGCCGGAATAGACGACGTTGCCATGGTCGAGCACATAGGCATGGTCGGCGATCTCAAGGCTCATCCGCACATTCTGCTCGACCAGTAGTACGGAAATGCCTTCAGCACGCATCTGCGCGACGATTCGAAAAACCTCGCGCACAATCAGCGGCGCCAGACCCTGCGACGGCTCGTCGAGCATCAGGAGCTTCGGGTTGACGAGGAGGGCGCGGGCGATCGACAGCATCTCCTGTTCGCCGCCGGAGAGCTGCCGCCCGAGGTTGCGCTTGCGTTGCTCAAGCCGTGGAAACAACTTGTAGACCGTGGTCGGTGTCCAAGGACCCGGCCGCTCCAGCGGCACCAGCAGATTTTCATCGACGGTAAGATTGGGAAAAATTCGTCGGCCTTCCGGTACGTAGCCGACGCCAAGCGCTGCGACGCGGAATGCCGGCCAGCCGGTGGTGGCGGTTCCGAAGATTGAAACGCGGCCCTCGCGCGGCGGCGTAAGGCCCATCAGGCTGCGCAAGGTCGTGGTTTTGCCGGCGCCGTTGCGGCCGAGCAGTGCCGTGACCTGGCCTTCGGCAGCCTCAAGAGAGACGCCGTGCAGGATGTGGCTCTTGCCGTAATAGGTGTGGAGGTTCTCGGCGGTCAGCGCGGCGGTCATGCGGCAAATCTCATGCGGCGAGTCTCATGCAGCTTGGCCCAGATAGGCGGTTTGTACCGCTTTGTTGGCGGCAATTTCCTGTGGCGTGCCTTCGGCGAGAAATTTGCCCTGATCGAGCACCATGATGCGGTCGGCGAGATGAAAGACCACACGCATATCGTGCTCGATCAGCACGATGGTGAGTTTCTGATCGCGGTGTAGACGGCGGATCAATCGGGTGACGGTGTAGGTTTCCTGATCGCCCATTCCCGCGGTCGGCTCGTCGAGCAGCAGGAGCCGAGGCTTCAGCGCAAGCGCCATCATGATCTCGGTGGCACGCTGATCGCCGTGGGCGAGCTCGCCGACCAGACGATTGGCGCTCGCCGTCAGGCCGCCCATCTCAAGCAGAGCCTCGACCCGCGATTTGACATCATTTTCAGCATTCAACGGCTGCCACAGGCGTTTACGATAGCCGCTCGCCGCTTCGACGGCGATCTTGAGGTTTTCGCGAACCGTGAGCTCCGGAAATACTTCGGTGATCTGGAACGTGCGCGCGATGCCCTTCCAGACCCGGCGCGCCGGCAGCAGGCGGGAAATATCCTCGCCGTCAAAAATGATCTGTCCCGATGTTTGGGAGAGAAAGCCGCTGATCAGATTGAAGAAGGTGGTCTTGCCAGCGCCGTTCGGGCCGATTACCGCGCGCAATTCGCCAGGCTCCACAGTCATGGACACCTTGTCCACGGCAACAAGGCTGCCGAAATGCCGCGAGACGTTTTCGACCCTAAGCAGGCTCACGCTTCCCCCTGTTGCCCAACCTTAACGTGCAACCCGGGGTTTGGAAATCCGCGAACCGCTGCGGCCGAATGTCCGTCAGATCGTGCTCAGCGAGAGGTCTGGGCCGTGATCCGATTCAATTTGATCGGATTACGGCCTTAGGGCGTCGCGTAGAGTGTCCGTGCATCGGCGGTGAAGGCTTTGCGCGACGCCGGGTCGAGATAGAACATATGACCGCCGCGATAGAGCTTGAGCTGGGCCCGTTCTTCCCCATCAACCGGCGGAAGGTGATTGAGCACGTAACGGGTCACGGCGAACGGCGTCACCATGTCGCTATAGCCGTGCGCGATCAGCAGATGGAATGACGGTGTGAGCGCGAGCAGCACCCGCAGATCGTCGCTGACGCTGGGCTGGCCGTGGCCTTCGCCCCAATCCCATTTTCCGGCGATTTCCGAGGCCAGCAGATTGTAGGTCATGTCGGTCTTGAAGCCGAGCTCGTCGCGCGCGTAGCCGACAAAGGTGCTGCCATAGGCGCGCACCAAACCGTCAAGGATTGGATCCGGGCCACGTGGTGACGATGATTCCGGGTAAGGATCGTCGGCGGCAAACGTCGCGTCATAGTGGCTGACGATCTTGTGGTCGCCGGCAGATAAATTCTTGATGTACTCGTCGCGGATAAAGCCGCGGCTCTCGGTCACCGCATCGACGGACAGTCCGGTCATCTGCGCGACACGCGCATAGAAATTCTTCGCTGCGTCGCCCTGCAACGGTGGACCGGCCAGCGTCGAGAGATAATCGGTCAACGCAAAGTGCTCGGCCTTTGCCAGCGCATCCTGGCTGAACGTGCCCTTGCGTTCGAGCTCGGCCGCCGCGAGCGACGGCAGTTGCAGCGCCGCGCCCAGCGCGAAGCGGTCGCCGCCGAACTGGAATGCGCCTTCCAGCATCGGTGACAGCATCGAAATGCCGGAGACGACGATGCCCTGTTCACTTTGCAGCGCGCGCGCAACTTTGGCGGCGCGGAAACCGCCATAGCTTTCACCAAGCAGGAATTTCGGCGAGCTTTGGCGGCTGTTCTTGGCCACATAAAGTGCCACCACTTTCGCCATCGACTCGGCGTCGCCGCGTACACTCCAGAATGGGCTGCCGCCGTCAGGCTTTGCCGCCCTGCTCCAGCCGGTACCGACCGGATCGATCAGCACCAGATCGGTGAAGGCAAGCCAGGTATCCGGATTGTCGACGAGATGCGTGTTGGTGGCGTCGCGGCCGTCAGCGCCGAACTGCGCAATGCGCGGTCCGACCAAACCGAGATTGAGGAATGCCGAGGCTGCCCCCGGACCGCCGTTGAAAACAAACGTCACCGGCCGGTGCACGGCATTGTCGGTCTTGGTTACGTTGTCGGTTTTGGCAACATAGGCGGTGTAGAAAATCTGTGCCGAGCGCGAGCCGGTCTGGTCGAATAACGGGAAAGTGCCGGCGGTCGCCGTGTAGTTGAGCTTGCCGTTCGGCGTATCGATGCTGTGCTCGGTGACGGAGTCGGCAGGCAGCAGCGAAAGAACGCCCGGCGGCATACCGGCCGGCGAGGGGCTTAAGCCCCCATGCTGGTCGCTGTCGCCTTGCTGGCTTTGGTCCTGCCGTCGCGGATGATCGCCGCCGCCTCGGCCCGGATGATCCTGGGCAACGGCTGCCGTAGAAAATGCAACAACGGCGAGAACGGTAAAAACGCGACGGAGATCAATCATATTTTCTTTCCGAAAATTGGCGCTCAGTCTCGCACTCATTCAAGCTTGATGGTTCGTCAGAAATTTGCGAACGATCACGCTGAATTCTTCCTCATTCATGATCGCCTCGCGAAAGTGCCGGAAAGATGGCTTTTCCGCCTAACATTTTATCCATGTAGCGCGCTCGAAACGACGGTCCGGCGCGCATTTGCGAACCCATAGACAACCGCGACGGGATCGCTAAGTTCGGCCTCTTCCGGCGCATCAGCCGGCAAAAATCCGGCTGAGAAATCAGCCGTCAAAACTGGCGTCGGAGGCGTCCGCAATGCCCTTTCCCCGCGCTTCAAAAGCCCTCGCGCGCTTTACCGTGCTCGATCTGACCCGCGTCCGGTCGGGGCCAACCTGCGTGCGCCAATTGGCCGACTGGGGCGCCAACGTCATCAAGATCGAGACGCCGCCCGGCGTTGAAGAGCCGATGGGTGGCCCGCGCGAAGGCGGCGACTTTCAGAACCTGCACCGCAACAAGCGCAGCATGACGCTGAATTTGAAGAAGCCCGAGGGCATCGCGGCGCTCAAGCGCATGGTCAAGAAAGCCGATGTGCTGGTTGAGAATTTCCGGCCCGACGTGAAGAGGCGGCTCGGCATCGATTACAAGACGCTTTCCAAGATCAATCCGAAACTGATCTATGCGAGCATTTCCGGCTTCGGCCAGGACGGCCCTTACGCCAACCGGCCGGGCTTCGATCAGATCGCGCAGGGCATGGGCGGCTTGATGTCGGTGACCGGCCTGCCGGGACAAGGCCCGGTCCGCGTCGGCATTCCGATTGCCGACCTCAGCGCTGGCCTGCTCACGTCGCTGGGCATTCTGGTCGCGCTGCTCGAGCGCGAGAAATCCAGGAAAGGCCAACAGGTCACAAGTTCACTGCTGCAAGCGCAGATTTTCATGCTCGACTTTCAGGCCGCGCGATATCTGGTGCAGGGCGAAGTGGCGAAGCAGGCCGGCAACAATCATCCGACAAGCGCGCCGACCGGCGTCTACAAGACTGATGACGGCTACATCAATATCGCCACTGCGGGTCAAAGGATCTGGAAGCGGTTCTGCGAAGTGATCGGCGCGCCGGAGCTTGTAAAAAATTCGGACTACATCGACGGCGCGGCGCGCTCCAAAAATCGCGATGCGCTTGACGTCGAGATCAACAAGCAGCTGGTCGGCAAGACCAGCAATGAATGGGTCGAGATCATGAACGAGGCCGGCGTACCATGCGGGCCGATCTACAACATCGATCAGATGTTCGCCGATCCGCAGGTGAAGCACCTCGGCATCGCGCAGAGCGTCACCAAGAGAGACAAGAGCAAGATGTACCTGGTTGGGCAGGGCGTCACGCTGTCGCGCACGCCGTCGAAGCTCGTGGCGCGGCCGCCGGAGCTCGGCGAGCACACCGACTCCGTGCTCAAGGAATTCGGTTTCAGCAAGCGCGACATCGCCGCGCTGCATAAAGCACAGGCGGTTTGATGGATTGTCATGCCCCCGTTCAAGAACGGCGTCGTTTCACTCGCCTATGTGCGGGGCATCCCGTAAACGCCGATCCATGAGTTCAAATCTGCAGCGACAGTGATTGCTGGATCATCCGCCTTCGCGGATGATGACAGGATGAGAGACAAGGAGTTCTGCCATGACCGACAAGATGCTTTCCCGCAAGGAAGGGGGTGTCGGCTACGTAACGTTCAACAATCCCGAGCGGCTGAATGCCGTGTCGCTGGATATGTGGGATGCGACCAAGCGATTTCTCGATGGTTTTGCCGCCGATAACGATATTCGTGTCGTGGTGCTCACCGGGGCCGGCGGCAAGGCGTTCGTGTCCGGGGCCGACATTTCCAAATTCGAAAGCGAGCGCGCCGACCTGGAAGCATCACGCGCCTATTCAAAAAGGGCGGACGCCGCCTATTCCAGCATCTACGAATTCCCCAAACCAACCATCGCGATGATCCGCGGTTATTGCATCGGCGGCGGACTGGGCCTCGCGACCTGCTGCGACATTCGGGTTGCAACGGACAATTCGCGATTTGCGGTGCCGGCGGCCAAGCTTGGCATCGGCTATGGTTATGTCGGCTTGAGGCGGCTGACCGATATCGTTGGGCCGGCCTTTGCCAAGGAGATTTTCTACACCGCGCGTCAGTTCGATGCCCAGGAAGCGCTCGCCATGGGTCTCATCAACCGCGCTGTGCCTTCGGCCGAGCTGGAAACCTATGTGAAAAGCATGACCGACATGATCTGCGCCAACGCGCCGCTCACCATCAAGGCGGTGAAGTACACCGTCGGCGAAATCCTCAAAGACGAAACCAAGCGCAACGTGCCGAAGACCATCGAAATGGTGGAGACCTGCTACGCCAGCCATGACTTCACAGAAGGCCGAACCGCGTTTATGGAAAAACGCAAACCGGCGTTTACCGGGACGTAAAGCACGGTCATCGTCCGCGAAGGCGGACGATCCAGTAATCACGATGCCTGCGAGTCAAAGCGCGGTCCCCTTTTACGGTGCCTACTGGATCATCCGCGGATGATGACACCGGGCTACGGAATCTTCTTCACAACCTTGGTGTCGAGGCCGAAGGCGCGCGCGGCGTTGCCGCCGAGGATATTGCGTTTCGCGGTCTCGTTAAGGAACGGCAAGTCGTAGATCACGCCCGGCAGGTCGAAATCCCAATGCGGATAGTCCGACGACCAGAGCAATTGGGTCTCGGCATTGATCATCTTGAAGGTGGCTTCGAGGATCGACAGGTCTGACGGCATTTCCATCGGCTGCGACGAATAATACATCTCGCGCATGTATTCGCTCGGCTTGCGCTTGAGCGACGGGCAATCCGACGTGCGCATCATGTAGGAATGGTCGAGCCGTTGCATCAGGCGAATAGGCCCAGGTCAGCCCACTCTCGATCCACATCACCTTGAGTTTCGGGAACCGCTCCGGCAGCCCGTTGATGACCCAATTGGTCATGTGGATCATGTTGAACCACATGAAGCCGAGCGAATGCACCGAGATGAACCGGTTGGTCATCGAGCGCGACGATCCTTCCAGCTATAGGCGGCGTGGAACGAGATCGGCTTGCCCATTTCTTCGAGCAGCGCGTAGGTCTTCATGTAAGCGTTATCGTGCACCGGCTTGTAGCGCGGTGACGTCACCATGAAGCCGACGACGCCTTTCTTGTCGCCGAAGTCTTTCACCGTCTTGATAGGCGGCTTCCGGATCGTTGAACGGAATATAGAGCATCGAAATCAGCCGCGGTTCGACCGCAAGAATGCGCTCGCAGAGCCAGCGATTGTAGGCGCGGCATAGCGCGACTTCGATTTCGACCTGCGGATGCAGGCCGAGGAACAGCATCGGCGTCGGAAACATGCAGGCGTAATCGACGCCCATCGCGTCCATCCATTCCAGCGTCATGGTGACGTCGCGATGCCGCCCGTCGGGCTGCACCTTTCTGCAGCCGGCGCCGGTTGTGCGCGGCCGATGCGGCCGCCGAGGTTCCTGATTGCCGACCGAGGAATTGATCATGCCAGAGCGGCCAGGCCGCTGCGACGAATCCATCACGTCATGACGGATCACCGGGCTTTCGATGTACTGGAAAACATCCTTGTACGACTTATTCTCGTAGTGGTGCGCGTCGACGTCGACGATCAGGAAATCCTGATAGTTGCGCGCGCGAGCCTGCTGCGCCGCGTGCTCGAGATCTTTCGAGGTCGAGTAGTCGTCGAAATTGAGTTTGCGGACATCGCTCGGAACCGTATCCATAACCTTCTCCCTCAGGCCACGACGTAGATTTCGTCGCCGCGCCGCACCACGTCGAATTTCTTCAGCTTCAGCTTGGGATCGCCCATGCAATGGCCGGTCTTGAGGTCGTATTCGTAGCCGTGCCACGGGCAGACGAAGTGCATCTCGTCGGAAAAGGTTTGGCCCTGGTAGGTGCGATCCGGCGCGATGATATCGACCACCTTGTTGATCATGATGCCTTCGCAGGCCGGTCCGCCGGAATGGACGCAGTAGTTGCTGTAAGCGAAGTAGCTGCCGCCCTGGTGAAAGACGCCAATCTCGTTCTGGCCGGCGGTGACGATGCGCCGGTCGCCCTCGGGCAAATCCGCTGCCTTGGCGACGAACCACTCTGCCATTCCGCGCACTCCCTGAAATTATTATAGGGCAGTATAAGTGCGGCTCACTCGCACCAACAAGGGCGCCGACTGCACACGCCTATGCAGCCACGCAGGGCCCGGTTTATGCTTCGCTCATAAAACCAGAGGGAGGAAGCAATGGCCGAAGCGCAGGCGGAACCGAAACTGTTACTGCCTTTCCTCCGACCGTTTTACGATGCCGCAATTCCATTATCCTGGTTGATAATCCGCTGCGCCGTTGGCTGGAATCTTCTGGTCCATGGCTGGGGCAAGATACTGCTCGGCCCGGCGCCGAACGTGGTCAAAGGCTACGCGGACATGAGTTTCAATCCCCCGGAACTCTGGTACTGGCTGTCTACGATCACTGAGACCTCAGCCGGCATCGCACTGATATTGGGCTTGTTCACCCGATTTTTCGCGGCGGCGGCAGCGATCGAAATGCTCGTCATCGCCGTGCTGTACTGGAGTAACGGTTTTTCGTGGCTGCACCGCGGCTATGAATACGTCCTGGTCTGGGGACTGGTGTGTTTCGCCATCGCGCTGCGTGGCGGCGGGCCTTATTCGCTCGACCGCAAGATCGGCCGAGAGCTCTGATAGAGCGGCCTTGTGTCGCTGGGGGTACACCGCTAAATACTGCGCCGCGACGCTCGCACATTCTCGATATTGCGGAGAGGTGGCAGAGTGGTTGAATGCACCGCACTCGAAATGCGGCATACGGGCAACCGTATCGGGGGTTCGAATCCCTCCCTCTCCGCCAGCCCTCTCCCTGACGCGCTTCGGGTGGCAGGTCACCTACGATAGAAGTGAAGGATGTCTCCCGAAGCTCACGACGTGACATTTCCTTTTTATGTCGAGATCGACAAGATTTACAATCTTGCCTGTCCACTACCGACACCAAAGACGCCATTAGGAGAAGGACTTAGAAAAACGGTCGAATATTTTGAAAATCTATTGCAGGATTCCGGGATACGCGAAATGCTGGTGGATGTCGGATAGGCTGTGAGCCAAACCCTCGCCTGAAGGGCTTCGGGTGGCGCTTCACTGGCGCAAGTCTCGCGGTCCCAAACATGGAACCAGCATACTGACCCCGCGTTGAATCCAGCGTGCGGGCGACGGCTTTTTAGAAGCTTATCGTGAACGCCCGCGGAGCGTTTGCGTCGTTCAAATCATTGATGGCGCAAATGAGCCTTACAGGATGGCTGCGATGCGCTGTATCCTTGTCAGTGATGCCAATCTGAAATCCGATACCCGCTGCACGTATTGCATCAAGAGGATCGGCGACAGCTACGCCCGGGAAATTGGCAGCCAATTGATCTATTGCGATTACGACTGTTGTCAGTTCGCGGTCGAAACGCCGGTCATCACACTGAACGCCCGCGCGACATCTATGCGTACCTGGACGGTCAACTCATGATGAGGTGCGACCATTGCCGGCGACAGCTTGATCGAGACATTCATCGCTATTGGCAAATGCGATTTTGCTCGCCTGAATGCTTGGATAGCTACCGGCGCCGGCTCGGCGACGGGACCCGGTTGAAAATCCGTGAACTTGAGTTTTTTGAAGTGCAAGATCTGCGTCAAGGGCAAAATTTGGAAAAGCCCTGGCTGGGTCGCCTTATCCGATCTCTGCCGCTCTGATTTGTTAGCCAAACAAAGCCTGGTTATGCATTTGTGAGGGATCGCAAACCGCTCCCGAGCGTTACTTATTGTTACTATTGGGCTTCCAGGTCAGGTGATGCACAGGTCAGAGGGTGATCATGTCCACCGGTTTGTTCCGGCGCGGCGCGTTGTTGTTCGTGCTGTGATGGTTCTGGCGGCTTTGGCGCTTGCGGCGCCAACTGCTGCTTTCGCCGCCGATACCCCTGCTGCTTCCGGAAGTTCCGACGCCATTTTTATCGCCGAGCTGGGACTGCTCCTGCTGGTCGGCCGGCTTATGGGAGAAGTCGCGCTGCGGCTCGGCCAGCCCGCGGTAATGGGCCAACTTGTCGGGGGGCTTCTGCTTGGACCTTCGGTACTCGGACTGATCTGGCCGGCGGCGCAGCACGCGCTTTTCTCCGGCGCTGCGGTACAGAAAAACATGATCGGCGCGGTGTCCGAACTCGGCATCCTAATGCTTTTGTTGCTCACTGGCATGGAGACCGATCTTCAGTTGGTCAAACGGGTCGGCCGCGCCGCAATCATCGTCTCCGCCGCGGGCGTCGCAGTGCCGTTTGCCTGCGGCTTTACGCTCGGCGAGTTACTGCCAGCCGATCTTTTGCCAAAGCCAGAAGCGCGCTTTGTCACCGCGATTTTTCTCGGCACCGCGCTGTCGATCTCCTCGGTTAAGATCGTGGCGATGGTGGTGCGCGACATGAATTTCATGCGCCGCGATCTCGGCCAGATCATCGTCGCTTCGGCGATTCTCGAAGACACCATCGGCTGGGTCATTATCGCCGTCGCTTTTGGGCTCGCCTCCGCCGGCACCATCGACCTGTGGACGATCGGACGCGCCATCATCGGCACCGCGCTATTCATGGTTGCGAGCTTTACGATCGGTCGCCCTATCGTGTTCAAGCTGATCCGGTGGACCAACGATTATTTTGAAAGCGAATTCGCCGTTATCACAGTCATCCTTCTGATCATGGTCGGCATGGCGCTGATCACCGACTGGATCGGCGTAAAGGATGTCCTCGGTGCGTTCGTCGCCGGCATCCTGATCGGCGAATCGCCGATCCTGACGAAGCATATTGACGGGCAGCTCCGCGGCCTCATCACCGCATTGTTCATGCCGGTGTTTTTCGGCATGGCGGGTTTGAGTGCGGACCTGACTATTCTCAAAGACCCACAACTCGCGCTGCTGACGGTCGGCCTGGTTCTGATCGCCAGCATCGGCAAGTTCACGGGAGCGTTTGTCGGCGGCACGATAGGCGGTCTGTCGCGGGCCGAGTCCCTCGCGCTCGGCTGCGGCATGAATGCGCGTGGCTCGACCGAGGTGATCGTCGCCTCGATCGGCCTTTCCATGAGCGTGCTCAGCCAGAACCTGTTCACGCTCATCGTCACCATGGCCGTGCTCACCACGCTCGCTATGCCGCCCATGCTGCGCTGGTCGCTGCGGCGACTGCCGCTCAACAAGAAAGAGCGGCTTCGTCTTGAACGCGAAGAGCTCGATGCCAGAGGCTTCGTGGTCAATCTTGAACGGCTGCTGCTCGCTACCGACGATAGTGCAAATGGCAAGTTTGCCTCGCGGCTTGCTGGCGCGATCGCCGGTTCTGGCGGCAAGCCGACCACCATTCTCGAGTTGAACAACGATAACGGCAAGAAGAAGCCGGCCAAAAGCGGCGACAATGGCCCTGGCACCGCAGCCGAAATAAAGGAGAATAAGAGCGACGGTCCAGAGCATCACGTTCAAAGCGCCGCGCAGGAGACAACGACCCTCGAAACTCACCCGGACGAAGAAAAGCCCGGCAAGGTCGATGTCATCAGACGGCCGCATGAAGCGTTGACCCATGAGGCTGTCGCGGAGGAAGCCACCAGGGGCTACGATTTCCTGATCGTCGGCATCGGCAAGACGCGGAGTCCAAAAGGCGGCTTCACCAAGGAAGTATCCGCGATCACTAATGGTTTCGAGGGCCCGGTAGTCGTGGTCAATGCACACGTTTCGAACGGCAAGGATATTCGCGAGCGCGGCGGCCGGTTCCTTTTGCCGGTCAACGGTACGGAAGTGTCGCGACGCGCGGCTGAAGTGGCGTTGACGCTCGCGCGAGCGAGCGACGCCCATGTCACGGTGCTTTATGTCACGCGCGCTGCTCCGTCCGACAGCCGTCGCAAAACCGGTCCGCGGAAGGTCTCGCGCCGCAATGAGCAGGCTGTTCTCAAGGACATTGCTGCGCTCGCGGCTCGTTACGACGTTGCGGTACGAAGCACGACCCGTTCGAAGGTCGCCCCTGACGAAGCAATACTTCGGGAGGCCAAACGGGGCTATGATTTGATCGTGCTTGGGGTCAGCCGGCGGCCGGGAGAAGCGTTATACTTCGGCAATACGGCTACATCGATACTCGACCACTCAAGCACGTCAAATCTGTTCGTGGCGAGTTGAGTAGCGATTGAGCAGGTTTATTGAGCGATCCATGGCAATCGTCCCGCTTCTTGAGCAGTCTTCTTTCGATCCAGAGTTTGTAGATAAGCTCGCCGCTGCTTATGAAGGTGCCTGGAAAAAGATTGAAACCTCCGGCAGCACCTTTGCCCGGCCACGTTACCGGCGGGTTGCCCAGGAGATTATCGCAAGGCGTATTATCGACATGGCGCAGCGCGGTGAAATCGAAACCGATAAGCTCGTCGACGATGCCGTGAATTACTTGTCGCAGTCTTACGCCTGATTGTGATGATCTGTACCGGGCGTACACGCGACGGGTGAGATGGACTGCAGAGCATGAATGCTCCTGAAATGAGGCGTCCCGAACTGCAACGTACCGAACGGGCGCAGCACGAAACGATCGATCTCCGCACCGTCATCCTGGTTGTCGCGGCGCTCGCGATCTTTCTTTATTTCATCAAGCCAATACTCCTGCCTTTCATCGTTGCCGGCATCACCGCTTTCGTATGCTCGCCGCTGCTCGACTGGCTCGCCGCTCGGACAAAGCTGCCGCGTGCGCTCTTTGCGGTGTTGGTGTTCCTTTTTCTGCTCGGCACCGCCAGTCTTGTGGCGGCAACTGCCGGACAGCCCCTATTTGCCG
Source organism: uncultured Alphaproteobacteria bacterium (assembly GCA_963742215.1). Classification (GTDB taxonomy): domain Bacteria; phylum Pseudomonadota; class Alphaproteobacteria; order Rhizobiales; family Xanthobacteraceae; genus BOG-931. The sequence goes on from CAVULJ010000021.1 coordinate 39,236, forward strand.
AAATGCGCACCACGGTGAGCGACCTGCAGGGAACGCTCGAACAGTTGTTGCGTGAAGCCAACGGCGGTACGCCGATTCAAGTATTCGGGCTATCGATCGGTCCCGACACGGTTCACGATGCTTTCGATCGGGCGCGCGACTGGTTCAGCCAACCCGACCATGTGGCGCTGCTGACCGGTTATGGCCTCGTGACCGTCATCGGCATATTTCTCACCGCAATTTTGCTGGTCTGGTTTCTGATCACCGGACCGAGCGTGGCGCGCGGACTGTTCTGGCTGGTGCCGCCGAGCCGGCGCGAACTGGTAGCCCGTATCTGGGCACGGCTCGATCCGGTGCTCAAACATTATTTCATCGGCGTCGCCGCTACCGTCGTTTACGCGGCAGTGGCGGCCTATATCGGCCTTGCGGTCTTTCTCGATCTCAACCACGCCGTTCTGCTGGCGTTGCTGACCGGCGTCGCGGAGACGCTGCCGTTCATCGGCTCGACTGCCGTTGCCATCATTGCGGGACTGGTCGCGCTGCACACCGCGACCGGAATCATGAGCATTGTCGCGTTCACGATTTACGCGACCGTGCTGCGGCTTTCGATCGATCAGGTCGTTGCGCCGCTGGTGCTCGGGCGGGCGGCGAATGTGCATCCGGTGCTGATTATTTTTTGTTTTCTCGCCGGTGCGGTCACCTATGGAATTGCCGGCGTGATTCTTTCCGTGCCGGTAGCGCTCACGATCAAGATCACGCTGGCGGTGCTTTATGGCGACGACGATGCCGCTCAGCCGACGGCTAGCTCAAGTAGCCTGCCGCACCAAACCACTTGATCGCGTCGGCGAGCGCTTCGCGATAAGGCCGGGCGCGAAAGCCGAGCTCTCGTTCGGCTTTCGCCGCGCTGAAGAACATGTGGTGCTCGGACATACGCAACCCGTCGAGCGTCACCAGCGGTTCGCGGCCGGTGAAGCGCGCGATCCCCTCGGCAACATAGGCAACCGGCACGACCGCGGCGCGCGGAATGCGCCAGCGCGGCGGCCGGCGTCCAACCAGAGTTCGCGATATCGGCAAGCATGTCGGCCAGCAGCACATCCTGGCCGCCGAGAATATATCGTTGGCCGATCACACCGCGCTGCAAGGCGGCCAGGTGACCGTCGGCGACGTCGTCAACGTGGACGAGGTTAAGACCGGTATCCACGAAGCCGGGAATTCGGCCACTGGCTGCTTCTACGATAATGCGCCCAGTCGGCGTCGGCTTCACGTCACGCGGTCCGATCGGCGTTGACGGATTGACGATCACGGCAGGAAGCCCGTCGTTGGCGACCATCGCTTCGACCAGACGTTCGGCGGCAATCTTGCTGCGTTTGTAAGCGCCGATCCCCTGCTGTTCGGACAGCGGAATGTCTTCGGTTCCGGGCGCGCCGTCGCGAGGCCAGCCAAGCGTCGCCACGCTGCTGGTGTAAACGACACGGTCGACACCGGCGCGCATCGCTTCCTGCATGATGATGCGCGTGCCCTCGACATTGTTGGCGACGATCTCGCTGCGATCGCGCGCCCACAGGCGATAATCGGCGGCGACGTGGAATACATAGCGGACGCCGGCCATGCCCCGCCGGATTGATTCGGCGTCGCGCATGTCGCCCTCGACAAAGTCGATGATCGCGCCATCGAGATGAGCGCGAGGACTGCCGGGGCGGGTCAGCGCCCTGATCTCGAATCCTTCGACGGCTAGCTTATTAGCCACGGCGGAGCCGACAAAACCCGTCGCTCCGGTCAGAAATACCTTGATCCCGCTCGCCATGACTCTTTTGCATTCATCCCATGCGGAAACGAAGTACGTTCTCGGGCAAAACCCATGATCCGAGGGAAATTATACAGTTCACTCTTGGCAAAAACGATTGAATAGATTCTAATCAATCGTGGTGATTTGCTGAAAGTTTAGCCGGGAGACTGTGCGAACACCCGCCGGGGGCGTGATCGGGAACGTCGATTGCACACAGACGGGGGTCATTACTGCTAATGGCATACCATTCGGATTTCGCGGGGGCGGCATTCGATATTGGTAATTTGAGTAGAGGCGATACTGGTCAGGTCGCCGATCTGGAAGCAGCCCAAGATCATCGCCGTATTGTCATCGCGTTCGTCGGCATGGCTTTCGAGGCCCGCATAGCGGCTGGCCCCGGGGTCCTGGTCGTGTGCCGCAGCGATCGAGAGCAGCTGGCCGCCGTGGCCGGGAGCGCCGTCCGCCAAGGCTATCGCGGCATGATCAGCTTCGGTGTCGCCGGCGGACTCGCCGATAGCTTGCGACCTGGAGACTGGGTCGTGGCTTCCGCCGTCCACGAATCGCAAGCCATCCGCGAAACCGACCGGGCCTGGTCGCGAAAACTGCTTCGGGCCATCGACGGCGCGCAATACGCGCCGATCCTCGGGGTCGACAATCCGGTTGCCGAACCGGCCGTGAAGCGGGAATTGCGCCGGGCCACCGGCGCGGCGGCATGCGATATGGAATCTCACGTGGTCTCCCGGCTTGCCGAGGCCCACGGACTCGCCTTCGCAGCACTGCGCGTGATCGTCGATCCTGCCGAGCGCGTGGTGCCGCGCGCGGCGCTCGCCAGTATGGGCCCCGACGGCCGCACCGATATCCCGGCGCTGCTGCGCGATCTGGTGGCGCGGCCGTCGCAACTCGTGCAGCTCGCGCGGCTTGCACTCGACGCGCTCACCGCACGCACTGAGCTCCAACGCGTCCGCAATCTGCTCGGTCCTCACTTCGGGCTGGTTGACGACCTGAACGAGGCCGCCGTCACTGCTTATGCGTAGCGCCGATCAAGTCGAAGTCTCCGCCGAGCACTAGTTCGAGCCGTCCGGTCCGCCATCCAGCCGCGGCGTCGCGCACCAGCGGCGGATTCTCGCGATAACGGCGCACGATGGTGTTGATTCTCGGTGCGGCTTCGAGCGCGCTTCGGATCAGCGTATCTTCCTTCGCGGCGGGAAAGTCGCCAAGCGGCACCGGCGCAAAGCGGACACGCGCAGTGGCCCGACCGTTCGCCGCTTCCGATGGCTCGAAGACATGCAGCCCCGCCTCCGGCGAAAGCGCCCGGCACGCGCCGAAGCCGCTGATCAAAACAATCGGCGCCTCGTTGGTTCGTTCCGCAATGACGCTGAACTGCATTCGCCGCTTGTCGGCCCAGGCGCGATACATCGCGGTCAGGCGGTGACACCAGGCGAGTGATCGGTGGTGATCGGCGGTGCTATCGAACACCGGCTCCACCGTAAGCACGATCTCGACCGGGCTGTTGTCGAAGATATCCTTGATGCCCTCTTCGACCAGGTGAAGCTGTAGCGCAAGTCGGCCGCACAGTTCGGCGGAATAGCCGCGCGGCGATTTCGCGTAGCGCGCCAGCCGCGCGTGCAATGCTTCCGCCGTCTCGTTGGCGTGCTTGACCCGATCCATCAGTGCCAAGCGGGCCAGCGTGCTGAAGCGGTCTGCGCGATTCCAGAAATCGACCGACGCCATTTCAGCGCTCAGTTTACTTTTGAGCGTCTCCCAATCCGGCGAGCCAAGCCTTCGTTCGATATCACTGTAGTCCGCCTCCAAGCGCTGAAATTCCGCCAAGGTTCCTTGCGGCGCCAGGATCACGGAAGCAAGATTCTGAGCGCGACGAAACCTCGCCCGTAATCGGAAGATCGGGGCTCGCCGTTTCTGCATCCGGATCGACAAACTCGACTTGAATGCCTTTGCCGTCGCTGCGGACGAACAGGAATTGTTCGCCCTCGGGAAATCGCTTCTCGACAATCATGCCGGCAAGCGGCGCAATGAGATACTGGTCGATGGCGCGCTTGAGCGGACGCGCGCCCATTTCCTGCGAGAAGCCTTTTGCAAGCAGAAACTCGATCGCCGAAGATTCCCACTCGATGGCCCAGGTGCGATCCTTCAGGCCGCGGCGATCGAGCAGCGCCACAAGCTCTTTTTTCAGGATGCTCCGCATCAGGTCGCGCGTCAGCGGCTGGAACACGATGACTTTGTCGAGACGGTTCTGAAACTCGGGGCGATAAGTCTGGCTGATTGCGCGAAGCACCTGCTCCTTGCTGAACGCATCGGCGCGTGGCGCAAAACCGAAACCGAGACTTTGGTGCGCCGTGGCACCGAGATTCGATGTCAGTATGATGATGCAGTGACGCAAGTCCGCGACCTGTCCCATAGCGTCGGTCAAGCGGCCTTCGTCGAACGCCTGCAGGAAGAGGTCCCAGATATTCGGATGTGACTTCTCGAACTCATCGAGCAGAATGACCGAGAACGGCTGCTTGCGCACGCGGCTGATCAGCGAGTCGGCGTCGGCCGCGGCGCTGCTTTGGCCCAGAATCTTGCTCACCGATTCGAACATCTGGAATTCGCTCATGTCGAGGCGGATCATCCGCTCGGCGGTACCGAACAGAAACTCCGAAACCGCCTTCGCAAGCTCGGTCTTGCCGGTGCCCGTGGGCCCCGCAAACAGGAACACCGCGATCGGCTTGTCCGGATCGTTAAGCCCGGCCTTGAGCATCGCGATGCGATCGACCACGGCTTCGACCGCCTCGTCCTGCCCAATCACTCGGGCTGCGAAGAAGTCGCGTACCGATTTGAGGTCGAGTTGTCCTTTGGTATCGAGGATTGAAACCGGCAGACCGGAAAGCTGCGACAGTGTTTCCAGGACCTGCAAGGGTTCAATGACCTTGTCATGCTCCTTGCCGACACGCGCTGCGGTCAGTTTAAGCATCAGCAGCACGGAGCCTGGCAGGCCGGCGCTTCCGAGATATTGGCTCGCTGTTTCCAGCGCGACCTTGGCGCATTCCGTGTCGAAGCGGATATCAGACGCATCCGATATCTCGTTGAGCACATCGTTGACCAGCGGCAACGTCTCGGCCTGCGACAGCGGTTCGATCGTGACCGTCTCGAACAGGCCGCGCAGCGATGGCTTGATCTGCAGCAACCGTGCCATGCCCTTTGGCGTCGTTTCGCACCAGATCAAAACGCGTCCCGCGGCTATGGCCGGAATGATCTGATCCAGCATCGTGGCGCTCTGGCCAGAATGCCGCCCGCTCATGGCGAGCTGCAGGATGTCGGGGATGTACCAGATTGTCTTGTGGCTGGCGTCGAGCCCTTCAATCACCTGCCGGATACGGCCCTCAAGCTCGCCAATATAGATTTGTCCTGCTTGCAAATCGGCGCCGCCGGCTTCGAGCACGTTCCAGCCATTTCGCGCAAGCCGCTGGGCAAGCAGCCGCAGGAAAGAAGTCTTTCCGACCATCGGCTCGCCTGAAATGAGCAGAGAGCGTGGCGGAGTCTGATGCAGTGCCGCTTCAGCGAGCGCAAACGCCTCCCGCCAGGCTTTCGGCTCGATTAAAGTGCCGTCATCCATGTCGTCCCAGTAGCGGCCGACGGAGTTCAGAGTCTTCGACGACTGGCTGGGTGTTACGTCGAGTACTTTCGGCGCGGTATCGTCGAGCTCCTTGATCAGCACTGCCGCATAGGGATGCGTGACGTTGGCCAGAAAGCGCCGGATGAAGGTCGCGGCAGATGCTCTAGGACCGGCGAGCGCAGTGCCAAACGTCGCCGGCTCTTCGCGCGCCGCACAACCGGAAAGGTAGTCGCGGAAAATGTTGGGCATCCAGCGATTGTCGATCCACCATTCCTTGGCATAAGCGGCCGGTGCTCCGACCGGCACCCGCGGCTTGGCTTCGGCAAGAAACACCAGCGCGAAATACATCGCCCAGGGCGAATAATATTCGCACTGGGTCAAAACCCGGTCGATCGCGGCGGACGAGTCGGATCGCTTGCGAAGCGCCGCCAGCGCCGCGCTCGACAGCGCCCAGCTGTTGCCCTCGACGTATTGCAGCACGGTTTCGATCGGCACCCCCGGCGCGGCGAGACGCTGCACGGCCTCGATGAACTCGAGCTCGAGGCAGCAACGCGCTTGGATGCGCCGCATTGGAGCCAAACGGACCGAACGTTTTCTCAAGCTCGTGCAGGCGGTCGGCAAGCTTGCCGAGATCGACGGGGCCCTGCGCCGTCGACCGCGCGCGGTAGCGTTGCCACCGTGCGCGAATTTGTTTGCGGCGAACGATCGCAAAGATCCCCAGGAACAAGATGACGTAAAAGAGGACGACAGCTATGCCTTCGTCCACGTTGCCCGCCCTGAGTTTGCTATCGCTCCTTCTGGCACACCGTCCTCTACATTCGGAACATCAAGCAGGCGCTCAGCCCTGTGAGATGAACTTGGTGACGAGGTAAGCACCGAGACCTTCGGTGCCGCCTTCGCTGCCGTGACCGCTTTCCTTGACGCCGCCGAACGGCGTCTCCGGCGTCGAGATCATCACCGAGTTGACGCCGACCATGCCGGATTCCAGCGCGTCGCCGATCTTGGCTGCGGTCTCGTTCGATGACGTGAAGGCGTAAGCCGCAAGCCCGTATTCCAGCGAGTTGGCGCGCTCGACCACTTCATCGAAGGTCTTGAAGGTGACGATCGGAGCCAGCGGACCGAACGGCTCGTTTTTCATGATCTTCGCATCGTCGGGCACGTCGGTGATCACCGTCGGCTCATAGAAGAAGCCCTGGTTGCCGTGCCGCTTGCCGCCGGTCTGGATCTTGCCGCCGTGGCTCTTGGCATCATTGACGAAGCCCTCCATGGCTTCGATCCGGCGCGCATTCGCCATCGGCCCCATGGTGATGCCTTTCTCGAGGCCATCGCCGATCTTGATGCCGTTGGCATAGTCGATGAACCGCTTGAGGAAGCGCGAATAGACGTCTTCCTGCACGTAGAAGCGGGTCGGCGAAATGCAGACCTGGCCGGCATTGCGATACTTGAATGCCGCGATGGTATCGGCCGCCTTCTCCGGGTCGGCATCGGCGAACACCACCACCGGCGAATGACCGCCAAGCTCCATGGTGGTGCGCTTCATGCCCTTGGCCGCGAGCACGGCGAGATGCTTGCCGACCGGGATCGAGCCGGTGAACGAAATCTTGCGCACCGCATCCTTGGCGAGCAGATATTCGGAGACTTCCGCCGGCACGCCGAACACCAGGTTCAGTACGCCTGCGGGCAATCCCGCGTCGGCGAAGCAGCGCACCACCTCGACGCAGGCACCGGGCGTTTCTTCCGACGCCTTGAGGATGAGCGAACATCCAGCCGCGAGCGCGCCGCCGATTTTACGCGCCGGTGTCAGCACCGGGAAATTCCACGGCGTGAACGCAGCGACAACGCCGATCGGCTCCTGCACCACGAGCTGCCGGGTGCCCTTGAAGCGGCCCGGCACGATGCGGCCATAGGAACGGCGGCCTTCTTCGGCGTACCATTCGATGATGTCGGCCGACGTGATCACTTCGGCGCGGGCTTCCGGATAGGTCTTGCCCTGCTCCAGCACCATGATCTTGGCGATAGTATCGTAGCGCTCGCGCATCAGGTCGGCGGCCTTGCGCATGATCTTGCAGCGATCGTAGGCCGAGGTGGCACGCCACACCGCGAAGCCTTTTTGCGCGGCTTCCAGCGCGTGTTCGAGATCGGCCTGGCTTGCATGTGGCAGGCTGGCGAGCGGCTTCTCCGTCGCCGGATTGATCACGTCCTCGGTCTTGCGGTCAGCCGCGCCGTGCCACTTGCCGTCGATGAAAAGCTCGAGATTACCGTACATGACATCCTCACTGGGCTACTTGTTATTTGTCTCGTTGAGCGTCTCTTGGCCTTAATGATTAGCAGCTTTTCCGGCAGCACGGGAGGGCGCCGCAAAAGCCCTCAAGTCTGCGTCGGATCGATGACGAAATTGGTGAAGCCGCCGTCGCGTGCGTCCATTCCGGCCAGCACTTCGTTGACTTTTGACAACGGCGAGACGCGGTGTTCGAGAATGGAAAGGTCCAGCGTCCCGGCCCTGGCCATCGCAGCCATCTCTTCGCCCTCGCCGGTGGTGAACCACACCGAGCCTTCGAGACCGATCCGGTTGGTCATCATCCAGAACGCATTGAGCGGCAGCGTTTCCAGAACCGCACCGACATTGGCCGCGCGGCCGCCGCGGCGCAGGCAGAACAGCGCCCGCATCATAGCGCTCGCCGGCGCGCCGGGCGGCAGGCAATCGAGCATACTGTCGACGCCGTAGCCGTCGGTCATTTTCTTCGCCCAGGCGACCAGAGGATCGGCCGGACCCGGCGCCGCGTTCGGCACCGAGATGACATGAATGCGCTCCGGCGCCAGCGCCTTGACGCGATCGAGCAGCGCCTGATTGCGGCCGGTGCCGAGGATGTTGGTCGCGCCCATCGCCAGCGCCAACGAGACGGCATTGAGGCCGAGTTGTCCGCTGACTCCATTGATCAGCAGAGTTTGCCCCGGACCAACGCGGAGTTTTTTCATCGCGGAATAGGCGGTGCCGTAATAGCCAAACCGTGCGGCGGCTTCGAAACTGACGTTGTCAGGCAGTTTGACCAGCGCGGTCGCCGGCGCGGTGATGAATTGCGCGAGGCCGCCGTAAGGGTAGGCACGCATGATCTCCTGCGAGCGCCCGAAATAACCTTGCAGCGTCCAGTGCGGACAATCGTACAGCTGGCCGCTGCGGCACATTTTGCAGGAGCCGCAAGACCGCCCCGGATTGACGTAAACACGCTCGCCGGGCTTCACGTGAAAGACCTGCTCGCCGACTTTGGCGACGACGCCCGCGGGATCGAGACCGAAAATCGCCGGCAGCGGCGGCATCATCTTGTTGTCGGGCGTGAGCGAGCCGAAGAAGTTGCTGACCACGCGCGCAAGATTGGGCACGACACCGCAGGCCTTGACCTCGATCAGCACGTCGGTCGGCCGCGGCTCCGGCACGTCGATCCGGTCGAGCGTCATCGGCTGTCCGTAGGCATGCAGCCGCGCCGCGATCATCGTGGCCATTCTTTCCTCCCGGTTTTCACGGAAGATAAGCAGAACCTTCCTCACGGCACCAGTGAGCCCGCCTCATTCCGGATTGTCGCAGTCTCAGCTGACTTGTCATCGTCCCCGCAGGCGGACGATCCAGTAAACGCAATCGTCGACCGTGATTACTGGATGCCCCGCTTTCGCGGAGCATGACAGAACAGATGCGCGTCGCGCGCCTTCCATTTCGCCGTGCTCCATACGCAAACGTTCTCGTTCTCGCGATGCGGTCCGCACCCGAGTCTTCGTCACGGCGTCAAATAAATCCACGAAACCTTCGCTCTCCGCACCGATCTTCGTCAGAGAATGCCGGCGGTGGCTGCCGGTAGTCTCACGATCTGCGCTTCGAGCCACGTTTTAAGGGGAGCATGACCTTATCGGAATACCGGTATCCACTTTTCCGGGTCATGCTCTGTAAGAAAAGAAAGCAAGGAAGCGGAACGCCGAGAGACGCGTATCCAACTTCCGCACCTTGCGGGTGCGGCGCGCGCAGAGCGCTGCGCGCTCGCCTCTCGGCGTCCCACCACGGCTCTCTGCCAATGGGAGTATTTCATCCCAAGGCTCAACCTGGGCCAGGCTTCGTGACACACAGGCCGAACAAGGCGGGTTCTCCGCCAGCCCGTGTGGCACATCCAGCGATGCACCTCGCACGCCGGTCATAGTGCCGGCAGGCTGATGCCCAGGCCGCCCGAGTGCGGAGGTGACGAGCCGCCGCCCGCGGGAACCGACTCTCGCTCCGCCATGCGGAGTGACCGCATAACGTCCTTGTACGCGAGCGAGATTGGGAACCAATTCTCGGAACCAAACCGCGGTGTCAAAGCATTTCGATTTGTGCAGACAAATCGGGACGTTGCGCGGGGTGTTCGAAATCGCCGCATGACCATTTTGAGCAAAAAAATTCGCAAAATGCAAAATTATGATCGTCTATCAATGGCTTATGCGATTTTTTAGTCTTCTGAAAAACCTGTCATGCCCGCGCTTGTCGCGGGCATCTCGATTCACGTGGTAACGCCGTGCCGATTAAATCGTCATTGCCGCGACGAGCGCGGCAATGACGAAAGAAAGTCATCGCGAGAAGCGTTAGCGAAGAAGCTCGTCTTGGACACGTCGGTCAGAGAAACCGCCAGAAGTCCGTTAAGAAAGCTTATGCCGGGGCGAACATACTTGCTCGCGGGCACTCAGAAGGAGAACCGCATCCTGCGCGGCGCGCTTTCGACGACCGGAGCTTTTTTATTTGTTGGCCCGTGTTGACTTGGCGATGCACCGCCGTCTTGATGGAATTATCTCAACGTTTGAGATCGCGGGTTTTGATGGAGCAGCTTGCGCCGCGACACCAACGCTAAAGCGCCACGAATGGTCTTCGTGGGCTCCTTGTAAGTTGGAGACTGACTGATGACGTTCGAGATTCTGATGGACTGCATTGTTGTTCGCGGTCCCCTCTCCTGCAAACGCACCACGGCTGCAGTTGGCATGTGTCGTCTTCAGCGACACTGATCGAACCCCAGCGCTTCCCTACAAATCGTTCGTGCGCAAACCGCCTGTTGCCGGCGGCAGGAGATTCTATGCCCGACAATTACATCATCGAGATCGAACCGAAGACGGACGCAGGTTCATTTCCCGAAACCGTGCAGGCGGGAACTCGTCATTCGCGAATGCACCGGCTTCCGGTTTTTCGCAGCGACGCGCGTGTTTTTCGATCTTGAACAACAGGTCTTCAAAAGCCCGCAAGCGGCGGCTGAAGCGGCGCTTCGCCATTTTTCCCATCGTCACGCTTAAACCCAGCAGCAAAGGTCAGCATCATGAACCGTCGTCATTTTCTGCTCCTCTCGTCGGCCCTCGCCGTGGCCGGCGCTCCGCGCATCGCATCTGCGGCGCCGCTCAAGGAACTCCGTATCGGCTACCAGAAAACCTCCATGCTCCTCGTCGTGAAAGCGCAGAAGGCTTGGAGAACCACTTCGAGCCGCAGGGCGTCGCAGTCAAATGGGTCGAATTCCCTTTCGGCCCGCCGCTGCTGGAAGCGGTCAATGCCGGTGCCGTCGACTACGGCTACACCGGCAACGCGCCGCCGGTCTTCGCCCAGGCCGCGCATGCAAACATCAACTATGTGGCGGTGATCCCGGCGCGCGGCTACGGCCAGGCGATCGTCGTGCCGCGAAATTCGCCGCTGAAGACGTCTCGCCGACCTCAAGGGCAAAAGATCGGCGTCGCCAAAGGCTCAAGCGCGCACAATCTGCTGGTCTCCGCGCTCGAGAGCGAAAAATCGCCTGGAGCGACATCACGCCGGTCTATCTCGCGCCTGCCGACGCGGCCGCGGCCTTCTCGCGCGGCGCGATCGACGCCTGGTCGATCTGGGATCCCTTCTACGCCATCGCGGAAATCAAGCAGAAGGCGCGGCCGCTGCCGATCGATCCGAAGGCCGCCGATCCAGAACAGCTTCTTCCTCGCCAACAGCGATTTCCTCGCTCAGCACGCCGACGTCGTCGCCGCGATCAACGAGGAGATCGCCAAGGCGACGGACTGGGCGGGCGAGCATCGCGACGAGACCGCGGCGCTGTTCGCGGAAGCAGCGGCGTCGACCTCGAGGCGCAGAAGCGCGCCGTCGCTCGCGCCGAATTCAGCTTCGGCCCGCTCGACGACAAGATCATCGCCCAGCAGCAAGCGGTCGCCGACCGCTTCCAGCGCCTCGGCCTTATCCCCGCGCCGATCGTCCGTGCGCGACATCGTCTGGACCTGGAAACCGAACGCCTGAGGTCATTCATCAACGCAGAACGGGTTCAGTCATGAGCGTCAGAAAACAAACCGCTCGATATCTTCTGGTTCATCCCCGTCAGCGGCGACGGCTCCTATCTTGGCAGCGACAAAGGCAATCGCTCGGCCGATTTTCATTATCTCAAGCAGATCGCGCAGGCCGCGGACCGGCTGGGCTATCGGCGGCGTGCTGATCCCCGTCGGCTCGCATTGCGAGGATCCGTGGATCGTCGCTGCGGCGCTGGCCACCGCTCACCGAGCGGCTGCGTTTTCTCGCGGCGCTGCGGCCCGGGCTTGCGACGCCGACGCATTTCGCGCGCCAGGCCGCCGCGATCGACCGCATCAGCAACGGCCGCTTCCTCGTCAATCTGGTCGCCGGCGGCGACGCCAAGGAACTCGCCGGCGACGGCATCTTCCTTGGCACGACGAGCGCTACGCCCAGGCGGCCGAGTTCCTGACCGTGTTCAGCGGACTGCTCGCCGGCGAGAGGGTCGACTTCCGGCGATACGTGAAGGTCGAGGGCGCGCGGCAATTGTTTCCGCCGGTGCAGAGCCGGCTGCCGATCTGGTTCGGCGGCTCGTCCGATCCGGCGCTCGATCTCGCTGCGGCGCAAACCGACGTTTATCTGACCTGGGGCGAACCGCTGGCGCAGGTCGCCGAGAAGATCGAAGCGGTGCGCGCGCGGGCGGCGGACACGGGCGCGAGGTCAAATTCGGCCTGCGCATTCATCTGATCGTGCGCGAGACGACAAGCCGAGGCCTGGGCGTCGCGAACAAGCTGATCGCCAACATCTCTGACGAAGCCATCGCGGCGGCGCAGACGAAAGTTCGCGACAGAGTTCGGATTCGGTCGGCCAGAAGCGCATGAGCGCGCTGCACATGGCGGCAGGCGCGACAAGCTGGAGATCGCGCCCAATCTCTGGGCCGGCATCGGCCTGGTCCGGCGCGGCGCGGGCACGGCGCTGGTCGGCGACCCCAAGACCGTCGCGGCACGGCTGCGCGAATATCAGGCGCTCGGCATCGAGACGGTCATCGCCTCGGGCTATCCGCATCTCGAGGAGGCCTACAAGGTCGCCGAACTGCTGTTCCCCGAACTCGGCATCGGCCGAAGCGCCACAGGCTGCACGCACGGCACCGCGCCCGGCGAGTTCGGCGTCGGGGCATACAAGCCGCGTCGTCGCGGCTGAATGATCAGCCGGCGCCGACAGAATCGTGATCGCCATGAAGCGTGACGCGAAATGCGCTTAGCAACGCTGATCGGCGGGAGCAGACGCTCCGGCGAGCTGGCGGCCGATTGCGGCCACCAATGAGCGCGATCGTGTTCGGCCGACGCTGCGCGACCTCGACAGCCGGTGGGGGCTGGCTCGTCCCGATGCTGCTGCTTGCGCGTCTGGCAGGCGGCTTGCATCGCTTCGGCTGCTCTCGACAGCAGTGCTGCCGTCGCCGCTCGCGGTCGCTCGCCGCGGGTGGCGGCTGACGCTGTCCGGCGAACTGCCGCGCAACGTCGGAGTCAGTTTCCTGCGCGCGCATCGCCGGCCTCGTGGTCGGCGGCGGCATCGGCTTCGCCCTCGGCCTCGCCAACGGGCTGTCCGATCTCAGCGAGCGGCTCACCGACTCGACGTTGCAGATGATCCGCAACATTCCGCATCTCGCGCTGATCCCGCTGGTCATCCTCTGGTTCGGCATCGAGGAGGAGGCCAAGCTCTTTCTCGTCGCGCTCGGCGTGTTCTTCCCGATCTACGCCAACACGCTGCATGGCGTGCGCTCGGTCGATCCGCAGCTCATCGAGATGGCGGAGAGCTATGGCATGGCCGCGCCGCGATCTGTTCCGCCGCGTGATCCTGCCGGGCGCGCTGCCGTCGATCTTCGTCGGCCTGCGCTATGCGCTCGGCGTCATGTGGTTGACGCTGATCGTCGCCGAGACGATCGCCGCGCAATCGGGCATCGGCTACATGGCGATGCAGGCGCGCGAGTTCATGCTGATCGACGTCGTCGTGCTGTCGATCCTGATCTACGCGCTGCTCGGCAAGCTCGCCGACGTGGTCGCGCGCGCGCTGGAGCGGGCCTGCCTGTCGCTGGCATCCGGCGTTCCAGAAGGCAGTGATGATCCGATGACCGCTACGTTCTCGAAACCGAAACCGCGCGCCGTGACGCGGCGTCGAACCCGCCGACTCGTCGCACCGGGCATGTCGATCGCCGCGCGTGGCCTCGGCAAGAGCTTCGGCGACAAGCACGTGCTGCATGGCCTCGATCTCCATGTTCCCGCGGGACAGTTTCTCGCCATCGTCGGCCGCAGCGGCTGCGGCAAGAGCACGCTGCTGCGGCTGATCGCCGGGCTCGACAGCGCCGACGCGGGCCGCATCGCCTTCGACGACGGCAAAGCGAAAACCGGCGCGGGTCGCGCGCGTGATGTTCCAGGAGCCGCGGCTGCTGCCCTGGGCGACGCGTGCTCGCCAATGTCGAGGTCGGGCTCGGCGCCGAACGCGACGCGATCCCGACGCGCCGCGCCGCGCCTTCGAGGCGCTGCGAAGCGGTGGGCCTCGCCGACCGCGCGGACGAATGGCCGTCAGTGCTTTCCGGCGGGCAGAAGCAGCGCGTCGCGCTGGCGCGCGCGCTGGTCAGCCGGCCGCGTTTGCTCGCGCTCGACGAGCCGCTCGGCGCGCTCGACGCGCTGACCCGCATCGAGATGCAGCAGCTGCTGGAAAGCGTGTGGTTGCGCGAGGGTTTCACCGCCATACTCGTCACCCACGACGTCGTCGAAGCGATCACACTCGCCGACCGCGTAGTCCTGCTGCGCGATGGCGCGATTGCCGGAGATTTTTTCGTCGACTTGCCGCGCCCGAGACGGCGCGGAAACAGCGAATTGGCGCGCCTTGAAGGACAAATACTGGATCAGCTTTTGTCCAGCTAAGCGGACCGAACGACGTCTATGGCCGGTAGTGAAAACGAACCAGTCGTCATGTCCGGGCTCGTCCCCCCGGCCATCTCGATTATTCTGGTAACGCCGTGCCAATTAATCGGGATTGCCGCGACAAGCGCGGCAATGACGAACGTAGGTCATTGCAAGGCTCCCGGATCCGGTGGCTCACCATGACGTAGCGCCCGATCGCGGCGCCGCCGACGCGATTTGTTCAGATAAATCGGGACGTTGCGCGATGCGTCGCGAGACGGCATTGGGCCAATTTGAGCATAAAGATTCGCATGCAGCGAAGTTGTGCCTGTCAAATCCACGTCAAAGTGTGCGAGCCATCAAAAACGCCACCACGCGCCGACTGGTCGTGTCCGTGTTCGATATCGGGTGATGAGCTGCCGCGGCAGTCGGGGATTGACGCGGCCGCTGGCGCCGCAACGCACGTCACGATTGGGAGTTCGCGGCGATCCAGGCGGCATAAGCCTGCATGAAACCTTCAAGAAACCTACGCGTCCCTTCGTTGGAGAGTTTGCCGTTTGCATCAAACAGCTTGTCGGCGTGTCCGAGGTAAGCCTCTGGCTGCGGCATGGCCGGAATATTCAAAAACACGAACGACTGCCGCAAATGGTGGTTTGCGCCGAAGCCGCCGACGGCGCCCGGTGATGCGCTGACGACCGCGCCCGGCTTGCCATCCCACACGTTTTTTCCAAAAGGTCTCGAGCCGACGTCCAGGGCGTTTTTCAACGCGGCCGGAACAGAACGGTTATATTCGGGCGTAACGAACAGAACGGCATCGGCTGCCTTTATCCGGTCGCGGAAGGCCGACCATGAAGCTGGTGGGACATCGTCATTATCTTGATTGTAGAGCGGAAGATTGCCGATCTCGATGATCGTCAGGTTGAGCGACGCGGGCGCGAGCTCGACGAGCGCATTTGCAACTTTGCGGTTGATTAAATCCTTCCTGAGGCTGCCGACAATCACCGCTACTTCGCGTGTCTTGTCCATTCGAATCCTTTCTCAATCTCCGATGCATTTGCTTTTCGAAGTTTCCACTACAGCATCTTCCCGATGCGATCTTACTTCTCTGCGGTGGCTGCGCCACTGTCCGCTATGGGTGGTTGCATCGTGTCCACTTCTCCCTGGATAGCGACAAATTCGGACATGCCGTAAGGTCGGGCTCGTGCATCAAACCGCCATGCGTCGCATCAGCGACTGTGCCTCAGCGGCAAGCTTCGCGGTCAGCTCACGCGCAGATAGTTCACAGCCGAGGGATGCGGCTTGCCCGGCCCACATCGATGAGAAATCGCCAGAGCCTTGCGCTTGTGCCTTGGCATGCAATGGCGCGAGCGCGCCCGCCGCGAGCGGAAACTCCGGCGCGATATCGTTGATAGGCCCAAGCTCACGCATCACGCGATTCACGAAGCCGCGGGCCGGCCGTCCTGTCATTACATTGGTCAGCACAGTCCCATCGTCGCGCGCGGCTTTTAGCGCTGTGCGGTGAGGCGCCAAGATCTTTGACTCCGGGCAGAATAGATACGCTGTGCCCAGTTGCACGCCGGACGCCCCAAGCGCTAACGCCGCCGCGATGCCGCGCGCATCGGTGACCCCACCTGTAGCAATCACGGGCAGCTTTATGGCGTCGGCGATCTGTGGCACCAGCGCGAATGTGCCGACTTGCGCAGCGAGATTGTCGGTCAAGAACATGCCACGATGGCCACCGGCCTCGTAGCCTTGTGCGATGACCGCATCGCAGCCGTTCGCTTCCAGCCAGCGCGCTTCGGCAACTGTCGTCGCCGAACTCATCACGACACAGCCCGCATCTTTTACCCTTTTGAGCAGGGCTGCCTCCGGCAGCCCATAGTGAAAGCTCACCACCTCAGGTTTGATCTCCTCCACTGCTGCGCAAAGCGCACCATCAAATGGAGTCCGGTTGCTCGACGGCACCGGTGCGGCGGGATCGACACCGAACTCCATGTAATAAGGCTTGAGTCGTTCACGCCAGGCGTGCTCGCGCGCATTATTGAGCTCCGGCGGCTTGTGCGCGAAGAAATTCAAATTGATCGGCTTCGTCGTTGCGGCGCGGAATGCCGCCATCTGCGCCCGCATCTTCTGCTCGTCGAGCATGGCAACTGGCAGCGAGCCGAGCCCGCCAGCTTGAGCAACCGCGATCGCGAGATCGGTATCCATCGCGCCCGCCATCGGAGCAAGCACGATTGGATGCTCGGTTTTGAACAAGTCCAACAAACGTCGATCCGGCCA
The DNA here is from genome assembly GCA_963742215.1 of uncultured Alphaproteobacteria bacterium. Taxonomy (GTDB): domain Bacteria; phylum Pseudomonadota; class Alphaproteobacteria; order Rhizobiales; family Xanthobacteraceae; genus BOG-931. Next base: position 56,050 of record CAVULJ010000021.1, read on the forward strand.
CATTGACGCAACTCCTGCGTATCTTGCTCAAGCTCTTATCGACGCTAGAGCGAAGTCGCTTTATATTGAATCGGTTGTCGCTCTAGCATTTTGATTGAGCATGATCTTTTAGGAAAACCGGTTTCCACTTTTCCTTTCCGGATCATGCTCTAGCACCGATGCATGCGTCGCATGAATTCGTAAAAGCGCAAGCGAGCATTCGCAGATAATCAAGGAACGCGAGCTCGGGACACGTCCGGAGTGTAGTTGCACGCTGCCCCTGCTGCACTGCACAGAGTGTGTCGCCAAAAACGGTCGCCCTGGGTCAGCCTCGACCGAGGCAAAGCCGTCGGCTGGTCCCGCGATGTCCGTTCTGCCCCCGAGAGCGAACAAGTTGTTTCGTCACCGCGAAATGACGCGAAGGGCCACAAGGAGACATGCATTCGACGTCCTGGCGCTTTGAAAGCAGTTTTGAGATTGTGATTTGTATTGGCAGTATTTGCACAGCGCGCAAATCGAACCGCAAGCAAATTCGCATCAGCAACGCTGCGAAGAGTGAGGCACTTTATCGGCACAAGAGGGCTCGGTTGATTTAGATCAGTGAGTGGTGTGTAATCATCATCGGCGGTCACGATGGGAGACCCACAATGAAGTACACGATCTACTTCGGACCGCGTTCGGTACACATCGCTGCTGCCCTTCTCGGTTTTTTGTCTTGGGTTGCAACTATTGACGCCGTAGCGGCGCAAACCAGCGGTGCGGCCTCGGGGTCGAGCATCTCTATCTGCAACGGTTATTCCACACAGATATCTGTGGCCTTTGCCTACCAGAATCAGGAGAATTTCAACGCCGCAGGATGGTGGAGCGCTAACCCAAATACATGCGAACCGGCCGACTTTTCGTTCCAGGGCGCTGCGCTTTACTACGCCGCCGACGCCGCCCAATACCATTGGGGCAACAAGGTCAACCTGTATGTCAGTGCCCAGAAATTCAGTTATGACAATGCACAACTAAACCGCAATGATGCGCATGGCGAGATGTTCAGTTTGCTTGAATTGACCGCGCAGCAGCAAAACTCGCCGGTAACGATTACGTTTCATTTCGTTCCGGGCAATACGACGACCGATATCACCATCAAGAAGTAATAATTCTTCGCGCTTGGGGCGCACTGTGACGACCCGTTACAGACTGACCTTTCGCAACGCGTCAATTGACGGCGTGGAGAGTCCGTTCCGGGTCAGAAGTGACTGGCATGAACCGGCGGCGCAGCCGGCCAATGTCTGCTTCGCTCCTGACATCGACCAAAGAACGGCGTAGCTCCCAAGACGTGAAATTGAAAAGACGTGGATCGCCGATCAAGTCCGGCAATAACGAAGTCGGTGCTGCCAAAAGCGAAGAGGCCCCGGCTTGCGCCGAGGCCTCCAGCTGTAAGGAGCGGATGGTGACGCTCCTTCCCCCAGTTGTTGGTGTATCGCGTTACTGGATCGTTTCACCGTGCAGCGCGAAGTCGAGGCCGTCGCGCTCCACTTCCTCGCTGACACGCAAGCCGATAACCAGGTCGATGATCTTCAGGATGATCAGCGTCACCACTACGTCGTAGACGACGATGATGCCGACACCGATCAACTGATTGACCACCTGGCCGGCATTGCCTTCGATCAGGCCGGACGTGCCGCCGTATTCATTGATCGCGAACACGCCGGTCAGGATCGCCCCGATACAGCCGCCAAGGCCGTGCACGCCGAACGCATCGAGCGCATCGTCATAACCGAACATGTGCTTGAGCCCGGTGCAGCCCCAGTAACAGACGCAGCCGGCGGCGATGCCCATGGCGAATGCGCCCATCGGGCCGACGAAGCCGGAAGCCGGCGTGATCACCACCAGCCCGGCCACCGCGCCGGAGCAGATGCCGATCACGGTCGGCTTGCCGCGCAACATCCACTCGACCAGCATCCACGTGAAGCCTGCGGTTGCGGTGCAAATGTGCGTCACCGCCATCGCCATGCCGGCCTGCATGCCGGCGCTCACTGCCGAGCCGGCATTGAAGCCGAACCAGCCCACCCACAGTAGCGAAGCGCCGATCATGGTCAGCACCATGTTGTGGGGCGGTCCGGTCTCCTTGCGTTTGCCGAGCATCAACGCGCACATCAGGCCGGCGACGCCGGAATTGACGTGCACGACGGTGCCGCCGGCGAAATCGAGCACGTGAAACTTCGCGTCGGGATTGGCGCTGTTGAGGAAGCCGTCCGGTCCCCACACCCAGTGCGCGATCGGCGAATAGACGAAGATTGCCCACAATCCGATGAACCACAGCATCGCCGAAAACTTCATGCGCTCGGCGAACGAGCCCGAAATCAGCGCCGCGGTGATGATTGCGAAGGTGAGCTGGAACATCGAATAGACGGTTTCAGGTATCGTCGGCGCCAGCGGGTTCGGATTGCCGATGCCGGTCGATATGTCGCTCAGGATTCCCTGCAAGCCGGCGCGGTCGAATCCGCCGATGAACGGCGTGCCGGCACGGAACGCCAGGCTGTAGGTAAACAACAGCCAAAGGATCGAAATCAGGCAGGTGATGGCGAAGCTCGTCATCACCGTGTCGCCGACGTTCTTCTTGCGCACCATGCCGCCGTAGAACAGCGCCAGACCGGGAATGGTCATCATCAGCACGATGGCCATCGAGGTCAGCATCCAAGCGGTATCGCCCGAATTCGGTGTGCATTTTTCAAGCGTCTTGGCGTCGCAAGCAGGCGGCGCGGGCGCAGCCGCCGCTGCCGCGGGTGCCTGGTCCGTGGCTGCCGGTGCTTGCGCATAAGAAGGATGGAAGGTCGGTGTGCTCAGTGCCATGCCGAGCAGCACCGTCAGGGCGAGAGCAAGCAGCCCCGCGCGCGAAAATATCTTCATCGTCGTACTCCTGTCGTGGTGCGGGGAATTGTCAGAGCGCGGCGGCGTCGATCTCGCCAGTGCGGATCCGCACGGCATGATCGAGGCCGAACACGAAAATCTTGCCGTCGCCGATCTGTCCGGTCTTGGCCGCCGTCGTGATGGACTCGATAACCTTGTCCACCTGATCGGAAGCGCAGGCGATTTCGATTTTGATTTTCGGCAGAAAACTCACGGCATATTCAGCGCCGCGATAAATCTCGGTGTGGCCCTTCTGGCGGCCGTAACCTTTCACCTCGGTCACCGTGAGCCCCTGGACGCCAATCTTGGTCAGCGCGTCGCGGACCTCATCGAGCTTGAATGGCTTGATGACAGCCATGACTACTTTCATCTGTTGCCTCTCCTGTCCTCCCGCGCGCTGCATCGTGCCGCTGGCGGCAATGCTAGTAATCAAGCCTCGTGCCAGTTCCGGAACCGGCCCGCAAGTAATTGATAAATAGATGGAATATAGATTTGATCAGGCGTTTTGCCACCGCTCATCGTGGCGGTATGTCCGCCGTCGCGCGCCTCGCAGGCTGGATTGAACAAATTATGGGCAGCGTGGGTTCGTTAGAATGGATAGATCGCGACGTTGAGATGATTTGGCTATGCGCGCAGCGTCGTTCTTTACAGCGCATCAGCGTCGGATTCGCCGGTTCGGATGCGCACTGCCTGTTCGATCGGCGTAACGAAAACTTTCCCGTCGCCAATCTCGCCGGTCTTGGCCGCGACGCCGATGGCTTCCACGACTTTGTCAGCTTGCTCGTCGGATACCGCGACCTCGATCCGAATCTTGGGCAGGAAGTTCACCGCATATTCGGCACCACGGTAAATCTCGGTATGGCCCTTTTGCCGGCCGTAGCCTTTGACCTCGGTAACGGTCATGCCCTGGACGCCGATCGCAACCAGTGCGTCGCGGACCTCGTCGAGTTTGAAAGGCTTGATGATGGCGATAACGAGCTTCATGGATACACGGCCTTCGCAGCTCCTGTGGCCTGCCGATCTCTGCATACGGCCTAGGCAAGCCGCCCTAGGATTAAGCTATCCCGTTACAAAAATCGAGATCGCCGCGAAAGTTTTCTCAAAGCTTCGGGCGACGCTGTCGGAGCATGCCCTCCTGCGCTACGGACGCCACCAGGGTGCCGTCGGCCGTGAAGATCAGGCCGCGCGCAAATCCGCGTGAGCCGACAAGGTTCGGGCTGTCCTGGGAATAAAGCAACCACTCATCGGCGCGGAACGGCCGGTGAAACCACAGCGCATGATCGAGGCTCGCCGCCATGATGTCTTCCGAGAACACGCTGCGGCCGTGGGGGATCAGCGCCGCATCCAGCAGCATCATGTCGGACGCGTAAGCCAGCACGCATTGATGAATCGCCGGCTCGTCGGGCAGGCGGCCATTGGCGCGGATCCAGATGTCGAAGCGTCCGGTTTCCGATCGCTCGCCGAGATAGCGGCTGAACTCAACCGGCTTGAATTCGATCGGCCGCGCGCGCTCGTAATAGCGCCGCGCCGGCTCGGGCAGCAGCGGAAATATTTTCTCTCTCAGTTCGGCTTCGTCAGGCAACTGATCGGGCTTCGGCACGTCCGGCATCTTGAATTGATGCGACAGCCCGGGCTCGGCGCCGTGAAACGACACCGACATCGAGAAGATGGCGTGACCGTGCTGGATCGCTTTGACGTTGCGCGTAGTGAAGCTTTTGCCGTCGCGGATGCGATCGACCTCGTAGATGATCGGGACTTTGGGATCGCCGCCGAGCAGGAAATAGGCGTGCAGCGAATGCGGCGGCCGGGTCGCCACGTCATCGACGGTGCGGCACGCCGCAACCAGAGCCTGTCCAATCACCTGGCCGCCAAACACCCGCTTCCAGCCGTTCTGCGGCGAGTGGCCACGGAACAGGTTCAGCTCGAGCGTCTCAAGATCGAGGATGTCGATAATTTCCTGAACCGGGGAGGCCATGCTTGTCCGCCGCACGTGAATTTCGCCTTGTTGCATACGGGATTGCGGGCTGGGTCAAGCCCGCCGCCAGATGGTAGAATGGCAAGCATGACGCGTAACAATGCCGATGTACTGATTGCGGGTGGCGGGTTTGCCGGGCTGACTTTGGCTATTGCGCTTCGGCAAGCGCTCGGGCCGTCATTTTCCGTGACGGTTGCCGATCCGGCGCTCGGCAAGAGCCATTCCAGCAACAGCCATGCCGATGATGAGCGCGCTTCCGCGATTGTCGCCGCGGCGCGGCGGCTGTTTGAGACCATCGGCGTTTGGGACGCCGTTGCCGCCGACGCACAGCCGATCCTCGATATGGCGGTGACCGACAGCCGGCTTGGCGACGCGGTGCGGCCGGTGTTCCTCACCTTCGCCGGCGAAGTCGAGCCGGGCGAACCGTTCGCCCACATGATCGAGAACCGGCATCTGGTCGATGTGCTGACGGCGAAGGCGACTGAGATCGGCGTCGACCTCCGCGCAACGGCGGTGACTGATTTTTTCCATCCTGCAGAACGCGCCGATGTCGTGTTGGGCGATGGCGTTTCGCTTTCAACACGATTGCTGGTCGCTGCCGACGGCGCGCGGTCGAAGCTCCGCAGCAAAGCGGGCATCACCACCCACGGCTGGAATTACGATCAATCGGCCATCGTTACGACCGTTGCCCATGAACGCGATCACGGCGGCAAGGCCGAAGAGCATTTTCTGCCGGCGGGGCCGTTTGCGATCCTGCCGCTGAAGGGCAACCGCTCGTCGATCGTGTGGACGGAAAAAACACCGGAGGCCGAACGCATCGTCGCGTTGCCGGATGTGGAATTTCACGCCGAGCTCGAGCAACGTTTCAAGCTGCAGCTCGGCGAGATCGCCGCGGTCGGCGCGCGCCGCGTGCATCCGCTCGGTTTTTTTGTCGCGCGTTCGTTCATCGCCGAGCGCCTGGCGCTGATCGGCGATGCGGCCCATGTCATTCATCCGATCGCGGGTCAGGGCCTCAATATGGGCTTGAAGGATGTCGCAGCGCTTGCCGAAGTGATCGTCGATGCGGCGCGGCTCGGGCTCGACCCAGGTTCAGCGACGGTGTTGGAGCGTTATCAGCGCTGGCGGCGGTTCGATACTGTCGCCATGGGCATCGCCACCGATGGCCTCAACCGGCTGTTCTCCAATCGCTCCGATGTGCTGCGCGCGGTGCGCGATATCGGGCTCGGCCTGGTCGATCGGGTGCCGAACCTGAAACGGCTGTTCATTCGCGAGGCTGCCGGCCTGGTCGGTGAAGTGCCCAAACTGCTGCGGGGGGAACTGCTATAAAGCCGGGCATGGCGACTGCTGGGACAATGCCATTCAACCACATCTCGGTCATCGGCGCCGGCGCCTGGGGCACCGCGCTGGCGCTGACCTGCGCGCGCGCCGGGCGGCAGGTCACGCTATGGGAACATGATGCCGCCAATGCCGCGCAGCTTGCGAGCCGGCGCGAGAGTCTGTTCCTGCCCGGCGTCCGTCTTGATGACGGCATCGTACTGGCCCACGAGCTGGGCGAAGCCGCGCGTGCGGACGCAATCCTATTGGTGGTGCCGGCGCAAGCCGTGCGTAGCGCGACCAAGGCGCTTGCGCCTTTGCTGGCAACCCATACGCCGGTAATCGTCTGCGCCAAAGGCATCGAGCGCGGCACCAAGAAATTCATGAGCGAGATCGTCGCCGAGTGCGCGCCGAACGCGATGCCGGCGATCCTGTCCGGCCCAAGCTTTGCCGCCGACGTGGCGCGGAAGCTGCCGACCGCTGTGACGCTGGCTGCGCCCGACAGCAAGATCGCGCAGCAGCTTGCGGAGGGGATCAGCGCCGCAAGCTTTCGTCTCTATCACGCCACCGACGTGCGCGGTGTCGAGATCGGTGGCGCAACCAAAAACGTGCTGGCGATTGCCGCCGGTATCGTTGCCGGCCGCGGCCTCGGCGCCAGTGCCGGGGCGGCGCTGACCACACGCGGTTTCGCCGAGCTGTCGCGGTTCGGCAAAGCTTATGGAGCGAAACCGCAGACCATGATGGGGCTGTCGGGTCTCGGCGATCTGTTGCTGACCTGCTCCAGCGCGCAGTCGCGCAATTTTTCGTTTGGCATGAAGCTCGGCCGCGGCGACAAGCCCGGCGCGATTCAGAAAACCACCGGGCTTGCCGAAGGCGCTTTCACCGCAGCGGTGCTGCTGGAGATGGCGCGCGAACGTTCGGTCGATATGCCGATCTCGGCGGCGGTCGCGGCGCTGATCGAAGAAAAAATGACTGTCGATCAGGCCATCGAATCGTTATTGGCGCGGCCATTGAAGGCGGAGGAGTGAGGACAACGGTGATGGTCATGGCGTATTGGCTGATAAAATCCGAGCCCGGCGTGTTCTCATGGGACGACGAGGTGAAGAGCGGCGCCAAGGGCGAGGCCTGGACCGGCGTGCGCAACCATCAAGCCAAGCTCAACCTGATGAAGATGAAGAAAGGCGACCGCGCCTTCTTCTATCATTCCAACGAAGGCAAGGAGATCGTCGGCGTGGTCGAGGTGGTGCGCGAGCACTATCCTGATCCGACCGCCAAGGCCGGGGAGCCGTGGGTGGTCGTTGATGTGAAAGCGGTTGAGCCGTTGCGGAAGCCGGTCACTCTTGCCGAAGCCAAGGCAGAGCCGCGGCTTAAAGCCATGGCGCTCGTCAACAATATGCGGCTCTCGGTGCAGCCGGTCACCGCCGATGAGTGGATTACAGTTCGTAAAATGGGCGGTCTGTGACCGAGATAGCGGATTAGGGAGCGCGTCATGGCGTATTGGCTGATGAAGACCGAGCCGGAAGAATTTTCCTGGGACGATCAGGTCAAGCGCGGCAAGAAGGGCGAGGCGTGGAGCGGCGTGCGCAATTTCACCGCGCGCAAGAATCTAAAAGACATGAAAAAGGGCGAGAAGTTCTTCTTCTATCACACCGGCGACGAGAAGCAGGTGGTCGGCATCGGCGAGATTCTTGCGGAAGCCTTCCCCGATCCGACCGCCAAGAAGGACGAGCCTTGGGTTGCGGTGACGACTGGCGCAGTCGAACCTTTGCCGAAGCCCGTGACACTCGGTGACGATCAAGGCGGAAGCCGAAACTGAAAGACATGGCGCTGGTGAAATACGGCCGCCTGTCTGTGCAGCCGGTCACGGACGAGCAATGGAAGTTCCTCTGCAAGATGGGCGGCTTAAAGGGAGGCCTGACGGCGTCGGCCGATTCATCAGGCGCTACGCCCTTCATCGTTCCGGGCAAAATGTTGGCCGGTGATGCCAGTGCCATTGGTGCGTCTTGGCGTCGAAGATGACCTGGGCGATATCACCGCCCGCGGTTTTGTCACCGGCCCAGCCCGGAACTGTTTCTACAACAAGCTTCATGCGGATCATTTCCCGCTCCGCGTTGGACTTGCCGGCGGCCTCGCTCGCCTGCCTGCGGACAGCGACGCTGGCGCGGTCGCTGCTGCCCTCGAACAGCTCACCGACTTCCTTGCGGTACCCGGTCATACTGACCGCGGGTTTTGGAATCGGTATGACATCGGCAGCGAATTTCTTGCCTGCGTCGCGATGCGAAACGTCGACGAGGGAGCCGCCGAGAGCACCATCGGCGTCGAAGCCGAGAAAATATCCGAACGTTACGTCGCCGATATAATCTTGATCGAAAACTTTTGGATAAAGCGGATAGAGCGCCTCCAGGCGCGAACGTAGATCCGCGCCCCAGGCGGTTGCAACTTTTTCCAGGCTGGCCGGGTGCGTTGCCCCCTTGTAAGCGGCGGCAGCGAGGGCAAAGACATCGAATGGTTCGCCGCGCGTATCCGTGCTCGCAGTCATGCCGGTAGCGATAAAGACGGCCTGATCGCCGAGCGGTGCGATCTTGCACTGATCGTCAGCCATGACAGTGCCCTTGTCGGTATCGGTCTGGCGGCGGCTGTCGATGGCGACGACCAGATAATCCTTGGTCAGGCTGAAGGCGAAGTAGGAGCCATAGCTGAAATCGGCCCATGCTGCATACGTCAATGCCAGAAGGCCAAGTCCGCCGGCGCCGAAAATTTTGCAAGCGTGGTTCGCATTATCCCGCTTCGATCGCACAGGTTGCGACATCGTCTGCACCGTCGCCTTTGTCAGGGCGCCCCCTTCAACCGCCTATTGCACGATTTGTGCCTGATCGCCATCCGCTCGAAACCGCCCGGTCTTTTCGCGGCGAACCGTTCGGCGGTACACTCCGCGAAACAAGGGAGAAACGTCGTGGCATTTGCCGGGATCAATTATCTTGCCGTTATCATTGCCGCCGTTGTGGCATGGCTCGTCAGCGCCGGCTGGTACATGAGCCTGGGCCGCGTCTATCAGGCCGAACTCGGCCGCACGCCCGAACAGGCAAAGGAAGCGATGAAGCGGCCCAGCGCATTCCTGCCGTTCATCTATGCCTTCCTTGCCAACATCATCATCGCCTGGATGCTGGCGGGCATGCTTGGCCATCTCGGTCCGGGACAGGTGACGCTGCAGAACGGCGTGATCTCGGCCGCGTTCCTGTGGTTCGGGTTCATCTTCACCACGCTGTTCGTGAACTACAGCTTTCACGGCCGCGGCATGCGCCTCATTCTGATCGATCTCGGCAACTGGCTGCTGGTGTTGCTGGTGATGGGCGCAATCGTCGGCGGGATGGGCGTATGAAAAATCGGATCTTGCTCGCGCTTGCCGCCGCATCGTCGCTCCCCGCCATAGCCGGCACGAGCCACGCACAGAACGCGCCCCAACCCGCTGCTACACAGCCCGCCGCCGCGCCAGCCGGCGGTGCGGCATCATCGCCCTATGTGATGACCATGGGTGACATGATGAATACCCTGATTCAGCCCCGCCATGCCAAGCTGGGATTGGCCGGCCATGCCGAGAACTGGACGTTAGCGGCTTACGTTTCGGCGGAAATCCGGCAGGCGTTCGCCGGCATCGTCAAGGCGCAGCCCAAATTCGCCGGCATGCCGGTCGGCGAACTGGTGGATGTCGCGATCGATCCGCCGCTCAACGCCCTCGATACCGCGATCAAGCAGCAGGACACGCAGAAGTTCGCCGCCGCCTACGACCAGCTGACGCAGGGCTGCAACGCCTGCCACATGGAGCTCAATCACCCTTACGTGGTGATCAAGACGCCCGACGCATCGGCGTTTCCGAACCAGGACTTTAGCCTAAAGCGTTAGGCTTCAAGTCTTGTCGCTCGTCCGGCCGGCGGCGCATAATGCGAGCAACGAACATAAACGTGCGTGCCAGCGTGCCGCGTGTGGAGGATGTGATGTCGGACAAGATTTACGATGTGCCCGCCGAGTGGACCAAACGGGCCTTCATCAACGAAGCGCAGTACAAGAAAATGTACGAGCAGTCGCTCGCCGATCCGAACGGATTTTGGGCCGAGCAGGCCAAGCGCATCCACTGGATGAAGCATTTCAGCAAGGTGAAGAACACCTCGTTCGACAAGTCGAACGTCTCGATCAAATGGTTCGAGGATGGCGCGACCAACGTCGCCTACAACTGCATCGACCGCCATCTGCATACGCGCGGCGACCAGACCGCGATCATCTGGGAAGGCGACGATCCGAAAGACTCCAAGCACATCACCTACAGGGAGCTGCATGACGAAGTCTGCCGCTTCGCCAACATCCTGCGCACCCGCAACGTCAAGAAAGGCGACCGCGTCACCATCTATATGCCGATGATTCCGGAAGCGGCTTACGCCATGCTCGCCTGCGCGCGCATCGGCGCGATCCATTCCGTGGTGTTCGGCGGCTTCTCGCCGGACTCGCTCGCCGGCCGCATCGAGGATTGCAAATCGACCGTCGTCATCACCGCCGACGAAGGCCTGCGCGGCGGCCGCAAGGTGCCACTGAAGGCCAACACCGATGCCGCGATCGCAAAAGTCGCAAAGAGTGGAGTTGCTGTCGAAAACGTCATCGTGGTCAAGCGCACCGGCGGCGCGGTCGACATGGATCCGGTTCGCGACGTCTGGTACCACGAAGCCAAGGAAGTGGTGAACGCGGATTGTCCGTGCGAGGAGATGAACGCGGAAGATCCGCTGTTCATTCTTTACACCTCAGGCTCGACCGGCAAACCGAAGGGCGTGTTGCACACCACCGCCGGTTATCTGATCTACACCTCGATGACGCATCAGTACGTGTTCGATTATCACGACGGCGACATCTACTGGTGCACCGCCGACGTCGGCTGGGTCACCGGCCACAGCTACATCGTCTATGGCCCGCTCTCGAACGGCGCTACCACGCTGATGTTCGAAGGCGTGCCGAATTACCCGACCAACTCGCGGTTCTGGGAAGTCATCGACAAGCACAAGGTCAACATCTTCTACACCGCGCCAACCGCGATCCGCGCGCTGATGCAGGCAGGCGACGGGCCGGTGACGAAAACTTCGCGCGCGTCGCTGCGGCTTCTTGGCTCCGTTGGCGAGCCGATCAATCCGGAAGCGTGGGAGTGGTATCATCGCGTGATCGGCGATGGCCGCTGCCCGATCGTCGATACCTGGTGGCAGACCGAAACCGGCGGCATTTTGATCACGCCGCTGCCCGGCGCGACCAAACTGAAACCCGGTTCGGCGACGCTGCCGTTCTTCGGCGTCGTGCCGCAGATCGTCGATGCCGAAGGCAAGGTCCTCGACGGCGCGGTCACCGGCAATCTGTGCATCGCGGATTCTTGGCCCGGCCAGATGCGCACGGTCTATGGCGACCATCAGCGTTTCGTCGAAACCTACTTCAGCGCCTATCCGGGCAAGTATTTTACCGGCGACGGCTGCCGCCGCGACGAGGACGGCTACTACTGGATCACCGGCCGCGTCGACGACGTGATCAATGTCTCGGGCCACCGCATGGGCACCGCTGAAGTGGAATCGGCGCTGGTCGCGCACCCGAAAGTGTCGGAGGCCGCGGTGGTCGGCTATCCGCACGACATCAAAGGGCAGGGTATCTACGCCTATGTCACACTGATGACGGGCGAGCAGCCGAGCGAAGATTTGCGCAAGGAGCTCACCAACTGGGTCCGCAAGGAGATCGGGCCGATTGCCTCGCCCGACATGATCCAGTTCGCGCCGAACCTGCCGAAGACCCGCTCCGGCAAGATCATGCGCCGCATCCTGCGCAAGATCGCCGAGGACGAATACGGCAATCTCGGCGATACCTCGACGCTGGCCGATCCCGCGGTGGTCGACGACCTCGTCAACAACCGCCAGAACCGCAGCAAGGAAAAGGCATAGGGAAAATGCGCGGCGGGCCATGCGGCGGCCGCGAAATTTACTGGTTCTTCACCACGTTCACCCCAGCGCGGCCCTACACATGCCTGCTTTCACCATGGTTTACGAGTTGCATCCCAATGTGGTTACCGGGACGACAGTGGGAAGCAGGAAGTAGCGTATGCGTAAGGTGTTGGCGTTTGCGGCAGCGCTCGCGGCCGTCGTTGCGATGTTCGGTCTCACGTCCGGTGCGGCGCAGGCCCATGGCGATATGGTGCCGTTCAGCGCCGGCTACCGGCCGGGCACGATCGTCGTGGCGACGCGGGAGCGCCGGCTTTATTTCACGCTCGGCAACGGCTCAGCGATCAGCTATCCGGTCGGCGTCGGCCGCGCCGGCATGCAGTGGTCCGGTGCGTCCACCATCGACGGCAAATACATCCAGCCGGCCTGGGAACCGCCGGCGGATATCCGGCGTGAAAATCCGAAACTGCCGCCGATGATTCCGGGCGGTTCGCCGCACAATCCGATGGGTGTCGCGGCAATGACGGTCGCCGGCACCGATTACGCGATCCACGGTACCAACGAGCCAGGCAAGATCGGCCACTTCGTGTCACACGGCTGCATTCGCATGTACAACGAAGACGTGATGGAGCTATTCGCACACGTGCCGCTCGGCACGCCGGTCGTGGTGGTGCAATAGTCAGCCGCGTAACCGCTTCCGCTCATTCCCGCCCCCGATCGTTGTCGGGGGTAAACTCCAGCGGGAATCCATCTTCCTGCTGGGTCCCCGCTTTCCGCCTTCGCTCTTCGAGCTTCGGCGGACTACAAACCTGCCGAAGCTCGACTTCCGAGCGTAGGCAGGTCGCGGGGACGAGCGGATGAATGTTACGCGCGTTATCGCAGCTACGCCGCTCGTCGCCGCTATTTAAAGCCAGATTGTCTTGAAAGCCGCGTAAGCCGGTATCGCGAAAAGCGCGGCTATGCCGATGTAAAACACATAAAACTGGAATCGGGTTTCGATCACTTACGCTCCCTCACGCAACAAACGCACCATTCAACTTAGTTGCTGAAATCAGCCCTGTCACGCCGCCGCAGCGGCATCTACCCGCACCACGTGCCGCGCTTGCCGCCGCCGTAAGCGCGCGCGAAGCCGCCGCTGAGCAGCGCATTGAGCAGCGCGGCTGAGACATGGGCGCTCATACAGCGTCGCTGCCTGGGCACTTTTTGTAACCGGCAAACCAGGGAGAGGAAAAGCCCGGCCTGCGCCGGCACGTCAGCTTCCTGTCAGGTAGATGAACTACCCGCCTTATGATCTCTGAGTTTTGCGAATAGCCTGTTTCGCGCCGGACGAAATAGCACCGAGAAAGCCTTTGCGCGTCTTGCTCATTGAGGACCACCAACGGCTTGCCACTTCGATCGTTGGTGGCCTCGCGGGATATGGGTTTCATATTGATACGTTTGCGACGGCAGGCGAGGGCTTGGCGGCGCTTAAGAGCGTTACCTATGACGCTGCTATTGTCGACCTCGGCTTGCCCGATCGTGATGGCCTGGAGTTGATTGGAGATATCCGCGCAACAAGCAAATGGACGCCTGTGATTGTGCTAACGGCGCGGGACGGCATCGACGACCGCGTCGCAGGGCTCGATCGCGGCGCGGACGATTACATGCTCAAGCCGTTCGCGATGAAGGAACTGGCTGCCCGGCTCAGAGCGCTGCTGCGGCGTCCCGGTGGTCCTTTGGGAACGACCATCGATATTGGTAATCTCAGTCTCGACACGGCGGCGCGTCAGCTCAGGGTCGGCGGGCGCACGGTCGTCATTACGCCGCGCGAACTGGACGCGCTTGAGCTTCTCATGCGTAGGGCCGACCAGGTCGTTCCGAAGCGCCTTTTTGAGGACGCAGTCTACGGTCTTAGTGATGACATCACTCCGAACACCATAGAGGCCTTGGTGTCACGACTGCGAAGAAGGCTGGAAGTAATTCAGGCCAACGTATCAATTCATACGCTGCGCGGAATCGGCTACCTTTTGAAGGAATAGCGGTACAGCAGCATGTCACTCTCATCGCGCATCATTACCCGACTGACGATTGCGACGATAGCCGCGACAGCTATTTCCTATGGCTGGCTTTACGTAAAACAAAGCCGCGTTGAAACATATTTGCGGCAGCGATCGCTGTCGCGGCAGGCGGAGGAACTTGCCGGCTACATCAGGCTCAATGCCGACGGCTCGGTGGACATTAACCTGCCTCCCAAACTGTCCGAGGCCTACAACAGCCCCGGGAGCAGATACCGGTACGCGGTTCGCGATGAAGCCGGAAGGATTGTTGTAGCGTCCGGCCGACGCGTCGGTCCGTTGCCAAGCGTGATCACCACCGAGGGGCGTGGCGTTTATGAGTACGAGGCCAGCGCCGATAATCCCGGCACGCTTGGAGCCGCTGTTCGAACCGATCTTGCACAGAGATCGTTTTTTACGCAGGTTGAGCAGGCCGTCCCGATGACGCAGTCGCTCAATGCGGCAGTTCTGAATGAATTTTTCATCGACGGCGGCTGGCTGCAGGTGCCGTTTCTTTTGATATTACTGGCTATATCAGCCCTGACTGTCCGAAGCTCACTCTTGCCTTTGGAGAAATTGGCGGCGCTTGCGGCGCAAATCGAGCCGGGGAAATCTGCGCTCAGGCTGCCGACCAAAGATATCCCTTCCGAGATTTTGCCGCTGGTAACTCAGTTCAACAACACTCTGGACAGGTTCGACGAAGGATTGAATCGGCAACGGGAGTTCAATGCAAACGCGGCACACCAGCTGCGGACCCCGTTGGCTGTACTCGGCGCAAACATCGATACGCTGCCGGACAAGTCTGTTGCCGACAGGTTGCGCTATGACGTTCAGTTGATGACGAGAATTGTTCATCAGCTATTGCTGGTGGCGAGGCTTGAAACCCTAAATCTTCGGCTGGATGAGCAGATTGATTTATGTCGCGTTGCGCGGCAGGCAGCTGAGAACTTGGGCCCAATTGCAATTTCGGGGGACAAGACCCTGGAGGTCGATGAACCTGATGCCGCTGTCATGATCCGCGGCAATGAGATGATCGTCAATATTGCAATCAGCAATCTGATCGAGAACGCGATTAATCATAGTCCACCCGGTTGCGGCGTCCATATTCGTGTAACCGAAGGCGCGACTGTGGTCGTGCGCGACTCGGGACCGGGCATACCGCCCTCGATGCGAGAAAAAATCTTCCAGCGTTTCTGGCGTGGACAATCCGGCAACGATGGAGCTGGATTAGGGCTCGCTATCGTGCGGCGGATCATGCACGCGCTGAGCGGTACAGTTTCTGTGGCCGACGCGCCTGAAGGCGGCGCGCAATTTACCCTGCAATTTCCCGTCGCCGCCTGAGCGCGATTTAACGCCTTATTAGAAGATTTGGGCAGTTGGGCTGCGCGATCAATTCGACTGTCACAGTTATCTTGTTTTGCCTTCAAATTATCCAGTTTCGAGACATTTGCCTCCATCTTGCCTTGCGCCTGTCAGGTCACCGTCAGCGAACCAGTCCACTACTGCAACCTCGGGTGAGATGGGGACAATTCAATGTTTGTCGTGGTGTCGCGATTCGATCGCCTGCGCGCCAGCGTTGAGGCCGCAATTCGCTCTATCTACGCCGAACGCTACGGCGCCCTTTTGACGTCATTTGCGCGGACCATCGTTGCCGAACTGGACGCGTCCGGCGGCGTTGAATGTGCTGCCGGGATTCGTTTCGGGTACGAAGCGCTGTTCTCCGAATGCTATCTCGATCAGCCGATCGAGAAAATTCTGCAAAGCCGTTGTGACCGCGATTTCCAGCGCGCTCGTATTGTTGAAGTATCTCATCTCGTCGGTACAAACGCCGGTTGCTCAATCGCATTCGTCAGGGATCTTATCGAACTCCTGAACTCGCAGGACGTCGAGTCGGCGATCTTCACCGCGACCAGGCCGCTACGAGGACTTCTGCGCCGGAACGGCATACAGATGCTCGAACTTGGTCGCGCCGAGCGCAGTCGAGTTGACGATCCCGACATTTGGGGCAGCTATTTCGATCACGATCCCCGGATCGTTGCGGTTGTCCAACACGATCCATTCGCCGCAACGAAGCGCACTGGCGTTAGTGTCGCTGCAGCTGACTTTTCAGTTGATGCGCGAGTTTTTTGATTCGCTTGCGCGCCGGGCCAGCAGAGCTGGCGGCTCGCTCGCGCTAGCGTCTCCGGAGGAAACCCTCACATACGCGGGGTTGCTTGAATGTGTGCGTGGCCAAGCGCACTGGGCTTCCAAGCTACCGGCTAAGGTCGGCCTGCTGTTCGGCAAGGGAGCTGACGGGATTCTCGCCGACCTCGCGCTGACATTTGCCGGCAAACTTTTGATCCCGCTGCCCGACTTTTTTTCGGACGCTCAACTGCAACACATTGCGCAGGCCACTCAGCTCACCGATGTCGTCGCCGCGCCGGAATTAATCGACCGCGTGCGGCGTCTCGGCCTTACCGGACACGTGCCGGCAACTGACAGCACGCCCGCGCTTGAGCCAAGCGCTGAAGCCTCAAGGGTGATATTCACGTCTGGCACTACGGGGCAACCAAAGGGGGTGCAGCTTGCATCCCGTCAACTGAACGCCAGCATCACGGCGCTCGCCGAGGTATCGCAGGCCAATACCTCCGATCGGTATCTCTCGCTCCTGCCGCATGCGCTTTTGCTGGAACAGGTCGTTGGAATGTATCTGCCGCTGGCTGTCGGTGCCTCCATCCATGTCTATCCCCAATCGCTCGCGGCTACACCCGGAGGGCATATCGCAATTGCGGCCGAACAAAGCAGGGCTACGGCAACTGTGCTCGTCCCTGAACTGCTCGGTGCTTGGCTGACGGAATTGCAGGTGCATGACCGCGTGGCGCCGGCCACGTTACGATTTATCGCGGTCGGCGGCGCTCCAGTGGCTGCTCCGCTCGCCGCCGCGGCTTGGCAGCGAGGCTTGCCGGTCTACGAGGGCTACGGCCTCTCCGAGTGTTGCTCGGTCGTGACCGTGAATCGTCCGCGATCACGACGCGCCGGCACCGTTGGCAAGCCGTTGCCGGGAATAAAGGTCGATGTTGACGAGGGCGAGATTGTCGTCTCTGGCCCCACCGTTATGAGCGGCTATCTGGAAGGATCAAAACTCGTTGGTGAGTGGCGCACCGGTGATCTCGGCCATTTCAACGATGACGGCTTTCTGCTGGTGACCGGCCGCAAGGACAATGTCGTCGTGACTGCTGCCGGCCGAAACGTCAGCCCTGAATGGATCGAGCAGGCGATTACCGCCGATCCGCGTGTTGGCCGCTGCGTTGTCGTCGGACATGACGAAGAGTTGGTGGCGCTGCTGATCACGCGCGATGCCGCGCTCTGCCACGATGCGGCAGCACTCGACGAACTGGTCACAAAAGCAATCCGCGGTCTGCCGGATTATGCAAAGCCGAGACGCCATCTGGCGCTTTCGGAGCAAGACTTCCAGCAGCTTGACCTGATGACGGCAAACGCCCGGCCTCGGCGGCGTGAGATTGCCGCATACGTTGCCGGTCGCGAAGCTAATAAACAAAAGACTTCTCAATTATTGGAACGAGCATAAATGTCGGTCTTCCAGAAACTACTTTCCGACACCACTCCCCAGCGCGACGCGTTCATCGCGATCCCGTTGATACAGGAGGTTTTGAAAAGCGGCGCGCCACGGCCGCTTTACATCGATTTTCTTGGTCAGGCCTACCACCATGTCAAGAATACCGCGCCGCTCCTTGCGCTTGCGGCGGCGCGATGTAGCGCCGAGGATCAAATCTATCAAACGGCTCTGTTCGAATACATTGAAGAAGAACGAGGGCACGAGGCCTGGATCCTTGAAGATATCGAGGCCCTTGGCGGCGATTCCGCGAGCGTTCGCTATGGCGCTCCGCGTCTGCCCTGCAAGGTGATGGTGGGACACGCCTATTACGTGGTTGAGCGGATATCGCCGTACGCGCTTCTCGGCATGATCCATGTGCTTGAGGGCATGGCCGTTGCGCTCGCGGGCAGTGCAGTTGCAGCGCTGCGTAGCTCGGTCGGGCCATCCGGTGAAGGTGGCTTCAAATATCTCACTACTCACGGCGATCTTGACGTCGAACACTCGGCTCTCTTTGCAGGCCTTGTCGAGCGCCTGGGCGTACGGCATCTGCCGGTCATCACCGAGAGTACCGCCGATTTCTACAAGCTGTATGGGGACATCTTCCGGGACATCGATCTCAATCGTCGGAATGCGCAACAGCCGACGACATCGCCTCTCTACGCCGCCAGCTTGTGATGACGCAATCGATCAAACGAGTGGTTTTCACAGGTGGGACCGGAGGTCTCGGTCGCCACGTCGTCGAAGGGTTGGCACGCGAGGGCGCGGAAATTGTTGTCATTTCACGCCAGCGGCCTGCCGTCGGCCTGCCGTGCGTGGGCCATGCGTCGGCGGATTTGTCGGAGCCCTCGGGGATAGCCGACGCTGCAGCGATCGTGAAACGTGAGGAGCCCGACTTACTCGTCAACATGGCGGGTATCCAATATTTCGGTCCGGCGGAGCTCCAGTCATTCGACGATCTCCAGCGCAGCTACATGGTCAACTTGATTGCACCTGTCGCGCTCTGTCAGGCGTGTCTGCCAATCATGAAACGCCGCAACTGCGGACACGTGGTCAATGTCGGCTCGATTATCGGCTCGATCGGGATGGCGAATTTCGCTGCTTACGCAAGCGCGAAGGCCGGCCTGCGCGTCTTTAGCGAGGCTTTACGCCGGGAGGTCTCTGGAACCTCTGTGGCCGTGACTTACGTCGCGCCGCGCGCGGTCCGCACCGCGATGCTGTCGCCAAAAATAGAGAAGTATGCCGGGCTGACGGGAATGAATATCGATGCCCCCGAGGACGTGGCCGAAAGAATCCTGACGGCGATTAGAGCGCGTGAGAAAGAAGTCTTTATCGGATTTCCGGAACGCCTGTTCGTTCGCTTGAACGCGGTCTTGCCGGGCGTGGTCGACGCCGCTGTGGCGCGGGGTGACCGCAAAGCCAAGGATTTATTCAGCGAAACAGCCACCTCAAAGACTGGAGGATGACTATGAATCGGAAGATGATCGCTATTCTTGTGGGCCTGTGTGCCTTGGCAGTCGTTATGGCGTCGAGTGTTCGGGCCGCTGACAACCTCAACGGCGATATTCTGCGCGTTGCTCTGGATTGGGAGCATATCAAGTTTGAAGTCAGCGACAAGAATGCGCAGGAGCAACAAATGGCTAAACTAGCCGAGCGCGCGAGTGCTCTTAGCAGCCAATACCAAGGGCGCTCCGAAGCGCAAATTTGGTACGGAATTATCTTGAGCGAACAGGCGTCGATGGCGGGCGAAAACGGAAGCCCTTTCAAGGCACTCGGTTTTGCCAAGCATGCCCGCGGAATTCTTGAGCCGATCGCCGACAGCAATCCGGCGGCGCTCGATGCCGGTGCGCCGACCAGTCTCGGCGTGCTCTATTACCGGGTGCCCGGATTTCCTATCGGCTTCGGCGACAAGACCAAGGCGCGGCACCTTCTTGAAGAGGCCGTCAAATATGCGCCCGACGGATTGGATGCCAATTACTTCTATGGTGATTTCCTTTTGGAGCAAAAGGAATACGCAGCGGCTGCGGCCGTGTTCAAGCACGCTCTGACCTTACCGCCACATCCGGAACGTCCACTTTGGGATAAGTCGCGGCGCTTGGTGATCGAGCAGGATCTCGCCAAGATTCCGAGCAACTGACTGCAGCACGGCGATTAAGCGCAGCTTGGCGGTCTTGTCGCGACTGATGGTGGCGATCGGCGGACAACTGCGGCATCCGTTCGGATTGCGCGGCCGGCTGATTGCGGCGGCGATGGCCGTCGCAAATCGCGGCTCGAACCGCATCGCAATCAACGCCATCGAGATCAAGCCAGGCGAGCTGGTCCTTGAGCTTGGCTGCGGCAGCGGGCACGCAATCCAAGCGCTTGACGCGCTGCGGTCGGCGAAATGTATTTTCGGGATCGATCACTCGGAAACGATGATCGAGCAGGCCGCGCGCCTCAACTCGGCGGCCCTGCGGAAAAATCGCGTTCACCTATTACGCGGTGGTATCGATGCATTGCCGTTGCGTGACAACTCAGTCGACAAAATTCTGGTCGTGCATGTCGTATACTTTGCCGATGCAAGCGCTATCCGTGAGGCGCGGCGTGTCCTGCGTGCCGGCGGACGCATGATCGTGGTGGCAACGGACCGAGCCGCCATGCAGCATTGGCATTTGGAAGACAGCCATCGACTCTACGATGCGCGAGTTCTCGCTCGGTTGCTTGCCGAGGGCGGATTTGCGGCTAGGGAACTCACGATAACGCCAACTAAATTGGCTCCGGGTGTGCGCGGCTTGCTTGCAATCGCAGTTAAGGAGAGCCCGGCGAACCGGGAGTAGCAGTTCGTGCTAGCTCGATACGAAGTCGCGGAAGGGTCTGGCGGTGAACGGTGCCGCAGGCAGCGTCATTTATCCGCACCACGTGCCACGCTTGCCGCCGCCGTAAGCGCGCGCGAAGCCGCCGCTGAGCAGCGCGGCTGAGACGTCGGCGGTCGTGCGGGTCGCGACGGCAGCATCGACGCGGCCGCCGTATTTGTCGATGCCGACCTGAGACAGGCGCACGTCGCCTTGCGCAAGGATGGTTTGCAGCGCAGTGCGCGCGGCTTCGGCCTTCGCAAGCTCGTCCCCGCAGCGGGCATGCAGCTCGGCGGCATCGATGCCGCGCAGCCGCACTTTGGTATCGATGTCGATGCCCGGCCACACCCGCACCCGCGCTTCGAACGTATCGCCGTCGATGATGCGGACGATCTCGGCCGCGTAACTGACGTTCGAATTGAAACGCGTTGGAGATGGTGTGACCGCAGCCGTCGTCTCTTGTGCCCCAACCAGGGGCGCGGTTTTGGCGGCGCTAAGTGACGACCAGGAAGAATGCATCGCTGTGCCGATCAACAGGCCCAGCGCAAAGGCTGTTCCCGTCACCGGCAACAGGCTGCCGCGATGGGACGATGCGAATGTCGAAAATGATGGATGCCGCATGGCCACCGAATCGTGTGCCAGAAGGAATCTATATAGGATTATATTCTAAAATTAGGAAAAAGAGCAAGAAGAGAGTGCAGCCTTCTGCTGCCGAAGTGACCAAAGCCCTTAGAAATCCGAGGTCAGACCGTCTTTTTCCCAGTCGCCGTATCGGGTTGGCTCGAGGCCGCCCCGGCCGCCCTGCTCCTTGGCCGCTTCGGCCTTTTGACGCGCTTGCTCGGCGCGCCGGTCGGCGGCTTCGGCGAGCGCGCGTTCCGCCTCCGGCGTTAGCGGCCGTTTTTCGGCGTGCGGCGGCTGCTCTTTGGAAGTGTTTGGGGGATCGGTTGGCATCGTCCCTGACTTGGCGTAGCCCTGCGCGCACTGCAAGAAGGAATTTGTTCGCGTGAAGCCTGCCCGCAAAGCAAAGCCGGAATCCGAAGAAAACGCGCCCGATACGCCGGGCCTCGCGGTGCGGCGCATTGCGGCCGACATTGTCGAAGGTGTTCTGCGCCGGAACCGTCCGCTTGATGAGTTGCTTGATAGCAGCGACGGCGCCGCAGGGCTCGCCGCGTTGTCCGAGCGCGACCGCGCCCTGACGCGGGCCCTGGTCTATGTTGTGTTGCGCCGGCTTGGCACCTTGCGTCACCTGCTCGAGTTTTTTCTCGATCGCGGACTGCCAGCGAAGGCGCCGCGGCTCGAAACCGCGCTGTTGCTCGGCGCGGCGCAGATTTTGTTTCTCGATGTGCCGGATCATGCCGCCGTCGATCTCTCGGTCCGGCTTGCGCAGGAAGATCGCCCCGCATCGCACTTCCGTGGGTTGGTGAATGCCGTGCTCCGCCGAATGACCCGCGAGGGCAAGGAGCGGCTCGCGGCGCTCGATACCGTGCTGCTCGATACGCCGCCGTGGCTCATGCAGCGCTGGATCGCGACCTACGGTGAAGCAATCGCGCGCGAGATTGCCGCCGCCAACGGACGCGAGCCGGCGCTCGATCTCTCGGTCAAAAAGGACGCGCCGCAATGGGCGGAAAAGCTCGGTGGCCGCGTGCTGCCGACCGGCAGCGTGCGCGCGATCGTGCATGGTGCAGTGACGGCGCTGCCGGGCTTTGACGAAGGCGCATGGTGGGTGCAGGACGCCGCCGCAGCGCTGCCGGCGCGTTTGCTGGGCGATGTCGCCGGCAAGCGTGTCGCCGATCTCTGCGCCGCGCCCGGCGGCAAGACCGCGCAGCTTGTCGTTGCCGGCGCCAATGTCACGGCGGTCGATCGCTCGGCGCCCCGGCTCAAACGCTTGCGGGAAAACCTCACCCGCCTTTCGCTTGATGCTGAACTGGTCTGCGCCGATGCCGCCACGTGGGAGGCGGAGCCGTTCGACGCTATTCTGGTCGATGCGCCGTGCTCGGCGACCGGCACCATCCGCCGTCATCCCGACGTGCCGTGGCTCAAGCATCCCGCCGATATTTTGAAACTGGCCGCCTTGCAGCGCCGTTTGCTCGAGCGTGCCGTGGCGCTGACCAAACCCGGTGGCGCCATCGTCTATTGCACCTGCTCGCTTGAACCTGAGGAAGGTGCGGCCATCGTGGCCGATCTTTTGGCGCGCGATCAAAGCGTCCGCCGCGTGCCGATCGCGCCTGCCGAGGTATCCGGCGAATCGGCGTTCATCAGCGCGGACGGCGATTTGCGGACCCTGCCGTGCCACCTGCCCGACACTGATTTGCGCCTGGCCGGGCTCGACGGCTTCTACGCCGCACGGCTGGAAAAGCGGTAAAACCGCGCATCCTGACAGTTATTTGGTCGTCGAACCCCCTTCCGTTATGTTGCGACTTAATCAGGAGGGGCGACCGCGCCGATGTCAGGCGTTTCAATTGCGAGCAATGCCAAGCTGTCCTGGCTGCTTTTGCGGGGCGGGTTTGCGGCATGCCGTCGGCAGGCTCAACGGCCACCCGGTGTTGCGTTGGCCGCTGCCCGCGTTCAAGGGCGACCGCCTCCTGATTGCGCCGCAGGATTTGCGCACGGCCGACGCGACCCGCGCCACGGAAATCTATTCCGGCCGCTTCGCCTTCGCCGGCAAGGTCGTGATCTGCGACGGCCGCTCGATCTTCGAAATGGAGCCGCCGTCGGATGAGTGGTGCGCCACGCTGTTGGGCTTTGGCTGGCTGCGCCATTTGCGCGCCGCCGAATCCGCGATCACGCGCGCCAATGCGCGCGTCCTGGTCGATGAATGGATCAATCTGCAAGGTTCATGGCACCCGATCGGCTGGCGGCCCGATGTGCTGTCGCGGCGGATCATTTCGTGGCTGAGCCAGGCCACGCTGGTGCTGCAGGATGCCGATGCGAAGTTCTATCGCCGCTTTGTGCGCAGCCTGGTGCGGCAGATCCGCTACCTCCGTCACACCGCGGGTGATGCGCGGCGCGGCGTTGCCAGCATGCAGGCAGTGATTGCGCTGAACTATGCGGCGCTCTGCATCGCCGGCCAATCGCGCCACGTTAAATCCGCGACCGAGCGTTTGCGCGTCGAGCTTGAGCGGCAAATCCTCCCCGACGGCGGCCATGCCGGGCGCGATCCGGGCGCCATCATCGACGTGCTTGCTGGAATTGCTGCCGCTGAGCCAGGTGTTCGCTTCGCGCAACATCGCGCCGCCGCCGGCGCTGCTGAACGCGATCGATCGCATGATGCCGATGCTGCGCTTCTTTCGTCATTCCGACGGCACGCTCGCGCATTTCAACGGCATGGGTGCGACCCCGATCGAACAACTGATGACGCTGTTGGCCTACGACGACACCCACGGTGCGCCGCTGTCGAACGCGCCGTATTCGGCCTACCAGCGGATCGAGGCCAACGGCGGCGTGCTGATCATGGATACCGGCGGCGCGCCGCCGATCGAGATGAGTCTTGAGGCCCATGCCGGCTGCCTGTCATTCGAATTTTCGACGCCGAAGCACAGCCCGCTGGTGGTGAATTGCGGCATGCCGCAGGTGGGCCGCGACGACTGGCGGCGTTTTGCGCGCTCCACTGCGGCGCACTCGACCGTGACATTCAATGAAACCTCGTCGGCGCGCTTCGTCGAGACCGCGGCATTCCGCCGTGTGCTTGGCGGCTCGCCGATGCTTGGCGGTCCGGGCCACGTCAATGTTACGCGTGAAGACCGCAGCGACGGCATCATGCTACGCGCGGCCCACGACGGTTATGCCGATCGCTTCGATGTCATCCACGAGCGAACCGTGGTGTTGTCGAACGACGGCAACAAGCTCGAAGGCGAGGACATGTTCATCGGCGCGAAGGGTACGCAGATCCGCGGCAAGGACGATGCCTATGCCGTCCGCTTCCATCTGCACCCGTCGGTGAAGGCGACGCGGCTTACCGACGGCCATGGCGTCATGCTGATGACGGCGGGCAAGGACGTGTGGACGTTCAGCGCCCCCGAGCAGCGGGTGGAACTCGAGGACAGTGTGTTCCTCGGCGGCCGCGAAGGCCCGCGCCGTACCGCGCAGATCATTATCCACGGCAATGCGCGCGACGACGCCGCGCGTGCTGTGGACTTTCCAGCAGACCGGTGCTTCGAGCATGGCGGCAGCGACCCGGCAGCGCGTCCGCGCGGATGAGCCCCGGCTGCCGCTGTGAATTTGCCATCCTTCCCCGTTGCGCTCCGCAAGGGGGGATGAAAGAAAAGCCGCATGACGAACGATCACCTCCGCCGCGCGAGCCGCGCCCTTATTTCCGTTTCCGACAAGACCGGCGTGGTCGAATTTGCCCGCGCGCTTGCGGGTTACGGCATCGAGCTGGTTTCGACCGGGGGCACCCGCAAAACTTTAAGTGACGCAGGTTTGAAGGTGCTCGACGTCAGCGATCTCACCGGCTTCCCGGAAATGATGGACGGCCGGGTCAAGACGCTGCATCCGGCGGTGCACGGCGGCCTGCTCGGTATTCGCGGCAATGCCGCGCACGCCGAAGCCATGCGCGCGCATAAAATCCAGCCGATCGATCTGCTGGTGGTCAATCTCTATCCGTTCGAGGAAACAGTCGCGCGCGGCGCCGACTTCGCCGACTGCATCGAGAACATCGATATCGGCGGCCCGGCGATGATCCGCGCCGGCTCGAAGAACCACGAAGATGTCGCGGTGCTGGTCGATGCCGGCGACTACGCGGCAGTGCTTGAAGAATTAAAGCAGCACGGCGGCCAGACCACGCTGGCGCTGCGCCGCCGGCTCGCCGCCAAAGCCTATGCGCGGACGGCGGCCTACGATGCCGCGATCAGCAACTGGTTCGCCGGCCAGCTTGGGGAAGATGCGCCGGATTATCGCGCGCTGGGCGGCAAGCTGATCGAGAAATTGCGCTACGGCGAAAATCCACATCAGTCGGCATCGTTCTATCGCACGCCGGATGTGCGCTTCGGCGTCGCCACATCGCGCCAGGCGCAAGGCAAGCAGCTTTCCTACAACAACATCAACGATACCGACGCGGCTTATGAATGCGTCGCCGAGTTCGATCCGAAACGCACGGCGGCCTGCGCGATCATCAAGCACGCCAACCCTTGCGGCGTCGCCGAGGGCGAGACGCTGGTGGACGCCTATCGCAAGGCGCTGGCCTGCGACTCGGTCTCGGCCTTTGGCGGCATCGTTGCGCTCAACCGCACGCTGGACGCCGACGCGGCGCGCGCGATCACCGAAATCTTTACCGAAGTGATCATCGCGCCGGACGCGACGCCGGAAGCGATCGCCATAGTTGGTACAAAGAAAAACCTGCGACTGCTGCTCGCCGGAGGCTTGCCCGACCCGCGTGCCGCCGGGCTTTACGCCAAGACGGTCGCCGGCGGTCTCTTGGTACAGTCGCGCGACAATGCCGTGGTTGACGATATGGATCTGAAAACCGTCACCAAGCGCGCGCCGACCAACGCCGAGCTGCGCGACCTGCGCTTCGCATTTCGTGTCGCCAAGCACGTGAAATCGAACACCATCGTCTATGCCAAGGAGTTGGCGACGGTAGGCATCGGCGCTGGCCAGATGAGTCGGATCGATTCCGCCCGGATCGCAGCGCGCAAGGCGCAGGATGCCGCCGAAGCATTGGGCCTCAAGGAGCCGGCGACCAAAGGCTCGGTGGTGGCGTCGGACGCGTTCTTTCCGTTTGCCGATGGTTTGCTGGTTGCGGTCGGAGCCGGCGCAACCGCTGTCATTCAGCCGGGCGGCTCAATGCGCGATGATGAAGTGATCAAGGCCGCCGACGACCATGGCATCGCGATGGTCGTGACCGGGACACGGCATTTCCGGCATTGAGCTGGAATAGATGTTGTTGCCTGCGATCCGTCATCCTGAGGTGCGAGCAACGCGAGCCTCGAAGGATACCGACCCAGGCGCTCGGGCCGTCGCCCTTCGAGGCTCGCCGCTACGCGACGAGCGCCTCAGGATGACGGAATAGTTTTTACGCCGATGCGGTGATCCACTGCTCAAGCTTCTGCTTCGGCGCGGCGCCGACCTGGCGCGACGCGAGCTCGCCGTTCTTGAACATCATCAGCGTTGGGATCGACATGATGCCGTATTTCGCCGCGACGCCCGGGTTCTCGTCGACATTGAGCTTGACGATCTTGACCTTGCCGTTGAGCGACTTGGAAATCTCTTCCAGCGCCGGCGCGATCATGCGGCACGGGCCGCACCATTCCGCCCAGAAATCGACGACCACGGGCTCGGTTGCCTTCAGCACGTCCTGTTCGAACGTGGCGTCGGTTGTCTTCTCGACCATTGAAAATCCTCGTTTTTTCGGCAGAAATGGAATCGCTGGAGCTGGATAGCGAACGTAGGAACCACCCCAAGAGTCGTCAAGGGATGTAGCGTCAAGGGACCTTCAGCCCAGCGTGACTGTTCTGACTTAAAACTTTGCCAATCGCGGCGTCCATGTCGGCGGCCGGAAGTTCGATCAGCCGTGGCCCTTCGGTGAACAACAGCGCGGTGCGCACGGTCTTGCCGGGATAAAGTCGCTGGAGCACGGCACGATAAAGCGCAAGCTGGGTGACATAGGGAGCGACCTCGCCAAGACTTTTCGGCACCCTGCGGTCGGTTTTGTAGTCGGCAATCAAAACCGCTTCGCTCGAAACGGCGAGGCGATCGACCTGGCCGGACACATGAAGTGGCGCGCCGTCGTCGCGGGCAAAGCGGCCGACGATAGGCAATTCGGCGCGGCTACCGGGTGCAAAAATCTCCGCAAAATTCTCGTCGTTGATGATGGCGAGAATGTCCTGCACCATCTTTGCCTGCTCTTCCGTGGAGAAGTTTTTCGTCCGCTTTTCAAGAAAGCTCGCGGCGGCGTGCCTGCGGCGCTCGGCGGGAATATCGGGCAATGACTGCATCAGCCGGTGAACGAGACTGCCGCGCTCCAGGGCCTTCTGCCTGTCTGCGGCGGATGAAGCTGTCGACTCGAAACTGCCGCCAAGGTCATCGTCGTCGAACGCTGATGAGGGCGAAACCACCATGGGACGAGGCCGTTCGGCGGGCGCAAGCTCGCGCAGCCAGAGCGGCAGCTTGGGCCGTTCGGATTTTGCCTCCGGCTTGTCAGACGAGGGCGGTACGGCGTCATTGTTTGCGGATTTGCGATAACGCCAGACGGTCTCGCCGTCGTCCTGTTCCTCAACCAGCAATTCTGAAAGCGGCTCGCGCACCAGATCGTACCAGCAACCGGGTGGCCGGCCGCGCACGCCTTCCGCGCCGCAGACAATCAACCGGTCGGCCGCGCGCGTCATCGCGACATAAAGCAGACGCCGGTATTCATCCTCGGCGTCGCGCTGAAAGAGTTGCCGCGCGGTTCGCACCGGCGCGACGTCGTTGGCCTGGCGTCCGACCCAGATCAGCGGGCCGTCGGCCAGCTTGAGCAGCCGCGGCGGACGCGGCCCGGCGGGCGGCGTAATGGTGTCGGCAAGAATAACGATCGGCGCTTCAAGCCCTTTGGCGCCGTGCACCGTCATCACGCGCACCTCGTCGCGCTTGATCTCCATGTCGCGTTTAATCTCGGCGCGGGCCTCGCGCAGCCAGGCCAGAAAGCCTTGCAGCGACGACGCTTCATGCCGTTCGTAATCCAGCGCAAGGTTGAGGAATTCATCCAGCGCGTCGTTGGCTTCGAGGCCAAGCCGCGCCAGGAAACGCCGCCGCCCGCCGTCCGCGCCGAGAACGTGAGCAAAGAATGCAAACGGCGTCACGCGCCGCGCCATCGTCGCCAATGTTTCAAGGCGAACGCTGGCCTCGGTGAATTTTTCGCCGGTATGAGCGGCCAGAGCCGCGCGCAGGGTCTTGCGGCCGCGATCCGAGGCGATGTCGAACAGCTCCTGGTCGCTGAAACCGAACAGCGGGCTGCGCAACACGGAAGCCAACGCAAGGTCGTCGTGCGGCAACAGCAGCGCATCGGCGAGCGCCATCAAATCCATCACCGCGATGTGCTCGGTCAGCACGAGACGATCCGCGCCAGCCACTTCGACGCCTTCGTTCTTGAGCGCGCGGATGATGGCCTCGAACAGCGAGCCGCGCTGGCGCACCAATACCAGCACGTCGCCGTAGCGTGCCGGATGGCGGTCAAGGCCGACCGGCTCGCGCGCATCGATCAGCCGCCGCACCGTGCGTGCGATGCGGCGTGCGAGCTTAACCCGCGGGCTGACCTCGCTCACGGTGTCGAACGGTGCGTCCCAGCCTTCGATCGGCTCGCGCTTCTCCGGCTTGATCGTGTCCCAGATTTCGACCACGCCCGGCGGCGCATCGGGCAGCGCGATGTGGGGCGGAATGCCGCCCGCGCTATCCGATGTGACGCTGCCGGCGATATCCTTGAACACGATATCGACCGCGCCAAGAACGCTTTCGCAAGACCGGAACGAATGTTCGAGCTGGCGATACTCGAAATCCAGCGCGCTGTCCTCGTGCTGTTTCTGGAAAAACTTGCGCATCTCGGCGAATTTCTGCGGGGCCGCGTTCTGAAACGAGAAGATCGATTGCTTCTCATCGCCGACCGCGAAGATCGTGCGCGTGCCGGGCCTTGCGCCGGCGCCTGTAGTGAATTCCGCCACCAGCCGCTGCACGATCTCCCACTGCTTGGTGCTGGTGTCCTGCGCCTCGTCGATCAGCAGATGATCGATGCCGAGATCGAGCTTGTAATGGACCCATGCGGCTTCGGTGTTGCGCAACAGATCGAGCGCCTTGTCGATCAGGTCGTCGTAGTCGACCCGCCCGCGGCGCTGCTTTTCCTTGCTATATCGCTCCAGCACCGCCGAAGTGACGGTGATGAGGGCTGCGCTGCGGTCGCGGCAAATAATGGCATTGCGGCGTTCGCGCAGCGTCAGCAGCCGGCTCTGCTCGTTGAGCAGTTGTTGCGCCAGACCGGGCTGCTTGTTGGCGAAGCCCTTGGTGAGCAGGTTGGAACGAGGTTGGGATTTGGAGTCGAAGAAAACCCCGAAGTAGGCCTCGATCTGCTCACGGCCGCTCAGGCGCGAGGCCAGCACCAGGCGATCGCCTTGTCTCTGGTCGTTGGTCGAACTTGTTTTGCAAGTTGCTGCGACGGTCTGCCATTCCGACGGCGGCAGGATTGGACCGTTCACGATCTCCTGTTCGACCTGCGCAAGGGTCGTCGCCGGGTCGACGCCGAGAACGGTGGAGAGAGCATCCAATGCCTGAGCTGTGCCGCCAGACTTTTCGTTCCAGCGCCGGATCGCGTCGGCTTGCGCGATCGCGCCGCGCACGACCTCGCGGAAGGTCTGGTCAGCGCCGGCTGTCATGGCGATGGCAAGTGCGCGGCCGAGCGGACTTTCAGATGCTTCGGCGCCTTGCAGAAGGACTGCCAGCGTGAGTGCTTCGAGCAGTTGAGTCTG
Organism: uncultured Alphaproteobacteria bacterium; assembly: GCA_963742215.1. Taxonomy (GTDB): domain Bacteria; phylum Pseudomonadota; class Alphaproteobacteria; order Rhizobiales; family Xanthobacteraceae; genus BOG-931. Next base: position 86,057 of record CAVULJ010000021.1, read on the forward strand.
CTCGGCATCGTCGAGCACGGCAAAGCGCGCGGCAACATTCGCCTCGAACGGAAACTGATGCAGAAGCTGGGTGCAGAAGGCGTGAATGGTCTGCACTTTCAGGCCGCCCGGTGTCTCCAGGGCGCGTGCGAACAGCCGCCGTGCCAGTGTGCGCGTCGCCGCGCCGGTGGCGATTCCAGAGCCCGTGATCGCTTTGTCCAGCGCCTCATCGTCAAGCTTGGTCCAGGCGCCGAGCGTGTCGAACACCCGCTTCGCCATGTTGGCGGCGGCAGCTTTGGTGAAGGTGATGCAGAGAATCTTTTCCGGCTCGACCTCCTTGAGCAGCAGATTGATCACGCGCTGCGCCAGCACGTGGGTCTTGCCGGAGCCGGCATTGGCCGCGACCCACGCCGAGACGTTCGGATTGGATACATCGGTTTGCCGCTGACGCACGATGTCCGGGATATCGGCGGCCGTTCTCATTCGCCGCTCCCGTCATCGTCTTCCTCGCCGGCGCTGGTCCATTCCAAGACGCGAGCGAGATGATCGTAGTCGCCGTACTGTGTCGCCCACATCGGATGCACGAGCGAGCGATAGGGCGTGTCCTCGTCCTCAAAGCGTTTCGCCAGTTCCGTGAGTTTTTCCAACGCGCGATCGGCTTGAAAATCGGCATTGCCGTCCTTGAACGAGATGAATTTTGAATCGCCGGGCGGCTCGCCGCCTTTCACCAGCACATAGGCGACGTCGGCGACAGTAGAGTTCGCAGGGATGCCCTCAAATCCGCCTCGGCGAAGGATCGCGGCTTCGAGGGTAAGCTGCGGGGCAAGGCCGGTGCGCACCTGCGGCTCCGTTCGCGCCGAGCCGGTCTTGTAGTCGAAGATGGTGTAATGGCCGGCGTTGCTTAGCTCGATGCGGTCGGCGCGGCCGCGCAGCCGGAAGCTGCCTTTTTCCAGCGGGATTTCGTAAGTGCCCGTGATCTCGGCGTCGATTTTTGCGATGGCGGCGCGGCGTTCGATCTCCCAGTTCGCAAACCAGCGCGCGATGCGTTCAAAGCGGGGCCACCAGAACGCCCGCGCTTCGGGGTAATCCTCGATCTCGGCAAAATGCTTGCGGCCAAGTGCGAGCAATTCGCTCACCGGATCGGCCGGCAGGCTCTTTGCGAAAGTCTGTGCGAATTCGCCGATCGCGGCGTGGATGAAAGTGCCACGCTCCGCTGCGCCAGGCTCCGAATCGACCGGATCGAGCGGACGCAGGCGCAGAATGTGCTTGGCGTAAATCGTGTAGGGATCGCGCAGCCAGTGCTCGATCTCGGTGACGGAAAGCCCTTTCGGCCGAACCGCGAGCGGAGGCCGTGGCTCCGGGCGCTTTTCGGGCTCAGGGTTGCCTTCCGGTCGGTCGAGCTCCCGCGCCCACGCCAGATAAGTCTCGCCGCGCTTGATCGCCTGTTGCCAGCGCTCGCCGGATACCGCGGCAAGGCGCTGGATAAAGCGCGAGGGCACCGTCGGCGTGCCGGCGACTTTCGCCGCAAGCGTCAGGATAACTTCGCGGGCGCCGAGCAGTTGCGCGAAATCGTGGGCGGTGAGACCAATACGCCGCTCCGGCAAATCGAGTCCGAGATCGAGCCGCATCGGACGGCTCAACCACGCATCGGTGCGGCTTTCCGGCGGCCAGGTGCCTTCGACCAGGCCGCCGAGCACGACACGATCGCTTTCGGTCAGGCGCGCTTCGAGCAAACCGAGAATGCGGACGCGCAGACCCGGCCGCAGCGGGCGGCGGACGACGCGGCCGCTCAACGCGGCGGTGAAAAGCTCGACATAGTCCGATGCAGCGACGGCGAGACTTGTTGCCGAAGGACTAGTCGCGAGTTCGTCGAGCGCTGCAGCAAGTTTTGCGCCATCAGGCCCGATGAATGCTGCCTGTTCGCCGTTGTGCTGCTGAGAGCGCCGCCAGAACATCGCGATGCCGCGCTGCAAGCTCGCTCAATGGGAGCGCATTCGCCGCCAAGTTTTTCCAGCGGTTCAAGAGCGCGAGCAAGCGCGGTGACAAGGTTTTCGGCTTCCACGATCTGGCCGTCGCTCAGATCCTTGCGCGGATCGGACGGATGCAAACTTTCTTTGACTCTGCGCAGGGTTTTGAGCGCGCGCGCGAGACCCGCTGTGCCGCGGCTCGGCCGCGGGCCGCGCAGTACCGCGCGCTCCAGAATGTCCGTTGCGTGCCGTTGATCGCTACCGCCAAGCCGCAACAGCGGATGCTTGAGCAGCGCCAGCAATGTCACCGGTTCAAGACCGGTAACGGCAGCCTGTGCGGCAAGCCGCGCGAAGATACCCGCCGACGTCTCGGCAAGCGGATCGCCGCCGGTGTCTTCGACCGCGATATTCCATCGCATCAGCGCGGCGGCGACGCGGCGGGCGAGCGTGCGGTCCGGCGTGACCAGCGCCGTGGTCTTGCCGTCCTGCACCGCTTCACGAAGCGAAATGGCGATGGCGAGCGCTTCCTCCTCGGCGTTGGCGGCTTCGATTACCGTCATGGTTGAGACCGCGGCGTCGGCCTGCGCTCCAAAGACGAGATCGCTGGCGCGCTGTTGCCAGACGTCGGTTTGCATCGCCGGCCGCATCGCCTCCGAGAGCAGCACTTCGCGGCCGTTGCGCCTTCGCCAGGGAGTTCACTGCATCCCGGGCAATTCCGATGCGCGTCAGCAAGGCTTGCAGGGCAAACTGCGGATGGCCCGGCGCGGCTGCGACTTTCTTTTTCGGATCGCCGGAGATCAGCCGCCAGGATTCCTCATCGAGATCGGTATCGAGGCCGGGCAGCACCACGGCGCCGTGCGGCAGGTTCGCAATGGTCGCGATCAACTCGGCGGTTGCTGGAATCGAGCCGGTCGAGCCGGCGGCGATCACCAAGCCATCGGTCTTGCGGGCAAGACGCGCGCCTCGGCTTTGATCAGCAAGTCGCGCCGCTCTGCGGCTTCAATGCAGTCGCGTTCGCGCAGCATCGCCGGCCACGCTTCGCGTGCGATCTCCAGAAACCTCAGTGTCTGCTGCCAGTATTGATCGAAGTTCTCCGGCACCAGGTCGTCGAGCCGTTTCCACGCCACGCCGCGCGTCGTCATGTCGTCGATCAGCCGCGCCAGATCGTCGGCCAGCGCGCAGGCGGCGGCCGGTGTTTGCGCGACAAGAGGCGCGCCGCTTTGGCCGTGCATTGCGGGCGAGTTGGCCCAGTTGATGATGAGCCGCGTCAGCAACAGGCGGCGTTCGAGCCCGTGAAGCGCTTGCGGCAACGCCAGCGCATCGGCGGCAAGCTCGCCAGTTGCGGCTTCGGCGAACGCGATCTCGTCTTCGTCGATATCGCCGATGGCGACGATGCGGGGCAGCAGCGCCGCATCATCTTTCAGCACGTCGAGGAATGTGTCGCGCGCCAGCCGGCAGGCGCGCCGGGTCGGCAGATAGAGCGTCGCCGAGGCCAGCGCCAACGGATCGCGCAACGGCGGCAAGCCGAGCTTGCCGTCAGTCAATGCTTCAATCAGCGTCGGCAAAAACGGTGCCGACGCCGGAATCGTGAAGACGCGTGGGGCCATTTCGGGTTCGCAGCTATTGCTGCAAGGCTTATCAGATTTCAGTTCGTCGCGGCGAGCGCAGCTTCCGCCTCGGCGACCGCTTGCGGCGTGCCAACGTGCATCCACACGCCTTCGAGCCGCAGTCCAAACAGCCGGCCTTTGCCGCCGGCCTGATCGAACACTCGGGTCAGCGAGAATGCACCTGCGGGCGCGTCGGCAAACAAGCGCGGGCGCAAGGATCGCAGCGCCGGCATAGATATAAGGCACGACTTCCTGTTCGCCACGCCGCCGCAGCCGGCCGTCCGGCAACATGGCGTAGTCGCCGCGTCCTTCGTAGCCGATGCTGCCGGTGGTCGGCGCCAATAGCAGCAGCGCGTCCATGGTTTCCGCATCGTAGGCTTCGGCGAGCCGCGCGAAATTCGGCTTTACGCCGTCAAGCCAGAACGTGTCGGAGTTGATCAGGAAGAACGGCGCATCGCCGAGTTTCGGCAGCGCCTTGGCGATGCCTCCGCCGGTGCCGAGCAACTCCGCGCGCTCATCGGAGATGATGATGCGGGGGCGTTGCCGTTTCGCCAGATGCTGTTCTAGCGCATCGGCGAGATGATGCACGTTGACGACCGCCTGCTCGATGCCGGCTTCGGCAAGCCGGTCGAGGCCGTAGTCGATCAGCGATTTGCCGCTGACGCTGACCAGCGGTTTCGGCAAATGACCATTGTAGGGACGCATCCGCGTGCCAAGCCCTGCTGCCAGCACGAACGCGCTTTTCGGCGTCAAAGTCTTGCCCCGGCCTGTGAGGTTCCGCCCAATAACCGCTCGAACTCGCGGCATCATAACCCATCTCGTGGCGGGACATTGGCGTCATACCAGCCTTTTAGAGGCGCAAGGGCGGGGTGGGACAGCGATCGCTGCAAATAGTTCCATATGCGGGGCATATGACGCAGATATTGCGGCTTGCCGTCCCGCCTGTTCAACCGGGCAAAGATGCCGAGGATCTTGGTCGCCCGCTGCGCCGCAAGCGTCGAATAGAGCTGGGTGAAGGCGGCGGCATCAAAATTGATGGTGTCGTTGCGCCGGGCGCGGACGTAGCGGCTGAGCAGCGCGACTTCCATGTGTTCCGGGACATCGACCCGCGCATCCTGCAACAGCGAGGCGACGTCATACGCCGGCGGTCCGATCAAGGCATCCTGAAAATCGAGCACGCCGACCCGGGCGACATCCTCGCGGTCGGAAAGCCACATCAGATTGGGTGAATGAAAGTCGCGCAGCACCCAGGTCGGTCGGCGCTTCGAACACCGGCGCCAGCGCCTCGCGCCACAGCGTGGCGAAAGATTGGCGGGTCTCTTTGATCGGCGGTTTGCTTTCCGCCAGATACCAGTCGAGCAGCAGCTCGGCTTCGATGAGAAACGCTTCGGTATCGTAGCGCGGCAGCCGGTAATTGAGGTGCGGCGCTACCGGCAAGGTTTCCGGCAGCTTGCGGCGATGCAGCGAGATCAACAGGTCGACCGCGGCTTCGTAGCGTGTCTCGATCGGCGCCGGCGGATCGCCAGCGACGACGTCGTCCTCGCCGAGGTCTTCCATAATGAGCAAGCCGCGCGACGGGTCGGCGTGCAGGATTTCGGGCGCCGACAGGTTGCGCTCGCGCAAGCCCTTGGCCATCGCAACGTAGGGTATGGTGTCCTCGGCGAGATGAGCGATGGCGCTGTAGGGCTTGCCGTCGCGCACCGGCGGACCGTCGGGCTTCGGCGGCGCGTTCATGAATATCGTTGTTTGGCCGTCGAGGATCAGGCGCTCGAAAATGCGGGTGGAAGCGTCGCCCTGCATGCGCTGGCGCGTTGCCGCGGCGTAGCCGGACTCCTCCAGAAAATTATGGATCAGCGGGATGCGCTCGGCGCGCGCGGCGAAAGTGCCATAGCCGGTGACGCGGGCCATGCGCCCTTCGTCGCCAAGCGCGGGCGCGAGCGCGAACGAAATGTCGAAACGGTCCGGCGGCAAAAATCCGGCGGCGCGATCCGGCCATTCCAGCAGCACCACGGCGCGGTCGGGCAGGTCGTCGAAGCCGAGTTCGGCAAGGTCGGCCGTGCCGGTGACTCGATAGAGATCGGCATGCACCAGCGAGAAGCGCGGAAGTGCGTAGGTTTGCATGAACGTGAAAGTCGGGCTCGGCACCTCGACTGTCTCGTCGCCCGCGAGATAGCGGATCAGGGCGCGGGCAAAGGTGGTTTTGCCGGCGCCGAGATCGCCCGACAGCGTCACTAGATCGCCGGGCTCCAGCGCGCAGGCGATGTCTGTCACGAAGTCTGCCAACGCCTGCAGGTTCGGCAAGGTCACGGTAAAGCTTGCGCCGCCGCTGGTGGTGAGAAGCATGGATCAGGCCGCTGTCCGCGCGGCGGCCTGGCCGAGCGGGAAGCTGCAGGTCACGGTGGTGCCCTGCCCAACAACAGAGGAAATAGTGACCGTTCCGCCATGGAGTTCCACGAACGATCGTACCAGAGAAAGCCCGATACCGGGGCCGCGATGCTGCGATCCGAGCGAATGGGATTCGAACCAGTCGAACACCTTGCCCAGCACGTCGGCGGGGATGCCCGGCCCGCGATCGGTCACCGAGAACATGACGGCCTCGGCGTTGCGTTCGGCGAGCAGCGTCACGGTCGCGCCGGGCGGCGAGAAGCTGACGGCATTGGCCAGGAGATTGAACAGCACTTGGCGCACCCGGCGCTCGTCGGCGCCGAAGCTGCCGATCTGCGAGCTCGAGCGGATATCGAGGGTGAGGCCGGCGGCGACCAGCCGGTCCTGTACCCCTTCGGCAGCGCCTTCCATGGTGCCGCGGATATCGACCTCGCCGAGATTGAGCTGCATACGGCCGGCATCGATGGTAGCGAGGTCAAGAATGTTGTTGATCAGCGCCAGCAGCGTGTTGGTCGAGACGGTGATGTAGTCGAGATATTCGCGCTGCTTTTGCTCGAGCGGCCCGGTCGCTGGATCGTCGAGCAAGTGCACAAAGCCGATGATGTTGGTGAGCGGCGAGCGCAGTTCGTAAGACACGTGGTGGACAAAATCGATCTTGATCTTGTCGGCGTCCACCAGCGCTTCGTTGCGCTCACGCAGCGCGCGCTCGACGTTCACCGAGTCGGTCACGTCGTGGAACGTCACCAGCGTTGCGCCGTCGTGCAATGGTACGGCCGAGCAATCGACTGCGCTGCCGTCGCGCCGTTCTAGCCGCCGGCCGGAAATGGCTTCGCGGTCCTCGATTGCGGTGACCATTTCGCGCAGCGCCTGCCAGGTGGCGATCGCCGCCATGGAGTCCCTGGCTTTCAATCGAAATGGTTTCGATGTGCGGCCGTAACGCCAGAAATTCCGGCGATAGCTGCCACATCCGGGCGAAAGCCGGATTGTGCAGCCGGATGCGGCCGTCGCTGGCGAACACCGCGACGCCTTCGGCGAGGTTGTCGAGGGTCTCACGCTGAAAGCGGATCAGCTCTTCGAAGCGGCGCTCGAGATCGAGCCGCTTGGTGACGTCGTCAAATAGATAGGTAACGCCGCCGTCCGGATTGGGCGTGGTGACGACGCGAAGCGTGCGGCCGTCGGGCAGGTGCCACTCGGTCTCTTTGGCTTCGACCGCGCGATAGGCTTCGTGGAGCTCCGCTTTCCATTCGCGGTAGTTTTGTTGCTCCTCGAGCTTGTCAGCAGTGCGCAGCCGCTCGAGTACGCTGGAGTCGGTTGGCCGCTGATCCAGATAGGCGGCGTCGAGATCCCAGAGCGATCGATATTCGGCGTTGTAAAACGACAGCCGCTGGTCGGCGTCGAACATGGCGACGCCGGTTGAGACCGCGTCGAGAGTACGGCGATGCGCTTCGGTGAGCCGGGTGAGCGCGAGCCGCATGTTCTCGGCTTCGGTGGCATCGATGCCGATACCGGCGCTGCCGGTTTCGGTCTTGAAATCGAACACATCGAAGGTTCGCCGGGTGCCGGCGACGATGGCGGGAAGCCGTCCTGAATAGCCGCTGCTGGCGATGCTTTCGTGCGTGATGGCTTCTCGCGAGCCGCTGTCGAGCAATTCCAGATGCCGCGCTACTGCGTCTTCGGCATCCTTGGCCTCGACCGCGCGAGCGTAAGCGCGATTGACGAAGTCAAGCTGACCTGCGGCGTCGCGTGTCCATACCGGCGAGGGCAGGGCTTCGATCAGGCTGCGCAGCGAAGTAACTTTGGTGCGCAGAGATTCGTGGCGCGACAAAAGATCTGCGAGATCGCGCTTGACGCCGCTGGCATCTTTCAGCCGCAGCACAGCACAGCCGCCGATGGCGCGGCCCTGTGCTTCGATCGGCTGGCCGAACAATGTCGTTAGCGTCATCGCGAAACCTTCGCCGCGCGTGCGAAGAGCGTCGACTGCCTGCTCCATGGCCCGCGCCTTGCCGGCCTCAAGCCAGGTGCCGAACGCCAGCACGCGGTGCGGCGCGGAAGCGCCGACGATAGCCGGATCGCCATCGATGCTCGGTTCGTCGGAGGCCGCCTGCCAATCTACCAATATCTGCGGTTCCGACGACAACAGGGCGTTGGCCCGATCGAGATCGTTGCGCAGCGTTGCGATTTCGTCGCGCGACCATGATTCCAGGCGCGCGGCGCGGGTTCGCGTGCGCAGATACATGATCGCGGTCAGGACTGAAAACAGGATCAGGCCGAGCACGAGAACCAGCACAGCGATTTCGTGGCGGTCGATGCTGTCCTGCGCGGTCAGGACCAGTTCGTGCAGCGCCAATGACGGTGGCTCGGCTAAGGCTGGCCGGGACGAAGCAGCGCAGGTTGCGGCGGCAATAGCTGCAATAAATCCGTTACGCCACGGATGAGCGCAGCCCCCGTTGATCCGGATCGTGTCCGGCATGCCCCTGTGCCTCTACCGGCTGTTTGCCGCTACTGGCTCCCACCGCCAACGCGCCAGCGAATCATTCGACTTTACTCTCAAGGGGAATCGCGCCGAAAGAGTCCAGATCGTGAACGTGTGTGCGGCTCAGGATTTCAGCGCCGCTGCGGCCAGCTCGCGCGCCATGTCTTCCAGGTTGATGCGGCTCAGCGCAATGCCGAACTCCTGTTCCGCAGTGGACAGAGCGGGCAGCACCACTTTGTTGAGCAATTCGGAGTTGGCCGGCTGTTCCTCAACCTCGTCCACCGTTCCGGCCGCACGCAAGATGTCGTTGGCGGTAACCCGGCACTGCTCGCGCGCCAATTCGTAGCCGCCGCGCGGACCTCGGATGCCTTTCAGAATTCCCTCGCGCACCAGCGCTTGCAGCACGGATTCCAGGTGACGCGGCGGCAAGCCGTGGCGAGCCGCGAGTGTTTTTGCTGAGATCGGCCGTCCCTGCGCATGTAATGCAACGTCGATTACCGCAGCAATCGCAAGGATTCCTTTGCGAGAAAGCAGTGGCATGTGCTGAAAGGAAACGCTTGGGCAGGGCAGAAGTTCGAATACCGATGATATCGTATGCCCAAGTTTTGGTCTAGTGTAATAAGACGTTCAGCCACGCTCATCGGCAATATTCGTTTCAGTTCCCGTGGAACCGAAACCGCCTGAAGCCCGTTTTGTGGTCTCTAAACTGGCGGATTCAACAAGTTTCGCATGTAGAATTGGCGCGATTACTAGTTGGGCGATCCGCATTCCTCGCTGAACCACAAAATTCTCGGAACTAGTATTTACAAGAATGACCTGTAATTCTCCCCGATAGTCGGCATCGATTGTTCCCGGTGAATTCAACACGGTAATGCCGTGGCGTGCCGCCAATCCTGAACGCGGCCTGACCTGGCCTTCAGTGCCGGCCGGCAACGCAATTGCAATGCCGGTTGGAATCATCGTGCGATTGTTCGGTGCGATCTCGACCGGCGCATCGGCGGGCACCGCGGCGAGAAGATCGAGCCCTGCAGCGAGAGCGCTTTGATATTCCGGCAGCGGCAAGTCGGCGCCGTGCGGCAGCCGCATGATGAGCACGTCGATGGCAGGCTGATTGCTCACGTCTTGTTCTCCGCGAGCGCAGTAACGACCCGCTCGATCAGGCTGCGCGCCACGTCGTCTTTCGATTGCGGCGGCCAGTCCTCGACGCCGCTCGCGGTAACGAGATGTACGGTGTTGCTATCACCGCCCATGATTCCGGTCGCGGGCGAGACGTCGTTGGCGACAATCCAGTCGCAGCCTTTTTTGGCGAGCTTTGCCCTGGCGTTGGCGATGATGTCATTGGTCTCCGCGGCAAAGCCGACGACAAGGCGCGGCCGCTTGCTGCGCAGGTGCGCGATCGTTGAAAGGATGTCGGGATTTTCCGTCAGCGTCAGGGTCGGAGTTTGGCCCGGCTGCTTTTTGATCTTGCTGTCGCTCGTCCGGTCGGCGCGCCAGTCGGCAACTGCGGCAGCGAAGATCGCGGCGTCCGCGGGTAGCGCGTTTTCGACCGCTTTGAGCATCTGCTGTGCGGTCTCGACTTTCACCACTGTAAGGCCGTGCGGATCGGGCAGGTTGACCGGGCCGGACACCAGCACCACGTCGGCGCCGGCGGCAGCCGCTGCGCTGGCGATGGCGTGGCCCTGTTTGCCTGATGAACGATTGGCGATGTAGCGCACCGGATCGATCGGCTCGTTGGTCGGTCCCGACGTCACCAGCACGCGCTTGCCAGCAAGTGGGCCGGCTTTGCGCGCCAGCGCTTCGATAGCAGCGACGATTTCCAGCGGCTCGGCCATGCGGCCCTGGCCGGCTTCACCGCGCTCCGCCATCTCGCCCGCGTTCGGTCCGACGATATGGATGCCGTCGGTGGTAAGTTGCGCCAGATTGCGCCGTGTCGCTGTCGCCGCCCACATGTGCGGGTTCATTGCCGGCGCGATCAGGATCGGTTTGTCGGTCGCGAGCAATACTGCGGTGGCAAGATCGTCAGCGTGGCCACCCGCCATCTTTGCCAGCAGGTCAGCAGTAGCCGGCGCGACCACAACGAGGTTGGTGTCGCGCGCCATGCGGATATGTCCGACGTCGAACTCGCTGCGCGCATCGAACAAGTCAGTGAACGCGTGCTCGCCGCTCAGTGCGCCGACCGACAGCGGCGTGATGAAATGCTGCGCGGCGGCGGTGAGAATGCAGCGCACTTGCGCGCCGCGATCCTGCAAGCGCCGGATCAGGTCGAGCGATTTATAGGCGGCGATGCCGCCGCCGATGATGAGAAGGATACGTTTGCTGTCCGCCGCCACTGCGCGCGCCGGCTGCCGTTTCGGGCGCGGGGGCGGCTCGAAATGTTCGAGGATTTCGCCGCCGGCTTGCTCCGCCGCTGCCCGCAGAATGACGCGGATCTCGTCTTCCATGGAGCGGCCGTTGCGGACGGCGCGCAGACGCAGCAGCTTCTTCAGCTTATCGTCGAGCTGCCTGACAGTGAGACTGGCCATGCGCATTTCCTCAACCGCATGAGGATACTAATATCGCTCTGATTGCATTGCAATCAATGCAATCAGACTATCTTGATGGCAATCCATAGCAACAGGGCAGCGATGACCCAAAGCGCCACCACGGTCCAGCGGCTGCGGCGGCTTTCCGCCCTGCCCAGCTCAACGATGGTCCACGGCGAGAGCAAGAGGCCGTCGCGCGTGACTTCGTCGAGCCGTTCGAGCACGCGCGCCCCGCGCCGCAACAAGCCGGGGGCGCTGCCGATGAGGCGGCCGAGGTCGGTCGCGCCTTCCGCCACCAATTCCAGCTTCCCGGCCGGGCCGAGATGCCGTGTCATCCATTCGCGCACCACCGGCTCGGCGGTGCTCCACATATCGAGTTTGGGATCGAGCGAACGCGCGACGCCTTCCACCACCACCATGGTCTTTTGCAGCAGCAACAGCTCCGGCCGCGTGCGCATATCGAACAGCCCGGTGACCTCGAACAGCAAGGTCAAAAGCTTCGCCATCGAAATATCTTCGGCGGTGCGATTATGGATCGGTTCGCCGATGGCGCGGATGGCCTGCGCAAAATCGTCGACCGAATGCTGCGGCGGTACATAGCCGGCTTCGAAATGCACTTCCGCGGTGCGGTGATAATCCCGGGTGATGAAGCCGTGCAAAATCTCGGCAAGGAACAGGCGTTCCTTGGCGCCGAGCCGGCCCATGATGCCGAAGTCCACGGCGACCAGCCGGCCTTCGTTATCGACGAACAAGTTTCCCGGATGCATGTCGGCGTGAAAGAAACCGTCGCGCAGCGCGTGGCGCAGGAATGACTGGATCACGGTACGGCCGAGTTTCGGCAGGTCGAAGCCTTTTGCCGCAAGGCGCGCGCGATCGGACAATGGCGTGCCGTCGATCCATTCCATCGTCAGCACTTCCTTGGACGTGCGATCCCAATCGACCGTGGGCACGCGGAAGTCGGGATCGTTCTTGGTGTTCTCGGCCATCTCCGAGAGCGCCGCTGCTTCCAGCCGAAAGTCCATTTCGACCGAAACCGAGCGTCGTAAGGTCTCGACAACTTCGATCAGGCGGAGCCGCCGCGCTTCGGCGGATGAATTTTCCGCATGCTGGGCCGCAAAGGTGAAGGCGGTCAGATCATCGTGGAAACGCTGTTCGACGCCCGGTCTTAAGACTTTGACAGCGACGGCTCGGGGTCCGTCGGCAGTCGCCACTTCGGCGCGATGCACTTGGGCGATCGACGCGGCGGCCACTGCGCGGACCGAAGCTCAAAAACGCGGAATGGAGCGGCTTGCCGAGCGATGCCGCGACTGCGGCCTCAGCCTCGGCTTGCGGGAACGGCGGCATCTGGTCTTGCAGCCGCTCCAGATCTTTCGCCAGCACCGCCCCGACCACATCGGGCCGCGTCGCCAGGAATTGGCCGAGCTTGACGTAACTGGGGCCGAGCCGTGTCAGCGCGGTGGAAAGCCGCTTCTCCGCCGTGCCTTTGGAGCGCCGCTCGATGAGCCGCGCCATGCGTAGCAACGGGCGCGCCGGCACCGGCACTGCGGCCGGATCGACCAGTCCGAAAACACCCTCGCGGGCGAAGACATAGCCGGCGCGGCCCAGCCGGATGACGTGCGCGGGAGCGGAGATCACAAACGCCAGCCGGAATGCAGCGCGACGATGCCGCCGGTCATTTGCTGATACGAGACGCGCCTAAAGCCGGCCGCCCGCAGCATATCAGCAAAGGCGTCGGGCTTCGGGAAGCGGCGGATCGATTCGACGAGATAGCGATAGGATTCGGCGTCGCCGGCCACGGTGCGGCCGAGCGCCGGGATGACATTGAACGAATAGAAGTCGTACAGCCGGTCAAGGCCCGGCACATCGACGGCGGAGAACTCCAGGCACAAGAACTTGCCGCCGATTTTCAGCACGCGAAACGCTTCGGCCAGCGCCGCATCGATGCGCGGCACATTGCGGATGCCGAACGCGATGGTGATGGCGTCGAAGCTTTTGTCGGTGAATGGCAGCGACTCCGCATTGCCTTCCGCAAAAGTTATGAGATCACCGTCCGCCGACTTCGCTGCGCGCTCCCGGCCAACCGCGAGCATGTCGGGATTGATGTCGCAGACCGTGACGCGGGTCTGATCGCCGCCGGCTTCGAGGGCGCGGAACGCGATATCGCCGGTGCCGCCGGCAACGTCGAGCAGCGCGAACGGCGCGCGCTTCGGCGGGTTGAGCGCAGTGATCAGCGCATCTTTCCACGCGCGGTGCAGCCCGAACGACATCAGGTCGTTCATCAGGTCGTAGCGCCGCGCCACGCTGTGAAATACGTCGTCGACCAGCGCCTGCTTGTCCTCAAGCGGCACCCGGCGCGCGCCGAAATGGGTCTCTGCCATCGTCAAAATCCGTCTCGTTCAAACCATAGCGCGACGGCGCAAGCGACGCTATGAGTTGTGCAATTAACCATATATGGCGTGGTCGAACGCCGGATGAAGCGATGCCTGAATTGCCCGAAGTCGAGACCGTACGCCGCGGCCTCGAGCCTGCGATGGACGGCGCGCGCTTTTCCAAGGTGGAGTTGCGCCGTGGCGATCTGCGCTGGCCGCTGCCGAAGGATTTTGTTGCGCGCCTCGAAGGCAAAACCGTCACCGGGCTTGGCCGCCGCGCCAAATACCTGCTGACTGATCTTTCATCGGGCGACGTGCTGGTGATGCACCTCGGCATGTCCGGCTCGTTCCACGTTTTCGAGAAGGAACGGCAGACGGCGCCCGGCGCCTATTATCACGAGCGCGCCAAGCACAAGGCGCATGACCATGTGGTGTTTCACATGTCGTCGGGGGCGATTGTCACCTTCAACGATCCGCGCCGGTTCGGCTCGATGAAGATTGTGCCGCGGGATAGGCTCGATGCCGAGCCGCTGCTGCGCGGCCTGGGCCCGGAGCCGCTTGGCAATGAATTCGATGCAGCGATGCTGGCGCGCGCTTGCGCCGGAAAGAAAACCAGCCTCAAGGCGGCGCTTCTGGACCAGCGCATCGTCGCCGGTCTCGGCAACATCTATGTCTGCGAAGCGCTGCATCGCGCCCGCTTGTCACCGAAGCGTAAGGCATCCACCATTGCCGCCCGCAACGGTGTCCCGAACGAGCGCGCGGTCAACCTCGTCGATAGCCATCAAGGTCGTGCTCAACGAGGCGATCAAGCAGGGCGGCTCGTCACTGCGCGACCACAAGCTCACCGATGGTGGGCTCGGCATGTTCCAGCATAATTTCCGCGTCTATGACCGCGAAGGCCAGAAGTGCCGCACGCCGGGCTGCGGCGGAACGGTCAAACGCGTCGTGCAGAACGGCCGTTCGACGTTTTATTGCCCGACTTGCCAGAAGTAAAAAGCCTCTCCCCGCGCGCGGGGAGAGGGAGCAGCAAGCGTCAGTGCCGTAAGCTATTCCTTCACCGTGTCGTCCAGCCACTTCGCGATCACGGCTGCGATCTCCTTGTTGTTCTTCTCCAGCATCATGACGTGGCTGTTGCCGTGAATGCCGAGGTCGACGAGCCGGATATAGGTTGGCTTCACGCCGGCCTGGCGCAGATAGTTCACCGTGCAGTGGTCATAAGGCGCGTGGTAGGACGCCTCCGAGGTCAGCACCAGGATCGGCATCTTTTGCAGGTTGGGAAGCTGCCGCGCCGGTTCGGCTTGGGCGTAGCAGCGCACGTGATCGGGCGCGTCGGCTTTGTCCTGCTGCACCATCTTGAGCTCGGACGCGTCCTTGATCGGCGGCGAGTAAGTCAGCGGCACCGCGGTGATGCCGTAGGGCAGGGCAAGCGTGCCCTGCTTGAACCAGTCCGGCGCGCCGATGAACTCGACCTGATAGAACGGCGGCCCGTTTGGCTCGATGGCGAGGATTGCCTTCACCAGATCGGGCCGCGCGTCGGCCACCGGCCAGCCGAACGCGCCGGCCTGCGAATGCGTGAGCAGGATCGACGGCCCGATTTTCTCAAGCAGCGCAATCAGTGCGTCACGATTGAGGATTTGCTGCTCGTTGAAATCGGCGATCGCCGGCATCTGGCTCGCGGCAAGCTGGATGGTCGCCGGATCGTCCGGCTCTCCGGTGCCCGGCCATTGAGTATGCAGCACGGCCTGCGGCCACAGCTTGAATTTCTCCTGCGCGATGAAGCGCGACAGCGCGTTGTCCTTCTGCACATTGTTGCTCGGACCATAGGCCGCGGTGAGGTAGCCGGACCGCGCGCGGCCCGGCTGATCGACCACATAGACCGCGTAGCCCTGCCGCACGAAATACTGCGCCCAGCCTTCGCGGCCGTCGGGAGTGCCGGTGTAGTTGGTGCCGGACATGGTGCCGCCGTGCACCATGATGATCGGATAGGGATGCGTCTGTTTTGCGGGGACACGTACCTCGACATACATCTGCTGGCTGACATAGTCCTTGCCGTTCACCGATGTCGTCTTGGCGTTGACGTAGAAGAAGCCGTCACGCGCCAGCATTAGCGGGCCGTCGCCGTCATCGGCTCTCGCGGGTTTTGCCAAAAGCCCAAACACGGCGACCCCAGCAACGATTAGCGCGAGCGCAAAGCCCGCATATGTCACGATGTCGCTTGTTTTCACGGCGTTCTCCCTATGTGAGGATTATAACAGAGTGGCAGCGGACTAAAATATCCGCTACCCCTTCGCCGTCCGGGAGCAGCAGCCATGAGCTACGATAATCTCCTCGTCGAATCGCGCGGCCGCGTTGGCCTGATCCGGCTCAATCGCCCGCAAGCGCTGAATGCCTTGAACCGTGCGCTGATGCGCGAGCTTGGCCAGGCGCTCAGCGCGTTCGAAGCCGACAAGGAGATCGGCTGCATCGTCATTACCGGCTCGGAAAAAGCCTTTGCCGCCGGCGCCGACATCAAGGAGATGGCGGATAAGGAATTCACCGACGTCTATTTCGACGATTTCTGCGCCGATTGGCATCAGGCTGCCGCAGCGCGCAAGCCGGTGATCGCAGCGGTCGCTGGCTTTGCGCTCGGCGGCGGCTGCGAGCTTGCCATGCAGTGCGATCTCATCATCGCCGCCGACACCGCCAAGTTCGGTCAGCCGGAAATCAAACTCGGCATCATTCCCGGCATCGGCGGCACGCAGCGGCTCACCCGTGCGGTGGGCAAAGCCAAGGCTATGGATCTCATTCTTACGGGAAGGATGATGGATGCTCAGGAGGCGGAGCGTTCCGGGCTGGTGGCGCGCGTGGTGCCGGCCGCGAACCTGATTGAGGAGACAATGAAAGTCGCTGACACCATCGGCTCGATGTCGTTGCCGTCGGTGCTGGCGGCGAAAGAGTCGGTCAATCGCGCCTTCGAGACGTCACTCGCCGAAGGCATTCGCTTCGAGCGGCGGATATTCCATTCACTGTTCGCGACCAATGATCAGGGCGAGGGCATGAACGCCTTCATCGAGAAGCGTCCGCCGAAATTCAAGAACAAATAGCCTTACTGCGGCGTCAGCAATTCGGGCCGATATTCAAAGTGCATGGTGTCGAAGTGATACCACTTGCCGCCCCAGATAAAGCCGTGCTTCTCGAAGATCGCAACGATCTCTTTCGGCATGCGGTTACGATAGGCGATCGGGCCGTTGTGCGGCCGCCAGAACCAATAGTCCGACACGGCAGTGTTGAGGTCGATGGCGATGCCGTAGCTGTGCGGGCTCGGCTGGCCGGTGTCGGCCACAGCGCGGCAATTGTAGGTGCCGGCGATCGGATAGGCCGCGTGTTTGATCGCGTCGGGCAAAGCATCAATCTCCTCCGAAATGGCGAGCAATTGCTGATCGATACCGTTGACCGAGGTGATGCGGATCGCATGACCCCACGTCTTCGCCAGCCACGTCAGTGAGACAAGGTGGGGCATCACCTCACCGTGCCGGCAGTCGCCGTACATTCTTGTAAAGAACGCCGTGTTGCGAAAACGGCCCGGATCGGAATCGACAGCCGGAGGTTGCTGCAACGGGCCGCGCGGATAAGGCAGGCGAAGCTGATCGGCGATGGATGCCTGTCGCAGCAGCGCGTCGAACGATTTGTTCTCGATGCCATCCGACAGCGGCATGACGGTGCCGTCGCGCCAGCGCAGCATTTTGTCGTCGTGCGAGGTCGAGCGCGTTCGGGTACGCAGCGACCATATTATCGATAGCGGCTCTGAGCGGATGGTCCTGCGCGAACAAAGCAGGCGCGCCGAGCAAACAAAGCCCGGCAGCGCAGGCCGCGATCAGGCGTGCGGCCAATTCCGGTCGTGGAACCATGTGCGGTATTGCGCCATTTTGCTGCGCTGCGCCTGCGGCGCATGCCGCTTGCAGGTCGAGGCTTCCTCGCTGTTGGCCGGTGCGCCCCAGCGCAACTCGACGCAGTCATTGAGGTTGTAGCCCATCTCAAGATCGGCTGCGCGATCGACTACGTCCTGGAGCGACAGGGTCCATTGCGAGCCGTCGCTGCGCGTATAGGCGAACTTGCGCGAGGTAAGCTCGGAGGCAAGCACGTTCCGCAGATTGGCGCTCACGCCGGCCGCTGTCTGGCCGAACGGCATCTTGTAGCGGTCCGGATGTTGCGCGACGTGATCGGGATAGCCGCGCACCACGTCGGTTGCGATCAGCAGGCGGAAATCGCGCGCCGGAGTCGCGAAATCTTCCCACGCGCCGGTGGTGGCGAAAATCGACGGGCCGTCCGGCATGGTGGCGTCGCCTTTGCCGCTGCTCTGGAATTTACGGCCGTTCTCGACCGAACCGACCCGAGTCTTTACCTGCTCCTCCAGCGAGTCGATCACGCCCTTCATCGCCAGAACCGGATCGAGCGGCTGCGGCGACATCACCGCATCCATGCGATCGTAAAAATCGTCGACGCTGAGCTGCGACTGTTCGAGCGAGAAGTCGCCATACTGCGGATCCTTGGCGATCTCGGCGTTGGTCAGGCGGCGCAGATTGCCGCTGGCATCGCGTGCGATCGGCCGGAAGTGCTTGAAACCCGGTCCTTCAAGCCCCGGGAGGTGCGCGAACAGGAAGGTGCCGCGCCAGAATTTCTTCCGTGCCACTGTGCCGTCGGGCTCGCCGTCTACGGCGAAGAACACACCCGATGCGCCGTTCGCTTCCGGCACCCGGTGCACCAGCATCAGCACGTGGCCGTAAGGGTCGGCATAGACCGTGCCCGGCCGCAGCGTCTCCTGGGTCAGCGGCACGGTGTAGAAGTCGGTGTTGTCGTCGCTGCCGAGCGTGCGCACCGCGCCGGACTGCACCGCGTCAGCGACCACCGGCAGATAAGCGCCGAACGACGACGCCATGCTCTGCTTCAAGGCGTTCGCGGGCGGATTGAGATTGGTCAGCCACTGGTAGCACTTCGGCGCCTTGCCGCCGCCGCCGCGCGAGCAGTTCGAGTAACCGAACGGCAGACCCATCTTGAAGGCGAAATAGGCACGCATGAAATAAACCAGGTCGGCGCAATCGGGGCTGATCGGGGTCGCGATTTCGTCTTCGCCGAGGCCCAGATAGTTGAACAGCATGTTGCGCGACTTGTCGTGCAAGACCGCGCGGAGATTCGGCCACGACGGCTCGGCATCGAGCGGCGCGTCGAACATTTTCTCGATCCAGGCCGAGTACAAGTTTTCTGTTGCACGGGTCCACGCCGCGCGCACCGGCCAGACGGCGCTGGGCGACCCTGCGAGTGGCGGCGCCGGCGTATCGCGCACCGCGATATCGCGGGTGATGGTGCCGCATTGCGATGAGGCCAGTGCTGCATGCCAGGTGCCAACGGCCGGCGATGCCACTTCGGCGTACCAGACGTAGGGCGGGCCGCCACCCATAGCGACGCCCTTGGCAGCGACGCTGCCGTTCGGCGCAACCAGCGAGAGTTCGCCCTGGATCGGCTTCTCGGCTGCGACGATGACGCGCAGCGGCGCGCCCTTCCACGGCGCGATCGGGGCGGGCAGCACGGCGATGTCGGCAGCCTCATCGCAGGCGCCGCCTTGCGCCATGGCGTTTGCGCCGGTGAACATCAAAACCGCACCCGCTAGCGGCAACATGGCCGCCAAAGTGGCGGTAATTCTGCGTATCTGAAGCATTTGACCCACCTTCCCGGAGCGTTCTCAAACTGCATCCGGTTCCCCGCACCAGGGCAGGATTCACCATATCGGAATGGGTCTGGATCAGTCAGCGGATATGAAGGCGTTTTTGCGGCCAGTATCCCCGAAACAGATCGGCAGCACGGCCAACAAACCTGTCATTTTCGCACGCAGATCACCCGCAGAACCGATTGGTCGATCGGTGGCTCGGCCCGTGGACGGCGTGACGCCCTGCGCGTTGAGAAAGCTGCGGATGGTGTCGGCAGGGATCAGCGCCGCCTGTCCGGTGACTGTCGGGTCGCAGGCGTTCCCGAACTCGCAACCAGCGGCCATTTCAGGCTGACTATGCCCGGCAAAGAGACCCTGCGGATCGACCGCCGCCGCACCGGCAAAACCGAGCTTCGGCACCGGATCGAGTCCCTGCGGCGCGAGCCGCGCCTGGATGTGGGTTACGGCTGCATCGCCCGTTTGCGCCAACGGATCGGCGATGCCGGCGAGCGTAAGATTGTCTGTACTGGCGGCATCGCCGGCGATTGCCGCCGGGCTCAGATTTTGCGCGCCGTAGAGCCGCAGCAATGCGAGATCGCCGTTGCCGTCGACCGCGATGCGCTCGGCGTGGCCAATTCCTGAAACCGTAATCGATTGGCATTGATCGACCACCGGAGCCGCAGCCAGCAGATAACCGCGATCGCTCACCACAACGCCTGTTCCGTAGTCCACGCTTCGCCGCAAGCCCGGCGGCGGACCGGCATTGGGATCGGGAAAACCCTGGAACGTATCCGTCATCGCGGCAGCGACCGGCGCCATCATGTTTTCCGTCGCCTGATCGAACATAATGGTGATGCCGCGTAATTCGCTGCCGCTCGCCTGCACGCGCTCGACGAACCTCTTGAGGCCCTGCATTCCGGATATGACGAAAGAGTCCGGCTTCAGTGCCGAGTGCTCAACGGCGCGATGGCGGTTTTTCTTTTCGTCGTCGAACAATGCCGCCAGTGCCGCCTCATGCAGGCGGAAAGTCTCAACGTCGATCTGACCGTGTGCCGAGGTCCAGCGGCTGCCCATGCGGGCTTGCGCGATCTTCGGCACCAGCACGCTCGGCAGGCCAAGCCGTGACCCGGTCGCCGGATCGTCAATAATGCGCCAGCCCATCGCCGCGAGTTGCGTAGCAGAAGGCCGCGCGATCTGTTCGACCGCGGAGTCGGGATCGTCTTTGGCCTTGGCTGAAGCCTTAGGCGCGGAAGACTTGGCTGCGGAAGACTTGGGCGTAGAAGCCTTTGGCGTGGCGGCGCTGGAATTCGCGGCGGCGTTAGGTGCCGGATTCGGCGCTGGGTCCTTGGCGGCGGCCGGCATGACGACCGCTAACAGGCCCACGACTATGGCCGCACCTCTCATACTCATCCCACACCCCACAGCGCTGACGGAGCCTAGCCGAACTGTGCGCCAGGACCAATATTTGTTGGCACCAAAGCAGTTGCGTATGGTGCCGCATGCTCAGCGCCGATGAACTTGAACGCTATGCCCGCCACATCGTGCTGCACGATGTGGGTGGTCCGGGCCAGGCCGCGCTCGGCCGCGCCCGTGTGCTGGTGATCGGTGCCGGGGGTCTCGGCGCGCCGCTGCTGCTCTATCTTGCCGCTGCCGGTGTCGGCACGCTCGGCGTGATCGACGATGACGTGGTTACCCTCTCCAATTTGCAGCGTCAGGTCATCCATTCAACGCCTGACCTTGGCGCGCGGAAGGTGGACAGCGCGGCGGCGGTGATCCGCAAGCTCAACCCCCATGTCGGTGTGGAATTGCACGGCATGCGGCTTACGGCGCAGAACGCGCTCGACCTAATCGGACCTTATGACATCGTTGCCGATGGCTCCGATAACTTTGCCACGCGTTATCTGGTTTCGGACACCTGTTACTTCGCGAAGAAGCCGCTGGTCACTGCGGCGCTCGGCACCTTTGACGGCACGCTGACCACAATCCGCGCCCATGAGCGCGGCAAGGACGGCAAGCCTAATCCGACCTATCGCTGCCTGTTTCCTGAACCACCGCCGCCCGGCGCCGTCCCCGCCTGTGCGGAAGCGGGTGTGCTCGGCGCGCTCGCCGGCGTCATCGGTTCGATGGCGGCGCTGGAGGTCATTCGCGAAATTGTCGGTTTTGGCGAAGGCCTGGTCGGCCGGTTGCTGATGGTGGATGCGCGCGCTATGCGCTTCGAGACGCTGAACTACGCCTGGGATCCGGACAATCCGCTGTCAGGCGAACAGCCGACGATCCACGATCTCTCGGCGCACGCTTAGAGCATGATCCGGAAAAGCATGCCCTCGGACTTGATCCGGGGGTGGACTTCCGGTTTTCCGAAAAGATCATGCTCCAGCTAAGTCTAGGTCTCACTTCGTCCAGGTCGCCTGAACGGTCGAGCCTTTCAACACCGACCATTTGTTATCGCCGGCGCTCACTACCGTGAAGCAATTGGCGATGGTGGCGCCGCCCCAGGTGGTGCAGAAGCCGTCCTGCGACAGCTTCCAGCTGCCTTCGCCCTTGGCGCCGGTTCCGATCGGTTGCCGCTTCATCTTGCCGTCGGCGGTAAACGTCATCTTGAACTTCAGGTTCGACTGCGTCGAAGCCGTGAACGGTTGACCGTTGAAGAATGTCGACTGGATGTCGTTCGGCGCCAGTTTATCCGCCGCCGCTACGCCATTGCCCGTCAACAGCATGACCAATGCCGCCGCCGCGACGCTGCGTCCAAGTACTGCCATCATCGCAAGCCCCCACTTTCGTTTGCGACTCTGCGATCAGGATACGTTGTTTGTGCCGTTCCGTCCGCAGAAAAAATCTCAGCGCGCCTGTCCGTGATAGACGCCGTTCGGCCGCATGTCGGTCGCCGATGCCACGCGGTTCGTCATGTTGAAGAAGCCCGCAACCGCCGCGATGTCCCAGATATCGCGCTCGCTGAAGCCAGTGCGGCGCAGCGTTTCGCGATCTTCTTCCTCGATCAGCCATGGCTCCGCGGTGAGTTTCACCGCAAAATCGAGCATGGCGCGTTCGCGTTTCGACGGCCGCGCAGCGCGGTAATTCATCGCCATCAAGTTCACCGAGCGGCGGATCGCCCGAGAGCTGGCGCACGGTGGCGCCATGGGCGACCAGGCAGTAATAACAATGGTTATGCGATGACACCGCGACCGCGATCATTTCACGCTCGAGCTTGCTCAAGCCTGAGGGCGCCAGCATCAAATCATTGTACATGGCGGCAAAGGCCGAAAGCTTGCGCGTTGTCGAAGGCATAGGCCTTGAGCACATTCGGCACGAAGCCGAGCTTCTCCTCGCACTTGGCGAAATAGGCTTCCATCTCCGGCGAGAGTGTCCCGGCGCAAGCTTGAGTGCGGTAATCTCGGATGTCATCGCTGGCTGTGGCGCTTGCGCGCGGCTTGGCCTGCGACGTGGCTTTCAACTTGGCTTTGGCTGGATCGGCTTTGTTGCTTCGCTTCGCCATCACTGTCCCCCTGGGCAGGGCCGGTCTTGTTATGCAGCCGATACAATGGCACGCAGCCAGAGTGGATGGCGGGGGCCTAAAAAGAAAGAACCCCAAGCGATACGCTGCTTGGGGTTCTTGAGTTGTTGCCTCAAACTTAGGCTTATTTGGCCTGGACGGTGGGGTGTCGGGGGATGGGGGACCCGCCCAGGTCGGCCTTAGTCATCAGCAAATAAGAGCGCCTTTGCGGATGCAATGCGGATCACGGTTTAGTGTTTAGGCTGGTGCGTCAAAACGCGCAGGCTGGATTTTGAAGACAGTCGCCGGGCACAGCTGCAGTGCAAAACCCAAGAGTGAAAATGCTGACATGCGACTGTCACCAAGACGATAGGAATTTACTAAATTACCGAAGCGAAAAGGAAATCCCATTTCAGGCTTGCACCCTTGGCTGCACCCCTGGCCGACACCTTGCGCAGCCGGTGGCTCTTGAGCCACCATAGACCTGCTGCGCCTCACAATGTCTTTTGCGATCGCCTTGGTTAGCCCCTGCGAGAAAACGGACTTGGCCAGAAACTAACTCGGCGATGACTGTGGAGCCTTGAGATCACGTTCATGGACGCGATCCAGTCGGTACAGCCGCTCTATTCGTCTTCTGGATTTGCCGTCGGTTTGCTGGTCGGCCTGACCGGCGTCGGCGGCGGTTCGCTGATGACGCCGATCCTGATCCTGCTGTTCGGCATTCATCCGGCATCTGCTGTCGGCACGGATTTGCTTTATGCGGCGGCGACCAAGACCGCCGGTAGTCTGGTGCATGGCTATAACCGCACGGTCGACTGGCGGGTGGTGCGGCGGCTCGCGACGGGCAGCGTGCCGGCGACGGCGTTGACCATCCTGGCGTTGAGTTTTGTCAATCTGAACGGTGCGATGGCGCGCGACCTGATCCCGGGTCTCTTGACCGTTGCGCTGTTTTTTACGGCTCTGACTTTCGTGTTCCGGGACCAGATCGTTCGGCTGCTATGGGTGCAGATCGGCCGGATGTCGGGGCGGCGGGTTGCAGGGCTGACCGTCGCCGTCGGCGCCATTCTCGGCGTGCTGGTATCGATCTCTTCGGTGGGCGCGGGCGCGATCGGCGTCACGGCGCTAATCCTGCTGTATCCGCGACTGCCGATCGCGCGGATCGTCGGTTCCGATATCGCCCACGCCGTGCCGCTCACGCTGGTTGCCGGCCTCGGCCATTGGTGGCTGGGCTCGATCGATCTCCATTTGCTGATCCCGCTACTGCTGGGCTCGGTGCCGGGGATCGTGCTCGGCAGCTATGTCGTCACCCGCGTTCCGGAGACGGCGCTGCGGCTGTTATTGGCGGGGACGCTGGCGTTGTGGCGACGAAACTGGCGTTCGACACCTATTCGTCGCCCGAGCGCGGTGATGACGGCGACGACCAGCCGCGTGCCGCATTAGGCGAGCCACATTCACGCCGCGCAGCGGCAAGCCGTAGCGGTGCAAGTCGGTGCCGTTGGCATCGAGCCATGCTTTGGCGCGCTTGTGATCCGGACATAGCCGCTCCACGACGCGCCAGAACCGCGGCGAATGATTCATCTCGACGAGATGCGCGACTTCGTGGGCGGCGAGATAGTGCAGCACGCCAGTCGGCGCGAGGATAAGCCGCCAGGAGAACGACAGTACGCCTGTGGTCGAACACGAACCCCAGCGGCTCGATTGATCGCGCACCGAGACGCGCTTGATGACGACACCGAGGGCGGCGGCAGATTTCAGGCTTGCGATTTCAAGCTCGCGCCTTGCTTCGCGGCGAAGATAGTCGCCGATACGCCGATTGATGTGCGGGGCCGTACCGGCGACACACAAAATCGGTTCGCCGTTGGCTGACAGTTTCGCTCCATACCGTACCCCGTACTCCGGGGCGATGCTCGATCCGGTGCGGCACGCCGCGCAACGGAACCATCGCGCCATCGGTGAACGGTGTCGCTTCCGGCAGCCGCCCGAGCCGCGCGGCAATCCAGGCGCCGTGCTTTTGCGCAAATACGCGCGCTTCCTTCAGGCTGCCGCGCGGCGGGATGGTGAGAATGACTTCACGCTTCGCGGCATTGATGCGCAGCGTATAGCGCCGCGCCTGCCGGTGCCGGCGCAGATGCACCAGATAGATCGAGCAATCGAAAACAATCTCGATCGCCTGAGGCTCAACGGGACGACGATAGAGCAGGGCGCGCAGCGGCATGGTGGGCGATCCGGGCCGAAACAAGCGTCGATACTGCCACGATTCGACGCCCCGCGCGACGATCAGGCTTGCTGGAGCGCCGCACTATTCGCCGGCGGTCGAGGCCGTTGCGCGAACGGCTCGCCGAATGGCCCATCGACAGGATGAAATCGGAAATCCGCGGTGCGATCTCGGCGCGGAAGCGCGAACCGTTGAACACGCCATAATGGCCGACGCCGGGCTGCAACCAGTGCGCCTTGCGATCCGCAGGAATATTGACGCAAAGCCGGTGCGCCGCCTCGGTCTGCCCGACGCCGGAAATATCGTCATGCTCGCCTTCGACCGTGAGCAGCGCGACCCGTTTGATCTCGGCAGAGATCGACCGGCCGGCCGCGATGCGTCATTTCGCCGAGCGGCAGCGCATGGCGCACGAATACGGTCTCGACGGTTTGCAGATAGTACTCGGCGGCAAGATCCATCACCGCGAGGTATTCGTCGTAGAATTCCTTGTGCTTGCCGGCGGAGTCGCCGTCGCCCTTCACGAGATTGAGGAACAACTGCTTGTGCGCCTCGATATGCTTGTCGAGGTTCATGCTGACAAAGCCGTTGAGCTGCAGGAAGCCCGGATACACATCGCGCATGAACCCTGGATTGGGAAACGGTACCTTGGTGATGACGTGGCTGTGAAACCATTCGGTCCCGCGATGCTCGGCAAGCTTGTTCACCGCCGTCGGGTTGGCCCGCGTATCGATCGGGCCACCCATCAAGGTCATCGATACCGGGAAGTAAGGATCGTCATCGGCATCCATCAGCGCGGCCGCGGCGATCACCGGCACTGACGGCTGGCATACAGCGAGGATATGGGTGTCGCCGCCCAGCGCATGCAGCATCGAGATGACGTAATCGATATAATCGTCGAGATCGAAGCGGCCTTCCGACAGCGGTACCATACGCGCATCGGACCAGTCGGTGACATAGACGTCGTGATTGGGCAGGAACGCCTCGACCGTACCCCGCAGTAGTGTCGCGAAGTGGCCGGACATTGGCGCCACGATCAGCAGCCGCGGCTGCGGCCGCTGCGGGCGGCGCTCGAAGAGCCGCTCGAAGTGAAGCGACCCGGCAGAACGGACGCTCCCACACTGTGGAGATCTGCACCGGCACGCGTTCGCCGCCGACCAGCGCCGAATTGATCCGCCATTCCGGGCGGCCATAGCGGCGCGTCGATCGCTCGAATAACTCGCAGGCCGCGGCGACCGACTTGCCGTAAGTCGTGAAGGAAAGCGGATTGATCGGGTTCTTGAAAAACAATCGTGTCGCGTCGGCCAATGCGCGTGACGGATTAAGCGCCGCATGGCTCATTTCGTAGAACCAGTACATTGGCGCAGCGGAAAGCATCGCGCTGCTGTCGCCTGGGATGGCAGGCGCGCCGCCAAACTCTCCGATCGCCATTGAAGACCCTTGCCCGGTTTGCTGCAGTGCAGCATTGCGTCGACGATATGTCATAGGACCAACATAAATGCAATTTGTTTCAGTGTTCCTTACGTATGGGCAGCCGGGATCGAGTAACCCTTCAGGGAACAACGCTCTTCAGCTATTCGCGGCGCACATAGCCGGCATTTCCGGCATCCCATTCGGCGCCTATTCGCCGGACTGGAGCAGCGAGCCGTGCTGCCGTGCGCTCTGCAACAGTTTCAAAAAGCCAAACACACCGGCGGCAAAAAACACGACGTTTAGCGCTAGCGCATCGAGCATCAGCTCCGGGCGGAATGTCTTTTCGATCAGTAGCGCACGCATGCCTTCGAAACACGTATGTCGGCGGCAATAGCCACGACACCGGCTGAAGCCAGGTCGGCAGCGTCGTCACCGGGTAGTAGACGCAGGTCAGCGGCAGAACAAAAACATGATCGACCAGGCGAAGATTTTCCGCGCCAAGTCCGTTTCTCAGCACCAGGCCGGACACGAAAATCCCGACCGCCCAGGCCGTCAGCATCAGGTTGAGAAAGAACGCTACCAGTGCAAAGCCGAGGCCGTAGAGGTTGAAGCCGAAGAATAGCGATCGCGAGCACCGTGACCGGGACTGCGCCGACAGCCAGCCGCACGATGCTCATCACCATCAGCGCCGAGATGAATTCGAGCGGCCGCAACGGGCTCATCATCAGGTTGCCGATGTTGCGCGCCCACATCTCTTCCATGAACGAGATCGAGAAGCCGAGTTGGCCGCGGAACAGAATATCCCACAACAGCACCGCGCCGATGAACGTGCCGCCGGCGCGCGCGAAGAAGCCGGCGTTCTGCATGATGTAATATTGCAGGAAGCCCCACGTGATCATTTGCACCGTCGGCCAGTACACGAGATCGAGCAGCCGCGGCCACGACGAGCGCAGCAGATACCAATAGCGCAGCATCATTGCGCCGCGTGCGCCGCGGCGAATAGGCAAAAGTGCTCTCGCGCGGGATCATTGCGCCGCCTCGTGCTCGACGCCGCGGCCACGCGCAACATCCAGGAAGACTTCCTCAAGCGTGCTGGCGCCCGTAGCGCGACAGAAGTTTGCCCGGCGTGTCGTCGTCTTCGATATGGCCGCGCTTCATGATGATGACGCGATCGCATAGCCGTTCGACCTCGGCCATGTTGTGCGAGGCGATCAGCATCGTGGCATTGCGTTCGCGGCGATAGGTTTCGAGCCGGCCGCGCACCCAGTCGGCGGTGTCGGGATCGAGCGAAGCTGTCGGCTCATCGAGCAGCAACAGCTCCGGCGCATTGATCAAGCCCTTGGCCAGCGCGACACGGGTTTTTTGTCCGTCGGAAAGCTTGCCGGTCGGCCGATCGAGCAGGTCGGTGAGATCGAGCTTCTCGCGCAAGCTCCTTGATGCGGCTGGGCAGATCGGGAACGCCGTAGAGCATGCCGAATACAGTCAGGTTCTGCCGGATGGTGAGCCGCATCGGCATCGCCACATACGGGCTTTCGAAATTGATCCGGTGCAGCACCTGATAGCGCTGCCGCGGCATCTCCGCGCCGAGAACGATCACCTTGCCCGATGTCGGCGTGGTCAGGCCCATGATGGCGGAGATCGTCGTGGTCTTGCCGGCGCCATTGCCGCCGAGCAATCCGGTCACCGAGCCCGGCGTCAGCGTGAACGAAATGCCGTCGACCGCCGGGACGGTTTTGTAGATTTTGACAAAGCGCTCGATGGCGATGGGGGAGGGGCCGGCATCCGCGCACATGTGGCGCGCGAGCGCGGATCAGGCAAGAGGCGCAAGCGCAGATCGGTCGGTCGGTCTATGGCAGAACCTGCGGGAAGATGGCAGAACACCGCGCGGGGAAGGGAGCGTCCATTCATGAGTACCGTTACGCTGGCACAGGCCGAGCGCATCATCGACGCTGCCATCGAGCGCGGCGTGGCGCTCAATTGCCGGCCGTTGAGCGTGATCGTGGTCGAGCCCGGCTGCAAGGTGAAGGCGTTCAAGAAGGAAGACGGCGCGTCGATGATCCGTTTCGAGATGGCGTTCGGCAAAGCCTATGCGGCTTTGTCGCTTGGCCGCAGCTCGAAACTGGTTCGCGAGCGGGCGGAGGAGAAGCCGATCTTTGTGCGCTATCTCATCGCCGCGAGCGATGACCAGCTTTTCGCCGAAGGCGGCGGCATGCTGATCCGCGACGATAACGGTGAAGTTATCGGCGCGGTCGGCGTCACCGGCGATACCGAAGACCGCGACGAGGAACTCGCCGTTCACGGCATCCATGCGGCAGGCCTGAAGACCGATGAGGACTGCCGCAGCATGGGCAGAAAGATCGGTATCCGACAAACAAAAGACTTAGTACGAGGCAACATGAAAGTCGGAATTTTCGATCACATCGAAGACGGCGAGCGTCCGCTCGCGCAATTGTTCGATGAGCGTTTGCAATTCATCGAAGCGGCGGAAGCCGCCGGCATCTACTCCCTGCAGCTTGCCGAGCATCACTCAGACGCCGCTCAATATGGTGCCGGTGCCGGGCGTGTTTCTCGGCGCGGTCGCGCGCGCGACGAAGAAGATGCGGATCGGCACGCTGGTCTATCTCCTGCCGCTCTATTCGCCGCTGCGGCTGATCGAGGAAATCTGCATGCTCGATCATTTGAGCCACGGCCGGCTCGATGTCGGCGTCGGCCGCGGCGTGTCGCCGTTCGAGCTGAAATACCACAAGGTCGAGCACGAGGACTTCGCGCGAGATTTTCATCGACGCCTTCAATTGCGTCAGCGCCGGCCTCGTCACCGACACGCTGAACTACAAAGGCAAGTATTACACCTACGAAAATGTGCCGATCGCGCTGCGGCCGTTGCAGCAGCCTTATCCGCCGTTCTGGTACGGCTCATCGAACGACATCGGCTCGACCTGGGCCGGCGAGCACGGCATGCATTTCGTCACGCTCGGTCCGATGGCGACGGCGAAGGCCAACATCGCCTCTTACCGCGCGGCGCTGGCGAAACGCGGCGCGCCGGCGCAGCCGCGTCCGGAATTTTCCGGCGGCGTCGCGATCGGCGTGCAGCGGCACATCTTCGTCGCCGACACCGACGCGGAAGCTCATCGCTTCGGCAAGCCGGCGATGGAAGTTCATCTCAAGAATCTCAACTGGTTGCGGGTCAAGCATAACGTCACCGGCCTGACGTCGCGGCTCAACGTGCCGCGCGGCGCGACATACGAGGCCGGTCTGGAGGACGGCACCGTGATTGCCGGTTCACCGCAGACCGTGCGCGCGGAAATCGAGCGCCAGGTGAAGGAACTCGGCATCAATTATCTGCTGACCTATCTGATGCTCGGCACCATGTCGCTCAAGGACGCGATGCGTTCGCTCGACCTGTTCGGCAAGGAAATCATGCCGCATCTGGAGAAGCTGTAACGCGCTGCATGTCAGCTTCGTCGGTTGTCGTCCGAGCGAGCCTGCTTGTGATCGCGCTCGCAGCGCGTCGGGATGCGGCATGGCGATGACGTTGTAGCCGGAATCGACGAAATGGATTTCGCCGGTGACGCCGGTCGAAAGATCCGACAGCAGATAAAGCCCGGCGCCGCCGAGCTCCTCGAGCGTGACGCCGCGATGGAGCGGTGAATGGCGCTGCTGGAACGCGAACATCGCGCGCGCATCGCCGATGCCGGCGCCGGCCAGCGTGCGGATCGGGCCGGCCGAGATCGCGTTGACGCGGATGGCATTGCCGCCGAAGTCAACGGCGAGATAGCGCACGGAAGCCTCCAGCGCCGCTTTGGCGACGCCCATCGCGTTGTAGTTCGGCATCGCGCGCTCGCCGCCGTTATAGGTCAGCGTCAGCATCGAGCCGCCGTTCGGCATCATGGCCGCCGCGCGCTGCGCCGCTTCCGTGAACGAGAAGCACGAGATCACCATGGTGCGGATGAAGTTCTCGCGCGTGGTATCGGCATAGCGGCCGGTAAGTTGTGCCTTGTCGGAAAAGCCGATTGCGTGGACCAGGAAGTCGATCGTGCCCCAGGTCCGGCTGAGTTCGGCGAATACGGCATCGACTGTAGCGATATCTTCGACGTCGCACGGCAGAACCATATCGGCGTTGACCGAAGCGGCCAGCGGTTTCACCCGCTTGCCGAGCGCGTCGCCCTGATAGGTGAAAGCGAGCTTGGCGTCGTGCGCCGCCAATGTCTTCGCGATGCCCCATGCAATCGAGTGGTCGTTCGCGACACCCATGATGAGGCCGCGCTTGCCGTTCATCAGCCCCGGCATGCGTCAGGCGTCCACGTGCTTGAGAACGATGGAGGCGTTGGTGCCGCCAAAGCCGAAGGAATTGGACAGCACACAGCCGAGCGTGACGTTGTCGCGGCGCTCGCGCACGATCGGCATGTCTTCGAATGCGGGGTCGAGCTTTTGGATGTTCGCGCTTTCGCAGATGAAGCCCGAGTTCATCATCAACAGCGAATAGATCGCCTCCTGCGCACCCGCCGCGCCGAGCGAATGACCGGTGAGCGACTTGGTCGCGGAGATCGGCGGGCATTTTGCGCCGAACACCTCGCGGATCGCCTCGATCTCTTTCAGATCGCCGATCGGTGTCGAGGTGGCGTGCGGGTTGATGTAATCGACCGGCGGTTTAACGGTCGCGAGCGCCATTTTCATGCAGCGCATCGCGCCTTCGCCGGAGGGCGCCACCATATCGGCACCGTCCGAGGTCGCGCCGTAACCGGCGATTTCGGCGTAGATTTTCGCGCCGCGCGCCTTGGCGTGTTCGAGTTCTTCGAGCACCAGCACGCCGGCACCGCCGGCGATCACGAAGCCGTCGCGATCGGCGTCGTAGGCGCGCGAGGCCTTGTCCGGTGTCTGGTTGAAGCCGGACGACATCGCGCCCATAGCGTCAAACAGCACCGACAGCGTCCAGTCGAGCTCCTCGCTGCCGCCGGCGAAGATCATGTCCTGCTTGCCAACCTGAATCGTCTCGTAGGCATTGCCGATGCAATGGTTCGACGTCGCGCAGGCTGACGAGATCGAATAGTTCACGCCCTTGATCTTGAACCAGGTCGCGAGCGTCGCTGATGCGGTCGACGACATCGCTTTCGGCACCGCGAACGGGCCGACCCGCTTCGGGCCCTTGCTGCGGGTGATGTCGGCGCTTTCGACGATCGTGCGAGTTGACGGGCCGCCCGAGCCCATGATGATTCCGGTGCGCTCGTTTGACACTTCGTTTTCGGAGAGACCGGAGTCGCGGATCGCCTGTTCCATGGCGACATGGTTCCAGGCGGCGCCGCCGCCGAGGAACCGCATGGCGCGGCGATCGACCGCTTCGCTCGGATCCAGTGTCGGTGCGCCATGCACCTGACAGCGGAAACCCAGTTCGGCGTATTTGTCGGCGCGCACGATGCCGGATTTGGCTTCGCGCAGCGACGCCATCACTTCCTGCGTGTTGTTGCCAATGGACGAGACAATGCCCATCCCGGTGACGACCACGCGCTTCATGTTTGCCTCATCAGAAGTTTCGCGCTTTTACGCGCGGTGTTCAGGCCTGATTTGGCTGCCGGCTCAGCGTCCCGGAACAGCCCGACCTTGAGATCGAGCGCACGATAGATAACGGCGCCATCCGCCGACAGCCAGCCATCCGCTACGCCGAGTACGAGTTTTGAGCGCATCACCCGCTTGATGTCGATGCCGTAGACGATGTTTTTCATCGACGGCAGCACTTGCCCGGAAAACTTCAATTCGCCCATGCCGAGCGCGCGGCCTTTGCCCGGGGAACCGAGCCAGCCGAGGAAAAAGCCGAGCAGTTGCCAGAGTGCATCAAGCCCAAGGCAGCCCGGCATTACCGGATCGCCTTTGAAGTGGCACGGGAAGAACCAGAGGTCTGGCTTGAGATCGAGCACCGCCCGGACGAGGCCCTTGCCGTATTCGCCACCCACCTCCGCGATTTCGGAAATGCGGTCGAACATCAGCATGGGCGGTAGCGGTAACTGCGGCCCCTCGGCAAACAGCTCACCACGTCCGCAGGCGAGCAGATCCTCGTATTCGAAGTTTGAACGCCGATCCTGCATGGAATTTGTGCTCCGCCCCGCCCGCTCAACGCCGCAAACCCCTAACATATAGGGTATTGCGGGCAAAGCCGCTCTCTGGCTGTCGGAGCAACCACGGCGGGTAATTTGACGCTGCGGCGTGTTGCCAAAGCAGTTGCAGCGGCTGCAGCGTGGCGTATAATGATTTCACTTGCAACAATCTGGCTGGCCCCCTCTCGGGGCAGTGGATCACAGGCCTATGACACAGTCGCGTTCTTTTCCTTCCGGGCTCACCCCGCCAAGGGCAACCAATCCCATGGTGGCCAATCCTATGGCAGCAATGGCGGCGCGTTCCGACCTCACGGGCTGCCCCTGGCATGACGTCAAGGAAAAGCTCCGCGGCGTAGGTTTGCGTCCGACCCGGCAGCGTATGGCGCTCGGCTGGATCCTGTTCGGCAAGGGCGATCGTCACGTCACGGCGGAAATGCTTTACGAGGAAGCGACCCACGCCAAAGTCCCGGTGTCGCTGGCGACGGTTTACAACACGCTGCACCAGTTCACGGAAGTCGGCCTGCTGCGCCAGGTCGCTGTCGATGGTTCTAAGGCCTATTTCGACACCAACAATTCAGACCACCATCACTTCTTTATCGAAGACAAAGACGACCTGATGGATATTCCGGTCAATGACGTGCTTGTCGGAAAAGCACCGGTCGCGCCGGAAGGTTACGAGATCGCGCGCATTGACGTGGTGGTGCGACTCCGCCGCAAGAAGGGCTAAGGGCTCAGTCTATCTTCTCGTTCGGATAGACGCCCCACAGCTCGTTCTGCTGAAGCCAGCCGTCAAAGCCGTCACCTGAAATCTCGCACCAGGCCCCGGTGCAATGCTTGACCGTGGCCAGCACGCCGACCTGCAATTGCGCAGCCACTGCGCTCTTGTCATCGGGTTTGGCGTAAAGCTGCGCGAGATCGGTCTTCGATTTCATCTGCACGACGGCGGTGCGCTTGCCCGACAGGAGGGAGTGATAGACCCAGCCCTCGGTGCCGTCGGAATCGCGAATGCGGCGCCAATCCTCGAACTCGGCGGTGATTTCCACCGGCCAGCCGACCCGCGTGTAGATATAGGAAACGTCGTGGTCCTTATCGGGACCGCCGCGCACGTTCACGCGGTCGGCCTTGATGCTGACAAACCGCGGTACCGGCAGGCTGCTTGTGGTATCGCTGCCGGCTTTGGCGGTGCCGGCGGCGAGCAACAGCGCCAATGGGGCCGCAACCGCGACCCGTCCCCAGCCCATCTTCAGCCTCCCACGCCGCAACATCGCGACATGCCCTGTCACTGTTTCGATACGCAGGCACGCCAGGAGAGCCCTAGTGGAGCGGATTTGACGTTCGCTCCTCCCTTTGCCGCTCGTCCGAGAAGCGAACGTCAAATCCAAAGCTCCACTAGCCACTTACACTTGCTAGTGGTTCTTTGATTAAACATTCGCACACGGCGGTTCCGAGATGCGATGCGAATGTTTGAATCGAACCCCAGTGCGCTTTTTCGGAGCGCAGTCATCTGATAGAGAGATTTTGATGAACCACCGTCACAGTGTCGGCGAGGGCGGTTAACGAGACCTGAACGGGCGTAAGAGGCAAGTCGCATGGCGTCTGGCAAGAAGCCGCTTGTTGTGGTGACCCGCAGGCTGCCGGACAGCGTAGAGATGCGCATGCGCGAACTGTTCGACGCGCGCCTGAACGCCGACGACAAGCCGATGAGCCATGCGGACCTGTTGGCGGCCGCTAAGATCGCCGACGTCATCGTGCCGACGGTGACCGACCACATCGACCGCGCGGTGCTCAGCCAGGCCGGCGAGAAACTGAAACTGATCGCCAATTTCGGCAATGGTGTCGACAACATCGACGTGGCGACCGCAGTTCAGCGCGGCATCACCGTGACCAATACGCCGGGCGTTCTCACCGAGGACACCGCCGACATGACCATGGCGCTGATCCTTGCGGTGCCGCGGCGTCTCGCCGAAGGCGCGCAGGTCCTTACCGGCAGCCAGGAATGGGGCGGCTGGAGCCCGACCTGGATGCTCGGCCACCGAATCGGCGGCAAGCGGCTCGGCATCGTCGGCATGGGCCGGATCGGTCAGGCTGTCGCTCGGCGCGCCCACGCTTTCGGCCTGAAGATCCACTACCACGACCGCCGCCGCATGGCGGCTGTGGCGGAAGAGGAGTTACACGCGACCTACTGGGAAAGTCTCGACCAGATGCTCGCGCGCATGGACATCGTCTCGGTCAATTGTCCGCACACGCCGGCGACCTATCATCTGCTGTCGGCGCGGCGGCTGAAGTTGATGCGGCCCGAGGCCTATATCGTCAACACCGCGCGGGGCGAAGTGATCGACGAGAATGCGCTGGCGCGGCTGATCGAAGCGGAAGATATTGCCGGCGCCGGCCTGGATGTGTTCGAGCACGAGCCGGCAGTGAGCCCCAAGCTCGTCAAGCTTGCGAAAGCCGGCAAGGTCGTGCTGCTGCCGCATCTTGCCTCCGCGACGATCGAAGGCCGCGTCGACATGGGTGAAAAAGTCATCGTCAACATTAAGACTTTCATGGACGGTCACCGGCCGCCGGACCGGGTCTTGCCGTCGATGCTGTGAGCCGCCACGTAATCTGCGCAATGCTGAAATTCCCCCGGCGCTCGGCCCTCCATATTTCATGTCTTGTGTTAATCGGGGCCGTCGGCGCTTCCGGTCGCTGCACGCTGTGACGATCAGATCGGCCATGCGCAAGCCGTCACGGCGTCAAACGGCATGGTGGTGATCGCAGGAGGCGCTAGCGACGCGTGTCGGCGTCGATATTTTGCAGCAAGGCGGCAATGCCGTAGATGCGGCGGTCGCCGTCGGATTTGCGATGGCGGTGACTTATCCGCGCGCGGGCAATCTCGGCGGCGGCGGCTTTATGCTGATCCACCTCGCTTCCGGCAAGGACACCGCGATCGATTATCGCGAGACCGCGCCGCAAGGCATCACCAACAAGACGTTCCTCGATGCTGACGGCAATGCCGATCCGCATAAATCGCGCGACACCGCGCTCGCCATCGGCGTGCCCGGTACCGTCGCCGGCCTTGCGATGGCCGAGCAGAAATATGGCTCGGGCCGTTTCACGCTCGCCCAACTGGTCGCGCCGGCGATAGCACTCGCGCGCGACGGTTTCGCCGTTACCGGGGATTTGTCCGGTCTGCCTCCGTCTGAGCTGACGCGGCTCGGACGCTGGCCTTCGACGGCAAAAGATTTTTCTCAAAGCCGACGGCAAGCCACTGTCCGACTGGCGATCGTCTGGTGCAGAGCGATCTTGGCAATGTGCTTCAGTCGATCGCAACCGGCGGCGCCCGCGCATTTTATGACGGTCCTGTCGCTGAAAAGATCGCTTCGGCGGTTCAGGCTGCCGGCGGCGTGATGACCGTGCAGGACTTGAACGGATTATACGGCGTATGAGCGCGAGCCGGTGCGCGGCACTTACCGCGGTTATGACGTCGTCTCGATGCCGCCGCCGTCGTCCGGCGGTGTCGAATTGATCGAAATGCTCAACATCCTTGAAGGTTTTGATCTCGCTCATCAGGACGATGTCGCACGAGGCGCATTTGCTGGTCGAAGCGATGAAGCGCGCTTACGCTGACCGCGCGCTGTTTCTCGGCGATCCCGACAGCGTGAAGGTGCCGGTGACACGGCTCACGTCCAAGGACTATGCCGCGAAGTGGCGCGCCACCATCGATCCCGATCGTGCGACACCGGCGAGCGAAATCCGCGCCGGCGGCACCGTTGATCACGAGGGTCACAACACCACGCATTTCTCCGTGGTCGACAAATTCGGCAACGCGGTGTCGAACACCTATACGCTCAATTTCAGTTACGGCGTCGGTCTTGGTCGCCGATGGCACCGGCATCATTCTCAACAACGAACTCGACGATTTCGCGGTGAAGCCCGATGCGCCAAACGCTTATGGTCTGATCGGCTATGAGGCCAATCAGCCGGCGCCGGGAAAACGGCCGCTGTCGTCGATGACGCCGACTATCCTGCTCAAGGACGGCAAGCCGTATCTCGTCACCGGCTCGCCGGGCGGCAGCCGCATCATCACCACGGTGCTGCAGGTGCTGGTCAACGCTGTCGATCGCGGCATGGATATCGCGAGCGCGGAATCGGCGCCGCGCATTCACAATCAATGGATGCCCGATCAGGTTTTTGCCGAACCTGGTGTTTCACCCGACGTGATCGAAGGGCTGGAAAAGCGCGGCGACAAGGTCGTGCCGACGCCGCCATTCACCGCCGCTGCTTCGATCGTCGCCACGCCTGAGGGGTTCGTCGGGGCCATCGATCCGCGCTCGCATTGGGGTCTTGCGGCGGGATATTGATTTTCACCCAGTCTGCGTCGCGGCGCGCTTCACGGTCGGCGCCAAAGCGATAATAGTCAGTGCGCAAAGTACGGCAGGCGCGAAGCCTGCGACCGGCAGATGTGTTGTGTCCCATAGCCAGCCGGCGAGCACCGACAGGACCATCGCGCAACTGTAGCTGATGGTGAACATGCCGGCCGACGTGCGATGTACATCATCAGGCGCGCTGCAGACCGACGGCAGCGCGAACGCCAGCACCAGCGTCAACGCGCCGGCGAAACCTTGCAGTCCGGCCCAGACCACAATCCAGACGCCGTGCGATGTCAGCATGCCGATCAGGCAAACCAGCGACAGCGCGCCGGTGAAAGCATAAGCCCACGGCCGCGTCACCAGTTCCCGGCGAGTCCAAGCATGATGAATGCCGCCGGCAATTGGCCGAAGTTGAGCGCAGTCAGCGCGCTGCTGATCAGATCGGGCCGTCCGTCGGCGATCATGTAGTCGGGCAGGAACGCATTGGCGACAAAGTAGGTCGCGTTGACGCTGCCGAGAATAAGGCCGAGTTGCCAGATCAGCGGCCTATTCCAATCGGGCCACCAGCGGCGATTAGGCGGCGCGATAATGTTTGTCGCGCTGGATCGCGGTGCGCACTCCGCGACGATCAAGGCAGTGAGCAGCACCGGTACCGACCAAAACACAAAGCTCAGCCGCCAACTATTGCCGACCAGCGGCAGTACCAGCGGGATGGTAAGTGCAGCGGCTAGAATTTCGCCGATCAGCAACCCCGTTGTGTAGACCGCCGTGGCAAATCCGATTTGCTTCGGAAACCACGCGCGAACCAGAGGCGGCATTGCCGGCTGCATGATGGAAACGCCGGCGGCCATGACGATGCTGGAGACATAAAGCGCCGCAACATCGGGAAGTGCGCCGCGAAGCGCCGATCCAATGGCGTTGAGCAGCAGCCCGACAATCAAAGCCGGGACGAGACCGAATCGCGCGATCAACAATGAGCCCGGCACCGCGGCAATAGCGAACATCATCGGCGGTACGCTCGACAGCCAGCCAATGCCGGTTTCGCTCAGGTGCAAATCGGCATGCAGCATCGGCACCACCGGCGGGATCGCCAGCACGGTAAGCCGGAGGCAGCCGCCGGCCAGGAACAGCACCGCGAGCGCGATGAGACGGGGATTGATGATGGCTCTCTTCCTTTTTTGCGGCGCTTTCTCAGAGCGCTTCCGGCGGCAAATCGCCCGCCCATTATGCTCGGTACGCTGATCCTCAGTCGAGCGCCTCCGGCGGCGACTGGTCTCCTGGGCCGCGCAGGCCTCGCTTTGCTTTTGTAGCGATGTACGATGAGGGTCTGTCTTGCGGCGAAAACACCGGCCGTGGGTTCAAGCCCGGCATGGTCATTGCATGGTGGACTGCGCGTTCGCGTGCGGGGAGGGCACAGATGGATCAGGTTCTGGAAAAAGTTCAGCCCGTTGATGAAATCCTCCCATTGCCGCAGCTATTTCTGTTTGGCCTGCAACATGTTCTGGTCATGGCGGCGTCGCCGATCACCGCGGCCTTCCTCGTCAGCCGCGCGCTGAATTTCACCCCGGAACTCACTCTCAATCTTATCAGCGCGACTTTCCTGATTTGCGGCCTGGGCACGCTGCTGCAGAGTTTCGGGCCGCTCGGCTTTGGCGCGCGCATGCCGTTCATCATGGTGCCGGGCGGCGCGCCGATCGTGATCTTCGTCACCATCGCCCAGCAGACCAATCTCGCCACCGCCGCCGGCGCGGTCATCCTCACCGCGATCGCCTATCTCATCATCCTTCCGGTATTTGCGCGCTGCCTGAAATATTTTCCGAAGCTCGTGATCGGCGCGATCCTGCTTCTGGTTTCGATCAATTTGGTCAAGATCTATGGTGGGATCATCACCGGTCAGGCGGGCACGCCGGCCTTTGCCGATCCCACCAACGTCTTGCTGGCGCTCGCCACCATCGCGATCACGTTGTTGTTTGCCCGCTTCCTTACCGGCATGTGGCGGCAACTTTCGGTGCTGCTCGGCCTTGTGGCTGGCGCCTGTCTTGCCGCCTTGCTTGGCGTGATGAACACGACCGGTGTTGGCACCGGCGCCATCGTTAGCGCGCCGACACTGTTTCCGTTCGGTTGGCCGACGTTCGACTTCGTTGCTGCCATTCCCCTGATTGTGTTCAGCGTCATCTCGATGGCTGAGGCGACCGGTCAGACTGTGGCGGTCGCCGATATTGTCGGGAAAGACATCGTACCGGGCAAAGACGTGCCGAAAACTATTCGCGGTGATGCGCTGGCGTCCCTGGTCGGCGCCTGTCTTGGCACGTCGCTGATCATCACCAGCGGCGAAAATATCGGAATCGTTCGAGCCACCGGCATCCGTTCGCGCTATGTCACCGCGGCTGGCGGTGCGATCCTGATCGTGTTGTCGCTGCTGGCGCCGCTCGGGCGGTTGGTCAACGCGATACCAGGGCCGGTGGTCGGTGGCACGGCGCTGATCGTATTCTCTGTCATTGCCGCGATGGGTATCGATATCCTTCGCAAGACCGATCTCGGCGAGCATGGCAATCTGTTCACGCTTGCGGCCGCGCTGGCGATGGGATTGCTGCCAATCCTCGTGCCTGGCGTGTACAGCAAGTTTCCGCAAAGTGTGCAGATCATCATGGGCAACGGTCTGGCTGCCGGCACTTTGACCGCGGTGTTCTTCAACATCATCTTCAATCATCTGAAATTCGGCGCCGAGCCGGCTTCGGCGCCGAACGCGGAGCCCCCGCCGGTGCGTGCGGCCTCGCCGTAGGCGCTGCTCATGGCCGAGTTGCAGTCTGGGATTTTCTCGCAGGCGGACTTCCTGCTTGCGCCTGAACATTTGCTGCTCAAGTCAGGCAGCGAACGCGGTCAGGCCGTCGCGGTGCGTAGCGGCGTCATCGCTGACGTTGGGTCTCGCGACGAGGTCTGTGCGCGCAACAAGGATTTGCCGGCGCATGATCTTCCTGGCCATGTCGTCATGCCGGGCTTTATCGACGCGCATCATCATCTCACGCAGAGCTTCGGCAAATCACTAGCGTTCGGCGAGCCATCAGAGATTTTTCGGCGCATCTGGGTGCCGCTCGAAGCGTCGCTTGATGGCGAGGGTGTTTATCTGTCAAGCAAGCTCGCGGCGCTTGAGGCCTTGCGTGGCGGTTTCACCACCGTGGTTGACGCCGGCACCCGGTCCGAAGCCGACGTCGCTTCTGTCGCTCGCGCCACCAAGGAAGCGGGCTTGCGTTGCGTGCTCGGCTTCATTTGCAACGACATTGGCCCGGCTGGCGGCGGCCGCGATCGCAAGACAATTATGCAAGCCGCCGAGGCTCATCTGTCTTGCTGGAAGGCGGACGGTCTCGTTCATCCGTCCTTGGCGGTTTCGATCCCCGAAGTCGCAACCGACGAAACGCTGCATGCCGTCTCGCAGCTTGCCGCCGAAGCCGGTGCGATTTTTCAGACCCACGTCAACGAACACCTGGTCGCGGTCGAGCGTTCGCTGGTCGAACGCCGGCTGCGGCCGCTTGAGCATCTTGCCGCCGCCAAGGCGCTTGGCCCGCAGACGCTGATCGCGCATTCAACATTAGTGACGCCGCCTGAACTGATGCTGCTGGCCCGTACCGATACGGCGGTCGCCTATAATCCGGTCGCTTCGGCCTGGAAGGGCAATGCGGTGGCGCCTGCAGAAATGATGGCTGAACTCGGCATCCGGTTCGGTATCGGCACCGACGGCACGCGCAGCGACGCGTTCCGCATGATCGAGGCTGCCGAAACCTTGCAGCGCATCGCGTTCGGGATCGGTGTCGGTGATTTCTCCACCGGCGGCGGCTGGACCTGGCTCGATCACGCCACGCGCGGCGCCGCCGATGCCATCGGCCTGAAATCCGTCACCGGCGAGATCGCAGTGGGCAAAGCCGCCGACCTGCTGATCGTCGACACCGATATTCCCGAGTTTTCACCGTCGTGGGACCTCGATTGGGAATTGGTCCGCTTCGGTAACCGCGATCAGATCGTCGCCGTCATTGTCGCCGGAAAGCTGCGGCTATGGCGCGGTTGGCCGGTCGATTGGGACGCCCGCGCGCTGCTTGCCGAGGTCAGGGCGATAGCCGGCAGTGCGGTCGCCCGCGCGCCGATTCAGCGTATTCATCCAACATCGTGCGAACATCGCGCGCAGCGCAACGGCGCGAGCGAATGATCGGTCTCATCCTGATCATTATCGCGGTGGCGATCGCTGCCCTGATTCAAGGGGCGATCGGCGTCGGTTTCGC
Source organism: uncultured Alphaproteobacteria bacterium (assembly GCA_963742215.1). GTDB lineage: Bacteria > Pseudomonadota > Alphaproteobacteria > Rhizobiales > Xanthobacteraceae > BOG-931. The sequence continues at coordinate 126,863 of CAVULJ010000021.1, forward strand.
CCTCATCGTCGCGCCGATTGCCGCCGTGCTGCGTCCTGATCTTTTACCGGGCTCAATCCTGCTGTTGATGCTGCCGATGAACGCCTATGTCGCCTGGCGCGAGCGCGCGTTCTTCGACCTGCCCAGTACGAGCTGGATCACCGCCGGCCGGTTTGTCGGCACATTCTTTGGGCTATGGATTCTCATCGTGGTGACGCGGCCCGCCCTGAACATGATCGTCGGGGTCACGACCATTCTCGCCGCCATCGCGACCAAGCTTGCGCCGAAGTTCACGCCGAACCGGACTGCTTTCGTCAGTGCAGGCCTGATTACCGGCGTGACCGAAACCGCCACCGGAATCGGCGGCCCGCCGCTGGCGCTGGTCTACCAGCACCATCCGGCGCCGACGCTACGCGCCACCATTGCGCTTTGTTTCTTCATCGGCGAGATTTTTTCGGTGACGGTGCTCGCGTTCAAAAGCCGCCTCGGCACCGATCAGCTTCTCAATGCGCTGGTGTTGCTCGCGCCGCTGGCGCTCGGGCTGGTTTTCAGCGGGCGGGTGCACGACAAGATCAGCCCCGCGCGCCTGCGCGACGCGCTCCTCGCTTTCGCGGTGCTGTCCGGGATCGTCCTGATCGTCCAGGCCGCCGTCGGGTAGGCGACGAGCGGCAACCGCCGCATTGGCAGGAATTCTGGAGCGGGCGAAGGGATTCGAACCCTCGACCCCAACCTTGGCAAGGTTGTGCTCTACCCCTGAGCTACACCCGCATCCGAGAAGGGTAAGTGCCCTGCACATAAAGGCAGGACAACGGCAAAGCTATGCCAAAGTGCTTACCGCTTTGCAACCGCGGGCCGGAACCCGGTTTTTGCGTTGGAGCATGATCTTATCGGACCTTCCTCCGCCCGCCGAAGCTAATCAAAAAGCATCTTTCGCCAAAGGCGGCTTCGCGAAGGCGGGAAACCGGTATCCACCCTCGGATCAAGTCCGAGGGCAAGCTTTTCGACGGATCATGCTCTAAAAAGCCCGATGCCTGCCACGCCTGACGAGCTTTTCGCCTATCTGGATAGCCTCGGCATTGCCCACAAGACTATTACCCACCCGCCAGTTTTTACCGTCGGGGAGGGGCGTGAACTGCGCGGGGCGATCGCGGGCGGCCATACCAAGAACCTGTTCCTGCGCGACAAGAAGGGCACCGTATTTCTGGTCGTGGCGCTAGAAAATGCGGTGATTGAGCTGAAATCGCTGCACCGCCGGCTCGGTGCGACCGGCCGTTTCTCATTCGGGTCGCGGGAGCTCATGCGCGAGCTGATCGGCGTCGAGCCGGGCTCGGTGACCCCATTTTCTGTCATCAACGATAAGACTGGCCGCGTTACGGTTGTGCTCGATGCCGCGATGATGGAGCACGAGGTCCTGAACTATCATCCGCTGGTGAATACCGGGACGACGACGATTTCGCGCGAAGGTCTGCTCAAGTTCCTCGAAGCAACGGGCCATAAGCCCCGGATCGAGGCCGTTTCGGGGGTCTCCGAAGAGCGAAAAACCGTGATTGCAATCGCCTGCCGTCTCACCATTTAAATGGGCAAATAGAGGAAATTCGGCCACAAGGGCGCAGGTCGAGGCACACAAGGGCGAGGCAAACTAGAAACTCATGCTGGATCAGGCTGGAACCGTTACTGCTGATGTCGTGGTCAAGGAAACGACGACTCAGGCTTTCGTCAAAGACGTCATTGAGGAGTTCAAGCGCCAGCCGGTGCTGGTCGATTTCTGGGCGCCGTGGTGCGGGCCGTGCAAGCAGCTCACGCCTGTCCTCGAGAAGGCGGTGAAGGCGGCCAAGGGCAAGGTCAAGCTCGTCAAAATGAACATCGACGACCATCCGGCCATTCCCGGCCAAATGGGCATCCAGTCGATCCCGGCCGTGATCGCTTTCGTCAACGGGCAGCCGGCTGACGGTTTCATGGGCGCATTGCCCGAAAGCCAGGTGATGGCGTTCCTGGAGCGGCTCACCAAGGACCGCATTGGCGGCGAAGCACAGGATCTGTTGAAATCGGCCGATGCTGCGCTCGCCGAAGGCGATGCTGCGGGCGCTGCCGCGATGTACAGCGAGCTTCTTGCCGAGGATGGCGGCAACGTTCCGGCGCTAGCCGGGCTGGCGCGCTGCTATGTCGAAACCGGCGCGCTCGATCAGGCCAAGCAGACGCTCGCAATGATCCCCGAGGCGAAGCAGAACGATGCCGCGGTCGCCGCGGCGCGCGCGGCGCTCGAGCTTGCCGAGCAGAGCAAGAATATCGGACCGGTCGACGAGCTTGAGCAGAAAGTTGCTGCCAATCCGCTCGATCATCAGGCGCGCTTCGACCTGGCGCTGGCGCTCAACGGTCAAGGCAAGCGTGCCGAAGCGCTCGATCAGTTGATCGCCATCGTCAAGCGCGACCGTAAATGGAACGACGACGGCGCACGCAAGCAGCTCGTGCAATTCTTCGACGCCTGGGGTCCGACAGACGAGGCGACCCTCGAAGGCCGCAGACGGCTGTCGTCGATATTGTTTGCGTAGACGCCGGTCCTCCTGGAGCAGCTGCGAGTTTGGTCCTGGAAGGATAATTGGCCGCCGAGGCTCGTTGCTCGCACCTGCGGGATGGCGGAGTTCGGAGTGCGACATGCCGATGAATGCGGCCTACCGGGGCCCTGACGATCTTCCGAACGTCATTCCGGTATTCCCGCTGCCGGGCGCGCTGCTGTTGCCGCGCGGACAGATGCCGCTCAATATTTTCGAACCGCGCTATCTGGCGATGATCGACGATGCGCTGCGTTCCGGTCACCGCTTGATCGGCATGATTCAGCCCGATCCCGCGCATCCCGGCGCCGATAAGAACAAGCCGCATCTGTTTCAGATCGGTTGCCTTGGGCGGCTTACGCAGTTCGCCGAAAGCGGCGACGGCCGCTATTTGATCCAGCTTACCGGCGTGTCCCGCTTCCGCATCGAGCAAGAACTTCCGGTTGAAACTTTGTATCGCCAGTGCAGAGTGACCTATCATCCGTTCGCTGACGATTTCAAAGCGCGCAAGGGCGAAGACGAAGTCGATCGCAAGTCGCTGCTGCGCACACTCTCGTCCTTCCTTAAAGCGAACAACCTCAAAGCCGATTGGGATGGCATCGAGAACGCTCCCAATGAAGCGCTGGTCAATGCGCTGGCGATGATGTCGCCCTATGATGCCGCCGAAAAGCAGGCGATGCTGGAAGCGCCGGATCTGAAAACCCGCGCCGAAATCCTGATCGCCGTCACCGAAATCGAACTCGCCAAGAGCAAGACGCCGGGCGAGACCTCGCTACAATGACTTCCAAGTTGGAGAGATTTAATGTCCGATCGTCCCCCCGATAGCGTCGATCCAAAGCTGCTGGAAATTCTGGTCTGCCCGTTGACCAAGACGCCGCTTGAATACGATGCGGAGAAGCAGGAGTTGATCTCGCGCGCGGCAAAGCTCGCTTTTCCGATCCGCGACGGCATCCCGATCATGCTGGCCGAAGAAGCGCGCCGGCTGGATTGAGCTCTTTGTCATCGTCCGCCAACGGGATCGCGCTAGTCGCGCGTCCCGATGACAAGCTCCAGCGGGCGATCCAGTAATCACGATCATTGCATTTTTGCCCCTGGGCAGCGTTTACTGGATGCCCCGCACATAGGCGAGTGGAACGACGCCGTTCTTGAACGGCTATGGCGGGGCATGACAAGCTTGCAGTTGGTGGGAGAAACACATGATCAAAATCTGGGGCCGGAATACATCGTCGAATGTTCAGAAGGTGATGTGGGCGGTCGCCGAGATCGGCCTGCCGCACGAGCGCATCGATATCGGCGGCGCATTCGGCAAAAACCGCGAGGCCGAATATCTGGCGATGAATCCCAACGGCCTGGTGCCGACGCTGGAGGAAGAAGACGGCTTCCTGCTGTGGGAATCGAATTCGATCGTGCGCTATCTCGCCGCCAAGCATAAATCGGCCGTGCTCGAACCGGCCGACCTGAGGGCACGCGCGCTCGCCAGCAAGTGGATGGACTGGCAATTGTCGGTCTGCGGGCCTGCGATCACGCCGGTGTTCTGGGGTTTGATCCGCACTCCGCCTGAAAAACGCGACCATGCCGCGATCGAAGCGGGCAAGAAGAACACCACTGCCGCCATCGCGATGATGGACGAGCAACTCGGTAAAACCGAGTATCTTGCCGGGGATGCTTTTTCCTACGGCGATATCCCCGTCGGCGTCATGGCCTATCGCTACCGGCAACTCGTGCCGGATCGCCCGCCGCTGAAGAACTTCGAGCGCTGGTACGCGGCGATCTCGTCGCGGAAAGCGTTCAAGGATCAGGTCGGCGCGGTGCCGCTGTCGTAACATCTTCCGGGGCCGACTCGTCGTCTGCGGAATGTCCGGCCATGACTCAGAGGCAAGATCGTGCAAAACGAGATCGCCGGGACAAGCCCGGCTTTCCGGGAAAGAGCGGAAGAATTACTCCGCCGCGGCGCGGGCCCCGCAGAATGCGCGGAAACCATATAATCCATCGCCGCCTGCACGCCGCCCTTCTTGTGCGGGATGCCGGCAAGGCTGAGCGCCATCTCGGTGATCGCCAGTGCGCCGATGATCGTGCCGTCGTTGGTGTCGCCGAGATGGCCGATGCGGAAATATTTCTTGGCGTAGGGGCCGAAGCTCGCTCCGTAGGAAATATTGAACGTATCGAGCGCCAGCGCGCGGAAGGCGTCGGCGTCGTGGCCTTCCGGCAAGAGCACCGCGGTAACGGTCGGCGAATAATATTTCGGATCGCGGCACAGGATTTCGAGGCCCCAAGTGCGCACCGCACGCCGTGTCGCCTCGGCAAGCCGGTCGTGGCGGGAGAAGACATTGTCGAGGCCTTCCTCGTGCAGCATGTCGATTGCGACCGCGAGGCCCTGAATCATGTTGGTCGCCGGCGTATAGGGGAAGAAGCCGACCTTGTTCATGTTGAGCATGTCGTCCCACGACCAGAACGACTTCGGCAGCTTCGACGTCTTCGATACGGCCAGCGCTTTATCGCTGACGGCATTGAACGACATGCCGGGTGGCAGCATCAGGCCCTTTTGCGCGCCGCCGATGGTGACGTCGACGCCCCATTCGTCGTGGCGATAGTCGGTCGATGCCAGCGAAGAGATGGTGTCGACCATCAGCAGCGCCGGGTGGCCGGCTGCATTGATCGCTTTACGGATCGGATCTATCGGCGACAGGCAACCGGTCGCGGTCTCGTTGTGCAGCACGCACACCGCTTTGATCTCGTGCGCCTTGTCCTTGCGCAGGTGCTCTTCGATGGCCGCAGGATCGGCGCCGGTGCGCCAGTCGCCTTTGATGAACTCCGGCTTGAGCCCGAGTTTCTCAGCCATCGTCTTCCACAGCGATGGCAAACTGGCCGGTTTCGAACATCAGCACGCGATCGCCGGGCGACAGCGTGTTCACGAGTGCCGCTTCCCAGGCGCCGGTGCCGGTCGCGGTATAGATGATGACCGGATTGGTGGTCTTGAAAATCGTCTTGATGCCGTCGAGGCAGCGCTTGGCGAGCTTGGCGAACTCCGGACCGCGATGATCGATCAGCGGCGTATCCATTGCGCGCAGCACGCGGTCCGGCACCGGCGTCGGGCCCGGAATCTGCAGGAAATGACGGCCAGCGGCGCGCGAAGCATTCTGCGGCATTATCGAAACTCCTATGGACGGAAGATTGCCCCGGCGGCGCATGTCCAAGGCGCTCGCGGCTTGTGGGGTTGAATAGCGAATGCGACATTCGGGTCAAGTCCCGCTGTGTCACGCCCTGCGAAAGCCGGCCATCCACGTAAACGCAAGCCGAAAAACAGGGCATAAGTGTCGGCGAACACTGGATCATCTGCCTTGGCGAATGATGACCAAAAGTGGGCGTGGAGGAAAACGTGCCGGCATTGCTGATGCCCGCGCTGGAACGGCGGCTCAAGGCGGAGCAGGTGGGCGAAGTGCACTTCGACGCCTTCACCCGTGGGCGCTATGCCACAGACGCCTCGCACTACCAGGTCATGCCACTCGGGGTGGTGATACCGCGCACGATGGAGGAGGCCGAACGTGCCATCGCCGTCTGCCGCGGCGAAGGCGTGCCGGTGACGCCGCGCGGCGGCGGTACATCGCAGGCCGGCCAGACCATCAACCAGTCGGTGGTGATCGATTGCTCGCGCCATCTCGATAATCTGCTTGAGCTTGACGCCGCCGGCCGGCGCTGCGTGGTGCAGCCGGGCATCGTGCTCGACGAACTCAACCGCAAACTGAAATCATCAGGTCTTTGGTTCCCGGTCGACATATCGACCGCCTCTCGCGCCACCATTGGTGGTATGGCCGGCAACAATTCGTGCGGTGCGCGCTCGTTGCGTTACGGCAATACGCGGGAAAACGTCTTGTCCATCGACGCCATGTTGTCCAGATGGGACGCCGCCCACTTCGGCCGCTTCGGCGACAGCAATGTGGATGTACCGAATGATCTGGTGCGCGATCTTCTGGCCATTGGCGCGCGCGAGGCCGATGAGATCGAGCGGCGTTTCCCGAAAGCTGCAGCGCCGGGTCGGCGGCTACAATCTCGACGCCCTTGTGCCCGCGCGCAATGACATCAATCTTGCCCATCTTCTGGTGGGCTCTGAAGGCACGCTGGCATTCTCGACCCGGATCGAACTGAAATTGTCGCCGCTGCTTGGCCGGCGCGCGGTCGGCGCTTGCCACTTCGGCAGTTTTCACGAAGCGATGAAAGCGGCGCAGCATATCGTCAAGCTTGGACCGATCGCGGTTGAGCTGATCGACCGCACCATGCTGGGTCTTGCGGCCGAGATCGCGATGTTCAAGCCCACGGTTGCGGCGTTCTTGCGTGGCGATCCCGAAGCAATCCTGTTCGTCGAGTTCGCCGAAGAGGATTGGGACGAGAATTTGCGCCGGCTGAAACGGCTCGGTGAATTGCTCGGCGATCTCGGCATCTCGTGGAACGGCAACGGCGCGCATTGGGGTGGCGTGATCGAGGTGCTGGACCCGAAGCTGCAAACCAGAATCAACGAGGTCCGCACCGCCGGCCTCAACATCATGATGTCGATGAAAGAGGCCGGTAAGCCGGTGTCATTCGTTGAGGACTGCGCCGTGCCGCTCGAGCATCTGGCCGATTACACAGCGCGGCTCACAGACGTGTTCGAGAAAAACGGCGCCCGCGGCACCTGGTATGCGCATGCCGCGGTCGGCTGCCTGCATGTGCGTCCGGTGCTCAATCTGCGGCTAGAAAAAGACGTGCACGCCATGCGCGCCATTGCCGAAGAAGCGTTCGCGATGGTGCGCGAATACAAGGGCTCGCATTCGGGTGAGCACGGCGACGGCATCGTGCGCTCGGAATTCCATGAGAAGATGTTCGGCGGCGAACTGGTCCATGCCTTCGAGGAAGTAAAGGACCGCTTCGATCCGCAAAACCTGTTCAATCCCGGCAAGATCGTCCGCGCGCCGAAATTCGATGATCGCTCGCTATTGCGCTACGCGCCGGGATACCACGCCGTGAGCGATGACCACGGCGCTCGACTGGTCGGCCTATACCGGCGAGGGCGGCGGTTTTCAGGGCGCGGTCGAGATGTGCAACAACAATGGCGCCTGCCGCGCGCTTGCCGGCGGCGTCATGTGCCCAAGTTATCGCGTCACCCGCGAGGAGCGCGACGTCACACGTGGCCGCGCCAACACGCTCCGCCTCGCGATCACCGGCCAGCTCGGTTCCGACGCGCTGACATCGGAAGCCATGGCCGAGACGCTGGAACTTTGCGTTTCCTGCAAGGCCTGCCGGCGCGAATGTCCGACCGGCGTCGACATGGCGCGCATGAAGATCGAAGTGCTGCGCGCGCGGGCCGAGAAGTTCGGACTGTCGCTCCATGACAAGCTGGTCGGCTATCTACCGCGTTACGCCCCGATAGCGGCGCGCTATCCTTGGCTGATGAATCTGCGCGATCGCTTGCCGGGCGCGGCGAAGTTATCCGAAGCAATCGCCGGCTTCAGCGCGCAGCGCAGCCTGCCGAAGTGGCGCTCCGATTGGTTCAGGGACGCCAATGCCGGACCGGAGACCGGTCGTGACGTCGTGCTGTTTGCTGACACATTCAATCGCTATTTCGAGCCGGAAAATCTGGAGGCCGCACGCGCCGTGCTGGCGGCGGCAGGCTATCATGTCCGTTTCGCCGCCCCGCGCGAGGGGGCGAGACCGCTGTGCTGCGGCCGAACCTTTCTGGCGGTCGGTTTGGTTGATGAAGCCCGTCGTGAGATCGAACGCACGCTGGCGGCGCTGGCTCCATTTGTCGCAAGTGGTATTCCGATCATCGGCCTCGAACCGAGTTGTTTGTTCAGCTTCCGCGATGAAATCCCGGCGCTGATCAAAAGCGATACCGCCAGGAAAGTTGCCGATCAGGCGGTGTTGTTCGAGGAGTTTCTGGCTGCGGAGGCGAAAGCCGGCAAGCTCGGTGTCGCGTTCAAGTCTGCAAAAAAGCGCGCGCTGCTGCACGGCCATTGTCACCAAAAATCCTTCGACGTCATGCCGGCCGTACAGGCGGCGCTCAAACTCGTTCCCGACCTTGAGGTGGAACCGATCGAGTTCGAGCTGTTGCGGCATGGCAGGCTCCTTCGGCTATCACACCGATACGATCGAGGTCTCTCGCGCCATGGGTGAACTGTCGCTGCTGCCTGCGGTGCGCAAGGCGTCCGCTGACGACATTGTCATCGCTGACGGAACGTCATGCCGGCATCAGATCAGGGATGGTGCGGGCCGGGAGGCGATGCACGTCGCCCGTGTATTGGCCGAATACCTTGAATAGGCAAAGTGCTTAAGCGGCGCCGATGCCGTTGGCTTTGTTCAATCTGGCGTAAGACTGATCGAGCGCATGGGTCATCTCGCTCGCGAGCCGCAGATCATGCGGGCTCTGCTGGATCATGGTTTTGTGCCCGCCGGTCATTTGCACGACGTCCAGCCCATCTCCGAACAACTCGGACCAGCCGAGTGCATGATCGGGCGCCGGCGTAGGGCAATCCTCCGCCCGGTCGGCACGAAAAACGACGCCGTGCGCACTGAGCTTGTGCAGCCGATAATTTCGCAGCGAATTGGCATAGATGCGCTCGATGAGCTGCCAATGCAGCGGACGGCCAAGGCTGTCGAGCTTGGTCGTCAGCTTGCCCGGGTCGCCCAACACTGCGAGCAGAAACTTCTGTTTGGCCAGTCTGCCGACTCTCGAACAGTGACCACCATGCCACCGTCCATGAATTTGCGAGCTTTGCGGCAAGCGATTGTGGCGTGTCGGTTTGCGAAGCGCGGCGCCAGGTTTCGCGCAGGCTTTTCCACGCGGCACTGTACCAGGATGGATATTCCGCGGGTGTATCGAGCAGCATCACGGTCTCGACCCCGGTGCCGAGCGCCTGCAATTGATGCGCCGCTTCAAATGCGATGTTGCCGTTGAACGAATATCCGATCAGCACGCACGGCGACGAGCCGGCGTGAGCGCGGATCGCCGCGACATAAGGCGCGACCAGCTGCTCCAGGCTTGGGCAGGCTGCGGTATCGTTGGCGATGGCGGCATCGTGCCATTCTGATGGCCACGCGATCTCGACCGCGTGCACCGACTGTTCCGAAGATATGAGTTGAGCGAGATGAAATTCGAACAGGCCGGCGCCGATGAAGTACACGGGCGTTGTGCCCACGCCCTGCTTGAGCTGGACGACCAGAGGCCGCCGTGCGGCATTAAGCGGCTCGCGCTTGCCGATGTGTTTCGCGGCGCCGATGATCCCGGTCCACAGGACGGCGCGCGCCTCTTCGGACGCGGTGCGCGAATTTCCAGGAGTGGCTTCGTTCTGACTGTAGGCGTCGATCGCCGACATTTTCTTCGTAGGCTCTACGATTTCACCTTGCCTGATAGTCACCTCTATCCGGGCATGTCCGCTTTAAATCAGCGCGCCGAACAAACAAGCTTAACGGTAGTTCATGGTCAACAAAACCAAGCGAATTTGTCACACCGCGTTTCGACGATGATAGCGACAACGCGTCAACGCTCGCCGCCAAGCGCGCTTTCGTGCCAGCGCCGCAGTGCAAGATAGTTAACGAGCGCGAGCAGATAGAAAATAACGATACCGGCAATCGAGAGCAGCAGCAGCGCCGCGAACATGCGCGGGATATTGAGCCGGTAACCCGACTCGGCGATGCGATAAGCGAGGCCCGAGCCTGCGCCGGCCGAACCTGCGGCGATCTCGGCGACGACCGCGCCGATGAGCGACAATCCTCCGGCAATGCGCAGGCCACCAATAATGTATGGCAGCGCCGACGGCAATTTCAGGTTCCACAGCACCTCGCTCCGCGATGCGCCATAGAGCGTGAACAAGTCCGCGAGATTGCGATCCACCGAATTCAGTCCCAGCGTGGTGTTTGCCAGTACCGGAAAAAACGCGACGATCCAGGCGCAGGCCAGCACAGCCGCCTGTTGCGGGAGGTAGATCAGCAACAGCGGCGCAACCGCGACGATCGGCGTGACTTGAAGCACGACAGCGAAGGGATAAAGCGAATATTCGACCAACCGTGATTGGTTGAACAATACCGCGAGTCCGACGCCGCCAATCGCCGCCAGCACGAAACCTTCAAACGTTGTGATGAGCGTGACCAGCAGCGATTGCAGCAGCAGTGCGCGGTCGGCGAACAGCGTTTGCAAGATCAGGCTCGGTGCCGGGAGCACGTAGGGCGGAATGTCTGCAGCGCGCACCACCAGTTCCCAAATCCCGAGGCTGAAAGCGAGCACGATGATCGGCAGCGCGATGCTCAGCTGCGCGGTCGCGGCGCTCATTGCTGGGGGCGAAGCCTCATGACTGGCTCGCCACCCGCAGCCATGGCCTCTCCGAGCGCTTCCGACGTGCGGCGGCAAAGCGCGGCATAGTCCGCCGAGGTGCGGAAATTTTGGTCGCGCGGATAGGGAGCATCGATGGCGACCTCGGTAAAGACCCGGCCGGGCCGCGCCGCCATCACCACGATACGGCTCGACAGATAAACCGATCTCGAACACGGAATGAGTGACGAACACGACGGTCGTGCGCAGCGCCTGCCAGACTTCGAGCAAATCGTTGTTGAGTTTAAAGCGCGTGATCTCGTCGAGCGCGGCGAATGGCTCGTCCATCAGCAGCAGTGCCGGCTCGGTCACGAGCGCGCGCGCAATCGAAACCCGCATCCGCATGCCGCCGGAAAGTTCGCGCGGATAGGCATTTGCGGACTTTTCCAGCCCGACCCGCTGCAACGCGGATTTGACGCGCTCGGCGGCTTCGTCCGGCGGCGTCCGTTTCAGCTTGAGCGGCAGCATGACGTTGTTGAATACCGTGGCCCACGGCATCAGCGTCGGCTCCTGGAACACAAAGCCGATCCGGCCTATCGCTTTCGCCATGGGTCGGCGGCCCATTCCACGGCGCCCTGGGTCGGTTCGCTCAATCCGGCAATGATGCGCAACGCGGTGGATTTGCCGCAGCCTGACGGGCCCGAGCAGCGAGAGGAATTCGCCGTTGCGCACATCGAGATCGAGCCCGGCGAGCGCCACGGTCCCGCTCGGAAATGTCTTGCCGACGCTGCGAAGCGCGACGAGAGACTTGGAGTTTGACGTGGACTCCGGCGGCATCGTTATTATTTCGGCCGCAGATCGAGCCCGACTTTTTTGCCGGTGAATTGAGTCGTGTAGGAATTCTGGTAGGCGACGTTCGCCTTGGTGACGCCGGCGCGCACCATCTCGTCGAAGAAACTCTTCATGCGCGCGTCGGTCAGCGCGCCGATGCCGAGCGTCGTGGCATCGCCGGAATCGACAATGCCGGCTTCTTTCATCTTGCTGACCGAATAGCTCAGAAGGTCGTCGGTCATTTCCGGGTTCTGCTTCTTGATCAGCGCGTTGGCGGCGGAGTTGTCGTGATAGATGTAGTTGTACCAGCCGATGATTGACGCATCGACGAAACGCTGCACCAGATCGGGTTTTTTGGCGACAAGGTCCTTGCGAGTCTGGATCAGCGTCGAGTAGCCGGAAAAACCCTGGTCGGCGAGCAGGAAAACCTTCGGCACAAAGTGCGCTTCCTTCTGCACACTGATATGGCTCCGACGTCACATAGCCCTGCATCGCGCTCTTCTTGTTCGCCAGGAACGGTTGCAGGTTGAAGGTGTAGGGCTTGACTTGCGCATCGGTGAAGCCGTAGTCGGCCTTCATCCACTGGTAGATACGTCGCCGTGCCGCCGCTGGAAATGAACAATGTCAGGTTTTTAAGATCGGTGAATTTCTCGATGCCCTGATCGGGATGCGCGATCAGCACTTGCGGATCTTTCTGGAATAAAGCGGCGACTTCGACCGTCGGGATGTTTTGCGTAACCGCGTCGAAACCTTCCAGCGGATTGGCGCTCAGAAAGAAATCGATCTTGCCGACCGGCAGCAACAGCGCGTTGTTCGCGCTCGGGCCGCCCGGCAATATCGTCACGTCGAGGCCGTATTTTTTATAAGTGCCGTCGGCCAGCGCCTGATAGAAGCCGCCATGCTCGCCTTCCGCCAGCCAGTTGGTGCCGAAAGTAACCTTGTCGAGCGTCTGGCCGAAGGCCGGCAGCGCCGTCGTTCCGGCCCAGATGGCAAGTCCTGCCGCCAGCATCGGGGCGATTTTCGCCAATCGCATTGGTTGCTCCTTTCCGTCGCGGACGCGACAATAGGTGAGCCGTACACGATTGGCGAGACAATGCCGAAAGCGAGAATTCAAATGAGCCTGCCGAAACGCAACTGGATGGATATGACCTGGCAGGAGGTGGCCGGCGCCGATACCGGGCGCTGGATTGCGGTGCTGCCGCTCGCCGCCGTGGAGCAGCACGGGCCGCATCTGCCGCTCGGCGTCGATACCTATATCGGCGAGGCTTATCTGGCGCGGGTCGGGAAAATCCTGCCTGACGATTTGCCGGTTACTTTTCTGCCGGTGCAGCGTATCGGCGTATCCGCCGAGCATTTGTCTTATCCCGGCACGCTGACTTTCTCCGCGTCCACCGCGATCGCTGCATGGACCGAGCTCGGCGAGAGCCTGGCGCGGGCCGGCGTTCGCAAACTGGTGCTGATCACCAGTCACGGCGGCAATGTCGCCGCCATGGAAATCGTCGCCCGCGAGTTACGCACGCGGCTCGGCATGCTGGCCGTGATCGTGGGCTGGCATCGCTTCGGCTATCCCGACGGCGTTTTTGACGGTGAGGAGAAGCGGCACGGCACGCACGCGGGCGACGTCGAGACCTCGCTGATGCTGGCGGCAAAACCCGACACGGTGCGGATGGACAAAGCCGCCAATGCAGTCCCGATGACCGTTGCGCTGGCGAAGGAGTTCAAATGGCTCGGCGCCTATCGTCCGGCGGGCTTTGCGTGGATGACACAGGATTTGCATCCGGGCGGCTCGCTCGGCGATGCGACGCTGGCGACGCCGCAGAAAGGCGACGCCTCCCTCGATCACGGCGCGCAAGGCGTTCGTGGAATTGCTTCGCGAAATCGACCGCTTCGATCTTTCGCGGCTCAAGGACGGGCCGCTGGATAAATGATCGACCGACTTTCTACGCCGCAATCTTCACGTATTCGAAGTCGCCGGGCTTGTTGTCGATGCCGACCCGGGGCGGCGCGATCCAGCTTGCGAACTTGCCGGGCTCGGTGACCGGCCGCATCAGGCTGCCGATGAAATCGCCGTCGTCCTTCGACGGCAGCCATTGGCCCTTGTCGCGATTCCAGGTCGCATCGTCGATCAGCTCGCCCTTCGGCGAAATCTTCGCCTCCTTGAACTCGCCGATCTGGCGATGGAAGCCGACATGGGGCAGCTCGAATTTGAAGCCTACGCCGATCTTCTCGATGATCTTGTTCCAGCGATCGAGGCCGCGCTGGCAGTCGGTGGTGTAGTCGTCGCGCAGCCGCATATTGATCGCGGTCAGCGCCGGTTCGTCGACTCGCTTGATCTCGCCGTTGATGAATTTCAGCACCGGATAGGTCGCGTTTTCGAGCCGGTGGTCGTCGTCGATCTTGGCTTCGGCGAAACGGCCTTTTAGCCCTGCCGTGAAGGTATTAGCGGCGTTGGTGGAAACTTCCGAGCCGAACAGATCGAGCGACAGCGTGTAATGCAGGTTGAGCTTTTTCTGCATGGTCGGCAGATCGATGACGCCGAGGTCGCGGATCTTGCTGATCTCGTTCGGGTCTTCGATACCGGCCGCTTTCATCGCTTCGCAGGTGCGCTGAATGGTGCGCCCGACGCCGGTTTCACCGACGAACATGTGATGGGCTTCTTCGGTCAGCATGAAGCGGCAGGTGCGCGACAGCGGATCGAAGCCGGATTGCGCCAGGCTTTCGAGCTGCATTTTGCCGTCACGGTCGGTGAAGAACGTGAACATGTGGAACGACAGCCAGTCCGGCGTCGTCTCGTTGAACGCGCCGAGCATGCGCGGCTTGTCGGCATCGCCGGATCGCCGCTGCAGCAGCTCCGCCGCTTCCTCGCGGCCGTCGCGGCCAAAATATTTCTGCAGCAGATACACCATGGCCCAGAGGTGCCGGCCTTCCTCGACGTTGACCTGAAACACGTTGCGCAGGTCATAGAGCGACGGCGCGGTCTTGCCGAGGTGGCGTTGTTGCTCCACTGACGCCGGCTCGGTGTCGCCCTGGATGACGACGAGTCGGCGCAGCATCGCGCGATATTCGCCGGGGATATCCTGCCATACCGGTTCGCCGTAATGGCGGCCGAACGGGATCGTGCGGCCCTCTTCCTTCGGCGCCAGCAGGATGCCCCAGCGGTAGTCCGGCATTTTCACGTAATCGAATTTCGCCCAGCCCTTCGGATCGACCGAGACCGCCGTGCGCAGATAGACCAGCGACTCCTGGAAACCTTCCGGTCCCATATCCTTCCACCAGTCGATGTAGCCGGGATGCCAGCTCTCCAGCGCGCGCAGCACCTGACGGTCTTCGGCGAGATTGACGTTGTTCGGGATCTTGGTGGTGTAGTCGACGGCGTCGATTGTCATGGCGTTTGTCATGGCTTCACCTCATACCCTGCGTGTGTCGAACACCGGCTTCTGCCCGGTGCCGTAGCGTTTCAGCGCGCCTTCTTCGCCGATTGCGTTCGGGCGCTGGAATATCCAGTTCTGCCACGCGGTCAGCCGGGCGAAGATTTTTGATTCCATGGTCTCCGGGCCGGCGAAGCGTAAATTAGCCTCGAGGCCGGTGAGACCGTCGGGCGAGAAGCTCGCGCGCTCTTCGAGGAACACGCGCACCTCGTCGTCCCAATCGATGTCGTCGAGCGCGAACGTAATCAGGCCAAGCTCTTGCGCGCGCTCGGCGTCGAGCATCTTGCCGCGCTCGGCCTTGGCGGTGTCGACATCGGCGGGATCGGCGAGGAAGCGGCAGGCGAGCCGGGTAAGCCCGGTCGACATCGGGTAGGGGCCGAAATTGACATCGTCGAGCGCGATCGCCGCCGGCGGCTTGTTGTCGCCTTCGCGGTTTCCGATCAGCATGTAACTGCGGTCGGACGCCAACGGCAGTTCGGCAAGCGTGCCGGCAAAGCAGGAGCCCGGCTCGATCAGTGTCACCAGCGAACGCGATGTGAGATCGACGCGCTTGAGAACGCGCTTCCACAGCAAGCGGATTTCGCGCGTCAGCCAATAATCCTTGTTGGCGTCGAGAAATTTGTCGTAGGCCAGCACCGCGGCCGGGTCGCCGGATTGATTTGAATACGATCGCCGCAACCTCAAGCTCATTGATCCGGATATTGAGGATCGCATCGTCCAGTTCGCGGGCGAGCTGGAGCGGCCAGAATTTTGCGCCGAGCGCGACCATTGCGTCCACTGAGGCGGGCGGCGGTGCGCTCGGCCCGCGCAGCGTGATTGTCGCGATGCGGTCGGTGCGCTGGAACTCTACAGATACGAAACCGTATTCGACGCCGTCGGTTGCAAACGTGCGTTGCAGCGGCGTCAGCGCGATGCCGTTGCCGGAGCCGTTGCGTGGCGATTTCGCCGCGAATTCCCTGGCGTGCGCCAGCACCGTGTCGTCGAATTTCGAGCCCGGCACCACCGCATCCACCAGCCGCCATTCGACGGCGCGTTTGCCTTTGACGCCTTCTTCGGTGGTGCAGAACACATCGGCATGGTCGCGCCGCACTTTGCGCTTGTCGGAGATGCGGGTCAGTCCGCCGGTGCCAGGCAGCACCGCGAGCAGCGGCAATTCCGGCAGCGACACGGCAGCGGAGCCATCATCCACCAGCATGATGTAGTCGGAAGCCAGCGCCAGCTCGTAGCCGCCGCCGGCTGCGGTGCCGTTGATCGCGCAGATCGTCTTCAGCCCCGAGTTCTCACTCAGGTCCTCAAGCCCGTTGCGGGTCTCGTTGGTGAATTTGCAGAAGTTGACCTTGTGTGCGTGCGTTGCGCCGGCCAGCATGCGGATATTGGCGCCGGCGGAAAACACCCGCGGCTTGGCGGAGCGCATCACCACCGCGCGCACCTGCGGATGCTCGAAGCGCAGCCGTTCGATCGCGTCGGCAAGCTCGATGTCGACGCCGAGATCGTAGGAATTGAGCTTGAGCTCGTAGCCCTCGAACAGGCCGGCCTTCTCATCGACGTCCATCATCAGCGTGGCGACGTCGCCGTCGAGATTCAGCTTCCAATGCCGGTACCGCGACGGCTCGGTCTGGAAATCGATCCGCGTCTTGCCATTCGCCAGCGGGCGATCTGCTTCAGCCATTTGCGCGCACTCGACGTGGGTTTCCTCGACTAAACGCCATATGCATTATATTGCATCTATAGCCATAACGTGCATTATAATTCACAAGACCGCAACCCCCGATTTCGGCCGATGGTCGCCCTCGTGATGGTCCTGCAACAGTCGGGCTATGAAGTCGGCGATGATCTTGAGCGTGAGTTCCGGCGCTTCCCGGTGCGGCACGTGGCGGATGCCGGGCAGCACCGCCGTTTCGACCGGGCAGAAGCACTCTTCCTTCGCGACATCAAGCTGCTTAAGCGTGCCGTACTGATCCTGATCGCCTTGCACGATCAGGATCGGCACGCGGATATAGGCAAGCGCGTCAGTGATATCCCATTTGCGGAATTGCGGGATCGGTCCAGGGTTCGCTCCAGGAGCGAAAGGCGCAATCGACATCGTCGTGCCAGCGGGCAAGCTTTTCGCGGAACGTCCCTGAGACGAAGGCCGCGCGTGCGCGCGCGATCTCGGCGATGCCCATCTCCTCGGTGAAGAAATGCGGCGCTTCCAGCACCAGGCCGCGCACCCGGTGATCCTGCACGCTGCCGGCATAGATCGCAGCGATCGATGCGCCGTCGCTGTGGCCGAGCAAAAAGCCGCGCTGGAAACCGATGGCGTCGAGCACGCGCGGCAGCACATCGCACGCTTCCTCGTGCATGAAGCGTGTCGAGCGCGGCAGTTTTCCCTTGCTCGACCGGCCGTAACCGGCGCGCGAATAAACGAATACGCCGGCGCCTGTCGCGGTTGCGATCTGGTCGGGAAAGTCGCCCCACAAGCCGACCGAACCGAGCCCCTCATGCAGCATCACGATGGTTGGTGCCGCGTCCGGCCGCGGCCCGATCATGCGGTATTCCAGCCGCGCGCCGTCGACCTCGATGAAGCCGGTATCGGCCAGCGTCACAGCCCGCTCTCCCGCCCAAGCCACGGCGAAACGATACGCAACAGCTTGGCAAAACTCTGCTCAATCGTGTCGCCCGCGGTGTCGAGCTCGGCCTCGGCGCGGGCATAGTCGGCGCGGCGCGCTTCGAGGATTGCGACCAGATCGGCCATGGCTTCGTCCGCTTTGGCTTCGCGGCTCTTCGCCATCGGCCGGAAATCGCCCTGCGCCATGACGCGGCTCATGTGATCTTCCGGCTGCGCCTTGATCCAGACGGTGTGGGTGCGGCGAAGCAGCAGCGCATAGGTTTCCGGATTCGATACGATGCCGCCCGCGGTGGTGATGACCGCGGTCTCGTTCGCGCTGACGATGCGGTCGAGCGCGCTGCGCTCATAGCGCCGGAATGTGGCGGTGCCACCCATCTCGATCAGGTCGGGAATGCTGGCGCCGTATTCCTGCTCGACGATGCGGTCGAGCTCGACGAACGGGGCATTCATGTGCTGCGCCAGCATCCGGCCGAGCGTCGACTTGCCGGCGCCGCGCAGGCCGACCAGCGCGATGCGCCGCGCGCGGTCGGCGTTGCCGGCGCGCCCGATCCGCGTTTCGATTTCTTTTGTCAGCGCCGGCAATTCGCCTTCCGGCACCCGCGCGATCAAGTCGAGGATTTCGCCGAGCGCCGCGGTGCGCGCGCCGGCTTCCGGCAGCAGGGCCGCGCACGGCAAATCGAGCGCCTGCGCGATGGCGCGCAGCACGCTGACCGAAGGATTGCCGCTGCCGCTTTCGATCTGCGCGAGATAGCGCTCCGACGTTTCCGAGGCTTGCGCCAATTGCCGCCGCGTCATGCCCCGCTTGGCGCGGTTGCGCCGGACTTCACGGCCTATGGCGGCGAGGAATGCGGCGTCCGAGGCGGCCGCCGGCAAGCTTGCACGCGCTTTCACGCGTCTTCGCCGTTGCGGGTGATTGGGCCACTGCTCACGCATTACCATGCATTAAAAACATGCAATATAATGGCGATGTATCCCCGACTCGACAGAAAGGGAATAGCCATCTTTCATGCACTATAGTTGCATAGCAGCATGTCGCGGCATAAAAAGCAAGTCTCCGGTTGCGGGAGCCTGATGGCGATAGTAGCTGCACTCGTAACATCACGAGCCTCACGAGCTGATTTCCAAAAGTTCGCTGTTGGATATCGAGACAGCGGCAGAGCCTGTTGGCGCTCGGTGCCATTGCTGATTTCGTTCCACGATGCCTCTTAAGGCAAAGAAGTAGCCTGCGCCCTTATCGACTTCGAATCGCAGATTGATGAAGCCAGCCCCGTCGGGGGTGATTGCAAATTCATGGCTCCGGCGGCGAACCAAGATAGTGTTGTTCGATAACATCGTGACGTCCGCAGATCGAATCCTGCGCGAACCACCATGCTTTGGAATAGTGGATGTCGCTAATTCAATGTGAAGTCAGTAGTCCTTGTATCGCCCGCATTGCATATCTGAAATGAACGTGTCGAGGCTTTCAGTCTACCGGCCAGAGTGTGGCCACTTACATCGCAACATGGAGCAATAATTTTCGTACGGATAGCGGCAAATTCTTGCCGCGCAGAGCTCGATGCATTAGCTGCAGTCAGTCGTGGTTTTTCGGCGCTGAGCGAAAAAGAGCCATAAATGAAATTTCCGAAAGCGGCCCCGTGGGGAATCAGCCGTGATCGGTAGTCAACTGAAAACATATTCGCCATACGCAGATAACGTCATAGCGGGGGATTGCTGCGAGAACGTAGTTGCTTGGCGCTATTGATCTAGTTTGGAATTGGCGTAGCGTCGCCGATGATTTTTGAAATCAGTACCACACAGAATCAAAAGACACTGACTAATAGCGAGCGCAATTATTCTATTCTCTTTGTGACTTCAGCATCCGCTGATCGCCGTTCCGAAGATATCGGCGTTGTAACGGTTGTTATACCGGAACTGAAACTCAGCAGACGTACAGCGGCATGTATTTGGCGCTGACCTTGTGGAAGCTTCCAACGATACCGCGTTTCAAGATGCTCCAGAAGCTTTCAATCGCATTGGCACGCGTTAGTTACCAAAAATCTTCCGCCACACGCCGGGTTTCGCGTCATCGCCGGCTATCGCTGTCTTCAGCGACTTCGGGACCGGGATCGTCCGGCGCATGGACTAGACGGAATAACCGGCTCGGCAGGGCGTGAGGGCGCGGCTCGGCGGCTACGTCGTTCGCTGCAGGCGGCAGCGTGGTTCGCCGTCGTCTCTTCGCTTCGGCTTCTACCGTCGGCGTCGGCACGATGACGACCGGAGGCGCCGGCGGCTCCATCTCAATCATCGGCGCTGCGCTGATCGTTCCCGTTGTCGGGACGCGCCATTCGAACGCATCGAGCCGGCCGGTTATCGGCGAGGCCGGATGCCAGCGGTCGGAAATGTGCCCGTCCGCGGTCCATGCCGGATCGGGCGCAGCGTTGACGGCGCGCGCCAGCCATTCGCGGGCGCGGCCTTCGTCGCCTTCCGCCCGTTCGATCTCGGCCATCAGCAGCGCCACCCGCTTGGTCGGCGCCGCGATGTAGGGCGCGAGAACCGATCGCGCCTTGCCGAATTCGCGGGCGTCGAGTGCGGCGCGCCCGATCGCCAGCGCGCTCTCGATATTGTCCGGCACATTTCTGGCGGCGCCTTCGATCCGCTTGAGGCGGTCGCGCGCGAACTCGCCCGAGCGCAGCTCGATAAAAGCCTGCGCCAATTCCGGATGCGGATTGGCGCGCCATGCGGCATCGATGATGCGCGTTGCTTTGCGGACTTCGCCGCTCTCGCCGAGCAGCCGGCCGGCGAGCGCCGCGGCAGGAACGAAAGTCGGTGCGAGCTTCTGCGCTTCCAGCGCGAGCGCTTTGGCCTTGTCGCGGTCGCTGTCCTCGATCGCACGCGCATGGGCGACCAGCAGTACGGCGCGCAGACGGCGATAGACCGTCTTGCTCAGCGCTGCTGCATTGGCTTCGAGCAAAGTGAGCGCGCCGGCCCAATCGCCGTCCTTGCATCGCGCTTCCAGCACGGCGCGGCTGGCCCAGCCCAGCGACGGTGTGGTGCGCGCGGCTTCCTCCGCATAGGCGCGCGCGCTGACCGGATCGTTGCGGCGATGCGCTTCGACGAACAGGCCATGCAGGCCAAGCGGCTTGGTATCGTCGCGGCTCGCCATGGCGCGGAACACCCGCTCGGCGCCTTCGCGGTCGCCGGCGAGTTGCGCCGATTGCGCGGAGAGCAGCAGCGCCAAAGGCTCGTGTGGTGCAAGCTTCTTGACGGTCGCCGTATGCCGTTGTGCGGCGTCGAGATCGCCGGAACCGATCGCGATCAGCCCATGCGAGATCGCTTCATAGGCGCGCACGCCCTGGCGATGGCGCCGCCGATTGTCGAGGGTTGTCGGCGCCCGCAGGATGGCGCGAACGATGCTCCAGAGGATCGCGAGCACTGCCATCGCGAGGAGGATCGCACCGCCCAGAACCAGCAGCGAGATTTCGTTCCGTCCGTGTCCGGGCCAAACCTGCTCCAGCCACGGCCACGTCACGATCACATCGCCCGGCCGGTCTGCGAACCAGGCAATGCCGAGCGCGAGAGCGCCGACCACAACGAGAAAAAGAATAATCCGGATCATTGCGGTTTGCCGAGCGCGGCGAGCGCGTTGGCGGTGAGCTTACGGCTTGCCGCGATGGCCGCGTTGCGTGCTTGCGCTTTTTGCACCCACGATGCGCAATTGACTTTCGCAGCGTCCGGCAATTTGGCGATATCGGCGAGCGCGGCGTCGATGTCGCCGTGAGACGCGTTCAAAGCTAATGCGCATTGCGACCGATCGGGGATCGTCGCCTGCCGGTGCATCAAGCGGCGTGCTCCGGACGAGGCGTTGGGCATTGACTTCGATACGGTCGAGGAACGTGCTTTGCGTCTGCTTGGGCTCCACCGCCTCGGTCAAAGCAGGGGCAAGCGTTGCAAGCTCGCGTGCCAGCGCTGCGGCGCTCGGCACGCCGGAAGCGGCGAACGGCTCAAGCGGTGTGAGGGTTGTTTGGTCCGCGCCGAGCGATTTCACGGCCGCCAATTCGGCCTGAAACGGCGTACCGCGCTCGACGGCAGTGCGCAGTGCTTCGGCAACGGCTATCAGCCGGGCTGCGCCATCGTCGGCGCCGCCACCGGCAGCCTGGTGTGATACGGAATCGGAAAGCGACTTCACCGTGCTTTCCAACGCAGCGATGCGGCTTGTTAGTGCATCAAGGTCGCTACGGGCAATTCCACCCTGTGCGGAGGTCTTGGCCGCGCCTGCAACATCGGCCGCGCTTTTAGCCTGCGCCTGCGCGCCCTGAGCGGCAGTGGCGGCCTGATCGACCCGGCTGGTCAGCGTGTTCAGTGAATCACCCAGCGATTTCGTCGTTGCTTCCACCGACGCGAGCCGGGAGACGAGGGCCGGATCGGGTTGCTGGGCCGCAAGCGTGCTCTGGATTTTGTTGAGCTGCGCGGTGAGATCGGCAATGGCGGCATCATCAGGCGCAGCCGCTGGAGCTGAAGCAACGGGCGCCTCACCTTCGCGCACCGGCCAATGGCCGGTGGCCTGAAGCGCCACGATGATCGCGGCAATTGCAATTGCCCCGGCCGCTCCGCCTGCCAGCGCGGTCATGACGTGGGAACGCGAACTTATTGGCGGTGGCTTCCGCAGATGCGGAAGGCGGGGGCTTCATCTTTTGCCGGCGCCTCGGACTCCGGCGGCTTCTCAGGGCCGACTTCCGTTGCCGTCAGGTCGATCGTCGGTGGCCGCCGGCCTGGTGTGCTGTCGGACTCGCTTGTCATGCAGTCCCTATAAAGCCCTTATCCAACCAAATTATGCGCAGCCGGCAGGCCCGCCATAGTACGGGGCCAAGATGACGGCAACCCGTCATGCCGCGTCGATCAGGGCGATCAGTGCGGCTTCGGACGGCTCTCGCGCGACCCGGACATCGGCAGCGCCCGCGCGCATCAGCGGCTCGGCCACGCGTGGCGACAGGCAATAATGAACGGATCCGCAGCGCGCGCCGCGAACAAATTCATGCCGCGGGCCGCGTCGAGAAAGGCTTCGGCGCTACGGCGGGAAAAATGCAGGACGCCGATCTGGCCCGCCATTGCTTCCAATGCGGCTGGCGGCAGGCTGGCTGTCGCGACCGCCCGATAGACCACGGCGGTCTCTACGTCGAAGCCACGTCCCCGAAGCTCACCGGCGAGATCGCCGGATCGCTCTTCGCCCGCGAGGTAGAGTAACGGCGTGTCGGGCGTCAGTTGGGCGGTGACGAAACCAACAAGATCACTCACGTCGCCATCGGAATGTTTCACATCGCTAAAACCGGCGGCCGTCATGGTCTGCGCGCTGCGCCGGCCGACCGCGAAGACGGGCAGGGTGCGCAACTGCGCGGCGCGTTCGTGAAATGCTACGGCCGGGCCGGCATTCGCGCTGGTGACCAGGATCGCTCCCCATGGACCTTCGCCGATTTGCACATCGATCTGCGCTTCAATGCGCAACAGCGGCGCGATGACGGGTTCGTGGCCGCGCGCGCGCAACGCCGTCGCGGTGCGCTGTGCGTCGGGTTCGGGGCGCGTGAGAAGGAGCCGCACGCGCTTCAACTCTGCACAAAGAAGTCGTCGCTGGCGCGATCTTTAAGCTCGCGTCCGGCATCGGCGCCGAGTTCGGCTGCCTGCGCGCGTGGTCCCTCGCGCGAAACCTCGAACGCTTCGCTGCCATCGGGCTTCACGATGATGCCGCGGAAGCGGACCGTGCCGCCGCTCACCCGCGCATGGCCGCCGATCGGCGTGCGGCACGAACCGTCGAGCACGGTAAGAAAGGCGCGCTCGGCGGCGAGCGCGGTTGCCGTGTCGGCGTCGCCGATCTTGCCGACAAGCGCCAGCGTTTTGGCGTCGTCGGCGCGCGTCTCGATGCCGATTGCGCCCTGGCCGACTGCGGGAAGAAATTCGTCGAGATCGAGCAGCGCGGTTGCCGCCGAAAGCAGGCCAAGCCGTTTCAGCCCGGCGACCGCAAGCAAGGTCGCGTCGGCACCGCCTTCCTCGATCTTGCGCAGCCGGGTTTCGACATTGCCGCGCAACGGAACGATACCGAGGTCCGGCCGCAATCGCTTGACCATGGCCGCGCGCCGCAGCGACGCCGTGCCGACGATAGCGCCGGCCGGTAAGTCATGCAGCGATTGAGCCTTATGGCTGATGAAAGCATCGCGCGCATCCTCGCGCGGCAGAAACGCCGAAAGCGCCAGACCCGGCCGGCAGCGCCGTCGT
Organism: uncultured Alphaproteobacteria bacterium; assembly: GCA_963742215.1. Taxonomy (GTDB): domain Bacteria; phylum Pseudomonadota; class Alphaproteobacteria; order Rhizobiales; family Xanthobacteraceae; genus BOG-931. The sequence goes on from CAVULJ010000021.1 coordinate 150,776, forward strand.
CATGTCTTTGGAAGAATGCACGGCGAGATCGATGGCGCCGGAAAGCAGCGCTTCTTCGATCTCCTTGGTGAACAGCCCCTTGCCGCCGGCCTCGGCGAGCGGCCGGTCCTGGATCACATCGCCGGTGGTGCGGATGATCTTGATTTCGATGTCCGCGGAATCGAGGCCGCAAGCTGCGGCGAGCCGGCTTTGCACCTCGCGCGCCTGCACCAGCGCAAGCGGCGAACCGCGCGATCCGATGCGCAAGATCGAAGATTTTGCCGTTGATTGCGCCATGCTGCTCTCTGCTGCCATATAATACGCCAATGGTCATCCTGGGCATCGAAACGACATGCGACGAGACGGCCGCGGCCGTGGTCGAGCGGACCGGCGGACGCGCAGGGCCGTATTCTGTCCAATGTCGTGCTTTCCCAAATCGACGAGCATGCGGAATTCGGCGGCGTGGTGCCGGAGATCGCCGCGCGCGCCCATGTCGAGGCGCTCGACCACATCATCGCCGCGGCGATGAGCGGAGGCGCAAAAGTCCTTCACCGATATCGACGGCGTTGCGGCGGCGGCGGGCCCGGGCTTGATCGGCGGCGTCATCGTCGGGCTGACCACGGCCAAGGCCATCGCGCTCACCCATCGCAAGCCGCTGATCGCGGTCAACCATCTGGAAGCGCATGCGCTGACAGCGCGGCTCACCGATGCCGTGTCCTTTCCGTATTGCCTGTTTCTGGCCTCCGGCGGCCACACCCAGATCCTCGCCGTTTGCGGCGTCGGCGACTATGTGCGGTTCGGCGGCACGGTGGATGATGCGATCGGCGAGGCTTTCGACAAGACCGCCAAGCTTTTGGGGCTGGGCTATCCGGGCGGTCCGCTGGTCGAGAAGGAAGCGGTGCGTGGCGATCCCAAGCGGTTCGCGCTGCCGCGGCCGATGAGCGGCCGCCACGATGCGGATTTCTCGCTGTCGGGATTGAAGACGGCGCTGCGCCTTGAGGCGGAAAAAGTCGCGCCGCTTGAGCGACCAGGATGTCGCCGATCTCTGCGCCTCGTTTCAGCAGGCGGTGGTCGACGTGGTAGGCGACCGGCTGCGTGCCGGCATGAAGATGTTCCGCGAGCGGTTCGGCACTCCGAATGCGCTGGTCTGCGCCGGCGGCGTCGCCGCCAACCAGGCGATCCGCAAAATCCTGCACCGGGTCGCGTTCGAAAACGGAACGTCGCTGGTCGCGCCGCCGCCGGCGCTATGCACCGACAACGGCGCGATGATCGCCTGGGCCGGCGCCGAACGGTTGGCGCTGGGGTTGACCGATCCGCTCGATTTTGCGCCGCGCGCACGCTGGCCGCTGAGCGAAGTGACGAAGGCGGCCGCGGTAGAGTCGCCGATCATTGAGCTGACGAGTCTAGAGTTTGCCGCTGATCCTGTCGGAAACCGGAATCCACCCGCGGATCGAGTTCGAGGGCATGCTTTCCGGCTCATGCTCTAACGCTGTTCGATCCGGTTGATGATGGTCTCAAGCCGATCCAGCCGGTCGGCCTCGCCGGGCGGCTTGTCCCAGCGCATCCGGTTGATGCGCGGGAAGCGCATGGCGAGGCCGGATTTGTGCCGGGTCGAGCGCTGCAAGCCCTCGAAGGCGACTTCAAGCACCAGGCCCTGATCGGGTTCGTGCACGACCTCGCGCACCGGGCCGAAGCGCTCGGTGGTGTTGCGGCGGACGAAGCGGTCGATCTGCAACAGCTCCTCGTCGGTGAAGCCGAAATAGGCCTTGCCGACCGGCACCAGCTCCTCGCCGCTCTCGCCGCTGCGTCCAGACCCCGAAGGTGTAGTCGGAATAATAGCGACGAGCGCTTGCCGTGGCCGCGCTGGGCATACATCAGCACCGCGTCGATGATGAACGGATCGCGCTTCCATTTCCACCACGGGCCTTTCGGCCGGCCGGGCAGGTAAGGCGAATCGCGGCGCTTGAGCATGACGCCTTCGACCGCGGCCGCATCTTCGCCGGCGCCGGCATTTCGCAGGATTTTTTCGCGCGGCGATCAGTTCGTCCCAGGTCGCGAAAGGGATCAGCGGCGAAAGATCGATCCGCGGATCGTTGAGCCGGGCAATGAAGGCCTCCAGCCGCTTGCGGCGCTCGGCAAAGGGCAGCTCGCGCAAATCCTCGCTGCCGTCGGCAAGCAGATCGTAGGCGCGCAGATGCGCCGGAAATTCGGCGAGCAGCTTCGGCGTGACGGTTTTGCGGTTGAGCCGCTGCTGCAGCACGTTGAACGACTGCACGCGCCGTCGCGCATGATCAGCAACTCGCCGTCGATGGCGCCCGGCAGATGCAGCGCCTCGAGCAGATCGGGAAAGCTTTTGGAAATATCTTCGCCGGTGCGCGAATAAAGCCGCGCGACCATGCCGGCTCGCTCGTCTTGCTGCGCGGCGACCGCCTGCACGCGGATGCCGTCCCATTTCCATTCCGCCATGAAGTCGGCGGCATCGAGCTCGGCGAGATCGGCGTCGTCGAGCGCATGCGCCAGCATCGGCGGCCGGAACGGCGCCGGATCGGTGCTCGCCGGTTTGTCGCCGCGGCCTTCGAGCCAGGCGAACAGTTCGCGATAAGGCGGCGCCAGGCCGGGCCAGAGCAATTCGATGTCCTGGGCGTCCTTGTCGCCGAGCGCGCCGACGGCGGCTTTGGCCAGCCGCGCCGAGACGCCGATGCGCAAGCCGCCGGTGACCAGCTTGATCAGCGCCCAGCGGCCGGTCTCGTCGAGCGCATCGAGCCATTGCGCCAATTGCTTGCGGCAGTTGCGCCTTGCCGAGCGTCGACAGCGTTTCGACGACGGTGGTGAGAGACAGGTCGTGTCCCGTTGCTCGTTTCGACGCGAGCAGGCGATTTGCGAGATGGGCCACATCAGCGCGACGGTTTCCGAAAGGTCGCCGACATAATCGTAGGACAGTTCGAACAGCACCGGATCGGTGCGCTCGGCGATCAGGCTGCGGATCAGGCCGGCCTTGGCGTGCGGAAAGCTCAGCGCGCCGGTCAGCGCTGCCAGCGCCCAGCCGCGCTCGGGATCGGGCGTCGAGCGGAAATAATCGGTGATCAGCCGCAGCTTGGCGTTGCGCGCCGGCTCATAGGCCAGGCGATTGAGCAATTCGGCGAAGCGGTTCATGCCTCGCGCATCCGCCATCCGCTTGCTCTGCGGTTTCGTCTTCATCGCCATAGCCGACAATGTCGAGCGGCCGCGCCTTGAGACCGCGCGCGCCGCACCAGTGCACCAGCGCGTCCTCCTGGCCATGCGTGACCCAGATTTCGCCGGCGCCGGTGGCGTCGATGGTCGCGGTCAGGCCGTCCCAGTCGGCATGATCGGAAATGACCAGCGGCAGCGACACGCCTTGCTGGCGGGCGCGGGCGCGGACCCGCATCCAGCCGGAGGCGAAGGCGGCGAGCGGATCGGGAAAACGCCGCGTCCAGAGATCGTTCAGTGCCGACGGCGGGCAGATCGTGATGGTGCCGGCGAGGCTCGGCTTTGTTGCGCCGCTGCACCAGGCGCAATTCGCCGAGCGCGATGCCGCGGCTCTCGTAATAGCGCGTGATCTTTTCCATCGCGCCATGCAGATAGATCGGCGCGGTGTAGCCGGCCTTGCGCAGCAGCGCGATGACGCGCTGCGCCTTGCCCAGCGAATAAGCGCCGACCAGATGCGCCCGCTCGGGAAACAGCGCGACCGAGCGCAGCAGCTTTTCGATTTCGCCGTCGGGGTCGCCGTGACGGAACACCGGCAGCGCGAAGGTCGCTTCGGTGATGAACACGTCGCACGGCACGAGTTCAAACGGCGCGCAGGTCGGATCGGGGACGTTCTTGTAATCGCCGGAGGCGACGATGCGCAGTCCGTTGGCCTGTACCGCGATCTGTGCCGAGCCGAGCACATGGCCGGCGGGATGGAACTTTACCTTCACGCCGCCGAGGTCGATGGTTTCGCCATAGCGATGCGCCTGCGTGGTGCCGGCGAAATTCTCGCCATAACGCAGCCGCATCATGTCGAGGGTTTCTTGCGTCGCCAGCACGGCGCCATGGCCGGCCCGCGCATGGTCGGAATGGGCGTGCGTGATCAGCGCCCGTTCCACCGGCCGCGTCGGGTCGATATGAAAGCCGCCAATTTTGCAGCAGACGCCGGACGGGGTCGGCAGCAGGATGTCCTCAGGTCGCATCACGAGTCATAAATAAGCATTTCCTGCAGCAGCACGCACGCATGACCGATACCGGCCCGCTTTTTGTCTCTTCCGGCGATCTGATCGCCGACCGGCGCTATAAATGGGCGCTGGATCATGCCGCCCAGGGCGATTTATCCGGCGCCGCCGATATCCTGGTGCAGACCGTGGAGCTTGCGCCGCGCTTTGCTACCGCATGGTTTGCGCTTGGCGCGATCCGCGATCAGCTTGGCGACCGCGATGGCGCTATTGCCGCCTTCGGCCATGCCCGCGATGCCGATCCCGAGGATTATCACGGCGCGCGGCTGCAACTGGCGCGGCTCGGATCCGGCGAAGCCGCGCCGGCCATGACCGAAACCTATGTCCGCCGGCTGTTCGACCAATATGCCGGCCGCTACGACGAGTCGCTGACCGAACGCCTCAGCTATCGCGGGCCGATACTGTTGCGCGATGCCGTCCAGGCCTTGATGGATGCTGGCGGCCGGCCGATGCGCTTCGTCGCCATGCTCGATCTCGGCTGCGGCACGGGACTTGGCGGCGCCGCGTTTCGTGCTTTTGCCGATCGGTTGGTCGGCGTCGATCTGTCGCCGGCCATGGTCGCACAGGCTTCCGCGAAGGGTCTTTACGATCGCTTGACGCGCCGCAAGCATCGAGCCGTTCCTGGCAGACGAAATAACGAGCCGGCAGCAAGTACGATCTCGTCATCGCAGCCGACGTCTTTGTTTACGTCAACGATCTGGCGCCGATTATTGTTGCCGCGGCTCGCGTACTCGCGCCGCGCGGCTTGCTGGCCTTCACGGTCGAGACCCATGCCGGCGATAGCGTGAAGCTTTTGCCGACACTGCGCTATGCCCATGGCGAGACTTATATACGCACAGTGCTCGACAAAGCCGGGCTCAAACCGGTGCAGATTGCCAAGTCGTCCGTGCGAAAGGAGAAGGGCGTGCCAGTCGATAGTCTGATTGTTGTCGCACAACTTTCGTCCGCCGGGTCTGACGCGTGACCGTTCTCGAACTCCCGAAAATTCTTCCGGATATATTTACCCGTTGGTTCGCCAGCCGTGGCTGGACACCCCGTTCGCACCAATTGGAGCTTCTGGCGAGGGCGCAAGCCGGCCGCTCGGTGTTGCTGATCGCGCCGACCGGCGGCGGCAAGACACTGGCTGGCTTCCTGCCGAGCTTGGTGGAGTTGAGCGCTCCGGCGGTCGTTCCGAGCGGCGAGAGAAAGAAGCTCATGTCGCTCGGCCGCACGGTGCGGCGCGAGGGCGGTTTGCACACGCTCTACATTTCTCCGCTCAAGGCGCTGGCCGTCGACATTGCGCGCAATCTGGAAACGCCGATTGCGGAAATGAGCTTGCCAATCCGCATCGAAACGCGCACCGGCGATACGCCGACATCGAAACGCCAGCGTCAGCGCCGCGATCCGCCGGAAATCCTGCTGACCACCCCGGAACAGGTTGCGCTTGCTGCTCGCGTCCGCTGATGCGCCGTTTCTGTTCGGCTCGCTCAAACGCATCATCCTCGACGAATTGCATGCGCTGGTAATCTCTAAGCGCGGCGATCTGCTTTCGCTTGGCCTGGCGCGGCTGTTTCGCCTCGCGCCGGACATGACCAGTATCGGTCTGTCCGCGACCGTGGCGGAGCCTGACGATCTTTGCCGGTACATGGTGCCGCAGCACGACGCGTGAGGAGCGGGCCGATCTTATCGTTGCCGAGGGCGGCGCCGCACCCGATGTCTCGATGCTGGCATCGACCGAGCGCGTGCCGTGGGCCGGTCATTCGGCGCGCTATGCGTTCGGCGAGATGTACCAGCTGATCAAGGCGCACCGCACCACGCTGGTCTTCGTCAACACGCGAAGCCAGGCCGAAGGTATTTTCCAGGATCTCTGGCGTATCAACGACGATAATCTTGCCATTGCGTTGCATCACGGTTCGCTCGACGTGGCGCAGCGGCGCAAGGTCGAAGCCGCGATGACAGCCGGGCGGCTGCGCGCCGTCGTGTGTACTTCGTCACTCGATCTTGGCGTCGACTGGGGCGACGTCGATCTCGTCATCAATGTCGGTGCGCCGAAGGGTGCGTCGCGCATGCTCCAGCGCATCGGCCGCGCCAATCACCGCATGGATGAGCCGTCGAAAGGCGTGCTGATCCCGGCGAACCGTTTGAGGTGCTTGAGTGCCGCGCCGCGCTCGACGCCATTGCCGAGAATGCGCAGGACACGCCAGCGTCACGCATCGGCGCGCTCGATGTGTTGGCCCAGCATGTGCTGGGCTGTGCCTGCGGCGAACCTTTCCGCAGCGATGAGCTTTACGCCGAAGTAAAGTCGGCTGCGCCCTACGCGGCGCTGACGCGAACTGATTTCGACGCGGTGGTGGATTTTGTCGCTACCGGCGGATACGCGCTCAAAGCTTATGAGCGCTTTGCCCGCATCAGGCTCGGCAAGGACGGGCTGTGGCGCATCGCCAATCCGATGGTCGCGCAGCGCTACCGGCTCAATGTCGGCACCATTGTCGAAGCCGATATGCTGAAAGTGCGGCTGGTGCGTTCGCGCGCTTCAAAAATGATTCCGCGCGGCGGACGGCTGCTGGGCGAAGTCGAGGAATATTTCGTCGAGACCATGGTGCCGGGCGATACCTTCGTCTTTGCCGGTGAAATTCTGCAATACGAAGCGATCGTTGAGGATCAGGTCTACGTCTCGCGCTCGACCTCCGAAGATCCGAAAGTGCCGGCCTACGAAGGCGGCAAGTTTCCGCTGTCGACTTATCTCGCCGGCGCGCGTGCGCGGCATCATTTCCCATCCGCAGGAATGGCGCGGCCTGCCGGCGCAAGTTCGCGAATGGCTGGAAATCCAGGAATGGCGCTCGCACATGCCGGGGCAGCGCGAGCTTCTGGTCGAGACGTTTCCTCGCGCCAACAAGCATTATCTGGTCTGCTATCCCTTCGAAGGCCGTCTTGGCGCATCAGACGCTCGGCATGCTGCTGACGCGGCGACTTGAACGGGCGCGATTGAAGCCGATGGGTTTTGTTGCCAACGAATATGCGCTTGCAGTGTGGGGCATCGGCGATATTGCCACGCGCATCGAGCGTGGCGAATTTTCCTTGGATGCGCTGTTCGATGAGGACATGCTCGGCGACGATCTGGAAGCCTGGCTCGCCGAGTCGGCGCTGATGAAGCGCACGTTCCGTAATTGCGCGATTATCGCCGGCCTGATCGAGCGGCGCTTTCCCGGCCAGGAAAAGTCCCGCCGCCAGCTCACGATCTCGACAGATCTTGTGTACGACGTGCTACGCAGCCATCAGCCTGACCATGTGCTGCTGCGCGCGACGCGAGCTGATGCCGCAACCGGCCTGCTCGATGTCCGCCGGCTGGGCGATATGCTCTCGCGCATCAAGGGCCGAATCGTTCATAAGGTACTGGATCACGTCTCGCCACTTGCGGTTCCGGTCATGCTGGAGATCGGCCGTGAAGCGGTTTACGGCGAAGCGGCCGAGGAGCTGCTCGCCGAGACGGAGGCCGATTTGGTCAGAGAGGCGATGCAGTGAAGGGCGGCACATTTCCCGTTCATTCCCGCGAAAGCAGGAAATCCAGATGCTGGGTCCCCGCTTTCGCGGGGACGAGCGGACGACATCGTCACTCTCGCCGGCGTTACGATGGTCGCCGATTGCGCCGGGGCGCTGTTTTGGCCGGACGAAGGCCTGCTGGTCGTCGCCGATCTGCATTTCGAGAAGGGTTCCGCTTTTGCCAGGCGCGGCGTGCTGCTGCCGCCTTACGACACGCCGGCGACGATCAATCGTCTTGCCGTGCTGATCGAGCGCTACGCGCCGCGTCTTGTCATCGCGCTCGGCGACAGCTTTCACGATGGCGGCGGGCCGGATCGCATGGCGGACATCAGCCGCGCATCGCTCAAGGCTTTGCAGCGCGGCCGCGATTGGATCTGGATCACCGGCAATCACGATCCCGAGCCGGCGGAAAATATTGGCGGACGTTTTGCGCAGGTGCTTGCGATCGGTCCGCTGACGTTCCGCCACGAACCTTCGGCACAGCCGTGCGACGGTGAAATTGCCGGCCATCTGCATCCGCTGGCGCGCGTGGCGCGGCGCGGCCGTGCCGTGAGCCGGCGCTGTTTTGCCAGCGATGGCCGCCGCCTCATCATGCCGGCATTCGGCGCTTATGCAGGCGGGCTCAACGTGCGTAACCGCGCGATCGCATCGTTGTTCGGAGCGTTGTCCTTCACCGCGCATATGCTGGGTGAACGGCGCATCTACGCCTTCGCTGCGGCGAAATGCCTGTCCGACTAAACCAGCAAACTAAAACTGATTAGTTGGCTTTCGCTTCCGCCGCCTTGGGGGCGGGAGCTGCTGCGGCTACGGGGTGCGGCTTCGGCTTTGCCGCGTTGGTCTGGGTGACATCCCAGCCGCCGGGTGGGGCCTTCACGGCAATGGCGTCTTCCGGCTGTGGCTGCGGCGTAAAGGTCTTCACCGCAAGCTGAGCCGCGGTGAGCGATTGCTGGTCAAGCTTGGCGCCCACTTCGTCGCGCTTCTTGCCGGAATCTCCGTCGCCTTGGCTCGCTGCCAGTGCGAACCATTTATAGGATTCGGCAAAATTCTGTGCGACGCCGATCCCGCGCGCGTAGAGGATGCCGAGATTGAACTGACTGTCAGTGACCCCGCGACCGGCCGCCTCCCGGAACCAATGCGCGGCATTGGTGTAATCCGGCGAACCGTCGATACCCTCGGCATAGAGCACCGCGAGATTGTGCATCGCCTTGCCGTTGCCTTTGTCGGCTGCTGTCAGATAAAGGTCACGCGCCTTGGCGAGGTCCTTCTTCACCCCGAGGCCTTTTTCATAGAGGCCGCCAAGACGAAATTCCGCTGGCGCCAATCCTTGCCTGGCGGCGCGTTCGAGCCAAAGCGCTGCTTCCGCATTGTTGGCGGGCACACCGTGACCGTCGGCAAAGCGCATCGCCACTTCGTAAGAAGCGGCGGCATCGCCGTTAAGCGCGGCCGCCCGCAATGTCGGGCCGCCGATGGTGGCCGGCAACTTGTCGCCAATCGGCGCCTGCGCAGCGGCATGGGGCAGCGAGCCGGTGACGTCAGCATCAGGCGTCAGCGCCAGCGGCGCGGATTTTGCGGCGCCGGATTTCTGGGTTGGCGCCGGTGCGGGCGCTACGCTCGGCGGCGCGCTGGGGGCGATACTTGGCGGTGCGCTCGGGGCCGGCGATGGAGCTGGCTGGAATTGCGGTAGCTGCGCTTCCGGTTGCGGCACAGCCGCGGAAGGCGGCGGCGCTTTCTCTTGCTGTGTTTCGGCGGCCGGCGGTGACGCCTGCGGAGCCGAAGGTCCGCTTTCGAAGAAGCGCGTGGCGATCTGGATGAAGCCGACAACGATGAGGGCGGCTGCCCCGGCCATGATCAGCTTTCGCGAGCGCGGCTTTGCCGTTGTCGCTCCTGCAACGCCTTTGATTTTTGCCTTGGGCTCCGACTTGGCGGGCGAAGCAGCGGCGGCTTGTGCGGCGCGACGCGCGGCGGCGATGAAATTCGGCTTTTCTCCGGCGTCTGTGATCACCGGAGGCTTTGCCGTGCTGACCGCGGCTTCGGATGCGGCAATACGATCGGCGGCGGAATAGGACCGAGTACGGTTGCCTGTTGAGCCTGGTTCAAGAGGGTGGTCCGGCGGCAGATCCGGATCGATCGGATCGCGCGCCGCCGCGGCGGGCTGCGGAGCGGCTTTGGCCCCGGCAGCATCATCAATTGACTCAGACGCGGGCAGGATCGGTGCTCGTGCAGCAGCCGACGCAAACGCCGAGGTGGAGGGGCTGGGTGCGGACTGCGAAAAGATCGCGGCGGACGAAAAGCCTGCAGGAGTCGGTGGTGGAGAGAACGGCGTCGCGGCAACCGGGCTGAGCGGCGGCGCTGTGACTGTCAGTTGCGCCGCTGGCGGCATGGGTGCTGGCGGCATGGGTGCTGGTAATACGGGCGCCGGCCGTGAAGCGGATTCACGTATGCCGCTTTCGATCATCGCCAGCCGGTCGACGACCTGTTCGACGGTGCCCTGAACCGCTTCCAGCAAATCCTGGGTGCGTTGCTCGCTTTGCTTGATCTCGGCGACGTCACGCTCGAATGCTGCCGGTACATTGCTCGTAGCGTCTTTGCCGGCAATACCCCGGATGTCCTCGATGTGGACCAAAAGATCGGTGATGCCGCGCTCGACGGCTTCGAGATGGCCGAAGCGCGTTTCGGAAGCGTCGAAGCGCTGCACCAGCGTTGCGATCCGGTCTTCGAGATGCGCCAGTGCGGCATGATCGGTGTGCGTGAGCTGCACCCATTCGAGCTTTTCGATCAGGCCGGTGAGCAGCTTTTCCAGTTCGCGCGGTACGGCCTGGCCGGCGTCGGCCGATGCGGTCAGTGCATTGGTCAGGGTTTCAATTCGGCTTTCCAGCGCTGACAGGCCTTGGTTACTGGCGGCGGAACCGGCCAGCGTATCTACTTTGGCGGCCAGCGCCCGCACGTCCTCCGCGACTTTGGTCAGCGTCTCGTTGGAGGCGACATGAGAGACGATGCCGCGCAGCGCGCCGATCGCGGTCTCAAGCTGCTGCAGCGCCGCCGGGTCTTCCTTGGCAACGATCAGATCGACTTTCTGCGACAGTTCTTTCACGGCATCGTCGAAGCCAACCAGGCTTTCGGCGGGTTTGAGTGTATGCAGCGCATCGCGGATTTCGTTCAGCCCGCGCTCGAGTCCGGCGATCGCGGTTGTATCGACGCCGAACTGGCGGCTGTGTTCGATGCGCTCGGCGAGCGCTTTGACTTCGATCTCAAGCAATTCCACGGCGCGCCGGGGCAGCGCTCCGGTAATCAGCTGTGCAATTTCTGACAGATCGCTGCGGATGCCTTTGATCGAGTTTTCTAGTTCATTCGAAGGCCGCAGTGCTTCGATCCGCTCGGTGATGTGACGGAGCTGCAGGTCGAGGTTGGCGAGATTGATCGTCGGTTCGCTTACTGCGGCTGACAGGAAAGCCGGCGCTGATACTGGGGTAGACGCGGGCGCAGCAGACACTGCCGCAGATGTTGGCTCGGGTTGCGGTGCTGTCGGAAGGAGGGTGAACTCCACCTCCTGCTCACCGCTGTCGAGAGCGCGTTGGCGTGCGGCGATCTCGGCCACGGCATCATCGATTGACGAAGCAATTTTGCTGGACGGGCGGAAGCGCGAGGGTGCGCCGGTCAGCCGCGGAGGTTGCTCCGCCTCGCCTCGCGGCGAGCTGCGTCTTTCCTGGTTTACCGGCCGGCTGCGCGCTGGCTCGCTTGGCGGCCGATTGCGGTCCCGCTCGGGTTGCTCGCGGTGGTTGACCTCGGGTTGAGAGCGACGACGTTCTGGCTCGGCCTGCGGTGGCCGGGGCTGGAGCTGTTTTTGACGCGCCGCGGCTTCGTTGTGTGACATCCGCTCGAGTTGCTCCGAAAGCTTGTCGAGCCGGTTGTGAACCTCGTTTAGGGCGACGTGCGTATGAGCTGATTCGTGGTCGAACTCACGCTTCCGTTCTTCCCGCTTCTCGCGGCGAGAATCGGCAGGACGGCGCGGCTCGCGATCATCGCGGCGGGTGTGGTGCGGCGCTTCCTCTGCGAATTCGCCTGGTATCCAACTCGCTGTCGAAATCGCGCTTCTGTTCTTCCCGCCTTTCACGTCGAGGAGTAGGTGGGCGGTGCTGCTCGCGGTTATCGCGTCGTGCGTATCGCGGCGGTTCTTCTTCTTCCGCTTCCGGCTCTTCTACTTCCGGGTCTTCGTAGAAATCGGTGAACAGCGCCGGTTCTTCGTCATCGAGCTCATCGTCTGGCTCAATGACGTTATTGAGCCACTCGCCGACCGATATGCCGGATCGACGCGCCGCCGTGCGTGCTGCCTCTCGCGCTTCCGGGCGAAGGCCTCTCAAGTTCCACGGACCGCCAGATTTCATTCTCACGCCAAAACCTGTTTCGGCATCAGGATGTGCCTTCTTGAGCCGGCTCGCATCGGTGCGCGAGGCAGAGGGCGCTATCCTGTGTCCTCGGCTATCGAGATTTAAGGATTACGGTAAATAAGCCGTTAAGAATCCGGCATTTGCACCGGTAGCGGAGCTTGAGTGGTAGTCCGGTCCGCCGTCCCGGCTCCCGACGTCCGCCGGCCTGCCGGAGGCAAGTCAGCCATTGGCCCAGTTCAGGTCGCTTCTTCGCTCGTCTAGACTAAGCAGGCCGGTCGGAAGAGGAAGGCTGGCGCAGGGGCAATTTGATGCCGTCCTACAGGGCTCCCGTCGATGAAACGCTGTTCGTGCTCAACGACGTGCTTCACGTCGAGCGCTACAACAATCTTCCGGGCTTTGCCGAGGCGACGCCGGATCTAGCTGCGGCAGTGTTGAGCGAGGCTGCGAAGTTTTGCGAGGATGTGCTGACGCCGCTTAATCGCGTCGGCGACAAGGAAGGCTGCAAGCGCCACGCCGACGGCTCAGTCACCACGCCATCTGGTTTCAAGGATGCCTACGGCAAGCTCGTTGCCGGCGGTTGGGTTGGAGCATCGGCGCCGGTCGAATTCGGCGGCCAAGGCCTGCCGATGGTCCTCACCGTCGCGGTTCGCGAGTTCATGTATTCCTCGAACATCGCCTTCACGATGTATTCGAGCCTCGCGCTCGGCGCGATAGCGACGATCTACGATCACGGTTCGGAGGAACAGAAAGCCCGCTACTTGCCGAAACTGATCAGCGGCGAGTGGTCCGGGACCATGAAATCTCACCGAACCGCATTGCGGCACCGATCTCGGCCAACTGCGCTGTCGTGCGACGCCGCAAAGCGATGGCAGCCACAGGATTACCGGCACCAAGATCTTCATTTCTGCCGGTGAACACGACCTCACCAGTAATATCGTGCACCTGGTGCTGGCCCGGATTGACGGTGCCCCGGCTGGGACCAAGGGCATCTCGCTTTTCATCGTTCCGAAAATTTTGCCCGCGGCGGACGGTACGCTCGGCGCGCGCAACGCCGTGTCGTGCGGCTCGATCGAAGAAAAGATGGGCATCCATGGCAACGCGACCTGCGTCATGAATTACGACGGCGCGACCGGTTGGCTTGTTGGCGCGCCGCATCGCGGCCTCTATGCCATGTTCACGATGATGAATGCGGCGCGGCTGAGCGTCGGCCTGCAAGGGCTGTCGCTGTCCGAGGTCGCGTACCAAAACGCCGTCACTTATGCCAAGGAACGGCTTGCCGGGCGGGCGTTAAGCGGTGCAAAATTCCCGGACAAGCCCGCCGATCCGATCATCGTGCATCCGGATATTCGCCGCATGCTGATGACCATGCGCGCTTTCAACGAGGCGGCGCGTGCGCTGGTGCTGTGGACTGCGTTGCGCGGCGACATCGCACGGCGCTCCACTGACGCCGGGGAGCGTGAAGCCGCCGACGACCATATGGGCTTGCTGACGCCGGTGATCAAAGGCGCGCTCACCGAGCTTGGCTTCGCCAACACTGTGCTGGCACAGCAAATCTTTGGTGGTCACGGTTACATCGCCGAGCAAGGCATGGAACAATTCGTGCGCGATGCCCGCATCTCGATGATCTACGAGGGTGCGAACGGTATCCAGGCGCTCGATCTGGTCGGTCGCAAATTACTTAAAGACGGCGGCCGCGCGTTGCAGGCGTTCTTCTCCGAAGTATTCGGTTACATTAAAGACCGCGAGGCAGACGAGACAATGGCGCCCTTTACCGGTCCTCTCGGAAGCGCGCTGTCCGATTTGCGGCAGGCGTCGATCTGGTTCGCGCAAAACGCGCTGGGCAAACCGGACAACGCCGGGGCTGGCGCAACCGATTACATGCAAATGTTCGGCTTGGTCGCGCTTGGCTACATGTGGTGTCTCATCGTCGATGCGGCGAAGTCCCAGCCATCAGGCGGCAGCACATCTACACGCGCAAACGACAAGCTGGTGCTCGCTCGCTTCTTCATGGAACGCATGGTGCCGGCGACGGCGACTCATTTTGCGCGCATCAAAGCTGGCGCTGACAGCACGATGGCGTTGCCGGTCGAGTCGTTTTAACCCGCTGTCAGGCCACCATCGACGACGAACTCCCCGCCGGTGGTGAACGACGCCTCGTCGCTGGCGAGGAACAAAATCGTGCGGGCGACTTCGATCGGTTGCGCGATCCTTCCAAGCGGCGCTGCTGCCGCAAAGCTCGAGGCAAGCTTCTCCGGATTGCGTGCCGAATCGACCATCGCTTGCAGCATCGGCGTGTCGGCAAACGACGGATGCACGGAATTGCAGCGGATATTATAGCCTTTGCGTGCGCAATGCAGCGCGACCGATTTGGTCAGGAGCCGCACGCCGCCCTTGCTGGCGCTGTAAGCGGCAAGATGACTGCTGCCGATTATTCCGGCGACCGACGACATGTTTACGATTGCACCGCCATCATGGTCTTTCATCACGCGCACGGCATGTTTGCAGCCGAGGAACGTGCCGTCGAGATTGACCGCCATCAAGGCGCGCCATTCATCGAGCGTGGTCGCTTCGATATCCTTGAGCAACGACACGCCGGCACTGTTGACGAGAATATCGATCCTGCCGATGTCACGGAGGATGTTATCCGTGACCGCAATCCATTCGTCTTCGCGCGTGACGTCAAGTTTGTAGGCACCGGCTGCGGATTTGAACGACGGCGGACTGACATCGGTCAGGATGACCCTGGCGCCCTCATCGGCAAAAAGCTGCGCCGTCGCAAGGCCGATCCCCGATGCGCTGCCCGTAATCAGCGCAACCTTGTCCTGCACGCGACCCATGACCTGCCGCCGATTTTCGTCCGTACTTAGACCGGTTTGCGAATTGACATTCACGCCGCATCTGCCGCTAATTCTTGAAGCGAGTGTCAATCCAAAGCTTTACCAACACCTTATATTAGTTCGTGGACGCCTGACTCGAAAATTCGCTCGGGGTGGTCGTCGTAATGGGATGCGAATATTCCAATCGGACCACTAGTACTCGCCCTGTGCGACGTGCGATTTGTTGGGCCGCCGGCGCTCTGCTGCTTGTTTGCGGTGCGACCACTGCCCGCTGCCAGACGCCCGAACGGTTCTACAAGGCGCGTCAATTGACAATGCTGGTGTTTACCGGACCTGGCTCCACTTATGACATCTATGCGCGCTTGCTGGTCCGTCACCTGGGCAAGCACATTCCCGGCAACCCGACATTCATCGTGCAGAACATGGTGGGAGCTGGCGGGTTCAAACTCGTCGACTATCTCTACCGGATAGCGCCGGCGGATGGCTCAGTGATGGGGACTATCGGGCGAGGACTGCCGTTCGAACCGATGCTTGGCGAGAATCCTGTTAATTTCGATCCGCTACGCTTCACCTGGCTCGGCAGCATGAACCGCGACTGTCATTGGCCATGGCGTGGCACACGGCGAAGGTGAGAAATTTCGAGGATCTCAGGAGGTATGACCTTTTGGTGCCGGGCACAGGCGTCGGCGCGGACTCTGAGATCATTCCGCTCGCCATCAACAGTTTCGCCGGAACAAGATTTAAGATCATCGAAGGCTATCGCGACACCAGCATTGCGGTACTCGCCATGGAGCGCGGTGAGCTCGATGGGTTGGCCTACTGGTCATGGAGCTCGATCATGGCGGCGCATCCGGACTGGATCCGCGACAAGAAGGTGAACTTGTTATTCCACACCGACGCGAATCCAATATCGGCGGTCCCCGATTTGCCCTCGATCCGCAATCTGGTCGAGAATCCGACCGACAAAAAAGCGCTTCAACTCCTGTTGGCGCGGGAAACACTTGGCCGGCCATTCCTGGCGCCGCCGACGGTGCCGTCCGACCGCGCCGAAGTGTTGCGAACGGCCTTCGCGGCGACGCTGCACGATCCCGAGTTTCAAAAGGACGCCGATCAGGCCAGGCTGGACATCGATCTGGTAACCGGCGCGGAATTGGATACTGTTCTGAAGGAGTCTGCCGCCGTGCCGCCGCAAGTCATCGATCGGCTCAAGCAGGCGCTCGGTCGCAACTAACGTCGCATTAGGAAAAGGTCCCAGGCATGCAGTTTGGTCTTTATGCGCCGATCCCGATGGCGACCGTCGGTTCACCCGAGGTCGCTCAAGCAGTCACGGAGGCATTATCGTCGCTGCCGGACGGGCGGCTCGATGCCCAGTTCGATCTTGGCGTCGACCTGCTTCTCGCTGCGGACGCCGTCGGATTCGACCTCGTTCTGTTCGCCGAGCGTCACCTCGGCAACGATCTCGCTGCTTGGGTGCTGGCAAGCGCAATCGGTTCGCGGCTCAATCGGATTCGCTCGTTAGTCGCCGTGCATCCCGGATTGTGGGATCCGGTGATGGTGGCAAAGCTCGCGGTTTCGCTGGATCGTGTCTGCAAAGGACGTATGGCGCTCAACATCGTCAACGGCTGGTTCGATGAGGAATTCCGCATGTTCGGCGGAACGGTGCTTCAAGGCGAAGAGCGCTATCGGCGGACTGTCGAATTCATCGATATATTGCGCGGTCTGTGGATGAACGAAACGTTCTCCTATGCAGGTGAATTTTACAAAGTCGAGAAGGGCCAGCTCCTGCTGAAACCGGCGTCGCCGACGGTGCCGGAAATCTATTCAGTCAGCGGCAGCGATCGCGGCCGTGACTTCATCGCCGAGCACTGCGACTGGTGGTTCATCGATTTTCCGAAAACCGCGGCGACCACGGACGAGATGATGCACGCCATCGAGGAGGCTGTCGCCGACATGAGTCGGCGAACCGATCGTCTCGGCCGAAAAGTGCGCTACGCGCTCAACCCGTTTGTCGCGCTCGGCAAGACCGAAGAGGATGCGTTGAAGACAACCATTGAGCGCATCTATGCGTTCGATCCCAATCCCGACACACGCAAGATTGAGCAACGCATGATGCCGGCAACCAAGATCGGTTGCATGGGGCCGCCGGATAAGGTGCTTCGTCAAATCCGGAGATTTGAGAGTCTCGGCATCGAACTCGTTCTGTGTAAGATAATTCCGACAATCGAAAATGTGCAACGAATCGGTGAGGAGATCATTGCGCCGATGCGCAGCGGCGCGGCCTCCTTGTCGCTCGCGAGTTGAAAGACCGGAGAAAACCTCATGCCGGACGCTTTTATCTACGATCACGTCCGCACGCCGCGCGGGCGCGGCAAAGTGGACGGCGCGCTGCACGAAGTGACTGCGCTCAATCTGGCAAGCCAGGCGCTTGGCGCCATCAGGGATCGCAATGAACTGGACACCGCGCAGGTTGATGACGTGGTGCTTGGCGTGGTCGATCCGGTGGGAGAGGCCGCGGCCAATATCGCGCGTACTCGCCGCGCTGGTCGCGGGTTATGGCGATAGCGTCGCCGGTATACAGATCAATCGCTTTTGCGCCTCGGGCCTCGATGCGGTGAATTTCGCATCGGCCCAGATTATGGCCGGCCAGCAGGATATGGCGGTGGCAGGCGGCGTCGAATCCATGAGCCGGGTCGGCATCGGTTCAGCCGGCGGCGCCTGGTCGATCGATCCGTCGATCGCGGTGCCGCACTACTTCTTGCCGCAGGGTATTTCTGCCGACCTGATCGCCACCAAATACGGTTTCTCGCGCGACGATGTCGACGCCTACGCGGTAGAAAGCCAGAAGCGCGCCGCGACCGCATGGGACGAAGGCCGCTTCGATCGCTCGGTGACGCCAGTGAAGGACGTCAATGGGCTGACTATCCTTGCGAAAGACGAGCATATGCGTCCCACCACGACGATGCAGTCGCTGGCGGCTTTGCAACCGTCATTCGCGCAGATGGGCGAGCTTGGTGGCTTCGACGCCGTCGGGATCCAGGCGCACCCCGGACGTCGAATACGTCAAGCATGTGCATCACGCCGGCAATTCATCCGGTATTGTCGACGGTGCCGCCGCGGTGCTGGTCGGCAATGCACGCGCCGGCAAGCGCGCCGGCTTGAAACCGCGCGCCAAGGTCAAGGCATTCGCCAATATTGGTTCCGATACTGCACTGATGTTGACCGGGCCAGTCGATGTCACCAAGAAGCTTCTGAAGAAAGCCGGAATGTCGCTTTCCGACATCGACTTGATCGAAATCAATGAAGCATTTGCATCCGTTGTGTTGCGTTATCTGCAAGCCTTCGATCTCGATCCGGCCAAGGTCAACGTCAACGGTGGAGCAATCGCGCTTGGTCATCCGCTCGGTGCCACCGGCGCGATGATTCTCGGCATCGCGCTGGATGAACTGGAGCGTCGCGATCTTTCGACGGCCCTTGTCACTTTATGCATCGGAGCCGGCATGGGAACCGCCACCATCATTGAACGGGTTTAGGCTTATGCCGAAGATCGATATTGCCAGCCTGCCCGTCGATACGCGCACTGGGTATCCAGAGCCGCTGAACCGCGTCGTCATTGGCCGCGAGCGCAAACGACTTGGTAACGCCGTCGGCCTCGATCAGTTCGGCGTCAACCTGACAACGCTCAAGCCAGGCGCTGCTTCGGCGTTGCGCCATTGGCACGAGAAGGAAGATGAACTGATCTATGTATTGCAGGGCGAAATCGTATTGGTGGAAGACGGTGGCGAGACGGTGCTCAAGCCGGGAGATGCTGCGGGCTTCAAAGCCGACACGCCCAATGGCCATCATCTGATCAACCGCAGCCAGAGCGACGTGGTCTTTCTCGAAATCGGTACGCGCTCGAAACAGGAGACGGCGCACTATCCGGACGTCGATCTTGTCGCGATCCGCGACGACAAAGGGATGCGCTACACCCGCAAAAACGGCGAGCCCCACTGATGGCCTTCACTCACTTCACGCTGGAGGTCGATTCCGACGGCCTTGCGCTCGTTACATGGAATTCGCCGGGGCGCACCATGAATCTGCTCGATGTGGCGGCGAAGGATGAGCTGTCGGCGATCGTCGATCAGGTCACGGCCGATCCCGCGATCAAGGGCGTGGTCATCACATCGGGCAAAGATTCGTTCTGCGCCGGCGCTGATCTGACGGTGCTTGAAGCGATGAGCCGCGGCTACGCTGAGAGGCTGGCGTCACAAGGAGAGACCGCAGCGAACCAATACGTTTTTGACGAAAGCCAAAAGACGTCGGTTCTGTTTCGGCGCATCGAAACCTGCGGCAAGCCGTGGGTCGCTGCAATCAACGGGACGGCGGTAGGCGGCGGCTTTGAGCTGACGCTGGGCTGCCACCACCGCGTTGCCGCCGATAATGAAAAGACCCGTCTCGGCCTGCCGGAAGTCAAAGTCGGATTGTTTCCAGGCGCCGGTGGCACGCAACGCGTCGCGCGCATCATGCAGCCCGCCGATGCGCTTCAATTCCTGCTCAAGGGCGATCTGGTCTCGGCCAATCGCGCCAAGGCGATGAAGCTGATCGACGATGTGGTTCCGGCCGCCGACCTTATAAAGACGGCCAAGGAGTGGATCGTCAAAAGCGGCACCGCGAAAGCGCCGTGGGATATCGAGAATTTCAAGTTGCCGGGCGGCCCGGTGCAATCGAAGGCCGGTATACTGGTATTCACGCCCGCCAATGCAATCTACCGGCGCGAGACTTACGACAATTATCCGGCGGCGCGCGCCATCATGCAGGTGGTTTACGAGGGCCTGCAATTGCCGATCGACCAGGCGTTGCGTGTCGAGTCGCGCTGGTTTGCGAAAATTCTGCGCTCGCCAGAGGCGGCGGCGATGATCCGCTCGCTGTTTGTCTCCATGCAGGAGATCAACAAAGGTGCGCGGCGTCCGTCCGGCGTGCCGTTGAAAAAGTTCAAGACTATTGGCGTGCTCGGCGCAGGTTTTATGGGCGCTGGCATTGCCTACGTCAGCGCGCTCGCCGGCCTCGACGTCATTCTGGTCGATCGCGATCCGGAAACGGCTGAAAAGGGCAAAGCCCATTCGCAAAAGCTTTTGACCGATCAGATCAGCCGAGGCCGGACGACTGCCGAGGCACGTGACGCCGTCCTCGCCCGCATCAAGCCGACGGCGGATTTTGTCGCTTTGAAAGATTGCGAGCTGGTGATCGAGGCGGTGTTCGAGGACCGTAAGGTCAAAGACGAAGCCATCGCGCGTGCCCAAAACGTCATCGGCGATACCGCGATCTTCGCCTCAAACACGTCGACCCTGCCGATCACGTCCCTTGCTGAGTCGTTCAAGGATCGGTCCCGGTTTATCGGTATCCACTTCTTCTCGCCAGTCGACCGAATGAATCTGGTCGAAATCATCCTTGGCAAGGATACCGGGGACGCCGCGCTCGCTGCCGCTTTCGACTATGTGCGCGCGATCAAAAAGACTCCGATTGTCGTCAATGATTCACGTGGCTTCTATACATCGCGTGTCGTCGGCACTTACCTCCGCGAGGGTCACCTGATGCTGGAAGACGGCGTGCCGCCGGCGACGATCGAGAATGTCGGGCGGATGGCCGGCATGCCGGTCGGTCCGCTCGCGCTTAACGACGAGGTCGCGGTCGATCTCGCCTGGAAAATTCTCAAAGCGACCGAGGCCGATCTCGGACCGAATGCCATCGAGCCACGGCAGAAAGCGCTGCTTGAGGAGATGGTGGAAAAGCGCGGCCGTTTCGGCCGCAAGAACGGCAAGGGCTTTTACGACTATCCGCAAGGCGCGCCAAAGCGGCTGTGGCCCGACCTCGCGGAGCTGCAACCCAAAAAGCTCGATCCCGACACACTCGATGTCGCCGAACTCAAGGCGCGGTTGCTGGCGATCCAGGCACTGGAATCCGCCCGCTGCATCGAAGAGCGCGTCGTGGTAGATATGCGCGAGGCCGACGTCGGTTCAATCCTCGGTTTTGGGTTTGCACCTTTCACCGGCGGCACCATTTCCTATATCGATGGTATGGGTGCGAACGCTTTTGTCGATCTCTGCAACCGCCTGGCGAAGCAATACGGCGCCCGCTTCAAGCCCTGCAAGCTATTGCTCGATATGGCGAAAAAAGGCGAGACCTTCTACCGCCGGTTCCCACCACAGATGCGCAAGGCGGTTGCGTGAGCTGCATCAAAGCAGCATTGCGCTTTGTCGCGCGCGCAACATTGCGCTTTATGGCGCGCCATGTGTAAGGTCGCGGCCTTTTTGTTCCGGGATGCTGCATGGCGCGTGACCAAGTTGACCTGACGCCGATCGAGCGGCGCGACGAGCTCGTCGCGTGGATTGCCGAGGGCGTCAAGCCGAAGTCGCGATTTCGCATCGGCACCGAGCACGAGAAATTCGTTTTCACGCTCGAGGATCATCGCCCGGTGCCTTACGAGGGCCGGCGCAGCATCCGCACCTTGCTTGAGGGCATGCAACACTTGCTCGGCTGGCAGCCGATCATGGAGGGGGCGAATATCATCGGCCTGTTCGACGTCACCGGCGGTGGTGCGATCTCGCTCGAGCCTGGCGGTCAATTCGAGCTTTCCGGCGCGCAAGTCGAAACCGTGCACCAGACTTCAAGCGAGCTGATGGCGCATCTTGCGCAGGTGCACGAAGTCGCGCGGCCTCTGCATATAGGTTTCCTCGGCATGGGCATGACGCCGGACTGGACTCGCGCCGACATACCGAAAATGCCGAAGGGCCGGTACAAAATCATGACGGCTTACATGCCGAAGGTCGGCACGCTCGGCCTCGACATGATGTACCGAACCTGCACGGTGCAAACCAATCTCGACTTCTCTTCCGAAGCCGACATGGTTAAGAAGCTGCGCGTATCGCTTTCATTGCAGCCGATCGCGACTGCGCTGTTTGCCAACTCGCCGTTTACCGAAGGCAAGCCGAACGGTTTTCTGTCGTATCGCTCGGAGATCTGGCGCGACACCGATAATGCACGCGCCGGGATGCTGGCCTGGGCCTTCGAGCCCGGCATGAGTTTCGAGCGCTGGGTGGACTATGCGCTCGATGTCCCGATGTATTTCGTTAAACGGGGTGACGACTATATCGACGCTTCGGGCCAGTCCTTTCGCGATCTGCTTGCCGGAAAGCTGCCAGCCGTACCGGGCGAACTGGCCACCACGTCGGACTGGGCCAATCACATCAGCACCATTTTCCCGGAAGTGCGGCTCAAACGATATCTGGAAATGCGCGGGGCCGATTCAGGACCTCTGCCGAACTTGCTTGCGCTGCCGGCCTTCTGGGTCGGTCTCCTTTATGACGACTCTTGCCTCGACGCAGCCTGGGATCTGGTCAAGGACTGGAGCGCCGAAGATCGCCAGCATCTGCGCGACGAGGTGCCGAAGCACGGGCTGGTCGCTAGAGTTCACAACCGGACGGTTTTCGAGCTCGCGACTGAGACGCTGAGGCTTGCGCGTTCCGGCCTGGCGCGCCGCAAGCATCTCGATGCCGGAGGGCGTGACGAAACCCGCTATCTTGAAGTGCTCGAAGATCGCCTCGCGCGCGGCACGACGGCTGCGCAAGAGTTGCTGGCGAAATTCCACGGTCCGTGGAACGGCTCGGTCGATCCGATCTATGCCGAAGAGGCGTATTAAAGAACGCATCAGTTACTTCTTTTCGAGACCGTAAAGCCGTCGCGCTTCTACCAGCGCGCTCTGGCAGCCGGATGCGTTGCCGGCGGCGTCCGCTTTACGGGCGCGGTCAAGCGCGGCGTCTGCATCCGCGTTGGCCTTGATCTCGGCATGTTCGACCGTGCTGGGCGTCGGCTGATGATGGAGTTGCGCGCCGACTGTTTGCGTGGCGGTCGGCCCAACTATTGGGTTTGCGGCCGAAAGCTTGATCTGCTGCTCAAGTTTTCCGATTTGTGTCGTGCAAGGGCCGGCATAAGCCGAAGGCGCTGCGACAACTATCAGGCTCCAAAGGGCGCCATTGAGCGTCGCACGCTGCAAAATACCTGGCCACCAATCCATTTGCATGTCGATCTCCCGCCTAAGGCAATTTTCATCGCATCAACCGGCGCCGCCGGGATCATTTCGCGGCCCCCTTGAGTGACTGTCGCAGTGCCTAAATAACAAGGAAGTCAAGCATTTATGCATTTTTTACGACTTCCCGAGACAATCTGCACAACAGAGTTGTAGCACGTTGTGCCATGACCAAAACTCTGACTGCCGATATCCTGCGCATGAACGCCGAGCGCCAGTTGTTCGGTGCCCGCCGCGCATTAGGGCATCTTGTTCGAGCTCTATGAAAGCGGCCAGTGGAAGAGCCTCTACAAAGAGGATGCCTTCGCCGAAGCAGTGCGGCAAGCGCGACAGGCGGTTGATCGCTGGACCGACGTCGTTTCCAAAACTCCCCAAGCCTAACGGCGCTTTCCGCGCCGCGGCCGTTTCAAGCGGTTTTGTCTGCATCGCAACTTCCCGTCATTCGCGGCCGGATGCACATTCACGCCGGCCCCGATTTGTGGCTTAAGGCTTGCCGATGGCTTCGCCGGTGAATGCAGTGTTGTGCGCGCTGGTCGCGACCGTGCTCTGGACTGTGCTTGGTTACGCACTGTCGCGTCGCATACTGCCGCGCGCACCCGCGGTCGGCGTTGCGCCGGTCATGGGTTGGGCGGTGCATAGTGCCGTCACGCTGCCGCTCTTTACACTTGTCGGGTTTACTCCTGCGACTGTGATTGATATCGCGGCGCTTTGCGCGATCGCCGCACTTCTGTCGTTCAGGTTTCCTGTCCGTAACGCCATCGAGCACACGCCCACGATACCAGCTTGGGCTTTTGCCGCAGCGGCACTACTGGCGCTTGTTCCGGCTGTTGCCATCTTGCCGAAGGTGTCGGGCGATCTGGTCTATCTCGCCGACCCGATTTTCGATCACTCCAAGATCGCAATCATCGATGCGATGGCGCGGCAAGGCCTGCCGCCGGTCGATCCGGTTTATGGCGGAAGCGGTAACGGACAGTTGTTCTATTACTATCTCTGGCACTACAGCGCTGCCGAGCTTGTGCTGGCTTTGCATGTCAGCGGCTGGGAAGCGGATATCGCCCTGACATGGTTCACCTCGTTCGCTTCGTTGAGCCTAATGATGGGCCTTGCGGTTTGGCTCAGCACAAAATCCAGCTCGGCCATCCTCGTGATTATGTTCGCTGCGGCGACGTCGCTCCGCGAAACGCTGGCGTGGCTTCTTGGTGCCAGCGACCTCAAACCATTCATGGAAGAGGCTACCGGTTTTGCAGGCTGGCTGTTTCAAGCCGCGTGGGCGCCGCAGCACCTGATGTCGGCGTCTTGCGTGGTGGCGTCGATGGTGTTGATTTCGAGTTATGCGCGGCAGCAATCCGTACTGCTTATTCCGTTGCTCGCGTTAACTGTGGCTGCGGGTTTTGAAAGCTCGACCTATGTCGGCGGTATCACATTTGCTGTCGCAGCTTTGGTCGGCGCGCCTTTCCTGCTTTACGTGATGAAGCCCGCGCAGCGCTGGCGGTTTGTCATCGGAATGGCGATTGCTGCGGTGCTGGCCATCATTGTCGCCGCGCCTTTCCTGCGAAGTCAGCTCCATGCCGTTGCTACCCGCGACGGCGCAGCGCCGATCGCGATCAGCCATTTCCCCGTGCTGGGTTCGCTGTTTTCGGAAACCCTTCGCCGTATGCTGGATTTGCCCGCCTACTGGCTCGTTCTGCTCCCGATCGAATTTCCGGCCATCTACATTGCCGGCATGATCGCGCTTGTCGTGATGCTGCGAAGCGGTGCGTTGTGGGCGGAAAAATTCACCACGATCGCGTTCGCCTCGATCGTCGCGGCCGGGCTCATGGTGCCCTGGCTTCTGGTCAGCACCATCGGCGACAATAACGACTTGGCGATGCGGGCAGTCCTGCCAGCCGCTTCTGCTCTCATCGTTCTTACCGCCGTAGGAGTTGCGCTTGTGCCACGCCGTGCCGGGCTTGGTTTCTTTGCGATCACCGGATTGCTTCTCAGTCTGCCCGATACCATCGGCATGATCCGATCCAACATTGACGGTTCGCCTCGCGCTGATGGTGCCGTCTTTGCTCAAACGC
The DNA here is from genome assembly GCA_963742215.1 of uncultured Alphaproteobacteria bacterium. Taxonomy (GTDB): domain Bacteria; phylum Pseudomonadota; class Alphaproteobacteria; order Rhizobiales; family Xanthobacteraceae; genus BOG-931. The sequence goes on from CAVULJ010000021.1 coordinate 175,850, forward strand.
CGGAAATGTGGAAAGCGGTTCGCCAATATGTGCCGCCAAACGCACGTGTTGCCAACAATCCGCTATTCTTGAGCGATCTCACGCCATGGCCTGCCAATGTCTCTTGGGCACTGCTGGCAAACCGCAGTTCCTGCTTTGCTGGCCGCGAAATGGTATTGGCACTCGCTCCGTTGCCCGACAAAACGCGGGAGGCGGTCAACGAGCAATTTGTACGCGTTTTTGCCGGCGAGGGCAGTCCGCAAGACATCAGCGACATCGCGGAAAAGTATGGCTGCGATGCCGTCGTGCTGGTGCCCCAGGACAAAGCCTGGGCCAACGATCCGTTCGCCTCAAGCGCCCATTATCGTCTGGCGGAAAATCGCGATGGCAAATGGCGAATTTATACCGTAGTCAAATCCGGTCAGGCCGCGCACTAGAGCATGATGCGGAAAAGTGGAAGCCGGTTTTCCAAAAGATCATGCTCAATCAAGATGCTAGAGCAATCTAAAACGACTTCGCTCTAGCCCAATCATATGCCCGCGAACCAATTAAAGCCCTGCTTGCTCCAGAACGTTTCGCGGAAATCGTTGGTCACTTCGATCGCCCTGATCCATTTCGCGTTCTTGTAGCCGAGCTTGGTCGAAGTACGCAGCCGCATCGGATAGCCGAACGGATCGGCAAGACGGTCGCCGGCATATTTGGTGGCGAGGATGGTCTGGGGATGCAGCGCAGTCGCCATATCGATGCTCTCGGTATAGTCGTCGTTGCAGATGAAATAGACGTATTTCGCGGTAAGGTCTGCGCCGACCCTTTGCAAAAAATCGCGCAAGTTTGGTCCGGACCATTGCCCGACATAATCCCAGCCTTCGACGCAGATGTGCTTGATGATGATCTCCTGCTCCGGCAGCGCGTAGATCTGCTGCGCCGTCCAGGGCTGTTTGTTCTCGATGCGGCCGGCAAGTCCAAGCGTCCAGGTCCCACCGTCGATCGGTTTGACGTCTTCGATGTCGTAGTAAGCGTTGAACCGGGGCGGTTTGACCACCTCCGCCGCGCTATAGGTGGGTGCCAGGTGATTTGGCCGAAAGATCGTCTCCTGTACGCGATCGTTCCACGCCGAGACCGTGCGCAGCACCTTTTGCACGGAATTGTCCTCGCTGACGTCGCAGCCGGTCAGCATAGACAATGCGCCAAGGCTGATGGCGCCGCGCAACACATTGCGGCGGTTAATGTCGTGGACCAGTGTGCGGTTCTGCGTCAGCACACGCTGATCGACCGCTTTGCGGGGTCGGAAGAAGGATGGCGTAGGGGTGCGCAGCATCGGTCACCGCATCAATGGGTTGGATTAGCTTCAGGTGGCGCGCCGTCATCGACCGTCGGACCGCCGTTGACCATGGCAACCAGGCTCTGCGGTACCAGGAGCGCCAGCGAAATATGCACGACGAGGAAGCCGACGATCGCGGCCATGCACAGGAAATGCACCACACGTATGGTCTGGAAGCTGCCGAACAGATTTGCAAGTTCGGAGAACTGGACCGGCTTCCATAGCGCCAGTCCCGAGATGACGATCAGGATCCCGACCGTCATCACTCCAAGATAGAGAATTTTCTGAACGGCGTTGTAGTGCGTCAGGTCATCGTGACCGAGTTTGAAGCGCAACGCATCGCTGACGGTTGCGAGAAGCTCGCGGATCGAGATCGGAAACAGCTTTTTGCGAAAGCGTCCCAGTCGCGATTCCATAGGTGAGATAAGCAATCCCGTTGAGAACAAAAATCCACATGCCGAAGAAGTGCCACTGCAGCCCATATTGCGCCCATTTACCGATCACGAGACTGTCGGGAAAATGCAGCCAGCCGAGGATCACGTCATCGTCGTAGATCTTCCAGCCGCTACCGACCATGATGAAGATCGCAAGGGCATTGATCCAGTGCATGATGCGCACCGGTAATGGGTGCAGTCGGCGCTCATGATTTGTTGATTTGACGGCCCGCGTAGTCATCGTGAACTGTCCGCAGCTGTTGAATGTGGCCTTGCAAGGTCACGATGCAGTCGTGACCGCGCGCTAACAAGGTTAAGCTGGATCTGCTGAAACCGATTCGCCCCTATCGGTCGTGTGTGGTGCGCGGACAGTACGGGCCGGCTTTGTTGTTCGCAAGCAAACTTGCTTCACAAATTCGCGTGGCGTGTTTGATCGGGAGAATTGCGGGATGAGATTTTTGGTCGCGGCAGCGGTTTTGCTGAGCGGATTGACGGTTTCTCTCGGCATCAGGGCGCAAGCCATGATCCCGCCGACTGGAATGGAAGATGCCAGCAAACCGATGCCGATGGCAGACCGCATGAGCCGGCGCTTTCCGCAGCCGGTGCGTGTTGGCGACCTTATTGGCTTGCCTGTGCTCGACGACAGCGCATCGACGCTTGGCTATGTTCAACAGGTGGTGCGGAGCACAACCGGCCAAACCGAGCTGATAGTCTCCTACAGCAAATGGTTTGGCTGGTTCGGCTGGTTCACCCGGCCGGTCGCGGTACCGATTGAGGCCACCGGTATCGAGGGAAAGCAGATCGTTTCCCTCGATATGCCATCAGGCGAATACGCCAATGCGCCGACTTGGCACGGGCAGAGCGCGACCGCGTTACCGAACGACGACATGATCCAAATCGCGTTGGCTCGCAACTGAACGATCACGAATTTGTGAAGCGGATAACTTTTGAGTGTTTGCCGACTTGTACGGTGTGGGGCGGAAGTGATTGGCGCTTTGCCTTGGGACGGGTAATCGTCAGCAAGCGTTGGTGGTTATTGGGGGCATCGGATGGATTATGCGAACCGGTCGAGCAGTAATACTACATCGGTGAATGTCACCCGCGCGACCCTACCCACGACGGGATCCGTAAGCTGCGGCATTGCTTTCATGGCCAAGGCATCGGCGCCGGGCCGTACCAAGACCCGATTGGTGCCGCCGCTGACATTTGAAGAAGCTGCATCGCTCAACACCGCTTTTCTGCAAGACGTCGCCGACAACGTTCTGCTTGCGGCGAAAGGTGCTGATTCCGATGCCAGTATCGCCGGCTACGCGGCGTTCGGGCCGCCGGGTAGCGAAGCTTTCTTCCATCAGACGCTGCCGCCAGCAATCGGCCTGATTGAAGCCTGGCTGCCGAATTTCGGCGGTTGCCTGCTGCATACGATTGAGCGGATTTTTGCCCGTGGTCATCGCTCGGCGGTGGTGCTGAACTCCGACAGCCCGACACTTCCGACCGCGTTTCTGGTCGAAACCGCGGAAGTGCTGGCGCGTCCCGGCGACCGCGCCGTGCTCGGGCCATCGAGCGACGGTGGATATTACCTGCTCGGGCTGAAGACTGCGCATCGGCGATTATTTGAAGACATCGCATGGAGCACGGAGCGTGTCGCTGAACAGACACTGCAGCGCGCGGCCGAAATCGGCCTCGAAGTCCATCGATTGCCGGTGTGGTATGACGTCGATGACGTCGCGAGCCTGCGCCGATTGCAAAGTGAACTTGACCGGCCAGAACCGTTGCGCCCCCGACTGGATGGGCAAAAACTCCATCATGCCGCGCAAACTGCAGCGCTGCTCAATTCATTTCAGCGTGAGCGTAATTTGAATCATCGCATCGGAAATCCGATACCGGCCGAACAATTGCGTGCTTGAAGCAAATAACTTTTCAAAGGCAGAATCCGTAATGGCAATGGCGACAGCAAAACATTCGGTCGATCCCAGGCGGTATTTCGAGAGCATCGATACCAGCAGCGACATCCCCGAGCACGGGCCGGTATGCCTCTATCTGGAGACGACAAACCGCTGCAATCTTTTGTGCACCACCTGCCCGCGCACTTACGAAGAGCTTGAGCCGCCGGCGGACATGAGCTGGCAGTTGTTTACGTCAATCGTCGACCAGGTTCCGAACCTGCAGCGGGCTGTGCTGCATGGCATCGGCGAACCGATGCTGGTGAAGAACCTGCCGCGCATGGTGCGCTACCTGAAAGATCGCGGCACTTATGTGCTGTTCAATACCAATGGCACCGTGCTCAACGAAAAAAATGGCCGCGCGCTGATCGAGGCCGATCTCGACGAGCTGCGAGTCTCGTTCGACGCAGCAAACGCCGAAGTCCTACCGCGCGATCCGCGGCAAGAATTATTTCAATCGTATCCTGAAAAACGTTCGCGCGTTTCGCGAATTGCAGGAACGCGAGGGACATGCCAAGCCGCGCGTTTCCGCATGGCTGACAGGTCTGCGCGAGACCGTCGAGGAGTTGCCGGACTTTGTCCGTGTCGCGGCTGAGACCGGCGTCAAGGAAGTCTATTTGCAGCGGCTGGTTTTCTTCAACGAAAACGCCATCGGCAAGGCGCGGCCGGATCAGGCGCTCTACGAAAAACTTTCAGGCGAAGAGTCCGTTTATCTCGATCGGGCGGCGGAAATTGCCAAAACGCTCGGCGTGACATTCAGCGCCTCGGGCGCGGCTTCAGAGCCGGGCATGAGCTTGAAGCGCCAGGACGACGGCTCGCCATGGTCGATGTGCCGGCGGCCATGGACGGTGATGTATTTTACCGCCAACGGTCGGGCGTTGCCGTGCTGCATCGCGCCATTTTCGCAGCGCGGCTATGAGAATTACACGCTCGGCGATGCCACCCAGCAAAGCTTGCGCGACATCTGGGCCGGTCCGGCGTATCGCGATTTCCGCAAAGCGTTGATGTCGAACAAGCCGCCGGAGGCCTGCGCAAGCTGCGGGCTGCGGTGGAGTCTCTGAATTCAGTGCCTGTTGACCTTCCGCCCAATTCTCCCCAGCAACAGGGGAGGGAACGCGTCACGGTCGTCATACCGACCTTCAACGAAGTCGAATCAATCGCCTCCGTCATCGACGAGATGCCGCGCGATATCGTCGATCATATTATTGTTGCCGACGGCGGCAGCAACGACGGCACGCCTGACAAAGCACGTGGCGCGGGCGCCGAGGTCATCGGCGTCGGGCGCGGCTACGGGGTTGCTTGTCTGAAAGGCGCTGAGGCTGCTGGCGGTACCGACATCATCGTCTTCATGGATGGCGACGGCGCCGACGATCCGGCCGCCATCAGTGCGCTGGTGACGCCGGTCCGCTCTGGGGCTTACGACTTCGTCATTGCGTCCCGTGCGCTTGGCGAGCGTGAGCCTGGCAGCATGGCATGGCATCAGCTTTTCGCCGGCCAACTCGCAGGCTTGCTGACGCAGCTTCTCTACGGTGTACGCTACACCGACATGTGCGCGTATCGCGCTATCCGCCGCGATACTTTGCTTGCGCTCGGGATGCGCGAACTGACTTACGGGTGGAATCTGGAAATGCAGATGCGCGTGGCGCGCTCGGGCTTGCGCGTTCTGGAGGTCCCAGTGCCCTATCGCCGCCGGATCGGCGGGCAGTCGAAAGTCGCGGGCACGTTCCACGGCTCGATAAAGGCGGGTGCAAAGATCATATCGACCTTCGCGCGCGTCGCGACGGAGCGGCAGCAGCGCGCCGGCTAGATCGCGACCTTGCGCAAAAATCCATCGACGCTGCTGCGCAAGCTGTCGGCAGCCTTTTCGACCGACTGCGATGCGTTCAGCACCGTATCCGCCGAGCATTGCATATCGGTCATCGCCGACGAGACGCGTTGCAGGACACCGACAACCGATTTAGTGCCCGAAGCCGCTGCCGCGACGTTCGAGGAGATCTCGCAGGTCGAGGCGTGTTGCTGTTCCACCGCCGACGCGATCGCTGCGGTAAACTGCTGAATCTCCTCGACGCGGCTACTGATGCTGCCGATGGCGCGCACGGCGCTTTGCGTCGAGGATTGCACCCCAGCGATCTGCGCGGCGATGATATCGGTCGCCTTCGCCGTCTGCACAGCGAGCGCCTTCACCTCGGACGCGACCACAGCGAAGCCCTTGCCGGCGGCGCCGGCGCGCGCCGCTTCGATGGTCGCGTTGAGCGCCAGCAGGTTCGTCTGGTCCGCGACGCTGTGAATAAGCTTGATCACGGCGTCGATTTTCTGGGCTGCCTGCGCCAGTCCGGCGATTTCCCGGTTGGTCGAATGGGTCTCTTCCGACGCGGCTCTCACCACTTCGGTCGCGCGGGCCAATTGATGATTGATCTCGGCGATCGATGTCGACATTTCGTCGGCTGCGGTGGACGCAATCTCGACGCTGTCGAAAGCCTGATCGGAAGTCTGCACCGCGCCCGCGGTATGCGCCGTGGTCTCGTTCGACGTTGCCGAGAGTGTCGTCGCTGTCGATTTCATCGTCGTGACACTATCGCTCACGATCTTCAAAGCGTCTTCCGCGCTCCGCCGAAACCAGGCGATGGCTTCTTCAACCGCCGCGCGGCGCGCTTCCTGTCCGCTGAGCTGGGCGCTTTTCAGTTCGGCCATTCGGCGCAGGGTAATGTCATGGTGGGTGCCGATCCAATATCCACCGCCGGGAATTGAGCGGTTGACGACCGCGATGGAACGCCCATCGGGAAGTTCGGAGATGAAGCTTAGTTCCTTTCCCGCTGCCATGTCGTGCAACAGGTCGGAACAGTATTTCTCCGGATCGTTAGGAAGATTTCCCGACTTGGCGCGAAGTTTGACGAGGTCGGCAAGCCTGGAGCCGGGCTTCACGATGTCCCGGGGCAAGCCGTAAAGCTCAACGTAGCGGTCATTGACGACGATGAGTCGCCCTGAGGCGTCGAACATGACGACGCCCTGGGTCATATTGTTCAGCGCCATTTCAACCAGATGGCCTTTGCGGCCGAACCTGGAGAAAAGGCCCGTGAAGTCCCGGAACGACACGCAGCCGACCTATGCGTTAGCCAAACGCATAGGTGGTACCCAACATCCATTTACGGGGCGTTAATCAACGCCTCTCGTCAGGAAACCCGCGCACTGAGGATCGAACGGAAACGCCACGGTAACTCAAAGTCTAGCCCATGGCACGCCCCTTGCTTTGCTTAAGATAGCTCCACGCACGACGACAAGCGACAAGCTTGGGCATGACAGCGATCACATGTCAGAACACTTGCGCCCGCCAATGCCTGAAACGCGATCACGGAGTCATCTGTGAGCCATGGATCAACGCAACATGATTGAACGCAAGGTGGGTGCTCGCACCGGAACGTGCGCGCAGATTAGCCGTCGCCGCCTTTTGAAGTTCGCCGGCATAGCCACGGCTGCGCTGGCCGCCCCCTCGGTTCTGTTTCGGGCGCGTGCGGCGGAACTCAAGCCGGTCACGCTCACACTCGACTGGATCTACCAGGGACCGAATGCCGGTTTCATGGTGGCGCTCGACAAAGGGTTTTACCGTGAGGCCGGGCTGGATGTCGCCATGACGCCCGGCAAGGGTTCGGCCAGCACGGCGCAGTTGATTGCGAGCAAAGCGGCGCAGTTCGGCTTCGCAGACGGTTATGTGCTCGGCAACAGCATAGCAAGGGGTATGGCCCTGAAGAACATCGGCGGCATTTATCGTCGCAACCCGGCCGGCATCATGGTGCTCTCGGATTCCGACATCAAGACGCCGAAAGATCTCGAGGGTAAAACGGTTGGGCTTACTGCAGGTAGTGCGCAGTTTCAGCAGTGGCCCGCTTTCTGTAAAGGCGCCGGCGTCGATGCGTCAAAAGTAGAAGTCGTCAATGTCGATCCTGCCGGCGTCTCAGCGGCACTTATCAGCGGCAAGGTGCCCGCCATCGGCGGGTTTGTTCAGGGCTACGTTCCCTCGATCGAAATCCGCGGCAAAAAGCAGGCGCGTGTCTTCTATTTTGCCGATTATGGCGTCACCGCCGTAAGCAACGGCATCATCGTCCACGATGACCTTTTGAAGAATGATCCTGAACTTCTGCGTGCATTCGTAACACCCACCATCAAGGGCTTCCTGTACGCGCGCAAGAATCCTGATGAGGGGACTGCCGTCGTTAAGAAGTATTTGGAAACCGTCGATCTCGGTATCACTCGGCGCGAGATGGAACTGTCGTGGAAGAATTGGGTTACACCCAACACCAACGGTAAGTCGCTTGGTTGGGGCTCGGATGCGGATTGGGCCGCGACGGTCGACGTACTTCGGCAGTACGGCGGCCTTACCGTGCCACTCGATGCGGCAACGCTCTATACAAATGAGTTTGTGCCGACCGGTGCCGAATTTGTGCCGCCTCAGGAGACTTAGCCGGCGGCGACATCGCGACGCATGACAGCCCGCGAGCCGTACGGCCTTTGCTGGCATAGCTCTTGCTTGGCAAAAGCTGCTTTTGCGGCGGCTCTGTTAATGTTGCCCTGATGCGGCGCCGGAGCCGCGCCTTCAGTACTCGGCGGAGATCAAGCTATGAGCACACGTGCCTTGCCACGGTCAGCGCTGTCGCGCCGGCGATTTCTGAAAACATCCGTACTGACCGCCGGCGCGCTCGGTTTGCCACTTGTATCTGGGCGGTCGCGTGCCGCTGTTTCGCTCAAGCCTGTGACGATAACGCTTGATTGGCTCTATCAGGGCCCCAATGCGGGCTTCCTGCTGGCACAAGAGAAGGGTTTCTATCGAGACGCTGGGCTCGACGCCGCAATTACGGCTGGCAAGGGTTCCGCCAGTACGGCTCAATTGATCGCGAGCAAGGCTGCCCAAATTGGATTTGCCGACGGTTTCGTTGTTGGCAACAGTGTTGCGAAGGGCATGGGCATCAAGACCGTCGGCGCCATCTTCCGGCGCAACCCCGGTGCGATCATGTTATTCGCGGATTCACCGATCAAGACGCCAAAGGATCTCGAAGGAAAGACCATCGCCATCAGCGCGGGTAGTGCGATAACGCAGCAATGGCCTGCTTTCTGTAAGGGTGCCGGTGTCGACGTAACGAAAGTCGACGTCGTCAATGTCGATCCGGCCGGCATTGGACCTGCACTTATAAGTGGCAAGGTCGATGCCATCGGCGGTTACGTATCGAGTTATGTGCCGACTCTCGAGATTCGCGGGAAAAAAGAGGTTCGTATCTTCTGGTTTGCCGATGCTGGGGTCGGCGTAGTCAGCAACGGCATCATCGTACAGCAGGACCTGCTCAAGAGTGACCCAGATCTCGTTCGCGCCCTGGTTCCGGCGACTATCAAGGGGTTCCTGTACGGTCGAAATCATCCTGACGAGGCGATTGCCGCTGTGCAGAAGTACCTTGAGACCGCCGACACGGCGATCACCAGGCGGGAGCTGGAAATTTCGTGGAAACTCTGGGTGACGCCGAACACCAAGGACAAACCGCTGGGGTGGAGTTCTGAAGCCGATTGGAACACCACGATCAGCATACTTAAGCAATACGGCGGCCTGACGGCTCCGCTGCAGGCCAGTGATCTCTTTACTAACGAGTACGTTCCCAGCGGCGCCGAATTTGTCCCGCCGCAGGACTCTTGAACGGGGCGCCCGTGAACGGCCTCGCTGCCGATACTGACACGTATCTGAGCGTTGAAAATCTGTCCAAGGTTTACGCCACGCGCGACGGCGAAGTGCGCGCCCTCAACGATGTCTCCTTTACGCAGCGACGCGGTGAGTTTATCTCCCACGTCGGACCGAGCGGCTGCGGTAAGAGCACACTGTTGATGATCGCGGCTGGCTTGGTGCCGCCGTCAGGTGGTGCAATCAAGGTGGGCGGCCAAAAGGTCGTTCGGCCGCGCACCGATATCGGCATCGTCTTCCAGAGTCCGGTGCTGCTCGAATGGCGTACTTCGCTCGGCAACATCATGCTGCAGGCGGAAGCCCGCCATATGGATCGCTCGGACGCGCGCCGGCGAGCGTATGAACTTCTCGATTCGGTCGGCCTTGGAGGTTTCCAGGATAAGTATCCCCACGAATTGTCCGGTGGTATGCGGCAGCGGGTCTCGATCTGCCGGGCGCTTATTCACAATCCCGATCATCTCCTGATGGATGAGCCGTTCGGTGCGCTCGATGCGTTGACCCGTGATCAACTCGTCATCGATCTTCAGGCAATCGCGATGCAACGGCGCATGACCGTATTGTTCATTACGCACAGCATCCCGGAGGCCGTCTTTCTGTCTGACCGTGTTATCGTTATGACGCCGCGGCCCGGCTGCATCGATCGCGTCATCGATATCAAATTGCCACGGCCGCGGACGCTGGCCATGCGCGAAACGCCGGAATTCGCCGAATATAGCCGGCAGATACTGGATCTATTCCTGGCGCGCGGCGTATTGCGCGAGCATTGAGAGGGCACGTCATGAGCGAGGGTTTATCCGTACTCGTTGGAGCGCAGAGCGCGGTTCGCATTGAAACGGCCGAAGTGGTCATTGCACAGCGTCGTCGCTCGCAGGCGAGACGCGATCGAGTGATCGCGTGGGTTTACCCAATCGGTTCGATGCTGCTCTTGATCTTTATATGGCAAGAGGCAACCCGTCTTCTCGCCATTCCGGATTACTTGTTGCCGCCGCCAACCGCGATCGTGCACTCGATGATTGTTAATGAAGCCGTCCTTATCAAGCATAGCATTGTCACAATAGTAGAAATTCTGCTTGGCTTTGCACTAAGCGTCGTCGTGGGGGTGCCGCTGGCATTAGGCATCTTTCTCTGGAAGCCTTTTGCCAATACCGTTTATCCGCTGCTGATCGCTTCTCAGGCTGTGCCGAAGGTCGCGGTGGCGCCGCTGTTCCTCGTATGGTTCGGCTTCAGCCTCTTGCCGAAGGTTCTGATCGCCTTCCTTATCGCGTTCTTCCCCGTTGTCATCAATACGGCGATGGGGCTCGGGGCGATAGAGCGCGAAAAGATCTACCTTGCCCAGTCCATGGGTCTCGGACGTACGGCAACGTTTTTCAAGATCCAATTGCCGAATGCATTGCCGTCGATCTTCGCCGGGTTTAAAATTGCTATCACGCTTGCCGTAGTCGGCGCGGTTGTTGGCGAATTCGTAGGCGGTCAGAGCGGTCTTGGCTATCTGTTACTGATCGCCAACGGCAACATGGATACCGCACTGTTGTTTGCCGGTATCGTGGCGTTGACTTTTTTGGGCGTCTTGTTTTTTGCGCTGATCGGCGTTGTCGAGCGGCTGGTTTTGCCGCCTCATGCGGTTGAGCGGGTCTCGTTCGACCGCGGGTCGATGTGACGCCGCTGGTGTCCGTAGGTAGGACTTTAGATCGCTGCCTTGTGCCCGGCTCGATGCGCGATTTCCCTTATAAAGGCTGCCTGAAGATCGTATTGGCGCTTCGGGCGCATCGCGCTCGAGCCAATTACGTCGGCAGGATGTGCTTGTCGGGGTCCAGCCAAAAGGCCCACACCCCTGCGCCCACTACCAGCAGGCCGGCGGCGACGATGAAGGGTGCTTCCCAGTTGCCGACCTGCGCCAGCACACCGAATACGATCGGTGAAATCGCCGCGCCAAAATTGCCAGCCATGTTCATCATGCCCGATACCGTGCCGGAATATTTGCCGCCAGTATCCATCGGCACGGCCCAGGACGGGCCGATGGTGAATTCGAGAAAGAACATCGCGGCGGTAAGGCCGTAGACGGCGACCAGGGCATTGTCGGTGAGCGCCGCGGGCACGATGCATATCGCGCAGCCAAGCAGGCCGACGATCGCGACAGCACGGCGGCCAATTTTGGCGCTGCCGGTTTTTTTAAGAAGCCAATCGGTGGCAACGCCGCCAACTGTGTCACCGATCACGCCGGCGAACAGCGGCAGCGAGGCGTAGATACCGACCTTGATCAAGGTGAAATGCCGCGCCTCGATCAGGTACGACGGCAGCCAGCTCAGAAAAATCCACAGGCAATAAACGTAAGTGAAGTAGGCGCACATGATCGCCCACATGTTGGGTGAGCGGATCAGCGTCATCCACGGTACGCTGGTCTGCTGGTCCATCGGCGGTGAGTTGAAGGTGCCGTCAGCGGCTACGCCCCGGATGGCTTGAAGCTCGGTCTTGTTCACGAAAGGGTGGTCTTCGGGAAGATTGCGATAGGTCAACATCCACCAGAGTGACCAAAGCAGTCCGACCGCGCCGCAAACATAGAATACCGGCCGCCAACCAAATTCACTCATGATCAGCACGACGATGGGAGGTGAGATAGCGGCGCCAAGCCTGCTGGCGCTGTGGGTCACGCCCTGAACCAGGCCGCGTTCGCGCCGCGGATACCAAAGTTGCATGGCGCGCGTGGCGCCGGGAAACGCGCCGGCCTCGCCGACGCCGAACAGGAACCGTATAGCGATGAACGAAGTGATGCTGGACGCAACCGCTGTCACCGCTGTCATGATCGACCAAAAGCCGACCACGCCGGTAAGAACGCGGCGTGCACCGAACCGGTCGCTCAACCAGCCGCCGGGAACCTGAAACAGCGCGTAGGACCAGGCGAAAGCACTGAAGATAATGCCCATCGTCACCTTGTCGAAGCCGAATTCTTTGCTGATCTCCGGGGCCGCGGTCGAAATATTGACGCGGTCCAGATAGGTGATGAGATACATCACGCTGATCAACAACAGCACATACCATCGGCCCTTGCTGGGGCGGAGGATCGTGGGATCGGCCATGTTTCACTCCCGGCAGAAAGCGTGAGAATCGCCCGAGCTAGGTATCCCATTATCATGATACCGGTAAGCAACGCATTGACGCAGCCAAGTTTCGCTTGGCTGCGTTATCCCTGCGGTTGAGGCAGCCCTCCAGGTGCACCGATGATCAAGCGTTACAGCGACCACGCCGCCAATGAGCGAACCTTTCTCGCCTGGGTGCGCACCGCGATCGCGGTGATGGCTTTTGGCTTTGTGATCGAGCGGTTCGATCTGTTTTTACAGATTGCCGCACCGCAGGTGGCGGGCAAGCAATTGGCGCCGCACAGTCAGTGGTTCGCCAACATTGCTGGTCTTGCCTTCATCGTGCTGGGCGTTGCCATGATCGTCATTGCCGGTATCCGCTTTGTAAAAACCGCAAAGGACATCGAGATCGAGACCGATGTGCCGAGCCCCGGTGCGCGCTTCGACCTGGCGCTGGCCGTGCTGATCGGACTATTGGGCGTGGCGCTGTTTCTTTACATGTCGCGCGCGGTGCTGCCGGCGATTTGATTGGTTACTTGCACGACAATTCTGCTTGCGCTAAATCCTGCGTCGCGCGCTACCCGCGCGCCGTAGGCGTTCACGTCAACCAACGCTCCTCTGCGATCGCCGGTGGCAATCCGTGCCGGCCACGCGGGCATTTGGAGCAAAGACGTGACCAGATTTCTCAAGAGCTTTACCTCGGCGATTACAACCTTCATTCGCGCTCCAGGTGCGGCGCGCGTCGGCATGTTTCTGTTCTTCGCCGCCTCGGTGTCCGACGGCATTCTCATGCCGTTCTTCGCGCTCTGGGCGCACAAGATCGCGGGCATTCCGATAGAATTTATTGGTCTGCTGCTCGGGTGCTATGCCGGTGGCGAGCTTCTGGCGACGCCATTTGTCGGCGGCATCGCCGACAAGGTCGGCCGGCGCCCGGTGCTCTTGATCTCGACCTGCGGCGTCGGTTGCGGCTTCATCCTTTTATACCTTGTCCAAGGCGCTTTCGCCGTAGCGGCAGCGCTGATCCTTATCGGTGTCTTTGAAAGCGTCATGCACCCGACCGCTTCCACGGTGATTGCGGACGTGGTGCCAGCCGAGACGCGACGCGAACATTTCGCCGCCCGGCGTGTGATGTCGAGTGCAGGCAGCATGGCTGGGCCGGCACTCGGCGCGCTATTGGCGCTGCATTCGCTCGGCCTGGTGTTCCTTGGCGCCGGTGTCACCATGCTCGTTGGTGCTCTTGTCGTTGCGGTCTTTCTCGCCGAAACCCGGCCGCCTGATGCCGAGCCTGGCGAAGACGACGACGAGGAGTCTTTGCTGGTTCTCACCGCGGTGTTTCGCGATTCACGGCTTGCCGCGCTGATCGTTCCGGTTGCGCTTTCGGAAATTGCCGCGAGCTGGATCGCATCGATTACGCCGCTTTATGCCGATGCCGGCGGCACGCTGACAGCTTCCGGAATTGGCCTTCTCTTCACCTATGCCGGTGCGCTTGGCGTCGTGTTGCAAATGCCGATCACCCAGGCGACCGAACGCATGAGCGGCTTTTCCATCGTATTGTGGAGTGGCGCGGTACAGGCGTTGGCCTTCGCCTGTCTGCTGGTTTCGCCGCAAGTGCCGCTGCTCGTCGCCGCGGTGACGTTGTTGACCTTGGCGGGAATGCTGTCGGGTCCGCTGGTGCAGACCATTGTCACCGAGCTCGCTCCGCGCACGGGACAGGCGACGTATCAAGCGGCGTTTGGCGTGGTGAACGATCTGAAAGACGCCGCCGGGCCCGCGATCGGGACCTGGCTGTTCGCGCTCGCCGCCGTGTTGCCGTGGGGGACCGGCGCCGTTGTATCGATTGCCGCATCGCTTGGCCTCGCCGTCGCGACGCGCCGGCACGAGAGCAAGAGCAGCCTATCTTGAAAACGCCGCCGCCAGATCCCGCGCGCCCTGCTTTTGGACCTGGACATCCATTTCGGCGTTGGTGGCGGCGATCAGCCTTGCCACCGTACTGTTGCGCTGGGCGACCGGATTTTCCCGGTAACCGCTTTCCTGGAAGAAATTCGACGTCGGCACCTTGTCGCGCCAGTCTTGCGGCATCGTCACCATGTCGTAGCCGGTGCCGTCGCCGGTGAGGTTCATCATTTCAAGCTCGGCCGCCGTCAGCGGCGCGCTGTAGCCTTTGGCACGCGCGAACAGCACCGACATCATCAGCTTCTGGGTTTGCAACAGCGGCCCGATATCGATGTCGAGATTCATCGCGTGTATCGCCCAGCCCTTTTGCGTGCCGGCGAGCGCTTCGTGCTGGCCCCAGTCATCCGGCACGCTCTTCGCAAACGCGACCATTCGTTCCGCGACGGCGATTTTGTTCTCAAGCAGAGGTTTTGCCGCGTCGGATAATTGCGTGGCTTTGGCTTGCAATGCTCTGATGAATGGACCGCCGGCTTCCGCCATCAGCTCGACGCTGTTGGTGGTGAGCAACTGATTGTAGCCAAGCGCCGTCGATATGGCGTGTCCGTTCGGATTGTATTCGAGGCCAGCCTGCACGTCGTATAGGCCGTTGCCGCTCGCCTCGAAACCGTAGACGCGCACTGCCTGGTCCCGGGTCAGCCCGGCGGCTGACGCCACTCTGGCGTAAGCGTGTTTGAACTCGAGTTCGCTCGCCGGCCGTTGCGGCACGACATTGAATTGCTGTTTGGCGGCGGCGAGAAAATCGGCAACCACCGGAACATAAGGCCGTGGCGGTTTTTCCTGCGGCGCTTCCGGGTTCACCGGCCGCGGCGGCCCGGTATATTTCGGCGGCTGCGTCAGCACATAATCATCGAGCGCAACCGGTTCGCCGTGCGCGCGTTTTGATGTTCGTGATGAGCGTCTTTGTTTAACCGATTGCCAGTAAGCGCGATCGACCGTGAGGAAGGCGTCGTGGGCCTGGAGATATTCCGCTAGCGCGCGCTTGTAGACGGCTATGGATTCAGGTGTCGGCGGAGGGGCGGGAGATTGGGCAGAGGCAGTCGGTATCTGACAGCATAAAAAACAGAGGGACAGAAGGACCGCCAACAAAGCTATGCAGCGCCACTGTGCCATCGATCCATGCCGGAAGGTGAAGTGGTGCCAGGGGCGTAATCACACAGACTGAGTAACCCCTTCTGGCATCGTTATATTATTGCCGTGCGCTTTTGTCGCTACCCACGTTCGTACCCACACGATTTCCGCCTCAAGCGGGAATCGAACCACCGCCAGTGAGTTAGAAACATAGCGCCGCATCACTGAATCCGATGAGTTAATGCGGCTGTGCCAATGAAAAGTCCGCGGAAGCTCCCTCACTATTCGCAACCGCGGTCATCGCAACTGGCCTTGGGTTAAGGCTTCAAGTCAAATTCGGCCCGCAATTCCTGCACGATTCGTTCCAACATAGACTGCGCACCGCTGGCTGCGCTCGGTGCGGTGATTATTGTCGCGCTCCACCCGGAAGCAGCGTCAGGATAGACGCTGAGCATGACACCACCGACGCCTATGCGCTGGCCGATGACGTCTGCGAGTTCGTGGGCGGTCCTTTTTTCTTTGGCCAATAGATATTGCCGCTGCAAGCGCCCGACGATTGCAGCCAACTCGTTTCGGCATGCGTCGGAGATCGTGTTGCGTGGGTGCGTTGACATCGTAGAGACATCCCAATTGGAAATGCCGCGACTGACGGGGCCGACGATCCCGATCTTGGCCAAGTCGCCGCACTTGCCACTGTTCTCGACCGCGTGCATGACCAAATCCAGAAGCTCTGCTCGCTCTTTTGCCTGAATGAGCATCACCGGGCTCGATTTCTGGCTAGGCGGCCAAGTTAGCGTCGTTCCTGGGACCACCGGAGCGGCACCGCCGCCGCCAACGCCGGGATACGATTGCGACTCCATCGCGATCGCGACATCATCGGGCAGTCGTAACAGCGCAAGGCCAATCGCCGCCATGTACGGCCCCTGAGAAGGGAAACCGTAGGCCCGCGCAACGTCGTCGGTCTCCGCAAGACCGAACACAATTGCGCGCTGTTCAATTTTTCTCTCGCCTTGCAGTTGAAGCAACCGTTCGTTGTTCTGCGCGAGCTTATCGGCGGCGGCTTGAATCTTTGCGTATAGCTCGCGCAGCTCCGCCAACACGGTTGGCTTCGCGACATTCCGCCCGGCACACCAAGACTTGATCGTATCAATGCGCACCTTGAGAAACTCGGCCGCCTCGCGTTGGGACAAGCCGCAACGTTCGGCCAGGACGGCAAAAGGCGTTCCGGGCGTCATTACCTGGACTTCCTGTTCTTGAGGCCGCGCGATGCCGTGTTCAACGACATCGTGGGCGAGTGCATGCTTTTGGGGATAGAACATCGGGGTCTCCTTTCACCCATCGCAGCGGGCAATCCCGCCGCTTCAAGAGCGCCAACATACACTAAAAGTGTACACAATCAAGCCCTCTGGCGCGGGCAATCTGTGTGCAGCGAGGTGCCAGCGCCCTAGCCCAGTGATGGCGGCGATTAGGTGACGGACGGGCAGCTCGCGTGTCGTACAATTTGGTAGCAGTGACCGATTCTAAATTTGATCAAAGCCACTCCTCGAAGTTATCTCCCGTACAGCCCAATCATCTAACGATCCAATCCAATCTCTGCGGTAACGTTGCTATTAAGATCCGCGCCCACCACGGCGGCATTGGAAACGTCTCCTGGAGCAGGAAAACTGCATGCTCATAGATCGAGTGCGCTCTTTTATCGTCTGTTAGAAAGCCATCGAAATAGGTCGCGAACGCCGCAAAATTTATATCGATCACGTCATTGCGTAATTTCTCCGACGTCACGTTGCCGACACCGCCTTCCTCGATCCTTCTGAGAATCGAAACGTAACCGCAGAGCGCAAAGCGAAAAATGAATGTGTCGCGGATTTGCGGTCCTCGGTTGATTTTGGGTGTATTGGGATGGTGTTTCGCAAACTCTACCGTAAGCGCCAAAATGTACTGAATTAGTTTCTCGTGCATTCGCGGGGTGTGTCGCTCGCCCCGCCTCAAAATCTTCAACTCAGCGGGCGTGAACGTCTTTTCGAACAGCTTGATCCCATCGGATAGTGTTTGCGCACCTAGTAACATTCGATCGATGATAGTCTTCGCTTCGCGAGCATGCTCGCCGATCTGCTTTTGGATTGCATGATCACCGGATTTGGCTGCGGAAAGATGGCGGCAAAAATCCGGAAATTCACGGGTTTGCTCTTGGTCAATCAAGCCTGCTGGCGACTGTGCCTCGCGTCCGCTTAGCCCACTAGCGAGTAGCGCGCCCTTCAATACAATCACCTGCGTTGGAAACTGACAAAGCGTTTCCATTCGGCTGCAAATAGATGCAACCGCGTTCTGCTTGTAAGCCTCCATGGCTGCGTATTCGGTAGCACAGCATAGTTGGTCGGCGACGCGGAAAGATACGCTTTGAGCGCATCGGCTTGCAGGAAATTGCTATCGACTACGTTGCGCATTTTCTATTCCGAGGCCAATAGGAGATCATCACAGTTCGTCCAGGTTCTCCGGCACCTCACCGAATGATTTCAAAATTGTAGCGTCGTTGAAGTTTCCCATGTTCGGATCGCCGCTCCGTTTGAATGCAAGCGCTCCAGCATTCGCTGCGTCCCGCGACATCGCCTCGGCTCGTCGGATCGCGGCTGCTTCACTAGGCATTTCTTGCGCCTGGCCGGGCGCTACGCCGTCCTCGGTCTTCACGAATGGCAAGGCTACATAGTACGTGATGGACATTGACTGCCTCCAGTGCGGTCCTTCCTAACCGCCTCTCTTCTGCGTCGGATCGTGTTCCTGAATGACTCGGGTTCCCTGTCGAAGCGTAAGCCGCTGGTCCGGCCACTCCTTCACAGCTTGATCAAACGCGGCCCGAGCGATGTAGATGTGTCCGATGGCGGCGGCGGTCCACCGGATGTGCAGGGCGTACTGATCCCAGAGCTCCACACGGTAGCTCATATTGGCGATGTCATGGAGATTGGGGTTCTCAAGTTCCCGCAGCAGCTTGTCCACGACCCGATACAGGTCGGAATACGTGTCTTGGATGACGCTGGTTTTCTCTCGCAGCCGCTCAAGTATGCGAAGCGTATGGAGCTGGCCGTCCTGGTCCGAGGGCTCTTGACTCATAGGAACAAAACAAGAACATTAGGGGCTGGGAGTCAAGCGTATGAGGCATGACAATGACCCAATCCGTTCCCGCTTTCTTGAGCGAGCACTTTGTATGTTCCGCGCATTTCTTCTTGGAGCAGACCGATACCGGAGGAAAGCTAACCGAAGAGCAATGGCGGAACGTCAAGACATTCGAAGACCTCGACGTTTCAGTCGGCAGCCTTTCGCCTGAGCTGGTTGAGCAAACGATCCAGCTTCGCGCCCGAAATCCAGAAGCTTTCGAGAATTCCGTATCCGCGATGTGCGCCGCCGTCTGCGACACGTTCCGGCCGTTGACCGCTGCGGACTTTCTGCAAAAGGTCAATGAGGATATGCGGTCCGAATTCGAGTTTGGCAAAAGCAAAGGGCGCGAGAACGGCGCGTTACTGCGGGAAGTGGAAGAGATGGCCGCAGAGTTCGCGGCAAAAGACAAAGCCCGTGAAGAAGAAGGCCCGCAAAAAGATGGCCGTAGCTGCAGAGAATTGAGTCCCTATATCCATGCTGCATGTGCGGGCGTTCCACCTATAAGCTGACGTGGGAACAGATTGTCGCGCTGTACCGGCTTACGCTGGCACCTGCGCCACATAATTTGAGCCGCGTCACAACGTCTGCCCGACTACGACGATCGACACGATCATTGCCCCTGAGGGCAAGCGCGAACTAATGCGTGCCCGCTGGGGATTGGTGCCGAGCTGGTGGAGTAAGCCCATCAAGGAGCTGAAGCTTGCGACGTTCAACGCGCGGGCTGAAACCGTAACGACAAAACCGTTCTTCAAAACGGCATTCAAGCGCAAGCGATGCCTGATACTGTGTCCGGCTATTACGAGTGGCAGAATACGCCGGCCGGAAAGCAGCCATGGTATTTCACACCGAGTGATGGGTCTCCGGCGCTGACGATTGCAGGCTTGTGGGACGAGTGGAAAAACCCGGAAACGGGTGAGCCGCTAAAATCCTGCACGATGATAATTACTGAGCCCAACCAGTTCGTCGCGGAAGTGCACGACCGCATGCCGGTCTTGCTCACAGAGGACCAATTCGAGCCGTGGCTAAGCGGGGAGGCGGGTATCGAGTACCTTAAGCCTGCGGCGAGGATTTCTTGCAAAAATGGCCGGTATCGAAGCGGGTGAACAGCTCACGAGCTGATGACAATGATCCGACATTGATCGAGAAGACTGAGTAACTGGCCGCATGACCGTGCGAGACGTGCGAATAGAAGGCGAAAAGGTCGTGCTCGTCGCAGACGACATGACCAACGACGACTTTCCTACTAACCAAGGGCCGACCCTCGAAGGGAAAATCGTCCTCTACACGTCGATCATCGTCCCGCTTGTATTTATGGCGCTCTGCTATTTGCTCTAACGCAGCTTCTTCACTAGTGCGTTCGCCTGTTTCTGGTTGAGCGGCTTACCGATCAATTTCTTCGGCACCTTCCGCGCCATCGTCGCGGTCAGCTCGTAGCTTTCCTTGCACTCGCCCATTGCGCCGGCCATGGACGCTTTCAAGAGCGCGTAGACTTTCATCTCCGCCGGTTGGATGAAAAGGGTGATATCGGCGCGTTCGCCGTACACGAGCCAGAAGAGCTTAGTCACTTCCCATATCCCTCTCGGTAGCCGTTATCTCGTTGCAAGAGTGACCAGGCACCAGCGTTAATTTAGGGGACGCCCCCGGCAGCGGATGAGTAAACGCTTCACTTGATTGCGCGCTCTGAACGGTTCCGTGTGCTATGGTAAGCACTCTCGGCTCTGGGGGACGATCTTGGCATGAGTATATTAGAAGCAGTGATGCCAAAGGATGCTGTTACGGCCATCGCTCTCGTCGGGCTCTTTGCTACGCTCGTGGGAGCAGCCGTAGCACTTTTCAATAGTTGGAAAGCAGTATGCTGGAAGCGAGCCGAGCTAGCCAACTCCTACATAAAGGAATTTAACAGCAACGATGAAATGGTTTTCGCTGGTCGCTGCCTCGATTGGGAAGGAGGACGCTTATTTCTTCCCGAAAAACTTCGTGCCTATTTACCAGATAACGCTCAATTTATAGAACATGACAAAAAGATAATGGCGATAGCTCTTAGCCCTACTCTTACCTTAGAGGAGGACAATGATCCGCGCATTCAAATCTATCGAACCTCGATGGACTCATTTCTGTCGTGGTTGAGCCTTGTTGCGAGCGGGCTGAACCGTAAATTATTTTTGGTAGCGGATATTGAAGAGGTTGGATATTGGGTGTCAAAGATACAGAGCGAACCGATCGTCCATGGTTTTATTATCGCGTACGGTTATCAGGAACGTATGCTGACGCTTATCAAAGCGTTTCGACGAAAACGAAATCCGTATCGAAATTGGCACTTCATTACACCGGAGGTCATGCGTATTGACGCGCTGCTCTTGAATTACTTCGCCTACGAGACCGAGAATAAGACGGACCGGCGTGTCCGCCACTCAGGATTTTAGGACGGCGTGGAGGTCGCGGTGGTTGATGCGTCGCCACTTGGAACGAGTGGGGGCGAGGCAGCTGGCTCGATGATGACGGTTCTGGTGCAGGTGGCGGTGAGGCCGTTTTGGTCGGTGGCGACGTAGTCGATGGTGTCGGTTGCTGCTGTGCTCGTGTCGATCTGCACGGGGTTCGTGTCAATGCCGTTGACGTAGGTCGTGATGCCGAGGTTGAGGTCGGCTTGCGGGCCGGTGATCGTGGCGCCGAGGTCGTTGTAGGTCGCGCCGACTTGCACGGTGGCGGGGTTGTCGCCGTTGATCTGGATGACGGGCGGGGTGTTGGTAGCTTGGGAATTATCAGTTATTGAGCCACCGCTATCCGCGTCGGCCGCTCCGGCTTGGCCAGCGGCGGCCAGGAGCGCCTGAAGTTGGGCTTCGGTGATGCACGTCGAACCGATGCAAAGGGTTTGAACGTTCGCGGTCTGAACGTCGATTTCGGTGCCTTGGCCACGCACAAACGTAAGCTGATTTGTCGTGAACGAGTTGGCGAATTCGGCGATCGTATTTTCAATGGAGGTAACGTCAGCTGAAAGCGCTTGGATAGC
Source organism: uncultured Alphaproteobacteria bacterium (assembly GCA_963742215.1). GTDB lineage: Bacteria > Pseudomonadota > Alphaproteobacteria > Rhizobiales > Xanthobacteraceae > BOG-931. Next base: position 197,492 of record CAVULJ010000021.1, read on the forward strand.
CGATACGATCGGCGAGATGAGGTCGATGTAGTTGAGGCTCAAGGTGCCGTCTGGTGTAAGTGCGGTCGCCGATGTGGTAGATACAAGGGAGGGGAAGACGGTTTCGGCACTTGCTGGGCGATAAAGCCGAGCTGCGGCGTCGCG
>CAVULJ010000022.1:0-93625 GCA_963742215.1 uncultured Alphaproteobacteria bacterium
GCGGTCGACAGCAACGATCCGAAGGTGCGCGCGGTGCTGTTTAGCCAGCGCGCACGATGATCACTTGGCCCGCGTCCAGGTCTGCGATTTGCAGATGACGCTCATCACGCAGCCCTTGAGCTCTGCGGTATTCGGCCCGGTCAAGGTGAACGATCCGGAATAGGTCTTGCCATCGGACGCATTGTAGACCTGACCGGACCATTGGTCGGGCGTGCCGCTCGGCTTCATGCCGAGCACGATCTCAGTGCCAATAAGCGGCTTGATTTGCCTGGCCGGATCGGGATTGTTCTTGTCGGTCTGCGGCCTGCCGGTCGCCGGATCATTCGGCTCCTTGAGCCACACCAGGGCACCGCACAGCGCTCCGCCGCAATTGGTGATGCGGACCTGGCTTTCATTGTCGGCGGTGTACCAGGTTCCGATCGGATCGGCGGCCAACGCCGGTATGATCATGCTTGCTGAAAAGCAAAGCGCTGCTGCTGCTAAACGAAACGTTGTCATAGCGGGCCTCGACCGTTCGATGAGGTGATGCGGCGAAGATAGACGACCGCGCCGAAAATGCCTAGCTGCGGGGCTTTCTGCGGCCACAGCCGTCCTTGGCCGCGCTTTTGCTTAATAGAAGATGACGTCATCGCCTGCGACAGTTCAGATTCAATTCATCGCATTGCTTAAACTGCCATTCAAATCTTCTGACGATTATCCGCATATCGGCTGAGACAAAGCCGGGGGACGAGGCGAAAGCCATTTTGGCAACGAAGCGCGGACAGGGGACGAACTATGGCACGATTTGATATTCTCGACAGCAATGCGGCGCCGCTCGGCGCGGGACCGATGTCCTGCGACATGCTGTTTGAGCTCGGCATTATGTATTCGGTTGGTCGCGATACGCCGATCGATCTCATCGCCGCTCATAAATGGTTCAATCTCGCGGCGGTCAGGGGCAGCGCTGAGGCGATCCGGTTGCGCCGTGAAGTGGCGGACCAGATGTCGGATGCCGAGATCGCTGTTGCGCAACGCGCGGCGCGCGATTGGCTGCGTGGCAATCCCGAAGCGCCGGCGCCTGTTCACGCGATGGCGGCTTAGGCCAGTCGCCTAGGCCCATCTGGCTCGCGTCATCCAGGTTATAACGCGGGCTTGCGCACCCAGAATTGGTACATGGCCGCAAAGGTTTCAGGCCTGCCGATCTCGAAGGCATGCCAGCAGCCGAGGTCAGTAAGCGCTTCGCGCTCCGGAAAGCGTTCCGTAAAAGCGCGAAAGGTTGCCACTTCCGGCAGGAAGCCGGCGAAGGTCAATCCGTTCGCCGCCAAAAACGACTTGATTTCCGGCAGGGAGGTGCGGTGCTCCTGGACATGGAACAAAAGGTCCCGGCATTCGCTGGTGCTGAAAAAATCGCCAAATTGCATGGCCGGCCGCAGCAATGGATCGCTGGTCGCGACGATGTCCTCGCGGCAGCGGCGAATACCCTGGATTGAAGGCTGGTATCCTCGCTCTACGATCAACTTGCGTGCCGCCACGACATGTTGCCGCGCCAATTCGCTGTACAGCCCGACCTGCATGGTACTGCCCGGGCGAAGCAGCGACAGCAAAACGCGCCAGCCTTGCCACGGGTCGGCCATATGATGCAGTACGCCGGAGACGTCGATGAAGTCGAAGGTCCGGCCGATTGAGCCGAGCTCCATAATGTCGGCCTGCGCGAATTCGACATTGGCGATGTTGAAGCCGCGCGCCATCCGCTTGGCATAGCTGAGGCTGGCTAGGCTGAGATCCACCGCGAGTATACGTGCGTTGTTGGCTTGCCGCGCGAATTCGATGGTGGATAGCCCGGTGCCGCAGCCGGCGATCAGAATCTCCAGCGGCCTTTCGGGCTTTTGCTGGAACTGCGGACCGAACAAGATACCAGGTTGGCCGGGAGAGCCAGCCCTGACCCAGCGGGGATAGGGATTCTCTTCGTACTGTCGGCGAACGACGCGCGAGGTTTCGTTGTTGACCGCGGTCAGCGCGGGTATGCCGGCAGCAATGCGGCGTTCCTCTGCCGGTTCTCTGATCTGCTGGGTGAGCAGGGCTTCGACGCATGGAGGCCAAGAGCGTTCCAGTGAGGCTTCCGCGTTTGCCAGGCCGTGCAGCGGGAAATATGCCGCCACCAAAATCAGCCAAAGTGCCGGAAACGTGTCGCCGGCGCCGAGTGCCTGTTCGAGCCGGGTTCGCAGCCCAAGAGCCTCGACTTGCTCGGCGTCGGTTACAGAGAAGACGTATTCATTGACAAAACATTGCCGTGCGATTGCGCAGTGAAACTGGAGCACAGCTTCGTCGGACGTGCTTTCAGCTCCGCCGGACATCAGCATTGCATATCGCACGTTGGTCAGAACCCGCTCGACTTCAATGTCTGTCGACGGATTGCTTTCCAGCAGCGTGCACAGTAGTCGATCGCCTGCCAGCGCTTCCAACACTGAACGGCCGAACAATTCTTCCGCTGAAAGCCGCGCCGGCCAATGTGCATTGACGCGCGCGATGCAGCCCTTCATGACGCCACTGTGCTTGATAAGGCTCATGGTCACCGCGGATAACTCACGCGGACGAGTTCCAGCCCTCGGTCGTTGCGCGTCCTAACAGCCTGCGAAACTGCTCGTTATCCGAGGTAAAGCGTGCATATTTGATGCATTGCGCAAACAGCGCCTTGTTTTGCTCGGTCTCCGCGAGCGCGAGCGCTTTGGTCGAAGTATCGATTGCCGATTCCAGATCGTCGGCGGCGAGCAGAGCCTGAACAAGATCATGGTATGCGTCGAGCAGTCTCGGTTCGAGGTCCAGCGCCTTGCGCAGGTAATCGATCGCCTCGGCAATTTTGCCCTGCGCGAACAGAGCGGCTCCGAGTCCGGCGAGGGTTTGGGCATGGTTCGGATTGAATGTAAGCGCTTTTTTGTAGCGCTCGCTGGCCTCGCCCCAGCGCTCCTGCGCTGCGAAAACGTTGGCGAGGTTGAAATGCGCCGGTGCTATGGTCGGACTGAGTGCGATGACACGCTCGTAACAGCTCGCAGCCTCGCTGAGCCGGCCCTGTTCACGGCGAATATTGCCGAGGTTAAGTTCAGCGAGCGGATAGTTTGTGCGCATGGCGATGGCGCGTTCGAGATGCGCCGCCGCTTCGTCAAGCCGATTTAGCGCGCGGAACGCCAAAGCGACGTTGTAGTGATATTCCGCGATGGTGTTGTCGGCTGCGATGGCGCGGCCGATGAGATCGGCGGCGTCTGCTGCGTGGCCGGCGTGCAGTGCGATGAGGCCGAGATTGTGCAAACTGTTGGCGTGACCGGGGTCGAGCGCGATAATGCTTCGATATTGCCGCTCAGCTTCGCCCAGCATGCCAGCTTGGTGCGCCTTAATCGCAGCGGTGAAGAGTTCGGCGACGGCTGACTTCGCCGGGCCGGGCATTCCAAGTTTCCGCCGTCGTTCTTGGGCCATGGTTTGTCGGCAATTGGGGAATTAAGTGTATCGTGCTATCCAACGGGAGTAGACAGGTCAACGTGGCTACCGGCTCGACGGTCTGACCGGGGAACACGGCGCCGGTTAGTGAAAGAAATTCGCTGCGCGGAGTTTGACGCCGAAGCGCGAGATGCTTACCTGTTTTTTGATCACGGAGAGGTGGCCGAGTGGCTGAAGGCGGCGGTTTGCTAAACCGTTATACGGTCTAAAGCCGTATCATGGGTTCGAATCCCATCCTCTCCGCCATCCTGCTTCGCGCTGCCGCGCTTCGCAGGACTTTCGCTGGACCTTAACGCGAAGCAGGATGCCCTTCGAAGCTTCAGCGAAGAAGGGCTGCCGCCGTGTATTATGTTTATTTACTTGAGAGCGAGCGTGATCCAACACGCCGCTACGTCGGTTTGACCGCCAATCTTCGACGGAGATTGACGGAGCACAACGGCGGAAAATCTGCGCATACAGCTAAATATCTACCTTGGCGGATCAGGATTTATATCGCTTTTTCTGATCAGGGAAAGGCCGAGCAATTAGAGCGATATCTTAAGTCAGGCTCCGGGCACGCATTTGCGAAGAAGCGGCTATGGTAGCAACTGCAGTCGAAACCCCTCCTCTCCGCCATCCTGCTTCGCGCTGCTGCTTCGCAGGACTTTCGCTGGACGTTAACGCGAAGCAGGATGCCCTTCGAAGCTTTAGCGAAGAAGGGAAAACCCGCGCGCAAAGATTCTCAATTTCAAATTTCAGAAGCTAAGGGATCGCGCACTGCCTGCATTAAACGTCCGCCGCGGTTCACGGGGAGAACTTTTCTCACAGCGCCCACGGCGACCGGCGGCTTTCGCTCGCTTGTCAGCAGCAATGGCGCACAGCATTTCAGCGATCAATCCCACCGGAGAATCGGCTGCTCTTTTTTGGCGAGGCTCTTTGGTTTCCGTCCGTCGTTGAGGGCATTTGGGCGGGATTTCGAGCAAAGACCGGGTGCGATCCGCCAGGATTGATTATGCAATACTCAATCGACTAAATTTCGTAGCATTCCCGCCATGTTTGCGATCAATGCCTTAAGTATATGATTCACAATGATTTTCTAGAAAATGGTTGGTTCTCATGAAAGAAGCCCGCGGATGTCATTTGCGTGTTTTTTACGCAACACCTTGCGGAAAACGACAGGGACAGTGTCTGAAAAGGACTGTTCTTGATTGCGCACCGGAACTCATTGGTTAATGTGGCGATGCGACGGAGGGTGGAACCCTAAGTCGAGCTGTTTCGGTGTTTTTGGGGAAAACCGGGAAGACCGAAGCGGGAAAACGGGGACTAAGGGGACCTTCAAGGGGGTGTACGCACCCGGCCAAGACGGAACCCTCCAACGGCAAACAATCGGAGGTTCATATGAAGATGGTGAAAAGCCTCCTCTTGGGATCCGCGGCGGGTTTAGCTGCGGTGACTGCGGGGCAAGCGGCTGATCTTCCCGTCAAGGCCAAGCCGGTCGAATACGTGAAGATCTGCAGTATCTATGGGGCTGGTTTCTACTATATGCCGGGCACTGACTTGTGCATCAAAATCGGTGGCTGGGTTCGCGCTGAAGCGATGTACGGCAACGACAGCGGCAGCTTTACTTGGGGCCCGTTCAACGGTGTCGCGAACAACCGGTCGACCAATAACATGGACTTCCGCGCCCGCGGCTATATCACGGCCGACGTGCGGAACCAGACCGAATACGGCACGATTCGCGGCTACATCTCGGTCGGTATCTCGAGCAACGACACCGGTCTGACCGGCGGCGGTAGTGCTCCTGCCAGCGAGTTCAGCTCTAACCGCGCCTTCGTGCAGTTTGCTGGTTTGACTGCCGGTCTGTCGCAGTCGTTTTATGACTTCTACAGCACGCCAGCCATGCAGTATCGCGGCGGTTACACGCCGGCGTCGGATACCGGTGACCCGGGCTGGGTTACTTTTGCGTATACGGCACAACTGGGCGGTGGGTTCTCGGCCACGATCGCAGCCGAAGAGCGCCGTACCGAACAAGTCATCGACGCGAGCGGCTTAGCGCACAAGCCCGATTAACGGCGTAATAGCGCTTGGCACCGGCTTTGCTGCCGCGGCGAATGTCGCCGGCGTAACAGCCGGTGGTACTGGAGCTATCTTCCCGGGTAACGGTGCCTACGGCGGCTTCCAGTCGCCTGATATCCTCGGCAACCTGCGGGTTGACCAGGCATGGGGCGGGGCCCAGCTCATGGGTGCCATGCACGAGCTTAATCCGCTTTACTACAGCACAGCGGCTGGTGTGGGTCCGGCGTCGCCGGGTGTTGCTCATCCCGGCAATTCGTGGGGCTGGGCGGCAGGTGCTGGTCTGAAGCTCAATCTCCCGTTTATCACCCAGGGGGATTGGTTCCAGGCGCAAGTTAACGTCACCCAGGGTGCTCTCGGTTACGCATTCTTCTCGCAGAAGAGCAACTGGGGCGACGTCAACGGCGCTAACGAAGCCTTCGGCGTTATGAGCGATTGCGTGTACGGTGGCACGGTTGCCGCTGGAGCGGCCACGCAGTCCAGCTGCGAGAAAACGTCAGCTTGGGGCGTTAATGCTGGCTTCGAGCACTATTGGACACCGTCGGTGCACGAGAGCATCTATGGTGACTATTACCAGGTCAGCTACAACTCCACCGCGAACGCCATGCTTTGCTCTTTTGCCGGTGCCGGTAACGGTGCAGGCACTGGTACGGCTGCCGTAGCGGCAGCTGGTTGCAACAACAACTGGTCGACCTGGGCCGTTGGCTCGCGTCTACAGTGGGACGTGACCAAGTCGTTCTACCTGGGCGTGGAAGTGCTCTATACACAATTGAAGAGCGCGACCGTGGCCGCCGGAACTGGAGCTGGTGGGCTTGGTGGCTTTGCGGGTGGCGGTGCACTTAACGCCGCGAGCAGCGCCAGTGCTTGGGTCGTGGGCGTTCGCGCACACCGCGACTTCCTGCCCTGATCGTCTGATCAAGGCGTGAATATTGGGAACCCCGGCAGCACGTCTGCCGGGGTTTTCTTTTTGCAGCCTGGCGACGTGACGCCTAAGTCAGTGTGGCGTTGTGCCCGGGCGCGAGTATCTCTGGTTCTTTTGCGCGCGACGGAATTACGAGCGAACGAAGTCGAGCAGGGCCGCCTTGACGCGAGCGACCACGCCGTCCCAAGGGCCGATGTCGGCCTGCCGATATAACTTTGCGCTTGGGTACCATGGGCTGTCATCGCAATTCGACAGCCAACGCCAGTCGGCATTGAACGGCAGCAATATCCAAACCGGCTTTCCCATCGCGCCCGCAAGATGCGCGATACTGGTGTCGACAGCGATGACCAGATCAAGGCCATCGACGACCGCCGCCGTATCGGAGAAATCCCGCAATTCGGTCCCGATCCCGACGATCTGCGGAAACGCTGCAAGAGCGGCGGCATCGCCGGGCAAGAGCTCCTTTTGCAGCGATACCCAATGGGCATCGACGCCGAACAGCGGCGCGAGCGACGACAGCGCGATCGACCGATTATGGTCGTTTCGATGGATCGGATTGCCCCTCCAGACCAATCCGATCCGCTTCCTGGTCGGCGGCGGCAGCCGTTCATCCCATGCTTTACGCAATGCGCTATCCGCGACGATGTAACGTTGCTCGCAAGGAATAGTTTGCAACGTGGTGCCGAACGCGAGCGGCAGGCTCATCATCGGGCAGTGATAGTCGAATTGGCTCGACACTTCGCTACCTTTGATGACTTGAATGTCCGGACTCATCTGCTTGAGCAGCGGATACAGCGGCTCCTGAACCGACATCACCACCGTGGCGCCACGCTCCTTTAACAGCTTGCCGTAGCGGCTAAATTGAATCGTATCGCCCAGGCCCTGTTCGAAATGAACGAATACGGTCGCGTTCGAAATATTCTCGCGACCAAGCCAGAGCGGCCGCGGCAAGGTGCGATTGCCAACCGGTTTTGGTACCCTCTTGCGCCATTCGTGCAAGTGCCAGCCGCGTTCGAATCGGCCGATCTTCAACAGGCAATAGGCGAGATTGCTGCTGGCTTCGGAGAATTCCGGCCGTAGCGCAAGCGCCTTGTCGAAATCGGCAAGCGCCTCCTCGAGGCGACCAAGGTCTTGCAGCGCGACGCCGCGATTATTGTAAGCCTCGGCGTAGTCCGGATTGAGCGTCAGCGCCTTGCCAAAACTGTCGATGGCCTCGTCAAGACGAGTTAGCTCGTTCAGCACCGCGCCGCGATTATTAAACGCGTCTGGGTAATCGGGCTTTAGCGCGATCGCCAGGTCGTAGCTACGAACCAATTCTTCGAGCCGTTTCAGGTCCTGCAGTACTGCGCCCCGGTTCTTGTAAATCCTTGCATCGTCCGGCTTAAGAGCGATTGCCTTGTCGAACTGGGCGAGCGCCTCGTCAAAACGATTGAGATCCTGCAGCACGAGGCCGTAATTGTTGTACGCTTCCGCGTAATCGGGCTTTAGCGCGATCGCCTTGTCGAAGCTCGATACTGCCTCGCCAGAACGTTGCGAATTGGCCAGAGCGATACCGCGGCCATTATGGGCCTCGGCGTAATCCGGCTTCAACGCAATAGCTTGTTCAAATGCCGGGAGGGCTTCGCCGAAGCGCCCCGCCTCTTGCAGAGTGCGGGCACGCTTGTAGCAGGCCTCCGCGTCTTCGCCTTCAAGCAAAGGAGCGTAACCGGCCAATTGCGGCCACGCCGTGCCGTGCCCGTAGCTGACTTGAATTGAGCCGGAATACGGTTGAGGAAAAGGCAGCGGTGGCCGACGATCTTCTGACACTTTTCAAAATCCTAAACAGCCTTCATCACGGTCGGCCGGCTTTGACCGACGCCGTATCATTCACTTTTCCAGCAAAAAGTAACATGATAAAAAACACAGCGAGTTCGGTGAGCGGTCCCAAGCGGCCGGTGCTTTGCCCTTTCAATTGATGGCCAAATGGATCAGACCTCACAACCGACACTGACGTTCCGCTGTCCGCCCGAACTGGAAGGGATTTTGCCGCGGCCAATTCCGGCCGTGCGCGGGCTGCCGGACTGGTTCAAGGCGATGCCGGCAAACGCCTACAACCCGACGATGGGCGAGGAAACTCAGACAGTCAAAAAATGTCCACCCTTCATCGACGCAATGACCTACGGTTTTCTCATTCCGCTGGCCACCGATCTTGAGGTGCGCGATGGTGAATTTAGCTGGAGCTTTGAGGTGCCGGAAGGAGTCCTCAGCGAATATTCGCATTCGCCGATCGGATTTCATGATCCGAGCCAAGTCGCCGGCTCTCCGTTCGCCGACGCCGACCGCTTCATCATCAAGTTCAACGGATTCTGGAATATAGAAGCGCCGCCTGGCTATTCGCTGCTGTTTACCCATCCAGTCAACCGGACAGATCTGCCATTCACAACACTCACCGGCCTCGTTGACTGCGACAGCTTTTATCGCAGCGCTGTCAACTATCCGGCGCACTGGCATGACACCAGCTTCAACGGCGTTTTGCCGAAGGGCACGCCGGTGGCGCAATGCCTGCCGATCAAGCGAGAAGCTTGGACCGAGCGCTTCGATGTCATGTCCGGCGAGGACACCAGTAGAATGATCAAGGTCCGGACTGCGATCGGTCAGGAGACGGGGGTTTATCGCCGGCAGTTTCGAGCGCCGAAGCGATAGCGGCTGGCGTGCCGGCTCTTTCGCCGCACAGGAATCGCGACGCCGCGCTTGGCTTGAGCCAGAGGCGCCCACGCGTTGCTGCCGACAACGAGGTAAGCGCTTTGCCGTAACGCTGCGCGTCGCCGCGTGCCGCCGTGCGGAAACACTCGTAGCCGGATTCAGGCTGGCCGAGTTCGAGCAGACAATGGCCGAGGCTAAGCCAGGCGTTCTGATCGCCGGGCATGGTAATCAGGTAGCGCCGGAAATACGTCTCCGCAGCCTGATTGTTGCCGAGCTCCTGAAGCGCTTTGGCCATGCCGTACAGCGCGTCGGGCGACGCCGGCGCAATTTCGAGCGCCCGCGCGAAGATGGTTTTGGCATCGGTGCAGTTTCGCTGCGACAGCAAGGCGTAACCGAGCTGGGTCGACAGCTCTGGCATCATCGGGGCGAGTTCGACGGCGCGATTGAGTGCCTCGATAGCCTCGGAGTATTGGCCCATGGCGACCAGCAGGCGGCCGAGTTCATGAAGCGCCGGCACGAAGGTCGGGTGCCGCTTGACGGTGCGCCTGAGCCGGGACAGCGCGTCCTCCTGGCGACCGGCTTGCCGCAACGCGATGGCAAGTTGCGTATCCATCTGCGGATCGCGGCGGCCGCGCGCAGCGGTTTCGAGCGGTGCAATGGCCGCTTCTGCGCGGCCTTGCGCCAACAGCGCGCAGCCAAGCATGAAGAGTGCGCCGGCGTGGTGGGGATCGCGCTTGAGGATTTCTCCGGTAATGCGCTCGGCATCCCCCGGGCGTCGGCTGTTCAGCGCGAGCATCGCCTGCTGCAATGCCGCGTCGTGGCGGCCGGAACCGCCAATCGCTCCTGGATGTTGAGGTCCGTTTGCCATCGCTGTGCCAATGGGGTGGCGCGTCGCCTAGAGAATAGCACGCGTGTTGTCGCAGGCGGTCGCGAATTGCGCCACCTTGGTCACGATATAGCCCGCCAGCACGGGCACGTGGCCCTCATCGGGCACCACGATGAACTGCATGCCGGGATGACGGGCGGCCATAGCTTCAACCGTTTCCGCAGACAGGATGTCGGAATTCGCGCCGCGGATGACCAGCATCGGTACGCCAACGAGGGCATCGAATTCCTTCCATAACGCCGGCAACGGCTTTTCGGTATCGACGCCGGCAAGCGGGAGCGCTAGCCGGGTATCGTATGTCGGTTTCAGTTCGGCGCCCTCTTTCCGCCAGGCGCGCTGGGCGGCAGCCAGCCACTGCATCGTGGTGACTTTGGGAAATTGTGCGCCGAACAAACCCCGGAGAATTGAGGCACCGTCCTCGAACGTGCGCGGTTGCGCTATCTTGCCGACATAGCTCTTGATCCGAGTAAGCCCCGCCGGTTCGATCACCGGGCCGATATCGTGCAGCACAACGCCGGCAATCGCGTCCGGCCGCGTCGCTCCCATCAGCATCGTGAGAATGCCGCCGCGCGAACTGCCGACAAATATCGCCGGACCGATCCCAAGTGTAATGAGAACGGTTGCGACATCCGCGAGTTCGACAATGACGTTGTAATTTTCCGGATTGCTGTCGTATTCGGACAGCCCGCGGCCGCGGGAATCGATTGCGACAACGTATCGCTTTAATCCGGCGCCGGTCGCCAATGCCGGCGCGAGCGCATCGAAATCGGCGGTTGTGCGCGATAGCCCGGGTAGGCAGACAACAGGCAGCCCAGGATCGGAGTGCGATCCATATTGGCGCACATGCAGGCGGAGCCCGTCCTCCGCAGTGACGAAGAGATCGACCCCCGGGTCGCGCAGTTGGTCGCTCGGCAAAGTTGTTGCTCCGAAGGCGCTTTAAGCCTCGCAAAGAGAATCGCAGCGCTCAAGTTTCGTCAACACTGAACTCAAGCCGGCGGCCTAGCCGCCGCGGCGCAGATCAGCCTCGATCAGAAGGCGAGGGCTGTTGTCGAGGCGTGCACGGTAAATCTGGATGTTTTCAAGGATGCGCTGCACGTAATTACGCGTCTCTGACAGTGGGATGCGCTCGATCCAGTCCACCGGATCAACCTTTTCGTCGCGTGGATCGCCGTATTGGTCGATCCACTCCTTGGCCCGGCGCGGCCCGGCATTGTAGGCAACAAACGCGAGAATATAGGAGCCGCGCCAGCTGGCGATGTCGTTGCCGAGCTCGGCGCTGCCAAGCTGGGCGTTGTAAGCGACGTCTGAAAGCAGGCGGCGCTGGTCGAAGGTGACGTTGAAGCGTTTGGCGGTATCGCGGCCTGCGGCTGGTGTTACCTGCATCAGGCCCAGCGCATTCGCGCTGGAGACGACCTTAGGATTAAACGCGCTTTCCTGCCGCACGATCGAATAGATCACGCAGCGTTCGACCTGCGGGCCGATTTGCTGGAAATTTGGCACGCCGAAATCGGGGAAGGCATAGTGCTCGAGCGGCAGTCCACGGCCGAGTGCAATCTTGCCGATCAAGAGCGTCGTGCGAGCATCGTCGTGGCGCGTCGCGATCTCGGCGAGCGTCGCCAGCGCCGCCTCGTCGTTGGCCTTGTCGGCAAGGTCGGCGGCCATCGAGGCCACGAGGTCGCGGGCATCGACGGCGTAGAGAATATCGAAAACCCGAGCGAGTTCGAGATTGTGCAGATCGACCGGCGGCGAAGGCGGCGGTCGTAGTGCCACTTCGTCAAGCCCAAGCCGCGCCCGCGCCAACTGGCCGTAATAGGCTGTCGGGTAATGGGCCGCAGTCTCGTAATAGGTCCGTGCTTCCTGCTCGCGGCCAGCGGCTTCCGTGGCGCGGCCTTGCCAATAAAACGAACGCGCCAGCGTAATGGGATTGGAGACGCCTTCGGCGATCTTGGCGAAGTGGGTGAACGCTATGGCTGGCTCGCGCAGGAAGCGAAGCGCAATCCAGCCGGCGGTGAATTGCTGCTCGCCGCGGTAGTTCTCGTTGATCGGCGTTGCCGCATCGTCGGCGATCGCATATGCCGTTTTTACGTCGCCCTGATCGAGCAGCTTGCGCGCCAGTAGCCGCCGCTCGATCCACCATTGATCGACATCAAGCAGAACTGCCGGATCGCGTGGGGCGGCTGCCATCAAGCGTGCGGCCTGATCGATATCATCGTTATGGCGCAGCGACTGGATGCGGCTGAATATGTAGCCGGCGTCGTCGCGTTGCGCTGACGATGGCACGGCTTCGAGCAGCGCCTTGGCGTTGCTTTCCTTATTGATGACTGCCGCGCGCGCCTTGGCGATGGCGACCTGGACCGGGTCAAGATGTTGCGCCGCGCGCAGGCCCGCATCATCGTCTCCGGCATAAAGCCGCGTGTCCATGCGGACTTTATCGTCGTCGGGCGAGATCAGGCCGGCGAATGTGTTGCGGGCCTGGTCCTCAATGTCCGATGAGAAGCTGTCGTCGCGCCAGGCTTCGCTGACAAGTTGCTGCGCGCCGGCGGAGTTTCCCTGGGACAGCATAGCGCGGGCCAGCGCAAATTTGCCCTTGGCGGTGCGCGGCGGTTCGGTGCGGAAGAAGGCGATCACGGTCGCTGGATCGGCGTGATCCTGCCACATCACTGACTCGGCCTTCCGGCGCAGCGCGGTAATGCCCGGCCAGCTGGGGTTGGCGGCTATGAAGGCGGCGTAGCGAGAGTAATCGGCGTCGGTTTCGTCGGCGCGCAGGATTACCCATTCGACGAGCTTGCGCGCGACCGGATCGGAGATCGTGCCTTCGGTGCTGGTCGCGTCGTCGGTGCGGCCGTGATGTGCCTGATCCATTGCCTGTTTGACGGCGGCGATATCGAGCGGCGAGGTGGCCGAGCTGGCTGCCATGGCGAACGCCGGCGCGGGCTTCCATGATGGGACTTGCGCAGAGCGTCCAGGCAGCGCGCCGGTTGTGGCATTGACGCGGACAGGCGCGCCGGGCTTTGCGGCAATCGACGGCGAACCAACCGAGGGCCTCAGGGCCAGCGGAGCGGACGAGTTTTTCTTGGCGGCAGATTTTTGCTCAGGTTTATGTTCGCCGGCCGTCTTCTCGGCGGCTTTCTATCGGCGGCCTTTTTGTCTGCGGTTTTTTTCTCAGGCGGCCTTTTTCTCGGAGGCCTTGTTCTCGGAAGTCTTGCTTTCTAGAGCCTTGCTGCTCGTGAGGCTTTTGTTCAGTCGGCTTGCTGCTTTTCGGCGTATTAGGTTTGGCGGCGGGCGCCGGGGCTGCATCGTCTGACGCCGCATAGATATCGCCCCCCGAGAGGGCGAGGGCGAACAATGCGAGTATCAGGCGAACTGCTTTCACCGGCTCCGATCCTCCCTGCCGCCAGCGCGGCCCCGAAGAACCTCTTCGGCCGGTAAGATTGACGAAATCCCTAAACCCTCGGATGCAGCACTATAATTCCCGATTTTCGCGGCGAAAGCGGGGCATCGCGCCGATCAAAGGCCTTTCAACACCCCGTGTGAACCGATATTTATGCGGTTCGGCCGGGTCCAATGCCGGGGGCGTTTTGCCGCCAGGACATCCGCGCCAGGGATCGTGTCATGACAGCCAAGACCAAGTTCCGAGGCTCGTTCACCGCACTTGTCACCCCGTTCAAGAACGGTTCCGTCGACGAGAAAGCGTTCCGCGACCTGGTCGAATGGCAGATTGCCGAGGGCACCAATGGGCTGGTTCCGGTGGGCACCACCGGGGAGAGCCCGACTTTGTCGCATCAGGAGCATCGCGACGTCGTCGAATGGTGCGTCAATCAGGCAAGCGGCCGCGTGCCAGTCGTGGCCGGCGCAGGCTCGAACTCCACCAAGGAAGCGGTCGAGCTTGCCCAGCATGCGGAGAAGGCAGGCGCCGATGCCGTGCTCGTGGTCACGCCCTATTACAACAAGCCAACGCAGGAAGGGCTTTATCAGCACTTCAAGGCGATCAACGACGCGATCGGAATTCCGATCCTGATCTATAATATCCCGCCGCGTTCGGTGATCGACATGTCGGTCGACACGATGAAGCGGCTCTATGAGCTAAAGAATATCGCCGGCGTGAAGGACGCTACGGCCAGCATGACGCGGGTGACCCAGCAGCGTGCTGCGATGGGCGAAGACTTCAACCAGATGTCGGGCGAAGATATCACCGCGCTCGGTTTCATGGCCCATGGCGGACACGGCTGTATTTCCGTTACGTCGAACGTAGCGCCGCGGCTGTGCGCGGAATTTCAGGCAGCATGCCTGAAGGGGGATTTTTCCGCGGCTTTGAAATTGCAAGACAAGCTAGCGCCGCTTCACTTGAACCTGTTCGTCGAAACCAGTCCGGCGCCGGTCAAGTATGCGCTCTCGCTGCTCGGCAAGTGCTCCAATACCGTCCGGCTTGCCGATGGTGCCGGCGAGTGAGAAGGCGCAGATCGCCGTTCGTGAGGCGATGGTGCATGCCGGTTTGATGAATTAAGGTGGCGGCCCTCAGAGCCGTCTAGGGCTTTGCTTTTTTCGTAGTGATCGCGGGCGGCTGTCGCCTAAGCCGGGGAGGGAATCATGCTCGAGGAATTCAAAAAATTTGCGATGCGTGGCAACGTTGTCGATCTCGCCGTTGCCGTTATTATCGGCGCGGCTTTCGGCGCTATCGTCAACTCGCTGGTCGCCGACATCATCATGCCGATTATCGGCTCGATTACCGGCGGTCTCGATTTCTCGAATTACTTCACTCCGCTATCGTCGAAGGTAACGGCCAGCGCACTTGCGGACGCCAAAAAGCAAGGTGCGGTGCTGGCTTGGGGCAATTTTCTGACCCTGGTCATCAACTTCATGATCATCGCGTTTGCGCTGTTCCTGGCGGTCAAGGGCATCAGCAGCTGAAGAAGTCCGAGCCGCCGGCTGCGCCTCCCGGCCCGTCGAAGGAAGAGCAATTGCTCACCGATATCCGCGACCTGCTCAAAGCCCGTCAAGCTTAGCAGTTCGATCAGAGCATTCGCTGGCAAGTATAAGTGGCTAGTGGAGCTTTCAAATTTGCTCCACTAGGATGATCGCATGGCGGCAAAGCCGGAACAAAAAAAGCTTAAGGTGGTCGCCGATAACCGCAAGGCACGGTTCAACTACTTCATCGACGAAACCATGGAAGCGGGTGTCGCGCTAACCGGCACGGAAGTGAAGTCGCTGCGCCTGGGCAAGGCGACGATCGCGGAATCCTATGCCGACTCGCGTGGTGGCGAGATTTGGTTGATCAATTCCAACATCCCCGAATACCTCCAGGCCAATCGCTTCAACCACACGCCAAAACGGCCGCGCAAGCTGCTGCTGCACAAACGGCAGATCAGCAAGCTGATCGGGGCTGTAGAGCGCGAGGGCATGACGCTGGTGCCGCTAAAGCTTTATTTCAACGAGCGGGGCCGCGCCAAGGTTGAGCTGGCGCTGGCGCGCGGCAAGAAGCTTTACGACAAGCGCGATACGCAGAAGAAGCGCTCATGGGAGCGCGAGCGTGGGCGGTTGTTGCGGCAAAAAGGGTAGGGCAGCATGGTGCCGACCAGGCTCGATCACTGCGTCATCCATGTTACGAATTGGGAGCGTTCGAACGCGTTCTATACCCAAGTGCTGGGTGCTGAGCTGATCACGCGGCCAGCGGGGTTTGCCTATCGCTTCGGTGACAAGCAGCTCAATGTCCACGGGCCCGGTGTTAAGGCCGCCGAAGTGGCTCGCCTGCCAGTCGCGCCGGGCAACAGCGATCTTTGCTTCGAGTGGATGGGGCCAATTGGCGATGCCGTGGTTCATCTCAAGCGCTGCGCCGTGCCGATCGAGGCCGGCCCGATGCAGCGGTTTGGAGCCAAAGGGCCGGGGACCAGCGTATATTTCCGCGATCCCGATGGCTCGTTGATGGAGTTCATGTCTTACGGCGCGTGATCCCGAACAGATTTCGGACGATCATCCGCCACAACTGGAGGCCAGCCATGAGCGCGAGAGAAGCGCACGGCGCACACGATCCGACCTTCCTGCCGCTGGACATTCCTGTCCCAAAGGACGACGGCCGCGCCCGGCATTTGACTGGGATTAAGCTGCCGGATGTGGCGCTTCTTGCGACCGATAATTCTCGGGTGAACCTGTCGAAGCTCAAAGGTCGCACTGTGCTTTATATCTATCCGCGTACCGGAGTGCCGGGCGTCGATGCTCCGCCGGGCTGGGATGACATTCCCGGCGCGCGCGGTTGCACGCCGCAGTCATGCGGTTTTCGCGATCATTTTGCCGACATGAAGTCGCTGGGAGTTACCCAGGTGTTCGGGCTGTCGACGCAAGATACCGTTTATCAGCGCGAAGCAGCCGAAAGACTACATCTGCCGTTTCCGATCCTGTCGGATGAAGACCTCGATTTCGCCACCGGCCTGCATCTGCCGATGTTCATGGCGGCCAGCATGATGCTGCTGGCGCGGATGGCGATGGTCATCGATGACGGCACGATCGTGAAAGTGTTCTACCCGGTGTTTCCGCCGGACAAGAACGCCGAAGAGGTTGTCGCCTGGCTGCGCGAGAATCGTTAGAGGTTCATCTGAATACGGTGCTGGCAGCAAAGTGGCGCGCCATGAAATCGTTGAAGACCTTCACTTTGGCGGAATGCTGCTTGCCGGCGGGATAGACCGCATAGATCGTCGCCTCGGGAAGACGATATTTGGAGAGCACCTGTTTGAGGGCGCCGACGTCCAGATCATCGCGGAAGAAATCGGCCGGCCCGTAAGCGATACCGAAGCCGCGCACCGCGGCCGTCCGCAGAACGTGCCGGTGGCTGGTCACGATCGGGCCGCCGACTTTCACAACGCGTTCGCCATCGGTTCCGATGAGATGCCACTCGTCGGGCACGTCGACGTAGCTGTAGCTCAGGCAATCGTGCTCCGAGAGGTCTTCGGGCTTTAACGGCGTGCCGCGCCGTTTGAGATAGTCGGGAGCTGCGCAAAGAACGCGGCGCGATGTATTAAGCTTGCGCACGATCAGGCTCGATGAGGTGCCGCGCGGCATGCCGACGCTGATCGCGATGTCGTAACCCGCTTCGATTGGATCGGTGACGTGATCGTTCATCGAAAGGTTGATACGAAGCCGGGGATATTCCGCGATCAGATCGGAAATTGCGGTGCCGATATCGGTAAGGCCGAAATTGGTCGGTGCGATCACCCGCAATTCACCGCGCGGCTCGTTGTGCAGCTCGCCGGCCGCGCGCTCGGCCTCGTCGAGTTCGGCAAGGATGCGCCGGCATTGCTCGTAAAATCTGCGGCCGGCGTCGGTTACGCTGACACGCCGCGTTGTGCGCTCGAGGAGCCGCGCGCCGAGCCGCTGTTCGAGCTGCTGTATGTGTTTGCTGGTGGCGGCGCGCGACAGGCCGAGCCGTTCGGCAGCTGCGGTGAAGCCGCCCGCCTCAATGACGGTCGTGAAAACTCTTGCATTTTCAAATCGATCCATTGATCTTGCCAAGATTGTCAACTTAATATGGACAATCTATTTCGGCCGGCGCGGATGATCAATTCGCCGAAGCGCGGTACTGCTGGGCACGCCTGCTAAACCGATAACGAGGAGGAAGCCCGTGTCGAAATTTGTCGTTGCGCCGCATTTCCGGCTGCATGAATGGGTCGCCGAGGAGAAGGGCTATTTCGCCGCCGAAGGTCTCGATTACGAATTCCGTGAGACCATGGATTCCAGTAGCGGCAGCGGCCACCACATCGGCAACAAGGTCGGCGCTTATCAAACACTCGAGGCTGGACGCACCTGCAATGTCAGCGGTGCCTGCCACTGGACCATGAACGTCGCGGCGTCCAAGGGTCATGGCAAACTTTATTCCGACGCTTATTCGGTCTCGCCGTGCGGCGTTTTCGTTCCAGCCAATTCTTCAGTAAAGAGCCCCGCCGATCTCGCCGGCGTGCCGATCTCTGTCGGTTATCAGTCGGGCAGCCACTACGCGACTATCCAGGGCTTGAGCAGTATCTCAAACCGGATCAGATCAATCTGTCGTTCAACGACGGATTACTGTTCAGCCGGATGGAAATGCTGATCGACCGCAAGGTGCCGGCGGCGTCGCTGTTCAGCGGTCCGTATTATTTCCTCGAGCAACTCGGGTTCCGCAAAGTCATCGACACCACCTTCATGATGGCCTCAATGGTGACCGGAACGCCGGATCCGGAGGATGTGCGCAAATACTTCCGTGCGCTGCGCCGAGCCCAGCGTGACATCGACCTGCGGCCGGAACTGTTTACGCACTACTACAAAAGGGAATTCCCGAAGCGCTTTCACGACCAGATGGATACGCGCCGTTGGGGGCCGGGCGAACGGCTGGTATTCGAGCCGTATTCGAAGCAGACTTTCGACGAGTCATTCGAATGGATCGAGCAGCACGGCATCTTCCCGCGCAGCGAAATGGGTTCGGGTAACTACGAAGCGTCGATCTTCCACTAAGCCATCAGGCCTCGGCATCCAGGTGTTTGCGCACTTGCGCAAACACCGCGCGGAACATGTCCGTTGTCAGCACACCGGTATTCGTGTTGTAGCGCGAGCAGTGATAGCTATCGAACAGCGTGAATGTATCCATCGGATGCGCGCGGCCGTGACCGAAAGGAAACTCGGCGCGCCGCTTGCCGCAAGCCGAGACGAATGATTCATGGCCAATCCGGCCGAGCGCCACAACGGCGCGAATCCGGGCCATTTCCGCAAGGGTCGCCGTGAGAAATTCGCGGCAGGTGGTGATCTCTTTCGGCGTCGGCTTGTTCTCCGGCGGCACGCAGCGCACGGCGTTGGTGATCCGGCAGCCGACAAGCTCTAATCCGTCGTCGGGCCGTGCCTGGTACTCGCCTTTGGCGAACCCGTACTCGAGCAGCGTGGCGTAGAGCAGGTCGCCGGCATAGTCGCCGGTGAAAGGCCGGCCGGTCCGGTTAGCGCCGCGCAGTCCTGGCGCTAATCCGACAATGAGCAACGGCGCGTCGGCAGCACCGAACGAACTCGACCGGAGCATTGAACCAGTCTGGCTCGCGAGCCCGCCATTCTTCGCGAAACGCAACGAGGCGAGGGCAGCGCGGACAATCGCGGCCGGGCATTCCGCTCGGGCGCGTCATGCGAGTGGATCCTTTGGGGGCAAATCCTTCGGGAGCAAAGTCCTTGAGGACAATCAATCGTCTTCGAATTCGTCTTCCGCCTCTGCATCAAGCCGCGGGGCGGTGGCGGCGCGTTGCAGGAACTGCGGCGTATGCGGACGTGGCTCGCGTCCTTCACGCGGCTCCCTAGGCTCGCGCATCGGGCGCTCGGACGGGTCGCGCCCGACCTTGGATTGCAACTCGACGATGTCGACGAACTGATCGGCCTGGCGGCGCAGCTCATCGGCGACCATTGGCGGTTGCGTCGAAATGGTGGAGACGACAATGACTCGCACGCCGCGCCGCTGCACCGCCTCGACGAGCGAGCGGAAATCGCCGTCGCCAGAGAACAGCACCATCTGGTCGATGTGCGGTGCGAGCTCCATGGCATCGACCGCAAGCTCGATATCCATGTTGCCCTTGACCTTGCGGCGGCCGGTCTGATCGACGAATTCCTTGGTTGCCTTGGTGACGACCGTGTAGCCGTTGTAGTCGAGCCAATCGATCAACGGGCGGATCGAGGAATATTCCTGATCCTCGATGACCGCGGTGTAATAGAACGCGCGCACCAAATAGCCGCGCGACTGAAATTCACGCAGCAGGCGCTTGTAATCGATGTCGAAACCGAGGGACTTGGCGGTGGCGTAAAGGTTGGCGCCATCAATAAAGAGGGCGATTTTTTCAAGTTGTGCCGACATGATTTCTCTCGTGATTGCGTCTCGTGATGAAACCGGATCAGCCGCTAATACGTTCGACAGTCCGGACGTTTTAAATCAGTTGGTCGCCAATGGAGGCGTTCAAAAGTCGAAAGACAATCGAACGGGCGTTATCGGTATCTTAGACTTGCGCGAAGACCGTGGCGAAAATACTGCGGCACGCCGTCGCGGTAAAACCAAAAGCAATTTGGAACCCTGCGTTTAGAAGCTCCCTGCGTTGCGGGTGGCACAAGGGCTGCAACGCCCTTGCTGCGGCGTTATCGCTGGCACAGATTACACTTGAACTTCAAGGTCCGGGACTGTACTTAAACGCAAGATTTTAATGGATTTCCCCCGCGCGGGGAGAATGGACCCCCTACGCTGGGAACTGGTCCGGAACCTTTCAGGAGCTTTTACTATGGCCCGAGTCACAGTCGAGGATTGCATCGACAAGGTCGAGAACAGGTTTGACCTTGTTCTCCTGGCAAGCCATCGCGCCCGCACGATCTCGTCGGGTAGCCAGATCACCGTGGACCGTGACAACGACAAGAACCCCGTCGTGGCGCTGCGAGAGATCGCTGAGCTGGCGGTTTCTCCAGAGGATCTCAAGGAAGAACTGGTCCATTCGCTCCAGAAATACGTCGAGGTGGACGAACCTGAGCCCGACGCAGTGCCGCTGATTGGCGCTCCCGGTACCGGCGCGGATGTCGACGATACCGACGTCACCCCTGACCGGATGAGCGAGGAGGAGTTGCTCAAGGGCCTCGAAGGCCTCACGCCTCCTGAGGCGCAGCCTGAGCCTGACGTCGGCGACGAAGAAGAATAAGCTTTCGGCTCATCTCAGCCGGGCATTTAACGAAAATTTGGCATTGGGCGGCCACGCTTGGGATGCAAACACCAGCGATGGTGGGTGTTTGTCGTCTGGCGAGTCTTGTGGCGCGGGCGAAACGCCATGATATCCTTGTGATTAGCGTTCCCCGACTCTGCGAGGAAGGAGCGCGAACCGAGGATCGCCAAGAGAACCCCGCCGATGGCGCGTTCGCCGATCGATCTGCCGCGGATGCAGAATCAGCCCCGATCCCGGGTACCGCTGGCGCGCGCTCCGAATCTCGTCCCGAAACCCGCTGCCGCCACGCCGCAGCCGCGTAAGCCGCGGATGATGCGGCAATACGAACTGGTCGATAGGGTCAAGCAGTACAACCCGGCCGCGAACGAGGATTTGCTCAACCGCGCCTATGTCTACGCCATGAAGGCGCACGGCGAGCAGCAGCGCGACTCCGGCGATCCCTATTTCTCCCATCCGCTCGAGGTCGCCGCGATCCTTACCGGGTTGAAGCTCGACGACGCCACCATCGCCGCTGCGTTGCTCCACGATACCATCGAGGACACCGACGCAACCCGCACTGAAATCGATCGCGTGTTTGGTCCGGACATCGGTCGGCTGGTCGACGGCCTGACCAAGCTGAAAAAACTCGAACTTGTCTCCAGGGAAGCCAAGCAGGCGGAGAATTTGCGCAAGCTGCTGCTGGCGATCGCCGCCGACGTGCGGGTGCTGCTCATCAAGCTCGCAGATCGATTGCACAACATGCGCACGCTTGCGTTTCGTCCGCCGGAGGCCCGCCGGCGCACAGCGGAGGAGACACTGGATATCTATGCCCCGCTGGCCGCGCGCATGGGCATGCACGAGATGCGCGAAGAGCTTGAGGATATGGCGTTCCGCGAGCTCAATCCGGAAGCCCACAAGGTGATCACCGAGCGGCTCGAAGCGCTGGCGGAGCGGTCGAGCGGCTGGATCAGTGAGATCGAGGAGCAGCTGGCGCGGAAACTCGGCGACCGCGGCATCACGGCAAAGGTGTCCGGCCGCCGCAAGCGCGCCTATTCGATCTGGCGCAAGATGGAACGCAAGGCGGTCGGCTTCGAACAGCTTTCCGACATTTTCGGTTTTCGCGTCGTCGTGAAAAATATCCCCGAATGCTACCAGGCCGTCGGCGTCGCGCACACGTCGTGGCCGGTCATTCCGGGGCGCTTCAAGGACTACATCTCGACGCCCAAGCAGAACGACTACCGTTCGATCCACACGACGGTGATCGGACCGGGCAAGCAGCGCGTGGAGCTGCAGATCCGCACCCGCGAGATGGAGCAGATCGCCGAATACGGTATCGCCGCGCACGCGCTCTACAAGGATAACGCCGGCTCGCCAACGGAAATGCTGTCGCGCGAATCGAATGCCTACGCATGGCTGCGGCGCACTATCGAGCTTCTGGCCGAAGGCTCCAATCCCGAAGAATTTTTGGAGCACACCAAGCTCGAACTGTTCCACGATCAGGTGTTCGCTTTCACGCCGAAGGGCAAGCTGATCGCGCTGCCGCGCGGCGCGACGCCGATCGATTTCGCCTACGCGGTGCATACCGACGTCGGCGATATGGCGATCGGGGCCAAGATCAACGGCAAGATTGGCCCGCTCAGCTCGTCGCTGCAAAACGGAGATGAGGTGCAGATCCTGACCTCGAAGGCGCAGACGGCGCCGCCGGTCGCCTGGGAATCGATTGCTGTGACCGGCAAGGCGCGGGCTGCCATTCGCCGGGCGACGCGTAAATCGGTGCGCAGCCAGTATTCGGCGTTCGGCCGGCGCATCGTCGAGCGGCTGTGCCAGCGCGCCAAGTTCGAGTATTCCGACGAACAGCTTGAAGGCGCGCTGCCGCGGCTGGCGCGCGCTTCTATTGACGATGTTTTCTCCGCCGTGGGTCGGAGCGAAATGCGCGCCGCCGATGTCGTGCGTGCGATGTATCCCGACTACAAGGACGAGCGCGTCACGCCTACGGCGCCCAAGGAGGAAAGCGGCTGGTTCGGCCTCAAATGGGGCAAGGCGGTCAAGTTCAAGGTTCCTGACGGCGGCGAGGATGGCGCTGCGATTCCGATCCGCGGCATCAATACCGACCTGCCGGTGCGGTTTGCGCCGGACGGCGGAGCGGTGCCCGGCGATCGGATTGTCGGCATCATGACGCCGGGCGAGGGGATCACGATTTATCCGATCCAGTCGGAAGCCTTAAAGCAATTCGAAGACGAGCCGGAACGGTGGCTCGACGTGCGATGGGACGTCGATGACAAGACGCCGCAGCGTTTTCCGGCGCAGCTCGCGGTGCAATCTGTCAACGAACCCGGCACACTCGCGCAGATCACGCAGGTGATTGCCGAGCACGACGGCAATATCGATAATATCCGCATGGTTCGGCAGTCGCCGGACTTTACCGACCTGACCATTGATCTCTCGGTCTATAATCTGAAACACCTGACATCTATCATTTCGCAATTGCGCGCGAAGAAGGTTGTCGCCGGCGCCGAGCGCGTGAGCGGCTAGGCCGTTCGCGCGGGAGCAGCAAGAATCTCATGGCTGCGAACTCTCACATTCGCCTTGGCGTGAATATCGATCACGTTGCGACCGTGCGTAATGCGCGCGGCGGGCGGCATCCCGATCCGCTGAAAGCCGCCGAGATCGCCATTGCCGCGGGCGCAGACGGCATCACTGCGCATTTGCGCGAGGATCGTCGCCACATCGTCGATGACGACATTGCGCGGCTCAAAGAGCGCATCACCAAACCGCTGAATATGGAAATGGCGGCGACGGCGGAGATGGTGGCAATCGCCCGCAAGGTTCGCCCGCATGCCGCCTGTATCGTGCCGGAGCGGCGGCAGGAGCGGACAACAGAAGGTGGGCTCGACGCAGCAGGTCAGCGGGACAGCCTGCGTGGCGTTGTCAGCCAGCTTGCCGAAGCAGGTATCCGCGTCTCGCTATTCATTGCCGCCGAGCCCGAGCAGATCGAGGCCGCTACCGCGGTTGGCGCTCCGGTGATCGAGATTCATACTGGCGCCTGGTGCGATGCGCTTGCCGCCGGCAATGCCGCAGGGGCCGAAGCCGAGTTTGCGCGCATCGTGCGGGGCGCCGATCTCGCCCGACGTGCAGGGCTCGAAGTCCATGCCGGCCATGGTCTCGACTTTGTCACCGCGGAGCGCATCGCCGCGCTCCCTGAGATCGCTGAACTCAATATCGGGCATTTCCTGATCGGCGAGGCGATCTTCGATGGCCTCGCCGCTGTCGTGCGCAAGATGCGAAGCGCGATGGATCGTGGCCGGCATCAGGCGGGAGCGGGCCGGTGATTCTTGGCATCGGCTCGGACATCTGCGACGCGCGCCGTATCGCCAAAGTGATTGAACGTCACGGCGACCGTTTTACGCACCGGGTGTTTACGCCGATCGAGCGAACGCTGGCCGACCGCCGGCGCAATCGGATCGAAACTTACGCCAAGCGTTTTGCCGCCAAGGAAGCCTGCGCCAAGGCACTCGGCACTGGGCTCCGCGCCGGCGTGTGGTGGCGGGATATGGGCGTGGTCAATCTACCGTCCGGCCGCCCGACCTTTGAACTAACCGGCGGGGCAATGCGTCGTCTGCAGAAGATCACGCCGCCTGGCTATGAGGCGCGAATCGACCTGACCATAACGGACGAAGGACCCATGGCGCATGCCTTTGTGATCATCTCGGCGGTGGCGGTTAGGGCGGATGACGGTGCCGGATGGCTGCGATGAAAAATTCGTCATTTTCCCCGCCGGCTTCGCACAAAGGCTTGTAATCTTTAGGTAAAACAAGGATGCCTTGAGCCGCGGCGAAATTCCCCGTGGAATTGCTTGTAGGGGATGCAGCGGTTACAAGGTCCAACGGCGCGGGGGGCGATCCGCGGGACGAGGCCTATGAGCGTGCAGACCGGAACGAAAAAGAAAGAGAGCGGCTGGGCGGAGACTGTCCGCGTCGTATTCCACGCCCTTATCATCGCGCTCGTTATCCGTACCTTCCTGTTCCAGCCGTTCAACATTCCGTCCGGTTCGATGATCCCGACCCTGCTGGTCGGCGATTATCTGTTCGTGTCGAAATATTCCTACGGCTTCACCCACTACTCGTTCCCGTTCTCGCCGCCGATCTTTTCCGGCCGAATCCTTGGCTCCGATCTCAGGCGCGGGGACGTCGTCGTGTTCCGCCTGCCGAAGGATGACTCGATCGATTACATCAAGCGCGTGGTCGGGCTTCCTGGCGACAAGATCCAGATGATCGACGGCGTATTGAATATCAACGGCGAACCGGTCAAGCGCGATCGCATTGACGATTTCATCACCGATGACGATGGCGCGGTGCAGCGCGTGAAGCAGTACCGCGAGACGATGTCGAACGGCGCCAGCTACAACACGCTCGATCTCACCGACAACGGTTTCTACGACAATACGCCGGTCTATAACGTGCCGCCCGACCATTATTTCATGATGGGCGATAACCGCGACAATTCCACCGACAGCCGCGTACTCAGTCAGGTCGGCTACGTTCCTTACGAAAACATCATCGGCAGAGCGCAGATCATTTTCTTCTCGATCAAGGATGGCACCCACGCCTGGGAAATCTGGCGTTGGCCGTGGGATGTGCGCTGGAGCCGGTTGTTCACTTTGGTCAGATGATCCGCCGCGGCAAAGCCACAACGCAACGCCGGGAAAAGTCGCCCGGAGAGGCCGAAGCCGCTCCCGAAAAGCAGCCAGCCCAATCGGCCGACGGCAAGGAACGCCGCCCGCGACGGCGCGGCAGCGCGCTTGAAGAGCGCATCGGTTATCGCTTCAAGGATCTGGCGCTGCGGGATAGCGCGCTCACCCATATTTCGGCGCTCAAGGGCGCGCGCAATCGCGCGGCATCGTACCAGAGGCTGGAGTTTCTCGGCGATCACGTGCTCGGTCTCGTGACCTCCGATTTGCTCTATCGCACCTTCCCCAAAGCCGATGAGGGCGAGCTATCGCGGCGGCTTGCCGATCTGGTGCGCAAGGAAACTTGCGCCGAGATCGCGGTGTCCATTGAACTCGGCTCGGCAATTCATCTCGGCTCCTCCGAGGCCAATGCCGGCGCCCGCAAGCGGCCTGCCATCCTTGCCGATGTGTGCGAAGCGTTGATCGGCGCCGTGTATATCGACGGCGGCTATCCGGCGGCAGAAACGCTGGTCCAGAAGCTGTGGGAGGTGCGGATGCAGGCAACCGCGCCGCCACAACGTGACCCCAAGACCGTGTTGCAGGAATGGGCGCAGGGGCGCGGTCTGCCGACACCGATTTATCAAGAAGTAGCGCGCACCGGGCCGGATCACGCCCCGGTGTTTCGTGTCGCGGTGCAATTGCCGAACTTCGCGCCGGCCGAAGGCACCGCCCGCTCCAAACGTGCCGCTGAGCAGTTAGCCGCCGCCACCATGCTGGCGCGTGAACGCGTAAAGGTAAAGCATGACAAATAGCTGGCGTAATGGTTGAGCCTTCCGAGCAACGTTGCGGTTTTGTCGCGCTGATCGGTGCGCCGAACGTCGGCAAATCGACGCTGACCAATGCGCTGGTCGGTTCGAAAGTGTCGATCGTAACGCCAAAGGTGCAGACCACGCGCGCGCTGATCCGTGGCATCGCCATCGTCGGCGCATCGCAGCTCATCCTCGTCGACACGCCCGGCATCTTTACGCCGCGCCGGCGGCTCGACCGCGCCATGGTGGGTACGGCCTGGGGCAGTGCGCATGAGGCTGACGTCGTTGCATTTTTGAAGGATGCCCATAAAGGACTAGGCGATGATGACGAAGCGGTCCTCAAGGCTCTCGGCGAAGTTCGTCCGCCCAAGGTGCTGGTGCTGAACAAAGTCGATGTCGCCGACAAGCCGTTGCTGTTGACGCTGGCGGAGAAGCTCAACGCGCGCGTCAAATTCGCCGCGACGTTCATGATCTCTGCGCTGTCCGGTGATGGTGTCGCGGACCTAAAAGACTTTCTTGCCACTCATGTCCCGGCCGGGCCGTGGCTTTACCCGGAGGATCAGATATCCGACGCGCCGCTTCGCCAGTTGGCGGCCGAGATCACCCGGGAAAAGCTTTATCTGCGGCTGCATCAGGAATTGCCGTATCAGTCCACGGTCGAGACCGAGGTTTGGAAAGAGCTTAAGGACGGTTCCGTCCGCATTGAGCAGACGATCTATGTCGAGCGCGAAAGCCAGCGCAAAATCGTGCTCGGCAAAGCCGGTCAGACGATCAAGGCGATTGGAGCGGCTGCGCGGAAGGATATTGCCGAGGAGATTGAGCATCCGGTGCACCTCTTCCTGTTTGTCAAAGTGCGGGAAGGGTGGGGCGACGATCCGGAACGCTATCGGGAAATGGGCCTGGAATTCCCGAAGGAATAAGCTGTCATGGCTCCGCCGACCGGACCGCGCTAGTCGCGCATCCCGATAATGGGTCCAGCGGGGCATTCAGTACTTGATTGTTGTGTTTATCGGATCATCCGCCTTCGCGGATGATGACAGTCGTACTAAATACTACGCATGCAGTGGACCGACGAAGGCATTGTTCTCGGCGTCAAACGGCACGGCGAGACCAGTGTTATTCTCGAGTTGATGACCGCAGAGCGTGGCCGGCATCTGGGCCTGGTGCGGGGGGGCGCCGGAACGCGGCTGCGCGGCGTGCTGCAGCCCGGCAATTCGTTACGCGCAACGTGGCGGGCGCGGCTTGACGAGCATCTTGGCCTTTACTCAGTCGAGGGCCTGAACTTTCGCGCGGCAAGCTTCCTGTCGGAGGCTTACGCCGTACACGGCGTCACCCATCTTGCGGGACTATGCCGGTTGCTCGCCGAACGCGAGCCTCATGCCGGCATCTATGCCGAGCTCAACTCCATTCTCGACAGCCTCGACGATCCGCGCGTCGTTGCGCCGCTGATCGCGCGCTTCGAGGTGGATTTTCTTGCTGAGCTGGGTTTCGGTCTCGATCTTTCGTCCTGTGCTGCGACCGCAACGACGGAAGATCTTGTCTATGTGTCGCCCCGTTCTGGCCGTGCGGTGTCGCGCGCCGCGGGAGAGGCCTACCGGGAAAAGCTTTTGGTGCTGCCGGCTTTCTTGCACGACGAAACCGAACCGGTATCTGGCGCAGCGCTTGCCGACGCGTTCGCGCTAACCGGATTTTTCCTGGATCGTCACGCCTTTGCGCCCCGTGGCTTGCCGATGCCCGAGGCCCGCATTCATTTTGTGACCGCTATCGGCCGCGTGCTCGGCAGCTCGGACCGGCTCACCCGCGGCTGAGCACGCTATGGCTCACTCCTGGATGCTTATTCCGGCAGAACGCACTATGCCGGCCCAAAGGGTTGCCTGCTCGTCGATGAATTTACCCATTGCGGCTGTATCGAGCGTGCTCGAACTCGACGAAGATCGCTTTGAGCTTGCCTTGGGTTTCGGGTTCTTGCATAGCGGCGACGATCGCCCGGTTGAGCTTATTTCGAATTACGGCCGGCGTTTTCGGCGGAGCCATCAGCGAATAGAAGGTCGTGGAGGTGAAATCTTTCACGCCGCTCTCATCGACCGTCGGGACCTCGGGAAGGAGGGCAACGCGGTTCTGTGTTGCCACGGCAATAATCGAAATATTGCCGCTGCGGTAGAGCGGCATGACGGTTCCCAAATCGCAGAACATGACATCGACGTGTCCTCCGGCGAGATCGGTGACCGCCGGCTCGGCTCCACGATAGGGTACGTGCACGAGCTCCGTTCCTGTCTTTCTCTTGAACAGCTCCATTGTGAGATGCGACGTCGAACCGATGCCCTGCGACGCATAGCTTAGTTTGTTCGGATTAGTTTTTGCGTAGACGACTAATTCCGCAACGTTTCTAATCGGCAGGTCGTTTCTCACCGCAAGAATATTAGGACCCATCGCCAGAATCGCGACCGGCTCAAGTCTGGCTGGATCGTAGGTAAGATGCTTGAACAGCGCCGCATTCGCGGTGATCGCGTTCGGAGGCGTGGCCAGGAGGGTATAGCCGTCGGGTTCGGCATGCGCGACTGCGTCTGCCGCTACGTTGCTCGCGCCGCCAGTTCTATTTTCGACGACGAACGATTTGCCCCAGAGCGCCTGTAAATGGCCAGCAACGATACGGGCGGATAGATCGACGCCTCCTCCCGCAGGCACGGAAACGATGATTATTACGTCACGGCTGGGATAATCGTCTTCGTTTGCCCGCCCCGACGCTTGGCTCATCAACAGAGCGGTCAGGCCGACGAGAGTTGTACGCCGATCGACTCCGCGCATCCCTCGTTCACCAGCGGTTGAGTACGCAGCCGCAGTGGCGGTATCCGTAAGGGTCGTGCCAGCAGTCGTAGTGATAATTGGTCGGGCAGGCCGGCTTGTAGTCGTAGCCATAGCCAAAGCCGAAACCGTAGCCGTAATTGCCGTAGTAATTACCTTGCACACGCTGCATCAGCGGCGTCGCGTTTTGTTGCGCGTTGCCGCCAGGTGCCGCCGCAAGCGGTGTGGCTAATAGAGCGACGGCAAGCGCTGCGAGCAAGAACTTGCGCATAAAGCCTCCCCCGACACGTCATCCCGGACTATTTAATCGCAAACGCCGATCCCGGAAAGATAAAAAGTTCCAGCTCTGGCGGGCCCATTCACGGCTTGTTCGGGTGACGCAACCGCGCTAGCGCTAGCCAGATATGAATAAGAAAGTGATTCCCCCAAGCCCCGAAGGGGTGCAGGAAATCGCGCTCCGCGAGGCGCTCGAGGAGCGTTACCTCGCTTATGCGCTGTCGACCATCATGCATCGCGCGCTGCCTGACGCCCGTGACGGGCTCAAGCCGGTGCATCGGCGCATCCTTTACGGCATGAGGCTCTTGCGGCTCGATCCGGGCGGCGCTTTCAAAAAGTCGGCGAAGATCGTCGGCGACGTGATGGGCAACTTCCATCCCCATGGCGATCAGGCAATCTATGACGCGCTCGTGCGTCTCGCCCAGGATTTTGCCTCGCGCTATCCGCTAGTCGATGGCCAGGGCAATTTCGGCAACGTCGACGGCGATAATCCGGCGGCTTACCGTTACACCGAAGCACGGCTGACCGAGGCCGCGCGTCTTTTAATCGACGGTATCGATGAAGATGCGGTCGACTTTCGGCCAAGCTACGACGGCGTCATGCAGGAACCCGCCGTGCTGCCGGCGGCGTTTCCAAACCTGCTCGCCAACGGTTCGCAAGGTATCGCGGTCGGCATGGCGACGTCGGTGCCTCCGCACAACATAGCGGAGTTGTGCGACGCTGCACTTTATCTGATCGAGCAGCCGAACGCGCGTAGCCGCACCTTGCTGAAATATGTGCAGGGTCCGGATTTTCCGACCGGCGGCATTGTTGTCGATGCAGCGGAAACCATCGCCGAAGCCTATACCACCGGGCGCGGCTCATTTCGCGTGCGTGCGCGCTGGAAAACCGAGGAAACCGGCCGCGGCACTTATCTGATCGTCGTTACCGAAATTCCGTATCAGGTTCAGAAGATGCGACTGATCGAGCGCATCGCTGAGCTGATGAACGAAAAGAAGCTGCCGCTTCTTGCCGACATGCGCGATGAGTCGGCCGAGGACGTGCGTATCGTGTTTGAGCCGCGTTCGCGTTCGGTCGATCCGGCGCTGCTGATGGAGAGCCTGTTCAAGCTCACCGAGCTGGAAAACCGCATTCCGCTCAACATGAACGTGCTGATTCGCGGCCGCATACCGAAAGTGGTCGGACTCACCGAAGCGCTTACCGAGTGGCTGACGCACCGCCGCGAGGTGCTGCAACGCCGCGCCCGGTATCGCCTGGCGCAGATCGAGCACCGGCTCGAAATTCTGGGCGGTTACCTCGTCGCCTACCTCAACCTCGATAAGGTCATCAAAATCATCCGCAACGAGGATGAACCGAAGCCGGTATTGATGAAGACCTTCAAGCTCTCGGAGGTCCAGGCCGAGGCCATTCTCAACATGCGGCTGCGCAATTTGCGCAAGCTTGAGGAAATGGAGATCCGGCAGGAGGAAAAAGACCTTCGCATCGAGAAAAAATCGCTTGAGGAATTGCTGCGCTCCGAGAAGCAGCAGTGGAAGAAAGTCGCCGATCAGGTGCGCGAAGTGCGCGATACGTTTGGCCCGAAGACTCCGCTCGGCAGGCGCCGCACCACCTTTGCCGAAGCGCCGGAGCACGATGAGGCTGCGATCGAGGAAGCGCTGGTCGAGCGCGAGCCGGTCACGATCGTGGTTTCGGAGAAGGGTTGGATCCGCGCGCTGCGCGGTCAGGTTCCGATCTCGCAAGTCTCGCCTTCAAGGCCGACGACGGTTTCAAGCTCGCGTTCTTTGCCGAGACCATATCGAAGCTTCTGGTGTTTGCGACCAACGGCCGCTTCTACACCATAGATGCAGCAAAACTGCCCGGCGGCCGCGGCCACGGCGAGCCGATCAGGTTGTTTGCCGATCTTGAACAGGCCGACATCGTATCGGTGTTCCGCTATCAGGGCGGCCGTAAACTCCTGGTCGCGGAGCAAGACGGGCAGGGGTTTTGCGGTGCCGGAGGACGAGTGTCTCGGCAATACCCGCAAGGGCAAGCAGGTCCTCAACGTCAAACCGCCGGATGAAGCGCGTGCCGTGACGCCAATTGAGGGCGAGCTCGTTGCCGCGATCGGTGAGAACCGCAAGATGGTGATCTTCGCGATCGATCAGGTACCGGAAATGACGCGCGGGCGCGGCGTGCGCTTGCAACGTCACAAGGACGGCGGACTGTCGGACATCAAGACCTTTGAAGTGGAGAAGGGCCTGAGTTGGATCGACTCAGCGAGCCGCGTCTTCAATCTGTCGCTCAAGGAGCTTTCAGACTGGCGGGGTAATCGCGGCGATGCGGGCCGTCTGGCGCCGAAGGGCTTCCCGAAGAACAACAAGTTCGGTGACGCACCCGCGCGTGCGGGTGCAAATGGCGAGAAATAAAATCCATTGCCGCAGTTGCGACGGTTGGTATTGCATCGCCGGCGTTCGCCGACGACTTTATCCCACGGCTTCCGCAATATTCGTTGCCGAGTGAGGCCCCGATTTCGGAGCGACACCGTCCCCGCAGAGCCGGCAGACTGTTGTACACGGCCGCGCCCTCTACAACTCGGCTGTAGTCCCGACCAACAACGCGAGCGACGACAACTGGGCGCACGACGCTGAGTGGTCGACGCGAGCCACCACTAACGTGGCGGAAGCACAGGGCGGGCCATAAGCCCGCCCTGTTTTCTTTTTCTCGACCCCTCAGCCAGTAAAATCAGGCCGCATCCGAGACCGCGCGCAGGGCGGGAACAGTTTGCAAGTGCATGCTCCCGTCGATGCCGTTGTGCTTGCGCGGCGCAGTGGTGAAGTGGGTGGTGAGGAAATCAATGAACGTTCTGGTTTTAGCGGACAGACATTGACTGTGCGGATAAACCGCTTGCACCGCTGTTTCCTGGGTCCGGTAATGGGGCAGTAGATGGACAAGGCGTCCAGCGGCCAAGTCGTTTTCGACTAGCCGATCGGGCGCCAGCACGATACCAACATCTTTCAAAGCGAGGGTGCGAAGGGCGTCGGGGCTGCTGGCCATAAAGCGCCCCGATACGCGGATGACATCCTCTTTGCCGTCCCCGTCGAAGAAATGCCAAGTGCTGTGAGCTGACGCGAAGTTGTAGACAAGACAATTGTGTTCGATCAGGTCGTGCGGTGTCTGCGGCGTGCCTTTACTCTGCAGATACATGGGCGACGCGCACGCCACCATACCGAGCGCTCCGAGCTTGCGTGCGATCAGACTCGAGTTAGCCAAAGTTCCGATCCGAATTGCCAGATCGAAACGCTTCTCGATCAGATCGACATAAGGATCGTCGAGGCTCAAGTCGATCGAGACTTCGGGGTAGATTTTCAGGTAATCAGCGATCAGCGGAGCAAGAACGTGCGCGCCGAATGAGACTGGGGCGGTTACCCGCAGCAACCCCCGCGGCGCGGATTGCAGGTCGCCGGCAGCGAGTTCTGCTCTTTCCAGATCGGCAAGAATGCGCAAGCAACGCTCGTAATAGTCTTGGCCAACCTCGGTAGGGCTGACGCGTCGCGTCGTGCGATTAAGCAATCTGGCGCCAAGCCGGGCCTCAAGAGTCTGAATGTGTTTGCTCACCATGGCGGGTGACATATCGAAGTGCCGCGCCGCCGCTGCGAAGCTTGCCGCCTCCACAACCTTGGCGAACACGGCCATCCCGGTAAAACGATCCAAGCGCTATCTCCTACGCTGTTTGGCGATGAATTGTGATCCTCCCCGTGCGGCACGCCTTTTGGCGTTGCCAAGCCAAGGAGGTATGGGCTCAGGATGCCTGAACCACGGCAAATGCCGTCATTGCAGCATTGTGTGAAGCGCATGCTGTCATACGGTCGCCAAATCTTGGAAAAACAAGCTCGAAACTGGCGCTAAAGGATAGTGTTATTCCACGCGCATCCAGCCGTCGGGCATCAGCCGTTCCTGCGGCAGAAAGCGGCATTTGTAATCCATCTTGCGCGACCCCTGGACCCAATAGCCGAGATAGACGTAAGCCAGCCCCATGCGCTGGGCGCGCGCGATATGGTCGAGCACCATCAGCGTGCCGAGCGAACGCGACGCTTCGTCAGGCTCAAAAAACGAATAGACCATCGACAATCCGTCGCCCAACACGTCTGTCAGCGCGACTGCGATCAGATCGCCAGCGCTGCGTTTGACGCCGTTGCCGCCCGACTCGCGCCGACGATATTCGATGATGCGGGTTTCGATGTGGCTGTCCTCGACCATCATGGCGTAGTCGAGGACGGTCATGTCGGCCATTCCGCCGTCGCGGTGACGCGAGTCGAGGTAGGCGCGGAAAATCGAATACTGCTCCGACGTCGGCACTGCGACCCGCATCTCCCCGGCGATGTCCGCATTGCGCTTGGCAATCCGCCGCATGCCGCGGGTAGGCTGGAAATCATCGACAACCACGCGCACCGAGACACAGGCGCGGCAACCTTCGCAGGCCGGCCTGTAGGCGATCGACTGGCTACGGCGAAAGCCGCCGTGGGTCAGGATGTTGTTGAGCTCGCCCGCGCGCTCGCCGACCAGGTGGGTAAAGACCTTGCGCTCCTCCTTGCCGCCGAGATAGGGGCAGGGCGACGGGGCGGTCAGGTAAAACTGCGGCGTATCGCGGGAATGCTGGGTCACTGGCTTTCGGCACTGTATCGGCTGGTGTGCAACTCCAGCCGGTGCGCAGGATCGCCCGAGACGGTCCTCGCGTCAAAGCCCAAAATCAGCACATGCCGTGCGGGTCACTCTACCTTGAGGCCCGTGGTGGCGATCATTTGGCCCCACATGGCGTACTCGGCTGCGATAATGCGGCGCATTTCGTCAGGGCTGTTCGGGGCGGGTTCAAGGCCTGCGGCCAGCAGAACGTCCTTGGCGTCCGGCATCGCCACAATCTTTGCAATCTCGGCGTTGAGCCTGGCGATACGGTCGTCCGGCGTGCCACGAGGCGCAAACATCGCGAGCCATGAGCTTGTGCTGAAATTGGGTACGCCCGCCTCGCGCAATGTAGGAATATTAGGCATCGAGCGAACGCGCTCAGGTTCGGTTATGCCGATCGGAATCACCTGGCCGTTGGCGATCATCGGCATGATGGCGGCGGTGTCGAGCATCCCAATCGGCACCTCGCCTGATGCAATCGCGGTCGCAACCGGTGCGCCGCCGCTATAGGGTATGGCTTGCATCGCAACGCCTAGCTCATGCTTAAGCAGCTCGGCAGAAAAATAGGCAAATGAACCGATATAGGAGACCGCGTAGTTCAGCGGCTTCGCTTTTGCGGCAGCGACGAGATCTGCAATCGACGCGATACCTGCCTTTGGATTGGCGGCAAGGATAATGGGACTATCGACCACTCGGCCGATCGGCGCGAGATCGCTGAGTGGATCGTAATTGACCTTCGACAGATGTGGATTGACCGTAACTGGACTGTTCGAGAGGATAATCAGCGTGTGTCCGTCGGGGTCGCTGTGCATCAGATCGTCGATGCCAAGTACGCCATTTGCGCCCGGTTTGTTTTCGACGATGACGGCCTGACCGAGGCTCTGCTGCAAGTTTTTCGCGACTCACGCGTGCGGTGAGATCGATGCTTCCGCCGGGCGCGTACGGCACGATGATCCGGATCGTCTTGCTTGGGAAAGTATCAGCGTGTGCGGCTGCCAGCGAATGTGCGGCTGCGAGCAAAGGGATCAGCCAGCTTCTGAAAGATCTAAACCTGTCGTGGCATGGTGAACCCCCGCCGGAGGATCGTCCAGAGATTGCCGGCGCGGGTCAAAGGTCCAAATCAGCGCACGAAACGGCGGCGCAGGGCGGCCGACCGGGCCGGATTATTGATAAGCACGGTACCCACGAGCATATCGTGCAGCAGCCGCTTGCGGCCATTGAACGGGCCGACGATCAGAATGAACGGGGTGAGCACACTGACACTGACCCAGAAAACGACGGCATGGACAGCGCCGAGTACGAAATAAAGCGGCCCGCCGTACCAGGTCCGCATTTCGATCCCCATGGCGCGCATGCCAAGGGTCGCCGAGGCTGGGCTACCCAGCGTCAGTCCGTAGTAGAATAGCGCCCAGATCACCGAGCCGGGCGACAGCAGCCAGAACAGCGCCCAGCCCAGCCCGAGTGTCAGCAGGCCGAATACGAAGATGAAGATCGTTGCCAGCACCAGCGGGATTGCGATCACGATGAGGTCGATGATGAAGGCCGCCATTCGCCGCAACAGGACGCCTTCGAACAATTCCGGATTTGCGACCGGATCGTACGCGTGCGGCTTGGCATCAAACGAAACGCCGATTTGGGAAGGGCCGGAATTCGTCATGGTCAACTCTCGGTCTGCAACGGAACGGCAAATGGAGGAACTTTGTGGCGGATGCAAGGGGCGCTCGGCATGGTGACGCTGGCCGATATCGAGGCGGCCCGGCGCACCATCGAGGGCCATGTGCTGCGTACGCCGCTCTTGGCGGCGCCGCCGCTGTCGGCGCTGACCGGCGCCGACGTGCTCGTGAAATACGAGAACTTGCAAGTCACCAATTCGTTCAAGGAACGCGGCGCGTGCGTGAAGCTTGCTGCGCTGACGGCGGAAGAGCGCCAGCGCGGTGTCATTGCAATGTCGGCCGGCAATCACGCACAGGCTGTGGCCTACCACGCGCGACGGCTCGGCATTCCTGCAACCATCGTGATGCCGGTGACGACGCCGTTCGTAAAGGTCAATGCAACGGAAGCACTCGGCGCCGATGTCGTGCTCGACGGCGAAACGCTTGCCGAAGCGCAGGCACGCGCCGAAGCGATTGCGGCCGAGCGTAACCTGGTTTGGGTTCATCCCTATGACGATCCGTACATTATCGCCGGTCAGGGCACGATTGCGCTCGAAATGCTGGAGGATGCGCCGGATCTCGACATGCTGGTGATCCCGATCGGCGGCGGCGGGTTGATCGCAGGAAACGCCATCGCTGCGCGGGCGAAGAAGCCGTCAATCGAAATCATCGGCGTCGAATGTGCGCTTTACCCGGCGATGTGGAACGCGATCCACAACGGTAATTTGCCGTGCGGCGGCGCGACGCTTGCCGAAGGCATCGCGGTGCGGAATGTCGGTGCCCTGACGTTGCCGCTGGTACGCGAATTGGTTAGCGACATCATTCTGGTCGAGGAGCCGCTGCTCGAGCGCGCGGTCAACGCTTTCGTCACGCTGCAAAAGGCGATGGCGGAAGGTGCCGGTGCCGCGGGGCTGGCCGCGATGCTGGCAGTGCCGGAACGGTTCGCAGGACGGAAAGTCGGATTGATCCTTTGCGGCGGCAATATCGATCCGCGGATTCTGGCCTCGGTGATGGTGCGCGAACTGGAGCGTGCCAACCGCATCGTGTCATTCCGCCTCACTATTCCGGATCGACCCGGCATTCTCGGCCAGATCGCGAGCCGGCTCGGCGAACTCGGAGCCAACATTCTTGGCGTCGATCATCATCGCCTATTTCTCGATGTGCCCGCCAAGGGCGCCAAGCTCGATGTGACGATGGAAACGCGCGACGGCGCCCACGCCGAGCAAATATTTGGCGCGCTGAAAGAAGACGGATATCGTCCGGTGCGGCTGGAAAGCGGCGCCGCTCTGGAATAAAGATCGCGAGACGGCTTCTTACGTGTCGAGTTCGATCAGAAATGGTCCGTTGCCTGCATTGGCGCGGGCGAAAAGGTCGGCGAACTCCCGCGTAGACGAGGCGTGCGCGGCTTCGACACCCATGCCATTCGCAAGCTTGACCCAGCCGATGTCGGGATTGCCAAGATCCATCATATCCAGCGCGACCCGTCCCGGGTTCGCGCCGACGTTCACCAGTTCATTGAGCAGGATTGCGTACTTTCGATTGGACAGCAGCACTGTCGTAACAGGCAATTTTTCGCGAGCCTGGGTCCACAGAGCCTGTAGCGTGTACATGGCCGAGCCGTCCGCCTGAAGCGCCACTACGCGCCGGCCGCGGCAGGCGAGGGCTGCGCCGGTCGCCATCGGCAGTCCGCTTCCGATCGAGGCGCCGGTGATCTGCAGCCAGTCGTGCGGCGCGGCAGAGGCGAGCCCGTTGAAAAACGCCCGGCCAAAACTCACGCTCTCATCCACCACAATGGAATTGTCGGGCAGCATCGCTGCGATGACGCTCGTGATCAACTCCGGAGTAATGGCTGCCTGCAAGTCCGGTTCGGCAAGTTCGTCAGACGGCACAGTCAGGACAGGTGCCGACAATTCATCGGCAAGCCTGGACAAAGCATCGGCGATATCTTGATCGGGCCGCGCCAGGACGTGAACGGCGCAGTCCTTCGGGAACAAGTGGCTTGGCTTGCCGGGATAGGCGAATGGCGCAATCGGCGGAGTCGTGCCCGCAAGAATGAGACTTTTTGTTCCTGCCAAAGCGGCAACCGATTGATCATAGGCATAAGCCAGACGCACGACGGGATATCGGCCGTGGCCGCGCTCGACACGCGCATTGAACTGTGCTGCGAGCAGCTTTGCCCTGGCAGCGTTGGTGATCCGCGCAGCGTCCGCGATCATCGAAGTGCGGATCGGCGAACCGCCCAACATGATTGTTGACGGCTCCTGACTGCGGAGAATCTCGGCAATAGCCTTGATGACGTGTGGCGCAACCTTGTCCGCCGGGACAGAAGGGCGTGGTGCGCCGACGCCTGCGCCGTCGTCCCAACTGGTATCGGCGGGCGCGATCAGCGTCGCGATCGCGCCCGTGCCGGTGCGCGCGGCCTGTACCGCGGCTGCGGCATCCTCCCCGAGCGCAGCTACCGAACTCACCACGCGTGTCCATGACGAAACCCCACGCGCCCAGCCCTCGGTGTCGCCAGTCAGCGGTGGATCGAGCGGGCGGTGGTAGCTTGCCTGATCCCCGACGATGTTGACGATCGGCGATCGGGCGCGCCTTGCGTTGTGCAAATTGGCGAGGCCGTTGGCCAAGCCAGGAGCGCCGTGCAACAGGGTAGCGGCTGGTCGCTCCGCCATCCGGCCGTAGCCGTCGGCAGCGCCGGTCGCGACGCCTTCAAACAGACAAAGGACGCAACGCACGCCGGGGAAGCGATCAAGCGCCGCCACAAAATGCATTTCGCTCGTTCCGGGATTTGCAAAACATGTATCGACGTTCGACGCCAAAAGCGTGCGAACCAGGGCCTCCGCGCCGTTCATGGTCCCTCTCGATCGGTTTCGGAATGGATAGCTACTTGCGGACCGCCGTCGGCAGCCACGGCTGTTTTGTCCGGCGCGCCATCTCGAAGCGCTCGATCTTCTCGAGATATTCGAGGGTGACGTCGATATCGTCCACGCCGCGCAACAGCCGTTCCTTGCGCAGCGGACTGATATCGAAGCGATGCCTTTTGCCATCGGGTGCGACTATCACCTGGTCAGGCAAATCAATCGTGATTTCAACTCCCGGGCGTGCCCGCAACTGACGCCAGAGTTCATGCACAACGCTCTCGCCCAGCGAGACGGCGAGAATGCCATTCTGAATGCAATTGACCTGGAAGATCTCACCGAAACTCGGTCCAACCAGAGCACGAAGGCCGTAGTCAAGCACAGCGAATGCGGCTCCTTCACGCGATGAGCCACAGCCGAAATCGCGATCCGTCGCGAGTATTTTGGCATCCCGGTACGCTGGTTCGTTCAAGACGAAATCGGCGCGCGGCTTGCCGCCTTCGTCAAAGCGGAGATCGTAAAGAAATGCCTCGCCGTAATCGTGCCCGGGCCGTCGGTGTCTGCGCATGTAACGCCCGGGCAGTATCATGCCGGTATCGATGTTCGGAAACTCGAGTGGAGCCGCGACCGCGGTCAAGACGGTGAAGGGTTGCATGACGTCCTCATTTCAGCCGGCGCACGTCCGCGAGATGACCCGCGACCGCGGCGGCGGCCACCATCGCCGGGCTCATGATGTGTGTCAGCGCTCCTCGTCCCTGGCGGCCTTCATAATTGCGGTTCGTGGTGGAAGCACACCGCTCGCCAGGGCTAACAAGCTCGCCGTTGGAGCCGTTGCACATCGAGCAGCCTGAAATCGCGCCACTCAAGGCCCGCATCAACGAAGATGCGATCGAGTCCCTCAGCCTCCGCCTGGCGCTTCACCGCGCTGGATCCCGGCGACACTATGCCGGGGACGGAGACGCGCCGGCCCCGCAGCACGTCAGCGGCGGCACGCAGATCCTCGATACGGCTGTTCGTGCACGACCCGATAAAGACGCGATCGATTTTGATTTGCTCAAGCGGAGTCGCTGGAACAAGTTTCATGTATTCAAGCGCCCGCTCGATATGGCGGCGACGGTCTTGGTCGCCGATACGGGATGGGTCTGGAACGATACCGTCAACGGGCGAGGAATTTCGGGCTTGTTCCCCAGGTCACCATCGGCGCAAGACGCGCGGCGTCGAGCTGGAGCTCTCGATCGAAGCGCGTGTCGGCATCGGACGGCAGCCCCTTCCAATAGGCCATCGCCGTCTCCCAATGCTCGCCTAAGGGGGCGTACCGTCGTTTCGAGAGGAATTGGTAGGTCGTGTCGTCAGGGCCGACCATGCCGATCCGCGCACCCGCCTCGATCGACATGTTGCAGATGGTCAGCCGTCCTTCCATCGACATCGCCCGGATTGCCGAGCCGGTGTATTCAACGGCGTACCCTGTAGCGCCGCCGACACCGATCTGGTGAATTATTGAAAGGATCACGTCCTTTGCGGTCACCGCCTCAGGCAATCTCCCGTCGATGGAAATGCGCATAGTCTTCGGTTTTTTGAGCCACACGGTCTGTGTCGCGATCACGTGCCGGAGCTGATTGCCGCCGCCAATTGGTGCGGCAAGCGCGCCGCAGGCGCCGTTGGTCGCAGTATGGGAATCATTGCAGGTGATAAGCATGCCCGGCTGCGCGAAGCCCAACTCGGGAGCGATGACGTGGGCGATGCCTTGGTCAGTGTCGAACCAACCGATATGCGGAAGCCCGAAATCGCGGGAGTTTTCGTCGAGCATTTCGACGACGCGGCGTATTTCCGGATTGGGCATCCCAGCGGTGCCGAGATTCCGATTGATGGTCGGCAGGTAGTGATCTGTTACCGCCAAATGTTGCTCCGGCCGACGCGATTGCCGCCCCTCCAGGCGCAGCTGGTCGAAGGCGAGAAAGGACTGGCCTTCGTTGATCAGATTGAAGTCGACATACAGCAGCGTCTCGCCCTGCGGCGAGAGTATGATCTCATGCTCTGACCAGATTTTTTCAAACAGTGTGCGGGCTTTTCTCATTCCAGCATTCCAAGTTCGCCTAAAACCCTGCGGTTTTCGTCGTAGTCCGATTGCATCCACTTCGCTGCATCAGGATAGCGAATGGGTTGGAGCGTCCAGAAATTCAGTTCCAGATCACGCTTGAAATCCGGATCGACGATGACCTTGTCCATCGCGTTAAGCCAGAACGCTATCTGTTCAGGCTTGAGCCCGTTCGGCAGCAGAACGGTGTAGGAGTTTGCCGTGACGACATCGAGACCCTGTTCACGGAGGTTCGGATATTTCGCCAGTTCGCCAGGCAGCCGTTCCGGCGAAGCGATGCCGAGCATTCGCAATTTCCCGCCCTGAATGAGTGGCATCGGGCTGCCAATGCTGGTTTCGCCTACATCAATGTGAGCGCCTGCGGCCTGTGCCGCCACATCTGAGCCGGAGTCGAAGACCACCGTCACCAGTTTGTTGGCTGGCGCGCCTGCTGTCTTGCCGACATTGATGACCGAAACGTGTAGCGGGCTGCCAAGACCGACCGGGAAAGCGAATGTCACCGAGGCCGGGTTGGCTCTGAGTTTATCGCGCACCTGCGTCATGTCTTTGATCGGCGAGTCGGCCGCCGTGAAGTAGCACTGGTAGGCGTCGAACAGTTTCATCAACGGTGTGAGCTGCTTGTTCAGGTCTAAGCCCTTGCGGGCAATGGCGTTGATGAAGCTTCCTGAAGCGAGCCCGATCTCGTTCGGATCGCCCATCTTCCGCGAAAGATCGGTCATGGCGATGATCTGTGCCGCGCCTGGCTTGTTCAGGACAGACATCGAGTCCACCAAGTTCTCCTTAACCAGCACGCGCTGGATAGCCCGGGCAATACGATCGTTTTCCCCGCCCGGACCGGCGCCGACGAAGAACTCCACGTTTCCCTGGGGCCGCCAGTTGCCGTCTTGTTGAGCATGAGCGGCGCCAGCCATCATCAAAAATGCAGCGAATGCGGTAACCACCAGCGGCTTGTTCGCGATGCTCATCCCGCTTCTCCCTGCGTTCTTAACGTTGCCGTCTGCGTAGCCGGCTGCACATTCAATTTTAAGTGCTTATACTAAGTATAATGAAATGCAGAAAGCAGGGCAACGCGCCGTGTTGCCACCGCGAGGCGATATGCGAA
The DNA here is from genome assembly GCA_963742215.1 of uncultured Alphaproteobacteria bacterium. Classification (GTDB taxonomy): domain Bacteria; phylum Pseudomonadota; class Alphaproteobacteria; order Rhizobiales; family Xanthobacteraceae; genus BOG-931. The sequence goes on from CAVULJ010000022.1 coordinate 41,597, forward strand.
AGCATCGAAAGACAGGAAAAAGGGGATCATTGCGCAATGTGAAAGGATCTCCCGGCAAGGTATTGCCTGGAGCGGCGCTGACAATCCGCTCGCTTGAGGTCTTCGTAATAGTGGCTCGGGCAGGAACAATGGTCGCCGCTGCCGAGCGGCTGAAGCTGAGTCAGCCAGCCATATCGCAAATGATAGGGAGTCTCGAACAGTCGCTTGGTGTGCAGTTATTTGACCGGGCCGTGCGACCGCCGGTTCTCACGCTTCAGGGTACTGCGCTTCTGAAACATGCAAAGGCGATCACGGAGTTGGTCGATCAGTTCCGCAGTACTGTTCGCCTCGGTGGCGCCGGGCAGCTACCGCTGCTGCGTATCGGGGTGTTGAACAGTTTTGCAACCACCGTGGGTCCCTATGTTTTTAAACAATTGCGCAATGTTGCCGCTGAATGGGCAATCGATTCTGGTTTTCAGGCGACGCGCTATCGCGCAGTGGCGGAGCGCAACTTCGATTTCGCCATCACGGCGGATGAAGCGCCGATCCCGGACGGCATCGAGGTTACGCCACTCCTGAGCGAGCCTTTCTTGCTGATCGTGCCGGCGTCATACAAAAGAGAACGTGTGTCCCTGCAAAACCTGAGCAAGGATCTCGATCTTATCCGCTTCGGACGCGATCCGGCCTTGCATACCCGTCTCGACCGCGATCTGGCGCAGCGAGGCTTGATTGCGCAGCATCGTTACCATCTCGACACAACCGAAGGCGTGCTTAGCATGGTTGCCGTCGGGTCAGGTTGGACGATCCTGCCGCCGCTCGCCGTCATCAAAGCACTGGCGCGCGGCGACGCTATTCGTGCGTTGCCGTTTCCTGGCAAGCCGTTTCAAAGAACGATCAATATCGTATCCTTGAAGAACCAGGGACAGGAAATCGCAGCCCAAATCCGGGACGCCACAATAGACGTCTTGACGAGTCAATTCATCCCGCAAGCCAAGCAGTTTCTGCCGCAACATGCTCACGCTATCACCATTCACCGCGGGCGCCGCTTACGTTTTCGTTCACCCAACAACCTGCCGTGAAGTGCGTACAACAAGGCCGGCATTGAAATCTGGACAAGTGACATAAAGTCCGGGAAAACACTGCGCCGAAGGGTAGCCGAAATGTGGCGGACGCGGCATTGCAACTTAGTCCGAACATTACCGTTCTCGATGCAGCCGAACTGGCGAACAATGCGGCGGAAAATTTCGACGCCGACCGGACGTGGCAGAATTACAAATAAAGATTGCCAGCTAGGCGATGACGATAAAGTAGCGCAATTGAAATCAAAAGCCGGCGTAGCCGGCCGCGCCAAGGGGAGAGGAAGACTAAGATCATGCGACATCTTGGAATCGCAGTCGCGGCGCTTCTCGTCGCCGGTTCGTCTCCTTTGCGCGCTGAGTACCCCGACCGCACGATCGAAATCGTGGTTCCCTATACGCCCGGCGGCACCGTCGATCTTCTCGCTCGTGCGCTTGCCCCGAGGCTCACTGCCGCGTGGGGACAGCCAGTCGTGATCCTCAATCGTCCGGGCGCCGGCGGCAGCGTTGGCGCCGAGTTCGTGGCGAAGTCCGCGCCCGACGGCTATACGCTGTTCGTATCGACCAACTCGCCGCTGACGACCAATCTCTCGCTCTATCCGTCGCTTGGCTACGATCCGCTGCGCGATTTCGAGCCGATTATTCTTGCCGGCGAGAACCCGCTCGTTCTGGCGGCCAATCCGAAGCTGCCGGTTGCAAACGCCAAGGAACTGATCGCGCTTGCGAAGAGCGAGCCCGGCAAGCTCAACGCCGGTACGTCGGGAAACGGCTCAACGGGGCACTTGTCGCTTGCCACCTTCAACAAGGAGGCGGGTGTGTCGATCGCGCACGTGCCGTATCGCGGCGGCGTTCCGAGCCTGATGGCAGCGATCTCCGGCGAGGTGCAGCTTGTGTTTAGCGATATTGTGCCGGCGATGCCGCAGATTCGTGACAACCGACTGAAAGTACTCGGCCAGACCGGCCTCCGCCGTGCGCAGATCGCGCCCGATATCCCGACGCTCGATCAGTCGGGGTTGCCGGGCTTCGACATAGCTGCGTGGATCGGCGCTGTCGCACCCAAAGGCACACCCGCTGATATCGTGCAAAGGCTCAACGGCGAAATCGGGCGGGCGCTTAAGGATCCGGAATTCGCCACCCAAATATCTGCAATCGGCATCGACCCGATTGGCAGCACGCCCGCGGAGTTCTCGGATTTTCTACGCAAGGAAATTCCACGCTGGAAGCAGATCGTGCAGGACGCCGACGTGAAAGTTGAAGGCGATCGCTGATCGGCGGGGCGGTCGGGGCGGTACCGGCGCATTTTGACAGCGTAAGAAGCGCGCCTATTGTACTACTCGGATGGCGGTGAGGACGTTCAGATTTGGCCCGGCTGTTCATAAGCCACTCCAGCGCCAACAATGGTGCGGCTGTCGCGTTGCGCGACTGGCTGGCCGAACAGGGCTTCACCGACGTCTTCCTCGACATCGATGCCGGTAGCGGGCTGGCAGCCGGAGAGCGCTGGCAAGAAGCGCTCAAAACCGCGGCTGACCGTTGCGAAGCGGTTCTGTTTCTGATTTCGCCGGCCTGGATCGAATCCAAATGGTGCCTTGCTGAATTTTTGCTGGCGAAGACCTTGCACAAGCGCATTTTTGGTCTGTTTGTGGAGGCTGTGCCGCTCAATCGCGTTCCGGTCGAGATGACGGCCGAGTGGCAAACCTGCGATCTGACCAAGGGTGACGCCACGCGATCCTTCGACGTGACGTTCGGCCAGCAGGCCGAACGGGTTTCATTCAGCACCACCGCACTCGACATGTTGCGGCGCGGTCTCGATCGCGCCGGTCTCGATGCCCGCAGCTTTCCATGGCCACCGGCCGGCGAGCCCGACCGCGCGCCTTATCGGGGGCTGAGGGCGCTTGAGCCGCAGGATGCCGCCATCTTCTTCGGTCGCGACGCTATGATCGTGCGTGGCCTCGATCGCCTACGCGGCATGGCCGAGGACGGGGTCGAACCACTCATGGTCGTGCTAGGGGCATCGGGCTCCGGCAAATCGTCGTTCCTACGTGCCGGTTTGTTGCCGCGACTGACCCGAGATGACTCGGTATTTCTGGCGTTGCCCGCGATCCGTCCAGAAATGGCAGTGATCAGCGGCGGTGCGGGTCTTGCACAATCTCTGGCCGCTGCTTTCGCGATACTGCAAGCGCCAAAGAGCCTCGGCAGCATCAAGGAGATTATTGGCGGCAACGCCGACGGGCTCCTGCATCTTCTCAGTGAGCTTTGGCAAACGGCAAGAAAGCGTTTGGTCCATATCGATGAGCCGGGTACAGGGCCCGCCATCCTGATTTCGGTCGATCAGGCCGAAGAGCTGTTCAACCCGGACGGCGCCGAGGAAGCGAAAAAGTTTCTTGCGCTGCTTGCCACTGTGCTCGCACCGCGCTCCACCGCCTCATCGCCCCGCGTCATTGTGCTCGCCACCATCCGTTCGGATCGCTACGAACAGCTCCAGGAGCAGCAGGTCTTTGCCGATGTGAAGCGGCAGCTCTTCGACTTGCCACCGCTTCCATCCGCCGAATTCAAGAGCGTGATCGAAGGTCCCGCTGATCGTGTTGTCGAGGCGGGCGGGGTACTGCGCATCGACCCGGCGCTGACAGAGCAGCTCATCGCCGATGCGATGGGCGCGGATGCGCTGCCATTGCTCGGATTTACGCTCGAGCGACTTTACACCGACTATGGCGCGGACGGACGTCTTACGCTCGACGAATACAAAAAGCTCGGTGGTGTGCAAGGCTCGATCGAAGCGGCTGTTGTGCACGCGTTGGCCGAGCCGGGACGCGCTCCGGCAATTCCAGCGGCGCGTGACGAACAGTTCATAAGAATGCGGGCAGCATTCGTGCCATGGCTCGCGCGCATCGAACCGACAACTGGCGCTCCGATGCGGCGCGTCGCCCGCCTCGACGAAATCCCCGCGGATTCACGCACCATCGTGGAGCGGCTTGTCGGCGCCCGGCTGCTGGTGGCCGACCACCGCGGTGGTATTGACGTGATCGAAGTTGCGCACGAAAGCCTGCTGCGGCAATGGCCTGCACTCGCTTCCTGGCTTGAGGCCGACGCCGGCGATCTGAAAGCGATCGAGGGTGTCGAGCGTGCCGCGAACGAATGGAATCGCAACGGGCGGCAGGATGCGTGGCTCGATCACCGCGCCGAGCGCTTGCTGGCTGCAGAGCGGCTGACAACGCGTCAGGATTTTCACCGCCGTTTGGGCGAAGAGGGTAATGCGTATCTGAACGCCTGCCGGGCGCGTGAGGACGCGGAACGCCGGGAGAAGGAAGAAGGGCTCGCACGCGAGCAGGCACGGCTTGCCGAGGTTGCGGCGGCGCAGGCACGCACCGCAAAAACGCAGCGCATTGCCCGATGGTCGCTGGGCCTCGCCGGTTTGGCGGTTGTAGCCGGCCTTGCGCTTGGTGTCTGGCAGCGCATCACGCTGAATACGCAGCAGGCGGCGCTCGATCTGAAACAAACCAATCTTTTTGTCGAACTCTCGGTCGTGGAGCGTCTGCGCGCCAATATCGATGCGGCGTTGCGGTTCGCGGTCGATGCTGCTCGTCTCGATCTTGCGCGCAAGCAGTCCGTTGCCTCGCTGGCAGGGGTCGAGCTCGCGACGGCCGTCCTGCAATCGGGCTGGTCGCTCAGCATCGGTGGCCATCAGCTGTCGGTGTCGAGTGCGGCCTTCAGTCCGGACGGAACCCGAATCGTCAGCGCCTCGATGGACAAGACCGCGCGCATCTGGGACGCCACAACCGGTAAGCAGCTCCAGGTGCTGACCGGACATCAAGCGGGTTTGTGGACGGTCGTATTCAGTCCCGACGGAACAAAGGTGCTCACCGCATCTGAGGACAAGACCGCCCGTATCTGGGATGCCGTGACCGGCAAACAGATCGCGGTATTGAGCGGCCACACCGACAAGGTATCGTCTGCGGCCTTTAGTCCGGACGGCAAACGCATTGTCACATCGTCGTTCGACAAGACCGCACGTATCTGGGACGCCACGGCGTTCCAGCAACTCACCGTCCTGACTGGGCACACTGATACCGTACAAACCGCCTTCTTCAGCACCGACGGAACAAAGATCGTCACGGCGTCGGATGACACTACGGCTCGCATCTGGGACGCCGCGACCGGCCAGCAACTCACGGTGCTGCGTGGCCACCAGAACTCGGTCTACAGCGCCGTGTTCAGTCCCGACGGCGCGCGCGTCGCCACGGGCTCCGACGATACCACCGCCCGCGTGTGGGACGTCGCCACAGCGAAGCAGATCGCGGTGATGCAAGGCCATGATGACTACGTCAACACGGTCACGTTCAGCCTCGACGGCACAAAAATCCTTACCGCATCCGCCGACAAGACGGCTCGTATCTGGGATGCCGCGACCGGCGCGCAGCTTGCGGCGTTGGAGGGACACGAGGATTACGTGAACACGGCGGCCTACAGCACCGACGGAAAGCGCATCGTTACGGCTTCGAGGGACAAAACAGTCCGGGTATGGGATGTCTCGGTCGGCACAGAGCTTCTGATCCTTCGCGGTCATGATAATTGGCTGGCGTCCGCGGAATATAGTGCCGACGGAACCCGCATCGTCACCGCTTCGCAAGACAAGACGGCAAAGGTTTGGGATGCCGCGACGGGTCAACAACAGATCACTTTGACTGGTCATGATGCCGCGCTGTTGGGTGCGGTGTTCAGTACCGATGGCAAACGCATTGTTACGGCGTCGGAAGACAAAACCGCGCGCATTTGGGATGCCTCGACGGGCAAGCAGCTCACGATGCTGTCAGGCCATGGCAATTGGGTTATGGACGCAGTCTTCAGTCCCGATGGTACGCGCGTCGCCACTGCGTCCTGGGATCAGACGGCTCGCGTTTGGGACGCGGCGTCAGGAAGTCAGCTCATGCTATTGCAGGGCCACGCCGGTGTGGTGGACACGGCAGCTTTCAGTCCGGACGGAGCGCGGATCGTTACTTCGTCGCGCGACGCGACAGCCAAAATCTGGGATGCCAAATCGGGCAATCAATTGCTGACGCTCACAGGTCACGACGGCCCGGTGTACAGCGCGTCCTTCAGTTCGGACGGCAAGCGTATCCTGACCGCATCGGAGGATCGAACCGCGCGGATCTGGGACGCAACGACAGGCGCGTTGCTCGTCACGTTGAGCGGCCATGAGGATGCGGTGTGGTGGGCCGCGTTCAGTCCCGACGGCACCCGCGTTATCACAGCTTCGCAGGACCGCACTGCGCGCATTTGGGACGCAGCCAGCGGCCGCGAAATCGCAATCCTGCGTGGACATGACAATTGGGTGGTTCATGCGGCCTTCAGCCCGGACGGATTGCGTGCCGTCACCGCTTCGCGCGACAAGACGGCGCGTGTATGGAACGGGCACCCGCCGGTTGTTGGCGTTCCCGATCTCGTCACCCAAGCGTGCCAGCGGCTGCTCGGTCCGCTATCCACGCTCACTCGCGACGACATGGAATTGGCCGGCTATCCGGACAGCGCGCCGCTGATCGATATCTGCAAGGGAGCCAATTGAGCGCAGTCGCGCCGCCAACCGAGAGGTTGAAGGCGGTCGCTCCTCGGCGAGGGCGCATCTGCGGTTCAGGTCATTTGGATTTGGAAGTGTGCGCTTTGACGAGCGCTCTGATTTTGTCGGTATCCGCTGGCGTTGCCGGGTTGTAAATCACCACGCCGAGATCGGGCCGGCCGTCAACGGCGAAGGCCGAGAATTCCATGGCAATCAAACCGGCATCCGGATGCCGGATCTGTTTGTTGCCTTCGCCATACGCGCGGACGTCGTTATCGCGCCACATCTTCTCGAATTCAGGACTTAGCCGGCTAAGCTCATCGACCAAGGCTTTGATGTTTGCGGCGGCACCAGCGCGCGCGGCGTCCGCCCGGAACGCCGCCACCACAAACCGCGCCACGCTTTCCCAATCGGGCTGTGCGGCGCGGACGCGCGGATTGCTAAACATCAGCCGCAGGATATTGCGTTGCCCCGGCGGGATTGCACCGTAATCGGTCAGCACCGCCGCCGTGGCGCGGTTCCAGGCGACCACGTCCCATGTCGGGGTCTTTACGATGGCAGGACTGAACTCCAGCGAAGTCGAGCACCCGTTGCAGCCGAGGCGTGACACTATCGGTTTCCTGATATCGTACCTCCGGCGGTCGGCCAAGGCCGAGCAGGAAGAGATGTTCGCGCTCGATGTCGGTCAGCATCAGGGCGCGCGCGATCCGGTCGAGCACATCGGCTGATGGGGCGCCGCCACGGCCTTGTTCGAGCCACGTGTACCAAGTCGAACTGACGTTGGCGCGCTGCGCTACTTCCTCGCGCCGTAGGCCGGGTGTTCGCCGGCGCCGCAATGGCAGTCCGAAGGCCGTCGGATCGAGCTTCGCGCGTCGGTCCTTCAGGTAGGTTCCGAGCGAGTTATCGTTCGCCGCCGGCATGCTGACCCTGTTAGCTATTATACCCGTATAAGATCACTACTTTACCACGATAAAGCTGGGGCCGATATAGCCTCCATCGAAAAGCTTGGAGGATTTCCCATGCGTGTTTTTGTTACCGGCGCGACCGGATTCATCGGCTCGGCGATCGTCAAAGAACTGATCGGCTCGGGCCACAACGTGCTCGGCCTTGCTCGCTCGGACACTGCCGTGGCGTCACTCAAGGCGGCAGGCGCAGACGTTCATCGCGGTTCGCTTGACGATCTTGAAAGCTTGCGCAGTGGAGCGTCCACTGCGGACGGTGTGATCCACACCGCGTTCAATCACGACTTCTCGAAATTTGCGGCCAACTGCGAGACTGATCGGCAAGTCATTGAAGCGCTGGGCTCAGCGCTCGAGGGCTCAAATCGGCCCCTGGTCATCACGTCGGGCACAGGGCTCTTGGCGCAAGGACAGCTCGCGACCGAGGATTCGCAGGCTTTGACCACAATTCCCCGTGTCGCTTCTGAGCAGGCAGCAGCATCGGTCGCGGCGCGCGGTGTACACGTGTCAGTCGTGCGGCTGTCTCCATCGGTGCACGGCGACGGCGATCACGGCTTCGTCCCGATGCTCATCGGGTTTGCGCGCGAGAAAGGGGTTTCGGCTTATGTGGGTGGCGGCATGAACCGCTGGCCGGCGGTGCATCGGCTTGATGCCGCGCATCTCTTCCGGCTCGCGCTTGAAAAGAATGCCGCAGCCGCGCGGTATCACGGCGTTGCGGATGAAGGCGTTCCGTTTCGGGAGATCGCCGCCGTGATCGGCCGCCGCCTTAATCTGCCGGTCGTCGCTAAATCAGCGGAGGAGGCGGGCGATCATTTCGGCTGGTTTGCGCATTTCGCAGCGCTCGACAATCCGTCTTCGAGCCAGAAAACGCGTGAGCTGCTCGGATGGCAGCCGAAGCAACCCGGACTGATTAGCGATCTTGATAACCCGCGCTATTTCAGAAGCTGATCGGCAAGCGTCCGTTCAACTTCAGGCAGCGTAGGCGGTCGGAACAGATGGTTCTTTGTTCCATTCGGTCACGGGATCGTAGCCCCAGACCCAGTCCGAGCTGCCGTGAACGCTGCCCTTGCCGGTGGCGATCGATTCCTTTTGCGCCGCCGCGTCGCGCATGTGCTTGAAGCGTGCATTCGAGAACGACAATCGCTGCACGCCGTGCACACGCGGGATACGCACACGTCGGAAACCGGCAAAAGCTTCCACCGGATCGCTGCAAGCCGCCAGCCAGCGCCCGAGGATGTATGAATCCTCAAAAGCCTGGCAGGCGCCTTGTCCTGCATTCGGCAGCATCGCGTGCGCGGCATCGCCGATCAGCTGAATATGGCCGCGACCCCAATTCTGGGTCAGCGGCCGCGTGAACAGGCCCCACTTCGAGCATTGAGTCACGAGGCTTAAAAGCTTTTCCAGATGAGGCTCGGGATTGGGGAAGCTTGCCCGCATCTCGTTCGGATCGCCGCGTGTCGACCAGCCCTCATCGACCCATTCGTCGGTGTCCTGCTGGGTAACAATGTTCACGAGCTTCTTGGCGCGGATGTAATAGGCAATGAGATGCCGGCCGGGTCCGACCCACTGGATGTGGCCGGTCGGTTCAAGGACATCCGGTGGAACATCGTTGCTTTCGAGCAGAGCGCGCCAGACCATCTGGCCGGTATAGGTAGGGTTATCGGCGCCGTAGAGCGCCCGCCGGATCACGGAACGCACGCCGTCGGCCGCGATCACATATTCCGCCTCGATGCGAGCGCCATTATCGAACGCAAGCACCGCGGAGTCGTTTCGTTCTTCTATGCCGGTGAGGCGATGACCGAGATGAATGTCACCGGGATTTAGTCCGGCGGCGAGCGCATCCAGCAAGTCGGCGCGATGAAACGTGTAGTAGGGAGCGCCATATCGTTCGCCGGCTTTGAACCGATCGTTGAATTCGAGGAACTCACCGGTCTGCATGTTCCGGGTGTAAATCCCGGGAGACGCATAACCGACGGCGGCTACCTGTTCGCCGCGACCGATGGCGCGCAGCGCCTTCACGGCTTGCGGGCTGACATTAACGGCAGCGCCTATTTCGCCTAAGGCCGGCGCCGCCTCGAATAGCTGGGCGTTGAGGCCGAATGTCTTCAACGCGTTTGCAGTCGCTACCCCGGCGAGGCCGCCGCCGACGATGGCAATCCTGCAAGTTGAGGTCATGAGTTCCCCTCGGTCTCTCCGACGCCGTAGTGCAACCTGCAACCGGTTAGTGAGTTTGCCCGAACAGGTGGGTTAAGAAGTTGCCGCTGTCGGGAGGCGGGTCCGATGCCGCGTCAGCGTCGGCCGGACGCCTGCGTGGCAGCGGGACAGGGCCGTCCGCCATGGCGAGGACCTTCGGCCGGTGCGGCGGCAGCGGGATTGGACCGATCAGCGGCGCCGAAGCGGGCAGCGCGTCGGAGGAATCGCCGCCCGAAGTTGCGGTTTGCAACGGTTGTTCACCAATCGCTTGGGACGGATCAGGCCAGGGTGAGTTTGCCGGATTGCCTGACGAATTTGCTGCGGTCCGGTTGGTGGCTTGAGGCGCAGTCGATGCGGCCGACATCGGCGCGGCAGGAACCGGCCCGATGGAAGCCGTCGTACCTGTTGGCGTTTGAGCAGGCGCGGCACTGTCACTCAACTGATCGCTCTTGCCGTCGGCATCTGTAGCCGTCGCTCTCGCTTCAACAACGGGCGCACCCGCGCGTGCCGGCGCGTTGTTATCGGCTGACGGCGCGGACGCGGCATTTGGGTTAGCAACTAATGCCAAAGGCCGAGCTGACGGGATCACAGGCTGCGCGACATAGGTGTGCATGAAGGCGGTGATGCTCCACAACATCACCGGAACCGCGGTGATGATCACCGCGAGGATCGCGATCCGGCGCAGCACCGGCCCGAACGATTGAGAGTTATCGTCGTCGTAACGCATGACACCCGCCTCGCTACCCACCACCCCGGCGGAGACGCTTGTTATGAGCTGCTCTTCTTGAGCTTCTCGGCGATCCGCGCCGCGAAGTAGGTCAGCACACCATCAGCACCGGCGCGCTTGAAAGCGATGAGACTTTCCGTCATCGCCTTGTCCCCGTCGAGCCAGCCGTTCCCCGCGGCAGCCATGATCATCGCATACTCGCCCGATACTTGGTAGGCGAATGTCGGCATCCCGAATGCGGCTTTGATCCGGTAAAGAATGTCGAGATAGGGCATGCCCGGCTTCACCATGACCATGTCGGCGCCTTCGGCGATATCGAGTTCGACTTCCCGCAAGGCCTCATCGGAATTGGCCGGATCCATCTGATAGGTGCGCTTGTCGCCGGTGAGCGTGGCGCTCGAACCAACCGCATCGCGGAACGGTCCATAAAAGGCCGAGGCATATTTGGCTGCGTAGGCCATGATCTGGACATCGCCAAAACCCGCGGCGTCGAGGCCCGAACGGATGGCGCCGACGCGCCCATCCATCATGTCGGAGGGCGCAATAATGTCACAGCCGGCTTCCGCCTCAACCAGCGCTTGCTTCACCAGGACGGCGACGCTTTCGTCGTTGAGGATGACGCCATCGCGCAGCAAGCCGTCATGGCCGTGGCTGGTATAGGGATCGAGAGCGACGTCGCAGAGCACGCCGATTTCCGGAACTTCCTTCTTGATGGCGCGGATCGCGCGGCAAACCAGATTGTCCGGATTGAGCGCCTCGGTGCCGTCGTGATCGCGGCGGTCCGGCTGGGTGTAGGGAAATAGTGCGATGCAGGGGATCGACAGCTTCGCCGCGCGTTCAGCCGCGCGAACAGCTTCATCGACCGACAAGCGCTCAACGTCGGGCATCGAGTTCGACCGGTGCGCGCACTTTGGTGCCGTCCACAAGAAACAGCGGCCAAATGAGGTCGTCGGTAGTGAGCACGTGCTCGCGTACCATGCGCCGCGTCCAGTCGGCGCGGCGATTGCGGCGTGGCCGGATGGAAAGATCGAGATTATCCGCCGGTTTTTGTGTTTCGACCGGTGTAAGGCGGCTGCGCTCGAGCGGCCGGCCGAATTTTACTGCCATCGACGTGCTCCTGCTGGGCTCCATTTTACTCCGTTCACGCCGGAATCGCCACTATCGCGGCCTGCGCAGTTTCGACAGCGTTTACGGTCAGTTAGACGCGAGCGTTGACGCGCTTTCGGCGCACCTCTATCGCTGCTGGCCAATGAGCCCTGTGAGCAGCAAATCGAGCCCCGCGAGCGGCAAAACGCCGAAGCAGCCGACCCGGCCGAGCGACATGCTTGATCCGGTGCGCGTCAGCAAAACGCACAGCAGCGCGGGTACCTGGACCGAGTATCTCGTGCTGTTTCTGCGCCTGATGGCGGCGGTGTCGCTGGTCAAAGGGCTCTATCACTGGACTCAGGTTTGCGGCATCGGCGCGGGCGTGGATGAAGGCTTCGAGGCGCACACGGTGGCGTGGCAAGCTGCAACTGTGTTTTTCGCCGTGCTTGATCTGGTCGCCGCCGTTGGGCTTTGGCTCGCCGCCGCATGGGGCGCTGTGGTATGGCTCGGCTCCGTAGTATCGATGGCGGTGGTGGTGACGTTCTTCCCGAACGTGTTCGGCGCCAGCATCGTCATCGTTTTCATCGAAATGACGCTGCTCGCCGTCTATTTGTGGCTGGCGATCATGTCGGCGCGCGAGCGGCCGGCGTGAGTCATGCGTAGTTGGCGGAGCCGCATTTGGTTGCCGCAGCGGTGAAGCTTGACAAGGCCTGAGCGTACAAAGACTATTTCTTACTGCCATCTCGTGCCGCGATGCCGGCGAAGAGCGCGAGATTCACGAGAAAAGCCAAGCAGGAGACCTGACATGCGGGCACTTTTTGCCGCGCCGCGAGCTGGCGGACTATTAGCTATTGCAACCTTTGCTATCGCTGCATCGCTCGCAAACGTTCAGCCAGCAGCCGCGCAAGACACGATCAAGATCGGCGAGATGAATTCCTACAAAAGTCAGCCCGCCTTTCTCGAGCCTTATAAGCGAGGCTGGCAAATGGCCGTGGAAGACATCAATGCGGCCGGCGGAGTTTTGGGCAAAAAGCTTGAAGTGATTTCGCGCGACGACGGCGCCAATCCGGGCGATGCAGTACGTGCCGCCGATGAACTCGTAACCGGCGAAGGCGTGAACCTCCTCTGTGGTACGTTCCTGTCGAATGTCGGTCTCGCGGTGACCGAGTTTGCCGGCAAGAAGAAGGTGTTCTTTCTCGGCGCCGAAGCGCTGACCGACAAAATGGTCTGGCAAAACGGCAACCGCTACACGTTCCGCCTGCGGGCTTCGACCTACATGCAAGTCGCAATGCTGATGCCATCCGCACTCGCGGCCAACAAGAAACGCTGGGCACTCGTTTATCCGAACTTCGAATTCGGGCAGGCGTCCGCCGCGGCGTTCAAGCAAATGATCAAGGCCAAGCAACCTGACGTCGAGTTCGTGACCGAACAGGCAACGCCGCTCGGCAAGATCGACGCCGGCGCGGTTGCGCAGGCGATCGATGACGCCAAGCCCGACGCCATCTTCAGCGCCGAGTTCGGCGCCGATCTCGCGCAGTTCGTGCGCGAGGGCAACACCCGTGGCGTGTTCAAGGACCGCTCGGTGGTGGCTCTGCTTGCCGGCGAGCCGGAATATCTGGACCCCCTCAAGGATGAGGCGCCGGTCGGCTGGATAGCCACCGGCTATCCGGCGAGCGCTACCGTTCCGCCGCAAAACCCCGAATTCGTTGCGGCTTATCAGAAGCGTTACAACGAGGTACCGAAGCTGGGCGCGATAGTCGGCTATTTGACGATCAAGTCAATGGCGGCCGGCATCACTAAAGCCGGTTCAACCGATACGGAGAAAGTTGTCGATGCCTTCCAAGGCTTGCAACTGAGCGGTCGCGTTTGGGCCGTTCCAATATCCGTGCCGTCGACCATCAGTCAACGCTGGGCGGCTATGTCGGCAAGATCGCGTTGCAGGACGGCCACGGCGTCATGGTCGACTACAAGTACATCGATGGCGCTTCGGTGCAGCCTTCGGATGAAGAGGTGAAGAAGTTGCGGCCTGCGGATTGAGCGGTGCACCAGCGCGTCTGCGAGGCGGCGGTGCCGCGGCGTCGCCGCGATCTTTGAAGGCGCGCGCGGATGAATCTGGAAGGCCTCGCGTTTCAGGCCCTCAATGGTCTCGCTTCCGCATCCGGCTTGTTTTTCGTCGCCGCCGGGCTCTCGCTCATCTTCGGGGTCACGCGCACCATCAACATGGCGCATGGCTCGCTCTATATGCTCGGCGCCTATATCGCGGTCACGCTGGCGACGTCGGTCGGCGGTGCGTTCGGCTTTTGGGGCGGCATCGTTGCGAGCGCTTTGATCGTCGGACTAATCGGTGCGGCGATTGAGATCGTGCTGCTGCGACGTATCTATGCAGCGCCCGAGCTGTTCCAGCTTCTCGCCACTTTCGCGCTGGTCCTGGTTATTAACGACGCAACCCTGTGGCTGTGGGGGGCACAGGATTTATTCGGCCCGCGCGCGCCGGGACTGCGCGGCGCCATTGAAATCCTCGGTCGTCGGCTGCCGACCTACGATGCGTTTTTGATTGTCGTCGCACCGGTTGTCCTATGGATCCTTCACGCCGTATTTACGCGGACCCGTTTCGGCCGCTTGGTCCGGGCCGCCACCGAGGATCGTGAAATGGTCGGCGCTCTCGGCGTCAATCAGGCGGTGCTATTCACCGCGGTGTTCGCCCTGGGCTCGCTGCTCGCTGGATTGGGCGGCGCTTTGCAGACCGCGCGGGAGCCAGCGAACTTGGGCATGGATCTTACGGCGCTCGGCGATGCGTTCGTCGTGGTCGTGGTGGGCGGAATGGGCTCAATCGGCGGCTCCTATGTCGCGGCCGTGCTGATTGCGGAGGTCAAAGCCCTGTGCATCGGCATTGGCCTCGTCCATTTCGGCGGCTACGCGCTGAACTTTTCCAAGCTGACGCTGGTCGCCGAGTTTCTGGTGATGGCAGTCGTGCTGATCGTGCGGCCGCAGGGGTTGCTGGGAAAGGCGCAAGCTGGCGGTGCGCGGCACTGCCGAGCCGGATGCGCCAATTCGCCCGGCTTCGCCGATGATGCGGGTATTATCCTTTATCGTCTTGCTGATCGTGGTGCATTGCCGGTTCTGGCGCGATCGTCGCCGTACACGCTCGTGCTCGGCGTCGATGTGTTGATCGCGGTTTTGTTCGCAGCCAGCCTGCACTTCATTATGGGGCCGGGCGGCATGCATTCATTCGGACACGCCGCTTATTTCGGTCTTGGCGCTTATGGCGCCGCGCTGGCGGTGAAGTGGTTTGCCGCGCCGATGGGGCTGGCGCTTCCCGCCGCGGCACTGGCGGCGGCGGTTGGCGCGCTGCTGTTCGGATGGTTCGCCGTCCGGCTATCCGGCGTCTATCTCGCGATGCTGACGCTCGCCTTTGCCCAGATCGTGTGGTCGATCGTCTTTCAATGGGAAGAGATCACTGGCGGCTCGAATGGCGTTCTCGGCATCTGGCCCGACGCTCCTTTCGACCGGCTGCCGATGTTCTTCCTGCTGGCCGTCGTATTGGTTGCCTGCGGCGTGCTGCTGCTTCGCCGGATGTTGTTCGCACCATTCGGCTACGCCATGCGTTGCGGACGCGATTCACCGCTGCGCGCCGAGGCGATCGGCATCGACGTGAAGAAGGTGCAATGGTTCGCCTTTGCCATTGCCGGCACTATTTGCGGTGTGGCGGGCGGCCTATTCGCTTTCGCCAAAGGATCAATCTCGCCGGAGACCATCAGCATCAACCATTCCATCGATGGGCTGGTAATGGTGCTGCTAGGCGGCATCCAGACGTTGGCAGGCCCGATCGTCGGCGCCACCGTGTTCTCGATCCTGCAAGACACAGTGATGCGGCAAACGGAGTATTGGCACGCGTTACTCGGCGGCATCATTCTGGTGCTCGTGCTGGCTTTTCCGATGGGGCTCGTGGGCGCGTCATCGCAGATTGTCCGCTTTCTGCGCCGGTCATGAGCGGGCTTTCTGTCGTCTCGCTGCGGAAGAGTTTTGGCGCGGTGCGTGCCGTCGACGATGTAAGCTTCTCCGTTGCTGGTGGAGAATTTCTGGCCTTGATCGGTCCCAATGGTGCCGGCAAGTCGACGTGCTTCAACATCATCAACGGCCAATTGCGGCCTGACGCCGGTGCGGTGCGTTTCGAGGATGGCGACCTCGTCAAACTGCCGCCGAGCGAAATCTGCCGGCGCGGCATCGCCCGGACGTTCCAGATCGCGGCAACGTTCGGCTCGATGACAGTCGCCGAGAATGTCCAGATGGCGCTGATCGCGCACCGTCGCGAAGTTTACCGGCTGTGGCGGACAGCGACTTCTTTTCATCGCGAGCGAGCGCTGGAATTGCTGCAACAGGTCGGCATGCGCGACGCCGCCGACCGGCCATGCCGCGAACTGGCCTATGGCGACGTGAAGCGCGTCGAGCTTGCCGTGGCGCTCGCCAGCGAGCCACGGCTGCTCCTGATGGATGAGCCGACCGCCGGTATGGCGCCGCGCGAACGCAATGAGATGATCGCGCTGGTCAAGAAGCTCGTGGTCGAGCGCGGCATCTCGGTTCTGTTTACCGAACACTCCATGGACGTGGTCTTTGCCTTCGCTGACCGCATTATCGTGATGGCGCGGGGCCGTCTGATCGCCGATGGCGACGCCAAGGCCGTCCGCAACGATCCAACGGTGCAGCAGGTCTATTTCGGCAGCGGCCGATCATTCAAGCTGTCGGAGCCGAAGTCGTGACCACGCCCACGCTCGCGGTCGAGAATCTTTGCGCCTGGTATGGCGCAGGGCAAATTCTTTATGACGTCAATCTGGAAGTAGGGCGGGGTGAAGTGGTAGCGTTGATGGGCCGCAACGGTGCCGGCAAATCCACCACCATGAAGGCGATCATGGGGATGCTGGGGCGGCGCAGCGGGACCGTGCGCCTCAATGGCCGCGACATTTCCAGTCTCAAGCCGTTCGAGATCGCGCGGCTCGGTATCGGCTTCACGCCGGAAGATCGCCGCATCTTTTCAGGCCTCACCGTGCTGGAGAATCTTGATATCGGCCTGCAATCGCCGCGGTCCTTCGAGGACGGCAGCGCGGCGCCGGCGTGGACGACCGACGCGCTGTTCCAGCTGTTTCCAAACCTCGCCGAGATGCGCCATCGCCTCGGTGGTCGGATGAGCGGCGGCGAGCAGCAGATGCTGACCATCGCCCGCACGCTGATGGGCAATCCGCTGATCGTGTTGCTCGATGAACCGTCCGAAGGCATTGCGCCGGTAATCGTTGAGGAGATCGCCAACACCATCGTTGAACTGAAGAAGCGCGGCCTTTCGATCTTGCTGTCCGAACAGAATGTAGGCTTCGCCCAAGCGGTTTCGGACCGCGCCTACATGCTGGAAAAGGGCCAGATCCGGTGGGCCGGCACCATGGCGGAGGTGGCGGCGAACGAGGAAATCCAGCGCAACTATCTAGCGCTTTGACCGCTCGTCGCTACGCTTTTGCACGGTGCGCAGCACCGCGCGGATGCGCTGCGGTGTTGCCGGCATCTCATCAATCTCGGCGCCGAACGGCGATAGCGCGTCGTTGACCGCGTTGAGCACGGCGGCCGGTGCGCCGATGGCGCCGCCTTCGCCGATCCCCTTGGCGCCGGTGATCGAAGATGCCGCGGGCGATTCAATGTGGTGCAGCTCGATCGGCGGGATCTCATGCGCGGTTGGTGGCATGTAGTCGGCAAGCGTTGCGGTCTGCACATTGCCGAGCGCGTCGTAGACGATTTCTTCGAGCAGCGCGTTGCCGATGCCCTGCGCGATGCCGCCGTGCACCTGGCCGTCGGCGATCAGCGGATTGATGATGCGGCCGGCGTCTTCGACCGCGAGGAATTTTTGCAAGCTGACGCGGCCGGTCTCGATATCGACCTCGACAATGGCAACATGGCAGGCGTTGGAGAACGTGCCGGGCGGATCGTAGTCGGCGCTCTCGTTCAGTCCGGGCGTGATCTCGCCCTTGAACTGATGGGTCTGGTGATAGGCAGCGCGGGCGAGGGAGGCGATCGTCACCGTGCGATCGGTGCCGGACACCTTGGCGTTGCCGTCTTCCAGCACGATGTCTTCGGTTGCTGCTTCCAGCACATGGCCCGCGATGGTGAGAAGCTTCTTGCGGATCTTCTGCGCCGCCAACAGCGACGCGCCACCGGAGATGACGAGCGAGCGGCTGGCGAATGTGCCCCAGCCATAGGGCGTGCGATCGGTATCGCCATGGATGATGCGCACATGCTGCGGCGCGACGCCGACCTGATCGGCGATGATTTGCGCAAGCGTAGTACGCAGCCCCTGGCCGTGAGGGCTCGCGCCAATTCGCGCTTCGACCAACCCCGACGGGTCCATGGTGATCGAGACAGTTTCCCAGCCCGGCGTGATTTCCATGCCGCGTGCGGCAAAGGCCGGACTGCCGTAGCCGGTGCGCTCGGAAAATGTCGTGAAGCCGATGCCAAGGTAACGGCCGCGCGAACGGGCCTCGCGCTGTTCGGCGCGAAACGCTTTCAGATCGATATGGGTGACCGCTTGATCCAGCGTTTCGACATAGGTGCCTTCGTCGAACACCAGCCCGGTGGCCGAGGTGTAAGGAAATGTCTTGATGAGATTGCGCCGGCGGATTTCGTCGGTATCCAGGCCGAACGCGGCCGCCGCCTTGTCCATCAGCCGCTCGATCGCGAACGTGATCACCGGGCGCGACACGCCGCGATAGGGCGCCATGGTGCAGGTATGGGTCGCCACGCCGCGCGCCACGCAGGAATAGGCGCGAAAGTCGTAGGGCCCGGGCAGCTCGGCCATCGCCATCAGCGGCTCGACGCCGCACGTGGTCGGAAAACAGGAATAGGCGCCGATATTGGCGGCAATATCCGACGACAGCGCGATCAGCTTGCCGCGTTCGTCGAATGCGCCTTCGATCTCGACATGCTGGTCGCGGCTGTGAAAGCCGGCGATCAGGTTTTCCCGCCGGTCCTCGCTCCAGGCCACCGCGCCGCGGGTTTGCCGCGCCAGCCAGACCAACACGACATATTCGCTGGGCAGCGACATCTTCTGGCCAAAACCGCCGCCGACATCGGGCGCGACGACGCGAATGTCGGATTCGGGAAACTTGAGCACGTCGGCGATCGCGGTGCGCACGAGGTGCGGCATCTGAGTGGTGCAGGTTAGCGTCACGCGGCCGGAACCGGGATCGAACGCAGCGTGAGCGGCGCGCGCTTCAAGCGGCGTTGCGTTCTGGCGGTTTGAGCGGAGCGTGGCGCGGACGATCTTGTGCGCCTTGGCGAACTCCGCGTCGAAATTCTCGGTCTTGAAGCGGCCTTCGACCACGGTGTTTGACGGCACCTTGTCGTGGACCAGCGGCGCACCACGCTTGAGTGCTTCGCGTGCGTCGATCACCGCCGGCAGTTCCTCGATCTCAACCTCCACCGCATCGGCGAGGTCCTCAGCGGCGGCGTTGGTTGGCGCGACCACGGCGGCGATTGGCTCGCCGACGAAGCGCACGACGTCTTTAGCCAGGATCGGCTGCTCGACCGGCTGGTAGTTGAACTTCTGCAGCATCGGACGGATCGGCCCGGCGCCAACGAGATCGGCAACGCGGATGATGTGCGCACCATCGGGCGCGTTGATGCTGACAATGCGGCCGGAAGCGACGGCGCTGCGCACAAAGCGCACGTAATGTTTGGCGGGAAGGTCGGCAGTGAAATGCCCGCGTCCGGTCACGAGCGCGGGATCTTCCAGCCGCCGGATAGCGCGGCCGACCCATTTCAATCCGGAGCCGGTTGTGGCAGTCATGGGACGGCGTTTCTAAAAATCATTTCTTAGAATCTCGGTGGCTCGCCGAAATAGGCCTGGCGGATCACATCGGTGAGCTCGGCCTTCGACACCGGACGCGGATGAGTGATCTCGACTTTGCTGACCACCTCGACCGCTTTCGGAATATCCTCCTCGCGCATGCCTAGTCCCTTCAATCCCCTCGGCAAGCCAAGCCGGACATTGAGATCATAGAGGCCACGCGCGGCGTCGGTCGCGCCGAGCGCGCGTTTGATCCGCGTCATGGCGTCCGGCGCCGCCGATGCGTTGAAGCCGATGGCGTAGGGCGTGGCGATGGCGTGGGTGTGCGCATGGTCGAGATTGAACCATTGCCGCACCCGTTGCGCCACCGCGTGTTCAAGCCCGACTTCCGAGCGGAAGTTCGCCGCGAGCCACGCGCCATACATCACGTTGCTGCGTGCGTCGATGTCGCGCGGGTTTTGCAGCATGCGCGGCAAATTTGCGCCAAGCTGACGGATCGCTTCCTCGGCCATCGCCTGCACGACCGGATTGGTGTCGATGCCGTAGAGACTTTCGACCGCATGAGCGACCGCATTCATGCCGCTTGCCGCCGATGTGCGGGCCGGCAGGTCGAGGGTCAACTCGGGATCATAGATCGCGGTAGCGGGGAGGGCGTCAGGGCCTTCGCCGGAGACGGCATCGGCTGCGACACCGATGCGCCAGCGCGCCGCCATCTCCGAGCCGGAATAGGTCGTGACCATCGCGATGTAGGGGATCTTCGTCGTCGCTGCGGCGGCCTTGGCCAACCCGATCGGCGAACCGCCGCCGACCACGACAAAGCCGTCGACCTTGTGCTGCGTCAGCGCAGCGAGCACCCGGTCAAACGCCTCGCGTGGCATGTTCGGCGCCGAGGCGTCGCAAAAATCCACGACACGATCGGTGATGGCCGCGGTGGCACGCTGCGCAAAGTCTGCGCGAGATTTCGAGCACAGCACGATCAGCCGCGACATTTTGTGGAAGTCGGCTTCCTCGCCAAGTGTGGCGGCCGAGCCTGCGCCGAAGCGGATGCGGACGGGATCGGAGTGGTAGGTGAAGTTATTCATGGCGCGCAATTCACTCGGCCTTCATGCCGGCCTGTTTGACGACCGGTCCCCATTTGGCGATCTCGGCTTCGATGAATTTGCCGAATTCCGCGGAGCTCATGTGCGCCGGCGCCGCGCCTTCGTTGTCGAGGAACTTTTTTGTGTCGGCTGAGTCCAACAAACCGGCGATGGTATCGTGCAGCTTGTCGACGACGGGCTGCGGCGTGCCGGCCGGCGCGACGATGCCCCACCAATTCGTTGCCACATAACCCGGGACGCCGGCTTCGGCGATAGTCGGCAGGTCGGGTAGGATCGGGCTGCGCTTTTCTCCGCCGGTTGCGAGCGCGTGCAACTGGCCATTCTGGATGTTCGGCACCGTCTGGACGATGGAGGAGAACATCACCTGGTCTTCGCCGGCGATCACCGCGAGCATGGCCGGACCGCCGCCCTTATAGGGCACGTGCTGGATATTCACTCCCGCCATGAGCTTGAACAGTTCGCCGCTCAGATGCTGAAAGCTCCCGATGCCGGCGGAGGCATAGTTCAGTTCGCCGGATTTCGCCTTGGCGAGGTCGAGCAGTTCCTTGACCGAATGCACCGGCACGCTCGGATTGACCGTGAGCACATTGGTGCCGGTGGCGATGATGCTGACTGGCGCAAAATCTTTCACCGGATCGAACGGCGTCTTGTAAAGCCATGGATCGACCGCGTGCGCGATCGAGATGATTAATAGCGTGTAGCCGTCCGGATCGGCTTTCGCCGCGAGGTCGGAGCCGACCACGCCACCGGCGCCGGGCCGGTTGTCGACGAACACTTGCTTACCGAGCGCCTGGCCGAGTTGATTGGCGATGATGCGGCCGACCACATCATTACTGCCGCCCGGCGCAAACGGGATGATCATCCGGATCGTGCGGTTCGGATAGTCGTCAGCGGATGCAGGTGCAGCGAATGCTGTGAGCGCGAGCAGGATGCAGAGAGCGTTGATCAGAATCGCACGCAGTTTTGCCATGTGCCAACGCCCAGCTTGGACTGTCATCGTCCGCCAAGGCGGACGATCCAGTAATCACGGAAGTTCCGGGCACGCGCAAGGCCCGGGAAGGTTAGCGATTACTGGATGCCCCGCCTTCGCGGGGCATGACAAATCACTCATTGCCGCGGCATATCGCGGACTTCCTTCGCCTTGGCGGCACAAGCCGCGAGCAGGAAGCCAAGATCGGTACCAGTCGAGACGTATCGCGCGCCCATCTGCACGTATTTGGCGGCGAGGTCGGCGCGGGTGGCGAAACCGCCGACGGCAAGGTGTTTGCCGTGCTTTTTGCAAGCCGCGAGAGTCTTGGTGTAGGCCTCGTGCACCTTGGGATGATCGTACTGGCCGGGCAGGCCGTAGTCCGCCAGAAGATCGTTGGTGCCGATCAGCACCATGTCGACACCGTCGACCGCCACGATCTCGTCCGCGTTCTCGACGGCTTTGGCGCTTTCAAACTGCACGATCACCATAGTCGCGGCATCGACCGCGGCATAAGCCTCGGCAGCCGGAAACGAGCGGTATTGCAGGTGGGGCAGGTTGCCGGCGTTGGAGCGGTCGCCGAGCGGCGGATATTTCGACGCCTTGACGAAGTCGCGCGCCTCGGCCGCCGACTGCACGTGCGGGGCGATGATGCCGAGCGCGCCGGCATCGAGGATGCGCTGCACATCGCCGATGCCGGGCACGCGCACGAACGGCGTGATGCCGGCCTCGAGCGCTGCGATGCAGACTTGGCTCATGCTTTCGAGCGAAAAGCTTGAATGCTCCATGTCGACATAGAGGCTGTCGAAGCCAGCGGTCTTGGCGATCCGCGCGATCTCGACACCGTGCACAAGCCGCACAGTCATCGAGGCGACCACCTCGTCGCGGGCGAGTTTTTCCTTCACGTGGTTGCGCAGGATTTCGCTGATTTTGACCGACTCTTTGGCTGACATGGCTGGCTCTAAAAGCTATCCTTGAGGAAGGGGAGAAACGCCGTGAATTATTCGACAGATTTCAAGTCAATCCGCAACGACGTGTCGGCGCAAGAGTGGCAGGCGAGGGTCGATCTCGCCGCCTGCTATCGCCTAGTCGATCAGTATGCGATGTCTGACCTGATCTACAACCACATTACCGCACGTATTCCCGGCACCGATCATCTGCTGATCAATCTCTATGGGCTGCTTTACAAGGAGATCACGGCGTCGAGTTTGGTGAAGATCGATGTCGAGGGCAACATCATCTGGAAGCCGGAGACCGACTACGGCATCAACGTCTCCGGCTATGTGATCCATGGTGCGATCCATAAGGCGCGCGAGGACGTTGCCTGCGTGCTGCACACTCACACCCGCGCCGGCATGGCGGTGTCGGCGATGAAGTGCGGGCTATTGCCTCTGTCGCAAACCTCGATTCGTTTTGTCGGCCATATCGGCTATCACGATTACGAGGGGCCTGCGGTCGATACCGACGAGCGGGAGCGGATTGTCAGCGATCTCGGTCCGCACGATGCGCTGGTGATGCGCAATCACGGCCTGCTCACCTGCGGGGCGACCATCCAGCAGGCGCTCAATACGATGTATCAGCTGGAGCTGTCCTGCCGCTCGCAGGTTGACGCCATGGCGGCGCGCACCGAGCTGACCATGCCGGGCGAAAATGTGTTGGCGCACACGGCGCATCTTTATCAGCCCGGTACGCGGCGGCCTTACGGTGTGCTGGAATGGCCGGCGATGCTGCGGCTGCTCGCGGCGACCGAAAAGACTTCGGGCTATCCGTCGTACTCGCACTAAGTCCGCAATAGCCCGAGGGTCGGGATGCCTGCCGTTTGTGCCTTAGCGCGAGACGTCATCCCAATGACGTCGCCGCAATTGTCACAAAATGTAGAGCGGGCGGTGGTTGAGCCGTAACGCGAAAGTGTGCCGCTTTCGCCGGCACGGCTTGCTAAAGTTCCTCGCCGGGAACCTGCGTTGATGAGTCGAGTTACCTTTGCGGGTGGCTTTTGTCGGGTCTGTGGTTGGACAGCAGACGCCCAGTCTTTTTGATCATTTCCACCGTGAATTTAGCGCTTTCGGAACACCGATGGACGATCAAACCAAGCCTGCATTAAGCCTGAAAACCCTGGCTGCGCAGCCTCCGGGCGCTCATGAGTTCATCACCGGGGCGGTGACGCAGCCCATCCACATGTCGGCGACGTATCTTCGCGATCCCGATAACCGATATCCGGCCGGCCACGTCTACGGGCGCAGCGACAATGTTTCGGTTCAGCAAGGCGAAGCGCTGATCGCGGCATTGGAGGGCGCGGACGAGGCGCTTGCTGTTCGGCTCCGGCATGGCGGCGGCGAGCAGCGTCTTCCTCGCGCTTGACCGCCCGACCCACATCATCGCTTCGCAAGTCATGTATTGGGGATTTCGTTCCTGGCTGCGCGAGATCGGCCGCTACGGACATAGCGTATCGTTCGTGGAGACGTCCGACCTTGACGCCGTGCGCGCGGCGGTGCGGCCCGGCTCGACCGGATTGTTCTGGATCGAAACGCCGAGCAATCCGCTGTGGACGATAAGCGATATCGCAGCGATCGCCGAGATCGCGCATGCCGCCGGCGCGCTGGTGTGTGTCGATTCGACGGTGGCGACGCCGGTGTTCACGCGGCCGCTGTCGCTCGGTGCGGACATCGTGATGCACTCGGCGACCAAATACCTCAACGGACATTCCGACATCGTGGCCGGCGCGCTGGCGACGGCGAGTGACGGGCCGCTCTGGTCACGCATCTGCAAGATGCGCGATCAGCTCGGCAACGCCTTGAGCGCGTTTGATGCCTGGCTTTTGATCCGCGGCATGCGGACGCTCGATGTCCGCGTGCGCAATCAGGCGCGCACGGCGGCGATGATTGCGTCGCGGCTGGTTGGTCATCCGGCGATTGCGCAAGTGCTGTATCCCGGATTGCCAGAGCATCCCGGTCACGAAACCGCGTTGCGGCAAATGAAGGGCGGCTTTGGCGGTCTGTTCTCCATCCGCATCGCGAAAGGTGAGAAAGCAGCGATCGCCGTGGCTGCTGCCGTCAGTCTTTGGAAGCGCGCGACTTCGTTCGGCGGCATTGAAAGTCTGATCGAGCATCGCGCCTCCATCGAAGGCGCGGACTCGCCGTGTCCCGCAGATCTGTTGCGATTTTCGGTCGGGCTTGAAGATGTCGACGAACTCGATGCGGATCTGATGCGGGCGCTCGCAGTCGCTGCGCGATGACGGCGGATAGATTGCCCTGCTATCCACCGTACTTGAGCCGATAATTCATATCTGGCAGCAGCGGAATACCGCAATCGGCGCGCGATGGAGTGATACCCTGCGGCGACCGATGAGGATGGGCCAATGGCTGATCGCCGCGCTATTTTCGTTGTCTCTGGATTGATTGCTGCCTGGTTGCTTCAACCTACGACGGCCTTTGCCGATCAGGCGTTCCAGCGTTTCCTGCCGCTCTTTGTCGATCTCGACGGCTGGCAGGGCAAGAAGCCCGACGGCATGACGATGGAAACTCCAGGCAACGCCATGACGACGGCGACCCGCGACTACACGCGAGGCGCGTCGCAATTGCACGCCGTCGTGGTCACCGGAGCGGCTGCGGCCGGAGCGATGGCGCCGATGACGGCCGGGATGACTTATGAAACCACCGAAGGCCATATGATCACGGCAACGGTGAATGGCTTTCGAGTCATGAAGACCTACAATACCGCGCAGAAGTCCGGCGCATTCATGGTCGCACTTGGCCCGACCGCGCTGATGACGGTTTCATATAACGGAATTACGGAAGACGAAGCGCTACCGCTTGCGCAAAAATTCGATTGGAAAGCTTTTCAGGCGGCAGCGCAGCAAAAATGAGGGGAGTGCACGCGGTAAAGCGCGCACGCCCGGAAAATAAGAATCTAGAGCTCTTTTCCTAAATAGCGGTCGATCGAGTAGGGACCGCCGCCGCGGATCGCGATCAGGAAGCAGGCTGCTCCGATCAGCAGCACGTATTCGTATCCGCCACCACCGGCCGCGTACCCCTTCGCGAAATGTACCGCGAGCAAGGCAATCAGCATTTCAATGGCAAGCGCGGCGGCGAAAAAGCGCGTGAACAAGCCGACGATCAAGCAAATGCCGCCGACCAGTTCCAGGCCCATGGTGACATAGGCCCAGGTCAAGGCCGGTTCGAGGCCGTTCTTGGCGAAGACGTTTGTAGCGATGGCGTCCGCGCCGGCTTTGAACTTGCCCGACACGTGCATCAAAAACATGACGCCAATGATGACGCGCACGAGCGTTTCCGCGACCGGCGTCATCTTCTGATAAAATCCGGCAAGTCCCGGATGCAGTAATTTTGCTTCAGCTTGAGCCATGGCTCGCTCCCTTCTGTTTTATTGCCCCAGCGGCGTATCGGCTTCGCGCCGGTACAGCTGATAAGAACCCCGCAGAGGGCGGGGTTAGTCATCCAGCCCCCATGCTATCATAGCGATATTTGCCGTTAAGGCATCCGTTGGATTCAGGGGGCCGTTCTGGATCGGGGAGGGTTACGCGGCCTTCGCGAATTCGGCTTGCACCGCGTTCTCGTGAACCAGGCACTTTTGGATGCTGGGCCGATTCTGCAGGCGGGCATAATGCGCCTGACAGTTGGCGTATTTGCCTAGCTCCAGCTCGAACTGCGTACCGCGGCGGAAACACCAGAAGAAGTGTGCATCGGCTGCGGTGAAGTGATCAAAGAAGAATTCACGCTCGGCCAGCATTTCGTCGGCGATTTTGTAGTTCTCGTATAGCTGTCCGGCGGCGAGCCGGCGCACGCTTTCGTCTGCGCCGGGGACATCGCAGACCCGCGGAGGCGAATTGATGCGCGCCAGAAAGGGGTGAATGCCGGACGCGCACCATGACATAATCGAAATGGCTCTGAGCTGTGCCCACGAATCTTTCGGCAGCAGATTGGCGTGGGGAAAATTGCGGTCGATCCACATCTGGATCGCGACATTCTCCGTAAGAGCTTGTCCGTCGATGACCAACACCGGGACTTTGTGCTTCGGATTAAGCTTCAGATAATCCAGCGTGGTTTGCTCGCCCTTGCGCAAGTTGACATTCCGAATCTGAAAGTCTGCGCCGGCTTCCGTCAGTGTCACATAAGGCACGAGGGAACAGGCGATCGGCGAATAATAGAGCGTGATCTGCATCGGATACTCCTGATATCAGGCGCGACATTAAAGCATACAAGACGACTTAGCGCACGTCAGGTCGGCTGGATGCCGGCGAGCTTGGCGGCGTCGCGCATCTGTTCGTAGTCGCTCCGGATGAAGTCGGCGAAGCCTTTTGCCGTCATCTGTTCCGGTGTCGCGATCTCGGAGCCGAGCGCGACGAGCTTTTCTGCGGTCGGCGAGCCATCAGCCAGCCCCTTCTGCACCGCGCCCTGGATCTGGGCGATGATAGCCTCCGGCGTTTTCGCCGGCGCCAGAATGCCGATAAAGCTTTGCGCGGTGAAACCCTTTACGCCGCTCTCGTCGAAGGTCGCAATATCGGGCGCGAGCTTCGAGCGGTGCATCGATGCAATCGCCACGATATGCGCCTTCCTGTCGTTATGGAGCGGCAGCGCGGTGGAAAATTCGGTCATCGCGCCGTTGATGCTGCCGCCGAGCAGGTCCGGCGTCAGAGCGCCGCCGCCTTTATACGGCACGTGGGTGATGTCCGCGCCGGTCGCTGCCTTAAAACGTTCTAGCGTCATATGCGTCGCGCTGCCGACGCCGCTGGTCGCGATCGTCATCGGCGTCTTTTTGCTCGCGGCGACGAAATCAGAAACGGTCTTGGCTTCGACGTCGCTGCTCAGGATCAGCGCATGCGGCACGTAGCTCGTCAGTGCGATGGCGGCAAAGTCCTTCAGCGGGTCATAGCCAAGCTGAAGGTGGATAAACGGGTTGACCGTCAAGGGGCCGTTCGAGCCGACCAGCAGCGTGTAGCCGTCGGGATTGGCCTTGGCGACATATTCGGCGCCAATGCTTCCACCGGCGCCGCCGCGGTTCTCGACCACAACGGTCCCATTGAGGCCTCTGGCAATCTGGTCACCGGCGATGCGCCCGACAATGTCGGCGTTGCCGCCCGCGGCAAATGGCACCACAAGCTGGATCGGCCGCGCCGGATAATCGGCTGCAAACAAACGTTGCGGGACGAGCGTGCCGGTACACGCGGCAGCAAGACCGCCAACAACCGTGCGGCGTGAAATCGTCATCGTGGTCCTCCCTCGATTATTTTTCAGCACAGCAATTTCTAATCGGATTTGATGTTGTTCTCTTTCACCACCGGTCCCCACAACGCCATCTGTTCGCCGAGGAACTTTGCTTCTTCCCGAGCGTCGCCAAGGATGAGCGAGACCTGAAGACTTTCAGTCAGGGTTTTACTCACAACCGGATCGCGCAGGCTATCGCCGAGCGCCGCGGCAAAACGCTCCACGATCGGTTTCGGCGTGCCGGCCGGCGCGAATACGCCCCACCAGGCGTAGGATTCAAAGCCGGTAAAACCGGCTTCGATGGCGGTTTGGGTATCAGGAAAATTCGGCATCCGGGTTTTGCCGGTCTGCAATACCGGCACAATGGTTTTGGCATTGACCTGCGGCATGACCAATGCCGCGCTGCCGATGATGAGATCGACGTGGCCGGCGATGGCGTCGTTCATCGCCGGGCCGCCGCCGCGATAGGGGACGTGAACGAGCTTGCAGCCGGCGCGCTCGCTCAGCAGCGTCATGGTCAGATGACCGACGCTGCCGCTGCCGATCGACGCATAAGTGATGGTGTCGGGTTTTTGCTTCGCCGCCGCGACCACGTCGGCAAAGGTTTTGTAGGGACGCGACGGATGGGTCGCCAGCACGTTCGGCGCGGTGCCGATCAGCATGACCGGCTCAAGATCCTTCACCGTGTCGAAGTTCAGATCGAACAAAAACGGATTGACCGCGTGTGAATCGAACACGAACACCCAGGTGTTGCCGTCCGGCGGCGATTTCGCGACGATTTCGGTGCCGAGTGCTCCGGACGAGCCGGGCCGGTTTTCGATGACGATCGAGGCTCCGAGCTTTTGCTGCATGCCGGCCTGCGCCATGCGCGCGATCGGGTCGACGCTGCCGCCAGGCGGAAACGGCACGATGATCTTGATGATCCCGGACGGCCAAGAATTCGACAGCAATGGTTGAGCGTTTGCAAAATTCGACAGTGTCAGGGCCAGTGGCGACGCAAGCGCACCAGCCACGACCGATCGCCGTGTGAAATCCATTTTTTTCTCCTTGGGTTTTTTTGTGATGTGTCAGTTCGCCGGCGGCGCGACCGGCGCGGTCTGGCCGGAGCGCTTCAAGGCATCGGCGACGAAGCCGTTGGCTTTCATCTCTTCAACAAACTGCCGCAGGTAAGCGAGGCCGGCCGGTCTGCCTTTCGGCGTGCCGATCGCCTGCTGGATTTCCTCGAACGCATCCGGCATGACCCGCGTATCGGGGTGGTCCTTGGCATAGGCGTCGAGCGGTTCGCGCACGCCCGCTGCGGCGTCGAGATGCTGGTCAAGGAACGGTTCGATGCCGCCCGCGGCGCCGCCGTTCGGATTGCGGATCAGGACCGCGTTTTTCAGCGTGCGGGTCAGATAAAGATCATAGACCGAGCCGAGGCCGACGCCGATCTTGCGGCCCGGAGCGTCGACGTCGGCGACGTTCTTGAACGGCGCATCCTGTGCGTACGAGGTACGTACCCTGGATGAGCAGATAGGGCGCAGTGAAATCCACGTCCGTCGCGCGCGCCGGTTCGATGGCGATGAAACCGATGTCCCAGGCGTTTTGCACCGCGCCATCGAAAGTTTTTCCGGCCGACGAATAGGTCACGAATTCGACCGGAACGCCGAGCCGCTTGGCGAGCGCCGCGGCAAGCTCGGGCGTGACGCCGACCGGCTCGCCGTTCGCGCCTTTTTGCACCAGCACCGGATTGCCGAAATTCATCGCGGCGCGCAGCTTGCCGGTCGGCGCCAGATCCTTGAGCACGTCGGGCGAAGGCGCAGGCTGCGCAACGGCGATGCCGGATGACACAAGGATGGCGAACAGGGCGGTTATAATTTTCAGCATGGGGTTCTTCCCAGGTCGCAAGGCCGGTTTATCGCGGCGTTTTTTGTCAGTATGAGTTAACCCGTACCTCCGTCAAAGACACGAACGGAAGGAACGATGCAATGAAAATCGACGGCTCTTGCGCCTGCGGCGCCATCCGGATCGAAGGCGAGGCCGATCCGGAGACGAACGCAAATGTGCCATTGCACCGATTGCCAGTCCGGCACCGGCACCGCGTTCCGCGTCTCCATCCCGGTTCCCGGCGCAACATTCAAGATGACCGGCACGCCGACGATCTTCCTCAAGACGACGGCGGACAGCGGCAAGCCCCGCGCCGCAGGCGTTTTGTCCGACATGCGGCTCGCCGATCTACTCGACGACGCCCGGCGACGGCGTGCAGCCGTCCTATACCGTGCGGGTCGGCATCTTGCGGCAGCGCGATCAGCTCATTCCGCGGCGGCAGAACTGGTATCGCTCGGCGCGCCCGTGGGTGACCGGCATCGATTCGATTCCCAAGAACCAGAAGCAGGGCTGATGCCGCCCGAGGCTTCAAACACCAAACGGGTTCGGGCGTTCTTGTTGAGCGATCGAATAGATGTTTCCAATTTCGAGCACGATGGCGTCGTCTCGACGGCGCCTCTGACCTACAAATTCGGCGACAGCGGCTTTGTGACGCTGTTTCGTTACGGCGTCGTGGTGACATCGTGTCTCTCGCCCGAAGCGGAAGATCAGGTCATCGGTTCGCTCCGGCCGCGGCTTCTGCGCCCGATCAGCCCGCCCGAGGAAGAGACGCTGCTGATCGAGCTTAGTGCCGACAAGGACGAACTGATTGCACCCGGCGGACCTTTGACATTGAAAGCGCTCAAGCCCGAGCAATTGATCGTCATCGCCGACGCGCTTTCAAAGAGCGTGGTGCTGGCCCGCGACGAACGCGAGGTGGCAAAGGTATTCGATATCGTGGAGCCGTTCGCCCGCCAGCTTGCCGAGAAAGGATGGATCGGCGTCGGACGCCGGGTCATTTTAAGGCACGTCGGTAACGCGCTTCTTGTGCAGCAACGGCTGTCTGGCCGCGTGGCGGTGACCGAAAAACCCGACGTGGTGTGGGATCGCCCCGATCTCGACAGGCTCTACGCGCGGCTGGAAGACGAATACGAACTGAAGGAGCGCGCCGACGCGCTTTCCCGCAAACTCTCGGTCATTGCCGATACGGCCGAGGTTCTGACCGACATCATCGATACCAAGCGATCCTTGCGGCTTGAAATTATCGTCGTTGTTCTGATCGCGGTCGAGATCGCGGTCGCTGCCTACCAGGTTCTGCATTAGCTGCGGCAGGAAACCTCCGCCGCTCGCACGGATTTCTCGCTTTCGCTCGCCACCGGGCAGGGCGCGACGGAATTTAACGCAAGCTCGCAGGCGGCTGACGAAATCGGTCGGCTGTGGGGCGCGATCGAGAAGTCGGTCCTGGCTATCCGCAGCGCGCGTGACGACGAAGCCATCCACCGCATTGCGGCGTAGCGTTGTAGGCTGATTGTGCTAACCGCGCCGCGCTCCGCCGGGCGCCGCATCGATCTTCTCAACCACGCTGCCGGCGCTGACCTTTTCCATGCAGGCGTGGTTGTTCGGACATTGGCTCAGCCGGCGCAGATAGCAGGGCGAGCAGGGCACGCCCGCGCGTACGACTGAGCCAGTATGTCGATAGGGCCCGGCCCAGACCGGATCGGTCGGACCGAATACGCTGACGACATGGCGGCCCAACGCAACGGCGAGATGCATCGGGCCGGAATCGTTGGTAACGCAGATCGCGGCGCGCGCAATCAGTGCGGCCAGTTCGCTCAAAGATGTTTCGCCGGCAAAATTGATCGCACCGGGCGCAAGCTTTGCGACTTCGGCGCATAAGCCGCGCTCGCGATCGGAGCCGATCAACGCAACTGCAAATCCTTTTTGCAGGAAGTGCCGCGCAACCTCGGCGAAGCCGTCCGCTCGCCATTGCTTGGTTTCCCAATTGGTGCCGGGAGCAATCACCGCGAGTTTTACTTTGCCGATATCGTAGTAATCGAGCAGCGCATCGATGCGCGTGGTTGCCTCTGGCGGAATCGGAAACGAAAAATCGGCTGGGCCGTCATCAAGGCCGAGCATTGCCTTGATGCGGAGATAGCGTTCGACCGGATGGATATCGAGCGTCGGCAGGTCGATAGTGTGAGTGTAGGCGAACCATGCGCCTTCGCGGGCGCCGCGCCAGGCGTGCTTGCGCGCTTCCTGCGGGATGATGCGTGCCAGGCTGGTGAAAGCATCGGCGCGGGGCTTATCAAAACCGATCCGCACCGGCGCGCCGCTGGCGAACGCAAATACGGCGCTCCGCATCTGCCCTTGCAGGTCGATCACCAGATCGTATTCGGCAGCGCGCAATGTTGCGATCAGCCGGGCGCCGCTGACGAAAGGGGTCAGAGTCCAGGGGGTCGACCAGTCGTCGCGGGAAAATTCGATGACATTGCTGATCGCCGGATTGTGCCGCAGCAGTTCAGCGATGCCCGGCGTCACCAACCAGTCGATCCGCGCATTCGGATAACGCCGCCGCAGCTTGTTCAGGACCGGGATCGTGTGAATGACGTCGCCAATCGCCGACAGCTTGATCAGCAGGATGTTCTTGAAGTCGCGGTTCTTGAGGTCGGCGGCTTGCACGCTCGGCATGGCTCCCTGCGCGTGAACGAATAGCACCTAGCTGGCAGTCCGTGCGTTCTGAATGGCGCGCCACACGCGCTCGGGTGTCGCCGGCATTTCGACATGGCGGACGCCGAACTCGGAGAGGGCGTCGACGACGGCGTTGATGACCACGCCAAGCGCCGGCACCGTGCCGCCTTCGCCGGCCGGGCGGATGCCGAGCGGATGGGAGGTGGCGGGCACTTCGCTGAGCTCGGTAATGTAGTTCACCATGTCGGAGGCGCGGGGCATCGCATAGTCCATCAGCGATCCCGCCAGCATCTGGCCGCTTTCGGGATCGTAATGCGCGTGCTCCAGCAACGCCTGGCCGACACCTTGCGCGATGCCGCCATGAACCTGGCCGTGAATGATGAGCGGGTTCACGGCGACGCCGACGTCGTCGACCGCGACATAAGTAATAAGCGTGGTCTTGCCGGTGTCGGGATCGACCTCGACCTCGCAGACATGCGCGCCGTACGGATAGCTCGCTTCCTTCACGGTCTCGTCGCAGGCGCCGTAAAGCGGGCCTTGCAGATCCTCGGGCAAATCTTTGCGCTCAGCGGCAGCCCGCGCGACTTCGAAGATACCGACGGCGTGATTGGTGCCCTTCACGGCGAAATTGCCGTTCTTGAACTCGATGTCGGCTGCGGCGGTCTCGAGCAGGACCTCGGCGATGCGCATGCCTTTCTCGATGATCACGTCGGTCGACTTCTTGATCACGATCGAGCCGAGCCGCATGCCGCGGCCGGAGTGGGCGCCGCCGCCGAAGGTGACGCGGTCGGTGTCGCCGGTAACGAAGCGCACGCAGTCGATCGGCACGCCGAGCCACTCGGTGACGAGCTGGGCGAAGCTTGTCTCGTGGCCCTGGCCCTGCGAGGTGACGCCGATGATGAGTTCGACGAAGCCGTCAGGCGCCACGGTGATCTCGGCCTTTTCGCGCGGCACGCCGGTTGAAATATCGACATAGGTGGCGACACCGATGCCGCGGCGCTTGCCGCGCTTTTTTGCTTCCTTGGCGCGGGCCTTGAATCCTTTCCAGTCGCCGAGCTTGAGCGCGATATCCATGACGCCGATATAATCGCCGTTGTCATATTCGGCGCCGAACGGATTCCTGTACGGCAGCTCTTTCTCGGTCACGAGATTCTTGCGGCGGAGTGTGACGCGGTCATAGCCGCATTCGCGCGCGGCAAGATCGATCAGCCGCTCCATCACGTAAATGACTTCGGGCCGGCCGGCGCTGCGATAAGGCCGCGTCGGCGAGGTGTGACTGAGCGTAGCGCGGGCGCGGAAATACGCCGCCGGCACGCGATAGATGCTCGACATCATCTGCACGCCCTTTTGCACCATCGCGAAATTCGTGGTGTGGGCGCCGAGATTGCCGAGATTGGAGCCGCGCATCGCGATGAACTTGCCCTTGTCATCGAGAGCAAGCTCGGCTTCGACCGCGAGGTCGCGCGCCTGATAGTCACTTAACAACGCTTCGTGGCGTTCGATGATCCATTTGACCGGGCGGCCGACTTGCCTGGCCGCCCAGGCGATCAGGCCAAACTCCGCATAGATCATGCCGCGGGTGCCGAAATTGCCGCCGACGTCCTGCATCAGCACGCGAACTTGCTCGGGCGGCACGTCCAGCATCTTGGCGAGATCGTTCTTTAGTCGAAACGCACCGCCGTTGCCGGCGTAGACGGTGAAGCGGCTGGTCGCCTTGTCGAACTCGGCAAGTGCCGCGCGCGGCTCCATCGGCACGCCGGTGATGCGCTGCACCCAGGTCTCGAACCGTGTCACATGCGCAGCGCGGGCGAACGCGGCCTCGGTCGCATCAAAATTGCCAACGTCGCTGTCGAAGCAGACGTTGGAGCGATGGCTGTCGTGCACGCGCGGCGCGTCCTGCCGCGCCGCCGGTACGGTATCGACCACGGCCTGAAGGATTTCGTAATCGATCTCGACCGCTTCGGCGCCGTTCTTCGCCGCAAAAACCGTATCGGCGACAACCATAACCACCGCTTCGCCAACGAACCGTGCTTTGTCCGTCGGCAAGCGCATAGTGCGGCGCCTCGAACGGCGCTTCGCCATTCTTGAGCCGTGGCATGACTTCAGCCTGATGCGGCGACCACGGTATGTGCGGGATCGGCTTTAGACCGCCGGCGAGACAATCGGCGCCGGTGAAAACCCCGATCACGCCGGGAATTGCTTTGGCCTTGTCCGTCGCAATCGAGCGGATGCGCGCATGGGCATGCGGTGAGCGGACCATCACCGCATAGACCTGGCCGGGTAGATTCTCGTCCGCGGTATAGCGGCCGTTGCCCCGCACCAGGCGCAGGTCCTCGCGCCGCCTTACGGGCTGGCCGATACCGGAGCCGGTTGCGGGTGAATCCATCGAGTTCCTCTTAGACAAAAATAGGCATCAATTAACCCGCGCGAAGCGGCTGCGATCGTGGGGCGCGCGATAGTCGATGAAGGGGCCAATCGGAATGATGCCGTTGGCGTGGACCGGGCCGGCTTTGCCGAATACGCCGCGCTTCATGCCGGCGATGTCGCAAACCTCGGCAATGCCCGGCGTTTGATAGAGATCGCGGAGGTAGTTGGACAGATTGTGGTACTCGCTGAGACGGCGCAGGTTACATTTATAGCCGACATAGTAGCAGGGATCGAAGCGCACCAGGCTTGGAAACAGCCGCCAGTCGGCTTCGGTTTCGGCGTCGCCGCACAAATAGCGCCGCAGCGATAGCCGCTGCTCGATGCCGTCGAGCGTCTCGAACAAAAGCTTGACGGAGCTGTCATAGGCATCCTGCGAGATCGAGTAGCCGCAGCCGTTGACGGCATTGTTCACGCCTTTGAGCACAAGAGCATTGGTCGCGTCGATGCTGGAATGCAGCGGTTCCGGGTAGTAGTCCGGCGTCGGCTCCGCAATACCCGAAAACGCCGTGTTGAAAATGCGGAGGATCTCGGAGGAACTCGTTGTTGACGACGGACCTCGTCTTCGCATCCCACAGCGTCGGTACAGTCACGCGCGTGGTGCAGCCGGGCTCGGCGAGCGTGTAGAGTTCGTGCAGCCAGCGTACACGGCGGTCGGTTCCGGGCACGATGTGGCCGTCCTCGCCGAACGACCAGCCCTGACCGTCGACCTCCTGAAAGGTGTTGGTCAGCGTGACGAACGGTTCCAGCTTCTTGAGCGTGCGCATCAGTGTCGCGCGGTGCGCCCACGGGCAGGCGACCGCGCAGTAAAGATGATAGCGGCCGGGCTCTGCGGGGAACGTGGCACCGGGCTCGTTGCTGATGCGGTCACGGAAGACCGACGGGCGCTTGTAGTAGAGACCCTTTTCGTCGTGGTTGGTGAGGATGTTCTCGGTGAGCCACTGGCCGTCAATAAGCTGTCCCATGCATCCTCCCGAACGGCCGGCGTTACTGCTGCTGTCCTATCTTATTTTACCGGATTGTGTAGAAAATAGAGGCTGGATTTGCAGTTGGAGCATGATCTTTTCGGAAAACCGGAAGTCCACTTTTCCGGATCATGCTCTGGGAGAAACGCCTTTGCTCGCACGCGACGCAGATCCTCGCGTCGCCGCACTGGCTGGCCGATGCCGGAATGATTTGAGGGCGCGCACATGATGGTCTCGTTACGCCGGCATTCGCGCACCTCGCGACGTGCGAGGAGTGAGATTGCCGCTGCGACTGCAGCAATCAAAGCCGCCAATTGGGAGCGCCATAGGTTGTGCGACGGCAGGCCGCTCTACACACCCCCGGGTGATCGCGGTAATGCAGGTGCAGGAGCGCCGGCATTGGCATGACACTTCCGCGTCGAAAATTTCTGCGCCTAGCAGCGGGCCGTGGCCGCAGTGCCGGCCGCGTCGCGGGCTGCGCTGTCGGACACATATCCATCGCGGCCGGTGCGCTGGGTTATTCCGGTTGCTCCCGCCGGCGGCAACGACATCTTCGCGCGTCAGATGGCGCAATTTCTGTCGGTTCGTCTCGGTCAGCCGTTTGTTGTCGAGAACCGTCCAGGCGGCGGCAATAATATCGGCACCGATTTCGTCGTAAACTCTGCTCCCGACGGTTACACGCTGCTTTTCGTCAGTTCCAACAATACCGCCAATTCCGCACTCTACGACAATCTCGGTTTCGATTTTCTCCGCGACATCGCCCCGGTTGCCGGTCTTGCCCGTACGACGCTGGTCATGCTCGTCAATCCATCCTTTCCTGCCACGACGGTTCCGGAATTCATCGCCTACGCCAAAGCCAATCCCGGCAAGGTCAACATGGCCT
This sequence comes from uncultured Alphaproteobacteria bacterium, assembly GCA_963742215.1. Lineage (GTDB taxonomy): Bacteria > Pseudomonadota > Alphaproteobacteria > Rhizobiales > Xanthobacteraceae > BOG-931. The sequence continues at coordinate 78,077 of CAVULJ010000022.1, forward strand.
CGGCCGGCATCGGCGGCATCGGTCATCTCGCAGGCGAGCTTTTCAAGATGATGACGGGCGTCAACCTGATCCACGTGCCTTATCGCGGCAATGGACCGGCGCTGACGGCGTTGCTCGGCGGAGAAATGGACGTGTTGTATCCCTCACTGGCGTCGTCGATCGGTTATATCAAAGACGGCCGGCTGCGCGCTTTGGCGGTCACCAGCGCGACGCGCTCCGAGGCAATGCCGGACCTTCCGACCATCGGCGAGTCCGTGGCAGGCTATGACATCACCACGTGGTACGGCATTGGCGCGCCGAGGAAGACACCGGCCGAGGTCATCGATAAGCTCAACGGCGCGGTCAATGCAGGCCTTGCCGATCCCGCACTGACGGTGCGCTTTGTCGAGATGGGCGATTCTCCCATGCCCATGACGCCTGCCGGGTTCGGCGAATTTCTCGCGCAGGAAACCGAGAAACTGGCCAAGGTGGTGAAATTCGCCGGCATCAAGCTGCAGTGATCTGATAACAGTAGCGCGGCTGTGCGGCGAAGTGGAGTGGGACTGAGATGAGAACGCTGTTCGACAAAGTCTGGGACAATCACATCGTCGCCGAGGAGGAGGACGAGACGCTGCTCTATGTCGACCGCTGTCTCATCCACGAGGGCACGCGGCACACCTTCGATACGCTGCACGAGCGCGGCCTGGCGGTGGCGCACCCCGACAAGGTGTTTGCGTTTTCCGACCATTACATCCCGACCGATCCAAAGGCCCGCGCGGGAGGCGTCGATAAAATTCCCGATGCGGACATCCGCAACATGGTCGAGCTTCTGATCCACAATACCGACGAATACCAAATCGCCAGGTTCGGCTGGGGCGATGACCGGCAGGGCATTCTCCACGTCGCTGGGCCGGAGCTGGGACTGAGCCAGCCCGGCATCGTCCTGGTCGGCGCCGACTCGCATACCGCGACGCACGGTGCCTTCGGTAATCTGTCGTTTGGCGTCGGCACGTCGGAGACCACTCACGTCATGGCGACGCAGACGATCTGGCAGCGCCGCCCGGGCACGCTCCGAGTTAAAATCGACGGGCCGCTCGGATTTGGCGTCACCGCCAAGGACGTCATCCTCGCGGTCGTCGCCAAGCTCGGCATCGGCGGCGGGATCGGCTATGCGATCGAATATGCCGGCTCGACGATCAAGCAAATGACGATGAATGAGCGGATGACGATCTGCAACATGTCGATCGAGGCCGGCGCCAAGGCAGGCATGATCGCGCCGGACGACACGACCTATCAATTCCTCGCCGGCCGGCCCTTTGCGCCGAGGGGCGCGGCCTGGGACGAAGCGCTGAAGTTCTGGCGCGCGCTGCCGTCCGATGCCGGTGCGAAGTTCGGCAAGGAGGTCGAGATCGACGCCGCGCGCGTGGTTCCGATGGTGACTTGGGGCACCAATCCCGAACAGTCGCTTCCCATCACCGGGCGCGTGCCCGATCCCGCACAGGAGCAAAACGCCGAGCGACGAACCGAGTACAGTAAGGCGCTGACCTATATGGGCCTGCAGCCGGGCATGCTGCTCACCGACATCGCCGTCGACCGGGTTTTCATCGGGTCGTGCACCAACAGCCGGATCGACGATATTCGCGCTGCCGCGGCGGTGGCCAAATTGGGTCATGCCGTCGTTCCCGCCTGGATCGTTCCCGGCTCGGAGAGCATCAAGCGCCAGGCCGAAGCCGAAGGGCTCGATCGCATCTTCACCGCGGCCGGCTTCGAATGGCGCGCCGCCGGCTGCTCGCTCTGCACTGCGCTCAATGGCGATCAGCTGAAACCCGGCGAGCGCTGCGGGTCGACCTCGAACAGAAACTTTCAGGGCCGCCAGGGTCCGGGCGGACGTACCCATCTGATGAGCCCGGCGATGGCCGCAGCCGCGGCGTTGCGCGGCCATCTGGTCGACGTGCGCGAATTGGGCGTGGGGAACTAAGCCATGGAGCCGTTCTCTTTACTGTCCGGCGTCGCGGTGCCGCTCGATGAAGCCAACCTCGACACCAATCAGCTTTGCCCGACGCGCTTTAACAAGGTGCCGAAAGGCCCGCGCTTCGCGCAGATCCTGCTGCATGATCGGCGCTTCAACGCCGACGATTCCGAAAAACCCGATTACATTCTCAATCAGGAGCCGTATCGCCATGCGGTGATCGCCGTGGCCGGGCGGAACTTCGGCGTCGGCTCGTCGCGGGAAACCGCCGTGTTTGGCCTGATGGGTTTTGGCATCCGCAGCGTGATCGCGCCGAATTTCGGCGACATTTTCTTCAGCAACTCGCTCAAGAACGGCATGTTGCCGGTGCGCCTGCCGGCCGCCACCGTGGACGCGCTGATGCGGCAACTGCTCGATCGGCGCGGCGCGCAGATGACGGTCGATCTGCCGAACCAAAAGGTCACCGGACCTGACGGCAACCTCCATCACTTCGACATCGAGCCGTTGAGCAAGCGCCGCCTAATCAGGGGGCTCGACGAAATTACCCATACCCGGGAATACGGCGCCGCGATCAAGACGTTCGAAAACAATCAAAGGAAATCCGCGCCGTGGCTCTATTCCTAATGCGCTGACGCATCGTCTTCTCCGGCCGCGGCCTCGATGGCTATGCATGTTAGCTGACAATATCCAGCCGCGGATGTACAGATAACGAACCAAACGGAGAAACGCCGTTGCTCGCACGCGATGAGCAGATGTCGCGCATTGATTGGGCTGCGCGGGCCGCTGCGCTGACCCCAATGATCGCCGCTGCCGCCGACCGGATCGAGGCCGAGCGGCGTATCGTGCCCGAAGTTGTTTCCGCACTGCACGAGGCCGGTCTGTTCCGCATGCTGCTGCCGGTTTCGCTGGGCGGTTATTCCGCCGACATTATCTCTTTCAATCAGGTGATTGAGGCCATCGCGACGGCGGATGCCAGCACCGCGTGGTGCCTGGCGCAGCAGGTGGCAAGCACGCAGGCCGCAAGTTTCCTCGATCCGAAAGTCGCGCGTGAAATTTTTGCGGCACCGGACGGCTGCATTGCTTGGGGACCGCCGTCAGGAGCGAAAGCCGTGGTCGTCGATGGCGGCTATATCGTCAACGGCCGCTGGCGGTTCGCGAGTGGCAGCGAGCATTGCCCGTGGCTCGGCGGCCATTCCGCGGTGATCGAGAAGGATGGCAAGCCGCGGCTCGACCGGGAAGGGCGCCAAGTGATTCGCACGCTGTTGTTCCGCAAGGACAAGGCGCAGATGTTCGATATCTGGCACGTGCTCGGCCTGCGCGGTACCGGCAGCAATGCCTACGAGGTGCAGGAGCTGTTCGTGCCGGATGCCTATTCGACCTGGCGCGACAGTGAGCCCGACCGACGCGGCGATGAGCCGCTCGCCGATATTCCGTTGCTCACGCTTTATGGCATTGGCTTTTCCGGCGTGGCGCTCGGCGTTGCGCGCGCCTGCCTTGATGCCTTCATGAAGCTTGCCGAGAAAAGAAGCCGTCGGCGACCCATGGCGCGCCGATCCCGTTGCGCGACAATCCGGTTGTGCAAGCGCGCGTCGCCGAAGCCACCGGCCGGCTGAACTCGGCGCGGGCTTATCTGCACGAGATGTTGCATCTGTTCTGGGATGCCGCGACAGCGCGTCGTCCGGTGACGCTGGAGCAGCGCGCGCAATTGCGCATCGCTATCACCGGCGCCATGGAACAAGCCTGTCGCGTGGTGGATTTTAGCTTTCGTGCCGCCGGCGCGGACGGCATCTTCAGCGGCAGCGCATTCGAACGGCGTTTCCGCGACATGCATACGCTGACCGCGCAGGGCCAGGCGCATCTGTCGAATTTCGAAGGCGCCGGCCAGGCGCTGTTCGGCATCGAGCCGGTGCAGCGGCTATGAAAAGTAAGCTGTCATTGCGAGGAGCGAAGCGACGAAGCAATCCGGGGGCCGCTCGCATTGAGCGCTGGATTGCTTCGCTCCGCTCGCAATGACGAGTTAGAACATGAACGACAAACAACAAAAATCCCTTCGCAAGGAGGATCCGGCCCTGCTGTCCGGGCGCGGGCGCTATGCCGACGATCTGCCGGTGCCGGTCGGTACTCTGCATGCCCACGTCATCCGCTCGCCGCACGCGCACGCCGAAATCAAGAGCATCGATGCGGCGAAGGCGCTGGATCATCCCGGGGTCTGGGCGGTGATCACGGGCGAGGAGGTGCGCAAGCTCTCCGATCCGTTCCTCGCCGCTGTGAAGACGCCGGTGCAGCAATGGTCACTCGCAGTCGAGCGGGTGCGCTATGTCGGCGAGCCGGTCGCGCTGGTGGTGGCCGAGAGCCGCTATATCGCCGAAGACGCCGCCGAACTGGTCGAGATCGGCTATGAGCCGCTCGAAGCGGTGCTCGATCCGGTTGCGGCGTGCGACAATGCCGGGCCGCTGTTGCATCCGCAAGCCAAGACCAACGAAGTCTCGGTGCGCGACTTCTCTTATGGCAACACCGAAGAAGCGTTCGCCCGCGCCGATCACCGCATCACGATGACGACGACATTTCCGCGGCTGTCGTTCACGCCGATCGAATGTTACGTCGTGGTCGCGCAGCACAATCCGGCGAAGGGCAGCTACGATGTGCTGGCGAATTTCCAGGGGCCGTTCTCGATCCATCCGGTAATGGCGCGGGCGCTGCGTGTGCCGGGGCCGAAACTGCGGCTGCGTATTCCGCCGGATTCCGGCGGCAGCTTCGGCATCAAGCTCTCGGTGTTTCCCTATGTCGTGCTAATGGCGCTCGCGGCCAAGATCGCCGGCCGTCCGGTGAAATGGACCGAGGATCGCGTCGAGCATCTGGTCTCGGCAAGTTCGGGTCCGAACCGCGTCACCGTCACGGAGGCTGCCGTTACCAAAGAGGGCCGAATCCTCGGGCTCAAACTCGATCAGCTCGAGGACTATGGCGCGTTCCTGCGCGCGCCGATGCCGGGCCCGCTCTACCGCATGCACGGCGCGGTGACCGGCGCTTACGATATTCCGAATGTCGACGTGAACAATCGCGTCGTGCTCACCAACAAAATGCCGGCGAGCCTCATCCGCGGTTTCGGCGGTCCGCAGCTTTATCTGGCGCTGGAACGGCTGATGCAGCGGATCGCGGTCGAGCTGAAACTCGATCCGATTGACGTGATCCGGCGCAATCTCATTCCGGCGGCGAAGTTTCCGTATCGCACCGCGGCGGGCGCGCTCTACGATTCCGGCGATTATCCGCGCGCGGTGGAAATTGCGCTCGGCGACGGCCGGCTCGACGAACTGCGCCGCCGCCGCGATGCGGCGCGCGCCGCCGGCAAGAAATACGGCATCGGCTTTGCGGCCGTCGTCGAGCCCGCGATGTCGAACATGGGTTACCTCTCGACGCTGCTCACGCCGCAGGCGCGCGACCGGGCCGGACCCAAGAACGGCGCGGTGTCGATGGCGACGGTGAACATCGATCCGCTCGGCGCGGTGTCGGTCACCGCCGATGTCACGGTGCAGGGCCAGAGTCACGAGACGGTGCTGTCGCAGATCGTCGCCGACGAACTCGGCCTGACGCCCGACGACATCGAAGTGGTGCTGGAGCTCGACACCGCGAAGGATCAGTGGTCGATCGCCGCCGGCACTTATTCGAGTCGGTTTGCCTCCGGCACCGCGGTCGCGGCGCAGATGGCAGCTGTGCAGATGCGCGAGAAGCTTAAAGGCATCGGCGCGAAGCAGCTCAACGTGCTGCCGGAAGACGTCGAGCTTGCGAGCGGCAAGATCAGAAGCCGTTCCAATCCCGACAATGCGCTGCCGTTCGGCCGTGTCGCCGCCACCTCGCACTGGTCGCCGGTGATGCTGCCGGAAGACATGGCGCCGGCGCTGAGCGAAACCGGCGTGTGGTCGCCGCCGGAGCTTGAGCCGCCATCGCATGACGACCGCATCAACACGTCGCTGACCTACGGCTTCGTGTTCGACATGTGCGGCGTCGAGATCGATCCGGTGACGTATTCGGTACGGATCGACCGCTATGTCACCATGCACGACGCCGGCCGCATCCTGCATCCGATGATCGCCACCGGCCAGATCCGCGGCGCGTTCGCGCAGGGGGTCGCCGCAGCGCTCTATGAGGAGTTCACCTATAACGAGGAGGGCGCGTTCCTCAACGGCACCTTCGCCGATTATCTGGTGCCGACGGTGAGCGAAATTCCCGATGTCGAAATCCTGCACATGAAGTCGCCGTCGCCGCTGACGCCGCTTGGCGCCAAGGGTCTCGCCGAAGGCAATTGCATGTCGACCCCGGTCTGCATCGCCAACGCGATTGCGGATGCGCTCGGCGTCGATGAGGTCGAACTGCCGGCAACGCCGCGGCGCATCCACGCCATGCATCGAAGGCGGGAATGGATGAGTTATTTTTGTCATTGCGAGGAACGAAGTGACGAAGCAATCCAGGGGCGGCTTGCATTGCGCGCTGGATTGCTTCGCCATAGCCCGTCGAAGACGGGCGTAAACGCCCTGATGGCTCGCAATGACGAGTTAGTGAGTCTGCGACGAATGAAACCGCGTCCCTTCGATTATGTGCGGCCGGATACGATCGACGAGGTGCTGGCGCTGCTCGCCGAATATGGCGATGACGCCCGCATTCTCGCCGGCGGCCAGTCGCTGCTGCCGATGCTCAATTTGCGGCTGATCGATCCGGCGGTGCTGATCGACATTGCCAGGATCACTGAGCTCGACGCGATCAAGGATCGCGGCGACGTCATCGAGATCGGCGCCGCGGTGACGCAGAACAAGCTGATGGATTGGCCGGCGCTTGCGCCAAAGCTGCCGCTGGTTGCGGCGGCGCTGCCGTTCGTCGGCCATTTTCAGACCCGCAACAGGGGCACGGTCTGCGGCTCGATTGCCCATGCCGATCCAAGTTCGGAGATTCCGCTGGTGCTCGCGGTGCTCGGCGGCTCGGTGGTGCTGCGTTCCAAACGCGGCGAGCGGGTGCTGGCGGCGGATGTTTTTCAGCAAGACATTATGACCACCGCGCGCGAGCCGGACGAACTGATCGCGGCAGTGCGGTTTCCGGTGCTGGAAGGCAAGGGCGTCGCGTTTCGCGAAGTGGCGCGCCGCCACGGTGACTTCGCCATGATCGCGATCGCGGCGATTGCCGACAGCCGCGGCGCGGCAACGCTTGGTGTCGGCGGCATGGCGGGCAAGCCGTTGGTGCGTGCGATCGATGGCGGTGCGGATGCCGTCACCGCCTGGGCGGAGCAGCTCGAAGGCTATGAGGACCTGCACGCCTCGGCGGCAATGCGGCGCGATCTGCTCCGCAATCTCGGGCCGCAAGTGCTGGCGGAGGCGATCCGATGCGCCGCGTGAACAAGGACGAACGCGTGCGTGTGGCGCTCACGCTCAACGGCCGAAAACTTTCGGCCGATGCCGAGTCGCGCATGCTGCTGTCGGATTTTCTCCGCCATGCGATCGGCGCGACAGGCACTCATGTCGGCTGTGAGCACGGCATCTGCGGCTCCTGCACCGTGCTGATCGATGGCGTCGCGCAGCGCTCGTGCCTGACGCTTGCGGTGCAGGTCGAGGGCAGGGAGGTGCACACCGTGGAGTCGCTCGCCGCGCCCGACGGCACGCTCAATCCGCTGCAACAGGCGATGCGCAACAATCACGGCCTGCAATGCGGCTTCTGCACGCCGGGCATCCTGATGTCGTTCACCGATTTCCTCTCGCGCAATCCGCACCCGAGCGAAGCCGAGATCCGCGAAGTCTTGAGCGGCCATCTGTGCCGCTGCACCGGCTACGCCGGCATCGTCGCCGCGATGAAGGAAGTGGCTTCTTCATCCGCCCCCGCGATAGCGGGGGAGGGGGACCACGCGTAGCGTGGTGGAGGGGGCGCTGGCGCTGCTTGTTAGCTCCTGCGTTGCCGATTTTCCCTCACCGCCCGCGCCCCTTCCACCATCTTGCTGCGCAAGATGGTCCCCCTTCCCCGCTATCGCGGGGCAGGATGAAGAGAGTGCGCCCCGCGTCCTCACGTCGAGCTGTCGTGCGCGCCGCCGATGATGTCGGTCACGCTGTCGCTGCCGTCGAGCTTGAACGCGAGCCGGGTGAGCGACCAGACGCCGTCTTTCTTGATCGCTTCGACAAACGCCGTGCCGGATGCTTTCGGTCCGCTTACGGAGAAGCTGAGCGATGCTTTGCCGCTCTCATTTTCGGTCGAGATCGAGCCGGACGGGTTGCGGGCGGTGATCGGCGTACCGAGCGCATTGGTTGCGATCGAGTTGCTCTGAAGCCGTGTGACGCCGAGCTTATAAGCTTCCGAGTGACTCGAGAATCGAGAACGTGCCGAAGAAAATGGCCGCCCAGAACGCAATCCCGGCGATCCAGACGATCAAGCCCGCTATCGCCCATTTGCGCTGCGCCCGCTGGAAGTGCTCGACGCTTTCCCATCGCTTGTTGCGCCAGGCCCAGCGGCTTCCCTTCGCGCCGAGCACAAACATCATGATGAAGCCGACGATCGGAACGAGCGTCAGCAATGCGATGGGTGTGCCGTTGCCAATGCCCCAGATCCAGTTGAGGAGAAACGCGCCCCAATTCCAGCGGTCGATTTCCGGCGGAATGGATTGCGGCGCGGCGGCGGTCTGCACGCTGTCTGTCATGGTCGTGGCCCCAAATGCGAACGGCAAAAGCAGTCAATGCGTGCAGGCGTAGCCTGAGTCGGGCTGGGCTTGGGAGGCCATCCGCCCCCGCGATGCGGGGGAGGGGGCATAGGCGACCTCCGGTCGCCGTCCACTAAAGTGACGCCGACGCGGAGCGTCGGCTGTGGCGAAGCATGGTGGAGGGGGCGCTGGCGCTGCTTGGTAGCTCCTGCATTGCCGATTTTCCCTCAGCGTAAGCGCCCCTTCCACCATATTGCTGCGCAAGACGGTCCCCCTTCCCCGCTTTCGCGGGGCAGGATGAGATGACCCCCGGCCTGAACTCTGCTAAGTCTGATACATAAGCAAATCCGGCTGCCGGGCCGGCAAAAAGGCGAACCGGAGCGGATCATGCCAGACATTCTCGACAGGCTCGAAGAACGCCGCGAAAGCGCGCGCATGGGCGGCGGCACCCGCCGCATCGAGGCGCAGCACAAGCGCGGCAAGCTCACCGCGCGCGAGCGGGTCGAGCTCCTGATGGACCGCGACTCGTTCCAGGAACTCGACATGTTCGTCGAGCACCGCTCCACCGATTTCGGCATGGAGAAATCGCACATCGCCGGCGACGGCGTGGTCACCGGCTTCGGCACCGTGAACGGCCGCACCGTGTTCGTGTTCTCCAAGGACTTCACCGTGTTCGGCGGCTCGCTGTCGGAAACGCACGCGCAGAAGATCATCAAGATCCAGGACATGGCGATGAAGGCGCGGGCGCCGATCGTCGGCCTGTTCGATGCCGGCGGCGCCCGCATCCAGGAAGGCGTGGCGGCGCTCGGCGGCTACGGCGAGGTGTTCAAGCGCAACGTGCTCGCGTCCGGCGTGATCCCGCAGATTTCCGTGATCATGGGCCCGTGCGCCGGCGGCGACGTCTATTCGCCGGCGATGACCGATTTCATCTTCATGGTGCGCGACACCAGCTACATGTTCGTCACCGGGCCGGACGTGGTGAAGACCGTGACCAACGAGATCGTCACCGCCGAAGAGCTCGGCGGCGCGTCGGTGCACGCGACCAAAAGCTCGATCGCCGACGGCGCCTACGACAACGACGTCGAGTGCCTGTTGCAGATGCGCCGGCTGCTCGATTTCCTGCCCGCCAACTACGCCGCCGGCGCGCCGGAATGGCCGAGCTTCGACGACGCCGAGCGCACCGACAAATCGCTCGATACTTTGGTGCCGGACAATCCGAACAAGCCTTACGACATCAAGGAACTGATCCTCAAAGTCGTGGACGAAGGCGATTTCTTCGAGCTGTCGGAAGCGTTCGCCCGCAACATGGTGATCGGGCTCGGCCGCATCGGCGGCAAAACCACAGGCTTCGTCGCCAACCAGCCGATGGTGCTGGCCGGCGTGCTCGACAGTGACGCCAGCCGCAAGGCGGCGCGCTTCGTGCGCTTCTGCGACGCCTTCAACATCCCGATCGTCACCTTCGTCGACGTGCCGGGATTTTTGCCGGGCACCGCGCAGGAATATGGCGGCCTGATCAAGCACGGCGCGAAATTGCTTGTTCGCCTATTCGCAGGCCACCGTGCCGCTGGTCACCGTGATCACGCGGAAGGCCTTCGGCGGCGCCTACGACGTGATGGCGTCAAAGCATATCGGCGGCGACGTCAATTACGCCTGGCCGACCGCGCAGATCGCGGTGATGGGCGCGAAGGGCGCGGTCGAGATCATCTTCCGCGCCGATATCGGCGACCCCGAAAAGATCGCCGCGCGCACCAAGGAATACGAGGAGCGGTTCCTCTCGCCGTTCATCGCCGCCGAGCGCGGCTATATCGACGACGTGATCATGCCCCACGCTACGCGGCCGCGTATCGCGCGTGCGCTGGCGATGCTGCGCGGCAAGACGGTGGAGATGCCGCCGCGGAAGCATGATAATTTGCCGGTGTGAGGGCAGGATTAAGCGGTTTGAAGATGCGGGTCGATCCAGTCGGCTGGAATTTCGATTTTGGCATCGACATCGGCGTGTTGCTTCAAAAGGTACAGAAGATTGCTGCCTGTAATCAACTCAAGCGGCTTGCCATTCGCAAATTCATAAGCAGCTTTACCAAAGCCACTCGTTGTTACCAATATTCCTTTGGACCCGCCCTCGTTAAGCAATGTACCAAATAGATCGCGGACGGCGCTAACGCCGACAGTGTTTTTATATCGCTTGGCCTGAATTATAACCTTGCCACCTAAAATAGGTCGCAGAGTCAAAGGCAACGCAATCCACTCCGCCATCTCGGGACGCTTGAGTGAGCTTTGTATCTAGTCCCATTTTGCTGAAGAGATTTGTGATAAGGGATTCAAATTCCGACGGCGATAATTCCATCAAGTTCGGTCTGGAATCGAGGCTCGATAGGACATCGCTTTCTTGCACAAATCGCGGATCAATCATGTTGAATTCCAAAATGGGCCTGACTGCAATCAACTCGCCCGGCTGACTCGAAATTGATGCTCTAAATTCCTTTAGGCAGCTTATCGGTTCAACGTGGTCTAACTTGAGGTTTAGAAATCGCTCGCGCGATGCTCGGACCGATACGAGACAGGGGTGTATGCGATTGCCTGTCGCGGGGTCAGTTGTTGAAACGTGCGCATTTACAATTACGGTTTCCACAACGGCTTGGGTGTCACCATAAAAGACGTCGTATAAGCACCGAAGGACGCCCTGCGCGATTATGCTTGAATATAGCGAGTGCCGTACTTTGTCGGACCTCTTTACATCGATAATTTCGTCCGTTTTTTTTCACGTATCGGAATTTGTCGATCGCTGGGACGGCATCATCTAATTTCGGGAGCTCGAACTCGATTACCAATTGTTTCAATTCTTCAACGAAGGCGATTTTACGCTCAGAAGGGAAGGCGTCGGGAAACTGGGAGCCATCCAAAATAAGTTCAAAATAGGTGCTAACGGCAGCAGGATCGCCGTTGGTATAAAGTTTGGCGAACTCAATCACTGAATTGTTTTGTTGCTCTATATTCGACTTCATCGTACGGAAGTAATGATCTCGCTTTTTGACAATGGAATTGTATGCGCTGGCCGCGGCGGCAAATGCTTGGAGTGCCAATACCTCTTTATTTCGGTGTCTGGAGTTAACTCCAGAAATCCAACGGAGAAAGAAGCTCGGGCGTACCGGGGCGAAGTGCTCTACGGCTGGCTTGTCTGGAAGCTTTAACCCATCGACGGTGTCTAATATTTTTGGGTCGGCTACCTTAAAAAGCTGCTTAAAATCGAGACTCGGATCTTGTCCATATCTAGAACCGAGGAGAGACAAAAGTTCTTCAAGTCGTCGCGCTCTCTGAGTGTTTTCCGCGTCAACATCTGCCTCTCTACTGGCGACATACAATTCTTGTTCAAATTTACTTCGCTTGCGTAGATTTTTTTCCAAAGCTAGCTGCTGACGCTCTGCCTCACGAACTCTGGCGCGCGCTTCGCGCTGCTGACGCTCAATCTCGCGAGCCCGAGCGCGGTTAGCTCGCTCAATTTCGCGCGACACCCTAACCATGGTATTTAGGAAGCTTCGCGACATAACGACCCCGATAGCCCGCAACTGGAGGTATATATTAATAAGCAATATTACTGCTTTGAGATCAATGCCTTCCTTCGTGGACGATAGCCCTGACGAGCCCGCCTGATTAAGGGGCAATGACGAGATGAAGGCCGCGCGGCAAATCCGCTGGCGCATCGCACCCTTCCATCAGATGATTTCGGAAGTGAGGCGGCGATAAGTGCCGCCGAGCAGTAAGTGGGTATCAGGGAAGGGAGAAGACGATGTCGGAGCAGTCGGGTTCAGGTTCAACGCAAGTTGCAATTATCGACGACGTTTCACGCCGCCGTTTGGTGACGGGCGCGGCAGCCGTGGCAGCACTCGGTGCAACCACGGCGGAGGCGCTGGCGCAGGGCGCGCCGGCTGCGGGTGGGGCTGCGAACTTGCAATTCATCAAGCCGGCGACGAGTTTCAATAATCCGGGCTTTACCCATGCGGTCGAGGCGATGGGGCCGGGGCGACTGATCTATATCGCAGGCCAGCAGGGTCTCGACAGCAACGGCAAGGTCGTGGGCGCGCCGGGGGATTTCATGGCGCAAGCGGAGCAGGCGTTCCTCAATATCAAGGGCATCCTCGCCGCGTCGGGCGCGGGCTTCGAGCACGTCGTCAAGCTTCAGCATTATTTCATCGACCTGAAGGCGAACTTCAAATCGCTGCGCGAGCTTCGCCTGAAATACTTCGATGCGGCGCGCATGCCGGCCTCGACCATGATCCAGGTCGACGCGCTGACCAATGATGGAGTGATCTACGAGGTCGATGCGGTCGCAGTTGTGCCGAGTTGAAGCGTCATGGCCGGACTTGTTCCGGCCATCCACGCCTTCTTCGGCACAAAAGTAAGTAAGGCGTGGATACCCGGCAGATAGGCGAGCGAAGCGACGCCGTTCTTTGAACGGCTATGGCCGGCATGACGGCTGAGCTTCCTCCTCCGTCACCACCGGGCTTGACCCGGTGGTCCATGCTGAGCCGCCGCATGGATTGCCGGATCAAGTCTGGCAATGACAAGTCTGAGCGTTCTTAGTTGCGGTTGACGCAATCTGCGCCACGCCAATACCTCTCAAAAGCTACGCAACACGCTAGTGTCGACGGCGTCGATTCTGGCGGAGCGTTAGGTCATGCGGATTGTCCTCGGTTTCCTCTCCGGCGTTATCGGCATGCTCGCCGGGTGGTTCGGCTGGCATTTCTGGTGATTGCGTTGGCCGGGCCGGGCCCCGACGGGGGCACCGCGATGGGCGCGTTTTTCAACATCGGGCCCTTTGGTGCGGTTGTCGGGTTTGGCATCGGGGTCTGGCTGTTCGTGAAGTTTGGGTTGGTCGCCCGACGCGCGGCAACTGCACCTGCGCCCGCGGCTGTTCCGTCCGCCGAGCCGGCAGAAGCGCCGTCAGTCGGCACCGCGGAGGCGCGGGCGACAAGCCGAGTTTCCCGGCCCTTCGCCGTCGCCGTTGTGGCAATCGTCGGCGGTCTGGCGTGGTGGGGCTGGTACGAGCTGATACGATCGCCCTATACGACGCACGGCGACATAACTCTTGCGCTGCAATTTCGTCTTCCCGCAGGCATGGCGCCGCCGGCTGACCCCAAGGACGTGCAGATCATTCTCGATGAGGGAGGGCACACCTGGCCGGGGGATTTGAACGCGAATGGGTGGCTTGGACACCAGGGGGACCGGGCGGTCATTCTTGCCACCGTTTCGATGTCGTACAAGGCCTGGCATCGGACCATTACTCTGTCGATGCCCGGCGCGCCCTCGCAGTCCTGGACTTTCAATCTTTCATAGGATCCCGATCCCACGCCGGGCTATACGGCATGGCTTCCTTCGTCGAGTGCAGCCGATGCGATCGAGTTAAACTACCGGTTGACTGCCGACCGGTGATTTCTTTCGCCGGCACAGCATAACGGAAAGAATCGGGGCAGCTTTGATGTTCAGGCAAACCGAAGAAGCCGCCAACGTCGCTTTGAGCGTGGGCCGGCGCAAAGCCGATATTTATTTATTGGGCCGTTGCCGATTTCAGTGGAATAAGCAGCGTGAAATTGGTGCCAATGGGAGACGTCGGTCGCGTCAGTTCGGCTCCCAGTTGCTTTGAAAGTGCGGTGATTAGGCGCGTTCCGAGCCGTTTGCTGGTCGTTGGATCAAAACCAACGGGCAGACCAACTCCTTCGTCGCGAACCGATACCAAAATTGAATTTTTGTCCGATTGGAACAAGCGCACCCAGATCAATCCGCCGGAACAATCAGGATAAGCATACTTCCCCGCATTGGAAACGAGTTCATTGATGATAAGCCCGACAAGAATGGCGCGATCCGCTGCAATCTGAATTTCCTCGGCCGCGTCGAACTGGATTTTGCACGGAGCGACGGTCGGCTCCAGTCGCTGATGAGTTCGCGCAGATATTCGACCAAATCGATATTCTCATAGTCGGCATTATAAGCGAGACGCTCATAAGCACGACCAACGGCATTGACGCGAACTCGACGCTTCGTTAAGTCGTTCACTTAAGGCCGGGTCGCCGACCGAGTTGGCTTGGAGTTGAAGCATGGCCGAAACCACCTGCAAGCTGTTCTTGACGCGGTGGTTGACTTCCTTCAGCAGGACTTGATGACGATCAAGCGCGGCTTGCAGTTTGCGTTGATATTGCTGTTGCTCGATCGCCATTCCGAGGATGTTTGCGGCGCCTTGCAAAAAAGCAATGTCGTGCTCGCCAAACTCGCCTTCTGATGTGCTGTCCACTTCCAGACACGCCGAATGGCGAGCCGTCGCCCTGCAGAATGACGTTCATCGCGCGGCGAATGCCGTGCTCGACAAGCAATTCCGGGGTTCTGAATCGTTGCTCATTTTCGAGGTGGTTCGAAATAACGGGCTTGCCGGTTCGCAACGCATAGCCAGCAGGAGAGGCCAGATCGGCCCCGACACTTGCCGAGCCGACGACCCCCTCCTCCCAGCCCACTCCAGCGCGAACCAGAGAGGCGGTTCTCGGCCGGTATGTATTCCATGACTTTGCAGTATTCAGCGCCCAGTCCTTCGGCCGTCATACGAGCGGTGTGATCTGAGCATGCCGACGAAATTGGTGCGCTGCAGCGCAAGGACGCCCAGTTCGGCAAGGAGTTCCTGCTGGCGAATGCGTTGGCGCAGCGCCCGGCCGGTTAGGTCATCGGGCTGATCGGCATCACTCGTTGCGGGCTCAACGACCGGTTCTTTATGGTCAGGGGGCTGGCTCATGCAGGTACGCAGGTGGCGATGCCAGCCGACGTAATCAACTGTGCATCAATCGCGAAATGGCGGCCGAATGGCTGAAACTGGCGGACGCCGTTTTGCACCTGTCGGGCATAACGACGGTGGGGAGTTTCCCGCACTTGCATCCCGGCATTCCTCACAACTCTACCT
>CAVULJ010000023.1:0-127967 GCA_963742215.1 uncultured Alphaproteobacteria bacterium
TGCCGCATGGAGCGGCCGGAATGCGAGCCGCCGCCGACTTTCACGATTGCGGTATCGCCATAGATAATCTTGACAGCTTCGTCGGGCACATGAAGCAGATCGGCAACAACCTGGGCGAAGCTGGTCTCGTGGCCCTGTCCGTTTGATTGCGTGCCGATCACGGCATCGACAATACCGTCCGGACGCACTTTGATCTGTGCCTGCTCCTTCGGCGCGCCGATGGAAAACTCGACATAGTTGGCGAGGCCGCGCCCGAGCAGCTTGCCGCGGCGCTTGGCCTCCCGCCGCCGCGCCGGAAAGCCTTTCCAGTCGGCGATCTCCATCGCCCAGTCCATATTTTCTTCGTAGTGGCCGCTGTCGTAGAGCATGCCAACCGAATTGCGGTAAGGGAATGCCTTCGGCGAAATCGAAATTCTTGCGGCGAAGTGCGATGCGATCGACACCAAGTTGCCGCGCCGCCTCGTCGACAAGCTGCTCGATCGCAAATGTCACTTCCGGGCGGCCCGAACTCCGATAGGCGTTGGTCGGCATCGTGTTGGTGAAAACACCGATCGAGCGCAGCGTGGTTGCCGGAATGCGGTAGGACCCGGGAATAAGTCCCGAGCCCTTGCTCAACGGCGACAACGACACACACCGCGCACCGACATTGCTGATGTTGGTGGCGCGCATGCCGATGAAGCGGTGCTTGTCGTCGATGTGCGAGCTCAACCGAAGTCACCAGGTCGCGGCCCTGATAATCGCTCAGGAAAGCTTCCGAACGCGTCGCGGTGAATTTCACCGGCCGTCCAAATCTCTTCGCGGCCCACAGCACCAAACCGAATTCGACATAGGTCCGATTGCGCGTGCCGAAATTGCCGCCGACATCGGCGGAGATCACCCGCAACCGTTCGGGCGGCACACCGACGACCTTGATCAGCTCGTTCTGTTGCCGCACCGCGCCGCCGGAGCCGGCATAAAGAATATAGCTGTCGGTCTCCGGAAAGTATTGCGCGACCGCCGAGCGCGGCTCCATCGGCACGCCGGTAACGCGGCCGATGACGAATTTCTTTTTGATGACATGCGCCGCGCTGGCGAACGCGCGATCGGTCGCCTCCTTATCGCCGAAAAAAGTTTCGACGGTCATGTTGTTGGGCACTTCGTCCCATATCGTCGGCGCTCCCGGCTGCAGAGCGTCTTCCGAATGCAGCACGAACGGCAGCACGTCGTACTGCACATCGACCGCTTCAGCGGCATCCATCGCCTGCGCTTTGGTCTCGGCGACCACCATGACGACGGCCTCGCCGACATGCCGCACTTTGTCGACCGGCAACAGCGGATGCGGGCCGGCAAAAACCGGCCTGCCGCCCGGCCCGGTCAGCTTCTGGTCGAATTTGGTCTTCGGCACCGGATCGTGCGGAATGGGGCCGATCTTGTCGGCAGCGCAATCGGCGCCGGTGAGCACGCCGACCACGCCCGGCATCGCTTTCGCCCGTTCCGTATCGATCGAAATGATCCGGGCGTGCGGATGGGGCGAGCGCACAACAACCGCGTAAGCCTGGCCGTCGATATTGAAATCGTCGGTGAAACGGCCCTTGCCCGTAATCAGCCGCTCGATCTTCCTTGCGCGGAATAGGCTTGCCGATGAAGCGGTAGCCGGTGTCGTCCAGTTTAGATTTGTCGTCCATCGGGCCTCGACGGCTGCGGAATGGGCAATCTAGTAAACCTCCAGCAACGCCGAGGGAAGGCTTTGGTTATGCCGCAGCCAATGCAGAGAACAGATGGCTTCCCGCGGCTGCTGGCGCCCCGATAATTTTCTTAATCTATGGCCGATACTGGCCGCGTGGAGAGGGCCGTGCTGGAATGCCACCTGAGCCTGACGAGGGAGATTAACGATGGCAAATGAAACCGGGACTTCACGACGTCAATTTGTTGCTGCATTAGGCGCAGGCGTGGCCGCCGGTTCAGTAGCTTATACAAGCGAGGGTTCGGCTGAAGATTCGGCGCCGTTGCGGATCGTCGACTTTCACAATCACTACATGGGACCGTCATGGACGCTGACCGGTCTGGACAGCGTGCCGGCTGCGGCGCGTCCCTACTGGGAAAAGACCTACGCGAACCTGCAAAGCAGGGATGCGCTGGTGGACTCCGTCGAAGCCGCCGGGATCACCGCGCGCGTCATCAACACGCCAACTGCCTTCATCGAAGATGCCGACGGCAATATCCCGGCCGGCGCGGAGCAGCGGATCAATGACGCCATGGCCGAACTGGTCGCCAAATTTCCCGGCAAGCTTTACGGGCTTGCGACCGTCAATGCATTCACCGGCGATGCGGCTGCGCACGAACTGACGCGCGCCATTCGCGACCTCGGCCTGCGCGGCGTGTTTCTGGAAAGCGCGAGAGGCGACCTGATCCTCGGCGCCAAGGAGACGCGTCCGACGCTTGCCACGGCAGCGGCGCTCGGCATGCCGGTATTCGTGCACCCGATGACTGATCCGCAGCTCAACAAGCGCTTCGCAGTCAGCGGCCCGCTCGGCGTTCGCCTGGCGCGCGGAACGATCAATAGCGCGGCGCTGATCAACATGCTGGAAGGCGGCACGTTCGACGAAAATCCGAAACTCAAGGTGGTGGTCACCACGCTCGCTTTCGGCGGCATGATGCTGGCCGGTGGATTTGGCGACGGCCAGCGCATCCGCAGCGACGCGCCGGAGCTGACGCGCCACAACGTCTATATCGACACCATGGGCCTCAATCCGGTCGAGGTCCGCGCCGCGGTGGATATGCTCGGCGCCGATCACGTACTGGTCGGCACCGACTGGCCGATCGCGGTCGAGAAATCGGTGCCGGAGCGGCTGCAAAAAGCGTTTCGCGCACGCCGGCCTGGATGCGGCCCAGCAGCAAATGATCGCGAGCGGCAATGTGCTGAAGCTGCTCGGTGTCGCCTGACGACTGCTCTCGACAACTCCGGAATGATCGGCAGCAACAGGTAAGGCTCGCGGCCCGGCGCAAAATGCAGCGTATTGCGGCGGGCGAATATCGCGTCAGGCCGGTCGTCCGGGTCAATGTGCAAGAATGGCCCGACGCCCTTCATCGGATAAGGCGCGTTCAGCAGCGTTGAAACAACTCTACGTAATAGTGCGGATTGCGCCTCACACGCAAAATCGCGCACTTACGAACTAAGCATGCGAAATCCCTTTCGAGGCTGATTTGTAGCTGCGTTCTCGTCAGCCTCTCCGCGTTCCTTAGCGTCAAGTACGAAGGGCCTTTGTCACGCGCCTTAGCGGCGTCGTGCCGAGGCAGGTTTGCGCCAGATCAACTCGCATCCACCGATTGGGGATTGACACTCACACAAGGTCGAATCCGCCGAGCAATTCGGCGCGCCGACTAACCGTGAGCAGGAGGGGACTATGAAGAGGCTGACCGAACTTACGTGTGTCCTGTGGCTGGCATTGATGGCCATTGCCGGCTCGTGTGCTGCCCATGCCGCCACGCTCGATGATCAAATCAAGGCGCGTTTCAATGCCTTGGAAAAGGAAAATGCCGCGTTACGCGCGCGCGTCAACCGAACTCGAAACGTCCAAAGCGGCGCTCGACCCGCGAGCGCAACTCCAAAACGCAAATGACCTGGCGGGCAATTCGAATGGATCGCCTGCGGCAAATTTCGTCAAAGCTCCCAACATTGCAATAACGAAGCCGCAGCCGCGCTTCGAAGTCAGCGGGTCACTGCTGTACCTGCAGCCGGGTGCCGGCAATCTTGAATATGGAACCTTGGTGACCCCGTTACCCTTGGTAACGCCGAATTGGAATAATCAGTCGCTCAAGCCTGACTTCAGTCCCGCCTTCAACTTCGGCCTGCGCTACAGGCCCACCGAGGCCGATGATATCCAGCTGAACTGGACGCATCTGAACACCACAGCAAATGCTTCTTTCGCAGCCTCACCGACGCAAATGGCGGGACCACCTTATTTGATTGGTCCAGAATCGGCTTTGTACAAGGAAGGCCTCGGCGCAGTACAATCCAAATACGATGCCGTTAATCTAGATGGAGGGCACACCTTCTGTGCCGCATGTTCCTTTCAAATGCGTCTGTTCGGTGGCGTCGAGGTTACGCGCATCGGCCAGAACTTGAGCGGGCTATTCGAGAGCCCGGATGGCACCGCCTCTAGCGGGTACACCACCACCTCGTCGTTTACCGGAGCCGGGCCCCGACTGGGATTGAAAGGTCAGTATGCTCTAGGCAACATCCAATTGATCGGCGAAGTCGCGGCGGCGGGATTGATCGGCACTTCACAGAGCCGCATCAATTTCACCACGAATTCTCCGGCGGCGGGACTCAATAACCAGTCTCTGACGTCGCCCGACGCAACGCAGGTCATTCCCAGCATCGACGCCAGACTAGCCACCGCTTACTCCTTTCCGGCCAGCGACTACGGACAGTTCAAGGTCGAGTTGGGCTATCAGGCGGCGGTCTATTTCGATGCAGTCAGTCAGTATTCACTGACCCAAGTACCGACCAGCCTCATGCTTCCACCTGTGGGAGTCTACCTGGCAACGGCACAACATCTACAGAGCAACTTCACGACCCAAGGGCCGTATGTGACAGGCAGCTGGGCATTCTAGAGCAAGATCCCGGGAGTCCGGTTGTCATTCTATCAGGACCGGACTCCCAATTTCCCGATGAGGTCGGGATTCCGATTCGATGATGCCTCCAGCCTCTATCCCTCCGGTATTATCGGCAACAACAGGTAGGGCTGCTGGCCTGAGGCGAAGTGCAGCGTGTTGCGGCGGGCGAATATCGCGGCGGGCCGGTCGTCAGGGTCAATGTGCAAGAAGGGGCCGACACCCTTCATCGGATAAGGCGCGCCCGGCAGCGCGAGGTCGTTGCCGTCCACTTCGTAGTCACGGCCGCGGACATTGAGCGCAAGCTGATAGCCCGGCGGCACCACGATCGAAGTCGGCCATATCTCGACGTCAAGCTCTACCGGCTCACCGGGGTTTAGCGGCCACTCTTCGTCATGGGCATGCCAGGGGCGATAGGGTAACGACTTTGCCGGATCGAGCTTGCGATGTGACGCGCGCAGCCAACCGAGCCCGACCGGCACCCGAGCGTCGTTCGAGCCGATAAAGGTGACTTCCATGCCGTGTGGATCATACAGGCGAAGCGCCAGGAACAGGTCGGCGTCGGTGGTCTCGGACGACACCCAGAGCTTGGCCGCGACCGGGCCGGTGACCTCAAAGCTTTCGCTGCGCACAGGCGTGAGAAAGGTAAGACCGCTGCTCGCCGGGTCATAGCTGAGCGTTGTGTTTGCGCCGGATGCTTCCGGGAACAGCGCCATTCCTTCCGGCCGCAAGTAATATTTTGTCCATTGCGTGCGCTTGAGCGGCCATTCGTTCTCGGTACGCAGCACGAACTTTTCGTGCGGATGACGGACATTGAGCGACACCGGCGGCTGCTTATCCCATCCTGTGTCCTCACCTTTGAGAAAATGCCCGAAGAAGCGCCGTTGCAGGGCGATGCCGTAATTGCTGTAGAAATGGGTGAAATGAGTATCGCCGTGCACTTCGAGCCACTTCTGTTTCGAGCCGGCGTGCAGATAGCCCTCGAAATTCCCGCGCGTGTGCAAACCCATGCCGCCCCAGTTTCCGGCCGAAAGCAGCGGCGCCTCGATCGCGGCGAAATTGGCAGTACGGGAGGCGTGGTAATCGTCGAACAGTTTGCGCCGCTTGGCTTCGCCCGGATTGTCGGCCTGTAATTTGCGAAGCTCGGCTTCGGGCAAAGTCTCCGGTCCGGCTACCAGTTCTCCCGTAACGACGCTCTTCGCACCGCGCGTTCCGACGCCGTGCTGCACGCTAGCAACCTGGCGCGGATACCAGCTGGCATAGAAGTCACTCAGGATGCCGCCATGACGGCAGAGCTCGCGATAATAATCGGAAGAGCCTTCCCAGATGCACAACGCAGCAAGATGCGGCGGCTTCAGCGCGCCGACCGTCCACTGGTTCATGGCGTAATACGAAATGCCGCTAATGCCGACCTTGCCGTTGCTCCACGGCTGGGTGCCGGCCCATTCGATGCATTCGTACAAATCTTCCGTTTCGAGCGGCGACCATACGTCGATCACGCCGGGAGAACGGCCCGCGCCACGGGAGTCGACGCGCAAGCAGACATAGCCGTCCGGCACCCATTTCTCCGGATCGACCAGTTCCCAGTTCTGATGCTTGTTGCTCGAGCCTTCGAGCACTTCCGGCGCCGCTTCGACCAGCCGCGCCCAATTGCCTTTATAGCCTTCCTGGAAGGCGAGCCCCTTCGCATAAGGGCCATAACTCAGGATCACCGGATATTTGCGGTCACCGACCGGACGAAAGGTATCGGCGCGCAACACGACGCCATCCTCCATCTCGATCGGCGCGTCCCAATCGATTTGTATGCCGTCTCGAATTTCTGACTTCATGGCGTTCATCCCGTGTTACGCGGCTTTTTGCCTTCACATTTTCTAGCCACGAATTGTGCTAGGGTTACGGTAGAAAAGGAATAGAGGATTATACATGAGCGAGAGCGCGATCGAATTCGTCGAAAACTGGGTTGACGAAAAAATCGAGAAAATGGACGCAGCCCCGGCCGACATTGAGGCGCAAGCCAAGACGCTTGCGGCGGCATGCATCGCGGATGCTCAAAACGACGGCTTAACTCAGTCCGAGATCAACGACACCTTCGACGATCTTGCCGCCTTCATCGCGGCTGAAATCGGGGAAGCCTTCGACATGACCGACCGGTCTGACGGAGGTTTAGACCTTGTCGATGATGACGATGCGCGTATCGTTAACGGCGAAGTTGACGACGGCGAAAAGAAAGCCTGACACGACGCTAACTTAAGCAACTTTCCTGGCGCTGAATTCCTGCTGCCAGCGCCGCACTTTGCGCTCATCGACCTCAATGCCGAGACCAGGCCGATCGAGCACCGTCAGATGACCGCCGTCGACGCGCAGCGGATCGGTGACGACGTCTTCGGCCAATCCCGGACTGGTGATGGTGAGGCCCCAAGCCAACGACGGCACCGCTGCGGCGGCATGCATAGCGGCCGCAGAGGCGACACTGGTTTCGCCGGTCTTGCAGGAAATGTTGAGATGCATGCCGAGCCGGTCGCAAAGCCGGGCTGCCTCGACGATCGCCTGCACGCCGCCGAGCTTGATCGCTTTCAGGCTGACGCCGCGCGCAGCCTTGCGCTCGTGATGGCGTTCAATGTCGTCGCGCGAATGAATGCCCTCGTCGGCGCCGATCATGATCCGGCTCGCCGCGGCAACCCGCGCCATGCCGGCGAGGTCATGGGCCGGTACCGGCTGCTCAAAAAAATCCAAGCCGCATTCGCCGACCGCGCGCACATAGCGAACGCCTTCATCGGGATTCCAGCCCTGATTGGCGTCAGCAGAGATCAGGCAATCGCTGTCGAGCGTCGCACAAACATCGCGCGTGCGCGCGGCATCGGCTTCCGGCGCCGCAACGCCGACTTTGATTTTGTAGATCGTGTAGCCCGCCTTCCGGCGGGTTCTGCACCTCACGCAGATCGGCGGCAGCGTCGTCGGAACCGATCACCGCCAACAACGGGATGCGCTCGCGGCGCTTGCCGCCAAGCATCACGTGCAGCGGCTGCCCGGTAGTCCGGCCAACGAGATCATGCAGCGCAATCTCAATTGCGGCTTTGGCGCCGGTATTGCCGTACATCTGCGCGTCCATAGCCGCCGAAAGACCGGCAAAGTCGTCCGCAGAACGATTTAACAGACCCGGCGTCATGTGGGCGACAGCCGCCAGCATGCTGGCGACGGTCTCGCCGGTCATGGTCGGCGCCGAGGCCGCCTCGCCCCATCCGACCACGCCGTCATCGGCTTCGATCCGCACCAGAATGTTGTCGGCGCGCGTCACCGTTTCGCTGGCCATCTTCAGCGGCTTTTTCATCGGCAGGCTAACGGCAATCGGCTCGATGGTTTTGATGCGCACGCGGGTCCCCATCTATCCCCAGTCACAATGGAGAAGTGTAAGGGGACGGACTGTAAGCCCACAAGCCACCACGAACGGCAGCCGATTACTCGACTGCGATGCGGTATTCCGGACTGAGTTCAGAGTCGTCCGACGACGCGCCAGAAAACGACTTGGTCGTCGAACAGATGTAATAAGAGCCGAACATGCTCTCACTCATCTCGATGTCTTCAGCGATCTCGCCAAGCACTTCCCACGGATGGATGATTGGATTGCCAAGCATGGTGTGCTTCATCAGCCAAAGACTGAACGGCAGGATCAGCCGACTGCCCAATCCAGGCGGGACCTTGGCATCCATGATGACGAGACGGCCGCCGGGCCGAAGCTGGTTCCACACATTCCGCAGCACGGCGCGATGATGCGGCATTGTGTTGAACGACAGGCTGAACAGAACGGCGTCAAGCGGCTCGGGCGCCACATATTCGGCGGCGTCACATTCGGTCAGCGTGATATTCTGCCATCCGTTGCCATGGCCGACTTGCTGCGCCTTGCGCAGCATGCCGCGTGAAATATCGATGCCGTAGATCCGACCGGACGATCCAACGACCTCGTGGGAGATGCGGAAAGTTCCGGCCGGTGCCGCAGCCGATGTCGAGAACGCAATCGCCGCGGCTTACTCCCAATGTTCGCGCTGCATTCTTCCGAAGATTCCACCGAACAAAGAACAGCCGATCAAACAGCGGTATGAGAGGTGCAATACGATCATACCGCCTGCTGACTGCGATGCGGTCGCAGTCTACCCACTGACACGTCACGATTTGGCCCCCGCCCCTTCAGCAATCGGCCGATACTCGACCGCCCGCCGTAGTTTTCTTATTATTTACGCTGGCATCCCGTAAACATTCTGAATCTTAGTCGTGGTATTAGTCAGATGTCATATCGCCGCATGTGGAGTGAGATGATACCGCCAGGCTGTGGCAACCCCCTCAAGCGATGTTCATCTTGGGGGATTGGAGTGCATCGAAATACACGTCATAAGCGCCAAGCATGAGTCTTGCGCGCTCAGCGCCGCGATCGAAATTGGAGTTTAGGGAATGCGAGCGAGACTGATCATCTTTTCAGCGGTGATGTCGCTGATCAGCGCTATTCACGGCGTCAGCGCAGACCAGAGCCCGCTCGGCCTTTGGCAAGCGGTCGATGACGATACCAAGCAACCGACCGGCTGGTTCCTGATTACCCAACAGAACGGCGTCTATACCGGCAAGATCGCCAGGATGTTCCTCAAGCCCGGCGAGGACCCCAACGCCGTGTGCGATCAATGCAAGGACGACCGCCACAACCATCCATGGCTTGGCCTCGAACTGATCCGCGGCATGCAGCCGGAAGCTGACGACAAATACGCTGGCGGTACGATCCTCGATCCGCGCGACGGCAAGATCTACAAAGCAACATTGAAAGTTTCGCCTGACGGTCAGACGCTGATTGTGCGCGGCTATCTCGGCGTCGAGCTGTTGGGACGCAATCAATATTGGACGCGATTGCCGGATTCCGCGTACAGCATGCTTGATCCGTCGATCAATCCCAATCCTGCGGTCAATCCGCCAGCAGCGGCACCAATGGCACCAGCGCGGAAGCCGGCTGCACTGCCGCCCAAACCGCAATAAGTCTAGCTTTCCCGCGGCTTGCCCATCAGGATCGGCTGGAACAGGGCCGCCGCCGCCATCGTCGTGAGCAGCGAAATCGCCAGCAGCTTGCCCATGCTGGACGTGCCGGGATGGCTGGAAAACCACAGACTGCCGAACGCCGTCGCGGTGGTGAGAGCGCTGAGTGTCACCGCGCGTGTCAGCACCGATTGCAGCAGATTGGTCTGACCCTCGCGCCAGGCCATGATGTAATAGATCTTGAATGCGACGCCGACGCCGAGCAGCAGCGGCAACGCAATGATGTTGGCGAAGTTCAGCGGCATCCCGATCAGAACGCAAATCTCCAGCGTCACGACACCAGCCATCAGCAGGGGGATAAGCGTCAACAAAACGTCGCTGATCCGCCGCAGCGTGATCCAGAGAATGATCGCGATCGAAATCAGCGCACAGCCGCCGGCCTCGATGAAGGCCGTCACCACGGTACGGCGCGCTTCCAGGATCGAAATCGGCCCTTCGGTCGCGTCTGGCGCAACCGCCTGAACGGCATGGGCGAACTGGCGCAGCACGTCATTATTGTTCGAAGTCGCCCTTCGGCGCGACATCGACACGCGCTTCGCCTGACGGCGTCACCCAATCGCGCGTCAAATCTGCCGGCAGATTATCGCGCGTGATCGCCTGGGCCTTCAGCAGGTCACGTAAATCGTCGAGCGTGGTTTTCAGCGGCTGAACAAACACGGCTTCGGCCCGTCTGCCGCGTCGCCGGATCGGCTTTGGCCAAGGCTGACATCGCGGTGGCAAGCCGGCGCGCAGCTACCGCGCCGGTGCCATTACCGTTCCCGGCGAGCCGATTGAGCGCATCCACCGTGGAATTGATCATGCTGACGGTTTGCGCATCCGAAGTCGGCGAGGCCGGATTCTTCGGATAGAGCGCCGCATCGAGTGTCTGCTCGGCGTTGTGGATCAATGTCAGCTTTTCATCCTGATGATCGGGGATGAAGGTCGAGAGCGTGGTCACCCGCGCCACCTCGGGCACCGCCCGCAGCTTTGCAGCTAGTTGATCGGCTTGGGTCAGCGTGGGTTCCAGCACTTCAATATCGTTCGCGCCGCTTTCCGGATCGCTTTTGAGTTCAAGATAGGTCGATATCAACTCGGTCTTGGGGTTGCGCAAATTCATCGGATTGAAATCGAACTGCAGCCAGTACAGCAGCGGCAGACCGCCGAACACGACGACCAGCGTTCCAATCAGGATCGGCATGCGATGCCGTTCAAGGAAGCGATCGACCGGCGCGAGATAGGAATAGCCAAGCTGCTCCGATTCGCTCGGTGGTTTGACGATGCTCAGCAGCGCCGGCAGCAGCGTAATGCTGCTGAAGAATGCGATCAGCATGCCGACACCGGCAATCTCGCCGAGCTCGGACACGCCTTTGTAAGCCGTGGGCATGAACGACAGGAAGCCGGCCGCAGTGGCAAGCGCGGCCAGCGTCAGCGGCGCTCCGGCCCGTTGCCCCGATTGCAGCAAAGCTTCATGCAGGTTGTCGTTCGCAAACCGTTCGGCGCGATAGCGCACACTGAATTGGAGGCCGAAATCGACCCCCAGCCCGACAAACAGCACGGCGAAATAAACCGATATCAGGTTGAGCGTGCCGACCATCAGCATGCCCACCGCCGCCGTGACGGCAAGGCCGACGACCAGACTGACGAATACGGCAAAGATGATCCGCCACCAGCGCACCGCCATCCACAAAATGAACAGCACAATCGCTATTGTGACGGTGGCGTTAAGGCCGGCATTTTCCTTGATCGAGCCGAATTCCTCGTCGGACATCGGCACCGGCCCGGTCAGGCGCACGCGCGCCTGATATTTCGACGCGAAGCCGGCAGTCCGTTGCCGCCTGCCGGATGGCGTCGGTCGCTTTCATGCCGGGTTCGAGCTCGGAATAGTCGAGCTTGGCCTGGATATTCAGAAAGCGAAGCTTGTCACTGGCGCTGGAAGCATGGCCTTGCACCATGTCGTGCCAGGAAAAGCTCGCAGGCTGATTGGCATTGACCTTCTCGATGGCGTCGGCACCGAGCGTCATCGGCCAGGTCATATTGTCGAGCGTGATTTGGCCGCCCTGAACACCAAGCAGACCGAACTGCAATGCCTGCACGACACCGCGCAGACTCGGGTCGCTGGCGAGCACCTGCACCAGACGCTGCGCTTTCGCCAGCATCCCGAGTTGCGGTCCGAGATCGTCGGTCAATTCAAACAAAAAACCGTTCTGCGCGAAAAACGGTCCGCCTTTCGGCTGCTCGATGGAGCGAAATAAATCTTTTTGCTGCGACAGCCGTTGTACCAGATCGCCAGTTGCCCCGTCGGCAAGCTCCGGCGTCGGCGCATCGATCACCGCGACGATCAGTTCGTATTGAGGAAATGCCTTTTCGAATGCCAGCTCGCGTTGCCGCCATGGAATGCTGGTCGAGATCAGCTGATTGATATCCGTGGTTATCTTAAAATGCGTCGCCGCATACCACCCGGAGACCGCAGTCAGTACCACCGCGATGCCGACCACAGGCCAGGCAAATTTCACGCAAATTTCAATCGCGCGGACGACGAGGGCGGTGATGCTTTTCATGGGACCAGCGGAAAAAGAACGCTCAAGAGGATGGAATGATCGGTTTTAACTATCGTTTGAGGCGTCAAGAGAAAGGCGAAACAGAGGCACTACGTTCCGCCCGGCCGATCTCCCGCAGAATCGGCGGCGGAAACGCCAACTAATGCCCCGAAATACCGCAAAAGTGAAATCAAAGTATATTTTCCTATCCTGATCGGGCCAGAAAACCTGCATTTTAGAGCCATTTTACGCTGTCGACATGGCGCTGTGCTGGACAAGGGACGAATTTACCCCCAATGGTTCCCTCAAAATTACTGTCCGCGATTGTCGGCTGCCCGGGTGGCCAGGAAACTGGATTGAAACCGGGGTTGATTGTCACGCAATCCTGCCGAAATAACCGGGGTGGCCATCATGCTGGCGGTAGCCGGGCGCTCGCTGCGGCGCACAGCCGCAGACCGGCCTACGACCTTGAGGTGACTTGAAGATGAAAGTGATTCTCGCCCAGCCCCGCGGATTTTGCGCCGGCGTTGTGCGCGCGATCGAGATCGTCGAGCGCGCGCTGCAAAAATACGGACCGCCGGTCTATGTTCGCCACGAGATCGTGCACAACAAGCATGTCGTCGAGAGTCTAAAGGCGAAAGGCGCGCGTTTCGTCGAGGAACTTTCCGAAGTCCCGCCGAACGCCGTGACGATCTTCTCTGCTCACGGCGTCGCCAAGAGCATCGAAGAGGAGGCGGCAGCGCGTCAACTTCCGGTTTTGAACGCCACCTGCCCGCTGGTCACCAAAGTGCACAACCAGGGCAAACGTTATATCGGCCAGGGACGTCGGCTCATCCTCATCGGCCATGCCGGCCATCCGGAAGTCGAAGGCACCATGGGCCAACTCTCCGAGCCGGTAACGCTGGTGCAGACCGAAAGCGACGTCGCCTTGCTGGATATTCCGGCCGACACACCGGTCGCCTACGTCACACAAACGACACTGAGCGTCGACGATACCCGCGGCATCATCGCGGCCTTGCAGGTACGCTTCACCGACATCGTCGGCCCGGAAACCCGCGACATTTGTTATGCGACGCAAAACCGGCAGACCGCGGTTCGCGAACTAAGTAAGCTTGTCGACGTTATCCTGGTGGTCGGCGCCAAGAACAGTTCCAATTCCAATCGCCTGCGCGAGATCGGCGAGGAAGAAGGGCGGCCGAGTTACTTGATTGCGGACGGCAGCGAAGTGAATTCGGAGTGGTTCAACAACGCCAAGACCGTCGGGATAACCGCGGGTGCTTCTGCACCGGAGGTGCTGGTTGAGGACGTTATCGATGCATTGCGCCGGCTGGGTCCGGTCGAGGTGAGTCAGTTGACCGGACGGCAAGAAACCATCGAATTCCGTTTGCCGGCTGAACTGACGGACGGCAGCGTCCGTGGCCGCCGCGCGGCGGCCAGCGTCTGATCGCTGAGGATCAAAATACAGAAAAGGATAGTGGTAGTGACTGTATCTCTACGCCAAATGACGGCGGTCGGTTCTTACATCATGAAGCAGCGCCTTGCGGGGCGTAAGCGGTATCCGCTTGTGCTGATGCTGGAGCCATTGTTCCGCTGCAACCTCACCTGTGTCGGCTGTGGCAAGATTGATTATCCGGATGCAATCCTCAACAAGCGCCTTTCGGTGCAGGAATGCCTCGACGCCGTCGATGAGTGCGGCGCACCGATGGTCGCGATTCCCGGCGGCGAGCCGCTGATCCACAAAGAGATCGGCGAGATCGTCAAAGGCATCGTGGCGCGCAAGAAATTCGTCTCGCTGTGCACCAACGCGTTGCTGCTCGAAAAGAAGCTGCATCTGTTCGAGCCGTCGCCCTATCTGTTTTTCTCGGTGCATCTCGACGGCATCAAGAAGCACCACGACAAGTCCGTGTGCATGGATGGCGGCTTCGAGCGTGCCGTGGACGGGATCAAAGCGGCCAAAGCCAAAGGCTTCTCGGTCAACGTCAACTGCACGGTGTTCGACGGTCACCCCGCTGAGGACATCGCGGAATTCCTCGACCTCACCGCGGAGCTCGGCGTCGGCGTCTCGATTTCGCCCGGCTATGCCTATGAGCGCGCACCGGACCAGGAGCACTTCCTGTCACGCCGCAAGACCAAGGAGGTGTTCCGCAAGGTCTTTGCGCTCGGCAAAGGCAAGAAGTGGAATCTGACTCACTCCGGCATGTTCCTCGACTTCCTCGCCGGCAATCAGGAATTCCATTGCACGCCGTGGGGCATGCCGACGCGCAACATCTTCGGCTGGCAGAAGCCCTGCTACCTGCTCGGCGAAGGCTACGCCAAGACCTTCACCGAATTGATGGAGACCACCGACTGGGATGCCTACGGCACCGGCAAGTATGAAAAGTGCGCCAACTGCATGGCGCATTGCGGCTACGAGCCGACCGCGGCGAACGCCATGATGAATCATCCGCTGCAGGCGGCGATGATCGGAATTTTCGGCGTCAAGACCGAGGGCCCGATGGCGCCAGAGATCGACATGTCGCAGCAGCGCCCCGCGCAATACATCTTCGACGGCCAGGTGCAGCAGAGGCTGTCGGAAATCCGCACCAACGAAACGCGCGAGAAAGCGGCGAAGGAAGCCGCGCGCACGTCAGCCAGCGCGGCGTAGTCTCTCCACGTTTCTTGTCGTCGTCTGCCAACGGGCCCGCGCGAAGTCGCGCGGCCCGATGACAAGCTCCGGCGGACAATTCGATATTCGTGAGCGGTCTTTATTAAATACGGGGAACGGTGATTACTGGACACCCCGCCTGCGCGAGGCATGACAACTCTTCACATCCCCCACGCGACCTGACGTGTGTTACCGCTTTTCAGATTGCGGTAGCGCGCCATCGCCCAGAGCGGGAAGAATTTCGAATAACCGTGGTAGCGGAGATAAAACACGCGCGGGAAACCCGTCGCGGTGTAGCGCGGCTCGTTCCAGAAGCCGTCAGCGCCCTGGTTGGCAGTGAGATATTTGATCCCACACGCGACGGCGGGATGATTCACCTCGCCTGCAGCCATCAGGCCGAGCAGCGCCCATGCCGTCTGTGACGCGGTCGACGGCGCTTTCTCATAGCCATGATAATCGAGCTTGTAGCTCGCGCCGTCTTCGCCCCAGCCGCCGTCTTCGTTCTGAATGCGCACGAGCCAATCCACCGCCTTGCGCATTTCCGGCGCACCGTGATCGACGCCGGCGGTATTCAGCGCGCACAGCACCGACCAGGTGCCGTAGATGTAGTTCATGCCCCAGCGGCCGTACCAGCTTCCCTCGGCAAGCTGCACGCGGCGAAGGTAATCGACCGCGCGCTGCACCGGCGCGCTGTTGGCGACGGTTTCGCCGAATTGCGCCAGCATCGAAACGCAGCGCGCGGTGACATCCTCGGTCGGCGGATCAAGCAACGCGCCATGGTCAGCAAACGGAATGTTGTTGAGGTAATAGAATTCGTTGTCGGCATCGAACGCGCCCCAGGCGCCATTCTCGCTCTGCATGCCGACGATCCATTCGCGGGCACGGGCAAGGCTCGGCTCGAAATCCTTAGCTCCCGCTTTGCTCTGCACGCGGTCCATCGCCATGGCGACGACCGCGGTATCATCGACATCCGGATAATGCGCATTGGCATACTGGAAGGCCCAGCCGCCCGGACGCAGATCCGGCCGGCGTGCGATCCAGTCACCGCGCACATCGAGAATCTGTTTCGGCACGAGCCAATCTAGACCGCGTTTGACCTGCGCCTCGGTCTGCTCGCCGCCGGCTTCAAGAAGTGCATGACAGACGAGCCCGGTATCCCAGATCGGTGATACGCACGGCTGGCAGTATGCCTCGTGCTCGTGCACGGCCAACAGCTTCTCGACGGACTTTCGGGCAATGGCGCGCTGCGGATGATCTTCGGGATAGCCGAGCACGTCGTACATCATCACACTGTTCGCCATCGCCGGGAAAATCGCACCGAGGCCGTCCTCGCCGTTGAGACGCTCGCTTACCCAGGCGACAGCCGAGTCAAACGCGTGCTGACGCGTGCGCTTCGGAAAAAACGGCTCGGTGGCGCGCAGTACATTGTCGACGGCGCGGAAGAACCAGAACCACGTCGCCTTCTGCTGAAGCGCTTTCGGCGAGGGACCGATACTCTGCGGCGGATCGAGGAACAGCTCGTCAATGCGGACGCCCTGGGCATTGCGGGCCTGCGGCTTCTTCGCCATCAGCACCAGGAGCGGCACGATAACGGTGCGGCTCCAGTATGAGATCTTATCGAGGTGGAACGGAAACCATTTCGGCAACAGCATGATTTCGATCGGCATCACCGGCACCGCGCGCCAGGGAATGAATCCGAATAGCGCCAGCATGATGCGGGTGAACACGTTAGCCTTCTCGGCGCCGCCGCGGGCGAGCACCGCCTCGCGCGCGCGGCGCATGTGATCGGCATCGATCGGATCGCCGGACATCTTCAAAGCGAAATAGGCTTTTACTGTTGCGCTGATGTCGAGATCGCCTTCGGCAAACAGCGGCCAACCACCATGGCTGCCTTGGATGCGGCGCAGATAGACCGCAATTTTTTGCTCAAGTTCGGCATCGACTGGCTCGCCGAGATAATGCCGCAACAGCACGTATTCGGCGGGAATGGTCGCGTCGGCCTCGAGCTCGAAAATCCAATGGCCATCCGGGCGCTGTTGGACGAGCAGCGCGTCGTTCGCGGATTGAATACTTTGATCGAGAGTCGGGTCCGTCATTGCATCCCGGAAATGATTTCGGCGGCGCGATACCCGGAGCGGATCGATCCTTCGATCGTGGCGGGCAAGCCGGTATTGGTCCAGTCGCCGGCCAGCACGAGATTGTTCCATCGCGTGCGCGCGCCGGGGCGTTTGGCATCTTGCGCTGGCGTGGCGGCGAATGTCGCGCGCCGCTCGCGCACGATTTGCCAAGGAGGGATATTCCCGGCCGGCAGCGTGGCCGGCAAGCCGGTCACGGCCGCGACCTCGTCCCAGATCGTTTTGGCCAGCACGTCGCGTGCGGTATCGAGCAGCCGGTCGCCGGCACTGATCGTTACCGAGACGCGGCCAGGGAAAGTGAAGACCCACTCCACCATGCCGTTGAGCACGCCGAGGATCGGCGGCGCGCCGGCCGGCGGGTCGATGCGGAAATGCGCATTGACGATGGCGCGAAATTCCGTCGGCACCTCGATGTCCTTCACCAGCGCTGCGGCGGCGTAAGGTGGCACTGCGAGAATAACAACGTCATCAGCGCCAAGCGTCACCGTTTCGCTGCCGAAATCGAGCGCTTCGATGCGCGCATCCGCAAAGCGTATGCCGCGTAACTGATGTTCTAAACGCACCGCGACACCGCGCTTCGCGAGCGTGGCCAATGCGGGCTCCACCAGCGCCGGGCCGAGCCCTTCGCGAGCGATCAAAGGCCGGCACGCGAGCCCGCCAGCACCTAGGGTCTCGCGAACCACGGCGGCTGCGAGCCGGGCGGCGCCATGCGGCGGGTCAATGTTAAGCGCCGCAAGCAACAGTGGCTCGACCAATCGCTTGTAGAGCGTACCCTCGCAGGCAATGACGTCACCGACCGCGAGGCCGGGCTCCGGATTTAAGAGCTTTCTCAGCGCCAGATAATCGAGCACACCCGTGCCGGGCACCCGACGCTTTTTATCGAATATCCAGAGCGGCAAGCGGCCATCGTTGAACCGCAGCGTCCAACGTTCGCGGCTTGCGAGATCGACAAAATTGAACTCCGCGTGCGCCGGACCGATCAGCCGGTCCTCGGCGCCAACGTCACGCAGATATTCGAGCGCGGCGCGATTACCCGACAACAGCAAATGATTGCCGTTATCAATTCTCATGCCGATCGTGGCGTCGTGATAAGAACGGCAGCGGCCGCCGGCGAATGCCGTCGCCTCATGCACGATCACACTATCACCGCGCGCGGATAATTTGAGCGCGGCGGACAAGCCGGAAAGACCCGCGCCGATAATGTGAACCGTTCGGGCCATCACACCAGATTGCGCAATAGAATAAAAAGCAATTTCACGCGCGAGTGCCGGACCGGCTCACGCGGCGGCGCAAAGCCGCGAGCCACCAATTTATCGAGAATCGCGTGATAGGCTTCGCCCATGATACGCGGCGCCCGCACCACGCGCCGCGGGCTTTTTGCCATGATGGCGTCAGCCTGCCGGAAATGTTCGCGCGCTCGAGAAACGACCGCTTTGCAGGCTTCACCGAGCATCGGATTCGCCAGCACCGAGGCTGGATCGGCGCTAATGATACCGGCGTCGCGCAACGCT
Source organism: uncultured Alphaproteobacteria bacterium (assembly GCA_963742215.1). Classification (GTDB taxonomy): domain Bacteria; phylum Pseudomonadota; class Alphaproteobacteria; order Rhizobiales; family Xanthobacteraceae; genus BOG-931. Next base: position 18,473 of record CAVULJ010000023.1, read on the forward strand.
TCCCGCGGCAGATACAAACGGCCCATCGCGGCATCCTCGTCCACGTCGCGCAAGATGTTGGTGAGCTGCAGCGCGTTACCCAACTCGCGGGCGAGCGCAAGCCCAGCTAGCTCCTCCATTCCGAAAACGCGAACCGACAAACGACCGACCGCGCAGGCGACACGATCGCAGTAAAGCTCGAGTGTCGGCCAGTCGGGTGCACGAATGTCGGCGTCCACATCCATTTCCATGCCATCGATGACGGCGAGAAAATCGTCGCGCTTGAGCGCGAAGGCTTTGACCGCTTGCGCGAGACCGGCCAAAGCGGCGGGCGGCGAACCGGCATAGATCGCGTCGATATCGGCGCGCCATGCCTGCAATTGGCCGCGGCGCGGATCGCGCGGCCCGAGATCATCGGCAATGTCGTCGACCGCGCGGCAGAACGAATAGATTTCGAACATCGCCTCACGCTGCGGCGGCGGCAAAATTCGCATGCCACGGTAGAACGAACTGCCGGAAGCGCGTTGGTCGGCTTGCGAGGCGTTCACTTACACGCCTCGCGGTTTCTGCGCCGCATTGGTGCGGCGCCGGCCAACGCGCCGCGCAGCGCCGGCAAGCATGCCAGTTAGCGTCCAGCCGGCAACGGCCGGCATGGCAAGATGAACATGGTCGCTCAGCGGGTCGCGCGTCTGCAAAATTCGCGTCAGTCGATGCGCCAGCGTGTTGATAACCGACACTTCAAGCCCCAACCGCAGTTGTCGATCAGCGCCGAAAAAATATCGCTCTCGCTCAACAAGTCGTCCGGTGCGCTCCGCGAGCGCATGCAAACATTGCAGAAGCTCCGGCGTCGCGCGTGGCGCACCGAGCGCTTCGACGGTGGTGTTGCAGGCGGCAAGTGTGTCCTGCGGAACGTAGACGCGATTGAGATTGAGATAATCCTCTTTGCAGTCCTGCAGGTGATTGATGATCTGCAATGCCGCACAGAGCGCGTCATTGGCCGGCCAGCAATCGCGGCTCTCGCCGTGGACATCGAGCACGAAACGGCCGACCGGCATCGCCGATAGCGCGCAGTAACCGATCAGATCGTCCCAGTCGCGATAGCGAAGCTTGGTGACATCGAGCCGGAACGCGGCAAGCAAATCCTGCGGGTGTTTCGGTGAAAGCTTGCGCTCGGCCAGCACGGATCGCAATTTCATTGCGACGGCGTCGCCGTCGTCGTTGCCGGCGAGACCGGCGTCAAGACGGTCCAGCAGTGCAAGCTTTTCCTCGGTGGCAGCGTCGCGTGATCGGCGATGTCATCAGCCGTGCGGACGAAGTTGTAGAAGGCGAGAATTGCCGGACGATGACGCGGCGCGATGAGCCACGACGCCACCGGGAAATTTTCATCCCGGTGTCCTTTGCCCGACCGCAGTGCGCTTGCATCGCTCGTCGCGCTTGCATCACTCATGGCAATTCCGAAACGTTGGCTTGCGCTCGGCCTTTCCACATGCCGCCGCGCCCGCGGGCATGCTGATAGGCGGAATCGAGGGTGAAGGCCATATAGATGGCCGCAATCGCCGGGAGCGTCAGGCCCCAGAGCCGCGACAAGCCGTAGAAGCGCAGCGTCGGCTTGAATGCGAACGCCATTAGCAGCCAGGTAAACAGGCCAAGGAATTGCGCCAAGCCGCTTGCGAACAAAGCGAGCGCCACAGGGGCCAGATAGGTCAGCGCTAGGCCGAGTACCGTCCCCACGAGCAATAATGGCGAATAGCGAAGCTGCGCATAGGCAGTGCGCGATACCATGCGGCGAATATCCTCGATCGACGGATAGGCGCGGATGCTGCGCACGCGATCGGTCAGGCCAATCCAGATCGGACCATGGGCTTTAAGAATTTTTGCCAGCGCGCAGTCGTCGATCAGGGCGTTGCAGATCGCAGCCATGCCGCCGGCATCATTCAACACCTCGCGGCGCACCAGCATGCAACCGCCCGCCGCGGCAGCCGTGGACTTGCGCGGATTGTTCGCCCAGGCGAACGGATAGAGCATCTGGAAGAAGAAGATGAAGGCCGGGATGAAAAGCCGTTCGGCGAAACTCTCGCAGCGCAGCTTCACCATCAGCGAGGTGAGCACATAGCCGCCAGCCTGCGCACGGCCGACAAGACTGGTCAGCACGTCCGGCGCATAGACAATGTCCGCATCGGTGAAGAGGATAAGATCCGGCGGCTCCCGCTTGGCGTTGGCGAATTCGACGCCCTGATGTTGTGCCCACAACTTGCCGGTCCAGCCACCCGGCAAGGTCCGGCCCGACAGCACGGTCAGGCGGTTGTCCGCTCCGATTGTCCCGGCCGCCTTTTGCGCAATCTGTGCCGTTCCGTCCCGGCTCTGGTCATCGACCACGATGACGTCGAAAGCGCCCGGATAATCCTGCCGCAGCAAGGAGGCGACGGTCTCGCCAATGCATTCGGCCTCGTCGCGCGCCGGGATCACGACCGAAACCGCAGGCCAGTATCGGCTGCCTGGCGGGTTGCCCGCTGAACCGCCCTCTTCACGCTGGCGCGCCTGCCAGAAAGCCGCCGCGGGCGGCCAGCAAATACAGCCAGATAGCCAGCACCATTGACGCTATAAGCTCGTTGGCCACAGATAGTCCTTAACCGGATTAAATCCCGCCGTTATCCCGTAAATGTAGGATCATTTATAGGACCCCCTATGGTTGCCGGGGTCCGTGGCCAAGGTTGGAATGGACGCAAAAAACGACGCTTTTACCTCAAGTCTCGATGCCGTTGCCGCCGATACCGAGGCGCTGCTGGACCGGCTGCTTTCGCCAGGACCGGCAGAAGGTGAATTAAGCCGCCCTAACCGCCTTATCGAGGCCATGCGCTATTCGAGCCTTAATGGCGGCAAGCGGTTCCGGCCATTCCTGGTGGTGGAAAGCGCCAACCTGTTCGGCGTACCGCGGCGGAACGCCTTGATGGCCGGCGCCGCACTGGAATGTGTGCATTGTTATTCGCTGGTGCACGACGACCTGCCGGCCATGGATAATGACGATTTGCGGCGCGGGCGGCCGACCGCGCACAAGGCATTCGATGAAGCGACCGCGATTCTTTCCGGCGACAGCCTGCTGACCTTCGCCTTCGATATCCTGTCGCGCCCGCAAACCCACGACGATCCGGCTGTGCGCGTTGAGCTTGTCACCGCGCTGGCGCGCGCATCGGGTGTCGGCGGTATGGCCGGCGGCCAGATGCTCGACCTCGCTGCGGAGGGCCGCTTTGTGCAAAAGCGCGCCACCCAATTCAGCGAGAATGAAGTGCTGACATTGCAGGCAATGAAGACTGGTGCGCTGTTGCGCTTCGGCTGTGAGGCCGGCGGCATTCTCGCCGCCGCCGCGCCGACGCAACGGCAGGCGTTATCACGTTATGGCTCGGCGGTTGGAAAAGCGTTCCAGATCGCCGACGATTTGCTCGATCTCGAAGGCAATTCTGCCCTCGTCGGCAAAGCGACCGGCAAAGACGCCGCCGCCGGCAAGGCCACGATGGTGAGCGTGCTCGGCGTCGATGCCGCCAAGGCGCGGTTGCTACAACTTGTCGCCGAGGCCGAACAGGCCCTCGCGCCATTCGGTTCCGGGGCGGCGACCCTTATCGAGGCGGCGAAATTTGTCGCCGAACGGCGCGCTTGAGCATGATCCGGAAAAGTGGACTTCCGGTTTTCCGAAAAGATCATGCTCCAGGGCATAATGACGGCTCCATAGTCGTGGACAGAGCACTTCCGGGGATTGCCGGTTCACCAACCAATTTCTAGGGTGCGACGTTCGCGCTGGCTCGGGCCGATTGAAGTTCATTAGAGGCGGTCTTATTTCCTGTCGGCTGTTTCGAAGTCGTGTTCTTGATTGGGAAAAAGCGGGCTCCGAACCTTTCGTTGAATTCGGTAGACCAAGTACAGCATGACAAGCAGTCCGCGATGGTGCGTCTCTACGGCTGCGGCCCTGCTGGCAGCGCAATTTCTTATTTCACTCGCGGCCTACCCGGTTGCTGCTCAAACCAAAAGCACACGATCCCAGACCAAGGCGAACGCGGCTAATCCTCCGGTTGCAGCGGTACAGCCGAAACAGCTTCCACCGCGGATTCCTTACACCGCCGCCGATCAAGCCGCCGCCACAATTCCCGGCATGCCCGATGCCCGGTTTTGGGCAAACTCGGTTTCCGACTTCAACGCCGCCCTTCCGCTCCAACCCGGCCCCTGGCTCGCGCTTTCCAGCGGCGGCGCCGACGGCGCCTTCGGCGCAGGCCTGATCAACGGCTTAACCGAGTCAGGTAAAAGGCCGGATTATTCAGTCGTTACCGGCGTGAGCACTGGCGCGCTGATGGCGCCGTTTATATTCGCCGGCCCGAAATACGACGGCGCGCTGCGCGACGCTTATACAAAAATTTCCGCAGCCGATATTTTCGAGATCGGCGGCACCGGCGAAAGTTTCGTCAACTCCTGGCCGCTGAAAGACCTGATCGCGAAACAGATCACGCCAAGTGTGCTCGCTGATATCGCCGCTGCCCACAACAGCGGCCGCCGGCTGTTCGTGGTGACGACCGACATCGATGCCGAACGCTCCATGGTCTGGAACATGGGCGCTATCGCCGCGCATGGTGGCGATGCGGCGCTCAAGCTGTTCCGCCAAGTCCTTTTGGCGTCGAGCGCAATTCCCGGCGGCTTTCCGCCCGTGCTAATCGACGTCGAGGCCAACGGCAAGCATTTTCAGGAAATGCATGTCGACGGCGGCGTCGGCGGCCAATTTTTTGTAGCGCCCGCCGCGGCGCTGGCGGCTGCCGGCGACTATCGCCTGCCGGCGACGCAGCTTTATCTGGTCATCAACAGTGGCCTCGAACCGCAACTCCAGGCAGTCGATCGCAACACCGCGTCGATCCTCACCAGCACCGTCGGCGCCGCCGTGAAGATCGACACCCGTCTGATGATCGATCGCGCGTACATCGCCGCCAAACGCAGCGAAGCCGGCTTCAATGTCGCGACCATTCCGCCCGACTTCAACGCGCCGAGCCGCGGCCCATTCGATCCGATCTACATGGGGGCGCTGTACCAGGCCGGTGAAAATCTCGGTAAGAGCGCGACGCCGTTTGCCAATCAACCGCCGCCCTATCCGGGCAGCCCTATGTTACAATCGCAAGATCCAAAGAAGGCAGGAGCGCAGTGATGGAGAAGCTGGGGGGCACTATCGCCGCAATCGCGATTGCGGTTTCGTTTGCCGGGGTTTCATCAATACAGCCAGCCGCGGCGCAGACGGTTGCGGCCGCGATGCCGGTTCAATCACCGAAAATCACGCTGACCCGGGCGTTCGACGGCGTCTGGAGCGTGTCGATTGCGACCGTGAACGGAGCTTGCCCCGCGAGCCTGCGTTATCCTGCCCTGATCGCAAACGGCCTGCGTCGGGATGGCCAGCGGCGAATTCGGCTATCAGATCAGCGGCGCCGTCTACAACACCGGCGGAATCATCGTCACCGTGAGCCAAAATGGACAGAGCGCCACAGGCCGTGGCCGGCTGTCGCGCCTGCGCGGCGGCGGCACATGGATGACCGCGGACCGCCAATGCAGCGGCACCTGGGTCGCAGACCGCCGCAGCTGACGGGCAATCCAGCGATCCGTCATTGCGAAGAGCGTAACGACGACCCTCCTACGCTCGCTCTGCGGGCTTCGGTGGGTTGGAGTCCGCCGAAGCGCGGAGCGCGAAGGTGGAAGCAATCCAGAGCGGCTTGCATTGGGCGCTGGATTGCTTCGCGGAGCCTGTTATCGGGACGCGCGACTTCGCGCGGGCCCGATGGCTCGCAATGACGGCATACTTCGTTCACTGGTCTAAGCGGAGGCCTGCGGCCGCAGTGGTGCCATGCGCTTGACTTGCGCGGCAAGAGCCAGAAAGGCGTGGGAGGCGATCACCGCGGTAAGCGCGAGCATGCCCGTTTGCAGAAAACCGCCCATCAGCAAAGAGAGCATCCCAAGCGGAGAGCCGGTAACCGTTGCGCCCCGGCCCAATAAAAGAACACCGCCGAAAGCGGCCGCAATCCACGGCGCCTGCGCCAGGCAAAAAAGGGCGAGGATTCGCAGACCGTAGTCTTTGCTATCAGCCAGCGCATGCGAAGGCGTCGCGCCGGGGGCCTCGACAGCAAGTGCGGGCAGCAAGATCGCCAGCCGCAGCGCCAGACCGACAGCCGCGATCAACGCCAGCGCAAAAGCGAGCGTGCTTGCCGGCAGCGACCAGTTGAGCGACTGTAATACGCCAAGCAGATCGACAGGCAGCCCAACAAGGACTTTGAGGGCCAACAGCCAGGCGAAGAAAATGCCAAATACAGGTTCGCCGACAGGGACCGTGTAAGTTGACGTGATCTTGCCGAGGATAACGAAGCGATGAATGGCAATGACGATCGGCGTCAGCAAGAATGCCTCGACCGCATTCTGTGCGAGAGCCAATGCCTCACCGGCCAGCAACTGGTCCGACAGGCGTTGTGGAATCAGCACTTCGGCGACCGAACTCGCGAGCAAAATAAGAAATGCGCTCAGCATGAGAGCGCGCATCTCCGTCAGCAGGCGTCCCAAATCACGGTATGCCGCAACGAGGATCGGCATGATTGGCAGGCGGCGCTGTTTCATGACGGCAGGTCCTCGAAACCCGGATTTCCCGGATGATATCCGTCGTCACTGTGGCTGCGGGGGTTCAAGCGCGACCCCAATGAACGAAGTAAATGAATGAAGCGCGCATTGTCCGTTCCAGAGTCGTTGCGTCAGATATTGCAGCGCGACTTGGTGGCACGGAGCAACTACCATGATTGTGTGGCGTTCGCGATGGCGTGACCGGCGGACGACGATCGCCGGATTCGGCTGTGCGAAGCAATCCAGCGCTCAATGCAAGCCGCCCCTGGATTGCTTCCGCCTGCGCGCTCCGCGCTTCGGCGGACTCAAACCCACCGAAGCCCGCAGAGCGAGCGCAGGAGGGTCGTCGCTGACGCTCCTCGCAATGACGACGAAGCTAATCGCGTGCTACCCGGTCTTGCGCGCCGGCACATTGGCGTTCCACCACGGGCACACGTCGGCGGCGCGCAGATAATTGCCGTCCATCACATTGACCGGAACGCGCACGCCGTCAGCCGCGACCTTGGCGCGCAGGTCGCGCGATTGTTCGAGCGCTTCCGGCGTCAGCCATTTGCGGTCATGGCCCCACAGGCTCGGGCCCTCGGTGCGAATTTCCGGCGTCCATGCCGCGGTGTCGATGGTGCGCCCGCCCCAGCCGTATTCGAACAGGAATTTCGACGGCGACCACGAATAGAACGAGGTGACGTGATCGTTGACGTGGCGGCCGAGCGTGGTGCCGATCATCTCCGGCTTGCGCAGGGCGATGTCGTAGCCCTGGCCGACATCGTCGAGATAGCACAGCTCCACCATCAGGTGATGGATGCCGTTCTTGCCGGTGCCGATGAAGGCGAGGCTGTGGTGGCGCGGATTGAGGTGAAAGAAATACGCCGAAAACGGTTCCGTGAAATAATCGGTCAGCTTGAAGTTGAGGATTTCCGTGTAGAACGGCAGCACGTCCTCGACCCGCTCCGCGGTCAGCACCGCATGGCCCATGCCGAGCGGCCCGGTGCGAAAGCCCGAGATCGAGCGGCCGGGCTTGAACGGATCGGAAGCGACCTCGGCGCCGTAAAAGGCTTCCAGCCGGTTGCCGATCGGATCGGAGAAAACGATCAAATCCCGCACCCGGCGTTCCTCGGCGAGCGCACGGGAGCCGCGCGCGACCTTCACGCCGTTTCGCTCCAGGTGCGCGGCGAGCTCGTCGAGCGCGCGGGCATCCGTGACTTCCCAGCCGTAGAACGACGGCCCTTCATCCTCGTCGGTATGAATGATGACCCGCTGCTTACGATCGTCCATCCGCAGCGCCAGCGTGCCGCGGCTCTTGTCGACCAGCTGCATGCCGAGGAAGTTGGTGCTGTAGCCCGCCCAGTCGTCGAGATGCTTGGTGCGGATGCCGACATAACCGAGGGAATTGAGTTGCATGGCCAAGTCCTTGGCGGCTGCTCCTGGAAGACCCAGTGCGAAACCTATCACATTGAAGCTAATGCGTAAAACGCGGCGCTTCAAGCCGCGAACCAGTAGCCGTCCCAGTCCTTGTTGCGCGGCCGGATCAGCTCGGCCTGAGAGGTTTGATCAGGCCGCTGGCGGCGGCCTTGATCACAGCCTCGGAACGCGTCGTGGCATTGAGCTTGGTGCGTGCGGAATCGATATGAAAATCGACCGTCCGTCTGGAAAGCTGCAGTTCGTCCGCGATCGCTGCCGATGTCAGGCCATTGGCAACCAGGGAGAGGATCTCAATCTGACGCTGGCTGAGGCTCACTCTGGTATCGCCTCTGCTGCCGGCGTTGAGGCGAGCATTGATGATCAAAACCAGTCGATCGAAATCGATCGGCTTGGTAACGTAATCGTCGGCACCGAGTTGGCGTGCCTTGAGTTCATTGTCCCGGTCCGACATGCCGGTGAGAAATACAAAAGGAATCTTCGCGGAGTGCGCGGCTATTCCGTTCAGCCTCTCTAGAACCTCAAACCCGCTCATCGAAGGCATACTAAGGTCGCACAAGATGAGCTCCGGCGCGGCCTGCATGACGGAGAGCAGCCCGTCTCTGCCGCTGTGCGCCACTTCAACGTCAAAGCCTCTTTCGGTGAGCTCTTCTGCGATCAAGGCGCCAACTTCGCGGTCATCCTCAATGAGAAGTATTTTGCGCCTGTTTGGCATATCGCGCCGCGGCGCTCCAACACTTGGCCACGCCCCGCAAAAAATAACGACATCGGGCGTGATGCTGGCGGCGATGCAAAGCGAAAAAACCCTGTCGCGTAAACTGGTACAAATCACAATCTCCGGTGCTTATGCATTGATCAACTCGCGCACAATTTTGAACCACATCAAAGCAGAGCTATTATCTTTTCACGGCTCGCTGTCGCCACGCGTGGCGAAATCGACTTTCCAGGCGCACAGTTGCTGGCTGAGCTGTCGCTCAAAAAATAAATAGAAAATATTTATTACAAGAATAATAGCGTAAGCCTCGCCGGCATACTGGTCTCTTTCGGCCATACCCTGTTATTAATACTAGGAAGTATACTTGGGCTTCGGGGGAAGGGCGCGTAACCTTGATTACAGGGCTCTTGACATTCGGTCTGACAAAACGACCGCTCGTTTTGCTAGGTCTTTTGATATTCATGGGTGCCGGGCTGTTCGCTTTCAGCCGATTGAACATCGAGGCCTATCCGAACCCCGCCCCCGTTATCCTCGAAATAACCGCGCAAGCGCCCGGCCTGTCCAGCCGAAGAAATGGAACGGTATTTCACCGTTCCCATTGAAGTCGGTCTTGCTGCTACGCCCGGAGTCGACATTATCAGGTCGACTTCTTTTTACGGGCTCTCGTTTGTCCGCGTGACGTTCTATTACGGCGTCGATTATTATTTTGCGTTGACACAGACCGCGATCAACCTGCAACAGAATGTCAGTCTTCCGAACAATGTCACGCCGCAGATCCAGGCCACCAGTCTGGTCGGGGAGATCTATCGCTATCAGGTCGTCGGGCCCCCGCATTTCGGATTGACCAATCTGCGAACGATCCAGGACTGGATCGTCCAGCGCCGGCTGCTGTCGGTGCCCGGCGTCGTTCAAGTCAACACCTGGGGCGGGACAACCAAGGCCTACGACGTCGATGTCGATCTACATAAGCTCGACGCCTACAACGTGACGATTCCCCAGGTGATCACGGCGGTCGGCAACGCCAACGTCAATGTCGGCGGCCGCACCATCAACGTCGGCCAGCAGTCCATCAACATTCGCGGCGTCGGCCTGATGAACAGCGGCGGAGCCACCGACCTGACGCAGGGTTACCATGTCGAAGACATCGAAAATGTCGTCTTGAGCCAGACCAACGGCGTCCCGGTTTATGTCAAGGACGTCGCCAAGGTCTCGGTCGGTTACGTGCCGCGGCTTGGCAAGGCCGGCCGCGACAACGAAGACGACGTGGTTGCGGCGATCGTCGTGATGAACCGCACCTTGCACACCAATGACGTTGTTCCCCGCGTGCGGGATGAAATCCAAAAAATCAACACCGACGGCACGCTGCCGCCGGGCGTGAAACTGGTGCCGTTTTACGATCGCACCAATCTGGTGAACGTGACGACGGCCACCGTTCTGCACAATCTCGTGTTCGGGTGCGTCCTGATTTTTCTGATCCAGTGGATTTTTCTCGGCGACTTGCGCAGCGCTTTCATCGTCGGCGCGAACATCCCGTTCGCGCTCGGTTTCAGCGTCATTATTCTTGTCTTGCGCGGCGAGGACGCAAACCTGCTGTCGGTCGGCGCGGTGGACTTCGGGATTATCGTCGACGCCGCCGTCATTCTTGTCGAGAACGTTTACCGGAACTTTCAAGCCCCGCCTGAGGTAAGGCAGCAGCTGTTGCACGACCTGGCCGAACAGCGGTGGGGGCCCGATCCGACACGTACGCCAGATTTGCTGAAAAGCTCGGCCTGGACCGACCGCTTGCGCCTGTTGTTCATCAGCGCGCGGCAGATCGACAGAGCGGTGTTCTTCTCGACCGCGATCATCATCGCAGCCTTTATCCCGCTGTTCACCATGCAGGGCGTCGAGGGCCAGATCTTCAGCCCGATGGCCCGGACCTATGCTTACGCGCTCCTGGGAGCGCTGCTGGCGACCTTCACCGTGACGCCCTGTCTCGCATCGCTCCTGCTGCCCGAACACGTCAGGGAAGTCGAGACCTTTCTGGTGCGCGGTTTGCGGTCGGTCTATACGCCGGTGCTGCGGTGGTCGCTGGATAATCGCAAGCTTACGATTTCAATCGGAGCGGTTTTCCTGCTCTTCAGCATGTTCGTCGGTTCGCGGCTCGGCAGCGAATTCCTCCCAACGCTGGAGGAAGGCAATTTATGGATTCGCGCAACAATGCCGCCGACGCTGTCGCTCGACGCCGGCATGCCGATCGTGGACAAAATCCGGAGAACCCTTCTCAAGCATCCGGAAGTGGTCACGGTGGTTTCGCAGCATGGCCGGCCCGACGACGGCAGCGACGCGGCAGGCTTTTTCAACGCCGAATTTTTTGTGCCTTTGAAGCCTTTCGATGAGTGGCCGGCCGGCTACACCAAAGACAAGCTCATCTGCGGATTTGCAGGCGGAATTTGACAGTCAGTTGATTGGCGTCGATTTCAATTTCTCACAATACATCCAGGACAATGTCGAAGAAGGCCTGTCGGGCGTTAAGGGCGCCAACTCGGTCAAGATCATCGGACCCGACCTTACGGTGCTGGAAGACATCGCCCGCAAGGTGCTGGCCGAAATGACGCACGTGCAGGGAGTTACCGACCTCGGCGCGTTCTGGGTGCTCGGACAACCCAATCTGAATATAACAATCGATCGTCAAAAAGCGGCGCGTTACGGATTGGCTGTTGCCGACGTCAACACCGTCATTCAGGCAGCATTGGGCGGGGCCACCGCGACCACGCTTTTGGAAGCCGAGCGCGAGTTCAGCGTGGTCGTCCGGCTTGCCCCCGAATATCGCGACACTTTGGAGGATATAGCCAAAATCAAGGTTGGCTATCAGACACCCGGCGGAGTCAACGCTTACGTCCGCTTGAGCGACGTTGCCAGCATCTCGCTCGACACCGGCGCCTCCTACATATTCCGCGAGCGCAATCAGCGCTATGTGCCGATCAAATTCAGCGTACGTGGCCGCGATCTCGCCGGCGCCGTCACCGAAGCGCAGCAGCGCATTGCCGCCAGCATCACGTTGCCGACAGGCTACCGCATTTCGTGGGCCGGCGAATTCGAGTGGCTGCAGGCGGCCAAAACACGGCTTGCAATCATTCTGCCGATTACGTTCGTCATGATCGTCATCCTGCTTTATGGCATGTTCAATTCGTGGCGCGACAGCATGCTGGCTCTGCTCGGCCTGCCTTTTGCGATCTCCGGCGGTCTTGTTGCACTTTATATTGGCGGCCTGGATTTCAGCATTTCGGCGGCGATCGGATTCATTTCGCTCATGGGTGTCTCGGTCATGAGCGGCATCCTCATTCTCAATGGATATTATCGTGTAGCCTCGAGCGGCATGGACCCGATCGAGGCGATGTTTCATGCCGTGAGCGAGCAGTTGCGCCCGATTCTGATGATGACGCTCTCGGCCTGTATCGGACTGCTGCCGGCCGCCGTTTCCACGGGCATCGGCAGCCAGGTGCAACGCCCGCTCGCGACTGTCATCGTCGGCGGCATGCTGATCGGCCCGATCATGCTGCTGGTCATCGTGCCAGCGCTGCAGACGTTCTTTCTTCGCAGGCCAGGTCAGAATAATCCCGCACCCGAAGCGGAAGCTGCAGTCGAGATTTAATAACCGGGCACGCCGGATGCGTCCGCAAAACCGGCGCTGCAAGGCGGTGCAGAGCCGCACCCTCGCGGGTATAGTCCGGCCCGGCTCGAATAAGCGACGCAACAACAATAGGCGCCATGAGATAGGCGCCTGAGGGAGAAGGTATGATCTACGATCGCCGACAATTTGCACAAATGCTGGCGACGGGTGTCGCGGCGACATGTTGCAACTCCGTCGCGAGAGCGGCCGACTATCCTGCCAGCCGCATCATCGCGATCGTTTCCCTTGAGGCCGGCGGCGCAATGGATGTGGTCACCCGCCTGTATGGGCAGAAATTGTCACAAACATTCGGCCAGCCGTTCATCGTGGAAAATCGCGGCGGCGCGGGCGGCAATCTCGCCGCCGAAGACGTGGCCCGCGCCAATCCGGACGGCTACACGCTGCTCGTCACATCCAGCGGCCTCTTCGCCATCAACCCGAACTATTACAAGAAACTGCCGTTCGATGTGGTAACCGACTTCGCGCCGATTGCGCTCTATCTGAAAATTCCGTTCGTTCTCGTGACAGCAGCAGACTCCCCGATCAACTCCATCGACGATCTGGTGAACGCGGCGAAGCAGGACCCGGGAAAGCTGACAGTCGGCTCAACGGGTGTCGGCAGTGTGCCGCACCTGGCGGCTGAGCTTTTCAAGATCAAGCTCGGCATCGAGCTCACCCACGTGCCCTATAAGGGCAGCATGGCGCAGGCCACCAGCGATGTCATGACCGGGACCGTCAACTGCATTTTCTCCGACCCTTCCATCGCCGCGCCGCTCATCAAGGCCGGCAAATTAAAAGCCTTCGGCGTGAGCTCGCTCGCCCGCATGCCGCAACTGCCGGACCTGCCGACCGTCGCGGAACTCATCCACGCATCCGATTTTGAGGCGGTGTCCTCTCATGTGATCGCCGCGCCGGCAAAAACGCCGAAGGCGGTAATCGACAAGCTCCACGACAGCCTCGTTGCGGTGTTCAAGAGCCCCGATGTGCCGGAACGGATCACGGCGATGAACCTCACCGTCGTCAATCCGCCGCTTGGACCCGAAGAAACCAGCGCCGCCATGAAGGCAGAGGCCGAGAAATGGGGCGCGGTGCTGGAGCGGCTGCATTTGATGCACGTGCAATAGGTTTATGAGCTTCCGGCCGAGCGCGCTGAGAGTGCTAGCGTCGCGCCGTTTACGATTGGAGATTTTCGTAATGCTGAAGTCCGCCACATTAGTCGTTGTATTCTGTGCGGTGTCCGCGGGCACAGCTTGGGCCGAACCGCCTGTCAGACACGCCGGGGAATGGGAAACAACCATCGATAACGGAAAGCCAATTCGTTTCTGTTATCCCACCGACGCGAACTCTCGACCAAAACTACGTGATGCAGTCGATGTCCAAGATTCCCGGCGCCAGTTGTACGGTGAACAGCTTGAATACCGTCGGCAGTGTGACCTCCTATTCGATGCAGTGCATGATAGGCGGCAGCCAGATGACATCCAGCGGAACGATTACCGTGACGGGTCCGGACTCTTATACCGGCAAGGTGCACAGCCACGGCGGCATGATAAAGATGCCTAACGGACAGGCGACCGCGATGCCGGATATGGATATGGTGACCACGTCGCGCAGATTAGGCCCCTGCCAACCGGGCGACCGTCAGGTCACACACTGAGGCTCCGCGGTGCGCGGCTGAATTCTTGTCGGTGAGTGACGACTGGACTACTCAGCCTTGATATTCGCGAACTTGATGACCTTCGCCCACTTTTCAGTTTCGTCGACGATGAGCTTTCCGAAATCGGCCGAAGAGCCCGGCAGCTCGGCGCCGCCGAGGTCGGTAAGCCGCGCTTTGAGGTCGGGATCCATCAGGCCGGCATTGATTTCCTTGTTGAGCCTTTCGACGATCTCGGGCGGCGTATTCTTGGGCGCGCCGATGCCATAAAACACGCTGGCTTCAAAGCCCGGCAGAAATTCACCCACCGTCGGGAGGTCCGGCAATACGTGCGAGCGCGTTGCCGTGCTTACCGCCAGCGCCCGCAGCTGGCCGCCCCGAATGTATCCGAGCGACGAGGGCATGCTGGCGAACATGACCTGCACCTGACCGCCAAGCAGGCTTTGCAGCGCCGGCGCCGTGCCGCGATGCGGAACATGAACCATGCTGATGCCCGCCATCATCTTGAACATTTCAGCGGTCATGTGTTGCGACGATCCGATACCGGCTGTCGCGTAGTTGATGACGCCGGGATTGGCCTTGGCGTAGGCAATGAACTCGGGGACCGTCTTTGCCGGCACGGACGGATTGACCACCATCACGTTGGGATCACGGCTTATGCCCGCGACCGGAGCGATGTCGCGAATGAAGTCATAATCGAGATTGTCGTAGAGCGTCGCATTGGTCGTGTTCGGTGAAGAGACCAGCAGCAGGGTGTAGCCATCGGGCGCGGCCCGCACGACAGCCTCGGTCCCGACATTGCCGCCACCGCCCGGCCGGTTCTCAACGGCGAAACCTTGTCCGAGCCGGACCGACAACCATTGCCCGATGAGGCGGGCCGTAATGTCGTTGCCGCCGCCCGCTGCAAAGTAGACGATCACACGCACGGACCGCGCCGGATAGGTTTCTGCCCATGCGGCGCGCGATACAGCCGGAAGCGCGGCGGCAACCGCGGCCAGATACAGCACTCTACGGCGGGGGAGTTTCATGATGGCCTCGCAAGCGAAGGCACCTTATACGAATTCCCTTGGCGCGTAGAGGGCACGATATCGCTTAGTAGCGGGACCCCGGATGCCTGCGGGCGCGGGCTTCCAGAAAAGCGGACAGTGAGGCGTTCGCGCGCAAGGCGCGTTACTTTGGCCTTGGCTGTTTCGTTGTCTTGTGGGCGAGCCGGTCCCATTCCGTGGCTCGCTCAATCCAAAGCGTCTTCCGCTCAAGATCTTCGGCTATATCAGCCAAGCGGCGGCATGCTTCGGCTTTTCGGAGTAAGTCGGCTGAAGTTTCGGTCATGGGCTATCGTAGCCCAAATCGAGAGGCGCAGGAAGGTTTTAATAATCGCGCTCAGCGGCGCCGAAAACTTCGCCGACGCGAGCCGCTCCCCAATTCCTCCCGTAGCTGGGCAACGTGAACTACCACCACAAGCCTTGACCGTCGCTCTGACGGTCCCCTCGAAGGTAAAGCCCGCCTTTACCGGCAAAGCGAGCGGCGCGATACACCGCCTACCAATGTCCCATGCGGCGACCGTAATAACCTCCGCCGCCAAAAAGCAGAACCAGTACTACAACGATCAAAATCAATTCCATGACAAACTCCAATGTGCAGGATTTGAATAGCGTACTTTTTGACAATCCAGTTGCGGCGACGACCGCGCCGCGAAGACCGAATTGTCAGATAATGTGGGTAAGCACGAGCGCGATGACGATGATGGCCGGGACGCCCATCAACCAAAGAATAATTGGCATGTTAGCCTCCTAAGCGATCGCCTGGATCGCACCCATACCAACATGGATAATGGATATTTAGTTCCGTTCTTTCGGACGATGACGAAGCTCGGAAGCTGTGACGTGCAACGTCTGCATGCGGGTGGGCGCAGGTTAACAACGGTTCCAGCATTTCGAGGACGCGGTGTAGCGTCCGCCTTTGCCGGTCAATGAGCCGAATCGCCGAACAATAAATTACGAAGGAGATTTCTGATGCAGGTTAAAGTGATCGACCACCCTCTGGTGCTGCGCAAGCTGAGCTTGATTCGCCGGAAGGAAACGTCGACCAACGAATTTCGCATGTTGGCAAGGGAGCTCGCCCCGATGCTCCTTTACGAGGCAACCGCGATCTGCATAACCGGTGACGATGCGTCGGCGCCTGTCCGTTATGGTCTTTGCTCCGATCATGCGCTGCGCCGGAACTACTTCGCCCACTCGTAAAGCGGCTTGTTGCGATCGACGACGTAGACCGAGAATGCCTTCAAGGACGTGTCCCCGACTACCTTGAAGCCGCCGTGGACGACATCGGGCATGTTCGACAGCAACGTGCCGGTTGGAAACATGACCGGATCCTTGCCCGGCTGCTGCACCATGGCGCCCTGAATGACATAGCCCTGTTCGATCCCCGGATGAGAATGACGATCCAGCCCTTCACCCGGCTTGAACTCGTTCAGTTCGACAACGATTTGCTTGTCGGGCGCGCCCGGCACATCCAGTCGTCGGATTTCGTGCCGCCAGGGCGGATCTTGTGCGAAGACGGCCGTCGACACCATCACGGTGCAAACGCCGGCCACAAGGGCCGCAATGCATTGATTTGCTCTCATCAAACATCTCCCGAACTGGATCGCACCGGCGAGTTTCTCACTCGTATTGCAATCAGTGTACTTTGGGCGCGCCAGTTCCGGAACCCGCCTCAAGGTCCCTTCCGCCCGCGTACAGGGTGAGGGAATCATTAGAACCCGAAGAACTTGCAGAACTCATCGACCGGAGCGCGCGGCGAATGAAAGCTGTTGGCCGCGTGCGCGCGATCGCCGTAGCCGATCGCGACCGCGCAGAACAGCATCTGCTCCGGCGACATTTTCACGAAGTCTCCGACAAGGCGGTGCATGCGCGCCCAGGATTCCTGCGGACAGGTATCGAGGCCGTAGCCGCAAGCGAGATACATGAGGGTCGCGACGTAACCGCCGAGATCGGACCACTGGCCGGGCCCGAGCTTGCGGTCGATGGCGACAAACAGCGCGACCGGTGCGTTGAAGAACTCGAAGTTGCGCTTGTACTGCCCGAGCCGGCCTTCGGCGTCATCGCGACCGATCTCGAGCGCACCATAAAGCTGCACACCATGTTCCTCGCGGCGCGACTTGTACGGCTCCCACATCTTTTCCGGATAGATCGGATATTCAGCGGCGTCGTGGCGCGGATCGTGATCCGCAATATGCGCCGCGACTTTTTGCTTGAGCTCTTTGAGCGGAGCACCGGTGAGCGCGTAAACTTGCCACGATTGCAGATTGCCGCCAGACGCGGCGCGCGACGCTTTCGCAATCAGCTCGCGCACGATTTTCGGATCGACCGGTCTATCGAGAAACCATCGACAGGCAATACGGGAAGCGACGGCTTCAAAAACGTCCATTGTTCATTCACCGGTGATGTGAGCGAATTCGGCGACCTTTGCCCATTTCCGGGTTTCGGCGCCAATGAAATCTGCAAAGCCCGAGGGACTCATCGGATCGATGACAACGCCAAGGTCGTTCAAGCGCGTCCTGAATTTCGGATCGGCCAAGCCGCCGTTAACCGCCCTGTTAAGCGCATCGACGACATCGGGCGGCGTGTCCTTCGGCGCCCCGAGGCCGAGCCAGCCGTTGGCCTGATAACCTGGCACGAATTCGGCGATCGCCGGGACATCGGGCAACACATCGAGACGGCGCGGCATCGAGACGCCGAGCGCTCGCAACTTGCCGGACTGGATATAGCCGAGCACCGCAGGCACCGGCTCGAACGCGAGTTGCACCTGCCCGCCCAGCAAATCGGGAAAGATGCTCTCCTTGTAAGGCACGTGCGGGAGCTCGATGCCAGTCATCATCGCGAACAAAGCGCCAGCGACATGGAGCGTACTGCCGGTGCCCGAAGAGCCCATGTAGACCTTGCCGGGATTGGCTTTGACGGTGGCGATGAATTCCGGAACGGTTTTGACCGGCAGCCCCGGCGTGATCACCATGACCAGAGGAATTCCGCCGACGTTTGCGACCGGCGCAATGTCGCGATCGAAGTCGTAGTTGAGATTCTTGTAGACCGAAGTGTTGATGGCGTTGCCCGCGACCACGAACAACAGCGTGTAGCCATCCGGCGCGGCGCGCACGACAAGCTCGGTGGCGATGTTGGTGTTGGCGCCGGGGCGGTTTTCGACCACAAACGGCTGGCCGAGCCGTTCCGACAGCATCTGGCTGATCAGCCGGGAAACGATATCCGGCGAGTTTCCGGCCGGCAGGCCGACAACGATCCGCACCGAACGCGACGGATAAGCGTCCGCTACCGCAGCGCCCGGCACAGCGGAGACCGCGGCGGCACTCGCCGCCAGGCGCAAGAATTCTCGGCGCTGAAATGGCACGCGTCAGTAGGGTGTCTTGTTGATCTCGCCCGAGCCGGCGACATACCACCGCTCGTTGATGAACGGCTTGCCAGCCAGACGGTCGACAATCCAGTCTGCCATCAGGATCGGCGGGAATGGTCCGAGATTGGCGGCGGGCACGTTGCCGACCGAATGGCGCGATTCCTGATAGACGACCATCTGCTTTGGGCCGCCCAGCGCCGCTATCAAGCGTTCGGAATGCTCCAGCGGACTCAGTTCCTCCGCTTCGCCGGCGATACAGAGATACGGCACCTTTATTTTTTCGGCTTGACCTTGCCAGGTGATCTTCTTCCGGAATTCATCGAATTCATCTTCGTCGACAATGCCGGACATATACATGAAACGTTTTTTGAAGGTCGGCGACGCTTCCTGGAAAATCGTGTGACAGCCCGGCTCATGACAAACCGACATCACGGCGCAGGCCTTGATACGCGGTTCGTTGGCCGTGAGTACCGTGCCGAACAGAGAGCCGAAGCTCGTGCCGGCAACCGCAATGCGCGTTGCATCGAGCTCAGGCCGCGCCGCGATCCAGTCGACCAGCGCCGGACCGGCCGCCATCCAGTTTTCCATGGTGAAGTGCAACCCGATCATCGGGGCTTCGTATTGGCCTGGTCCGTCGATCGCCAATACCGCCAAACCACGGTTGAGATACTTGTCGCCGTAAAGCGCAACCTGGATTTCCTTGTAGCTGTCCATGCCCGGTACCGAGATCACCACTGGCAGCTTGCTGCCGGTATGGCCCGGCGGCAGATGCAGCCAGCCGGGGATCGCCTTGTCCTTAAACGGCACCCACACCGCCTCGACGTGGTGATCGGCGAGCGCGGCGTACTTTGCGTAACATTCCCGCTTCTTGTTGTTATAGGCGATGTTGGTTTCGTCGTTCTCGTCATACGGCCATTGCGCCGCGCCCCAATGCACCGCGGCCATGAAGAAATTGTCCCGCGCGGAGACCTTGTGATCGGCAAGCGCCGCGGCATTGGCCTTGGCCTCGCGGCGCCGCGCCACGGCGGCAAACGCTGGGCCAATATCGGCCATCTTCTTCACCCGCTCGCGAATGCCGGCGAAATCGGCGTTGGCCTCAATGCCGCAGGGCAGATGGATGTAGAGCGAGCGCGGCTGGTCCCAATCGATGCCGTTGGCGCGGATGATGTTGTCGATAAGCCAGCGCTGCTCGTCGAACCGGCGCACGTGCGGTTCGCCGCGCTTGTCCATTATCGGCGGAAAACCCTGGGTTGGGCGGTTCATGAGCGTCCTCCGGCGTGCTGGCAGCGCCATTATCGGCGCTGCCAGCCGCGTCTTGTCAACGGCTCACCGATACGGCGAATTGACTTTTTGGAACGGTCGGCTGTTGCTATAAGCGAATTCCATCGAGCTACTTGTGCCGGGCAAGGAAAAAAGCTCAGACGATATTCCAAGCACATGGAGCACGACGTGAAATTTTCCCGGCGCCAACTTCTCGAGACCGCGGCCAGCATCGGCAGCGCCGCCGTCATTGCCCCAAACGCGTTCGCCGACACTTTTCCGTCACGGCCGATCCGGTTGATTGTCGGCTTTCCACCCGGCGGCCCGAACGACATCTGGGGGCGTCTCACCGGGCAATGGATAACGGAGCGGCTCGGCCAGCCGGTCATCGTCGAGAACCGTCCCGGCGCCGCCAGCAACGTCGCGGCCGATTATCTCGTGCACGCCGCGCCGGACGGCTACACGCTTTTCCTGGCGAGCTTTCCCAACGCGATCAACGCCACGCTCTATGACAACCTGCAGTTCAATTATATCCGCGACACAGCGCCCGTGGCGGGCATTGCGCGCTCGCCGGATGTGATGGAGGTCAACCCAGACATTCCAGTCAAAACCGTCGCCGAGTTCATCGCGTACGCGAAGAACAACCGCGTCATCATGGTGTCGTCGGGCATCGGCACCTCGATGCATATGTCGGGCGAGCTGTTCAAGATGATGACCGGCATCGACATGCAGCACGTGCCGTATCGCGGCTCGGCGCCAGCGCTGACCGATCTCATAGCTGGCCGCGGTCACGTCATGTTCGATGCCATGGCGTCGTCCATCGGTTACATCAAGGCCGGCAAGCTCCGCGCTCTCGCCGTGACGACCAAAGAGCGGTCGGACGCGCTGCCGGACGTTCCGGCGGTCGGCGACACCGTTCCAGGTTTCGAAGTCACCGCGTGGTTCGGACTTAGCGCGCCGGCCAACACGCCGCCCGAGGCCATCGGCAAAATCAATACCGCGGTGAACGACGCGCTCGCTGTCCCCGCCAATGCGGCGCGGATCGTCGAGTTCGGCGGCACGCCCTTTATCGTCTCGCCCGCCGAATTCGGCAAATTCATCGCCGACGAAACCGCGAAGTGGGCCAAGGTCGTGGTTGCCGCAGGCGTCAAGCCTGAATGATACGAGTATGCTGACTGCCGGGAGTTATGCATGAACAAAAATAGCAACGTCAAAGCCGCTATCGCCTATGACGATCTGCGCGAATGGCTGTCGGCGGCGGAGGCGCTCGGCGAGGTCAAACATGTCAAGGGCGCAAACTGGGAGCAAGATATCGGTCTCGCCGCGGAAGCGATCCTGCGCGAAGAAAACGGGCCTTGCGTGGTATTCGACGAAGTGCCGGGCTCGCCGAAAGGCTTTCGCGTGCTGCTCAATATGTTCGCCGGCACGCGCCGCAACATGACGCTCGGCTTCCCGGACCATCTCACAAAATGGGAATTGAGCGACAACTATCGCGAGGCTTACCTCGTTGACCCGAAGTTGATCCCGCACGAGATCGTCGAAGACGGACCGGTGCTGGAAAACGTGCTGACCGGCGACGACGTCGATGTGACGAAGTTCCCCTCCCCGATCTGGCACGAGAAAGACGGCGGCCGCTATATCGGCACCGGCACCTACAGCATCACCCGCGATCCGGAAGAGAACTGGCTTAACGCCGGCGCTTATCGCGCCATGGTGCACGACAAGAAATCAGTCGGCTTCGTCACCGCGCGCGGCCATCACGGCTTTATCCATCGCGAGAAGTATTGGGCGCGCGGCGAAGCGATGCCGGTGGTGATGGTGCTCGGCGGCGATCCACTGGCATTTTTCTATGGCGGCGTCGAAGCGCCCTACGGCACGTTCGAACTCGATATTGTCGGCGGCATGCGCGGGCGGGCGACCAAGATGGTACGCGGCAAAGTCACCGGCCTGCCCTTCCCTGCCAATGCCGAGATCGTACTCGAAGGTTATGTGGCACCTGACAATCGCCGGGACGAAGGTCCGTTCGGCGAATGGAGCGGCCATTATGCCGGCGGCCGGCGGCCGATTCCCGTGCTTGATGTCCACGCGATCTATCACCGCAACGACCCGATCCTGGTCGGTGTGCCGCCGATGGGCGGCGGACCTGACGAGATGGCGCGCTATCGCGCCGTGATGCGCTCGGCGATGATCAAGCAGAACATGACCAACGCCGGCGTGCCGGGCGTGCAGCAAGTCTGGTGCCACGAAGTCGGCGGCGCGCGAATGTTTCATGCGATCTCCCTCACCCAGCGCTATCCCGGCCACGCGGTGCAGGCGCTGCATATCGGCGCGCAGTGCGGCGCTTCCGCTTACGCGTCGAAATATGTCGTCGTCTGTGACGATGACATCGACGTCACCAACCTCGAACAGACGCTGTGGGCGATGTTGACCCGTACGGATCCCAAGGATTCGATCCAATTCATCACCGGCGCCTGGGATTCCAGCGCCGATCCCGCGATACCACCGGAGCGCCGCGCGGCCGGCGACATGACCCATTCGGTGGCGCTGATCAATGCTTGCAAGCCGTGGCATTGGCGTGAAAAGTTTCCGCCAAGCAACGCGCCGAGCGCGGAAGTTGCGCGCAAGGCAAAAGAGAAATTTGGCTGGCTATTAGATGGAAAGAAGTAACGCATGAAACTCGCCGTACCTGACAAGATTTCACCGTCATATTTCGTTGCCGAGGCCGCCGTCGAGCTTGGCTTCTTCAAGGCCGAGGGGCTCGATGTTTCGCTTGAGCTGGTCTATCCGGTCGACAAGGCTTACGAGGCTTTGCGCGACGGCAAGATCGATTTCGTCGGCGGCGCTGCGCATGCGGTGCCTTCGGCATTTCCCGGCTTCAAGGGCGCGAAGGTGATCGCGGCGCAAGCGCAGGGCATGTATTGGTTCCTGGTGATGCGCTCCGATATAGGCGCCAAGCGTGGCGATCTGAGCGTCGTCAAGGGCAGGACCATCGGTGCCGCGCCTTGGGTCAATACCGGCCTGCGCGGTCTCTTGATGGCGGCGGGCATCGATCTTGAGCGCGACAAGGTGAATATCGCGCCGGTGCCGGGCCTGATCGGCGACTCGGTTCCCAACTTCGGCGTCATGGCATCGAAGGCGTTGCAAGACGGCAAGCTCGACGGCTTCTGGGCGAACGGCATGGGAGCCGAAATCGCCGTGCGCGGCGGTTACGGCGTCGTTGTCGCCGATGCGCGACGCGGCGACGGACCGAAAGAATGTTTCAACTACACCTGTCCGGCGATCACCACATCGGACGCGCTGATCGCGAGCTCACCTGACAAGATCGCCGCCGCAGTGCGCGCCATCGCCAAGACCCAAGCCGCGCTGAAAGCCGACGTGAACCGCGCCGGCGAAGTCGGGCGGAAGCTGTTTCCGCCGATGGAGGCCGAGCTGATCGTCGAACTGGTCCGCCGCGACTTGCCCTATTACGACGCAAGCCTGCCGCGCGATTTCATCGCCGGCATGACCGCATTCCTGCGCAGCCAGGGCGTGTTGAGCGGCGACGTGCTCTATGAGCAGATCGTGGCGACACAGTACGCGCAGTACTGGAAGGCCTAGTCCGGATGAACCTTGCGCTGTGGCTGCAACGCGCGGGACTAAGCCACGGCGACCGGCCGGCTCTGGGATACGGCAAGAAGGTTCTCCGGAATTATAATGAAGTAGCGAGCCGTGCGGCGCGGCTCGCTGCGTCGCTGCGGCAAAAGCTCGGGATGGAACCCGGCGAGCGCGTCGCCGTCGTCGCGAAGAATTGCCCGGATTATGTCGAGCTGTTGTTTGGCATCTGGCACGCCGGGCTTGCCGCGGTACCGGCAAACGCCAAACTTCATGGCAAGGAGCTGGGCTATATTCTCGAACATTCGGGCGCGAAGGTCTGTTTCGTATCCGAAGGTCTCGACGCCGAAATCGCGCCGCATGCGCCGAAAACGCTGCAACATCTCGTCACCGTCGGCAGCCGCGACTACGATTCACTATTTGCCGTCGATCCGATCGCAGTGCTGCCGCGCAGCGGCGACGATCTGGCCTGGCTGTTCTACACCTCGGGCACGACCGGCCGGCCGAAGGGCGCCATGCTCACCCATCGCGTACTGGCAGCAGCGAGTTTTGCTTACGCCAGCGAAGTCGATCCGACTGCGCCGGGCGATGCGCTGCTGCACGCCGCGCCGATGAGTCACGGCTCCGGTCTTTACATGATGGGCAATGTCATGCGCCTCGGCGTCAATGTCGTGCCGGAATCGGCATCGTTCGAAGACCGACGAGGTGCTGGCGCTGTTCGATGCCTGGCCGGGAACGTCGATGTTCGCCGCGCCCACCATGGTCAAGCGCCTGGTCGAATGTCCGGCGTCATGCAATCCGACCAATATCAGGACCATCATCTGGGGCGGCGCGCCGATGTATGTTGCCGATGCGCTGCAGGCGATCGAGCGGTTCGGTCCCCGCTTCGCGCAAATTTACGGCCAGGGCGAAAGCCCGATGACGATCACGGTGCTTTCAAAGCAGGAGATCGCCGACCGCAACCATCCGCGCTGGACCGAGCGGCTTGCCTCCGCCGGCCTGCCTTTTGCCGGCGTCGAAGTCTTGGTCGCCGACACCGACGATCGGGCACTGCCGGCCGGCGAAACCGGCGAAATCCTATGCCGCGGCGACGTCGTGATGCCGGGCTACTGGGCCAATCCGGACGCGACCGCAACCACGCTGCGCGGTGGCTGGCTGCATACCGGCGATGTCGGCGCGTTCGATGCCGACGGCTACTTGACGCTAAAGGACCGCTCCAAGGACGTGATCATTTCCGGCGGCTCCAACATCTATCCGCGCGAAGTCGAGGAGATTTTGCTCGAGCACGAGCGCGTTCGCGAAGTTTCGGTGATCGGCCGGCCCGATCCGGAATGGGGTGAAGTCGTCGTTGCCTATGTCGTCGGTGACGCGGACCGCAACGAACTCGATGCGATGTGTCTCAACGGCATCGCACGCTTCAAGCGCCCGAAAGATTATGTGTTCGTATGCTCGCTGCCGAAAAACAATTACGGCAAGATTCTCAAGACCGAACTGCGCGAGCTTGATGCCAAAAACTGCACAAGAAACGACAATGAATTTAAAACCCGCCGGCGCTGAAATTGAAACGCTGCGTCACGTCATAGGGCTGTTTCGCGATCGGATAAGCATAATTGACCTGAAGCGGTCCGAAAGGCGAGTTCCAGATCAGCGCTGCGCCCACTGAAGCGCGAAGCGCGGTCGAATTGGCAATCTGCTGCGACGGCGACAGTGACGCGAGACTGGAAACACTCGATGCGCTGTTTGCCCACAGGCTGCCGACGTCGGAAAACAGCGCGCGCTTTCAGATTGGCATCCGCCGGAACGCCCGGCACTGGCGATAGCAGCTCGGCCGATCCGGTCCAGTAAACATTGCCGCCGAGGTTATCCATGGCCGTGCCCGGCGTGACCTCGCGCGGCCCGAAACCATTGGGCGCAAACCCACGGATCAAGTTGCGGTCCGCCGAAGAACCCGTCGAGCAGCGGCAATTGCTGGCCGCCCCAAGGCATAACGTAACCGTCCTGCGCGCGCACCATGCCGACAACATCCCCGACAATCGGATGATAGTAGCGGACGTCTTCGGTGGTTCGGGCGAAATTCACCGCGCCCCCGAGGCCGGCGAAGTCGTTGTTGGTCTGCACACGGACTCCAGTCGGTTGGGTCTTCGGCCGAATCGAGCGTCGAGTAAACGACGCTGTTGCCGACCGACGAGACCCACATCGGCCCTTGAGCTGCGGCCTGCTGCATCGGCAGCGACGAGACACCATAGGCGGGATCGAGCACACCGTTTGATTATAGATCGAGTAGTTCCAGGTAACGCCGAGCTGATCGGTGATCGGCGTGCCCACTAGGAATTTCACGCCATAGATCGCGCTATCAAAGGACTGATTGGGGCTGGCGAGGGTTTGGTTGCCGAAAAGATCGATGCCGGTCGAGACCCGCTGGCCAAACGTGTAGGGGTCGGTGAAAGCGAGATCGAAAGAGCGGGCGTATTCGCCGTAAGTCACTGACGCCTTCACGATATCGCCGGTACCGAGGAAATTTCTGTCGCCGACGGCAACCTGCACCATCGGGCCCATCGTGGTGGAATAGCCGCCGGCAATCGTGAAGTCGCCCGGTACCCTGCTCCTGCACGTCCACGTCCAGCACGACGCGATCCGGCGCGGAACCCTGGTGCGGCTCGATCTTTACCGACTTGAAGTAGCCCAGCGCCTTGAGGCGGCGCTCGGCGCGGTCGAGCAGCGCGCGATTATAGGCGTCGCCTTCATTGAAATCGAATTCGCGGCGGATCACATCGTCATGGGTCTTGCTGTTGCCGTGAATGTCGATGCGCTCGACATAGATCCGTTTGCCCTGTTCGACGGTGTAGATGAGATTGATCAGGTGAGCCGCCGGAACCCGCTCGTCACGCACGGCGACGGCGGCGAACGGCTGGCCGTCCCTGGCGAGCCGCATGGCAAGGTCGTCGACAGTCTTGTTCACCGCGTCGGCATTGTAGACATCGCCCAGTTGCGTACGCAGGCTCGACCGCAATGTCGTTGCATCGACGACCTTCAGGCTCGACTGGATGTCGACGGCGCCGACACGATATTGCGGCCCTTCGTTGATGGAGAACGTCAGCACGACGCCTTTCTTCGCGGCATCGTAATTCGCCGACGACGTCACCCGAACGTCGGCATAGCCGTGGGCCAGATAGAATTGCCGCAGCAGATCGCGGTCATTCTCGATACGATCGGAATCGTAATTGTCGTTGTTGAGCAAAAAGCTCAGCAGATTGGTTTCGCCGGACTTGACCGCGCCCTCAAGCTTGTTGGCCGGAAAGGCGTTATTGCCGGCGAAGGCAACATGCCGGACCGCGAGCTTGTCGCCTTCGTCGATCTCGAACACGAGATCGTCCGCGCGCGTTCTTCTGGCTGATCGTCTTCGGCGTGATCCGCACCTGGAAATAGCCGCGCTGCCGATAAAGGTCGAGCATGCGATCGACGTCGCTTTGCACATAGGCGCGCCACAGCGGACCATTGGCCTTGGATTGCAAATCCAGTTTTTTCAGATCTTCGTCTTTGATCTTCTTGTTGCCTTCAAAGGCGACGCGAAAAATCGTGGGGTTCTCGACAACCTTGACGACGACCTTGCCGCCGTCGTGGGAAATCTTGACGTCCGAGAACAAGCCGGTGGCGTAGAGGCTCTTTAACCCGGCATCGAGCGCGGCGGCAGAAAGTTGCCCGTCCTTATCGGCATGGAAATGCGACCGGATCATCTCGGTGCCGATCTGGCGATTGCCGGTAACCATGATCGCGGAATCGGCGGCGCCGGCCGCAATGCACTGTCGCATCCGGCAATGGCCAGAAAGCCGAGAAGAACAGCAAAACGGCCGAAACGGCTGCCGATCGGCAACGCATTACACCCACATCCCCATTCAAACGGCCGTATGAATTCAGCCGACCGCCGGGGCATTAGCATGGACCCATTGTGACGGAATCTGAGGTTTTGTGAGAGTGCTTGCCACAATCGTTTATGGCGAGACGCTCTAGATTTCTTGTTGGAGCGTGATCTTGTCGGAAAACCGGAAGCCCACCCACGGATCAGGTCCGAGGACATGCTTTTCCGGATCATGCTCTACAGCGCTCGCGTCACATCGTCGAACAATTCCTCGACCGAATAACGCCGCGGGATGATTTTCATCTCCAGCGCGTAACTCGACATCAGATCGAGCGCGGGTTTGCAGGCGTCGAACCCGAACGGCAGCATATCGACGGCGCCCGGCTTCGGCAGGCCGGCGGCCTTCTTGCTTTCGTGCAGCATGCGAAAGACTTCGCGCACCACGCCCGGATCGGACTTAGACAGCGCAGACTTCACCACCACCGCGTGGTTGATCGGTACCGTGCCGTATTTTTTGTACCACTCCTTCGCCGCCACATCGGGATCCGGGATGACGCTATTGAAACGCGGATCGGACGGCAACACCGTGCCGAAGATCGCGGCATCAAGCTCGCCATCGAGCACCATCTTGGCCATGTCCTTGCCGTCGGCGGCGCGCTCGACACCAGGCGGATCCTTGAATTCGGCCATGTGGGCGTCCTCGAATGTGACCCACTTCACATTGCTCAAGATCGACGCCGTAGTCCTTCCACAGGATGCCGCGCACCCAGCAGCCGGTCGTTTGCGCAAAGGACCGCACGCCGACTCTGCGGCCTTCGAGCTTGTCCGGCGTCAGCAGGCCTCGCTCAGAGTTGTAAAGCATGGTGCCGTGCTGAAAGCGCCCCATCATAGTCGCCGGCATCAGCACGATCGGCACGCCATAGGCCTTGGCCTGCAGATAGGTGACCAGCGCCATCTCGCTGACGTCAAACCTTAGCTCGCGCACCATCATGAAGAAGGCTTTGTAGACCGGGTTCACTTCAGTGAGCTGCAAGCGCGATGCGGTCGGATTTGATCTGCCCGCTTTTCAGCGCCTGGGTCTGCGGGTAATTGCCGAAGCAGCCGCTCACCGTTTTGAGTTTTTCCGCGGTCATCGTATCCATGGTGCTCATCTCCCTATTCACGCATTGACTTGATTTTACGGTGAGGCTCGGCGATTAAACCAGTCTTAGAAACTTTGGGGAGCACGCCCACATGAGTTCAGACGACATCGCGTTCCGGCCGACCGGCTCGCGGCCTTCGTCGTCCGCGCCTTCAGCCAGGCCGGTGTGCCGGCGCAGGACGCCGAAATCCTCGCCGGCCTGATGGTCGAGGCCGATTTGCGCGGTAGCGACACTCACGGCGTGATCCGCCTGCCGCTCTATATCCGCCGCATCCGCGCCGGCGGCATCAACGTCAAACCGAATATCCGCGTCGTCAGCGAACGGCCTTCGGCGGCGCTGATCGATGGCGACAACGCCATGGGGCATCTGGTGATGCGCCGCGCCGCCCATCTTGCTATAGAGAAGGCCAAGGCCACCGGCGTTGGCTGGGTCGGCGCCCGCATGAGCAACCATGCCGGGCCGGCGGCGCTTTATGTCACCATGCCGCTCAAGCACGACATGATCGGGCTCTACTTCGCGGTCGGCAGCAGCAACCACCTTCCGGCCTGGGGATCGAGCGAAACCCTGCTCGGCACCAATCCGATGGCCTTCGCCGTGCCGGCGCAGGACGAACCTGCAATCGTGCTCGACATGTCGCCGACGGTCGTCGCCTTCGGCAAGGTGCGGCTCGCGGCGCAGCGCGGCGAGCAGATGCCGGTCGGCTGGATGATCGGCAAGGACGGCAAGCCGCTGACCGATCCGAAGCGTATGGATGAAGGCCACTTGCTGCCGATCGGCGATTACAAGGGCTCGGGATTGAGCCTGATCGTCGGGCTGCTCGCCGGCGCGCTCAATCGCGCCGCGCTCGGCCGCGACGTGATCGATTTTACCAAGGAGATCGGCAGCGCGACCAATACCGGGCAAGCGATCGCGGCGATTTCCATCGACGCGTTCCTGCCGGCAACCGACTTCAAGCGCTATGTCGATCAGGTGATCCGCGACATTCGCAACTCGCAAAAGCTGCCCGGTGTCGAGCGCATCTGGCTGCCGGGTGAACAGAGCCATACCAAATTGCAGGATCGCCGCGCTCACGGCGTGCCAATCCCGAAATCACTGCGCGACAGCCTCGACGCGGTCGCGCGCGATCTCAATGTCGCGCCGCTGGAGTAGGCTATGGCTGGAACTTCACCCGTCGGCGTCATCGGCTCTGGGTCTTATGGGCGAGGTCTATACGCGCCGCCTGATCGCGGCGGGTTTTAGCCGTCGTCGGCTTCGATGTCGATGCGCAAAAGGCCAAGCGCATCGTGCAACTCGGGGCGCGCGCCGGCTCTCTTGCCGACATTGCGCGCGACTGCGCGCCGATCGTGCTCGCCGTCTTCAACACCGACCAGGTCGAGGACGTGGTCGAGCACGCGCTGGTACAAGCCGCCGCCGGCAAAATCGTACTGTGCACCTCGACCTGCGATCCGGACCGGATCGAAGCGCTCGGCGTTCGGGTTGCAGGAAAGCTCCGCTTCCTCGAGACCCCGGTGTCGGGCACCAGCGAGCAGGTCCGCGATGGCGATGGCGTCGGCCTGATTGGCGGCGATGAGAAAATCGCGGCCGACGCAAAGCCGGTGCTCGACGTGCTGTTTCCGAAGCGGTTTCACATCGGCAAGGTCGGCGATGGCGGCCGCACCAAGCTCGCAGTCAACCTCATTCTTGGGCTCAACCGGATGGCCCTTGCCGAAGGCATGGTGTTCGCCGAGCGCGTCGGCCTCGATCTGGCGGCGTTCCTGAAAGTCGCGCGCGCATCGGCCGCCTACGCGCAGGTGATGGATACCAAGGGACAAAAGATGATCACCGGCGATTTTTCGCCGCAGGGTTACGTGAAGCAGCACCTCAAAGACGTACACCTGATGCTGGATCAGGCGCAGAAGATCGGCCAGAAGCTGCCGCTGCTCGAAGTCCATGCCGATGCGCTGGAAGCCTGCGTCCGCCACGGCGAAGGTGAGGCCGACAATTGCATCATCATTGAGGAAATCCGCCGCCGGACATCGTGAAGGAACGACCGGCGTAGTTGGCTGTGGGCAAGCAGAAATCAGAGAACGACCGAGAGATTGGGCAACGGCAAAGTCGTGTGGTCTACCAGTACGACACGGCGCGCGAGCTTTAATAGGCCATCGGTCTCGCGGAGCTCGTCATGACGTTCTGCCGAGACGATGACGTTCTGCTCGTCGCGGGCCCAGAAGTAGAGCAGATTGCTTTTCACCGAGAGCCTGTCTGACGCAGCACGGCCGACGCGGATGTTCGAGAGGTTGCGCCGCGTCCGCGATGGCGGAAATTCGGACCAGCCGCCAGCGCCGAAACGCTTCATCCGCGCTTCAAGCGAGCCGAAATGTTCGATCATATGAAATGTCGTCGCGCTGAAGGATTTGTCGAGCTCATCCTGCGGTCGGGTGCTGCGAACGGGAATGCGATAGTCGATCTCGCGATCCAGCAACGAGAGCCAGTCCAGCAGCCTGAAGTCGTCGAGCAATTCGGCTTCCTGAAACAGGAATTGTTCGACCAAGAACTGGTCGCGGATCCGCGGCGCAAAATCATCAGCGCTCATCCGATACCGCTCCGTAAACACCGCCCGCCATGGTGCGGCTCCAGTGCCGCCAGAAGGTTCGCTGCACGCCTTCTTCCAGATTGGAATCGTAGACGATGCCGGGGCCGGGCCAGTCCGTCATGACTTTTGCATCGCTCATGCCTTCAAGTCCCATCTGATAGTTCAGCGTGATATTTTGCTGCTTGGCGAACTGTCCCCTCGCCGCCCGTGATACGCCGGCCCAGGCGATCGAATCATCCTGTTCGAAGTTGCCCGAAGGACTGAAGCTCGCCACCGCGGCGCGGTAAGCAAGTTCCTTGTATTTGGCGGGTGCGCTTTTCGGCACGAGCACCCAGCTCCACGCTTCCATTTTGCCCGGACCGCGCGGCTTCCATTGCCGCAGGCTGAAAAACGCCGCGCCTTCATTGTCGGGCGCGTCTTTCGCAAAGATGTGGATCATGGAAAGGTTGGGAAAGATCGTACCGGTAAAGACGACGGATCGCTTCGCCACTTCAAATTGTTCTGGAGAGAGTTCGCTGCCATTGAAAAACTCTCGGTACACGTCTTCCGGATAACCCCAGAAATATGTTTCGCCGGCATCCCGCCGCCGGATGCTGGTCGAATGGCCGCTGCATTCCGTGACATGGATGTCGTTTTTTCCGCCGCTGGCGCCGGCGGCATTCGAAAGACCCAGCCGCACAATCGACTGGTGCAGTGTCTGGGTGTGATAGCTGTCGCCGGCAAAATTGTCGGAGCCGGACTTCCAGTCGGCTTCGATGTGCCAGCGATGCGGCTCGCCGACCACCTCCATACCGCTCGGCGACAGCGCAAGATGGAGATCAAGGTACCAGCGATAGTCGCCCAGATAGTCGAGCAGTGGGCAGATGTTGGGATTCAGCGAAGCGAAGATCAGGCCGCGATAGGTTTCGGCGCGCGGCGCAGGCAGCAATCCCCACTGCTTGAGGTCGAGCGCCTTGTAGGCGGTATGAATGTTCGGCACGCCCGTGAGGTCGCCGGTGTTTCGGTACGTCCAGCCGTGATACGAACAGAAAAACGATTTGGCGTTGCCCTTGTCGGCAAGGCACAGCCGCGCGCCGCGGTGCCGGCAGCTATCGAACAGCACGCGGACGATGTTGTCGTAGCCGCGCACCACAATAAATGGGTCGTTGCCGATCGAGCGGGCGACATAGTCTCCTGGATTCGGAATTTCGGTCTCATGCGCCAGGAAGACCCAGCTACGTCCGAAGATGCGTTCGAGCTCCAGGTCGTACAGCGTCTGATCGTGGAACACCCAAAGCGGCAACGCGCCAGCCTGGACCTGCCGCTCGATGGCGGCAAGCCGCTGATCGATCGAAGCAATCTGGGACTGGGTGGCAGGTACGGGCACGGCACAACCGTTCAATCGAGATAAGCGCGGCTAAGACCATATCGGGCATTTAATCCTAATACAACTTAAAAGTTTAATTTATTTACAAATACAACCTTTAAAATCCAATTCGCCATCAGATAGTCGGCGAGGACCATTCGCGACAAAAAATATTTGGTGAGTTCCGACAACCAGCGGACTCCTTGAGCGTTGTTCTTCAGGTGGATGAATAAATGAACAAGGCCGCCAGTCTTGGAACCAGAACTGAAACTCAAGGAGAAAAGCACCAATGCGCATTGCTAAATTACTTGCTGCGGCGTCGGTCGCTATCGTGGCCACGGCCATGGCGGCAAGCGCTCAAACAAGCTCGGGCTCCGGCGGAGTCCCGACCAACGGCACGTCCGCAACGATGGGTGAAAGCAACCCGGGTCCGACAAGTGACAAGGGGAGCACGCCTCCGGTCACGCAGCGCATGCCGAACAAGTCGAACACCGGCGGGTCTAACAGCACGCGGCAGCCCGGTTCGCTTGATCACTGATTAAGCTTTACCTGACGGAGCAAAAAGGGCCGGACAGTTGTCCGACCCTTTTTGGGCATAAGACGGTATTTGCTTTGGCAGGCGCACGAGGACTCGGACTTAAAAGTTTGCCAGTCAAGCCACCGTGCGCAGGCCGGCAACACGCCGCGTATCAGGGCACGTCGTGATCTTCGCGTAATTTCTCCGCGAGCGCGATCGAACCCTCGGCCGTCAAGTGCCCGACGTCGAACTGATACGGAATGTTGCCCGTAGCGAACTTCACGCACGAACCGGTCCCGCACATCGCCTGATAGGTCGAGATGTAGGGTATGCCTTTGGCGGCGACGAGAGCGCGAATTTGGCGGTCGAGCGAAGCAACTCCCGCGGTTCGCTCCCTATCGGTGAGTTCCGGATCGTCATAGCGGATGGCGTCGACCAGCAGACGAGGCAGCGCGTAGTCATATTGAACGATCGGACCGAACACGACGGTGGCGATGCCGCGGTCCCTCAGATAGTCGAGGGTGGCAGCAAGCTTGGGCACATCTTCTTCCTTCCAGGCCGCCGCCAGCATGACTTTGTCGACTTTCTCCCTCACCAAGTAATCGTCAAAGACGAATCTCATCAGTTGCGGACATTTGCGCCTATCAAAGGCGGCGATCTCGACGCGGACGGGCCGGCATGTCGATGCTGTCGCCTGCATCAGATTGATTTCGGGCATGACCGAAGAGAGGCCAAGCCACAAATGCGCCGCTGCGCTATCGCCGACCAGCAGATAATTCGGCTTCGCGTCGTCCTTGGCCAGGCAGGTTTTGGCGTCGAACGATTGGCGGTTCGCTGCGAGATAGCAACTACCCTCGCGGAATGCGGCAGCGGGATTGTAGCCTAGATAAGAGCTGATGGCGACGATCGACTGCGGGAAGCGGTACGGGGCGCCATCAAGCTTAATCGCGGTAACAGCCAATGCGCACACGACCGCCATGCTCGCGAGAGCTCCGGCCAAGGCAGTGCGGACCGATATCGTTTTCGTTCCGGCCCGGAACGGTGTCTCGATGAATTTCCAGGAAAGATAAGCTACTCCGATCGAGACGAGCACCAGCCCAATTTTGGCCATTTCGGATGGTTGCCCAAAAAGAACTCCGTCGGAGCGCTGAAACACCATGATCGGCCAATGCCAGAGGTACAGCGAATAGGATATCAGGCCGATAAAAACGGCCGGCCGCCACGACAACAGGCGACCGACCGCGGAAATTCCAGTCTCGCTTGAATAGATGATCAACGCGCTTCCGACGCACGCAGCCGATGTCGCCAAAGGCAACGGCGTAACGCTGGAACAAAAGAATATCGCAATGGAGACAAGCGCCAACCCAAGGACGCCGACAACGTTCTTCAAGCGCGGCGTCACCGGCGCTGGAAAAAATCCAAGCCCGACGAGAGCGCCCAACAGGAGTTCCCAGGCACGAAACGGCGTCAGGAAAAACGCGAATGTTGGATTACGGTAGTAGGCTAGAACTGCGGCGACGAATGACAATAGCGCGCCGATCGCAAGCGTCGCATTCAGTCGTTTGGGAAAAAACCGATAGCAGAACATCATGAAAAGCGGACAAACGATGTAGAATTGTTCCTCGACCGAAAGAGACCAAGTATGCAGCAGCGGCTTCGTTTCAGCCGGCGCGTCGAAGTATCCAGTGGTTAGCGCAAAAAACAAATTCGAGACGTAGGTAACTGCGCTGATCAGGCTATTGGAGAACTCCTTTAGCTCGACGGGCATCAGATAAAGATAAGCCAATGCGCTCGTCGCCAGGAACATGGCGAATAATGCCGGAAATAGACGCAGGACGCGGCGCTTATAAAAACCCGCGACGGTGAAGCTACCGCCTTGGATTTCATCGTTGATCAGCCGGCAGATCAGATAACCCGAGATCACGAAAAACACGTCGACGCCGACATAGCCTCCAGGCACCAACGTTATGCCGGCGTGATAGCAGACGACTGGCACAATGGCCGTTGCTCTCAGCCCGTCGATGTCGGAGCGATATTTCATCTAGCGGATCTTCCGAAAATCATGGTTTGGATTAATGGGCAACCCGTCTAACGTCCATGTGATCTGCGCGATGCGGGCGCATTTGTTTGGATAAAGGTTATTGGCAAAACGGGACGAACCATGGATTAAGGTTATCTCCCACTTTGTCACGACAATGCCTTAGGCGCGTTGGCAGGCGACCGTGGTTGTATGCCATTAAGGGTAAATTCTCTTTTCATTGTTGCTGCGATTTTGGCGCTAAGTGTTGTCATGATTAGTGATTACTTCACGAGTAGGTCGTGGTCAGAATGCCGATTGGAGCCGAGGCGATGATGTCGCGCCGAAACGTGTTAACGATGGCCGCGAGCGTCGCCAGCGGATTGGCCACGGACGCTCTGCGGCAAAAGCCGGCCAAGGCCGCTTTCGGGACGGGCGGCTTTTGGACGGCCGGCCGCATTCCGTACGGTGCGTGCACCCGGCCCGATCCGTTACAAAAAGATCCCAGTTACCAGGCCGCGCTCAGGACCTATTGCCAGCAGCTGACGCCCGAGGGCGGTTTATTCTGGATTGTTCTGCGCCCGTCGCCCGACCAATTCAATTTTGCCGATGCTGACGCCGTACTTGCCTTTGCCGAGGCAAACAACATGACCATGCGTGGACACACGCTAGTTTGGTACGGCGCCATGCCAGAATGGACCAAGGATATATCAAGCGCACACGATGCGGAGCGCGAAATGACGATCCATATCGAACGGGTCGTGTCTCGTTATCGTGGGAAGATCAAAACCTGGCATGTCGTCAACGAGCCGATCGACGATCCTAAAGGCGTTGTACCCGGGTTGCGCCCTAGTATCTGGCTGCAATACCTGGGCGACCGATACATCGACATGGCTTTTCAACTAGCCCATCGCGTCGACCCAGCGGCGAAGCTTTTGATTAACGAATATGATCTCGAAAGCGTCAATGGAACCGCGCCAAAGAAACGCCAAGCCTTTCTTCAACTCATTCGTGATCTAGTCGGCCGCGGCGTGCCGCTACACGGCGTCGGCCTTCAGGGGCATATCATGGGCCAGGATCAGATCGATCGTGAAGGCGTGTCCAGCTTTGTTTCAGAAATCAAATCCCTCGGCTTGTCTGTTGATGTTACCGAGCTTGACGTCATAGATCATGATCTGCCCGGGCCGATTGATGCCCGTGATGGCATCGTCGCCACGCGCGCTTACGATTTTCTGGATTCGATATTCGCTGCCGCTCGGCCCGAAATCATTGCGACCTGGGGCATTACCGACCGGCACACCTGGGTGCCGATCTATAATAAACGTGCAGACGGTTTGCCGAATCGGCCGCTGCCTCTGGACGAGAATTATCGACCGAAACCGCTTTGGAGCGTGATCGATTATTTCTGCAACAGGACTGTTTAGGCGAAAGCTTTCAGAACGTGCCGGGCACTTACGCCGCGAGTGGCAGCCGGGACATATATCGCAAGCTGAAGCCCGCCCAGACCAGAAACACCAGGAAGGCGTTGACGAGCAGGAAGCTCGATTCAAAGCAGGATTCGAGTGCCGCAAAGAGCAGAAGCCGAAAGAAGAATAATTTGACCGGGTCATTCGCCGGCACATATGACACCCGGTAAAAGTCGACGAGCGGAGCGACAACCAGCCAGAGGATCATGAGAAATGCGCCAGGAATACCGACCTGGAGCGCAATATCGAGATATCCGTTGTGCCCTGAGCTGACCGAGCTGACCCAACCCATGTCCTTGAAGCCATACACGACGTGCTCAGTCATCCAGAATGTAGAGAAGCCATATCCGGTGGTCGGTCGCTCGGCGATATGGGCGATTATGAAACGCCAGATGTCGGTGCGGCCGGTAAATGTAGGATCGATGTAAAGGTCCTGCAGCAAGCTGTGCAGCGTGGGGGAGTAAATCGATCCGATCGCGACCAGATTGAGCCCCAGTATCGTCGCCAGTGTCAGCGCAACTCCGATAACCGGATTGCGGGTCGCTTTGGCAAATATGGAAATCACCACGACCAACGGCAGCTCGGCGAGCGCGGTTCGCGAATGTGTGAACCACAGAAACGGCAACGCCAGCGCGATGATCAGTAAACCGAACGCCCGGCGATCAAGGCTGCGAAGCATCAGGCCGCTGAAGACAAAAATGACCATCGCGGCGCTGGCACCGTTCTTGTGGCCGAATATGCCGCGCCAGTCGCCGGCCAGTTCCGGCTCGATAATATCCGATGCCTGGTGAATCGATAACGAGGGCAACAACGCAACGCCGACGTAAGACGCTGCCATCAGCAGCAGCGCGACGATCCCCATCAAATCCGCGAAGTGACGCTTGTCCTTCGGCACCAACAGCATCATTCCGGCGATACCAATCATGACCAGCGCATAGAGGACGCGGCGCCCCGACACCGCCGGCTCCCACGAAGTGAAGACGGAGACCACGCACCAGAGGAGCGCCAGAACGAGGATTGGCCGGACCAGGACCAGCATCCGCAGCGGCTGATGGCCAAAACACCATGCGGCGAGAATGACGAACATGACCGAATAGCCGGTCTGGGTAATGTTGCTGCCGGCATCGGAAACGATGAAAACCTGATCGGCGCTGGCAAACGGATTGAACGACGTCCACACGCACAGCAGCACCGCAACGAACAGCACGCTACGGAAAGCCATGCTCAAGGCGCTGTCGGTAGCGCCCGCAGGCCGCGCCACCAGCGGTTGCTGCCAGTAATAAGTGTGAGTCTCTGCCACGCCGACGATCCTTAGTCCGGTTCAAGGCGGCTGCGCCCGCCGGACAAGATCACCACGGCTGCTCCGGCGGATCATCAATGGTTAAGCAATGGATAAAGCCGGCAGGTTAACGAGTGGTTTATTGCGATGGCTGGCCGGCCATGCCGAAAATCAGCGCGCAGCGTGTCATTCAATCCAGTGTGGAGCTGGCCGCCACATCGAAAGTGCTGGTGGGCGCACAAGGATTCGAACCTTGGACCCGCTGATTAAGAGTCAGCTGCTCTACCAACTGAGCTATGCGCCCTAACCGACAAGACTTAGGGTCAGGCACTTCCACCATTCGCCGGTTCGCCGTCATGTGCCGGCCCGGACAAGAAAGCCGCCAGAACAAGGCGGCTTTCAAGGCTTGGATATAGCGGCCATGGGGCTCGCGGGCAAGGCACCCGTCCACAGCGGATTTCGGGGCGCGGCACCGCCGCAATTATGCGGCAAAAGTATCCGGGATCGCATGCGCCGCGGCTGGCGCGACGGCAATCCTGGCCGCGGAACGCTGCAATCGTCGGCTGGTTTTCTTCGCGGGCCGGCACATCGCCATGAGGATCAAGTCGACCCACTCGCCGTCGATAAAGGCCGCCTTCTTCAAGCGGCCCTCCTTGCGAAATCCCGCAGCACTGTAAGCGCCGATCGCACGGCTGTTGTGCTTGAACACGACGAGTTGGACCCGGTTGAGATTGAGATGGTTCCAGCAAAAATCCAAAGCGAGACGCAAAGCTTCCTTGCCGTAGCCTTGCCCGCGATTTTTCTCGTCGCCAATCCTGATGCCGAGTTCTGCTGAACGGTGAACGGCATTAATGCCGGTGATTTGCACGAAGCCGATGAGCGCCGTGTCGCCGGCCTGCGAAGCGCGAACACGACTTTCGTCGGGTCCTTGCCAAGACCACTCCACCATTGCTGGTGCGTCATCATGTCGACAGGACGATAGGTGAAGTCGAGACGCGCCGGCCGCTACGTCGTTGAACCAGCAAAATACCGCGGCGAAATCCTCGGGAACGAACGGCCCGAGGCTGATCCCATTGCCTAACAGCATGGACAGCTCCCGAAACGTCGCCCGCCTAAGGACTGGTAAACAAACAAGGTAAACGAAACCTTGCTTGCGGGTGATCCGTGATCTCAATCGAAGAGCGGCGAATAAAACTTGAATGCCCTCTTCCCACGGGAGAGAGGCAGGTTCGTGGCTTACTCTTGGCTTATCCCACGTCAGTGGAGTGGATACGGCGCTCGCCGACGCGATCGGCTCGAGCTTGCCGCGCAACCGCCGCGCCATCAGCTTGTTCAGCGCCGCGATATAGGCCCTGGCCGAGGCGACCAAGGTGTCGGGATCCGCGCCCTTCGCCGTCACCGCCCTGCCCTGCTCCGACAGCCGCACCGAAACCTCGGCCTGGGCGTCGGTGCCTTCGGTCACGGCGTGCACCTGGTAGAGCTCGAGCTTCGCGTCGTGCGGCACCGCCGCCTTGATGCACTTGAAGATGGCATCGACCGGCCCGTTGCCTTCGCATTCCTCAAGGTCCATCCGGCCGTCGATATCCACCTTCATGGTGGCGCGTTGCGGGCCGCGGGTGCCGGCGACCACCGAGAGCGAGACGAGCTTGATGTGATCCTGCGCGGTCGCGATCTCCTCGTCGACCAGCGCTTCGATATCCTCGTCGTAGACATGCTTCTTGCGGTCGGCGAGCGCCTTGAAGCGCACGAACGCCTCCTGGAGCTGATTGTCGCCGAGGTGATAGCCGAGCTCTTCGAGCTTGTGCGCGAAGGCGTGCCGGCCGGAGTGCTTGCCCATGATCAGCGAGGTCTGTTTCACGCCGACGCTTTCCGGCCTCATGATCTCATAGGTCTGCGTGTGCTTGAGCATGCCGTCCTGATGGATGCCGCTCTCGTGCGCGAACGCATTCCGGCCGACGATCGCCTTGTTGTATTGCACCGGGAACGAGGTCGCCGCCGCCACCAGCTTCGACGCCCGCGTCAGCATCGTGGAATCGACGCCGGTCCAGTACGGCAACACGTCGTTGCGGACTTTCATCGCCATCACGACTTCTTCGAGCGCGGCGTTGCCGGCCCGTTCGCCGATGCCGTTGATGGTGCATTCGATCTGGCGGGCGCCGGCGCGCACGCCGGCGAGCGAGTTCGCCACCGCCATGCCGAGATCGTTGTGGCAATGCACCGAGAACGTCGCCTGATCGGAATTCGGCACGTTCTCGCGCAGCCGTTGTATCATCGCGAAATATTCTTCCGGCACGGTGTAGCCGACAGTGTCGGGAACATTGATGGTGGTGGCGCCGGCCTTGATGGCCCCTTCGATGCAGCGGCAGAGAAAATCGAATTCGGTGCGGGTGCCGTCCTCGCTCGACCACTCGACGTCGTCGGTATAGTTCCGCGCGCGCGAAACCTGCGCGATCACCATCTCGTAGACTTCCTGCGGCTCCTTCTGGAGCTTGTATTTCATGTGCACCGGCGAGGTGGACAGGAAGGTATGGATGCGCTTGCGCTCCGCCGGCTTGATCGCCTCGGCGCAACGGTCGATATCCTTGAACGCAGCGCGCGAGAGACCGCATATGACCGCCTTTTTGGCGCGCTTGGCGATCTCGTGGACGGCGGCGAAATCGCCCTCCGAGGCGATCGGGAAACCGGCTTCGATGACATCGACACCCATCTGATCGAGCAGCTCGGCGACTTCGATCTTCTCTTCGTGGGTCATGGTGGCGCCGGGGCATTGCTCGCCATCGCGCAACGTGGTGTCGAAGATAACGACGCGGTCCTTCTCGGACTTTGGCGGTTCAGATTTGGGCGGCTCAGACGGAGTTGCTTCCGGCTTGATTTCGGTAGTCATGGCTAGAGGTCCTTATCGCTTGCGCCTGCCTCAAGGGTCCTGGCGCGAAATCTGAAAATCTTTTGGGTTGCTGCTTCGAAGTCGGTCCCCTGAGTGCCCAGGCGCAAACGCCCAGCCGGCCCTCAGGGGGCGATAAGGAGCAGCAGCCCGCCAAGAACTGAGAATGCAGCGGA
Organism: uncultured Alphaproteobacteria bacterium; assembly: GCA_963742215.1. GTDB lineage: Bacteria > Pseudomonadota > Alphaproteobacteria > Rhizobiales > Xanthobacteraceae > BOG-931. The sequence goes on from CAVULJ010000023.1 coordinate 59,016, forward strand.
AAATGCATGAGGGCAGCATCGGGCGCGGCCAAAACGGCCTCCCGGGTCATCGCGCGGAAATCGCGGCGCGTCGACATTGCCTAGCCCTCGTTACGGTCCAAAGGTCGCGGATTAAGGTGAATTCCGCGTTAACCCGCTGTCGGAACCGGCCTTCTTGTAGCGGAAGACGGCTGCGCCGGCGCAAGGCGGCACAATCCGCTACTTCTCGGCTTTCAGGGCCGCTCCAACCTTTTCAATTCCTTGAGCGCTTTGCCGGTCGACCTTCGGATACTCGAGCTTGAGCCCTTCGAGAGCCTCGATAATCGCCGCCGAGACGAGGCAGCCAGGCAACGTGCTTGTGGTCGGCCGGGATCACGTACCACGGCGCATAGTCCGTCGAGGTTTCCCGGATCATCTCCCCAAACGCATCCATATAATCGTCCCACCGCCCGCGTTCGGCGATGTCATTCATCGAAAACTTCCAGCGCTTTTGCGGCTCGTCGAGGCGCGCGAGGAAGCGCTTGCGTTGTTCCTCCTTCGAAATGCGCAAATGAAATTTCAGCACCAGCGTTCCGTTGCGAACGAGGTGATGCTCGAAAGCGCAGATGTCCTTGTAGCGGCGCCTGCCAGAGATTCTTGCCGGTTTCGCCCGGTGGCAAATGCTGCCGCTCCAGCATTTCGCGGATGCACGCGGACCACCAGCACCTCTTCGTAGTGCGAGCGGTTGAAGATGCCGATCTGGCCGCGTTCAGGCAGCGCATTGCCGGCGCGCCACAGGAAATCGTGGGCAAGTTCTTCGGGGCTCGGCGCCTTGAACGAATGGACCTTGCAGCCTTGCGGATTGACCCCGGACATCACGTGCTTGACCACGCCATCCTTGCCGGCGGCATCGATGCCCTGGAGCACGATCAGCACCGCCCAGCGTCCGTCGGCATAGAGCCGCTTCTGCAACTCCTCGAGCCGCTCGATGCCCTGTTGCGAGAACAGGCTTCACATCGTCGATGTCGGTCGACAGGCCGTAACGCTCGGCCGGATCGTGATCGGCGAGCTTGAAATGCCGCGGTTTGTCGATGCGGCATTGTTTGACGATTTTCGTAAAATTCATCGCCGCCACTCGTATTCGATATAGGCGCGCAGATAGGCCCGCATCCGGCTATCGAGGTCGGCCGGTCCGCGCAGAAATTTGATCTCGACGAATTCGGGGTGCGGATCTACGGCGAGATGCCGCAGGATGCGGGTGCGCAATTCCTCGGCGCTAAGCTGCGACCTGACGCGCTTCATCAGCGCAAAAAAACCTCGGTCATGTACCATGGTCCAACCGGGCTCCGTTTCGAACTCGTCGAGGTTAAGGCCGGTTTCCTCCATTAGTTCCCGCCGCTGGTTGCCCGCGACATCGAGCACGCTGTTTTCCCGAATGTCGTCGAGATCGGGCGTGCCGCCTGGGAAACAGACCTGGCCGGCGCCAGCTGTAGACGGCGCCATTTCGCCGACGATAAAGGCGCCGTCAGCGGCGCGAAGTGCCGAGACCGGGAAGATGTTATAGACTGACGGATCGGGAAATTCCCAATCGCGCCAGGCCATGAAGCTTGCGAAATCGGTCTCGAAGCATGAGCCGCGAAGCACGCCGTCGCGAACGTCGTAATCGCGCAGCATCATCACGCGGCCGTTCCACAGATGCGACCGCTGCTTCTGCATATCGGTGAAAAAGCGGTCGATTTCGGCGGCGCTGCGCGGTCGCGAATTGCCACGACCAAGGCTCGACCGTGAATTCGATACGGTCGACTTCAATGATTTCGATATTGGAGGCGTGTTGCGTCATCGCCGATAATTACGGCGATGACGCCCGGTTATTGCAACGCCAAGCCGTCAGACTGCCGCGTTTAGTCGTGCCACGGATTCACGAACAGGCCGATCAAGCCGGTCGAACCTTTGACGTGCGCCGGCGGCGGGCCGAACTTCGCGATGACATTCGTCGCGGGTCAACCCGGCCGGCAGATCGCCGGTCTCGAAGTCGGTAGCAATGAGGACAAACGTATAGTGGTGCGGCGGGCCCGGCGGTGTGCAGGGGCCGGAATAATTGCCGACGCCCATCGTGCTCTTGCCGCCGACGTATTTGTCGGATGCCTTGCTGGTCTCACCCTCGGCAAAGCCAGTCAGAGTCTGGGGAAATGCCATAGGCCACCCAATGGCTGACGCCGGACGGCGCGCGGCCTTCAGGATCGGACATCAACAGGACCAAACTCTTGGTGCCGTCCGGTACGTTCGACCAATGCAGTTCCGGCGAAACGTTCTCGCCGACACAGTTCGGATTATTGTTGGCTATTGGCCGCACTATTCGCGACCTTCTTCGGCATCACTTTGCCGTCCGAGAAGGTTTTTGATTCCAGCGTAAAGACGCCGGCGGCATTGGCAGCCGTTGCGGCGAAGCTCAGCGCTAGGGTTGCAGCGGCAGCCATGAAAAGACGTTGTCGCATTAGTTTCATATCGCTTCCTCCAGTATTTTTGTCGTGCACGCCGGCGGCAGTCTAGCGACCGGACATGTCGGGGACAACCCCATTACGGCAGGAAAATTCCCGAAGCGAAGCGCGCATCCGCGCCTACATAGTTCTTGATGAGGCCGGCGTCGATCAGCATGCGGTTGAAGCGGCTCGCCTCGGCGCCATTGGCGCAGCCATAGAACAATCCGTTGCAACGCTGCAGGATTTTCTTCTGTTCGGCGAACGACGGATCGAGCGGCACTCCCGCGGCCTCCTGCATGACCAATGGCAGGTAAGGACCTTCGAGCGTATCGAGCGCGGAGGAAACGTCGACGGGCGTGAAGTTGACGGCGTCGATCGCGTAATAGGTCGTGAAATAGCGCAGATCCCAAGCCTGGATGCGGCGCTCGATCGCACGCTTCGTCAAGACCCGGCTCGAGGATGTGCTGCGAGAGGTCGGGCTGATGGTCGCCGTAACGCACCAGGAGGAACGAGTCGTTCGGGAATTGAAGCTTCAACTGCGCAAGAAAGGCCTGGTAGTTTTGCGCGCTCAATTCCTGACGGCGCAGATATTCGTCGACCAGAGCGACCGTTGCCGGGATCCTTCCATTGCGGCAGCAGATCGGGGCGGAGCCGGTAATCCCACGGGAAGTGATTGGCGTCGAGATAGATATAGACGAACATCGGGCTGCTGCCGTGCTCACGCTCGATGATCTTCGCAGCCTTGTCGTAGAAGAAGCTGTCCGGCTCGACCGCATCGGCTTTGAGATCGTCGCGATCGTAGAAATGCTCCACGCCGGTCGTGCGTCTGGTAGCTGCGCGCGCTCATGAAAGCGCCGAGCGCCGGATAGAGCGAGAAGGTGCGGTAGCCGCAGCGCTGCGAGCGCCGCCGGCAGGCCGCGATAGACGTGGTGCGCCGCAATGCGCGTCACAAAAAACGAGAAATCGCCAAAGGAACGCGCCGACAATCCTTCGAGCACATTGTATTCGGTGTACCAGCTCGGTCCGCCATTGCCCTCGGCAAGAAAATTCCGCTCCTTGCCGTCGAACGACTTGAAGTGCGCGCCATAACCGTCCGGCACCTTGATGCCGGGCGCCATGCGAATGTCGAAGCTCGAATTCGTCGTGGATAAGGATGATGTGCGGTGGCTGTTCGCGCCGGCCGGCAGCTCCAGTCCGCGACCGGTAGCAGGTGGTCCGACGGTCGGCGGGCCGGCTTCAATGATCCCGCGCGTCATCAGGTCCGAGATCGCGCCGACGCCTGAGCGCACGAAAGACGACACGTAATTGTTGCCGTACCAGGCGTCGGTCGGCGCCATCGGATAGAGCCTACCGACCGCGATCATGCCGCCGAATGCGCAGAGCGTCAGCACGGCTGCAATAGGACGGGATATCCGAAACGGCTCGATGCGCCAGAGCAGCACGATCAGCGGCACCAGGATCAGGACGCTGAACGACACGATCCAGTAAAGCTGCGGATAGATGCCGAACAGGAACGCGACGGTGTCGGTGTCGACGATCATCAGGTCGACGAAGTTCGCAGTCAGCATCAGCACATGGAATTTGAGCTGCGACAGCAAAACCAAAACCGAAATCATCACCAGCGACGCCACGCCGGCGACCGCCGGACGGCGGCACAGCAGGAGCCAGAGGCCGTTGAGGAAGAGCCACGCGAACAGAAACGCCGCCGCGTTCGGCAGCGTGAACTCGCTCCAGACCATGATGCCCAGCGCGATGACGTGGATAAGCGCGAGCGGCGCGAGCTGCCAAAAGCCCTGCGGCGCCGGAAAAAGCTCGGCGCCCAAATACCGGTTCAGGGAGAGAAAGCGCAGCACGCATGACACGGCGCGTGCCCGGAAATGAATCCACCCTCAACAATGCCCCAGCGCAGCGCCGCTGCATTGTCATAAAACTGTATTTATTACGTCATGGCAAGAGAACTGATAAAAAAACGGCCGCTTTAGCGACCGTTTTTGGTCATTGCTGTTAAGGGCACGTCGCGGATCAATTCCGCGATTTGTCGACCAGGGCGCGCTGCTTGATCCACGGCATCATTTCGCGGAGCTTGGCGCCGACCTGCTCGATCGGATGTTCGGCGAGCTTGGCGCGGGTCGCCTTGAACGAGGTCTGGTTGACCTTGTTTTCCAGCATCCAGTCGCGCGTGAAGCGGCCGGACTGGATGTCGGCCAGCACCTTTTTCATCTCCACCTTGGTCTGCGGGGTCACCACGCGCGGACCCGAGACATATTCGCCGTATTCGGCGGTGTTCGACACCGAATAGTTCATATTAGCGATGCCGCCTTCGTAGATCAGGTCGACGATCAGCTTCACCTCGTGCACGCACTCGAAATAGGCCATCTCGGGCGCGTAGCCGGCTTCAACAAGCGTCTCGTAGCCGGCCTTCATCAGCTCCACGAGCCCGCCGCAAAGCACGGTCTGCTCACCGAACAAATCGGTCTCGCACTCTTCCTTGAACGTCGTCTCGATGATGCCGGCACGGCCGCCGCCGATCGCCGAGGCGTAGGACAATCCGAGATCGTGCGCATTGCCCGACGCATCCTGATGAATCGCGATCAGGCACGGCACGCCAGCACCGCGCTGATATTCCGAACGCACGGTATGTCCAGGACCTTTCGGCGCCACCATCAGCACATCGATGTTCTTGCTCGGCTCGATGAGATTGAAATGAACATTGAGCCCGTGGGCGAACATGATCGCTGCGCCCTCTTTCATGTTGCCGGCGATGTGATCGCGATAGATGTCGCCCTGCAATTCGTCGGGCGTCAGCATCATCATCACGTCGGCCCACTTGGCCGCGTCCGCGACTTCCATCACCTTGAATTTCTCGGCCTCGGCCTTTTTCAAGCCGGCCGAGGTCTTGCGCAGCGCAACTGCGACATCCTTAACGCCGGAGTCGCGCAGATTGAGCGCATGGGCATGGCCCTGGCTGCCATAACCGACGATGACCACCTTCTTGCCCTTGATCAGGTTCAGGTCGGCGTCGCGATCGTAATAAACACGCATAGTTCTTCACCCCTACTCGGGCCAAGGTTTGCTTTGGCCGATGTTTGGCCTTTCGTTTCCGGTGCTGCTTCTAGGTTTTATGGGCGGCGAGGACAAGTCCGCCCCGGGCAGGAGCACGCCGCAGCGGCGGCTTGCCCTTGGCCTCGCAAAGACCGTCGAAATGCGCGCGGGCCTGAGCAATTTTCGATTGATTACGAATTGCCCAGGAGCTGAGCGCCGAAACCGGATTGAGCAAATCCCGGCCCAGCGGGGTCAACGCGTAATCGACCCGGGGCGGGATGGTCGGAAACACCGTGCGCGTGATCAGCCCGTCGCGCTCCAGCCCCCGCAAGGTCAGGGTCAACATGCGCTGCGAGATGCCGCCGATCGACCGCCGCAGCTCATTGAAGCGCAAAGGCCCCTCGCCGAGCCGGGCCACGACGAGAACCGACCATTTGTCGCCGATCCGCCCCAACAGGTCGCTGATGGCGCGGCAATCGGGGGGTAAATCGCGTGTTTCTAGGTTTCATGGATGTGCCCTCTTGTGTCGTTCGGGCCTAGTCACTTATGTAGCCCTAGTTACGCATTATCACCGAGGTATTCAACCATGTCGAAACCCCAAGTCGCCGTGATCGTCGGATCGAACCGCCGCGAGTCGATCAACCGCAAATTCGCCAAAGCGCTCGCCAAACTCGGCGCCGCGAAATTCGATGCTCATTTCGTCCGCATCGACGATCTGCCGATCTACAACCAGGACCACGAAGCCAACCTGCCGCCGGAAGTGGCGCGCTTCAAGGACGAGATCAAAAAGGCCGACGGCGTCCTGATCGTCACACGCGGAGCACAACCGCTCGGCGCCGACGGTTTTGAAGAACGCCATCGATTGGGGCGCGCGGCCGTACGGCACCAGCGTTTGGCCGGGCAAGCCCGGCTTCATCACCGGCACGTCGCCCGGCGTGATCGGCACCGCGCTGGTGCAGGCCAATCTGCGCACGGTGATGCTCGGTCTCGGCATGACGCTGCTCGGCGGCGAATCCTACGTGCAATTCAAGCCGAACCTGTTCGACGACGAAGGCAATGTCGGCGACGAGACCACCCAGAAATTCCTGCAAGGCTTCGTCGATAACTTTGCCAATCTGGTCGAGAAGCTGTCGGGCAAGAAGGCTTAACTCGCCGACAGCATCCCTTCTGGCCCACGCGCAATGGCGACCACGCCGGTGCGCGACACTTCAACAAGGCCGACCGGCAGCATCAGGTTGATGAAGCTTTCGATCTTCTCGGAAGCGCCGGTGATCTCAAACACGAAGCTTTCCGTAGTGGCGTCGATAACGCGCGCACGGAAAGCGTCGGCGAGACGCAGCGCCTCCATGCGGTGATCGTCCTTGCCGCGCACCTTCACCATGGCGAGCTCGCGCTGGATGGCCGGACCCGCCGTCGTCACGTCGACGACGCGATGCACCGGCACCAGGCGATCGAGCTGGTTCTTGATCTGCTCCAGCACCATCGGCGTGCCACGCGTCACGATAGTGATGCGCGACAGGTGCTTCTCGTGCTCGGTCTCTGAAACAGTGAGCGAGTTGATGTTGTAACCGCGACCGGCGAACAAGCCGATGACGCGGGCAAGAACCCCTGGTTCATTGTCGACAAGCACGCACAACGTGCGGGTTTCGACGCGCTCGCTGACAGCGGCGGACTGATAATGCGATGTGGCGGAAGTATTCAAAGTATCTCTCCTCAGCGTCTGACGACAGCAAACGCCCAGTCGCGGCCCTGGCCGCGCTGCAGCGCCAAGTCGATCCACAACATGGCGTGGGCTTCGAGCAGCCGGGCGTTGCGCAGCGGGCCGGCGTCGATCACGTCGAAGCCGAGCTCGCCGACCAGAGCAATCACCTTCGGCTTGTTCGCAGCATCATCGCCGGCAACGAACATTACTGATTTCACGCCGCCGTATACCGGGTTGGCCATGTTGTTGAAGCCAGTGGTGTTGAGCGTCTTGAACACCGACGCGCCTTTCGCCCATTCCTGCACCTTTTCGCCGGCGGAGGTGCTGTGGCCGATCGCCAGCACGATGCCATCGGATCCGCGGCTCAGTGGATTGGTGGCGTCGAGGATGATTTTTCCGCTCAGATTGCCCATGGAGTGGATCGCAGCCTCGGCGGCGGTCCAAGGCGTGGTCAGCACGATCACGTCGCCGAACGCGGCCGCTTCCGCCGCCGTGCCGGCATTCGCTTTGCCGCCCAGCGTTTTCAATAGCGCCTGAGTTTTGTCGGACTTCGGGATGGTGACGCCGAAGAAGATCTCGTGACCGGCTTTCTGCGCCCAAGCGGCGCCGAGCGTTCCGCCGACATTTCCAGCTCCGATAATGCCAAGCTTCATGACACAATCCTCTTCACAGGTTTCACACCAGCATCTTGCCTTCTTCGGTAATGGCGTCCTCGATTTTCTCTACAGCGTCGCCGAGCAGCATTTCGTTGTGTGCGCGGCCCGAGGGGATCATCGGGAAGCAGTTCTCGGCCGGATCGACGACACAATCGAAGATCACCGGTTTTTTCACCTCGATCATTTCACGGATCTTGGCGTCAAGGTCGGACGGCTTTTCGCAGCGAATGCCATGGGCATGATACGCGTCGGCGAGCTTCACGAAGTCAGGCAACGCCTCACTGTAGGAATGCGAGTAGCGGCCGCCATGCAGCAATTCCTGCCACTGCCGCACCATGCCCATATATTTATTGTTGAGGATGAAGATCTTCACCGGCAAGTCGTACTGCACTGCCGTCGATATTTCCTGCATCGTCATCTGGACCGAGGCCTCACCGGCAATATCGATCACCAGCGAGTCCGGATGTGCAAGCTGCACGCCGACCGAAGCTGGCAAGCCATAGCCCATGGTGCCGAGGCCGCCCGAGGTCATCCAGCGGTTCGGCTCCTGGAACTGATAATATTGCGCCGCCCACATCTGATGCTGGCCGACCTCGGTCGTGATGTAGGTGTCGCGGTCCTTGGTCAGCTCGAACAGCCGTTGAATGGCGTATTGCGGCTTGATGATCTCATCCGAACCGCGATAGGCCAGCGACTTCTTCGCGCGCCACTTGTCGATCTGCGACCACCATGCCGCCAGGGCTTTTTTATCCGGCTTGATGTTGGTCGCATGCCAGGCGCGCAGCATCTCCTCGAGCACATGGGCGCAGTCGCCGACGATCGGCAGATCGACCTTGACGTTCTTGTTGATCGACGACGGATCGATATCGACATGGATTTTGTATGAGCCCGGCGAGAACGCATCGAGCCGCCCGGTGATGCGATCGTCAAACCGCGCGCCGATGCAGATCATCAGATCGCAATCGTGCATGGCCCAGTTCGCTTCCCAGGTGCCGTGCATGCCGAGCATGCCGAGCCATTGCGGATCAGCCGCAGGATAGGCGCCGAGACCCATCAAGGTTGAGGTGATCGGAAACCCGGTCAACTTCACCAGCGCGCGCAGATGTTCCGACGCGGCGCGGCCGGAATTGATGACACCGCCGCCGGTGTAGAACAACGGCCGCTTGGCGGTAGCCATCATCTCAACCGCTTGCTTGATCTTGTCGACGTCGCCGTTGACCTTCGGCCGGTATCCCTTGTGCTGGAACTCCTTCGGCCTGCTGTAAGTGCCCTTGGCAAACTGAATATCCTTCGGGATATCGACCACCACCGGACCGGGCCGGCCGCTCGCCGCGATGTGAAACGCTTCGTGCAGCACGCGCGGCAGATCGTCGATGTTCTTCACGAGATAATTGTATTTGGTGCAAGGCCGGGTAATGCCGACGGTGTCGCATTCCTGGAACGCGTCGTTGCCGATGAGATGGGTCGGCACCTGTCCGGTAATGACGACGAGCGGGATGGAATCGCACAGCGCATCGGTCAAGCCGGTCACGGCGTTGGTCGCGCCGGGCCCCGACGTCACCAGCACACAGCCGACCTTGCCGGTCGAACGGGCATAGCCCTCGGCGGCATGAACAGCGCCCTGCTCATGGCGCACCAGGATGTGACGAACCCGGTCCTGCGACTGGAAAAGCGCATCATAGATCGGCAGTACGGCGCCGCCGGGATAGCCGAAGATGTGCTCCACGCCCTGATCGGCGAGCGCCTCAATCACCATTTCCGCGCCGGTCATCTCTGTCATTGTCCGCTCCGCTCTCTATCAGTTCCGCTCAGGCTTCGGGATCAGCACTTCAGGCAATAAAAAAGGGACCTCGAAGGGCCCCTGGGTCGCGCACCGCCTCGTTCAAGGGTGGATTATCCACCCTCGGCGGTGCGCCTCGCTACGAGAATCAGCAACTTCGAAACAAAAGTCCGCACGGATGTGCCCTTCCTTCGGTACCGCGTTTTATATGCATTGAGGCAGCTTGGGTCAAGCGGAATGCGGCGGGAATCCGGCGGCGCGGCCCGCGGCAGACTTCAAACGCGCGTTTGAAATCGGATTCACACGTGAAACTGCGCTCGTTAACTAATATTAAGTGCCTTACGGCAGCCGCGATTTAGCGCGGCGTGCGCCTTTAATTTTCCAAGCGCTGTTGCTCAATTGCAGCACAGGGGATGATCCATGCACGGCCGGCATTCTCCACAGGAGGGGATATGGTCGCAGATAACTTTCGCCGCATCGTCATCGGTCTTTTTGCCGGCGCCGCTATCGCGTTCGCCGTCGCAACGCCGTCGTTGGCAGCGGAGCCGCCGAACGCCGCCGTCAACTCGACCAACTCGATCCTGAAATGGATCAATAGCTACCGCAGCCGACCGGATCCGGAAAGCTTGCCCGCGGTGGTCCGCGCCCTGAGCGCGATGCAGGCGTTCAAGGATGCCGAAACCTGCGGCGCCTATATCGGCTTCATCGCGGGCGTGCTGAGCGCCAATCCGTCACGCGCCGAAAGCCTTATAACCAAGATGATCTCGATCGATCCGGCGGATCATTGGGTGCTGGTGCGCGCGGTCGCTTATTCCGGCCTGCCGCATTGGCGCGAGCTGCTCTCGACTTTCGCCGACCGCATGCCGATGCGCCGCGCTCTGGTCGACAAATATCTGGCCGGGGAGCTGCCGACGCTTGAGCAGATCAACTATGCGCCGAAGATGCCGGGCGTGATGGACAAGATGCGGGCCGCGCTGCACCTCACCGACACGAACGCGAAAAAGCCGGTGACGCTAACGCCGAGCCCGGAACTGATCGACGTGCTGTGGGGCTTCTATCTCGCTACCAGCACCTACGCGCCGATCGGCCGCATTGTGAAGCTGTTGCCGCTCGCCAACGATCATGACAGCGTCGACAATCTCACCACCGGCAGCGCGGCAAAGTTCACGCTCGCCAGTAACGCGGTGCGCGATCTCCAACTCCTCAGCATGCTGAAGTGGGCGGAAAAACACCAGCCCGAGAACGTCAGCCCAGTGCTTAAGGACGTCATCGAAACCGCGGAGACGGTCGACACCGTCCGCATGCGCAAAGAGTCGCTCGCCGCCATCGACGAGCTCAAGCAAAAAGGTCCGGACTCCAAGCGCGAGCTCTCCGGCTGGGGTCAAGTCGGCCAGGGCGCACTGTCGATGGGCTGTGTCGTAGCCGCAGCAACCGGACAAATCGAATTAGGCCTGCCTTGCGTGCTCGGCGGTGCCGCTTACTCAGCGGGCGTGCAGTACGTTTCGCACTAAAATCGCGGCGTGCCGGGATCGAGCCCGAGCAAGACGCGACCTGAAATCTCGAAATTTGCCGACGATATACCGACGTGCTGCGTGGTCGCGTGGACGTCACGGAAACAGCGCTCGATCAGGCTGTGCTCATAGAGCGCCGTACCGCCGGCGGCGTTGTACACCAGATCGACGGCCTGCGCGGACGCGGCAGCGGCTTGGGCGGCGGCAAGGCGCGCCGTGGCGCGCTGCGGAATCGATGGCATCTTGCCTGCAGCCACGGTGTCCCAGATACCGAGCAGCGACTCGACAAGGAACGCGCGCGCCGAGCGCAACAAGGCTTCCGCCTTGCCGATGTCGGCCTGCGCACTCGCCTTCTCCCGAAGCCGGGCCGAACTGCCAATCGGCGTCTTTCCTTCAGCCAGCTCGACGAACGCATCGATCGCCGCCCGCGCGATGCCGAGCGGCACGCTCGCCAGCGCCATCGCAAAGACGGTGATGAACGGCGCGGCAAACAGTGTTCCCGACCGCACCGGCTTTGCGGTGAATGCGGCAATGGCGCGTTCTTCCGGCACAAACAGATCGGTGACGCGAAAATCGTGACTGCCGGTGCCGCGTAACCCGCCGACATGCCAGGTGTCGAGAATTTCGACGGCACTGGTCGGAAACAACATCAACCGCATATCGGGAGCACCGTCCGGCCCCCGGCGCGGCGCATCGTTCTCGTAAATGACGCTGCTACCGATGGTCCAGGTGCTGTGCCCAATGAAGCTGCCGAAATTCCAGTTTCCATTGATGCGGAATCCGCCGGGCACCGGCACGGCTTTGCCGGTCGGATTGATAGTACCGGCCACAATGGTGCTGCCGTCGCCGAAGATTTCTCGCGCTACGTCGTCGGCGAGATAGCCGGATAACCGGCTGTAACCTGCCGACACCATGGCGCACCAGCCAACCGCACCATCGGCGCGGGCCAGTTCCTCGATGAGGCGCAGAAAATCGAGCGTGCTTAATTCCGGGCCACCGAGCGAGTGCGCCAACCAGATCGAAAAGAAGCCGGTATCGGCCATCTGTTTGACGAGCGGTGCAGGCAGGCTGCGCTGGCGGTCGATATCGGCGCGCATCGCCCGGATGGTCGGCGTCAGCTCGCGGGCGGCCTGAAGAAACGCCTCGGCATCTTTGGGACGAGGAACGGCGGATGACATCACGGCCTTCAAAAGCGGTTGCTCATCATCGAAACAGGAGCGGATACGAACGTCAATCGCTGGCTGATTTATCCCGATCCCGATTAGGTTATGAATGGCGGGCACTTTGACCGCCCGGCTATCGAAGGAAACGACCGCATGAGCATCGACCAACTGTTCGAACGGCCGAAAGCGGATTCCGCTATCCCTTCGATCACCCTACGCAGACCGGACGACTGGCATGTTCATCTGCGCGACGGCGCGATGCTCAAGGCCGTATTGCCCTTCACCGCCGCCCAATTCGCGCGCGGCATCATCATGCCCAATCTGGTGCCCCCGGTGACGACGGTTGCAATGGCCGCTTCTTATCGCGAAAGAATCCTCGCAGCGCGCCCGAGCGGCTCCGACTTCCAGCCGCTGATGACGTGTTACCTGACCGACTCGACGTCGCCTGACGAAATCGAGAAAGGCCACAGCGAAGGCGTTTGGGTGGCTGCCAAGCTTTATCCGGCCGGCGCGACCACCAACGCACATCACGGGGTCACCGATATCGCGGCGCTTGCTCCGGTGTTCGAACGCATGGAGAAGATCGGCATGCCGGTGCTCGTGCATGGCGAGGCAACCGATCCGGCCATCGATATTTTCGATCGCGAAGCGGCGTTCATGGAGCAAAGCCTGCTGCCGTTGCTCAAGCGCCACGCCGGCCTGAAAGTCGTGGTCGAACACATCACCACTGCGGAAACCGCCGATCTGGTCCGTTCGCACGCCCCGCGCGTCGCCGGAACGATCACGCCTCATCATCTGGTCATCAACCGGACCTCGATCTTTCAGGGCGGCTTACGTCCGCATCTTTATTGTCTGCCGGTGGCGAAGCGTGAGCATCATCGCCAGGCTTTGCGCAAAGCCGCGACATCCGGCGCAAGCTGCTACTTCATTGGGACCGACACCGCACCGCATTTGCGAAACCGGAAAGAAGCGGAGTGCTGCTCTGCCGGCATTTTTGGCGGTGCCACAGCGCTGCAAACTTATGTGCAGGTTTTCGACGAAGAGAATGCGCTCGATCGCTTCGAGGCCTTCGCATCCTTAAACGGCGCACAGTTCTATAGGCTTAAGCCAAACACCGGCACCATCACGCTTGAACGCAAGCCAAGCCGCGTTTCGGCCTCGATCCCGGTCGATAACGAAGATGTGGTGGTATTTCGCGGCGATGAAAGTCTTTCCTGGTCGATTGGCGCGGTGCAGCCATGAGAAAGACGACATCGGCCACAATGTCGCACCATTGCTGTTCGATGTTGTAGGGTCCATATCAAGCACAAGCAGCTGGTTTGTTTGGCTGCCCTTAATTTTACGGTGATTGATAATTTTTGCCGCTCCCGCGGCTAAATCGAATGACGCATGGTGGCCAGATCGCCGCATGATGCGTGCAAATCCACCCACCCCTGATTGTCTGCCGGGACAATGCCATGAATACCAATTCGAATTCCTCGAATATCGTTGCGGCTTCGCCTGACGCCGTTCGCGTCACCAGTTCACAGAAGATCGACATTGCCCGTGTTGCGACGCGGCGCGAGTACGATCTTCTCGGCGAGCTCGACGTTCCTGCAGATGCTTATTGGGGCATTCATACGCTGCGCGCAGTGACGAATTTTCCGATCACCGGCATTCCGGTCGGGCATTTTCCCGAGCTGGTCCGCGCGCTGGTTCTGGTCAAACAAGCCGCCGCCCGCGCTAATCGCCGCCTCGGTTATCTCGATGCGGCGAAGTGCGATGCCATTGAACGCGCCTGCGAGCTCATTGCCAAGGAGAACCGTTTTCACGAGCAGTTCGTGGTCGACGCCGTACAGGGCGGCGCCGGCACATCGACCAACATGAACACCAACGAAGTGGTCGCGAATGTCGCGCTTGAACTGATCGGCCACCCCAAAGGCGACTACGCCACGATTCATCCCAATGATGACGTCAACATGGAGCAGTCGACCAACGACGCCTATCCGACTGCGCTGCGGCTCGCCCTCATCTTTGCCACCAAACCGTTGACCGACGCAGTGGGCGATCTCGCCTTTGCGTTCAAGACCAAGGCTATCGAGTTCAGTGACGTTCTGAAGATCGGACGCACCCAGCTTCAGGATGCGGTGCCGATGACGCTCGGACAGGAATTCGAAGCATTCTCCGTCACGCTGAAGGAAGACATCGCTCGTATCAACGAGGCCGCAGCACTGTTCCGCGAAGTCAATCTCGGCGCGACGGCGATCGGGACCGGCATCAATGCGGATTCGCGCTACGCGCTGCTGGCAGTCGAAGAACTGTCGCGCCTGGCGCATGAACCGATGGTTTCGGCGGCCAACTTAATCGAGGCTACGTCCGACATGGGTGCGTTCGTGTTGTTCTCCGGCGTGCTGAAACGGCTGGCCGTGAAGCTTTCCAAGATCAGCAACGACCTGCGGCTGCTGTCGAGCGGCCCGCGCGCGGGAATAGCGGAAATCCGACTGCCGGCGGTTCAGGCCGGTTCTTCGATCATGCCGGGCAAGGTCAATCCGGTCATTCCAGAAGTCGTCAACCAGGTCGCCTTCCTTGTCATCGGTCACGATCTGACCGTGACGATGTGCGCTGAGGGCGGGCAATTACAGCTCAACGCCTTCGAACCGACAATCGGCTACTGCCTGCTGTCGTCGTTGCGCCAGCTTACGGAGGCCATAACGACATTGACGACGCGTTGCGTGAACGGGATTGAGGCCGACCGGGAACGCTGCCAGTCGCTCGTGGAAAATTCCATCACGCTGGTAACCGCACTGGTGCCGACGCTCGGTTACGAAGCTTCGTCGCGGGTGGCGAAACGCGCTCTGGCCGAAAAGCGCCGCGTAAGCGACATCATTCTCGAGGAAGGTCTGCTCACGGCAGATCAGCTTGACGAGCTTCTGAAAATCGAAGCGATGACCAGGCCTTCCCGCGCCGCGAGGCTAGTGGCCAAACCCTGATTTCTAATGCCCTGTGACGGCGCGCACGACTTTTTCGGGATCGGCCGGCAGCTCATTGCCGCGCCAGACCACATGCAAGTCTGGCCTGACTAACAGGTAGTCGAATCCGTACACATCACGCACCGCTGGATTTTCAACATCAAGCACGGAAAACGGCGCGCCAATTCTGCTAAAAGCAAGCTGAAAGCAAGATGCGGCGGACTTGGTCTTGCCAAGACGCAGCAATGTAAAGCCGTCACCGATACGATCGTGAACCGAGACCTTACCCGGCTCGATCCATACGTGAGGCAGCCGCGCGCCCGGCCAGCTTGTCGGTTCGTACTCCTCGATATTCGGCTCCGGGCCGCCGGGCTCGTCGCAAATCACCGGCGACCCGGCATAACGATAGCCAAGCTCGGCGCCGATGACCCTGAACGTCTTTGGCGCTTCCACTTTCGCCAGCTCAAGCAAGTGCGCGAGCGCGGCCTTGCCCTCCGGCGTGTCATCCTCGATATCGGGACGCCAGGCGGAGCGCCAGACCGCGCGGCCGCTGGTGCCGCCGCCCGACGCCTTGACGTTGATGGCGCCGATCTGCCGCCGTTCGGCTTCGTAGGATTGCGAGCAGATGCGGCCCGCCCCAGCCCTTGAGGACGGCCGCCAGCTTCCAGGAAATGTCGACGGCATCGCCGACGCCGGTATTCATGCCGAGACCGCCGGTCGGGATCACCAGATGCGCGGCGTCACCGGCGATGAAAACGCGATTTTCCAGATAGTGGTCGGCCAGCAAAAGCCGCTGCACCCATTTCGCACAGTGCAGCATCTCGTACTTCACCGGCGTGCCAACGGTCTCCTCGAACAACGCCGCCATGTCCTCGTCTTTTTCGACGACGGCATGGATTGTGAAATGCTGGCGCGAGTCCTGGACAATGAACAGCGTCCAGTGATCGTCGATGCGGTTGTAATGGCGAGCGCGTGGCGCAGTCACCTTGTCGTAAAGCTCCGGGCAGTGGAAAAGCGCCTGTCGCATTTCGCGCAAATGCGGCTCGCCATCCATCTTGAAGCCGAGCTGCTTGCGCACGACACTGGAGCCGCCATCGCAGCCGACCACATATTGCGCACGGATTTCGTACAGGCTCGCCGTTCGACTTCCGCACCTGCGCGGTCACCCCTTCGCCGTCCTGTGCGAATGACAGAAGCTCGTGGCCGAATTTCACGTCGACGTTCGGGATCTTCTCGACCACCGATTTAAGCAGCGGCTCGAGCGTGTACTGCGAGATCACCTGGTACGGTTCGAGCGGCATCGAGCCGTCGAGCGTCACATCCCGCTTGGCCTTCGCCTGCGCAACCGTGGGATGCGCCATCTTGAATAAAGGCGGCCGCATCAAATCGAACACCAGATAGGTGTCCATCGGCCAATCGGGCGGATAGCCGGCAGCGCGCACGGTATCGGCAAGGCCGAGCCTGCGAAAAATCTCCATGGTGCGCGGATTGCAGCGCTCCATTTTTGGATAGCCGAGCGGTGCGTCGTTTTTCTCGATCAAGGTGCAGCGGATGCCACGCTTGCCGAGATCGACAGCAAGCGTGAGACCGACCGGACCCGCGCCGACGACAAGAACCTGCGTATCCATCATCATATCTAACACTTCACGAAGGTAAATTTCATGCGCGGATGATTGCCGCCGTAAGGCGGCGAAATCAAGCGCGATGGCAAATCGGCTATTCCGGCGGCATCGTATACCGTGCTGAAATGGTATGGCGCGGAGGTCACCGGGAATGAATAACGAGACTGTACGGATCGAAAGCGGCCAGTTGCAGGGAACCGTCAGCGCCGACGGCATCGTGCGCTCGTTCAAGGGTGTGCCGTATGCAAAGCCCCCGATCGGCGAGTTGCGGTGGCAAGCGCCGCAGCCAGCCGTTGCATGGCAGGGCGTGCGCGAGGCTAAGCAATTCGGTCCGCGCTCCGTGCAACCGTCGCGGCTGCCGACCTCAATTCAGTATTTCGGGCCGGAGCCCGAAAGCGAGGACTGTCTTTATCTCAACCTCTGGACGGCGGCGCGCTCGGGCGATGAGCGCCGGCCGGTCATGATGTGGATTCACGGTGGAGCGTACTACCTCGGTTCGGCCGCGCAGCCGATCTTCGACGGCGAAGCACTGGCGCGCAAAGGCGCCGTCGTCGTCACGGTGAATTACCGGCTCGGCCGGCTGGGTTTTCTCGCCCATCCGGAACTGAGCGCCGAAAGCGAACACGGCGTATCCGGTAATTACGGCTTGCTCGACATGATCGCCGCGTTGCAGTGGGTGCAGCGTAACATCGCCGCCTTCGGAGGCGATCCCGGCTGCGTCACGATATTCGGGCAATCCGTCGGCGCGACCACGGTATGCGCTTTCATGACTTCGCCGCTGACGCGCGGCCTGTTTCACCGCGCTATCGGTCAAAGCGGCGGCGCGCTGTCGCCTCCCGGTAAAACCGACGGCGGCTCGATGCTGCTGCTCGAAGGCGGCGAACAGGCCGGCCTGGAATTTGCGAAGGGGCTTGGCGCACGCTCGATCGCCGAGCTTCGCGCCAGATCGGCCGAAGAAATCCAATTGGTACGGCCGGAAGCGGGTTGGGTCGTGAAACCGGTGATGGACCCGTCACAACCGGGACCAGAACGGCGTGAAACCGCGTGGCCGGTGATTGACGGTCATGTTTTCCTTGAGCCGCCTCTCGACGTGTTCACGCGCGGCGAACAGTTCGATGTGCCGCTGTTGACCGGCTCGACCACTGGTGAGGGCGCGCTGTTCGGCGGCGTTCCATCACTCCATGCGTTCATCGACGAAGCAAAGGCCGAATATGGCGCCAATGCGCAAAATTTTCTGGACCTCTATCCGGCATCAACCGACGCAGAGGCGCGCGCTGTGGCTAACACCGCCCTCGGCGACCGCCGCTTTGTCGCGCAGAATTGGAAATGGGTGCGGCTCCACGCGCAAGCTGGCCGGGCCAAGACCTTTTACTATCGCTTCGGCCGTGTACCGCCTGCGCCCGAACTGAAAAACATTGGCGCCTTTCACACCTCCGACATCCCCTACGTCTTTCAAACCTTCGATGCCTACAAGCATTGGCCGTGGCAGCCATGGGACCGCGAATTATCGGATGCGATGTCGTCGTACTGGGTGAATTTCGCCTGGTCCGGCGATCCGAATGGCGCCAATATCCCGGCATGGCCGAGCTTCAATGCACGCCGTGAAGGAATAAGCTTCGCGGGAGACATCAGCGTCGCGCCGGTTGCAGACAGCGCGCGTCTCGCATTCTGGGAGAACCGGAGCTAAGTCGCTATGGTTTTCTCTCGCCCGCCCGGTTAGGCTTGAGCCAAGCTGGCATGTGACCGGCAGTTCTCGGGAGGGCGCGACGATGGCTACAGAGGTCCTGCACGCCGGCGCATTCGATAGCGACGCAATCGGCACGCAACGCCGCCGCGTCGGCTGGTCGGCGTTCCTCGGCACGGTGATCGAATACTACGACTTCACCCTCTACGGCCTGCTCGGCCCCGTGGTGTTCGACAAGATCTTCTTTCCCAAGACCGATCCGATGGTCGCCACGCTGGTCGTGCTCAGCGTCTATGCCGTCGGTTTCGCCGGACGGCCGCTTGGCGGACTGTTTTTCGCCCATTACGGCGACAAGATCGGCCGCAAGCCGATGATGGTCGCGGCGATGACGGTCATGGGTCTGGCTTCCACCGCCATGGGACTGCTGCCGAGTTACCAGAGCGTCGGCTTTTTGGCGCCAGCGCTGCTTATCGTGCTGCGCATCGTGCAAGGCTTCGCTCTCGGAGGAGAATCGGCGGGTGCGAACGTGCTCTCGACCGAAGTCGGCCCCGAGGGACGGCGCGGCTTCTACGTGTCGCTGGTGACCTCCGGCATTTTCCTCGCCTGGATCCTGGCACTCAGCGCCTCAACCGCAGTATCGCTGCTGTCGCCCGACGATCTTCTCGCCTGGGGCTGGCGGCTGCCGTTCATCGCGAGCTTCCTGCTCGTCGCGGTCGCGATCTGGATGCGGCTGAAGATCGAGGAATCGGCGGTCTTCTTGAAGGCGGTCCAGGCCAGGCCACCGGCGAAGGTGCCTTTCCTCGAACTCATGCGGGTGGCGAAGAAGCCGACATTCATCGTGCTGTTCGCGGCCATGGCCGAATCCACCAGTGGCTTCTTCTACCTCGTCTTCGGTTTCACCTACGCGTTGCGCACGCTGCATGTGCCGGTGGCGATGCTGCTCACGGCGATGCTGATCGCCAATATCATGGCGCTTATTCTTGCACCGCTATTCGGCTCGCTATCCGACAGGTTTGGGCGCCGCACGATCCTCGCTTCAGCTTACGCCTGCCACGCTATCTATACGGCGTTCTTCTTCTTTCCATTGTTACAGAGCGGCAGCACGTTGCTGATCTACCTGGCGATGATCCTGCCGATCGGCATCGGTTCGCCGTGGGCGATGGGCGTCATCGGCAGCTTCTATTCGGAGCAGTTTACCGACGCGCGTTTGCGTTACACCGGCGTGGGCTTCGGACGCGGCCTCGGGACCTCTCTCGGCGGCGGTCTGATGCCGCTCGTTGCCGCAAGCCTGATGGCGCTCACCAACGGCAGCACTATCGGGCCCATTCTCTGGTTCGATATGATCTGCATCGGCGCTGTCACCGCGATCCTGATCGCGCGGGAAACCAAGTCCGAGCATTTAAGCTGAATGCGGCTTAAATCGCAGCGGCAGTCTCTCGCCACTCACTTTGCGTCCGCGCTCGTATCGGGCAGCGACGCGGGTGAAGGAGAGGTGTTGCACGGAGGGACGAAGAACTGCAGGCTTCCCTCCAAATTGGCACGGTCGACGTAATTGTTGACAAGGATCTTCCCTGAACTGTCAGCAATGAACAACTGCATGCCCATCAGGCTTACTGGAAACCCGTAGTTCGGAACTTGGGTGTGATTAATGATGACCTTCACATCGTAGTCGTCGCGGTTCCAAATTGTGAACAGCCAGTCGTCAATTACTTTGTAGCCTAGCCCTGTCAGAACTTGTTTCACAAACGCGTTTGTGCCGCTGTCGGATTTGTCATCCGAGCTGAATGCCAGTTTCGCCACGCAGGTAGGGGTCGCGGCAGACGCGGCGAATGGATCCCAGATCAAGAGGGACACAAATAGTGGCGTCACCCAACGCATCATCGCCTGCCCCCGAATGCTCGATCCCCATTCGCAGGTTACCGGACGGTCCATTCAAGCAAAAGGCAGACCGACCGGCAGTCTTATGGGCACGCGCTAGCGCACCGCGAATTGCTCGACCCTGCTTGTATCCACTGTAATGCCAAGACCCGGCCCGCCGGGCACGGCGATCTCACCATTGCGCATCGGCAACGGTTCGCCCAGCATGCCGTCGCGAAACGGGTTGTCGCCGGTGTCGTATTCGATCAGCAGCGGAAACGGCACGTTGTCGGTGTGCGGCGAAACCGGCAGGCTCGCGGCAAAGTGCAGCGAAGCGGCAATTGCCAATCCGTTCGCCCAGACGCTCGGCGACAGCCGCAGATTGTTCATCTGGGCCAGCAACGCGATGGCTTTGGCCTGGCCGAAACCGCCGCAGCTGATCAAGGACGGCATCAGGATATCGAGACCGCGCGCGTCGACGAGCCGCTTGAAGTCATGAACGGTGTGCAAGGCTTCACCGGCAGCGAGTGGAACCGGCGAGCGCTGGCGCAATTCGGAATATCCCCGCGTGTCCGTCGGCGGCAAGGGCTCCTCGCACCAATGAATGTTATACGGCTCGATACCGCGCAGGGATTGCAGCGCGATATCGACGGTGTAGTTGCCATTGATATCGACCATCAGCAACGCATCGTCACCGATGATTCCACGCGCCGAACGAACCCGCGCAAGGTCGTCGGCCGGCCCCTGCCCGATCTTGATCTTTACCGCGCCAAAGCCCATGCGCACGGCCCCTTGCAACTGGGCCTCGAAGGTATTTTCCACATCGGCCGTCAAATAGCCGGTCGTCGCATAGCAGCCGAAACGATCAGTCGCCCGGCCGCCGAGAAGATCATGAATGGCAACGCCGAGCGATTTGCCGATGGCATCGTACGACGCGATGCTGATGCCGCTGAGCATCGCTGTCATGTGGTTTTGTACGCCGAAGTGATAGAGCCTGTTGTAAATCTGGCTGGCGACGAGCTCGAAATCGTAGATGCTTCGGCCGATAAAGAACGGCCGCACCAACGGCAGGTACTCTGCCATGATGCGCGGCGGGCCGCCGGCTTCGCCATAACCGACAACACCTTCGTCGGTCGTTAGCTCGACCAGCGAGCAGATGCGGCGAAAGTTGAGCCCGCGCGCCATGCCGTAGGCTTTGCCCTGCGGCATCACGTATTCAAAAGGCTTCAACTCGATTGACTTGATTTTTGGCATGAGCTCGTCCCGGAGTGACGTCCGATTACCGCATCATTTTGGCAGCGCGCGCAACCGCGTTTCGATTGCAGCGCGCGCCTGCGACGGCTCGGCCCACACGAAGTCCGGCAGTTGATTGCGGAACCAGGTGCCCTGCCGCTTGGTGTATTGCCGTGTTTCGAGTTTCGCGTGCTCGATCGCGTCGGCAAGAGTCACCTCGCCGTCGAGGTGGCGGATCAGCCACGGCACGCCGTGCGCTTTCATCGCTGGCAGGCTCGGACTAAGGCGACGCACGGCGAGCGTACGGACTTCTTCCAATGCGCCTGCCGCCATCATGGCGTCGAAGCGATCACCGATGCGGCGCGCCAACTTTTCGCGCCCGACATCTAGAAAAATCTTGACGGCACTCGCCGGGTCGAGGCTCGCGGGCATGCCTTGCTCATGCCACGCCAGGAGCGAACGTCCGGTCGCCAGCACGACTTCCAGAGCGCGCGTCACCCGCGCGCGGTCGTTCGGCATCAGCCGCGCCGCCGCTTCCGGATCGTGCTTTGACAATTCGACATACAGCGCGGCGACGCCCTGCTCGGCGAGCCGCTTGCGCACGCCATCGCGAATGTCAGCCGGGATTGGCGGTACCGCCGCGAGCCCCTGGATCAGCGCCTTAAAATAAAGACCTGTACCGCCGACCACGATGGCCATACGCCGCTCCTGCTTTGCCGCAGCCAGTGCTGCGGCGGCATCGGCACACCAGCGCCCCGTCGAATAATTTTCCGCCGCATCGACGTGACCGTAAAGCCGGTGCGGTGCGCGAGCTTCCTCTTCGACCGTCGGACGCGCGGTGATAACGCGCAGATCGCGATAGACCTGCATGGAATCGGCGTTGATCACCACGCCGCCGTGCTGTTCGGCGAGCTCAAGCGCCAGCGCCGACTTGCCGCTGGCCGTCGGACCTGCAATGAGGATCACTTGCGACACGTTCTCGACCGTTTGGTTCACCGCCTGTCGAATTGCACAGCATGTTCTACGTGGCAACGCTGATTTCGCATCCGGACCGGCCGGCGGTGACCGATGCGCTGGCGCAAAAGGCCGCACGCTATCTACCCCATGGCCGGCCGGTCGATTGGCTGAACCCGGGAGTCGCGGTCGACATTGCGTTTTTGGCCGACGAAGCCGGCGACAGTGAAGCCCGAAACGACGAAGAACGCGCTTTCCTGAAAGACCTCAGCGACGATTTGCGCGACATCGCCGGCGGCGAGCCGATCGATGTCGTGGTGCAACGGCAGGAGGGACGGCGCAAGAAGCTGCTGATCGCCGACATGGATTCGACGATGATCGGTCAGGAATGTATCGACGAACTGGCCGACTTCGCCGGCGTGAAAGATCGCGTCGCGGGTATTACCGAACGCGCCATGCGCGGTGAACTCGCATTCGAGCCGGCGCTGCGCGAGCGTGTCGCCTTGCTGAAAAGATTGCCGGCGTCCGTCATCGAGCGGGTGATCGCCGAACGTATCCACCTGACGCCAGGCGGACGAACGCTGCTCGCCACTATGCGGGCAAATGGCGCTTACTCAAGCCTCGTGTCCGGCGGCTTCACCGCATTCACCGCAATTCTTGCGTCTAAAATCGGCTTCGACGAGCAACACGCCAACACATTGTTGGTTGACGCCAGCGGCCATCTTACCGGCGCCGTGGCCAATCCCATCCTCGGCCGCGAAGCCAAGCTCGAAACACTCATGGCTCTGCGCGAACGATTTCACCTGCAAGCCGAAGACACGCTCGCGGTCGGCGATGGCGCGAACGACATACCGATGGTCAAGGCCGCCGGCCTCGGCATCGCCTATCGCGGCAAGCCGGCGCTCCGCGAAGTAGCGGCGGCCTGTATCGACCACGGCGACCTTACCGCCCTGCTTTATGCGCAAGGTTACAGGCGTGAGGAATTTGTGAAGGCGAATGGCGGGGAGTAGCGAATAGACAAGCTTGCCCTATTCGCTACTCCCTATTCGCTGTTTGGCTATTGCAAATTCAACGCGACGAAACGCGTTTCGCCGACGCCGTTTGATACCAGCAGCACGGCGATCTTCTTGCCCTGCGACTTGAGCTGATCGATGCGCGCCTGCAGCGCGCCCGGATTGCCAACCGCCTCGTACTGCACCTCGACGATGACATCGCCCGGCGACAGACGCTTATCGGCCTGCGTGCGATCCACGCTGGCGTCAACGCCGGTGATCACGACGCCCTTGACGCTGTCCTTGATCTTGAACTTCTTGCGCAGGTCATCGGACATGCTGGAAAGCTCAAGACCGAGCGTCTTTTGCACGGTCGATTTCTGCTCCGGCGTCGCGTCCTGCTTGGCGTCGTTCGACGCTACCTTTTCGTCTTCCGCCAGACGGCCGATCTTGATCTGATGAGTCTCTTCCTTGCCCTTGCGGATGACGACAACGTCGACTTGCTTGCCGATCGGCGTGTCGGCGACAATGCGCGGCAGATCGCGCATCTCCTTGATGTCCTTGCCGTCGAATTTGACGACGACGTCGCCCGGCTCGATGCCGCCCGGCTTGGCCGGCCCCTTGTCGTCAACGCCGGCAACCAGCGCGCCATGCGCCGGCTTGATGCTCAGGCTTTCGGCGATGTCGTCGGTGACCTGCTGGATGCGAACGCCGAGCCAGCCGCGCCGCGCTTCGCCGTATTGGCGAAGCTGATCCAGCACCGGCATCGCTGTATCGGACGGCACGGCAAAGCCGATACCGATCGAGCCGCCTGACGGCGAGATGATCGCCGTATTGATGCCGATCACTTCACCGTTGAGGTTGAACAGCGGTCCGCCGGAATTGCCGCGGTTAATCGCTGCGTCGGTCTGAATATAATTGTCGTAGGGGCCGGACTGGATATCGCGGTTCCGCGCCGAGACAATGCCCGCGGTAACCGTGCCACCGAGACTGAACGGATTGCCGATGGCGATCACCCATTCGCCGAGCCGCAGCTTGTCGCTGTCGCCGAACGCTACGGACTTTAGCGGATGATCCGCGTGCACGCGCAGCAGCGCGAGGTCGGCCTTTGAATCCTTGCCGACCAGTTGCGCCGGCAGCTTGGTGCCATCATTGAGGATGACGTTGATCTCGTCGGCATCGGCGATGACGTGATTGTTGGTCACGATCAAGCCCGACGGGTCGATGATGAATCCGGAACCAAGCGACGTGACCCGGTGCGGGCTGTTGTCGGAATCGCCGCCGTTGTCGCCGCCGCCTTGCCCGCGGTGTTTCTTGAAGAATTCGTCGAAGAATTCCTCCATCGGCGAACCAGGCGGCAGGTCGGGCATGCCGCTCACACGCGCATCGACCTTTTGCGAAGTCGAAACATTGACCACTGCATCGATCACCTGCTCGGCGACGTCGGCAATGTTTTCGGGCCCGCGTGCCGCCGCCGGCCGTGCCGGCAGAACGAAAATCGCCGCTGTCAGCGCAACGGCAAGGCCGAAATGCCGCGGATTAATGTGGCGAGACATTGATGTCAGCGCTCCTGATCTCGAAAGGACTCGATTTAGCTAGGAAAGTGCCCTCGTCCCGCCCCTTGCGCAAGGCCAAACGCGGCGAAACCGCATCTGGGAACCCGATTGGGGCAGAAAAGCGACTCATACGGAATGGTGTTCAGCCGCGCACCAGGTAAACGACCAGCACGCCAATCAGTGCCGAGACAGATCCAGCAATACGCAGCGGCCCGTCGGCCATCTCCAGCACGGTCGTCATCGCCCGTTTGGCGCCGCCCGGAAACGCGGCAAGAAAGATACCTTCAATCACAAAGCACAAGCCGAGTGCGGCGAGAAAATCGTGCATCTCGGCAAATCGGTTTGCGCTATTTCGGCGCAGCGGCCGATGCCGCACCGGCCTGCGCCGGCAGCCTTGCCCGACGGATCGCCGAAGTAGCGGAAGAAATCGGAATTCGGCCGCAGCACCAGATTGGTATCGCCCTTTTGCATGCTTCTCTCATAGGCCTGCATCGAGCGATAGAAGCCGAAGAAGTCCGGATCGCGGGTATAGGCGTCAGCAAAGATACCGTTGCGCTCGGCGTCGCCCTGACCGCGCACGGTCTCGGACTGCTGATTGGCCTCGGCGATGAGTACCGTGACGTCGCGATCGGCCTTGGCCTTGATTTCCTGACTCTTCTGGCTGCCTTGGGCGCGAAACTCGGCCGCTTCGCGCTGCCGTTCGGTCTGCATGCGCTGGAACACCGCCTGGCTGTTCTGTTCCGGCAGATCAACGCGGCGGATACGCACATCGACCACATGAATGCCAAACGGTTGCGCGTCGCGATCGAGCTGATCGCGCATCTGTCCCATCAGCTCTTCACGCCTGTTGCGAACCGCATCGGCAAGCGTTGCCGCGCCGAGCACGCGGCGCAGCGCCGAGTTTAGCAGAATCGAAAGCTGCGAACTCGCGCCGTCAGGTCCCACCGTCTGATAGAATTTCAGCGGGTCCGCGATGCGATAGCGCGCAAACGCGTCGACCACCAGACGTTCGCCGGCCTCACCGGCGCCGGGGACTGAATTGTCCTGGCTGGACGCGATCACTTCCTGCGCCGTAGATTCGACGGCGAGAATGCGCTTGTCGATATAGATCACGGTATCAATGAACGGGACTTTCACGTTAAGCCCGGGCTCGGTGACGACGCGCACCGGCTGGCCGAGCCGCACCACAAGCGCCTGCCGGGTCTGATAGACCGTAAAGAAGGTGCTGTAGGCGACGATCACAACGACCAGCAGGATGACGGCGGCAACGACGCCAAAGAGACTGTTTCTCATGGCTTGGCTCCCGCCGGGGTTTGCGACGAGGCCTGCGGTGGCGCGATGCCCGGCAGCGGCAGGTACGGCACAACGCCCGGCCCGTTCGCGCCGCCAGTATCGATGATGGTCTTGTCGTTGCTACCCAACACACGTTCCATGGTTTCGAGATACATGCGCTCACGCGTGACGTCGGGCGCCTTCTTGTATTGATCGTAGACTTGCAGGAAGCGCGAGGTCTGACCATTAGCGTCGGCGACGGTCTGCGACTTGTAGGCCTCGGCATCCTGAGTGATCTTGGCGGCGCGGCCGCGCGCTTCCGGCACGATGCGGTTAGCGTAGGTCTGCGCTTCGTTCTGTGCGCGCTCGAGATCGGAGCGCGCGGCCTGAACGTCACGGAACGCATCGATCACCTGCGTCGGCGGATCGACTTTTTGCAGCTGGACCTGCTGGATCAGAATGCCCGCCCCATAATCGTCGAGCGTCTTCTGCATCAGCTCCTGAACCGCGGTCTCGATGTTCTGCCGCGCGCCGGTGAGGATTGGCCCGATATTGGAGTGGCCCACTACCTGGCGCATGGCGCTCTCGGCGACCGCCTTCACGGTGGCTTCGGGATTCTGAATATTGAACAGATAATCGCCAACCGCGCTGGGATTCACTCTCCACAACACCGAGAAATCGACATCGACGATATTTTCGTCGCCGGTCAGCATCAGGCTTTCTTCCGGCACGTCGCGCTGCGTGGTGCCGCGGCGCAGGTCGTCGGACTCGCGAAAGCCGATATTGAGCTTGTTGACGCGCAGTGCCTGCGGCGTCAGCGCGGTCTCGATCGGATAGGGCAAGTGGTAGTTCAGTCCCGGCTGAACTTCGCGCGTGAACTTGCCGAAACGCAGTACCACGCCGAGCTCATCGGGCTCGACGCGGAAGAAGCCCGAGAAGCCCCATAACGCGACCAGCACCAGCGCAATGATGGCAAGGCCACGGCCGCCCAAATTGCCGGGCAGCACGGCGCGAAGCTTGTCCTGGCTGCGGCGCAGGAAGTCTTCGAGATCGGGCGGCCTCGGCCCCTGCGATTGCGGTCCCGAGCCCCACGGCCCTTTCGAGCCGGAGCCCCATGGCCCGCCGCCGGACTGGTTATTCCAGGGCATCAACGATCTCCTCGGACGCCGGACTGCAAACCGGCTGGTTGCGGGCGGTTATAGGGGAGCGCCCCGCCCCTTACAACGCGCGGCTAAGCCGGGTTCAAAGCGAGCCGCGTTCAGATAGGCATTGGCGCCCGTTAAATCAGTGCCGAAATGCCGCATTTGCCGATCGTCGGCATTAACTATCGCCGCGCATAGGTCACGAAAGCGAACGGCGCCTCGTCTTCGGCGGCCGGCGGATGTTCGCTCCGTGCGGCTTCCCGCCAAAGCGCCAGATCAATCTTGGGAAAACGGGCATCGCCATCGACCTTTTTGTGCACATGGGTGATGGCGAGCTGTGACGCCTGCGGCAGCAATTGCGCGTAAATTTCACGCGCCGCCTGCAACGATAATGGCATCGGCATTACGGCGAAGCGCGTCGCCGCGCGCGATCGCTAACGCAGCATCGAGGCTTGCCGCGACGACAATTCCGGGCGCAGCGAAGGCGTGATCACGGCTGACCACGATTGTGGTTCGCCCCGCGAGCGGCTTGCCGATCGAAAGAAATGTCTTTCGACCCATCACCACCGGCTTGCCCATGGTCAGGGCCCGGAAATGCTGCATGTCGGATTTGAGCCGCCACGGCAGCGTATTGCCGCGGCCGATGATGCCGTTTTCGGCAATGGCGGCGACGAGGACGATGTCCATATTACACCGCGACCGCAGCCTTGATGTGCGGATGCGGATCGTAGCCTTCGAGTGCGAAATCTTCGTAACGCAACGCAAACAAATCCTTGGCCGCCGGATTGATGGTGAGTTTGGGCAGCGGCCGCGGCGAGCGCGACAATTGCAGATGCGCTTGCTCGAGATGATTCAGATAGAGATGCGCATCGCCAAAGCTATGGACGAAATCGCCGGGCTTCAGCCCCGTTACCTGCGCAACAGCAAGGGTCAGCAGCGCGTAGGACGCGATGTTGAACGGCACGCCGAGAAAAACGTCCGCCGAGCGCTGGTAGAGTTGACAGGACAGCCGGCCCTCCGCCACGTAAAACTGAAACAGGCAGTGGCAAGGCGACAACGCCATTTTCGGCAAGTCGGGCGGATTCCACGCCGTAACGATGATGCGGCGCGAGTCCGGATTTTTCCGGATCGTTTCGACCGCATCCTTCATCTGGTCGATCGTGGTGCCATCGGGTGCCGGCCACGACCGCCATTGCTTGCCGTAGACGGGACCGAGATCGCCGTTCTCGTCGGCCCATTCGTCCCAGATTCTGACGCCGTGCTCGTTGAGATATTTGACGTTGGTGTCGCCCGCAGGAACCAGAGCAGCTCGTAAATAATGGATTTGACGTGCAGCTTCTTGGTCGTGACCAGCGGAAAGCCGTCGCTGAGGTCAAACCGCATCTGGTGGCCGAAGATCGACAGCGTGCCGGTGCCGGTGCGGTCGTGCTTTTCCGCACCTTCAGCGAGTACACGTTCCATGAGTTCGAGATACTGGCGCATCGCCGGTTCCAGCCGAGTCGGGAGCAGAGCTTACCGATAAATGAGCGGCCAACGAAGGGCGAGCAAGTCTACTCAGCATGGCCGCTGTGGATCGGCCTAAACCACCCCGGCCAGTCCGAGCACAGCGGCGGCGATAAAAACCCAGATCGGATTGACCCGCGCGAAGTAGCAAATGATCGCGGTTGTGGCGGTAACAGCCGCGGCCGCCCAGCCGTAATCGGCGGTGGTCGCGATCACGGTCGCGCTTGCCGCGATCAGGCCGATAGTGACAGGAACGAGGCCGCTGCTGATCGAGCTATGCCAAATCTTGCCCTTGAAGCGCTCCGATGCCCGGCCGACGAAATAAGCAGCGACACTGGTCGGCCCGCACATCGCCAGCATGGCGACTACAGCGCCGAGCAAGCCAGCGACGTGAAAACCAACCAGCGCGACAATGATGAGGTTCGGACCCGGTGTGAGTTGCGCGAGCGCGAACGTGTCGGCGAACTCCCGGTCGGTTAGCCAATGCTGCACGTCCACGGCATAACGGTGCATTTCGGGTATCGCAGAATTGCCGCCGCCAATGGAAAACAGCGACAGCACCGCAAAGAAGCTCGCGAGGGTAAGCAGCGTACCGGCGCCGGACTTCATAGCCGCACCCATGCGATAGCAATGCTGACCGGGATGATCACCGCCAGTACCAGCGGCAGCGGCCAGTGCATGATGCCGATCGCGGCAAATGTGGCGACGGCAACCAACGGCGCGGCCATCGAACGGCGATTGACGAACAAGGGGCGCGCCATCTTCGCCACCGTCGCCATCATCAAACCGGCCGCCGCTGAGGCGATGCCGGTGAGCATGCGGCGCAGCGCCGGCACATCGCCGTAGTGGGCGTAGATCGCGCCGATGATCGATAATCAGCACCATCGGCGGACCGAGAAGACCGATGACCGCGACCAGCGCGCCGGGAACGCCGCGAAAACGGGAGCCGAAGATGACGGAGAAGTTGATAATGTTGCCGCCCGGCAGCATGGAGCACAGCGCATAAGTCTCGTTGAATTGCTCGGCCGTTAGCCAGCCGCGCTCCTCGACCATCATGCGGTGCGACCAGGCCAGCACACCGCCGAAACCATAGAGCGAGATGGTCACGAAGGTGATGAACAGTTCTGACAGGCTGGGCCGCGGAGGCGCGGCGGTCGGTGCGGACGTCATGACTTTCGTTTAGCGCCGGTTGGCCGCTGCGGCCATACGATTCCGGGACCTGCGCACATGGGCGCGAAGCCATTTCCCGCGCCACCATTGTAGGCCATAATTCCGCCCTGTCAGATGTTGCGGTGGTCAGATGAGTAATATCCGGCACCATGGTTTGACGCGCCGTCACCTGCTCGCTTCCACAGCGATTCTGGCTGTTAGTGTCATGGGATCGCAGGCCTTCAGCCGCACTTATCCTGGCGGCGCACTGCCGTGGGAGCCGAGCGAGACTGAGCCGCCAATACCTGTCCGGCCCGGTCCATGGCTTTATTTCACCGCTGACGAAGCCGCCGCTGTCGAAGCAATTGTCGATCGGCTAATCCCGGCGGACGATTCCGGACCCGGCGGCAAGCAGGCAGGATGCGCAGTCTTTATCGATCGTCAGCTCGCAGGTTCTTTCGGCGACTCGCGACGTCTTTACATGCGTCCGCCGTTCGCCAAGGGAACCCCGTCGCAAGGGCTGCAATCGCCCATCGTACCCAAGGACGGCTACCGGTCTTCGCTCGCCGCGCTCGACACGTATTGCAAGACGACATTTGCCGGAAAGAGTTTTGGGGCCCTCGACGCCGAACAGCAGGACCAGGTCCTGGGCGGTCTCGAGAAAGATGAAATCAAGCTGAGCGACGGCAGCGGCAAGGTATTCTTTGAGGCCGTCCTCGCCAACGCGATGGAAGGCTTCTTTGCCGATCCGATCTATGGCGGCAATCGCGACATGGCCGGATGGAAACTCATCGGCTTCCCGGGCGCGCGCTACGACTACCGCGACCACGTCGAGAAGCATAATCAGCCCTATCCGCTGCCGCCAGTATCGATACTCGGGCGCAGCGATTGGTCGGTTCCAGGTTGATCGCGAGTCTGACACATGGCCACAAAACTGCCTGCTAAGGATGTCGCCATCATCGGTCTGGGTTGGACCAGCGCGATCCTCGCCAATGAGCTCACCGACCAGGGACTAGACGTCGTCGCGATCGAGCGCGGTCCCTGGCGCGACACGGCGACAGCTTTCAATATCGGCTACGCGCCGGATGAGT
Organism: uncultured Alphaproteobacteria bacterium; assembly: GCA_963742215.1. Taxonomy (GTDB): domain Bacteria; phylum Pseudomonadota; class Alphaproteobacteria; order Rhizobiales; family Xanthobacteraceae; genus BOG-931. The sequence goes on from CAVULJ010000023.1 coordinate 90,311, forward strand.
TGCGCTATGCGGTACGGCTCGATCTGTTCCAGCGGCCGGCGCAGAACACGCTCACGTTCCGCAACAGCGACAGCCAGACCGCGTTGCCGATCCGGCAGTTCGGCTCATTCATTCCAGGCAACGGCGTCGGCGGCGCTGGTATCCATTGGAACGGCCAAACGTGGCGCTTTCAGCCGAGCGATTTTGTCATTCGCAGCCATCTTACCGAGCGCTACGGCGCGAACTCCATACCGGACGAACTGTCGCTCAAGGACTGGGGCATCACCTATGATGAGTTGGAGCCGTACTACGACCAGTTCGAATATCTTGCCGGCATTTCCGGCAAAGCCGGCAACCTGAACGGCGTTATCCAGGACGGCGGCAATCCGTTCGAAGGGCCGCGCAAGCGCGACTATCCGCTGCCGCCGATGAAAATGACCTACGCCCCCACCGTGTTCGCAGAGGCAGCGCGTTCGCTTGGTTATCACCCGTTTCCATCGCCGTCCGCCAATTTGTCGGCTGCCTACACCAACCCGCTCGGCATCAAGATGGGGCAATGCACCTATTGCGGATTCTGCGAGCGGTTTGGCTGCGCCAACTATTCAAAGGCCAGCCCGCAGACCGCGGTGCTGCCGGTGTTGATGCGCAAATCGAACTTCGAGGCGCGTACCGAGTGCGAAGTCACCAAGGTCAATCTCGACGCCTCCGGCAAGCGCGCAACCGGCGTGACCTATGTCGACAGCGCGGGCGCGGAATGGGAGCAACCGGCAGACATCGTGCTGGTGTGCGCCTTCGCGTTCAATAACGTACGGATGTTACTGCATTTCGGGCATTGGCCAGCCTTACGATCCGGGCACGCGCCAGGGTACGGTTGGGCGAAACTACGCCTACCAGACGACCTCCGGCGTACAGCTTTTCTTCGACGACAAGATCTTCAATCCGTTTATTGCATCGGGCTCGCTCGGCCAGACGGCGGACGATTTCAACTGCGACGGGTTCGATCACGGCGGGCTCGGTTTTGTCGGCGGCGCCGGGATCAATTGCATCCCTACCAATGGACGTCCGATCCAGACGCGGCCGGTACCACCCGGCACGCCGCGCTGGGGTGCAAAATGGAAGCAGGCAACCAAGCAGAATTATCTACGCAACTTCGCCTTCACTTCGCAGGGCAGCAGCTACGCCGCTTACGCCAACCATCTGGATCTCGATCCGACTTACAAGGATCGTTTCGGCCTGCCGCTGTTGCGGATGACCTTCGATTTTCCGGACAACGACATCCGCATGTCGAATTACGTCACCGACAAGATGGAAGGCATCGCCAAAGCGATGAATCCGCGCCAATACGTCGTCGCCCGGCGCGCCAAGCCGTACAGCACCGTGCCTTATCAGAGCACGCACAATACCGGCGGCGCGATTATGGGCGCCGATCCGAAGACCAGCGTCGTGAACAAATATCTGCAAAGCTGGGACGTGCCGAACGTATTCGTTGTTGGCTCGTCCGCCTTTGCCTCACAACTCCGGTTACAATCCGACCGGGACCGTCGGCGCGCTCGCCTGTCTGACCGCCGATGCGATCATCTCGAAGTATCTAAAATCGCCGGGCCCGCTGGTGCCAACATGAGCGCGTCCGGGCTCGCTCATCGTTTGCGGCGGCGCTTTTCGCGGCGCTTCCCGTGAGCAGCGCAGTGCGAGCGGCCGACTTGCAGTCCTTCGATCTCATCGAGCGCGGGCGTTACCTCGCATCGGCGGCGGATTGCGAAGGTTGCCATACCAAACCTGACGGCAAGCCGTTCGCCGGCGGCGTCGTTCTCGATACACCGTTTGGAAAGCTGGTCGGCCCGAACATCACGCCTGATCGCAACGCCGGCATCAGCGCCTGGACCGACGATGAGTTTGTTGCGGCGCTACACGAAGGTCGAGGCCGCGGCGGCATCCGGCTGTTTCCGGCGATGCCGTACCCGGTTTACACCAAGATGAGCCGCGAGGATGCGCTTGCCATTCGCGCATATTTGCAAACCGTCGAAGCCGTGCCCGACAAAGTGCAGCCGAACCTGCTGCCATTTCCCGTAAACATCCGGCTGAACATGGCGGTGTGGAATGCGCTCAATTTCACGCCGGGGCGACTTGAGCCCGACCCGTCAAAATCGGTTGAATGGAATCGCGGCCGTTATCTCGTCGACGCGCTCAGCCATTGCGGCACATGCCACACGCCTAAGAACTTTCTCGGCGCCGACAAGACGTCGGCCTATCTGCAAGGCGGCGTACTGCAAGGCTGGTTCGCACCAAACATCACAACCGACAACCACAAGGGAATCGGTCGCTGGTCGGTCGAGGATCTGGTCAATTACCTCAAGACGGGCACAAATCCCGACGCCATCGCGACAGGAGACATGAGCGAAGAGGTCGTGCACTCCTCCTCGCATTTAACCGACGACGACTTGAAGGCGATTGCCGTATACCTCAAAAGTGTCGGTTCCGCCGGAGACAACGCCCCGCCGCCAATCGCGGCGACCGACCCGCGCATGGTCGCCGGACAGGCGATCTACAAAGACAGTTGCGCGGGATGCCACACCGATGCCGGAACGGGTATTCCGGGACTGTTCGCCAAACTCGCCGGAAGCCATGCCGCGCAATCGGACGATCCGACGACGCTGATCCGTGTCGTCATTGCCGGATCGCAGGGTGTTGCCACGTCGGGTGCCCCAACCTCGCCGGCGATGCCGAGCTTTAGTTGGCGTCTCAACGACGCACAGGTCGCCTCGGTACTGACTTATGTCAGGAACGCGTGGGGTAACGCCGCAGCACCGGTCACGGCCGACCAGGTCAACGCCGTTAAAGCCAATCTGGCGAAAAGCAACTGAGCTATCGGCTAGCTAAAGAGCTCGCGGATGAATGCAGAGGGCATGCTGGTAGATTCCCGGCGCTTCGCTTTCACGCGGACCGCCGATGGCGAGCGTGAGCCCGGCCCCTACCCTGCGCTCCTGGAAGCGCAGCCATAGCCCGGCGTCCCGGATTGTTTCCTCACCGCCGAGAGGCGCGATCAACAAAGGCTTGCGGTAGCGGTGTGCAAGGTCCTGCGCCAGTATGGTGCCCTTGGAGACCGTAACGCCCGCCGCCTCGATCACAATCATGCAGGCATCGGCGTCGCGTATATTCCATTCGGTGCGCTGCGCCGGATCGGCGAGCGGGGTCTCCTGCAGGTTCGGATATGTCGCCAGCAGCCCCGGCGGCGTGGTCATATCCTCGGCCCAGCCGCCTTTCGGGCACCAGCCGCCATAATCGATGCCGCGCTCGATCGCGGCATCGAGCACGGCGCGATCGACGCCGGATTGTCCGCCGGAAAGGAGTTTCATGGCAGAAGTCTTATGACCTTGCGCCGCTCTTCTTTTAGCTACTTTTTGCGCTTATATTCGAAATTGTCGGCGCAAGCCGACTATGGCGATAAACGGCAGTCGTAATAAACCTTTCGGACCCGGGGGCGGTACCCGGCGACTCCACCATTACGGGGTCGAAATAGGATCGACGAGGGCGTAAAAGGCGTGCTTTTGCCCGGGATGGTTCCGGCGTTATCGGGCCAAACTCATAGTTGCCAATGACAACTATGCTCCGGTTGCTCTGGCCGCGTAAGCGGCTCGAAAGACCGATTTTGAAGTCCTAGCGGGTTAAGCTCCGTTAGGCGGGGTTCGGAGGCACCTGGCAACAGAAGCCTCCACTTTCCCTGAAGTGCCGGCCGTCAGTAATCGGAGGACAGTGTGATCTGGACCTCTATGAAATACGCCCTATCTCATGTCTGATTAGGCAAATTCACCGCTGATTCCCGCCAGGTTATTGCCGATATGCCTGTCGACCACATCCGTTACGACCTTCTGGCCCAGGCGGCGCTCCGCGGCGTCGTGCACACGGTGCTGGCGGACGCCGCCAAGAAAGGCCTGCCCGGCGAGCATCATTTCAAGATCACGTTCAATAGCACGGCTCCGGGCGTGAAACTCTCGGACCGGATGCGCGAGCAGTATCCGGAAACGATGACGATCGTGCTCCAGCACCAGTTCTGGGACCTCACAGTCAACGACGATGCTTTCGAGGTCGGCCTGTCGTTCGGCGGCGTGCCGGAACGCATCGCGATACCGTTCGATGCCGTGACGGCGTTCTTCGATCCGGCCGTACAATTCGGATTGCAATTCGAAACGATGGAAAGCAAGGCGGCAGGCGATGCCGATACCGCCGTCAAGAACGAGGAGTCTGCGCCGAGCAAGCCTGAAGCGCTGCCGGCACCGGAACCTGAGCCCGATCACGCACCGGGTGGTGCCGAGGTCGTGCGTCTCGACCGTTTCAGAAAAAAGTAGGACTGCTGTGTGTGATGCGTATTTTCCGCACATTCCCGCGTAAGCGGGAATCCAGCAACTGGGTCCCCGCTTTCGTGGGGACGAGCGGCGCTGACGCTGCCCTTCGCCGATGAAAACGCGCACGGAAACCGATTCCTTCGGCCCGATCGAGGTGGCCGCGGATCGCTATTGGGGCGCGCAGACCGAACGTTCGCGCAATAATTTCCGCATCGGTGACGAACGCATCCCGCTGCCTATCATCCGCGCCCTTGCCGTTATCAAGCTCGCCGCTGCGGAAACCAATGTTGCGCTTGGCTCGCTCGACGCACGCCGCGCCAAAGCCATCATCCAGGCGGCGCAGGAAATCATCGACGGCAAGCGCGACGACGAATTCCCGCTCTCTGTGTACCAGACCGGCTCCGGCACACAGACCAATATGAACGTCAACGAAGTGATCGCCAACCGCGCCAACGAATTGCTGGGCGGCAAGCGTGGCGCGAAATCGCCGATTCACCCGAACGACCACGTCAACCTGAGCCAGTCGTCGAACGACAGTTTTCCGACGGCCATGCACATTGCCGCGGCGCTTGAGATCTCGCAGCGGCTGCTGCCGGCGCTGACGCATTTGCAAAAAGCGCTGCAGGCAAAGACCAAACAATTCCATTCCATCGTCAAGATCGGCCGCACCCACACCCAGGATGCGACGCCGCTCACGCTCGGCCAGGAATTTTCCGGTTATGCAGCGCAGGTGACATCCGGCATCGCGCGGGTCAAATCGGGCTTGAAGGAGCTTTACCCGCTGGCGCAGGGCGGCACCGCGGTCGGCACCGGACTGAACGCCAAGCGCGGCTTCGCCAAATTGTTCGCAAAAAAAGCCGCCGCCATCACCGGTCTGCCCTTTGTCAGCGCGCCGAACAAATTCGAAGCGCTGGCGTCGCATGGTGCGCTGGTATTCGCCCATGGCGCGCTCAACTCTCTTGCCGCCGACCTGTTCAAGATCGCCAACGACATCCGTCTGCTTGGCTCCGGCCCGCGTTCCGGCTTCGGCGAATTGATCCTGCCGGAGAACGAGCCGGGCTCCTCGATCATGCCGGGCAAGGTCAATCCGACCCAATGCGAAGCGGTGACGATGGTGTGCACTCGGGTGTTTGGCAATGACACCACGATCGCGGTCGCGGCGAGCCAGGGCCATTTCGAACTCAATGTGTTCAAGCCGGTGATCGCCTATTCCGTACTGCAATCGATCCGGCTGCTTGCCGACGTGTCGATATCATTCACCGATCACTGCGTCGTCGGCATCAAGGCCAACGAGCCGCGCATCCGCGAATTGATGCAAAATTCGCTGATGCTGGTGACGGCGCTGGCGCCGCATATCGGCTACGACAAGGCGGCACTGATTGCCAAGACCGCGCACAAGAATGGCACCACGTTGCGCGATGAAGCGGTCAAGCTCGGCTTCGTGACGGCGAAAGAGTTCGACCGCTGGGTGCGACCGGCCCAGATGACCCACCCCGACCCTTAAGCCTATCGGCATTACAAGGTTCCGGCCGAGCAAGCTCCCTCCTAGCCCAGCCGTTAGTGCTTTTTTGGCGTCGGCGTTTACGGAACTTTTTCTTCGGCAAGTCTTTTCGCTTGTGCGAAGGCCTTTTTCACCGGATTGAGGGCGTTTGTACTCTAGAGGTATTCCCGCCCTTTTTTCGTGATCCAGTCGACCTTCGACTGCGTATTACCCAGCTGGCAGCACGGGGCCTGGATGGCCTCTATCCACACCCGGTTACCCTTGAGTTTCTCGATGGGCGACATTGTCAACCTGCGAAGCGCGCGTAAGCGGCAAAAACGCCGCGAATCCGAGCAATCGGCCGCTGCCAATCGCCTTGTCCATGGCCGGACCAAGGCCGAGCGAACCCAAACGCGGTCTGCCAGCGACAAAGCCCAAAGAGACCTCGACCAGCACCGGGTCGAAAGAGGAGATGGGCAATGAAGTCGCCAGTCATCAAGCGCTCGATCGTGATCGCCGGACACAAGACGAGCGTCAGTCTTGAGGACGCCTTCTGGAAGGGGCTGAAGGATATTGCGGTCAGCCGTCACATGACGCTGTCCGACCTGGTGGCCACCATCGATACCGGCCGCGCGCACGGCAACCTGTCGTCAGCAATCCGGCTGTTCGTGCTGAGCCACTATCAGGGCAAGTGCAACGGTCACGCCGAAATGGAACAGCCGGCCCACGAGATCGTCATCGCGCCGTCGCTCGCCGCATCAGTTTTGCGGCCGGAGTAGATCGAGCGGGGCCTGCGTACGCGGTACGGCAGACGCCGGCGGTGAGGGACGCGGTTTGATCTGTCCCACAGCATCGGCGGCAGGCGGTACTGGATGCTGCAACAGATCCAGCTTCGGCGCTGCAGCAGTTGGGACAGCAGCCGCAACCTGAATTCCGGATTCTGAAAGCGCTCCCGGTGGTGCGGCCCGCAACGTCGTAAAATCCGGACGGATGGCGCGGCCAAGAATGTCCTTGCGTCCTTTGGCCTCAAGCAATTCAAGTCGACGCGTTTGCAATTCGGCTGCGCGCAGAGCGAGCCAACCGGTCAGCGCCGAAACGTCCAGTGATCGCGCTGGCGCGGCAAGCGGCCCCTTCAGCGCGATGGCCAGTTCGGGACGCGCATTGATCAAGGCGTGTGGCGGCGGATTGCTCGACAATGTCATGCGCGCATCGACCGCGCCGGTATTAAGGTCGAACGTGCCGGCAAGCGCGAGAGTACTGCCATCCTGCGCGTGCAGCACGACATTGGCGACGCCGGCTTTACCGCCCGTAGTCGTAACGGGCGCTTCGCCATGCGGCACGTCGAACGGACCATTTGCGAGCGCGGTTTTTGCCGCCGCCTCTATCTTACCCGGATCAATCGCCTTGGCCTGGTCGGCGGCCCGCATTGCTGCGACGAATGCCGCACTGTCCAGTCCGGCAAGATGCGCATCGTTGAGGCTGATGGACCCGGCTCCGTGCAGTGAGGCGACTACGGCGGCCGGGCTGGCACCGATGCTGTCGCCATCAAGCTTCAGGGAAAGACGCGCCGCGACAGTCTTTGGGTCCGCTTGCAGCAGCGTTGCAGCATCTGCGTCGGCCAGTTCGACACGGCCGTGACTGACGAGGCCGTCAGCATTGTGCCGAAATGCAAGCTGGCCGGTCAGATGACCGCCTGCCAGTGCACCGTCGAGATTATCGAGGACGATTTCCGACGAGCGAAATTGCGCCACGCCCTTCAGGCTGCCATCGCTCAGCGCCGGCGGAAAAGCTGCATGGCCGAGCTTGAACGAAACCGCGCCGTTGATGGCGGCGAAAGCCCCATCTCCAACCGGCTGGTTCGACCATAGCGCGGCGCCGTGCGGCGCTTGAGACGGCAAACCCAACAACAGCGCGGCGATCCGTGTACCGTCGATATGATCGGCGGTAATGTCGCCATCGACCCCGAGCGGCGTTGCGAGATTGATGTCGAGCCGGCCACTCACCGCAGCCTTGCCGGCGGAGACGGCAATCTGGGTAACGGCAATATGAGCGCCGGAGATCGCAAGCGCGGCGCGGGCCGAAACTGGAACGGCTTCGCCAGCCTGTCCGGTCATCGCCTGTTGGAGCGGTCGCAGATCGGCAACGGTTGCCAGCATCTGCACATTGGCGTTCGGTGCCGAATTGGCGCTCGGACGCAAGGTGCCGCGAACCGCCGTGCTCAAGCCGCTTGCGGCAAGCTCGCCGTCGATGCGCAAGTCGCCATTGAGCGGCCCATCAAGCGACAACGTCGCGCGCCCGGGCAGTTGATCGACCCCGACAACCCGGTCGATTCCAAAAAGCGACGTCAGAGCGGTGCCGTCATCGGCATCGAGTCTGCTGTCGATATGCAGTTGCGCGGCGCCGAGATGTGACGGCTCGGCTTTCGCCATGCCGTCGAGAGCAAGCCGCAGCAAGCCCAATTGTCCGTTGAGATCGAGCTTGGCGTTACTGCCGGCCGCCGCTCCCTGCTCGATCGTGACAACGCCGCGGACTTTCGCCGGCGAAAGGCGGCTCGCGGCCCGGCGCAGCACATCCGCAACTCCTGAGGAAAATTTCCCGGCAAGCGCTGCAAGCCCGTCAAGGGTACGCGCGTCGAGATCGACAGTGATGCGGCCTTTGGGCCGCGAGGACAATTCGTCGATCCGTCCGTTGACGTCGATTGCCGCGCCTGACAGGTCGCCAATCGACAGGTGATCGATCTGCAAGGCGCCGGCATCGAATGTCATTTGCGTCTTGACGGCTTGCGCGTCCGCGCCGGCAAACGTCGCCTTACCGATATCCAGCATCAGCGAGCCCGCGCGCGGCAGCACGATGCCGCCGGCATCGACCGCAGATTTTGCGAAATCAGTCAGTGCATCGACATCGAGCGTCGTGGCATGCAGATCGGCTTCGACAATTGCCGGCTGGTTGTCCTTTGGCCGCGAGTAGCTGAACCGGCCATCGAGACTTTCCCGATTGAGCCGTGCAATAAGCCGATCAATGGCGACTTTATCGCTTGCAATTGTCAGATCGCCTTGCACGGCAAGGGTGCCGGTCTGGCCGGCAGGCTGAGCATTGCGACCGCCAAGCCATGCGATCAGCGTTGCCGCATCGGCCGACTGGACGGCGACCGGCCCGGTGAAAGCGAAGCCTTGTGACGATGGGGCGAGGCGGCCACTCAGGCTGATATCGGTGAGCCCCGGCGCACGAAGCCCAAACGTTTCGAGACCCAATCCGCTTTCATCGACATGCAGTTTGCCCTGAACCGATTGAATAGACGTTCCGCCGACAGTCAGTCCATCGATGCTCACAGCGACATCGCCGGGCATCGGCAGCTTCGCCGCGGCGACCAGCGCTTCGGCAAAACTTTTGACAACAAGCATCGGCGGCCGATGCGTCACATCGGGCGCGGCGAGCGCACGATCGACATCCACTTCGAGCGCTTTCAGCTCGCCGCTGAAATGCGGATGCTGGCCGAAGCGAATATCCGCTTTGCCGCTGAAATTGACCGCACGTTCATCCGGTCCGTATTGAAATGCGATGTCGTCGAGCGACGCGGCGGCCGGCGTTGCCTTGACGGTGCCGGTCGCACGCCATGGATCGTTCATCACCCGCTCGCCGTTCGACAACGTGACTCCGACCGGGCGCGCCAGCGTGAAAGTGCCGGCTAGTTGCGGCACCCCGCGGTCAAAAGCGATGATGCCTTCGAGATTCGTCGTCAGCGGATAATTTTGCGGATCGGCGCCAAGCCTGATCCGGAATCCGCTGCCGTCGTCAGCCTGCGCACCCGAAATGCGATAGGCGAACGGCTCACCGTTCGTGGCGAACGATCCTTCGCCCCTAAATGGTCCAATCAGCGAGCGGACATCGCCGTCGAACGTAAGATTTTGCAGCACCAGATTCGCACCCGACGCGGCATCGCCAACGACTATGCTTCCATTTTGAATGCGAAGCCGCGAGACGGAGATGTTGTCGGGGCGAAACGACGGCGATGGCTTCGGCAGCACAATTGCACCGGAACGGTCCAATGCAATATTGAACTGCGGGCCCAGCAGACGGGCTTCGCTCGCTTGAATCTCACCGCGCACAAGCGGCGCGAGCCGAAGCTCAAGTTCAAGAGCTGCGGCCTGCAACAATGGCGTACCGCCGGCGTCACCGACCACCACATTCCTGAGTTTTACGGACGGACTCGGTAATATGCTGGCGTCGATGCTCCCGACGCTGACGTTCAACCCGGTGACACGGCTCACTTCGCTTTCGAACTGGGGACGATACCGGTTCCAGTCCATCACGAGCGGCGCGACCAGCGCGGCAAGGAGCGCCAGAATGATCGCGATGGCTATTGCGAGCAGTGTCGTCTGCACAGCGCGTCCGACCTCTCGCCAGCCGGTTGTGTCGATCCACCAGCTGGAACCTGAAACGGAAACCTGCGTGGAAACCTAAAGGAGGCTGGCGCTGATTGCACCTTTCAAGCACCGCGTCTGAGCCGCCTTCGGGGCAAATCTGTGTTGCCGCAATCGTTGCTGATCGTGGTCGTTCAGACGGTGCGCGCGGTCTTATCGACCGGGCGGCAGATACTGCAAAGGCGACGCCCAGTGCCCCTCGCCGGCATCGCGGGCTAATAGACGCCCTGACACTATGGACTGTCCAAAACAGCACAGACCGTTCGCCGGACGTTGCCTGCCGGGGTGATCTGATCCCCTGACGCCCTGAATTGTTGTGGAAAACGACGCCTGAAAAAGCAATAAACGCTTGTTTTGCAAAATGGCAGATTATAGTTGAGTGTTTTGGGCATGGGGCATCTTTATGCTGTCAAAGCCGTTCAGAGTTGACACTGCATTGGGCTCATCTTTTTCGCTCAAAGACAGCCTTGTCGATCTTAAGGACTCCATGGATAGCGCCGGTCAGGCCGCGTTGGATATGATCAATCGCGCGGCCAACACGACGAAGGAAAGCAACAACGAAGCGCTCAATGCCATACACGAATTGTCGCTTCAATTACAGACAGCCAGCAGTCGGATCAAAGAACTCGAAGGCCAGGTAAACCATTATCGAGTCAGGGCGGAACGAGCCGAACGATGGTTTGCAACGATCTCCGCCGAGATCCAGCGGCAGTTTCAGGATGTTTTGGATAAGTCGCCCGAGCAGCCGTCACGTCATACCCACTTTCGCGTAGCGGGATAAGCGAAAAGGCCCCCTGCGCGCGCTGCCTCAACGTCTGCGATTTGCGAGGACGGATAATTTTCGGTCGTTCCACGTTGCTCAAGATGCCGGACAAAGACTTCCACATCTGGCCCGCCTGGGTCACCGGTTTCGACCACGGTCGCGGATGACTCCGATCCGTTGGCAAGCGTCGGGCACTTCATCCTGGAATTGATACGCAAGGCGGCGGCGCGGGAAACGACCCTGGACGTGCCGCTCAGGGAACGTATCAAGGCACTCGAGGCTCAGCTTGGTCATTATAAGGAAACGGAACACCAGGCCACGCTCTGCGGTACGTTGCTCACCGAGACGCGGCGCAATCTGCTGGAACGTACTGAAGAGGCCAAAGTCTCCGGGCGAAAATTTGTCGACGCTGCCGCTCTGCTCCGCGCGACCAATGAAGAAGTTTCTCGCCTGAAGGCGGTTCTGCAAGACAAAGAGCGCGAGCTCTCGGAGCTGAAGCAAAACTCCATGCAAATGATGTCTTATGCGCGGGCGCTGATTGCGATAATCGAGGCAAACCGATCACCGGCGGATGAGCCCGCCGACGTAACAGCGCCCTCTGCCAACCTTCATTAGGTAAAGGCTGATTGGCGTCAACGCCCGCCAAACCTGCAGGTCACAAGTCCGCGCGGTGCGAGCAATCTTTCCGAGGCTGCACTCGGACCAAAAATTCGAATCTTTTTCCGGATGCAACTTAAAACGCGATGATCTTGCCGGGGTTCATGATATCGAGCGGGTCGAGCGCTTGTTTGATTGCGCGCATGCTGCCGAGCGCAGCCTCACCGCGCTCGGCGAGCAAATATTTCATCTTGCCCTGGCCGACACCGTGCTCGCCGGTGCAGGTGCCGTCCATCGCCAGCGCACGTTCTACCAGGCGTTCGAGGAACAACTCGACGCGCGCGACTTCGTCCCTGTCATCGAGATCGACCAGGATGCCGACGTGGAAATTGCCGTCGCCGACATGGCCGACGATAGGACCGATCAGCCGGCTCGCGGCAATGTCGCACTGGGTTTCGGTGACGCATTCAGCAAGCCGCGAAATCGGCACGCAGACGTCGCTCGCCAGCGCCTTCGAACCAGGACGCAGCGCGCATTGCGCCCAGTAGGCGTCGTGCCGCGACTGCCATAGCCGGGAGCGTTCCTCGGCTTTCGTCGCCCACTCGAACGGCCCGCCGCCTAATTCCTGCGCGATCTCGCCGAAACGCTCTGCCTGTTCGGCGACACCCGCTTCGGAGCCGTGGAATTCCACCAGCAGCAGCGGCTTTTCCGGCATCGTGAGTTTCGAATAAGCGTTCTGGGCGCGTACCTGCAGCTCGTCGAGCAGCTCGATCCGCGCCACCGGAATTCCCGACTGGATCGTCATGATGGTCGCGTTGCAGGCCGCCTCGACCGACGGGAACGGGCAAACGCCGGCTGAAATCGCTTCAGGAATACCGGAAAGCTTGAGCGTCAGCTCGGTGATGACGCCGAGCGTGCCTTCGGCGCCGACCATCAGGCGCGTGAGATCGTAGCCCGCCGAGGATTTCCTGGCGCGGCTGGCGGTGGTCATCACCTCGCCGCTGGCGAGCACGACTTTGAGCGCCAGCACATTGTCTTTCATGGTGCCGTAGCGCACCGCATTGGTTCCGGACGCCCGCGTCGACGCCATGCCGCCGAGCGACGCATCGGCCCCGGGGTCGATCGGGAAAAACAATCCCTGATCGCGCAGATATTCGTTGAGCTGCTTGCGCGTCACGCCGGGCTCGATCACGCAATCGAGGTCTTCGGCGTGGACCGCGAGCACCCGGTTCATGTCGCGGAAGTCGAGCGAGACACCGCCGCGCGGCGCATTGACCTGGCCCTCCAGCGACGTACCTGCGCCGAACGGAATGACCGGGACGCGTTCCGCCGCGCACAGCCGGACCACCTGCTGCACGTCGTCGGTGCTTTGCGGAAACACCACGACGTCGGGCGGCTGATTGGCGATCCAGGTGGTGGTATGGGCGTGCTGTTCGCGCACCGCCTGCGACGTCACCATCCGGTTGCCGAATTGCGCCGCAAGCTGGCCGATCACCTTGTCGGCGGCTTTGCGCTCCTGCGGAGTTCGTTCTTTCTCTTCAATCAGCGCCATCGCTGCTCTACTCTTCGGCCTTGAAGCCCGACGCTTTGATCGCCGGCATCCATAGCGCGGAATCGTCCTGCACGATCGCGGCGAACGCGGCGGCGGAAGTTCCGGTCGGTTGCAGTCCGAATGCCAGCATCCGGTCTTTGAACTCCGGCGAGCGCACGGCGTCAACAATCGCCTTATTATATCGTTCGATTATATCGGGCGGCGTCTTCGCCGGTGCAAACATGCCGTACCATCCGGCGGCGGCGAGATCAAAACCGGCTTCGCGCAAGCGTCGGGCACGTCAGGCAAAAACGGCGAGCGCTCTCTGCCCGAGGTCGCGAGCACCCGGATACGCCCGTCCTTCGCCATCTGCACCAGGTCGGAGGTCGTCGTTATTTCAATCGGGATATGGCCCGCGATCAGGTCGGTGAGCCCGGCCGCGGAACCGCGATACGGCACCGGGCGCAGATCGATGCCGGCGGCACGGCCCAGCATGATGCCGAGGAAGTGCGGCAGCGTGCCTGCGGCCGGAATGGCGAAATTGGCGTCGAGCGGATGCGCTTTCGCCCAGGCGACCAGATCCTTCAGGGTCTTGGCGCCGGTTTGCGGACCGACCGCAATACCGAAGTCGAAGGTGCCGATCTTCGCTGATCGGCGCAAAATCGGCGATCGGGTCATAGTCGAGCCTGGCGTAGACGTGTTGATAGATCGAAATCGGCGCAATCGGCGTCAGCAATAATGTATTGCCGTCAGCGGCGGCCTCTTTGACCGCGCGCACGCCGATCCGGCCATCGGCGCCGCTGCGGTTTTCCACGATCACCGGACGGCCAAGCGCCGCTGCCCATGCTGCTCGGCGATCAGCCGCGCCGCGGCGTCGCCGGAACCGCCGGCCGCAAACGGGAAGATGATGCGGATCGGCTGCGCGCCGATCTGCGCATGCAGACGGACCCGCGGCCAGCATCGCCGCCAGTAAGGCAAATGCGAGGCGCCAAAGATACCAAGGACGCCAGACCCGCACGGCGTTTCTCCCTATCAGGCCATCAAACTATCAAACCTTGTCCCGAAGATAACCGCTCCACAACTCGGCGGGAATCTCGGCTTCGTCCCACACCCCGATCAAAATGCCGCGGCGCTCGGCTTTGCCGCTGGCGTTTCTGATCTGCTGTTCGGAGCGCGTCGTGCGCTGCGAGACCCGCAGCCCCCATGCCGCCAGCGCCGCCATCAGTCGCTCGCACTCGGCGCGCATATTTCGGATCGTCGCCGAGGTCGTGGAACTCGTTCGGATCGTTGACCCGATCGAACAGCATTGGCCTAAAACCGATGCCGTGAATCAGCTTCCAATTGCTTGTCGGCGATCATGAACAGCCGCGCGTCGCGAGGCTCGACGCCGAGCTTGGGCGCCGCCGGCATCATTCCATAATCGTACTCGCTGATCGTGAAGCGTCGCCACGAACCAGACTGCGCGCCATGCAGCAGCCGCAGCAGCGAGCGGCCTTCCAGGCGATGCGATTGCTGTACCGGATCGCCGCCGGCGACCTCGAGGAAAGTCGGCAGCAGATCGATCGCCTCGACCATCTCATCGCAGGTGCCGCCGCGGGTTTTGTCGGCGGCCGGCGAGGGATCGTAGATGATCAGCGGCACTCTTCACCGAAGAACTCGTGGAAGAAATCCTTGTCGCCGAGCCAATGGTCGCCGAGATAATCGCCGTGATCGGCGGTGAACACGATCATGGTGTTCTCGAACAAGTCCGCGCTCTTCCATAAAGCGGAACAGCACGCCCATCTGGTCGTCGATCTGTTTGATCAGCCCCATGTAAACGGGAATCACCTCGGCGCGCACTTCGTCGCGCGAGAACGTCCTGCTGACATGGTGGTCCATGAAAGCGCGATAGACCGGATGCGGATCGCGCCGCTCATCCTCGGAGCGCACCGCCGGAATCACGTCCTTGGCGTCGAACATGGTGTTGTACGGCGCTGGCGCGATGTAGGGCCAATGCGGCTTGATGTAGGACAGATGCAGGCACCACGGCTCATCGCCGGCTTCGCGCATGAAGTCCATGCCGCGCCGCGTCAGATACGGCGTCTCGGAATCTTCCTCTTTCACCCGCGCCGGTTTGCGCGCGTGGCGCATCGCCCAGCCTGATGCGAGGTGATTGCCTTCGCCGTCGGCGGCGTTGGCCCAATCGTGCCACGGGTTCTCGCCGGCGTAGCCTTTTTCGTTGAGATAAAAATTGTAGCGCGGCCGCCGTGGCGAATAGCGCATGCCGTCCGGCCCCATGCCGTGCAGGCCGTCGTCGCGTTCATAGGGCTCGAAGCCGCATTCGGAAACGCGCACGCCGATGATCGAAGTCGGATCGATGCCGAGCCGCTGCATGCCCTCGACATCGGCTTCCATGTGGGTCTTGCCGGCCAGCGCAGTACGCATGCCGAGCGGACGCAGATAATCGCCCATGGTCATTTCGCCGACCTTGAGCGGAAAGCCGTTCCAGGCCGCGCCGTGCGACTGCACATAGCGGCCGGTATAGGTGCTCATGCGCGACGCGCCGCAAATCGGCGATTGCACATTGGCGCGGGTGAAGCGCACGCCACGCTTGGCCAGCCCGTCGATATTCGGCGTCGAAAGATGCGGGTGGCCGTAGCAAGACAGGTAATCCCACCGCAGCTGGTCGCACATAATGAAAAGTATGTTCTTCGCAGTATTCTTGGGCTTCCCTGGCACGCGCGACTTCCCTATCGAACTATTGGGCTTTTCTTGGCCGTCTGCGGGCGGGACGTTAGCACGGCAAAAGCGGCGCGATAAAATTGATCCTTGCCAAAACGGTCACGGTCGGCTGCATTTGCGCCAGTCAAAACGCCGCAGCAACCCGAGCAGCGACCGATGCCCGATCCTCAATCCGAGATCCCGACCCCGTTCGTGTCTTCGGTGATGCGTGTCGAGCCGGCCTGGATCGACTACAATGGCCATCTCAACATGGCCTACTATAATGTGCTGTTCGATCGTGCCGTGGATGAGGTCTACGAATTGCTAGGCCTCGGGCTCGACTATCTCAAAACCCGACGGCACTCGACGTTCACCGCCGAGGTGCATCTGCGCTACTTGCGCGAGTTGCGCGAAGGCGATCCGGTCCGGGTGTCGTTCCAACTGCTCGATTACGACGAGAAGAGGCTGCACTATTTCGAGGAGCTGCACCACGCCGAGCAAGGCTGGCTGTCGGCCACCTCGGAGAACATGGCGCTCAACGTCAATATGGATGTAAAGAAAACAGCCCCGTTCCCCGCTGACGTCATGACGCACCTTGCCCGCATGAAGGCTGCCCATGCTACGTTGCCGGTCCCGCAAAGCGCTGGCCGGCGCATCGCCATGCCAAACTTAAATAAATAAGGGAGTGAAGCGTTGGTCACGATCCGCGAGCACAAAATTCCAAGCGCCGACAGCAAGCCGTATATCGCCATCGAGGGTCCGGATCACGCGCTGTGGTTCTGCGAGAGCGGGGCGTCGAAAATCGGCCGGTTCGATCCGAACTACGGCGCGTTCACCGAGTTTGCGTTGCCCGCGAAAACGGCGACGCCGATCGGCATCACGCCCGGCGCCGACGGCAACCTGTGGTTCACGGAAAAAGCGATCAACAAAATCGGCCGCATCACGGTGAAGGGCGAGATTACCGAGTTTTTGATTCCGTCACCCTATGCCGGGCCCGACGGCATCGCGCTCGGCCCGGACGGCAATGTGTGGTTTTCCGAAAGCGAGATCAGCAAGATCGGCCGTATCACGCCGCAGGGCGAGTTCGCCGAATTCGGCGAAGGCATCTCGTTCGCATCGCGGCCGCTGTCGATCGTGGTGCGCGACGGCGCGCTGTGGTTCAGCGAGGCCTCCGGCAATCGCGTCGGCCGCATCACCGTCGATGGCGCTGTGACGGAGTTTCCGATCCCGAGCGTCAACAGCCAGCCGCGCGCCATGGTCACTCATCCCGACGGCAGCATCTGGTTCGTCGAAACCTCGACCAACGCGCTCGGCCGCATCGACCGTGACGGCAAGATCACCGAGCATCCGGTGCCGACGCTGGACGCATCGCTGCGCGGCGTCGCTGTCGGCAAGGACGGTAATCTCTGGTACACCGCCAATGCCGCCAACAAGATCGGCTGCATGGCGCCGGATGGCAAAGTGCGCGGCGAATACGATATTCCGACGCCGAACAGCGGCGCGCGCTGCATCGCGACGCTGGCCGACGGCAGGATGTTCTTCACGCAATACGACGCCGGGCTGATCGGCGAAGTGGTTTTGGGTTAGTGCGTCATTGCGAGGAGCCCTGCGACGAAGCTAGGGGCCGCACTGCATCGAGCGCTGGATTGCTTCGCTCCGCTCGCAACGACGAACATAAGGGGGAAAACACGATGAAAAAATTTGCGCTCGTGCTCATTGCTTGTATTGCCGCATGGCCTCTCGCCGCTGCCGCCGACGATTATCCGAACCAGCCGATCAAGATGATCGTGCCGATCTCGGTCGGCTCGATCACCGACGTCGCGTCGCGGCTCGCGGCGCAGGAGCTGCAGGCCAAGCTCGGCCAGCCGGTCGTTGTCATCAACAAGCCGGGCGCGGCGATGGTGCTCGGCGGCAGCGAATGCGCCAAGTCGGATCCTGACGGTTATACGCTGTGCGTCGTCAGCCCCGACACCATGTCGTTCAATCCGCTGACCATTCCGGACCTGCCGTACAATCCCGAACAGCTTCATCCCGATCATCGACATGTATCACGTGGTCGAAGGGCTGATGTCGCCCGCCGAAGCGCACATCAACACCATCGAGGATCTGCACACCAAGGCAGTGGCCGAACCCGGCAAGCTGAACTGGGGCACGCTCGGCGAGCGCACCACCACCGATGCGTTCCGGCAGTGGCTGGGCGAACACTGGAATACGAAATTCGTCGCCATCCCTTTCAAGGGCGGCAGCGAGATCACCGCCGCGCTGCTCGGGCAACACCATCGACGGCGCCAAGATCGGGCTGGGCAACATGGTCAGCCAGTTGAACGAGGGCAAGATCAAGCTGCTGGCGCTCAGCGGCTCGCACCGCTGGCAGCAATTCTCCAGCACGCCGACCTTTAACGAGGCCGGGTTCGGCGCTTACCCGGCGGGACCGATCTACTGGGGCGTCGTGGTGCCTGCCGGCACGCCGGCGCCGATCGTCACGCGCCTGCACGACGCGCTGCTGGGGATTTTCCAGGGCGAGAAATTCAAGGATTTCGCCAATCAGAATTTCCTCGAGGCCACCGCCGGCTCGACCGCCGATTTCGTCGCTCTGCTGAAGAAAGACCGCGAAAGCGCCAAGGTGCTGGTGGATAAGTATATGAAGTGACGCGTCGACACGATCACGTGGGACCGAGCTTCCGGCGTTGTCATGCCCCGCGAAGGCGGGGCATCCAGTACTCACCGTCATTGCCGGTTTCGCCCGGGAGTACTGGATCATCCGCCTTCGCGGATGATGACAGTCAGGGGCTAGGCACAGCAAGAGGGCGTAAAGTCTCGCAAAAGCCCCGTTCAGATGCCATCTTCTCCCATGAAATACTGGCACCGCGCACTGGCGGCCGCCACCGTGGCTGACCCCTTAAAGCGCAGCATCGAACCGGCAGACCGCCCGGCCCCCGTGCCAGGCGGCATTGCGGCGCGCGCGCAAGCGTCGGCCGGCGCCGCGTATCTGGCCGGGCTTAATCCGGAACAGCGGCTCGCGGTCGAGACGCTCGACGGCCCGGTGCTGGTGCTGGCCGGCGCCGGCACCGGCAAGACCCGCGTCCTCACCGTGCGCATCGCCCACATTCTTGCCACCGGCCGCGCCCGGCCGAGCGAAATCCTCTCCGTCACCTTCACCAACAAGGCGGCGCGCGAGATGAAGCACCGCGTCGGCGAGATCGTCGGCGGCGTGGTCGAAGGCATGCCGTGGCTCGGCACGTTCCATTCGATCGGCGTCAAGATTCTGCGCCGCCACGCCGAGATGGTCGGGCTGAAAAGCGACTTCACCATCCTCGACGTCGACGATCAGATCCGTCTGCTGAAGCAACTGCTCGACGCCGAGAACATCGACGAGAAGCGTTGGCCGGGCCGCGTGCTGGCGATGCTGATCGACGGCTGGAAGAACCGCAGGTCTCACGCCCGAGCAGGTGCCGGCCGGCGAAGCCGCGGTGTTCGCCAGCGGCAAGGGACTGAAACTCTACAAGGCCTATCAGGAGCGGCTGAAGATCCTCAACGCCGCCGACTTCGGCGACCTGTTGCTCGAATGCATCCGGCTGTTCCGCGAGCAGCCCGACGTGCTGCGGCAATATCAGGGCCGCTTCAAATACATCCTGGTGGACGAATATCAGGACACCAACGTCGCGCAGTATCTGTGGCTAAGGTTGTTGGCGCAGCGGACAGCAGTGCTGCAAAACACCTTCTGCGCGCGGATCAGGATGAGCTCTAGGCCGGCAACTAACCTCTCCCTCGCGCGCGGGGAGAGGTCGAGCGAAGCGAGGGTGACGGGGGCGCGCGCGGAGACCACTGCCCAACCCAAAAACATCTGCTGCGTCGGCGACGACGATCAGTCGATCTACGGCTGGCGCGGCGCCGAGGTCGACAACATCCTGCGCTTCGAGCACGACTTCCCCGGCGCCGTCGTGATCCGGCTCGAACGCAATTACCGCTCGACCGGCCATATCCTCGCCGCCGCCTCGCACCTGATCACGCACAACGAAGGCCGGCTCGGCAAGACGCTGCGCACCGACGACGAGCTCGGCGAAAAAGTCGGCGTCACCGGCTCGTGGGATTCGGAAGAAGAAGCCCGCGCCATCGGCGAGGAGATCGAGCAGTTGCAGCGCCAAGGTTTTGAAGGCAAACCCATGCGCTCAACGAGATCGCGATCCTGGTGCGCGCCTCGTTCCAGATGCGCGAGTTCGAAGACCGGTTCGTCACGCTGGGCCTGTCCTATCGCGTGATCGGCGGGCCGCGGTTCTACGAGCGCGCCGAAATCCGCGATGCGCTGGCCTATCTGCGCGTGGTCAATTCGCCGGCCGACGATCTCGCCTTCGAGCGCATCGTCAATGTGCCGAAGCGCGGCCTGGGCGACGCCACCGTGCAGATGCTGCACGATCACGCCCGCAAGCGCCGCATACCGTTAACCGAAGCGGCGCGTGCGGTAATCGAGACCGATGAGCTGAAGCCAAAACCGCGCGGCGCGCTGCGCGGCGTGCTGGAGTCATTCGACCGCTGGCGCAAGCAGCGCGAGAGCCTGCCGCACAACGAACTGGCCGAAATCATCCTGGACGAGAGCGGCTACACCGAGATGTGGCAGAAGGATCGCTCCGCCGACGCCGCCGGCCGGCTGGAGAACCTGAAAGAACTGATCCGCTCGATGCAGGACTTCGAGAACCTGCAAGGCTTCCTCGAACACATCTCGCTGGTGATGGACAACGAGCGCGGCGCCGAGGCCGACGCGGTCAACATCATGACCATGCATTCGGCCAAGGGGCTGGAGTTCAACACCGTGTTCCTGCCCGGCTGGGAAGAAGGCCTGTTCCCGAGCCAGCGCACGCTGGACGATCAAGGCCGCTCCGGCCTGGAAGAAGAGCGGCGGCTTGCCCATGTCGCGCTCACCCGCGCGCGCAAGCGGGCCAAAATCTATTTCGCCACCAACCGGCGCATGCACGGGCTGTGGCAGACCAACATCCCGTCGCGCTTTCTCGACGAATTGCCGGAAGCCAGCGTCGAAGTGACCGAAGCGCAAGGCGGCTTCGGCGGTTATGGCGGCTACGGCTCGTCGCGCTTCGACGCCTCCACGTCGTTCGGCTCG
The DNA here is from genome assembly GCA_963742215.1 of uncultured Alphaproteobacteria bacterium. Taxonomy (GTDB): domain Bacteria; phylum Pseudomonadota; class Alphaproteobacteria; order Rhizobiales; family Xanthobacteraceae; genus BOG-931. The sequence continues at coordinate 111,235 of CAVULJ010000023.1, forward strand.
AATTACTCGACGCCCGGCTGGCAGCGCGCCCAGAACAAGAAAGGCAGCAGCAGCGGCTTCTCCGAAAGCGGCTCGCGCTACGGCGACGACGACAATTCCGACGGCTTCGACGACGCCTCAACGCCTTCGCCGTGGCGCGCCCGCGAGCAAAAGACCGGCACCAGCCCGCGCCGCCTGCCGCTCACCATCGAAGGCGAGCTGATCGCAAAATCGACCGGCACCACGTCGGCCTTCACGCTCGGCGACCGCGTGTTCCACCAGAAATTCGGCAACGGCAACGTCACCGCGATCGACGGCAACAAGCTGACGATCCAGTTCGACCGCGCCGGCGAGAAGCGTGTGGTGGATAGTTTCGTCGAGAGGGTGTGAGGCACAGCTACCGTAGCCGGAACAAGCTCGGCCATGACGGCGGTCACCTGTCATAGTCCGCGAAGGCGGACTATCCAGTAAACGCAGGCGCTGAAAGTCTGCCGAAACGGCAGCGATTACTGGATGCCCCGGCATAGGCGAGCAAAGCGACGCCGTCCTTCAGACGGCTGTGGCGGGGCATGACTAAAGCTTCAGAAGCGCGGCGGCCGCGGCGACCATTCCGCCGCCCATTCCACCACTCTCTGCTCCACCCCGGCGCGAGTCGCGGCCCTTGGCATCGAGAACTTTTTTCTTGCGCGGATCGGCCAGCAGGCCTTCACGCTGCAATTTCTTGCGCGCCAGCTTGCGCGCGCGCCGGATCGCTTCGGACTTTTCGCGCACCTTGCGCTCGGACGGCTTTTCGTACGACCTGCGCTGCTTCATTTCACGGAAGATGCCTTCACGCTGCATCTTCTTCTTCAGGACGCGCAGGGCCTGATCGACGTTATTGTCGCGTACCAGTACTTGCATGAAGCCTCTATTCTTCGCCTGTGCGCAGCCTGGCTGCGAAAAGCCCCGCGGCTGGGGTGCCAGACGCGGGGCCTGTCTAAACGCCTTGCCAGTACATCCGTGGTCAAGGCTTATTCAGTGAAGCGGATTTACACGCTTCGCAGATTGTCCGCCGAGGATTTGCCGGTTCTGCGATCTGCGACGACCTCGAAGGTGACCTTCTGGCCTTCATTCAGGTTGGACATGCCGGCGCGCTCAACCGCGCTGATGTGCACGAACACATCCTTGCCGCCATCGTCCGGCTGAATGAAACCGAAGCCCTTTTGTCCGTTAAACCACTTCACGGTTCCCGAAGCCATGGGAGCCCTTTCTTATAATATGCGTTGATCTATGGCCCCGCGCTAACGGGGCCGGCTTAGTCGAGATTAGGATGAATATCGTCAGACAAGCGCGCTATTAGCGGCTAGGCCAAGTCGTTCGGCCGAAACTCGATAGGCGCGTTACATATAGCATACGCGCCTGTTTCACAAGGGTTCCAGGCCCGGCCGCGCCTTGTGGCCAAGCGGCGCGAAGCAGTATGGATTTGCGTCGATCTGGCCGGACTCCGAGCTGCTCGCGCCGTCAGTAGACGGGCCGCAAAGCCTCTTTCCAAATCGAAGATCCGGGAATGAGGGCCACGATCCGCGTGCGCCTTCCTGGCTGGGCACGGGTTCATGCCCGCCCGATTCGATTGAAGGAACGCAAATCATGCGGCTGTTCATGTTCAAATCAGAGAGCAACCGGGGACTGCGGGCGTTCGCGCCCGATCCAGCCGGCGAGAAGCTGCCGACGCGGCACGGCCCGTGGACGGCGGTGGGTGTCGTCCGCGAGGACAAGGACCCGCCGTTTCGGATGAAACGCGACGTCATCGAGAAGGCCGTTTCCGATCAAGGCTTTCAGTTCTACAAGATGAAGAAGAAGGAAGATTGAGGCGTGGTTGATAGTTTGTTGACTGGATGTGAGACATAGCCGTCATGGCCCGAGGCGCCTCGCAGTAAGTTGCTCGTGACGTAGAGCACTCCGTTGCACCGATTGGCGATGAAATAAACCCAGCCGCCCGCCATTTTCAGATTTAAGCAAGGCGTGGATGGCCGGAACAAGTCCGGCCATGACGGCTTGGGAATGCTCTGTTCCCTGTTGTTATGGTCCGCGAAGGCGGACCATATGAAGAGACGCCTCTGCGAAAACGGACACATTCGTTCAACACAAGGCGCTGTGGCGATGCCGAAACGCTCGGCGATATCAGTAAACGCAAGCGCTGGGGATTTGCCGATACGGCGGCGACTACTGGATGCCCCGGCATAGGCGAGCAAAGCGACGCCGTCCTTCGGACGGCTGTGGCGGGGCATGACAGTCGAAAATCAGTGCCTCAACCGCTCCAGCGGCGCGGAAAGCTCCACCGAAAGCCCGCCGCGTTCCAGTCATGCGCGAGCGAGCCGCCCAGTTGAACGCGCACGCTGTGATTGGACAGCACGGTGCCGAAGCCTTCCGTCTTTGGCGGTCCGGCGATCGGCGGTCCGCCGGTTTCTTCCCATTTCAGGGTGAGGGTCTCGGCGTCGCACGCCCAGGTGATGCGCAGCCTGCCCTCTTCGACCGACAGCGAACCGTACTTCGCCGCGTTGGTCGCGAGCTCGTGGATGATCAGCGCGAAGGTCGTCACCGTTTGCGGCCCGAGCGCGACCGGCGGACCGTCCATGCTGACGCGGCCGCTGTCGGGGCTGTCCGGCTTGCCCGCGTAGGGTGACAGGATTTTCCCCAGCAGATCGTCGAGCCTGGCCGGCTCGGCTTGCGGACCGTCTTCGCCCGGCGCGGCCGGCAAGATCAGATCGTGCGCCAGCGCCAGCGCGTCGAGCCTGCCGCTGAGACTCGCCGCATATTCCTTCGGCGTCGTCGCCGTGCGCGCGCTGAGCGCGATCATGCCGCCGGTGATGGCGAACAGATTCTTGATCCGGTGGCTCAGCTCCCGCAACAGCAGGTTCTGCTGTTCCTGCGCGCGCCTGCGCTCGGTGATGTCGATGAAGGTGCAAACCGCGCCCTGGCGCGCGCCATCGCGCAGAATCGGATTCACCCAGTATTCGACCGGGAAGCTCGAGCCATCGAGACGAAAGAACAGTTCGTATTCGACATGGGCCGGGCACGCCATCCCTGGCGGTCCGGTAAATCGGGCATTCCTCTTTCGGATAGGGCGAACCGTCCGGATGGGAATGATGAATTACATCATGGAGCTTGCGGCCGATGGCGTCCTCGTCGCGGGCGATCCCGAGCATCCGCAGGAACGCCGCATTGCACATCGTCGTGACGCCGTCGGTATCCACGCAATAGACGCCGTCGGTCGCGGAATTGAGCACAAGGCGGAGATCGGCCTCCTTGCTGCGCAAGCTGGCTTCGGCAATTTTGCGTTCGGTGATGTCCTGCGCGACGCCGATCAACTGCGGCCGCGCGCCGTCCGCGCTTTGCATCAACGACACGTTGACGTCGACCCAGACTTCCGATCCGTCAGGCCGCAGGTAGCGCTTTTCGACGGAGAACGGGACGCCGTCGGCGACGAGCTGCCGCCGGAGCGCGGCGTCGGTGTCCCGATAATCGGGATGGGTGATGTCGGGCACGCGCAGCGTCAAAAGCTCTTCCGCGGTGCGGCCCGACGATCTCGCAAAACCGCCGGTTGACGAGAAGGAAGCGGCCGTCCAGTTCGCATTGCAGGACGCCGACCCCGGTCTGCTCGAAGATGCTGGCGAACCGCTCCTCGCTGGCGCGGAGCGCCTCCTCGGTGCGGACCCGGTCCGGTGGTTTCGACGACGGTGACGAGCACGCCGCCGACGCCGGTTGGAGCGGCATCGTCCGGGACCGGGCTGTAGCTCAACGTAAAGCGCGCATCTTCCCATTCGGGAATGCCGCGCCGCTGTACCTTGATCAGCAAGTCCTCGGCGAAGTAGGCGCCGCTGGTCCCGTTCAATATCGCCTGATGCAACGGCCGCAGTTGCTCCTGCACTTCGGGCCACGCTTCGTGAAAGGGCAGCCCGAACGCGTGCGGATGCCTGGCGCCGAGGATCGAGCGATAGCCGTCGTTGTAAATCATCACCAGCTCGGGCCCCCAGCGCACGCACATGGGGAAGCCCGAAGCGAACATCACGCTGACAATAAGCTTCAGGCTGGCCGGCCAGTTCTCCCGGGGACCAAGCGGTGTTTTCGACCAATCCGTGGTTTGCAAACGCGCCGCCATCTCCGGCACGCGGGGCAGGTCGAGACGAGGCGGATGGGACGTCATCCTGATACGCTCAAACCCGACTGGACACTGATTTCATATAGAAAAGGTATTTTGAACGGTACTGACCCACCGCCCGAATGTCTATCCTTCGAATAACTACGTCAAAAGACACAGGTTTCCTGGAACGGAAAAAAAATACGCGATGGAGCGATACTGCGGCTTGGTTGCATGTGCGGAAGAACACCGCCATCGAAGGACGCCTTACATCGTCATGGCCGGACTTGTTCCGGCCATCCACGCCTTTCAGCGGCGCGAATAAAGATGCGGATGCGCGGGCATGACGGCTTGAATGCGGAACATACGCCGTGACCATAATCTCCATCTTCATCGACGCCGATGCCTGCCCGGTGAAGCAGGAGATTTACCGGGTTGCGGAGCGCCATGCGCTCAAAGGCGTTGCGCTTAAAGTCTTCGTTGTCAGCAACTCGCCGATCGCGGTGCCGCGCGATGAATTTGTGGAAAGAGTCGTGGTCGGCGCCGGCATGGACGAAGCCGACAACTGGATCGCCGAGCGCGCCAAACGCGGCGACATCGTGATCACCGCCGACGTGCCGCTGGCGAGCCACTGCGTGAAGGCGGACGCGACCGTCATTGCGCCGAACGGCAGGCCGTTCACCAAGGACTCCATCGGCATGACACTGGCGACGCGCAACCTGATGGATTCGCTGCGCAGCGCCGGCGAAATCACCAGCGGGCCGAAGCCGTTTTCGCCGCGCGACCGCTCGGAGTTTCTCTCGGCGCTCGACCGCGCGATCGTGCGGCTGACGCGTGATGGGTTTGGGCAAAGAGCATGTCGTGACGTCATTGCGAGCGAAGCGAACAATCCAGCGCTCAATGCCTGCCGCCCCTGGATTGCTTCGTCGCTAGCGCTCCTCGCAATGACTTGCAGCCGTCATGCCCGGCCATGACGGGTGCTGATGCTTCAGATAGCGCTCCCCGCTATCCCAAGGCGGGATGAAAGCTCATGCCTACCGTCCACACACGCGAAGCCGGAACCCAAGCGCCATGACCCAACACCGCGAAGTCGATCTGCTGGTCGCGGGCGCCGGGCCGGCCGGCATGACGGCGGCGCTGGTGGCGAGCCTGCAGGGGCTCTCCGTGCTGTTTGCGAAAAATCCGGCCAGGTCGGCGGCACCGGAGCGACCTCGGCGGGCACGCTGTGGATTCCCGGCAACCATCAAAGCCAACGCGCGGGCTTCGACGACAGCGCGGCACGCGCGCAGGATTATCTCGACGCGCTGATCGGCGACGACGCGAGCCGCGATCTGCGCACGGCGTTTCTCAAAACCGGGCCGGCGGTGATCGACTGGCTGGAGCAGAACACCGAGGTGAAATTCCTGCCGTGCGGCCGGCATCCGGATTATCGCAGCAACATGAAGGGCGCCGCGGTCGCGGCCGCGCGATCATTCCGCAGCCGTTCGACGGACGCTTGCTCGGCGCGGATTTCGCGCGGCTGCGGCCGCCGATCCCCGAATACATGCTGTTCGGCGGCATGATGATCGGCAAGGCCGACATCCCTCCCCTGCTCGGCCGTTTCAAGTCGCTGGCGAATTTCAGCTACGCCGCGAAGCTGATGACGCGTTACCTGATCGATCGCCTGCGTTACCCGCGCGGCACGCGGCTGATGATGGGCAATGCGCTGGTGGCGCGGCTGTTCTACAGCCTGCGAAAGCGCGGCGTCGAGATCCTGTTCAACGCTTCGATCGCCGCTGTCGATGAGCAGAACGGACGCGTGGTTGGCGCGACGATCAAAACCAGAGACGGCGAGATTTATGTCGCGGCGAGAAAAGGCGTGGTGCTGGCGACCGGCGGCTACGGGCACAACAAGCGCTATCGCGACGCGTTCATGGCGCATCCGGTGCCGGCCAATTCGATGGCGAGCGAATTCAACGTCGGTGACGGCATCGCCATCGGCGAACAGCTCGGCGCGCGGATCGCGCCACAAGAGCATCGCCGCAGCGGGTTGTGGACGCCGGTCTCGGTCACCACGCGCGCGGACGGCAGCAAGGGCCTCTACCCGCACCTCCTGCTCGACCGCGCCAAGCCGGGCCTGATCGCGGTGAACAAAAACGGCGAGCGCTTCGTCAACGAAGCGGCGTCGTACCACGACTTCGTCGAGGGGATGTTCGATGCCAACGCGAGATCGCCGTCGATTCCCTGCTATCTGATCTGCGACGAAACCTTCATTCACAAATACGGACTGGGCGATGTTTATCCCGGCGCCGGCAACCTGCGACGCTTGCTGAAAGCAGGCTATCTCAAGCGCGCCGATACGCTTGAGAGTTTGGCCGCGCAGCTCGGCATCGACGCGCCCGGGCTGCGCCGGACAGTCGAGCGCAACAACGGCTACGCCAAGACCGGCGTTGATCTCGATTTCGGCAAAGGCGAGACCGAGCTCAACCGCTTCAACGGCGACGACGCGCACAAGCCGAATCCCTGCATCGGGCCGATCGAGACTGCGCCTTATTACGGCCTGGAGATCTGGCCCGCCGAAATCGCGGTCAGCACCGGCCTGTCGACGGATGCCGACGCGCGCGTGCTGAACAATGGTGGCCGGACGATCGACGGCCTGTACGCGTGCGGCAACGACATGGCGTCGATGATGCGCGGGACCTATCCCGGTCCCGGCACCACGCTCGGCCCCGGCGTCGTGTTCGCCTACCGCGCGGCGATGCACGCCGCCGGCAAGCCGCCGCTGGAAGAGTTGATTAAATGACTTCTCACTCCGACATTGCCGGGCGCCACGGTAAAATCTCTCCCCGCGTGACCCTCAAGCAGCGTCGACGCCCCCTCATCCCAACCTTCTCCCCGCACGCGGGGAGAAGGAGCGCGCAGCGGGCCTAAACTATTGCCATCGCAGCGAATCTTTGTGCTCAAAACGCATTGACGTTGCCACTGATGTTGCAGCTCCCGCACTTCAAAAAGCCCCGCCAAATGGGCATAAGTTGTATCGGGAAATAATTCCGTGACATCGCGTTCCGGATTTGAAAAAAGGCCCGCAATCTCGCTCCCGTACAAGGACGTTATGCGGTCACTCCGCAGGACGGAGCGAGAGTCGGTTCCCGCGGGCGGCGGCTCGTCACTGCCGCACCCGGGCGGCTTTGGGCATCATGCCCGCCGGCACTATGACCGGTGCGTGGGGTGCATGCCGCTGGACTGCGGACAGGCCGGGAGCGGGTAACGCCCGCTCGTAGAGTCCCGTCCCAGGAAGCCTGGCCTGAGGTTGAGCCTGTGGGACGAACGTCCCTCGGCAAGAGCCGTGGTGGGACGCCGAGAGGCGAGCGCGCAGCGCTCTGCGCGCGCCGCACCCCGCAGGGTGCGGAGGTTGGATACGCGTCTCTCGGCGTTCCGCTTCCTTGCTTTCTTCCGTTCGTTCATTCGTGGTGCTTGAAGCACGGATCGTGAGGATACCGGTGTCCACCGCCGATGTTCTCTGACGAAGATCGGTGCGGAGAGCGGAGAACTTAGTTCTTGACAACAACTCGGATGCGGCCCGCATCGCGAGAACGAGATTGTGCATCCGCCCCCGCGATAGCGGGGGAGGGGGACCATGCGAAGCATGGTGGAGGGGGCGCGGGCGATTCGAGAACATCCTGATGCTTCAGGAGAAGCGTCACCGCAAACGCCCCTCCCACCGCGCAAGAGCGCGGTCCCCCCTCCCCGCTATCGCGGGGCGGGATGAAAACAACGCTGTTTGACAATTGAATCAGAAAACAGTGCGCACACAGCGGCGCGGACGCCGCGCTCACTGCTTCAAAAACGTCAGCGTGCAGGGCCGGCCTTCGATGCGCTTGCCGTTGCCGCTGCCGTGGTCGAAATGCCCGAGCGCGTGGAAATCGCTCGGCGAGCCGCGCGCGGCGCCGAGGCCGACCAGGCTCGAACCGACAATGACCTCGCCGGTGAAGCCGGCGGTACCGTCGGCCTCGATCTTGCCGTCGAGCGTCATCGACGATGGCTCGCCCTTGGCGCCCTTGGCGCCGTGATAGACGCCGTCCTTCATCTGGCCGTTGAAGCTGTAACTGTAGCCCGGATAGCCGCCGAGGTTCGGGCAGGTCCATTCGGTCTGCCAGGTGCCGTCAAACGTCTTGATCGGCGGCGCGCTGGTGCGGATCAGATTGACCAACCGCAACTGCGCTTCCTGCAAATGCGCGCCGTACGGGAAGCTTTTCAGATAGCCGGAGAAGAGGTCCGGCGTGTTGGCGTTGTCGGCAGCCAGCCACGCAGCATCCTCCGGGCTTTGCTGGGCGACCGGAGGCGGCGCGACCGGAGCCTCGGCGACTTGCGGAGCCGGCGGCGGTGCGGGCGTGACTGGCGGGGCAGCCACTGGCGCCGGCGCTTGCGCCGCGGTCTGTTGCGGCGCCGACGGCGTCGGCGCGGGAGCCAACGTTGGTGCGGCAGGCGGCGGCGCAGCCGCGACCACGGGCTTCGGCGACGGCCGCAGCAGGAAAACCGCGCCGCCAATAACGATGATAGCGATCAGCGCAATCGCGCCCCAGATCAGCGGTGCGTTCGACGATTTTTGCGGAAGGCGGCGAGGAACGGCCGTGGCCGCCGGAGTCGAAACAGTTTCGCCGGGCTTGGCGTCCTGCAACACATGCTCAAGCCGCGACGACAGCAGCTCGATCTCCTGCTCCCAATTCTTGAACAGGTCGATCCACTGCCGGGTCGCGAATTCGTAGCTGAACGCATCGTTCGGCACGACGTCCTCGACGCGCACCGGCACCACGGTGACGTGATGCCGCCCGGCCAGCACCAGTTCCTTCTTGATCTCGTCGGAATTGTTGGCGTTGCTGGTGAACACCAGCAGCATCACTTTCGCGGTGCGGAGCGCCCGGACGATCGCTTCCTGGAAATTATCGCCGGCGCGCACGTCGCGGCAGGAAATCCAGCAATTCTGGCCGCGGGACTCCAGCGCCTTGCAGATGGTTTCCGCGATGTCCTGATCCTTGGACGAATAGCTGATGAAGATCGGCGCGCTCAAGATCGGGCTCCCATCACCGCCTGCAATCATAGCTAAAATAATCCGGCGGGAACGCCCAAAAAGCCGCGCCCCGGAATTAAATGTCGGACAGTTTGCGTCTCATAGGCGCGGGAACCGAACGCAAACCGGCGATTTGGAAGTAACATACCACCGCCTCCGGAGGACGGTCGTGATCCGCAAGCTGACATCAGGGAAGTACCGGCTCTATTCCCGCAAGAAAAATCCGAGGACCGGCCGCCGCCGCAATCTCGGCACGTTTTCAAGCCGCGCCGCCGCCGAGAAGCACGAGCGCGCGGTGCAGTATTTCAAGCGGCATTGATGGCTGCTTCCGCCCGTCCCCGCGACCTGCCTGCGCTCGGAAGTCGAGCTTCGGCAGGCTGGTAGTCCGCCGAACCTCGAAGAGCGAAGGCGGAAAGCGGGGACCCGGCGCAACATGACCCACTGGATTCCCGCTTGCGCGGGAATGAGCGAATAACAATCCCGCCTTATTCCGTTCACCATTCCGCCGGACAGCAGCTTTAGCCTCTTGATTTGAACTAAACGCCGGCCAAAGACTTCTAACAGATGCTTCTCCGCCCCATCTAACAAACTGGTTCTTCACCCATCAGGTATTCTCCATGCGTATCGCTACTATCCTTTCGGGCTCGTTGGTCGCCGCGGCTTTTGCGCTGCCGCTCGCTTCGACGGCGCGCGCCGATATCGCCATCAGCGTCGACAAGAACGCCCAGCAGATGACGGTCGCGGTCGATGGCCAGCAGAAGTACGTATGGCCGGTATCGACCGGACGGGCCGGCTACGACACGCCGAACGGCAGCTTCAAGGTCAACCGCATGGACGCCGACCACTTCTCGCAGGAGTGGGACAACGCGCCGATGCCGCATACGATGTTCTTCGATCTGCACGGACATGCCATCCACGGCTTCTTCGACGAGAAGCATCTCGGCATGGCGGTGTCACACGGCTGCGTGCGGCTGTCGCGCGCCAACGCCACCGTGCTGTTCGACCTGGTGAAGACCGAAGGCATGGCGAATACCAGCGTCACCGTCAGCGGCCAGACGCCAAGCGGCGGTAATGGCCCGGTCGCGCGCGCTCACCTGCCGGAGCAGGAAACGGCCTATTCGCCGCAAGGGTACAGCAGCAAGGTTATGGCCAGCAGCAGCAGGGCTATGCCCAGCCAGGTTACGCGCAGCAACAGAACGGCCTCCCGCAGCAGCCGCCCCCGCCCGGCTACGGCCAGCAGCAGCAATATTACGCGCAGCAAGGCTACGGTCAGCGCTATTACGGCCAGCAACAGTACTACGGACAGCCGCAATACCAGCAACCGCAGTATTACCAACAGCCGCAGCCCTATTACGGCCAGCCGGCCTACCGGCAGTGGTGATTTTGTTCACGCCGTGTTGAGCGAGAGCCGGCGGCTCGTCGCACTACCGCCGTCAAAAATGGAATAGGCTTGAGCGTGCGCTGTTATTTTCAGCGGAGCATGATCTAATCGGAAAACCGGTACCCATCTCGGATCAAGTTCGAGGACAGGCATTTTCCGGATCATGCTCCAGCGCACGCTTTTTATCGGGAGGAAGATCAATATGTCGTTTGTTCGTTATTCGGGCTTTGCTACCGCCGCCATCGTCGCCAGCGCACTGACTGTACCGGCGCCCGCCGGCGCGGCATTAATCATGCACAAATACCTGTCGCTCGCTATCGCCAAGACAATCGTTGAAGAGTTGATCGCAGCCTGCGCCGCCAAGGGCTATGCGACATCGGCCGTCGTGGTCGATGCCGACGGCGAGACGCTGGTCGCGATGCATGGCGACGGCGCTCCCATCCACACCCTGGAGAACGCGCGGCGCAAGGCCTACACCGCGATGACCTTCAAGCAGACCAGCGCGGAATACGCCAAGAAGCTTACGGATCCGAATTCGGTCGCTCACCAGCAGGTGACGTTACCGAACGTCATCGCCATTCCCGGCGGCGTGCCGATCAAGGCCGGCAACGACGTGATCGGCGGCATCGGCCTGTCCGGCTCACCGGGCGTCGACGAAGATTGCGTCAACGCCGGCATTAGAAAAGGTGAAGGACCAGTTGCAATAAGGCGAAGCGTCATTCCACTCACAATTCTTGCCGGAGCACCGCTTCGCGGCGCTCCGGAATCCATTCTCACGGCTTCTGATATTTCAGCACGAAGGCATCGACCGGCGACGGCGGCCGCATGCTGGAGAAGTCGCGGGTGTCGCCGGGCACACGCCAGAAGTCGCCCTCGGCGACGAACTTGAAGCCGGCAGCTTCAAGCTCCTTGCGCACGATCGCCTCGTCGATGCGATGCACCGACTTCCCGGTGGAAGTATCGGAGCCAGCCTTGGCGGAATGATCGGCCAGCACCAGGAAGCCGCCGGGTTTCAACGCGGCAAACATCTTCTGGTCCATCGCGGCGCGATCGACGTTCATGTAGGTCGTGTCGTGGTAGTAAAACAGGAACGTGATCAGATCGAGGTTGCTCATGTCCGGCCCGATCGGATCGTCAAACGGCCGCAGATCGGCCGCGGCGTCTTTCATCGCGGGAGTCTTCATCCGCGCCTGCAATGCCTCGATCGCTCGCGCAGGACCGTCAGGTGGATATTGGCCCCAGACCATGCCGTTCGGCGCCACCGCGCGCGCCATCAGCTCGGTCGAGTAGCCGCCACCGGCGCCCATATCGAGCACCTTCATGCCGGAACGCGGCGCGGCGAACTTGAGGATTGGCAACGGATCGCGCCGCTTGTCGGCCTCGCGATCGGCATCGCTGCGATCCGGCGCCGCAATAATAGCCGCATAATCGGGCGTGCTTTGCGCCCACGCGGTGGCCGCTCCTAAACACGCAGCGAAGGCGAGCGCGGCAACAATGAGCGGCGTAGCGACTTTGTTTCCAGACATCGATTTCTCCCGGCAGGGCATGATGAGCAGGCAGGATGAATGAGTTAAGACACATACACCAGAGCGCCGATAGTTATTCCTCCTGCCGACGGCTCCGTTCGCCTCCCCTTTCCATGGCTTTCGATTTCATATGAATTCGGCTGTAGCTAGCCGGAAGAGGAGAAGGTCTTGGCAAATTTTCGTGAACTGATCGCGGGCAAGGAATTGATCGTGGCGCCGGTGGCGCTCAATCCGATCATGGCGCGGCTGGCCGAAGCCGCGGGCTTCAAGGCGGTCTACCTCAGCGGCGGCTCGCTCGGCTGGTACAAAGGCGTCACCGAGGCCAACATCACCATCACCGAACTGGCGCAAGTGGCCGTCGATATGCGTGCGGCGAGCAAGCTGCCGATCGTTCTCGATGCCGGCGGCGGCTTCGGCGATCCGGTGCACATGCATCGCACCATCGCGCTGACGGAAGCCGCCGGCTTCGCGGCCATCGAGATCGAGGACCAGTTGCTGCCGCGGCGTTTCGAGCACCACGCCGGCATCGATCATCTGGTGCCGATGGAGTTCATGCTGAAGCGGCTCGGCGAGGCGTTAGCCGCGCGCAACGATCCCAATCTCGTCATCATCGCCCGCACCAATGCGCAGCGCGTCGGCGGTCTCGACGATGCCTTGCGGCGCGGCGAAGCTTTTCACAAAGCCGGCGCCGACATGCTGTTCGTCTATTCGCGCACGCCGGAGGAAATGCGCACCATCGGCGAGCGCCTGCCAGCGCCACTGATGACGTTTGCGCCGCCTGACGGCTTCGCCGAATTTCCGATGTCGCCGGCAGAGCTGGCCAAGCTCGGCTTCCGTCTTGCCGCTTCGTCAGGCACCGCGTTTGCCGCCATGCATAAGGCGGTGAAGCAGTCATACGAATGCCTGGCGCAAGGAAAGCTCGATCCGTTCCTTGGCCGTGGCGGCGCAGAGAAAGAGATGAAGGCGGCGCAAGCGACCTGCGATTTCCCGCGTTATCTCGACATCGAACGCCGCACCATGAAGGGTGCGTGAGCTGTGGAGAAGCTTGTGGAGCTACAGTGGATGAGCGCGGGATTGGTTGGGGACAATGGGTGTGCTCAGTTTGAATCGTGGCACACGGGATGACCGTTCGGAGTGCTCATCGATAACCGCCTGACGTTTTTCGTCTAATCCGGTTCTGTTCTTCTGGTTGTCCGATTGCTGTGAGCAAATCTGTGAATTTCAGTGGACTTTGAACGAGGCCAGCGGCCATAGCCGGGGTAGCGCCGAGCGTCTTATGGACCCGGCAGAAGTTGTAATAGAAAAAGTAAAGTGCGAGCGCGTGGCAGTGGTTTTCGAACTTTTTGCTGAATGCGTTGGTCAGGCGCGTAAACCGCCGCATTGACATCCGCATGGTCAGGTTCTGCCGTTCCACATAAGATGTGCTGATGTGGTCCGGGTCAGGATTGCCCATAATGGCGCTCTTGACCGTGCCAATGCACTTAGGCGGGCTATAGCGACCAATGCCTTCGTAGTCGGTTGCAAAAATCTTATTCAGCATCGCGTAGTCAGCGTCGAAATCGACCGCCTCAACCGCAGACAAATAAGCCCTGTGGCCGTCCGTGGTCAGTTGGACGCGGTTGGCGAGCCGAGCCTTAAGATCGCCCATGAAGGCAATGCCGGTGGGCTGGCTGCGGTCGCCAACGTGCCAAGAAACAATCAGTTTGGAGTCGGCATCGATGCCGGTCCATGTCCAAACGTCGCCCGCAGCTTCCGGAGCAGCTTTTGCGAATTTGACGTTCTTCTGCTTGGCGTAGCTGAAAGACCAAATTTCGTCGCACTGAACGCGCTGGGCAGGGACTTCCCGAACCACTTCGTCATGGAAGTTGGCACAGGCCAAGCCGGCATCAATCAGCAGCTTCGTGACTGTGTTGATCGAAACCCCAGCAACCCGGCTGATCGACCGCATCGAAGACCCTTCGCAGAGTAGGCGAAGGATTTGAACTCGCGCGGTTAAGGGAAGCTTATTCATGCCCCGCATGATATGAACTTTGTTAGCGTCAAGTAAAAAGATCACTATACCATTTTTAGGCTCGGGCGGCCTTTCGGACGCATGGGCGCACTTACGTCGCCCATCAGACCGAAGGCAGGTTTTCCATTTCATTGTCGGGTAAAGCGAGGTTTGCCGCAATGTGATGACGCGACGCCCTCCTTCCACAGGTCGGTTAGGATCAGTTCGCCGAATGCTTGATCGTTCGGGCGGCAAGCCATCAGGCTCATTTTCCCCAAACGTACGATTCATCGTAATACAGAAGGTTCGATATTGCCAATCGGTCAGTACCCTTAACCTGTGAAGCCGTGAGCGGAGTGCGGCGACAGAAACGCCCCAACGCCTCTTCGCTTTCACGACCTGCTTCATGCTGGTCACGAATGGTATTGTTGCGAGAACATCGTCGCGCGGCATCAGGAACGAAGATGCAAAAGCGTGCGCCTCTAACTCAGCGGATTTTCCTTGTTTCGGTTTACCGTGTTGATGCAACGCCAAATGCCCAAGCTCATGCGCGGCATCAAAAAACGGCTACGTTCCGGGAGATCATAGGCATCGAATAAAAATGTACGGCTGATGCCGCGCCCAACATGAAAACGCATCCACATTTCGTGTGTTTTCAGCCAGAGAGAATACACGAACACCTTTCGTTTCTAGCAGCTCATCATGTTTCTGCTTATCCGGCTCTTGCTTATAGCCCAATACTGGCGCAATGTTTTCGCTGCGGCACCAGGATCGCGTTCGTGACCCAGATCCAAAATGTCGGTAAGCGGCAGGTTGAAACGGCCCTTAGTCCAATCAGCCAATTCGTAGGCTAGTGATCCCGCTTGCCAATGCGGCGTCACGTTCGAGCGCTGTCATGGCACGCAAACTGCGAAAACTAGCGACTAAAACTTCTTACGGATCGATGTCATCACGAAAAAAGAATGATCGGGATAGTCAGCGCGACCGCTAATTTGTCGATTGTGGCCTCATCGGCAATTTGCTGTCGGTTGACAATTCGAGAAAGAGTGACCGGGAGCGACCTTTGCTCGCTCCGCCAGTCCTCGCCGTAATACCCGCGGCGTTTCCGCGCCAGTTCAAGACGTTCAACGTTAAACATTGCCAACTATTTGCGAGTGACCACCGGCTCGAACTCGGCCGGTCCTGCGTCGTCATCGGATTAACACTGGGCCGCCCCAATCGCCGGGGCCAACGAGAGAAATCCGCTCGATGAAATCCTCGAAATTACCGTTTTCAATCCGAGTGGGCAGCGACAACTCAGCACGAACGTCATCGCCAATAACTGAAACACACAAATACCAAACCCCTGTATCGATTTGGTCGAATTTTACTGCGCGAGCGGACGCCAACTCCTCTTCCTAAAAAGGTTGCCTTGTGCTGCGTCGAGAACAACGGCAGAGCCCAGAGCCCTTTGCAGAGACAGAACGGGGCTTGTGGTGCAGATCGAGCCGGCTGAATCGACATCTGGTAGATGATTTTTAGCGGCCGATCCGGATGTTCGACACCTTCTATGTTGTCGTGTCGATAAAGCAGGTAGCCTTTTGTCCGGAAGATTCCGTAAGAACCTAGTTCCAAAGATATACGCGAACAGACCCTCGGCGGTTGCTGGGTCGTTCTCCACCGCATCGGCTCGCGCACCAACGACACCGACAACGACTGGATCAATTCTGCTCGTGTCGCACCAAACGGCGCAAGCCGGGCATCGATTTCCCAGAGGCTGTACATAATGGCGGGTAGCAAGCATCTAAGCGCCTCACGATAATTTTTATGTCCTCATTTGTGGACGAAAGGTTATCGTGGTCAAGTTCTAGTATGCGAGGTGACGACTTATCCACAATCACTCGCCCCAGCGAGCCTTTGCGGCCTTTTTTGCAATCTCTTTGCGTTTGCGTGCCGATAGACCCTCGGCCCGGGCTTTGCCGCGCCACGCGTTCCAGAGCCACGGCGGCGGCGTTCTTGCCGTCATCCGTCACCTTGTCCTCGACCTCGCCGACAACATTATCCCCGGATCAGGACGGCGCGCTGGTTAGCGTCGGCGGGGCGGCGCTCGCCTTTGGGGCCTCTAGGCATTCTGACCCTGTTTTTCGCGTGCAAGCGCACACACACTATCGAGTTCTTGCCGAATAAATTTGCTGTCAAGCAGACCCCTGAGCTTCTTCTAATTCCTCCCGATGGCGTAGCTCAAACTCGATTTCGTTCCACCAGAGAACTTGCCGATTCGGCCAATTCTCTAGCGCGCTGCATTATGTATTCGTGGCGGTCTCGCTTGTTCATAGGCAAACGCATATCAGCTATACTCCTGCTTGGCGCTAAGCATAGCAGAAGGTTGCTGCCATGGCACACAGATTTTTCTTACTATCCTATTTGAGTTTGACTGCCTTAGGGCTTTCGGCCTGTGATTGGACACAGACGCCGCCCCATTCCAAATAGTCTCTATCCCCATGCTGCCCGAGACACGTTTTTATTAGACACGGCAACAGGCCGAGTATGGCAGCTTACGTCGTTCCCATATTTGGATGGTGAACCGGCGGCATGGGACTTGATGACTAGAATTGATAATCAAGATGATTTTGGCGCTTCCTCGAAGAACATTCAAAAGCGTCAAAAGACCCACTGGCGTTGCCTTCGCCACAATCAAACTGAGACACTACCGG
>CAVULJ010000024.1:0-18527 GCA_963742215.1 uncultured Alphaproteobacteria bacterium
GCGTTGTGTTCTCGAAGTATCCCGGTCGCGTGATCGCCGGGATGATCTGCTTCACGGCTTTCTTCGGTATCGCCATTGGCTTTACCGCGTGGCTGCCGAATACGATGAACGCGAAGGGATTCTCGATCACCAAGTCGCTGCAATACACGCTGGCGATGAACTTCGCGGTGCCGTGCGCCAGTCTCTTCATGATGTATGCGCTCGACAAGTTCGGCCGCAAGATCACGTCGATCTGCACGTTTATCCTGGCCGGCGTGATGGCGATCATTTTCGCCAGTGCGGAGACGCCGATCGAGCTGATCGTCGTCGGCTTCATCATGTTCTTCTTCGTCCAGGTCGCCGGCAATGCGATGCAGATATTCACGTCTGAAGTATTCCCGACGAATGCGCGCGCCTCGGGTTTCGGCTGGGCCGCGGGTGTTGGCCGGCTCGCGACCGCCTTCATCATGCCGACCATTCTATGGATTTCACTGGCTACGGTATGACGACGGTGTTCGCCTGCCTCGCGTCGCTGCTGTTCATCGCCGCGGTTGCGGTGACCCAGCTCGGGCCCGAAGCGAAGCAAAAGAGCCTCGACGAGATCGCGCCGCCGACCGGCTAGGGCGTGTGGTCATAAATTGCGATGTCGGCTTTGCCCGCAAAAGCGGACATCGCCGGGTGACCACGGCATGTCCGTTTTGGGCCAACAGCAACCGGAACACGCCTTACTTGGCGTTGCGCGGCAAAGCAAATGGTGGCTGCGAAATGGGACCTGGGGAAGTGCTGCCGTCCGACCACTCATAGTAGCCGTGGGGATCAACGCAGACCCGGACTCTGTTAAAGTACATCGCCGTTGGGACCATGTGCGGTGGGCAATCGTAGTGCGCGGAGCGGCGTCGCATCGGCAAAACCGTGTGGCCTTCGTGAGCCGGCTTGGCCTGGACATTGGCGGCGATCGCACTCCCGTCAAAGCTTGGCGCGCCGACGATCAGTCCTATAAATGTCAACGTTATCAGCGTTGTCGAATTCGGCGATCTCATGGCGCGTCTCTTTGCGGCGAGGCTCCGAGCCGCTCAGGCGTCCCTCCTTATGCTTAGTCGAAAAACTCCCCATCGGGTTCATCCAGCCGCCCCAAAAAGGTTTCCATGTTTGCAGGTCTGCTTTGGGGCATTTTCGACCGATTGAACGTGACTTTGCGATGTCCGCTTGTATCCCCACAGCGGACATTGAGATCGCTTACATTTATGAGTGCAGGCGCTGGTTCACTCCGCGGCGGAGGCCGGCTGCATGCCGGCCTCGACGATGGGAGACAGATACGCGCCCTGGCGCAGCAATTCGCGCTGGATCGCTCGCACATCGAGATCGCGGGGCCTCGTGCCGGTGCCGGCGGCAAGGGCCGCGGCAACGCCGGCGGCATGACCGGTGAACCAGCACTGCGGAATTTCGCGCAGGAACGTGTGCGAGTTCGGGTCGCAGGACACATGGCGGCCGGCGCCGAGGATATTGTCGAGCGTCTCCGGCACCAGTGCGCCATACGGCACCGAGATATTCGGTGTCTTCGGCGAGAGCGAGGTTGAGACGCCGATTTCATCGTCCCAGACGTGCCGCTGTCCCACTGTTGCCGCGTCACCTTGCGCAAGCCGGTGAGACGCCGGCTGTGCCGCACGCCGATCTGCGGCGCACCGAGCATGAGAAAGGCACCGGCAAAGCCCGGCGCGGAATTCCGATAAACGTCGAGATGCGCGACGGTGAGCTCGCGCGACCGCAGCTCGACCGTGGTCAGGTCTTCGACATTGACGGCGCTGTAGCCGGCGAGGCGTGGGCCCATGAACAGTGCGACGTCGTTGCGCCACGAGACAAACGGCTTCTCGAAGAATTTCAGCCGCTCGCGGCCCTGCGCCATGAAGGCTGCGAAGGCGTCCGGCTCGTTGGTGCGGAACGCAGCCAGCGCTCCATGTCGACGCCGCCGATCAGGAACGCCGTGTTCATGCAGTGATGGATGTCGCCTTCGTCGATATCGGTTTCGCAAGCGCGCGCCGGAACGCGCGATCAGAGTCGGCGTCGCCGGTGGTGTCCACCGTAATCTTGGCCAGAATCGCGTGGCGGCCTTCCTTGCTTTCGAAGATCGCGCCCTTGACCACGTTGTCTTCGACGATCGGTTCGGCGCACCAGGCATGAAACAACAGCCGCACTTTGGCTTCCGTCGTCATCTGCATCGACAGCGTCTTGAGTGCTTCCGGATCGACGGTCGGCGACCAGGTGACGATGCCGTGATAGGCGGCGGTGCGCTGCGCCCAGTAGGCGGCGGTCGCGGCGTCGCGGTTGCCCCAATCGGCACGCGGCGGCCCCTGAACTGCATCCTTCGGCAGCCGGTCCATGATCTCTTCGGCAAGGCCGCGAATGATGGGCGCGCCGGACCAGTCCGTCATGCGGTCGATCCAGATCACGAGGCCGCCGGTCGAGAGTCCGCCGAGATGATTGTAGCGCTCGACCAGCATCACATCGGCGCCAAGCCGCGCCGCTGCGATCGCGGCCGTGGTGCCGGCGGGCCGCCGCCGACCACCAGCACGTCGGTTTCGGCAAACACCGGAATATCGCGCGCCGCCTCATGGACGGTTTTTGCCGGCGCGGGCGCCGTTGCAGCCCGCGGCCGCAGAACAGTTCGATGCCCTGCGCCGCGCCGATGCTGCTCGAATAATTGCCGCTGCCCGGCGGCTCGCGGAAAATCTCGGACTCGCGAACCGCGCGGCCGGCGAGGATCCGAGCCTTTATTTCGTTCCATTCGGTTTTAGACATACGCGTCGCGCCGCGCCACCAGTAGTCCGGCGACGACGCCAGGCGCCTGGCGGTGAAGACCGACGGATATCCGAACGTTCCGGCGATCAGTCCGGTCAGCGGGCCGGCCACTGCGAAGCCGATGTCGAAGAAGGCGACATAGGCGCCGAGCGCCGCGCCCCGGCTGGCGGCAGGAATTTGTTTGACGGCCTCAATGCCAAACGACGGGAAGACCAGGGAGAAGCCAATACCGGTGAGGATTGCGCCCGCGAAGGCGAGAGCCGGATCGAAGCCGAGCCGACATCAGAGTTTGCCCCGCCGTCTCGATCAGCAGCGACCAGAAAGCGACTCGCGCTCCGCCGAAGCGATCCGGCCAGCCGCCAAACAGAACGCGGGTCAGAATGTAGGCCGCGCCAAATCCGCTCAACGCAAAGCCTGCGCCGCCCCATCCCATGCGCTGAAAGTCGAGCGCCGCGAAGGCGGCAATTGCGCCGAAGCCGATCGTTGCCAGCGCGAGCCCTGTGCCGAACGGCGCGATCTGGGGTCTGCAACTTTCAGGAACGGCAAACGCTCGCCGTGGTGCGGTCGCGCGGACGGTACAAAGACAGTCATCGCCAGCACCAGGACCGCAAACAACATCGTCGCCCACGACACCGCGACAAAGCCGCCGCTCGTGCTGGAGTGCGTCATAAGTAGAAATGCCGAGCGGCGCGCCGACAGCGACGGCTGCGTACATGGCGATGCCGACCCATACCATCACCTTGCCGGTGTGCTGCGGGCCGACGGCGGCGATGGCCCAGGCCAGCGCGCCGGTCATCACCAGGCTCTCGCCAATGCCAAGCCCGGCGCGTCCAGCAAGGAGAATACCGAGCGAAGCTTGCGGTACGAGCGATGGCAATGTCGACAAAAGAGTATGCACCACGTCACCAGGACACGACTCGCCGAGGAGGACAGACCCGCGCATTTTGGAGGAAGGTTTGCGGGCCTCTGGGTCGTCTGAGGCTGCTGGGAGAGGCGAGAAAAAAAAAAAAAAAAAAAAAAAAAAAAAAAAAAAAAAAAAAAAAAAAAAAAAAAAAAAAAAAAAAAAATTTTTTTTTTTTTTTTTTTTCATGGCCGCATGGCCGCAGAGTCGTGAGCGTGATGTGCTGGAAAGTGTGGTGTATGATTAGTGAATGATTAAAGTATATAATTGGTTGATGTATTATGGATATTTTGGGTGGTGCTGGATGTGCTTGGAGGGCAGGTGAGGGGGGGGGCATGAATGTGGGGGGATGAGGGATTGGGGTGAAGTGGGAGAGGTTTGGTGCGGGGGGCAGATGGTGCGAGAGGGGCTGAATGCAGGGCGTGCGCGATGATGAGAGATGGGCAGTGTTGCAGCGGAGGGGATGCTGAATCGAGCTGGTGCGGAGCTTTACGATTTGCCTAAGCGACTATGTGCGGGTTTCGGGTGCGTTGCAGGCGATTGCGCGCGCGAAGCGCCGCAAGTCACTTGCGCTTTGCCGATCAGGAGAAGGAAGACGTCAGCGCGCTGCGCGAAGGCCGTATCGATCTCGATATCGGGGTGCTTGGCGATATCGGGCCGGATATCCGCATCCAGACATTGCTGCGCGACCGCTTCGTGGCGGTGATGCGTAAAGGACATCCGTTGCTGAAAGGCCGGTTGACTGCGCGCCGTTTTGCCGCCGGCGTGCACGTGAGCGCGTCGCGCCGGGGGCGAAATGCGGCCCGATCGACGATGCGCTTGCCGCGCAAGGCTTGTCCCGGCAGGTGAGGTTCGTCGTTCCGGGCTTTGATGCCGCGATGATGACAGCGGCAGCATCGGACATCGTGGCGGCGGTTCCGCTCGCCCTGGCCCGCACTGCGGCGAAGCTTGGACTGAAAATCCAGTATCGCGATTTGCCGGTTGAGACCGCGGCGGTTTCGATCGCTCAGGCTTAGCATACGCGTTTCGAGAACGATGCAGGCCATCGCTGGCTGCGCACGTGCGTGTTGCTGGAAACCGCTCAACCACGCCAGTAGCGGTCTTCCCAACTTCGCGACAGCCGCATCGCGGAGAGGATCAGGCCGGCCATGGAATAAGTCTGCGGGAAATTGCCCCACAGCGCGCCGGTCTTCGGATCGACGTCTTCTGAAAGCAGGCCATAGCGGTTGCGGTGGCTGAGTGCGTCGATGAAGAGATCTTTGGCGGCATCGCGGCGGTTGAGCGACCATAGCGCGTCGATCAGCCAGAACCGGCAAATCAGGAACGCCGTCGCCGGCATGCCGAAGTCATCTTCGGCAGCGTAACGAAGCACGTGTTTTTCGCGCATCAGCTCGCGCTCCATCGCGGCGACCGTGGAAGCGAAGCGGGGATCGTCCACATCGACAACGCCGAGGTCCGCCAGCAACAGCACGCTGGCGTCGAGGTCGTCGGAGCCGAATGCCGCAGTAAAGGCGCCGCGTTTCTCGTTCCACGCCCCCTCAAGCAAGGCGGCGTGGATCGGGTCGGCGACCGAATTCCAGTATTTGGCGCGGTCGGCGAGGCCGATGCGATTGGCAATGGCGGCGAGCCGCTGACAGCCGGCCCAGCACATCGCCGCGGAATGAGTATGGATGCGGGCCCGGCCGCGATATTCCCAGATGCCGGCATCGGGTTTGAACGCCTTTTGTGCGGCACGCTCGCCGAGCGTTTCGAGCAAATGAAACAGCCCTTCGTCGCCGGGGCGGGGCAGTCGGCGATCGAAGAACATCGGCATCGCCGCGAGGATGACGCTGCCATAGGCGTCGTGCTGGATCTGATGGACCGCGGCGTTGCCGATCCGCACCGGGCCATCGCCGCGATAGCCTTCGAGGTTCGGCGCGGTCCATTCCTCGATGCTGTTGGTCGAGACCACGCTATAGACCGGGCGCAGCTCGTGATCCGACTGCGACGCGATCGACAGCGTGAACGAGATGAATTCTTCCATCGTGCGCGTCGCGCCGATGCGGTTGAGCGCCTGCACGACGAAATAGGCGTCGCGCAGCCAGCAATAGCGGTAATCCCAGGTACGGCCGGAGCCCGGCGCTTCGGGAATGGAAGTGGTGTGCGCCGCGATCACGCCGCCGGTCTCGTCGAAGTTGGAAAGCTTCAGCGTGATCGCGGCACGGATGATCGCTTCCTGCCAATCGTAGGAGATCGACAAGCGTCGCACCCATTCCATCCAGTAATCATGGGTGCGATCGACAAATTCGCGGCAGGTCGATTGCAGATCGCCGGGAAACGGTTCGTCCGGGCCGAACACGAGATGCAGCGGCTTGCTCAGCACGAAGGGCGCCTCGCTGTCGATCAGCGACAGTGGCGCGTCGGTGGTGAGCCGGATCACGTGCGCATCGCCGGAATAGCGGATGTGGTTGCTGCCGAGCGAACGGTTCGGCATCGGCTTGCCGTATTCGCAGGTCGGCCGCATCCGGATGGTGATGCGCGGCAAGCCGGCGACCGGCTCGATGATCCGGAACAGTTGTGGCGGCTTGAACACGCGACCGTATTGTCGGAAGCGCGGAATGAAGTCGGTGATTCGTACCTTGCCGCCGTTTTTGTCGGTCAGTTCGGTGCTGACGATCGCCGTGTTGCGGACATATTCCGACTGATATTCCACCATGTCGTCGAGCAGGACATCGGAGAATCCTTTTTCTTCCTTGCCGGCGATCAGCCGGCAAAAGATAGGATCGCCGTCAAAGCGCGGATAACACCACCAGACCAGCCGCGAACACGGATCGACCAATGCCGCCATGCGGCCGTTGCCGAGTACAGCCAGATCCAGCCCATGATCTATCATTCAGCCGCGCCAATGCGTTCGCCGGCGATACGCGCAAGCCACGCCCGCACGGATTCCGGTTTATCGAAATGTCCGTTGACGTCGGCGGCGATCCGGCCGACGGAAAAACCAAGGCCTCCGAATTTTGAAATGATGCCGAATACCGGCTCGTCGGTCGTGTCGTCGCCGATAAAAATCGGATTGCGGTTGGTGAATGGTGGATAGCCCATCAGGTCGCATACCGCATTCGCCTTGCTCACGCCGGCGGCCTTGATCTCGACAACGAACTTGCCGGGCAGAATTTCGATCGAGCCTGGTGTCGCGCCGGCGCAAATCGTCTCGACGGCGGAACGCAGCTCTTCTTCTTTCTCCGGCGCGAGTCGGTAGTGCAAGGCAAGCGAATAGCCTTTGTCCTCGGCGAGGATGCCGCGTCCAAGGCCCGTCAGCCGTGCTAGTTCGCGTTTCAGCGCCGCGCTCAACGGCGCGACCCGCGCAATCGGCGCGGCTCCCGCGACCGTGCGCAGCTCCGCGCCATGGCCGCCAATCGCGGCGAGCTCAAGTGGCGAAAAGATCAGATCGATGTCGTTGAGCGGGCGGCCCGAAACCAGCGCCACCGCGCCATCGGTCAGGGCGTCCAGCCGCGCCAGCGTGCGGCGCAAGTCCGGCGGAACCCAGACCTGCTGTGGCGAGGGGGCGAGATCGAGGATCGTGCCGTCGATATCGAGCAGGATCGCGCATTTCCGCAAGTCCGGAACGAGCGAGACCTCAGAAAGCTCCATGTCGAAATCCGAAATGTCGGTTGCAATATCCACTCTCGATATCCGTGTTTCAGCCTGCCAATGCAAGCGGTGCGGCTCAGGCTTTCGAGCGATTTGCGCTCGGCCGCAACGCCCCAGCGCGCCTCGACCAATGCAGCAACTGCCATCAGGATTGCGCCGAGCACATAACCCGCGGCAACGCTTTCGCGGGAGCCGGTATTGACAAGAACGCCAAACAACAACGGCCCGGCGATGCCGCCGACCCCTGTGCCGATAGCATAGAAGAAGGCGATTGCCAGCGCGCGGATTTCAAGCGGGAAAGTCTCGCTCACTGTCAGGTACGCCGAACTCGCGGCGGCGGATGCAAAGAAGAACACGATCATCCATGCGACGGTGAGCGAAGACGCGGTGAGAAGGTTCTCGCTGAACAGCCAGGCGGTGATCGTGAGCATCGCGCCTGACAAGGCGTAGGTCGATGCGATCATGATCTTGCGGCCGACAGTATCAAACAGCCTGCCGAGCAGGATCGGTCCGAGCACGTTGCCGGCAGCGAACGGCAGGATGTACCAGCCGACATCGCCGGCCGGTATGCCGTAAAACTCGGTCAGCACCAGCGCGTAAGTGAAGAAGATTGCGTTGTAGAAAAATGCCTGCGCCGTCATCAGCGTCAGTCCGACCAGCGTGCGTTGCCGGTAGGTCTCGAACAATGTTTGGGCGACTTCGCGAAGCGGCGTGTGACTGCGCGCACGCAGCCTGATGCGTTCGTGCGCGCCGCGCGTCACGGCAAATCGCGCCTCGATACCGCTGACGATCTTTTCCGCGGCTTGCGGAAAACCATGCGTGATGAGCCAGCGCGGGCTTTCGGGAATCCAGATTCGCATCACGAGAATAACCAGCCCGATTGCTGCGCCGATCAGAAACGCGAACCGCCAGCCAAGCGCGGGGTTGATGATCGTGGGATCGAGCAGGACAATCGAACCGCCCGCGCCCATGGCCGCGCCGATCCAGAAGCTGCCGTTAATGAGCAGGTCCGTCCAGCCGCGAAGCCTCGCCGGTATGAGCTCCTGGATTGTCGAATTGATGGCGGTGTATTCGCCGCCGATACCCGCACCGGTCAGGAACCGGAATAGCACGAAGCTCCACGGACTCCACGACAGGCCAGTTGCGGCGGTCGCGGCCAGATAAAGCGCAAGCGTGATCGTGAACAGCTTTTTGCGGCCCAGACGGTCGGTCAGCCAGCCGAACACAAAAGCGCCCAACACTGCGCCGGCAAGATAGGCGCTGCCGGCGAGACCGATCTGCGCATTGCTTAATCCAAGTGCAGCGCTTTGCTTGAGTTCGCCGGACAATGCGCCTGCAAGAGTGACTTCGAGACCATCAAGTATCCAGGTAATGCCAAGCGCCATGATCACGAGAAGATGAAACCGCCCGAACGGCAGTGCATCGAGGCGAGCCGGGATGTCGGTCTCGATAACGGTGGCCGATTGCTCAGAAACGGCGGCCCCTGTGTCGCGCGGCAGAACACGGCGCGAAGCGGGCGGGCGCTGCGGCAAGACTTATAATATGCGGCTGGGGCGCTGCCCGCCGTTCGGAAAATGTCATATCTGAATGCCGAAGGACCCGGGCCAACGCCGGATAACGCCTTGTGCGGCCAAGTGTTCCGGCGGACGGCGCGTCTTTTGGTCAATCCGTTAACGGCTTGCAGCCTTGCCGGAGTAGGAAATCCGCCAAATTGTGCCGCTGGCATCCTCGGAAATGAGCAGCGATCCATCCTTGTCGACGGTGACGCCCACCGGCCGGCCCCAGACCTCCGAGTCGTTGATGACAAAACCGGTGGCGAAGTCCTCGTACTCGCCGGTCGGTGCGCCATCCTTCATGATCACGCGGATGATTTTGTAGCCGGTGCGCTTCGACCGATTCCAGGAGCCATGCTCGGCGGCAAAAATATTGCCGCGATAATCGGCCGGAAATTGCGTGCCGTTATAGAACGCAAGACCGAGCGATGCCGAATGGGCCTGGATCAGCACGTCCGGCACCGTGATCTTGTCCTTAAGGTCGGGCCGCTCGCCGGGATGACGCGGATCTTCGTTGCCGCCGATATAGTACCAGGGCCAGCCGTAGAACGCGCCTTGCCGCACGCGCGTGATGTAATCGGTGGGCACGTTGTCGCCGAGGCCATCGCGTTCATTGGTTGAGCACCAAACCGTGCCGGATGATGGCGCGACGGCCAGGCCGACACAGTTGCGGATTCCGGTGGCGAAGACGCGCTCGTTCTTGCCGTCCGGGTCGAAGGCCAGCACATCGGCGCGGCCTTCTTCGTTGCCCCATGCGGCGCCGAGCGGGTGATCGGCCTGCCACTTCTGCGCATCGGCCGCGCTCATCTTTGTCATGCCATCGCCGACGTTCGAGCCGGAGCCGACCGAGACATACATTGTCTTGCCATCGGGTGAGAAAGCGACGTCGCGGGTGTGATGTCCGCCAACCGGTAGATGCGGCACAATGGTCTCGGCCGGGCCGCGCGCGGTTTGATCGCCGCTTTGGTACGGGAAGCGCACCACCGAATCGGTATTGCCGATATAGACCCACTGCGGATTCGGTCCGGGCGGATAGAAGGCGATGCCGAACGGATACATCAGATTTGTCGCGAACACTTTTGCCTCAGGCGCGCCACTGCCGTTCGGGCGCAGCACGCGGATCTGGCCCGCGGAGCTCTCCGCGACGAAAATGTCGCCGTTCGGCGCGAGGCGCATGATGCGCGGACTCAGCATGCCCGAGGCAAACAGGTTGACTTCAAAGCCATTTGGGACGATTGGCTTCTGATCGTCGGTTCGGCGCACTGTTTTGACTGAATTCCGTACTGACTGGGCCATATCGGGTGCCGGCAAGTCCTGGGGCCTGATCAGCCGGCGCGTTCCCGGACGGTCGGTATGCCAGTCACCGAATGCTGCCGTGCCTTCGAGCAGACCGGCGCCCGTCTGGGCGAAGATCGGAATGGCAGTGAGGGAAATAATGATTGCGGCGCCAGCCGCAAGAAATCCGCGAACGGGGTTCGGCATCGGCTGCTCCTGATGGGGTTCGACGGACTAACAAGATAGATCTACCACGGTTCCACCGGTGATGCGCCTTGACGCTTGAAGCTGCAACCCGAATAGAGATTCCACGGCGGTTACGCGCGCTGGTCCGCGCCCGTGAATTGAGTCTGGTCGGGTTGGCGGCAGTCGTCGGCGCTATCGCCGGTGTGGTGGTCGCGGTCATGGGCGACACCGTCGATATGCTTCACGAAATCTTCTTTCGGCTCGCGCCCGGCGAGCGACTGTCAGGCCGGCTGACGCTCGATCCATGGCTCGCGATGGCCGTGCCGGTGATCGGCGGCATTTTATTCGGTCTTGCATCGGAAGTGCTCCGGCGATGGCGGCCTAATCCGGAGATCGATCCAATCGAAGCGAATGCGCTGCACGGCGGCCGCATGTCGCTGCTCGGCAGCCTTGTCGTGGCGGTGCAAACCGTTTGGTCGAGCGGCGTTGGCGCTTCGGTCGGCCTTGAAGCCGGTTACACGCAGATGTCGAGCGGCATCGCCTCGTGGATCGGCAAGGCGTTCCGCTTGCGGCGCGGCGATCTTCGCATCCTGGTCGGCTGCGGCGCGGCCGCGGGGATCGCCGGCGCTTTCGGTGCGCCGCTGGCCGGTGCTTTCTATGGGTTCGAGCTGATTATCGGCAGCTATTCGCCGATCAGCCTGGCGCCGGTCGGCATCGCATCGCTGATCGGCTTTCTGGTCGCGCATTATTTTTCGCCGGCCGAGCTTGGCGTGGTGGCGCCGGAAAAAACCACTGTCGTACTGCACGACCTGTTGCTGGCGGCAACACTCGGACTGCTTGCGGCGATGCTCGGCATCTTTCTTATGCGCGGCGTCGCGATCTGCGAGGCGATGCTTCAGAAACTCAAGCTGCGCCCGACACTGCGCACGGGGCTGGGCGGCGTCGTGGTCGGATTGCTCGCGATCCTGTCGCCGCAGGTGATGTCGTCCGGTCACGGCGCACTGCGCGTCGCCGGCATGCTCGATCTGCCGTTCCGCGCGGTGCTATTGCTGTTCGTGCTCAAGATCGCGGCGTCGATCGCGTCGCTCGGCTCGGGTTTCCGCGGCGGGCTGTTCTTCTCGTCGCTGTTGATCGGCGCGCTCGGCGGGCATCTGCTCGCGGTGGCGCTGACCATGTTCTTTCCCACCGCGTATTTCGATCCGAACGCCTATTCGGTGATCGGCATGAGCGCGCTTGCCGCGTCGGTGATCGGCGGGCCGCTGACGATGATCTTCATCGCGCTCGAAACCACCGGCGATCTTTGGCTGACCACCGCCGTTCTGATCGCAGTCATCATCGCAGCACAGGTGACGCGTGAGGGTTTCGGCTACACCTTCGCCACCTGGCGTTTCAATCTGCGCGGCGAAACCATCCGCAGCGCCGCCGATGTCGGCTGGATGCGCGAACTCACTGTCGGCAGCATGATGCGTCAGGATGTGCCGACCGTGCATGCTTCGACCACGATCGAGAATTTCCGTGAGGCATTTCCACTTGGCTCCACAGCCTATGTGATAGCCGTGGATGAGGACGACCATTATGCCGGCGTCGTGATAATGGCGGACGCACACACCGCCGAAACCTCGCCCGACAAGGCGGTCAAGGACCTGCTGCATTTCACCGACGATCTGCTGCTGCCCAGCATGGCGGTGAAGGAAGCGGTGCTGGCGTTCGACCGCGCCGAGGCGGAAGCGCTAGCGGTGGTCGATTCCTATCGCGACCGCAAAGTCGTCGGTCTGCTCACTGAAGCATACGTGCTGCGCCGCTACGCGGCGGCGCTGGAACGGCGGCGCCGCGACATGGTCGGCGAGGAATAGCGCCGGCGACTGCGGCCGGGCGCGCCTTTAAGGGTGCGGTGGCGCTTTGGTAACCATCGATGGCGGTGCGGACGCCACTGAGGGCGGCGCCGGCGAGAGCACGAACGTCAGCCAGACATTGTAGCCGTCGGGTCGGTCGTTGTTGTCGAACTCTCTATAGCCCTTCAGGTTTAGATAGCCCTGCATGCCGCCTACAGGGAAGACATATCCGATTTGCGGGCCAACACCGAGGACGCGCGACTCCATCGGGCACAAGATCGGTGCGCAACCGCTATCGGCCGTGAGCTGGTCGTACACATAGCCGACCAGACCGACTTGCAATTGTTTGGTCAGAAACTGCGAGGCACCCCAGTCGAGGTGAAAATCGACACCGTTGGTGTAGTTGGTCGCGTAATTCTCGAAATTTCCGGTCAATCCCGCCACTGCCGAAAATTCATGGCCGGTCTTTGGATCAAAATAGGTGTAGCCAACGCCGCCATCGATGGCGCCATGCCCTATGCCGATATTGGCGAGATTGCTGGAGCTGTAATCGCCGACCGGGATGTCGCCAGTCAGGTAAGCCATGTAATTGTTGACGCCGGCATTCCAGCGCACCGCAAATTGCGGGATCAGGTCGCCGATGCCCGTGGTAGTCTGGTTGAGGTCGACGGTCCTGGTGAACGGAATGCCGGCCTATCGTGCCGGATAAGGTCCCATTCAGCCCGGTGCTGTTTTGACCATAAGCCATCAGCAGCGTGGTGGATGCCTGGCCGCCCAGGAACGGCGTCGCGAATACATAAGACGGAGCAAAAAATCCGATATCCGCCTTGGCGCTGACATTGGCGTTGATGCTGGCATTGAGCGTCGGATTGAATTGGCCAATGCTGATTTCCCTGCGAGAGGGCCGCGTTGCCGCTCGCCGATACGTTCGTATAGTAGTTGATGACTGCCAGCGACCAGCCCGGTGATTGCGGTGTTGCGGCCAGGCTGCCGAAAAATCCCGGCACCCAGAAACTAATGCCGTTTTCGTCGGCGTGCGAGACGGGCGCGGCGGAGGCGAGAGCAACAGCGACGAGCAGCGTCGCGGCTCCGCAATGCCATGCTCGCTCGAACGAAAGCCAGCCAGTTGTTCTCATCAAGAAGCTTGAAGCGCAGTGACCCGGTCTCATGCTCGCCCCCGAGCAGTTTCGCGTCGCTCCCGATCGGTTGGTCGGCGTATTTTCGCAATGGCTACTCTAACGGTTGTTGGCTAGCGTGTCCGCAATTCTCGCCGCGCGAAGCCGATTTGCCTGCGACGTGACTTGTCCGACACACAAGCTGCGTAAGATCTTGTTTGCGCAATTTAATGTCTGCGCAACGCGGTCTGTCACATCGATGAATGGTTACCGTCGCTTACTAATAAATACTGTTGCAATTCATAAGGCGCCGTATCACGCGTTTGTCATCACCCGGCGCTTATGACTTCCCGCTAACCTAGCAGTCATGTGCCGGATCACGGGTGGAAATGAAAAAGTCGTTGCTGCAATAAACGATTTGCAAAATCTGAAAATTCGGCAGGGCGATTGTTGAGGCTCCGTTCGTAAAATACGAGGAGCACGTGGGCGATACTTTAGTTGCGTCGGTAGAGCGGCCCGAGACATCGGCGCCGCCGAACATGACCTGGATTCCAGGCGGCACGTTCCGCATGGGATCGGACAAGCATTATCCGGAAGAAGCGCCGGCGCATCGCGTGACGGTGGATGAGTTCTGGATAGACCGCACGCCGGTTACAAACCGGCAGTTCAAGGAATTCGTCAAGGCAGACCGGCCACGTCACTTTCGCGGAGATTCCGCCCGACCCGAAGGATTATCCGGGCGCGCTGCCGCATATGCTCTATGCCGGTTCGCTGGTCTTCTCGCCGCCGTCGCACCCGGTCGATCTGCGCGACTGGAGTCAGTGGTGGAGCTTTCTCAAGGGCGCGGACTGGCGGCATCCCTACGGACCGGAGAGCAGCATCAATAAGCTCGACGATCATCCGGTCGTGCACGTGGCGTTCGCCGACGCGTTGGCTTACGCGAAATGGGCCGGCAAGGATTTGCCGACCGAGGCCGAATGGGAATTCGCCGCGCGCGGCGGGCTCGACGGCGCCGAGTTCGCCTGGGGTGAAGAATTCACGCCTGGCGGCAAGCACATGGCCAACACCTGGCAGGGCGAGTTTCCGCGACAGAATCTTTGCGAGGACGGCTTCGAGCGCACGTCGCCGGTGACCGCATTCCCGCCGAACGGCTACGGCCTGTACGACATGATCGGCAACGTCTGGGAATGGACGACCGACTGGTATTCGACGAAGCACGAAGCCGATGCGCCGAAAGCGTGCTGCATTCCGGAAAATCCGCGCGGCGGTCCGGAGGCGGCGAGCTACGACCCGCGCCTGCCGAAAATCAAGATTCCTCGCAAGGTGCTTAAAGGCGGCTCGCACCTCTGCGCCCCCAATTATTGCCGCCGCTATCGTCCGGCCGCGCGCCATGCCGAGGCGGTCGACACGTCGACAAGCCACGTCGGCTTCAGGTGCATCACCAGAAAACAACAGAAAGAGAGAGCGTCATGAGCAGAAGACAAAGAGCGTGGAAAGTCCGAGGACGGCATTGACGCAGAACAGCGCAGGCCTCAAACGGCGCGATTTGCTGTTGAGCGGCACGTCGCTGGTGGCCGCGTCGGCGCTGACAGGTGCGGAGCTTTACGCACGTCCGCGCAAGCGCAGCAGGCGGCATCGACGCCGCCGACCGGAAAACCGCCGAACATCGTCTTCATCATGGGCGACGACATCGGCATGTGGAACATCGGCGCCTACCACCGCGGCCTGATGGCCGGGCGGACGCCGAACATCGACAAGCTCGCCGCCGAGGGCATGCTGTTCACCGATTACTACGCCGAGGCGAGTTGCACGGCGGGTCGGGCGCAATTCATCACCGGCGAACTGCCGATCCGCACCGGCATGACCACCGTCGGCCAGGCCGGTTCGCCCATCGGCATCCCGGCGCAGGCCGTGACCATCGCTACGGTGTTGAAATCCATGGGATACGCCACCGGCCAGTTCGGCAAGAACCACCTCGGCGATCTCAATGAGTTCCTGCCTACCGTCCACGGCTTCGACGAATTCTTCGGCTACCTCTATCACCTCGACGCGATGGAAGACCCCGCGCATCCCGGCTATCCGCAGGAATTGTTGAACACCGTCGGCCCGCGCAACATGGTCCACAGTTGGGCCACCGATACGGATGACCAGACGGTGATGCCGCGCTGGGGCAAGGTCGGCAAGCAGAAGATCGAAGACGCCGGCACGCTCTATCCCAAGCGGATGGAGACCGTGGACGACGAAATCCGCGACCTGTCCTTCAAGTTCATGGACAAGGCGAAGGCCGACGGCAAACCGTTCTTCGTATGGCTCAACCCGACGCGCATGCACATCGTCACGCATCTGTCGCCGAAATACGAGGCGATGCGCAACTCGAAGAATGGCTGGACCATCCACGAAGCCGGCATGGCGCAACTCGACGACGACGTCGGTTTGGTGATGCAGAAGCTCAAGGACCTGGGCGTCGACGACAACACCATCGTCGTGTTCACCACCGACAACGGCACCGAAGTCTTCACCTGGCCGGACGGCGGACAGACACCGTTCGCGCAGAGCAAGGGCACGGTTCTGGAAGGCGGCTTCCGCGTGCCGGCGATCATCCGCTGGCCGGGCAAGGTGCCGGCCGGCAAGGTCGAGAACGGCATCATCTCCGGGCTCGACTGGTTCCCGACCTTCGTTGCCGCCGCCGGCAACCCGAACATCGCCGAGGAGCTGAAGCAGGGCAAGAAGATCGGTGACACGACCTACAAGGTTTATCTGGACGGCTACAACCAGATGGACATGATCACCGGCAAGGGACCGTCGAACCGGCACGAAATCTGGTACTTCGGCGAAAGCGAACTCGGCGCCGTGCGCATCGACGACTTCAAGTATCGCTTCATCGACCAGCCCGGCGGCTGGCTCGGTGAAAAGACCAAGCCCGACGTGCCCTACCTGATCAACCTTCGCCTCGATCCGTTCGAGCGCACGGGCTGGCCGGACAGCGGAACCAAA
This sequence comes from uncultured Alphaproteobacteria bacterium, assembly GCA_963742215.1. Lineage (GTDB taxonomy): Bacteria > Pseudomonadota > Alphaproteobacteria > Rhizobiales > Xanthobacteraceae > BOG-931. Next base: position 16,262 of record CAVULJ010000024.1, read on the forward strand.
TACGGAGCGCAGGAATACTTCGACTGGTTCAAATACGAATTCTGGCGCTTCGTGTTCGTCCAGCAGCAGGTGGAGAAACTGGCGATGACCGCGATCGAGTTCCCGCCGATGCAAAAGGGCGCGAGCTTCAACCTCGATGCCGTGAAAGCGAAAATCGCTGAGGCCCAAAACTCAATCGCCAAGTAGGCAATCAAGGTCATGGGAAGAAACGGCGGGCGACCTTCATACAGATCGCCCGCTGCGACATCCCTGCGAGATATTCCAGTCTAACAAACAACAAGAGGGGCACGTGCTTGGATACATGAGAATCTTAGCTGTACTGGGCGTTGTCCTAATGTCGCTGCTTGGCCACGCGGAGACATCGAGCGCACAACAAAACCCAATTACAGCCATCGACGTTGCGCTGGAGCCGGATGCAACGATGATCCAGCATGCGCAGGCTGACAACGGCCGCCTGCTCAAGGCTTTTCCGAAAGGATTTGCTCTGGATACGACGCACCACCCGCATCTCACGATGCTGCAGCAGTTCGTCCGCACTGCCGACCTCGACAAAGTCTACGCGGCCGCCAACAAGGTTTTTGCCGGTGAGAAGCCGACAAGCTGGAAGCTGAAGGCGTTCAAATACTACTACATTCCCTCGCCGCCAGTCGGACTTGCCGGGATTGTCGTCGAGCCGACGGCAGATTTGCACAGGCTGCAACAGGAACTCATCGAAGCGGTCACGCCTTTCACAACGAAAACAGGGGCCCCCGCGGCATTCATGTCGACCGTGGGAGGCCGCGACATTCAGCCGTTCTTGATCGATTACGTGGCTGGTTTTGTGAAGATCGCGGCCGGCGATAAATTCAATCCGCACGTCACAATTGGTGTCGGCACCATAACCTATTTGAACAAAATGCTCGCGGAACCGTTCGAGGCGTTCACGTTTTCGCCAGCCTCGGCGTCAGTTTACCAACTTGGCAGTTTTGGTACCGCTCGTAAGGAACTCAAGGCTTTTGATTTGACGCCCTAAGGGACTCCTACGGGACAGGGTGCCAATGCGCTTCGATCCAAGTGTCCAAAAGGAACCAGCGATGTCACCGAAACCCTTCTTCCCTGCGGTCAGCCGCCGATTTCTACTTACGACGACGGCGACGCTAGCTGCCGTCTTCGGACCCGCGCTTCCCATCTCGAAGCAGGCACAGGCGCAAACCGACCCGTTGCCATCGTGGAACGACGGTGCAACCAAACGAGCAATCATCGACTTCGTAGCCCGCGTTACGCGGCAAGGCGGGCCGGATTTCGTGCCGCCGGCCGAGCGCATCGCGACGTTCGACAACGACGGGACGTTGTGGGTGGAACATCCGATGTACGTGCAACTGGCTTTCGGGCTCGATCGGGTGAAGGCAATGGCGCCGCTACATCCGGAATGGGCCGACAAGCAGCCGTTCAAAGCGGTGCTTGAAGGGGACATGAAGACCCTCGCCGAAGCAGGCGAGCACGGCATAGCCGAGCTGGTCATGGCGACCCACGCCGGTATGACCACCGAGGAATTCCAGAAGATCGTCATGGATTGGCTCGCGACCGCGCGCCATCCGAAATTCAAGCGCCTGTACACGGAGCTCTCGTACCAGCCGATGATCGAGCTGCTCGCGTATCTGCGCGCCAACGGGTTCAAGACCTTCATTGTCTCGGGTGGCGGCGTCGAGTTCATGAGGCCGTGGACCGAGCGGGTCTATGGCGTGCCGCCGGAGCAGGTCGTGGGTTCATCGATCAAGACAAAATTCCAGATGCGCGATGGCCAGCCGGAGTTGTTCCGTCTGCCGGAGGTGAATTTCGTCGACGACGGACCTGGCAAGCCAGTCGGCATCAACGAGTACATCGGCCACCGTCCAATCGCGGCCTTCGGCAATTCCGACGGCGATCTCGAAATGCTGCAATGGACCACGATGTCTGGCGGCGCCCGCCTTGGATTCCTTGTCCATCACACCGATGCGGAGCGTGAATACGCCTACGACCGGGAAACATCCTTCGGTCGCCTCGACAAAGCCCTGGACGTTGCCGCGCTCAATCACTGGGTCGTTGTCGACATGAAGAATGACTGGAAGCGTATCTTCTCGTTCGAGTAGTAGCGTCGCCGCGACGTACACTCCTAGCGGACCATGTTCGGTAACGTAACTCTTGGCGATCTGGCGAAAATTTCTCCTTGCGAGGGGTCGTCACTTCACCGGCTGGATATCCAATGCTTTCGCGGTCGCGGCGATGTTCTTGCGTTGCGCCTCGACGG
>CAVULJ010000025.1:0-46236 GCA_963742215.1 uncultured Alphaproteobacteria bacterium
TATTTGGCTCCCCGGGCCGGATTCGAACCAGCGACCAACCGGTTAACAGCCGGTTGCTCTACCACTGAGCTACCGGGGAACAGCAGCAGCCTAAGTGCGCGGCTCGCGTATAACAAAGCCGGTCAGGCTTTGAAAGCTTTAGTCAGCGTCAATTCGCAGCGGCCCGGCGGAACGGCTTGGCACCGACCTCGCCCGATCGGCGCGCTACCGCGTAGTCATTTTTTGCGGAACGCTGAGGGCGAAGGCCCCAGCGCAGAACTTGGGGGCTGGGGGGCTTTGGGGTGTCTGCGCCGAGCCTTCGCTGTTTCGTCAATTGCGAGGCGCGCGGAACGTTCCGACGCATGTCGTGTTTTTACCGTGATTGCCGCTTGCTGGCTCCCCACCTAACGCCTTTTGGCGAAATGCTGCCGGTGCCAGCACATGTACTGGATTTGCGAGGAGCACCTAGGTCGGCTTTATGGCGGCACGGTCGGCTGCAAATGCGGCGGCACGGGAAGGAATACAGTGTCCTGTCTGCAATAATCCGGCGCCCGGTAAGTGTTCGCGAAAGAAGTCGCCGCTAGCCGCGTCGACCAGGGCAGCGGAAGCGGCGAGAGGAGGCATTGGTCGATAATTGGAACGGGTTCACAAACCGCTGAAACCAACGCGCGGCGGCGTACCTGCAGCGTCCAGCTTTGCCATTCGCTCTTCATCGGCAATGGCTCGGTCAATAGCTTCGATCGTTTCCTGCAGCTTCACAAATGTTTCGAGCGTTTCTTCTGAGTGCCCGCGCCTGTAATCGGTTTTCAGCGCGTCTGCGATCAGGCGACGCTCCGCAACAGTTTTGAGACGGGCGGCAACAAGCGCTTTCAGGTGCTCATTATCGGGATCCAATGGCGCTTCCTTTGCTTCCCGACCGGCAAGCCGGCTTTCCCGTATAGCTACTAGTGAAGCGGATTTGACATTCGCTTCCTGCCATCCCGCCAATTCGTCAAGCGAATGTCAAATCCAAAGCTTCACTAGCCACTTATAGTTGCTAGTGGTTCTTTGATTCAAACATTCGCGCAAGGCGGCTCCGAAACGCGATGCGAATGTTTGAATTGAACCACTAGTGGCGAGTGGAGCAGAGCCATGTGGACTGCCAGTTTTGTGCCCATTTGCGAACGTCTGATAGCGCACCGGAATTCAATTCGAGGTTCCTGACCATAGCCTCACAGAACGCTGTCATTTCCTTTTCAGTCAGCGGCTTCGTCAGCTGCTGCTTTCGAAGCTTCGCTTCCACTTCGGTTTTCGCTTCACTGTAGGTCGTGCCGCGTACAACATCGTGCTCTCGCATCGGAAAACCTTGATCGGGTTGTTTTACTGACGAATCGCTAACTTGAAATAGTCACCAAAACCGTCTTGCCGCTAAGTCATTGAAATATTTGGAGGCCACCCCGGAATTGAACCGGGGTACACGGTTTTGCAGTTCTAAAAGGGCCATCCCGGCCAGTCCCGAGACGGTGCACCATGTACCATTTATGCTGATATTACAATGAACGGGGCAGGGGGCTGTCCCGGCTCGTACCGACCCGTTTTAGGGTGTCGGGTGGCAATCGGGTGGCAGTTTTTTCGCTCTCGGTTGCGTGTCTCAATTGCACCACCCGGCGGATCACCGTAGTGCCGAATCCAGCCCCGCCCCAATCTCTAGCGGCTGGAAAATCGGCGCCGCGCGCATACGATTCCGGTATGGGCGCAAGCTTTGATCCGTACCGACGCTATAAGCCGATCGGCCTCGGTATCCATGTCTGTGGCGGCGACGATGCAACGGGTGAGCCGGTAACGGTTCGCAATCATGACCTGCCGAGTCCCGAACTTGCGCGGCTGCGTTTCGAGGCCGCGCGCGGTGCTTGCCGGCATACCGCCGACGACGGCGAGGTCACCGTAGAACTGATTACCGGCGGCACCATCATTGACAGCTTTCCCATGCGCCGCGACACGCTGCCGACGTTGAGCGCTATCGTTGATCCGCCGCCGTCGCCAATACCGGGCCGCTATCGCGCGGAGGTGTCACGCGACGGCAGGGCTCGCTTCGCTTGTCAGCTTTACTAGGCGGCGGCCGATACGCTACACCCACGTTGCAAAACCTTCGCAGTCTTCGCACTGACAGTCCTTAACGGAATCCGACTATCGTGAGGTCGCCGCGCATGGCCAAAATATCGACCTCCATCATTGCCCTGAACCAAGCCGAAAAGATCGCCGACGCCATCGCAACCGTACTGTGGACGGATGAAATCGTTGTCGCCGATTTCAACAGCGCCGACGCCACCGTGGCCATCGCCGAGGGATTGGGCGCGCAGGTGGTACAGATACCATTCACGACTTTCAGCGAACTGCGTAATCGGGCGGCCGATGCCTGCTCTGGCGATTGGATCCTCAGCCTCGATACCGATGAAAGATGTACACGCGAGCTGCGCGATGAGATCCTCGCCTTGATCGCCGGTAACCCGGACTGCGACGCCTATTACATTCCGCGGCGAAATTATTTCATGGGTCGCTGGATCAAGGGCTCGGGCTGGTATCCCAATTACCGTCCGCCGCAGCTCTATCGTAAGGGAATGATGCGCTACACGCGGATCATTCACGAGGCCCCTGAAATGCAAGGGCCCAACAAGAAGATTGGATACCTAAAGAATACCTTATGGCAGTTTCCGTTCCGCAATTTCGCGGAAATGCAACACAAGGCCGATCGCTACTCGACCGTTGGCGCCCGCATGCTGGCCGGCAAACGCGTGACGATGGGAACCGCGCTTGGGCATGGGCTCTGGGCCTTCATTAAGCACTACGTCTTCAAGGTCGGTTTTATCGACGGCTGGGCCGGTTTCGTCATCGCCTTCGCAAATTTCGAAGGCACATTCTACCGCTACGCCAAGCGCTATGAGGAAATCCAATCGTGGGGTCCGCCGTTGCGCGAGACGATCAGGCGAGAGGACACCGCGTCGCACTGGATTGCTACCGCAAAGTCCCCCTGACGACGATCAGGACGCTCGTCGAGCGACGTTCTTGTTTTTGGACGCTGATCGCCCGCAGCTTGGAGCCAAGCAGACTTGGCCTTCGCTGCCGACGCGCACCGCCGGAAGCCGCACCGCAATGCAGTCTTCGCGTAGGGTGAAGTCAAATTCGTCGGTGCGGGTGGGATCCTGACGTTGCCGGCCGCCAAAGTCTTCGCCTAAAAGGACATACCGCAACCTTTCAGTCGGCAATCAACGTGACCCGGAGCGCTGTCATCCAGCCGAAACGCGGCATCGGCAATGTTATCTTGGCACCTGCCGTTCATCCGCGCCATTGCCGCGACCACGCCCGGCAGGCGGGTGACGTTCCTGGCGCCACCGTCGAGCGGCGCCAGGGAGCTGCTGGTTGCCGAACCGACCGTCGCCGAGGTCTGTTATTTCGAATATTCCGGCTCCGAGCTGCAGCGCGGCATCAATCTCATTCGCCTTGTCGGGCTCCTCAAGCACGGCGGGTTCACCCAGCTCTGGATTCTCGACCGAGCCGTGGCTGAGTGCCCAAGCCGGAAAAGAGTTGCTGCATCCGGCAGCGGAAGACATGCTGCAAAAGTGGCCGATATCGAAGCGCGTCAATAGCTCACGCGCGCCGGATGATGATCCCACGCTGATTGACGCGGTGGCTTGATGGCAAAGCGTCCCAACTGGACCCGACTAGCTGGCCTTGCATGCGAGCAAGACCAAGCCGACGAGGCAGCCCGCAACGAAACAGGCACCGGAGAAAAAGGCGAGCCTCATTCGCCAGTCGCCGCGCGACAAGCCGACGCGCTGCAATGGTGACTGAAAATCCCCAAGCGAATCTCCAACAAGGATTGCGCTTGTTGGTTTCTCTCGATTACGCGACGCCCGCGCAGTAGTGCGACAAGCGTTCCGAGTCCCATTGAGATAATTCCAAGGATGAAAAAACCCAACAGAAGCAGGGGGCTGTCTGGTCAAAATCGCTCACCTCGATACCTCGGCTCGAATTGGTTCACAGCAAAAGGGGCCACCCTCAATTTCAAAAGGGACCAGTTGACTTAAGGCCCTATCGAAAGGGGCCAATACCAAACCCCGCATGTGCACGGATCGGCAACAAAGCGAGATCTTCCGGGTGGCAATTTCGGGATTTTGGGACGCAGTGCTCAAACTAAACCATTGAAAAGGTTGGAGGCCACGCCCGGAATTGAACCGGGGTACACGGTTTTGCAGACCGTTGCGTAACCACTCCGCCACGTGGCCATTGCGAGCACCGGCAACGCCGCTGCTCGAAGCACTTGCTCTATAGAGGAACGCCCCCAGTGCGGCAACGCTAAGCCCGGAAGTGTTAATGTTCCTTGGTCGGCTCCGGTTGCCGCCGCGAAATAACGGTGTCGCACTTGCGTTTTAACGGACCCTGCCGCACAACGCTGCGAAGCGGAACCCGGATCAAAACGCATGTTCGACACGGTCGCAGCACGCCGCATGATGGTGGATTGCCAGGTCCGCACCGCCGACGTAACCGATCCCGATCTGATTGCTGCCATGCTGGCGGTGCCGCGTGAGCTTTTCGCGCCGGCAACGGTCGCCGAGCAGGCCTACGTCGACAATGATCTTCCGCTTGGCGGCGGCCGTGCACTGCTCAAGCCGATGGTCCTGGCTAAGCTGATCCAGGCCGCGCGGGTTCGCAGTACGGATCACGTGCTCGATGTCGGTTGCGGCACCGGTTATTCGTCCGCCGTGCTGGCCCGGCTGGCTGGTTCGGTGGTGGCGCTGGAAGAGGATCAGGCCCTCGCGCAGCAGGCGAAACAAGCACTCGCCGGGATCGAAGGCGGTGAGATTGTCAGTGCGACCGGCCCGTTGATTGCGGGCTGGGCTGCAGCGGCGCCTTACGACGTCATTCTTCTCAATGGTTCAACCGAAGTCGTGCCGGAAACCTTGGGCCGGCAATTGAAGCCGGACGGCCGGCTGGTGGCCGTATTCGGCCGTGCATTCGCCGGCAACGCCATGGTTTACCGCCAAATCGAGGATCACTTGATAGGCCGGCCGATTTTTGACGCCGCTGCCCGGGTATTGCCCGGCTTTGTGGCCGCCCCGGAATTTGTCTTCTAGGGCTGTCGACTCGCGAGAAGCAGCCGGTATGGGTCCCCTGACGTATCTGCCGCGTAAACCTGTGGCGCTCGCGTAAACCTGTGGCGCTTATGTGCCAATGCCCAGAAATCTGTCTGTTGTCCCCCGCTGAGGGGTTTTACCCTGGTTCCGAGCCGCTTAGTGTAGCGGGCTGAGTTCCGTACCAGTCGAGGAACGGGGTATCGGGGTGTTGGACTTTGTCGTGAGTCTCGCGGGGCATAGTGCGGGGCAGGGCTGAAGCAGGTGAGTAAGTCTCTGAGCGGTAGAGGGGCGCGCGCGGTAGCGTGGCCGGTTACGAGCCCTGCTCCCAGGGGTGCGATCTTTGGCGCGGTCCTTGGCGCGGTCCTTGGCATGAGTTGCCAGGGAGCGGTCGCGGACACGCTCGAATGGGCGCTTGTTCAAGCCTATCAAAATAACCCTTCGCTCAATGCGCAGCGCGCCTCGCTGCGTTCGATGGACGAGAACGTTCCGCAAGCGCTTTCCGGTTACCGTCCGAAGGTCGCGATCACCGCAAACGGCGGCTACGACTACGCCAGTACGTTGTCGCATACCGTCAATCAGTCGGCTTTTCCGAACACCGTCATCTACTCGGATGTCGCGGATGCGTTTACGCAGCGCGGTGCTGGCGTGAGCGCGACGCAGACGTTGTACAACGGCTACCAGACCGCAAACAAAGTACGCCAGGCTGAAAGCCAGGTGATGGGCGCGCGCGAAACCTTGCGTGTCACCGAGCAGCAAGTTCTGCTCAACTCAGCGACGGCCTACATGAACTTGTTGCGCGACCAGGCGATCCTCGCGCTCAATCGCAGCAACGTCGAAGTCCTCACCGAGCAGCTCAAACAGACGCGCGATCGCTTCAATGTCGGCGAGGTGACGCGCACCGACGTTGCGCAGGCGGAATCGCGGCTGGCCGCGGGCCGTTCGCAGTTGCTCAACGCGCAGTCAAACGAAGTGACGTCTGTCGCCAATTATCGGCGCGTTATCGGCGTCGATCCGGGCAAGCTTGCAGCAGGCACTCCCGTCGACCGCTTTTCGCCAGGCGTGCTCAAGACGGCCATCGACCAGGGTGAACAGCAAAGCCCGTCGGTATTGGCCGCTATGTACGGCGTCGATTTCGCCGAGCTTGGCGTGAAGGTGAGCGAGGGTTCGCTCTATCCGAACCTCTCGGTGACTGCGAGTGCATCGAAAAACTTTGATCCGGTCTACAACGTCAGCAAACAAACCCTGGCGTCAGTGGTCGGCACGCTTACGGTCCCGATCTATCAGGGCGGCGGCGAATATTCCTTGATCCGTCAGTCGAAGGAGAACTCTCGGACAACAGCGGCTCAATCTCGATATGAACCGCGACCAAGCTCGCGAAACCGTTGTGCAAAGCTGGGGGCAGCTCGACGCGTCCAAGGCTGAGATCGAATCTGACGACCGCGCAGGTGAATGCTGCGGAGATCGCACTGAACGGCGTGCGCGAGGAGGCCCGCGTCGGGCAGCGCACTACGTTGGACGTGCTTAATGCCCAGCAGGAACTCGTTAACGCCCGTGTCGCTCTGGTCACCGCGCAGCATGATCGCGTAGTGGCGTCCTACACTTTATTGGCGGCGGTTGGCGGTCTGGCGATGCAACGGCTCGGCTTGAACGTTACGATCTATGATCCGCAGGTGCATTACCAGCAAGTGCGCGATGCCTGGATCGGAGTCCGCACGCCTGACGGCAGATGAGATGTAAGGCCGTGATGGCCGATCGAGCGGCCTTCGCCATGTAGACTTGCCATCCATGTAGACTTGGCGATCCAAGTCGGCCATCGACTCGGCCATGTCCACAGATCGTTGTTTGCGGCCCATTGTCGGCATGACATACTGAGCAATACCATCCGATACTGGGCTTTGATGATTCGCTGCCGCCTGTCGCCAGGGATGAGCCTACGGCAGACTGGCCCTAGGGAAGTATGCGGGTTGGTGAGGAAGCGCGTATGACGCAGCCGGCGAAGTCGCAGGAACCGTCAATGGAGGAGATTCTCGCCTCCATTCGCCGCATTATCGCCGACGACGATGCTACCAAGTCAGCGCCAAAGCCGGCTGAGATGGCGAAGCCAGCGCCGTCGCCGCCGCGGCCAGTTACGCCGCCTCGGCCGCCGTCTCCGGCGCCACGCGTGCCGGATCCAAGTTTGGCGGCCGAAGCTGCGCCATTCGAAGAACAGCCGATCGTCGAGCCGCCTGCCGCCTATGAATCTGCCGACATTCTCGACCTGACGGAATCGATGGCTACTCAGCCTCCGCCGGAGACGGCTGCGATGCCGAGCCCGGCTTTTCGTACAATCGATGGCAGTTTTGACGTCAGTTACGATGAGGAGGCCGACAAGCCCGCGCTGCAGCGGCCGGTCAACGAGTCCGCGTCACTACTTATTTCGAGTGCGACCAGCGCGGCGGTCAATTCAGCTTTCAATTCGCTCGCACAGACCGTGCTGGTACAGAACGCGCGCACGTTGGAGGATCTGGTGCGGGAAATGCTTCGGCCGATGTTGAAGACCTGGCTCGATGACAATCTGCCCGGCATGGTCGAACGGCTGGTGCGCGCCGAGATTGAGCGCGTGTCGCGGGGCCGGACGGGTTAGAGCATGATCCGGAAAGGTGGATACCGGTTTTCCGAAAAGATCATGCTCCAATAAAATGCCTACCCCTTGAGCGCAGCGGCAAGCCGCAGTGCCTGATCCGATAATACGGCCGGCTCTTCCTTGAAGCTCGCGGGCGGCTTGAGCGCCTGGCCCGTCTTTCGCGGAATAACGTGAAAGTGCAGGTGAAAAACGACCTGGCCTCCGGCCGGTTCATTGAATTGCTGGATCGTCAGCCCATCCGCGTCAAAAACCTTCACCGTTGCCCGCGCGATCCTCTGCGCTACTTTGATGAGGTGGGAGAGATCGTCGGGTTCGATATCGAGGAAGGTGCGGGCAGGGGCCTTCGGGATCACTAAAGTGTGGCCAGGTGCCCGGGGCATGATGTCGAGAAACGAGAATACTTTTTCGTCTTCAAAGACCTTATGTGCCGGCAGCTCGCCGCGCAGGATTTTGGCGAAGATGTTGTTGGTGTCGTAGCTCGGCATGGCGATCTCCCGGTCCGATCGTCAGAATGAATCCTCATCGAGAATCTGATCCTTGCGGTAGGGCGCTAGCGTTGCAAGCTCGGCGCCGGCCGCTTCCACATAGGCGCGCTCGCGCACCAGGTAATCGGCGATGGCGCGGCGCAGGCCCGGATCGGCGATGTAATGCGCCGAATGGGTGATCCTGGGCATGTATCCCCGGGCGATCTTGTGTTCGCCTTGAGCGCCGGCTTCGACGAAGTCGAGCTTGTGCGCGATGGCGTAATCGATGGCTTGGTAGTAACAGACCTCGAAGTGCAGAAACGGGTGGTTTTCGATCGCGCCCCAGTGCCGGCCGAAAAGTGTATCCGAGCCGATAAAGTTGATCGCACCGGCAATCCAGCGTCCGGCACGTTTAGCCATCACCAGCAGGATCCGATCGCCCATCCGCTCCCCCACCAGCGAGTAGAACGAGCGCGTCAGATAGGGCCGGCCCCATTTGCGTGAGCCGGTCTCCATATAGAACTGGAAGAACGCGTCCCACACGCTTTCGGTGAGGTCACTGCCGGTCAGCCAATGGACGGTGACGTCGGCTGCTACCGCATCGCGGCGTTCGCGCTTGATGGTCTTGCGCTTGCGGGCTGACAGGGCGGTAAGGAAATCGTCGAATGTCGTATAGCCGGAATTGGCCCAGTGAAATTGCTGATCGGTGCGGCGCAGGAATCCGCGTTCGCCAAGAAAGGCACACTCTTCTTCGGTCCCAAAAGTGACGTGAACTCCCGATGCGTCGCCAATCCGCGCGAGTTCGACAAGCCCGGCCGCAAGGCCTTGGCGCGCAATGTCCGCCTGCGCGTCGGGCCGCACCAGCAGGCGCCGGCCCGTAGCCGGCGTGAACGGAACGGCGACCTGGAGCTTCGGGTAGTAAGCGCCGCCGGCGCGCTCGTAGGCCTCAGCCCAGCCCCGGTCGAATACATACTCGCCGCGGGAATGGCTCTTGGCGTAGCACGGCGCGGCGCCTAGCAGCGTCCCTTCCGTGGTTTTTACGAGCAGATGCTGGGGCTGCCAGCCGGACCGTCCGCCAACCGACCCTGAATCCTCCAGCGACGAAAGAAAAGCGTGAGAAATAAACGGGTTATAGGACTGTTCTTTGTTGCTTTTTTTAACGGTCGCGCCGGTTTTGTTAGACGGTTGAGCAAGAGCCTCTATCGAGCTGGATTTACTTGATGAAATGCCCAAAGGGTTGGCGCAGCTATCCCAATCGCCAGCAGTGATTTCGCCGATTGAGCGCAGGGCTTGAATGCGAATTTCGGCCGCGGCGCCGCCGGTGGTGCGCGCCTTTTCTGCGCTTGCCGGTTCACTTCGTGCCTTGGTCATGGCTGACAACTCATTGCTGACAACTCATGGCCGAAAACCCTCAAAAATCATCTGGTCGGCCCAGCGGGCGGCACGCTGCCGCTCAGATGGCGTGCGCACAGCCCAGGTCAACAGCGGCATGCTTAAAACGTGCCGTGCGAACAATGGCGCGGCTGCCGGCAGGTCGGCTATCGCATAGGCGACGAATTGCGGCCGTGCTGTCAGGGCTGTGACCAGATAGCCCATGCCAAGCCGCATCCAGGCCGGCATCAGATCCCAATAGGGATGAGGGCGATACTTGGCGGCAATGATCCCGCGCACGAGCTTGGGCGCTTTTTGCCCCAGGGTTGCCATCTGGCCGGGATCGAACGACATCGGCGCCACTGGTCCACGATAATTCGACAACACTTCGGCAACTCGCAATGGCAGACGGTCATCTCCGTCGAACTTGCTCTTGAGTTCGACAAGCATGGTGGTGCGTCCGCCATTGAGATCGCAAAGTTCGGCAAGTGTCATCATGCGATCGGCGGTACCGCGGAACGCAACCTGCTGGAGTTCGGCGGCGGTGAATTGATCGAGCCGGCCTTCGCCATCGGTCAAGCCGGCCGAGCACATCGTCATGATGCACCATGGCCTCACCATCGGCCGTGATCTGGACATCGACCTCGATGCCGTAATCGGCCGCGATGGCTGCCCGAACGGCGGACGGCGTGTTTTCAATCACGCCATGTTCCTCGTCATGCAATCCGCGATGGGCGACAGGGCGCGCGATTAGCCAGTCCAGGTTGGTCCACATGGCTTGGAAGCTATCGCGTTCACGAGAGCTCGAACGTGCCCTCGACCTCGACCGCGGCATCCAGCGGCAGAGCGGAAACGCCGACGGTAGAGCGCGCGTGTTTGCCTTTATCGCCGAACACCTCGACCATCAGATCGGACGCTCCATTCATTACCTTAGGACCGTCGGTGAAGCCGGGCGCCGAATTGATGAAGCCGCCGAGCCGCACGACTTGTTTCACCTTGTCGAGGTCGCCGACCGCCGCCTTGATCTGGTTCAACAGGCTGATCGCACAAGCGCGCGCCGCCTTTTGCCCATCCTCGATCGACACGCCGCCGCCAAGCTGGCCCTTGGCGACGAGCTTGCCGTCGCCGTCGAGGCAGATCTGCCCGGAGACCGTGAGCAGATTGCCGGTACGGACGTAGGGTACGTAGTTGGCGATCGGTTTGGCCGGCTCTTTGAGGGTGATGCCAAGCTCGTTCAATTTGCCTTCCACGACGCCGGCCATAACAGTCCTCCGTAGCTTTTGCCCTGATCTTAGCGTGGCTTTGTCTTCGCCGATTGGCATGAGCCGTGCAAGACACCAACCCGCATTGTCGGTCCGGGGCCATATCCCTATCTTCGCCGTAATTGGAACGACTAAAGCAGTAGCTCGGTGCAAGGAAAACCACGGCGGAGTGGGGATATTCCGGCAATGCACAGAGCAAGAGGATTCATACCTGTGCAGTACGTTTTTGCGTCGCAACGCTGCTTATTTGCTTTAGCGCTTTCGATCTTCGCCCCGGCCTTTGGTGCGATTGCCCAGGACGTGCCCAAAGATATTCCCAAAGGCAGGCCCATCATTCTGGTGCCGCATCGGGCGATCTATGACCTGTCGTTAAGCGAGACCCGCGGCAATTCCCAGGTCGCCAGCGTGCGTGGCCGCATTCTCTACGATTTCGGCGGTAACGCCTGTGAGGGCTATTCGCTCGAATTCCGCCAGGTCTCGGAACTGGATTCCGGCGAAGGCAAGGTCTCGACCAGCGACCTTCGCTCAACGACGTGGGAAGATGCGGCCTCTAAAAGCTTCAAATTCAACTCGCAGAACTACGTCGACGAGAACCTGACCGAGACGGTTGACGGCCATGCTGAGCACGGCGCGACCACGACGACAGTAAGCCTCAGCAAGCCTGCCGAGAAGAACCTAGATTTCGACCCCGCAGTTGTCTTTCCGACCGAGCACATGGTGCGGGCAATTGCCGGAGGGCGAGCGGGCAAATCCGTTCTTGATTTCCCGGTCTATGACGGGTCGGAAAGCGGTGAAAAAGTATTCGACACACTGACTGTGATTGGCCACAAGATCGCACCCGGCGAGCGCAATCACGATGACGCGGCAGCAAACGAGCCAAAGCTCGCAAATGTGCCGCGCTGGCCGGTCACGATCAGCTATTTCGACAACGCCAAGAACAAGGAAACTTCCGAGCAGACGCCGGCGTATGCGATCAGTTTTGAGCTTTACGAGAACGGAATTTCGCGTGCGCTGTCGCTCGACTACAACGACTTCGTCGTAACCGGCAAACTGACCTCGCTCGAATTCAAAGATACCAAGCCCTGCCCATAACAGTTTTAAGATTGGTCGCGCCCCTTGAACGCCAGCCCCCGCACGACGGCCTCATCGCCGAAACGGGCGCGCACTTTATCGACCGCGTGTTCGGCTTGCGCGGCGCGGCCATCGACCAGGTCTGCGGGGTCTGCTTCGGCGGCATTGACAATTGAGCTCACGCCGACGCCAAGAAGGCGGTAGCGTGTGCCGTCGGTTTCCCGCTCCAGCAGACTGCGGGCGGCGGCGAAAATGCGTTGCGCGAGCTGGGTCGGCGATTCCAATGACCGGGCGCGGGTCCGGATTTTGAAGTCGGCGGTTTTCAGCTTCACAGTTACCGTCGATCCGGCAAGCTCCTTGGTCTTAAGGCGCGACGAAACCTCTTCGGTCAGAGTCCACAAGATCCGTTCCAACGAACGGAAGCTAGACACGTCTTTCTCGAAAGTTGTTTCGGATGAAACGCTCTTGGTTTCCCGATCGGCGCTGACGGTGCGCGCATCAAGCCCGCGTGCGAGGCGCCACAACCGCCGGCCTTCGTCGCCGTAGTTTCGCATCAAGTCGGTCTCGCTCGCCCGTTGCAAGTCGGCGATGCGATGAAAGCCGTCGCGGGCAAAGCGCGCCGCACTGGCTTTGCCCACGCCATAGATGAAACTCACCGGTTTCGGAGCGAGAAAATCGGGTGCTTCGCTGCCGCTCAGCACGGCGAAACCGCGCGGCTTATCGAGGTCGGAAGCGACCTTGGCGAGGAATTTATTGCAGGAGAGCCCAATCGACACGGTAATGCGGAGCTTGTTCTCAACGTCGGTCGCAAAGCGAACGAGCGCCTTGGCAGGCGACATGCCGTGCAGACGCTCGGTGCCGCTGAGGTCGAGGAACGCTTCATCGATCGACAGCGGTTCGACCAGCGGCGTGAGCGCGAACATCATCTGGCGCACCTCACGGCCGGCTTTGGCGTATTTCTCCATGTTCGGCCGGACCACTTTAGCTTGTGGGCAAAGCCGCAAAGCCTCGAACATAGGCATTGCCGATCGAACGCCGAAAGTACGCGCGATGTAGCATGCGGTGGCGACGACGCCACGCTTGCCGCCGCCGACGATTACCGGTTCGGCAGCGAGGGACGGATCGTCACGCTTCTCGATCGTTGCGTAGAACGCATCGCAATCGACATGCGCAATGGACAGCGCTTCAAGCTCGCTGTGTCGAACCAGTCGCGGCGAGCCGCAGGCCGCACATCGTCTGGCCTCTGGTGCGGCATCGGCAAGGCAGTCGCGGCAAAAACTTGCGCTCACGGAACACCATGCTCTACGGCAAATCCCGTTCCCAGTGACTCCCCATGGCGCTGCGCGCCCGTGCGATGTCGGCCGGATTGATACCGGCGCTGTCGGCAAAGGCGACCAGGAGAGACTCGTTAGAAAGCATATGCTCCAGCACCCCGAGGAGAAAGTGTGGCTGATTGGCCGACTTGCGGATGCTATCCGGCGATAACCCGGTCGCGCCGAGGAAGGTCGCAAGCCGGTCCGGCTCCTCAGCAATGAAGGCAAGAGCCTGAATTGCCAGCGTTTCTGCCGCTTCTTTTGACCGCGAGTCAGGCCTTTTCATGGGCTATTATTTGCCTTTCCGTAATGAATCGGGACTAGCTTGAACTTAACGGCGGTCGCGCGGTGGTTAGTCCATATTTGCGTGCACCGCCGTCGGATATTGGGCTTGGGGCAGCCGAAGGAACGGGGATGGCCAAAACTGTCCTGATTGTCGAGGACAACGAGCTCAATATGAAGCTCTTCCACGATCTGTTGGAAGCCCACGGCTACGCCACGGTCGGAACCCGTAACGGCATCGAAGCCCTCGACTTGGCTCGCAAACACCGCCCCGATTTGATCCTGATGGACATCCAGCTTCCTGAAGTGTCCGGGCTGGAAGTCACCAAGTGGCTGAAAGACGATCAGGAGCTTCGCCGAATCCCTGTCGTCGCGGTTACGGCCTTTGCCATGAAAGGTGACGAAGAGCGCATCCGCGAGGGCGGCTGCGAAGCCTACCTGTCGAAGCCGATTTCGGTCGGCAAATTCATCGAGACGATCCGCCACTTTCTGGGAAGTCCGCAATGACCGCCCGCGTTCTTGTCGTTGACGACGTGCCGGCTAACGTCAAGCTCCTGGAAGCCCGGCTGTCGGCGGAATATTTCGATGTCGTCACCGCGATGAGCGGTGCCGAAGCGCTTGCGATCTGCGAACGGGCCGAGTGCGATCTGGTGCTGCTCGATGTGATGATGCCCGACCTGGACGGGTTCGAGGTCTGCCGGCGGCTCAAGACCAGTTCGGCCACCCATCACATTCCAGTCGTCATGGTGACGGCGCTGGATCAGCCTTCCGATAAAGTGCGCGGGCTCGAAGCCGGCGCCGACGATTTTCTGACCAAGCCGATTGCCGAACTGGCGCTGCTGGCGCGCGTGCGTTCATTGGCACGACTGAAAATGGTCACCGACGAATTGCGCATGCGCGCGATGACATCGCGAGATATTGGCATCGAGTCACCCGAGCGTGAAGCACTTGCCGACACCGGGCGTAATGGCCGCGTCCTCATCGTCGATGACCGGCCGGCTTCCTATGAACGTATCGCCGATATGTTGTCGAAAGAACAGACGGTCGAGATCGACTCCGATCCGAACCACGCTTTGTTCCATGCTGCCGATGGCAACTATGACCTGGTGATCGTGTCGCTCGGCCTCGAAAACTTCGACGGGCTGCGGCTCTGTAGTCAGATCCGCTCGCTCGAACGGACGCGCAACGTACCCATCCTTGCTTTAGCCGAACCCGACAATAACGCGCGCATGGTGCGTGGTCTCGAAATCGGCGTGAACGACTTCCTGGCCCGGCCGATCGACCGCAATGAGTTGCTGGCAAGGGTGCGCAGCCAGGTTCGGAAACGGCGTTATACGGAACGGTTGCGCGATAACGTGCAGATGTCGATCGAGATGGCGATCACCGACGCGCTGACCGGCTTGTTCAATCGCCGTTACATGGAAAGTCATCTCGGGACGCTGATCGAACAGGCGGCTTCGCGCGGTAAACCACTGGCGACGCTGATCATCGACATCGACTATTTCAAAGCGATCAACGACACCCATGGCCACGACGCCGGCGACGATGTGCTGCGCGACTTCGCGTTGCGGATCAAACGTTCAATCCGTGGCATCGATCTCGCGTGCCGCTACGGCGGCGAAGAATTTGTGCTCGTCATGCCGGAAACGGATATGGCGGTTGCCGCAATGGTTGCGGAGCGGCTGCGGCGGCGCATTGCCGGCGAGCCTTTTTCGATCCAGCAGGGCACGAAAACAATTCCGGTCACGATTTCGATCGGTATTGCTGCGCTACGCGGTAAGGAAGATACCGCGGCTGGCCTGCTCAAGCGCGCCGATCAGGCGCTTTATCGGGCCAAACGCGACGGCCGAAATCGCGTCGTACCCGACGCCGCTTGAGCATGATCCGGAAAAAGCTTGCCCTCGGACTTGATCCGAGGGTGACTTCCGGTTTTCCGAAAAGATCATGCTCCAACTAGAAAGCTTGACCTCGATCTCATTCAGATCGGGTCTAGGCGCGCCGTTTACCGTTCCTCTTAATCGAAGATCGCCCGGTAATCTGAATTGTTTTGGTTGACGCGAGATCGTCTCGCTCAGCGAAGCTTTGTTTGTTGATTTCGGACCGGGTTCCGATAGCGTTTTCCGCGAGGCAAAACTGAAATCTGAAGCGACGTCCAGCGCGCCACCGCGGCGGCCGGGACATCGTGCAAGCTATTAATACCCTGCGGAGTGCTCAGGTCCGCCGCATCTCCTGGGTCCGTGGGGTTTGGCCGGCGCGGGGGCGGTGCGACGAGTGGCCTCCTCATGACACCGTTTCCCGCCGGCCACCTTCCTTCCAAAGCTCACAGGAAAGTCGATGCAAGCGTCGGCGACTCCGCCAGCGCATGGGCGATGAATTCGAGCGCTTTGCGTACCGCGGTTCGGTCGGCGGGGCCGCCAAGGCAGACACGAACCGCCTCCGGGGGCGTTCCGTCAGTCGCGAATGCGTCGCTCGCAACAATGCCGACACCGGTCGATCGCGTATGCCCAACGAAGGCCGAACGAGTCCACGGCTTCGGCAATGGCAGCCAGAGATGAAATCCGACCGGATCGGCGCGGTACCTCTCCCGCGGCATGATTGCGGTAACCAGTCGCTGCCGCTCGATCAACTCCTGCCGCACTGCTGCAAGCAACGCGTTTGCCGTGCCATCGGTGATCCACCGTGTCGCCAGCGCAATAGTGACCGGAGACGCCATCACGGTCGCGGTGCGCACCGATGAAGCGAACAGCCACCCCGAGCGCACGTCGGGTGCTACCACGTAGGCGATGCGTAAACCGGCGCCGAGGCATTTTGCGAGGCCAGCGATGTGCCAGGTTATTTCAGGTGCGAGTGCAGCAAACGCCGGCGGTCCCTTGACTGGAAGAAAGCCATACGGATCGTCCTCGACAATGGAAACGCCGTATTGGCGCGCGATCGCGATGATTTCGACGCGCCGCGCCTCGGAGATCGTGTGCGTTGTGGGATTTAGAAGCGTAGGATTGAGATAGAGCAGGCGCGGCCTCAGGCGTTTGCAGACGTCGGCAAACGCATCGGCGTCGACGCCTTCGTTGTCCATTGGGAGGCCAATATGGCGAAGGCCCAATTGGGCCGCGATCGAGCGGGTGCCGGGATAGGTTAGGGCTTCCGAAAGCACGATATCGCCGGGCTTGGTCAGCACGCCGAGGATGCCGAGCAATGCTGGATGTGCGCCGGGAGAGATGAACAGGCGATCCGGCGGCGGCATCAGCGCTCGGTGTTTTAGCCACATCATGGCGGCGTCCTTGTCGGCTGAAACACCACCAAAGCCTTGGTAGCGCATCAGATAGACAAGATCGCGGCCGAGGGCTTCAAGCCCGTCTTGCATCCGGTCGAGCAGCTCAGGATCGTCCGGCTCCGGCGGCAGGTTCATCGACAGGTCGACGATTTCGGGATGCCGCGCCATCGGCTCATGGCGGCGTTTGGCGGCGGCACGGACAAAGGTGCCTTGGCCAACGCGGGACTCGATCAGACCGCGGCGTTGCGCTTCGACGTAACCACGCGCAACTGTGGTGAAATCCACATTGAGACGGTGTGCGAGTTTGCGTTGCGGAGGCAGCCGATCGGCGGGCGCAAGTATGCCGTTACGAATATCTTCGGCGATTGCATCGGCGATGGCGATATAACGCGGCTTACCTAACCGCGAAAGATGCGGCGCCCAGTCGACCATTTCTTACTCCGTAGTCGCAATGTTTAGATCGACCGGCACGATCTAAAATTGACTGTATATTGTTGCAAACGCTCACGCCAATAAAATTCAAACCTGCTCAGCGTATCAATAAACAATTTGTGTGAATCGCGCCGTTCAGTGCGCGGGGACCTGCATTTCATTTCGGCAGATCGGTGCTCATTTATGGACGCTCGCAATTTTTAAAAAGATATTCGCTGAATTTGAAGGCAGGAATTGATTGCAGAATACAACAGAAATGACTGGATTTGATGAATGGATGTGCATCCGAACAAATGGCACGGGCCTTGCTAATTGTTGTGCGTAGCTCACGCGCCGGGAGCCAAACAACGCCAGCAAGGAGTATTCCATGCCCGCTGTCACCGCAGCTCCGCACAAGAAGGGTGACTATCTGGTCGATTACGAAGAAAAGGTCTTTGAGGACGTCAAAGCAAAACCCGGAGAAAAAGCGCTCATCACATTTCACACCGTAGCCTTTGAAGGCTCCATTGGTCTCGTCAACATTCTCCAGGCGCTACGTCTGCAGCGCAAGGGTTTTAAAACTACGGTGTTGTTGTACGGACCAGGCGTTACGCTTGGCGTACAGCGCGGCTTTCCGAAATTAGGCGACGAGCCGTTTCCGGGCGCGCAGAACTTCGGCAATCAGCTCACCAAATTCATGAGCGAAGGCGGCGAGATTTATTGTTGCCGGTTCGCATTGCAGATGCTCTACGGCCATGGCGAAGGCGCGCTGTTGCCGGGCATCCGTCCGGTCAGCCCGCTCGACGTGCTCGACCTCATTCTCCTGCATCGGCGTGACGGCGCGTTCATCCTGAACACCTGGACGCTGTGAAGTCGTAGTTCGGAAAGCGGAGACCGGCGCGATGGCGGAAAAGCTGCTCACGCGTGTGGCCGCGGTACAAATCGCGCCGGACCTCGACGCTGCGGGCGGCACCGTCGCCAAAGTGCTGTCCGCGATCACGGAGGCTGCCGGGAAGGGCGCGAAACTCGTGGTTTTTCCCGAAACTTTCGTGCCGTGGTACCCGTACTTTTCATTTGTGCATCCCCCCGTCACCACCGGCGCCGAGCACGTCCGGCTTTACGATAACGCGGTGGTCGTGCCTGGCCCGGTGACCGAAGCGGTCGCAGCGATGGCAAAACGGCACAGCATTGTGGTCGTGCTCGGTGTTAACGAGCGAGATCACGGCTCGCTCTACAACGCACAGCTTGTGTTCGATGCCGATGGCAGTCTTGTCCTCAAGCGCCGCAAGATCACCCCGACATTTCACGAACGGATGATCTGGGGGCAGGGTGACGGCTCGGGACTTACGGTGGTCGATACCGCCGTCGGGCGTCTTGGCGCGCTGGCTTGCTGGGAACATTACAATCCGCTCGCTCGCTATGCGTTGATGGCGCAGCACGAGGAAATTCACGTTGCGCAGTTTCCAGGCTCCATGGTCGGGCCGATCTTCGCCGATCAGATAGAAGTCACGATCCGCCACCACGCGCTGGAAAGCGGCTGCTTCGTGGTGAATGCGACCGGCTGGCTCTCCGAAGAGCAGATCGCAAAAATTTCGCCCGACGAGAAACTTCGAAAAGCGCTGCGCGGTGGCTGCATGACAGCCATCGTGTCGCCCGAAGGTTCGCACGTGGTGCCGCCGTTAACTCAAGGCGAGGGAATACTCGTGGCCGATCTGGATATGGGCCTGATCGTCAAGCGCAAGCGGATGATGGATTCCGTCGGCCATTATGCACGTCCTGAACTGCTTCACCTTGTTCTCGACAGCCGTGCAGCGCGGCCCATGCAACTCGACGGGTTGGCCAGGCCGGGGCCGACCCACGAAAAACCGAAGGAGAGTGCTTCCGATGAAGCCGACGACGCCCAAGGCTATGCCGACGGCGCAACTGATCAGCGAATTGCAATCCTGCGGGGTTCGGCTCGTTGATCCGACCGCCGGCCACGAGAGCCGCCGCGGTGGCGCGGGTCCCTCGGACCACAAGGCAATCACCATCGACGGCATGACCGTGATGGTGCCGGTGCACACGGCGCCAGCCTTTGCGAGTCCCTACATCGTCGAACAGCCGGACGCGTCCGGTCGCAGTGCGATTAGCAGCGGCGGTCTGACGCTTGCGAACGTCAGCTTTCCGCTCCGGCCTCGCTTTTATGATCTCAGCACGGCGGACGGAATTCCGTATTCGAAGATCGCGGTGCTGCACGGCCGCGATGTACTCGCGACCACCGTGTTGCAGAGCTGCATCCGCTATCAGAGCCGGACCAAGACCTGCCAATTCTGCGCCATCGGACAGTCGCTCGCCGCTGGCCGGACGATCGAGCGCAAGACCCCGGCGCAACTGGCGGAAGTGGCCAGGGCCGCTGTCGAGCTCGACGGCGTCAAGCACATGGTTATGACCACCGGCACGCCGCCCGGCCGCGACCGGGGCGCGGCGATCCTTTCCGAAAGCGCAAGCGCGGTGAAAGCCGCGGTTGATCTGCCGGTGCAGGGACAATGCGAGCCGCCCGATAGCGACGCTTGGTTCACGCGGATGCGTGATGCCGGCATCGATTCCCTCGGGATGCATCTCGAGGCCGTCACGACGGAAGTACGGACGAAGATCATGCCGGGGAAAGCGCAAATCTCCCTGGAACGCTACTTCGACGCCTTTGCCGCCGCGGTTCCAGTGTTCGGGCGCGGTCAAGTATCGACCTACATCCTTGCTGGGCTTGGCGATCCGGGGGAAGCGATCCTCTCGACATGCCAACGGCTGGTTGGATTCGGCGTTTATCCCTTCGTGGTGCCGTTCGTGCCGATCTCGGGCACACCGCTTGAAAGTCACGCGCCGCCGTCGCCGACTTTCATGCACGGCATTCTCCAACCCCTGGCGCAAATGCTGCGCGACGGCGGCTTGGCGGCGAGCGCGATCAAGGCGGGCTGCGGCCGCTGCGGCGCGTGCTCGGCACTTGCGACCTATGAGCGGCAGGAGGCGCATTGATGATTTTTGAGCCATTCCCGCAATTTTTGCCGTCGGAGTATCGCGTCAAGTTCGCCACCGATCGGTGGGAATTCCGGGATGCGGCGGCGCTGCGGCGGCAGGTATTTTGCGATGAACAGGGAATCTTCTGCTGGCGATGATCGCGACGCCATCGACGACATCGCCATCCCGGTTGTCGCGATTTCTTCATTCGCCGTCGTTACGCAGGAAGTCGTCGGCACTGTCCGCATCCATGAAACCGAGCCGGGGATTTGGTGGGGCTCGCGGCTCGCCGTTGCGTCCGACTATCGCCGCATCAGCGCGCTCGGCACTTCACTGATCCGGCTTGCGGTTTCATCGGCCCATGCCCGCGGCTGCCGGCGCTTCTATGCGCACGTCCAGTCGCAAAACGCGCCGCTGTTTCATCGGTTGAACTGGCACACGATCGAGGAAATCGCGGTGCACGGCCGGCCGCATCATTACATGCAGGCCGATCTGCGCGCCTATCCGCCGATCGCCGACGCCGAAAGCGGGTTTATGGCGTTACCAAAGAAAGCTGCTTGATGCTCGGCGGTGCAGCCCTCGGTCAACTGGCGGCGCGATTGCGCGCCAATCGCGGGCTTGCAGCCAAGCGCGACATTGCTGCCGTCGCCAAGCGCCTTTCGTTATCGGCTGAGTCCGTCGTCCCTGTCGGCGACGATTGCGCCGCCATTCCTGACGGCGATGGATTTCTTCTCTTCGCCATCGAAGGGTTCATGAACGAGTTCGTCGCCGACGATCCGTGGTTCGCCGGATGGTGCGGCGTGATGGTGAACATCTCCGACGTTGCCGCCATGGGCGGACGGCCGATCGCGATCGTCGATGCGGTATGGGCCGCAGGCGAAGCGGCAGGCGGTGCCCGTACTCGATGGGATGCGGGCAGCCTCGGCGACCTACGGCGTGCCGATTGTCGGCGGTCACAGCAATACGCGTACCGATCGCGGTCAGTTGGCGGTTGCGATCCTCGGCCGCGCCAAGCGGCTACTGACATCGTTCGATGCCCGTCCCGATGATCGCCTGATCGCTGCCATCGATCTGCGCGGCCGTTACCGCGAGCCGTTCTCGAATTGGGAAGCGGCGACTGACGCGCCGCCACGGCGGCTTATCGCCGATCTCGAGATCCTGCCGTCGATCGCGGAGGACGGTCTCGCGATCGCGGCCAAGGACATTTCCCAAGGTGGCCTGGTCGGCACCGCGATGATGCTCGCCGAATGCTCCCGCGTCGGCGCCACGATCGACGTGACGCGAGTGCCAAAGCCGGATGGCGTACCGCTTGATCGCTGGCTCACGACCTTCCCAAGCTACGGCTATCTGCTTGCCGTCAAGGCCAGCGAATGTTTCAGCAGTGCTGGCGCGATTTGAAGCGCGCGGCATCGCGGCGGCGGAGATCGGCGCGTTCACCGCAAATCATCGGGTTTCGCTTGGCGACGGCCACCATGCCGAGACGATCTGGGATTTCGCACAGGAGCCCCTGATCGGGTGCGCGGGCGTCAGAAGCCGAGACGTTTGCATGAGATCGAAACCGCGCATCGCGATCCTGGCGCATTCGACCAATCCGCGGGGCGGGGTGGTTCATTCGCTCGAGCTCGGGGATGCACTGACGCGCCTCGGCCACGAGGTCACGGTTTTTGCTCCGGACCCGGCGGGAAAAGGATTTTTCCGCGACACGGTTTGCAGAACCGTGTGCGTGCCGGCAAGCCCGGCCGGCAAGAACGTGCGCGAGATGGTCGAAATCCGCGTTGCCGATTATCTCCGCTATTTTTCCCAATCCGATAACCGGCGCTTCGACGTCTGGCACGCGCAAGACGGCATTTCAGGAAATGTGCTCGCGACGCTGAAGGAGCGGGGCCAAATACCGGCTTTTGCGCGCACCGTGCATCACGTCGACAGTTTTGACGACGAAGAAGCTTTGCGCCTTGCAACTGCGTGCAATCCGGACAGCCGACCGCCGGTTCGTGGTCAGCCGGCTTGTGGCGGGATTTTCTGGCCCGCGAACTCGCACTGGATGCGGCTCTGGTCGGCAACGGCGTCGACACGCAAGCGGTTCTCGCCAGATGCCGGACGCGACCGACGAAGCATTGCGCGCCCGATTGGGCCTGCCGGCAATGCCGCGCCGATATTTCTGGCCGTCGGCGGGGTTGAGGAGCGCAAGAACACAATCCGCTTGCTTCAGGCATTTCTCACGCTGTTGCCACAGCATCCGACATGCCGGCTCGTGATCGCGGGCGGTGCGTCGCTGCTCGATCATGACGCTTATCAGGCGCGTTTTGCCGAAGTGATGGCACAAAGCGGCGCTGCAGGCGGATGCCGTGATCATCACCGGGCCGTTGCCGCAGGAATTGATGCCGGCGCTTTATCGTGCGGCAAGTACCCTGGTCTTTCCTTCAACGCGCGAAGGGTTCGGTCTTGTTGTGCTCGAGGCGATGGCGAGCGGCGTGCCCGTCGTTACATCCCGGATTGCTCCGTTCACCGAGTACCTCGGCGACGATGACGTCGAATGGTGCGATCCATTCGACGTGGCTTCGATCATGAACGCCATGATGCGCTCGCTCGATAGCCCGCGTCGCGAACGGCTGATCGCCCACGGCCGATTGGTGGCGACGCGGCATAGTTGGGACAGCACAGCCCGCGCCCACCGGCGGTCTATGAGGCGCTGCGGGAGCCAGTCGATGCCTGAGATGCGGTTTCTCATTCGCTGGCCCGATGGAACAGCAGAAAACTGTTATTCGCCGTCGCTGGTGATCAAGGACTTCCTGTCATCGGGGCAAAGCTACTCCCTTGATGATTTCGTTGGCCGCAGCCGCACCGCGCTCGATATCGCGAGCAATCGCGTCGAAGCGAAATATGGCTACCGTTGCTCGCGTGCTGCGGCGACGCTCGCGCGGATCGAGAAAGTCGCTGCGTCGTTTGCGGACGCCGCGAATGCACGTGTGATTGTCGAAGCGTTCGAGGAATGAGGAGGACAAGCTCATGAACCAAGCCAGTCCCGTGGCTCACCACGCGGTTGCCGTCATCGGCGGCGGACAGGCCGGTCTTTCGGTGAGCTGGCACCTCGCGCAATCCGGCATCGAACATGTAGTGTTCGAAAAGGAGCGCGCCGGTTACGCCTGGCGCGCTGAACGATGGGACACATTTTGTCTCGTCACCCCAAACTGGCAGTGCCAGTTGCCCGGCTTTCCCTATCAGGGGCCTGACCCCTACGGCTTCATGGTACGCAATGAAATTGTCTCCTACATGGACAGCTTCGTTGCCTCCTTCAATCCGCCGCTGCTCGAAGGCGTGACGGTACGACAACTGCGTGGCGACGCGCAGCACGGCTTTATGCTTGATGCGACCGACGGCCTTCACTTCGCTGACCAGGTTGTGATCGCCACCGGCGGTTATCAGATCCCGATTATCCCGCGTTGCGCCGAGCGGCTGCCGGCCGACATCGTGCAAATTCATTCATCGCTGTACCACAATCCGGCGCAACTGCCCGAGGGCGCGGTGCTCGTTGTCGGCAGCGGTCAATCCGGCTGTCAGATCGCCGAGGACCTGCATATCGCCGGCCGCAAGGTCTATCTCTGCATCGCCGATGCACCGCGAGTGTCGCGGCGCTATCGCGGCAAGGACGTCGTCGAGTGGCTGCATCTGATGGGCTACTACGATCTGCCGGTGCACGAGCATCCGCTGCGCGAAGGCGTGCGCGACAAAACCAATCACTACGTCACCGGCCGGGACGGCGGCCGCGATATTGATTTGCGGCAACGCGCTCTTGAAGGCATGGAGCTCTACGGGCGCCTGCTGGATGTGAAGGGCGACGCGCTGGTGGTCGATGATGACGTGGCGTTCTGTCTCGATCAGGCCGATCAAGTCTCGGAAAGCATCAAGAACAGCATCGATGCCTTCATAGCCAAGAAAGCAATCGATGCGCCGGATGAGGCGCGGTATCGCCCGGTCTGGTCGCCGCCGCAGGAGCGGCCCGAGCTTGATTATCGCGCGGCAGGCATCACGTCGATCGTCTGGTGTATTGGCTTCCGGACCGATTATAGCTGGGTCGATCTGCCGGTTTTCAACGGTCGGGGCCTACCGAGCCATGTTCGCGGTGTGACGCCGGTGCGCGGCGCCTATTTTATCGGACTGCCGTGGCTTTATACGTGGGGTTCAGGGCGATTTTCTGGCGTGGCCCGCGACGCCGAACATCTGACCGAGCACATCAGGACACGCATCGGCCTCGCCGGGCCAGATGGCCGGCCGCCTGCGGTTAACGAAGCCGCGATCGGAACCTGAATTACTTGATTTTGTATTCGGTGAATTCGACGTGCTTCTTCGCCACCGGATCGTATTTCTTCTTCTTCAGCTTGTCGGTCATGGTGCGCGAATTCTTGCGCGTCACGTAATAGAAGCCGGTGTCAGCGCTGGAAACCAGCTTGACCTTGATCGTTGTGCTCTTGGCCATTGTCGAACCTCGGAAAGCGGCTGATTGTTGGCCGACAACCTAGTCAGTGAGCCGCCAAAGTCAAGAAATCCTCTTCGGCCTAAAAGTCTTGCCGGTTAAAGCACTTGGCGGACG
Organism: uncultured Alphaproteobacteria bacterium; assembly: GCA_963742215.1. Lineage (GTDB taxonomy): Bacteria > Pseudomonadota > Alphaproteobacteria > Rhizobiales > Xanthobacteraceae > BOG-931. The sequence goes on from CAVULJ010000025.1 coordinate 24,738, forward strand.
AATTTCTTGTGCAGCATGCGGTAGAGCGGTGCCGGGTGGTCGTAACTCATGTCGGCGGCCATCCGGTCCTGCAGCTCTTCCAGCGCGATGGCGGTGATTCCCGGCATATCGAGCCGGCGCGCCTCGGTGATCGGTAGCCAGACCAGCTCCACGAGTTCCTTGTCGGGACCGACGAAGCCGTCGGCACGATGCGCGATAGCCGAGACCTCGGCAGCGAAAAACCGGCTGTCGAACCGCCGATTGCGGTTTGGCGGGGTAATCGCGCGCGCGATGAAGTGAATTTTGCTGAGATCGGGAATGATGCCCGCTTGGGCAAATGCTTCCCAAGCGCCCGGCGGCGTCACAATCGGTTCCTTGGTTGGCGTGCCAAGCATCAGCCCGGTTTCCTCGTAGGTCTCCCGGATCGCGGCAAGCGCAAAGCTTGCGGCCTTTGCGGCGCTCGGCCGTTTGACCTTGGTCATCAGGCGGGCGATGTGCCGGTCGTGCAGGCCGGCGAAGCTGACCATCTGGCGATCGGTTGGCTCGATGCGGCCGCCCGGGAAAACGAATTTGCCCGGCATGAAACGATGACTTTCGTGGCGGCGGCCGAGCAGGACTTTGGGCGTGCTCTCGGCGCGATCGATCAGGATCAGGGTCGCAGAGTCGCGCGGCTTCACGTTCGGAAACGACTGATCGCGGATGGTTTTGGTCAGCCGGTCGGTTCTGTTGCCGGCGGTGCCGCCCTCGACCGCCGGATCTCCGCTTCGTTCGTTACTCATCACACCTATGTCCTAGTTCCGGCGCCGGTGTTTTCGGTCGCGTTGAAATTTCGGCCGGCCGCTGCGGGGTGTGTCCAGTCTTTTGGCGCTTTTCGCCCGCATGGCGCACAAGCTTGAAACGCAAGGCGCCGGCGACAGGCGCTGCCTCGACCAGCTCGACGGTGACCGGATCGCCAAGCCGATGGGTTTCGGAGTTGCCGATAAAAGCTCGGCCAGCCTCGTCGAAGCGGAAATACTCCTCGCCGATAAAGCGGGCCGGGATAAAGCCGTCGGCGCCGGTCTCGTCGAGCTCGACGAACAGTCCGGCGCGCGTCACACCGGAAATATGCCCGCTAAAGGTTGCCCCGATGCGATCGGCCAAAAAGTGTGCGATCAGCCGGTCCGAGGTCTCGCGTTCGGCTTTCATGGCGCGCCGCTCGGTTGCCGAAATGGTCGCGGCCACTTCGGCGAGCGCACGAACTGATCGGTCGATTCCGGCAATCCATCCGAGCCCAGTTTGAGTGCGCGGATCAGCGAACGATGGACGATGAGGTCGGCGTAGCGGCGGATCGGCGAAGTGAAATGGGCGTAGCGGCGGAGGTTAAGGCCGAAATGGCCGAAATTTTCCGGCGAATACTCAGCTTGCGCCTGGCTGCGCAGCACCACTTCGTTGACCAGCCGCTCCGCATCACGGCCTTTCACCCGAGCCAGGATGTTGTTGAATCCTTCCGGACGAAGCGTGCCGCCCTTGGGCAAGGAGATATCGAGAGTTTTGAGGAATTCACGCAGTGCGTTGAGCTTCTCCTGCGAGGGCTCGTCGTGCACGCGATAGATCAACGGAGTGTGCGCCCGCTCGCAGGTTTCGGCGGCGGCGACGTTGGCCAGGATCATGAACTCTTCGATCAGCCGATGCGACTCCAGCCGCTGCGGCACGATCACGCGATCGACGGTGCCGTCGGGCTTCAGAACGAGCTTTCGTTCGGGAATGTCGAGATCGAGCGGCGAGCGTTCGTCGCGGGCGAGGCAGACGGTCTTGTAGGCGGCGTAGAGCGGATCGAGGGTTCTTTCGCGGATAGGTCCTGTGGTGTCATCGGTCTGGCCGGAAACCGCGCGTTGCGCCTGTTCATAGGAGAGCTTCGCAGCGGAGCGGATCATCACGCGATGGAAAGTGTGCGAGCGCTTGCGACCGTCGGCCCCGATCACCATACGCACGGCGAGGGCAGGGCGGGCTTCGTGCGGGCGAAGCGAGCAAAGGTCGTTGGAGATATGCTCCGGCAGCATCGGCACGACACGGTCGGGGAAGTAAACCGAGTTGCCGCGGCGGAGCGCTTCGCGATCGAGAGCTGATTCCGGCAGCACGTAATGCGCTACGTCGGCGATCGCGACGCTGACGATGTGGCCGCCGTGATTGCGCGGGTCGGAATCGGGCACTGCATGTACGGCGTCGTCGTGATCCTTGGCGTCGGGCGGGTCGATGGTGACGAACGGAACGTCACGCCAATCCTCGCGTCCGGCGAGCGTTGCCGGCTGAGCTGTTTCTGCGTCATCAAGCACCGCGCGCGGAAACACGTGCGGAATGTCGTGGGCATGGATCGCGATCAGACTGACCGCGCGCTCGCTTTTGATTGACCCTAGTCGTTCAATGACCGAGCCCAATGGCTGACCGGGTCGGTCGTTGCGAGATACCTCGACCGCAACCAGATCGCCATCGGCGGCGTCCTTGGTGCTCTCCGCAGGAATTGTCAGTTCGCGGCCTAATTGCTTTTTGTCTACCGGCACCAGCCGGCCGCTGCCGTTGGGCAGCGCGCGAAAGATCCCGAGCACACGGTGCTTGGCGCGGTCGAGAAGCTTGATGACGCGTCCCGTGGTGTCGGCGTCGCTCGAATATTCGACCCGAAGCAGCGCGCGATCGCCGACGCCGGCGACCTCGCCGGGACGCGCGCGGCGCGGCGTCGAGACGTGAATGACGGGCGGAGCGCCGTGCGCGTCTTCGTTCCATTCGGCTGGACGTGCCAGCAGATCGCCGTCGCTGTCGCGGCCGGTAATGTCGGCGACTACGACGGGCGGCAAGGTGCCGGCGTGATGCAGACGCTTGCGCTGCCGATCGACCGAGCCGTCAGCGGCAAGCTCACGCAACATGCGATTGATCGCGGCGCGGTCCGCGTTCTTGGCGCCGAAAGCGCGGGCGATTTCGCGGGCGCCCACGTTGCCGCTGCGGTCCCGAATGAACGCAATCAGCTCCTCTTTCGAGGGCATGCGGGGCGGTTTCATTGGCCACTCATGAGCCGTGTCCTTGGCCGGCGGCCTCTGTCAGCGGAACTATTCGGCAGCCTCAGTTGGCGGCTTCTTGCGCGGCGCTTTCGCGCCGCCTGGCCGTTTGGCGGGGCGCGCTTTGACGTGGTGCGCGGTTCCAGGCGACGGGCGTTTTGCCTTGCGCGGCCTTGCGCGCGACGTCGGCCCACCGCGATCAGCCCGCGCGTCGATCAGCGCCACAGCTTCTTCAAGCGTGACGTTCTCCGGCGTCTTGTCGGCCGGCAACGTCGCGTTGACGCCGTTGTGGCTGACATAGGGACCGTAGCGGCCCTTCTTCGCCACCACCGGCCCGCTCCTAGTCGGATGATCGCCCAGTGCGCGGCCCGGATCGGCGCCGAAACGGCGGCCCTTTGAAGGCTTCTCCCGTTTTTCGGCAATCAGCGTCACTGCGCGGTTGAGGCCGATATGGAAGACGTCATCGCCGTCTTCGAGATTAGCGTATGTCTTGCCGTGCTGAACGTAGGGCCCATACCGGCCGATACTGGCCTTAATCGGCTCGCCATCTTCCGGATGAAGGCCGACTTCACGCGGCAGCGAAAGCAGTGCGATTGCACGTTCAAGATCCATGTTCTCGGGCGTAACACCTTTCGGCAAGCTGGCTCGCTTCGGTTTTTCACCATCTTTGCTTTCGCCGAGCTGCAAGTAGGGTCCGAACCGACCGCTACGAACGGTAATATCCAGTCCAGTCGCCGGGTCTTCGCCGAGCTTGCGGTTGGTAACTTCGCCGGCACCGCCGCTAAGGGAGGCGGTGTGTTTGCAATCCGGATAGTTCGAGCAGCCAATGAAGGCGCCGAACTTGGAAAGCTTTAGTGACAACTGTCCGGCGCCGCAGGTCGGGCACAGCCGCGGGTCGCTGCCGTCGGCGCGTGGCGGGAACAGGTGCGGCGCCAGCAGGTCATTAAGCGCGTCAATGACGTTGGAGATTTTCAGGTCTTTGGTTCCATCGATCGCGCTGATGAAATCCTTCCAGAAATCACGGAGCAGGTCACGCCATGCCATCTCGCTGTTGGAGACGAGGTCGAGCTGCTCCTCGAGCCCGGCAGTGAAATCGTATTCGACGTATTTGGCGAAGAAACTCTCCAGGAACGCGACAACAACCCGCCCGCGGTCTTCAGGATACAAACGCCGCTTGTCGAGCCGCACATATTTGCGGTCCCTTAGAACTTGCAGGATCGACGCATAGGTTGAAGGACGGCCGATGCCGAGCTCTTCCATCCGCTTGACCAGCGACGCTTCCGAATAACGCGGCGGCGGTTCGGTGAAATGCTGGTCTGCCGCAATCGAGCGCTTCGTGAGTTTCTCCCCCTGGCTCACTTCCGGCAGCCGGTGCGAATCCTCATCGCTCGCATCGTCGTCGTGGCTTTCCTGATACAGCGTAAGGAAGCCGTCGAATTTCACCACGGTGCCGGTAGCACGCAATTCGAGCATGCGCTTTGCGACATTGGCGGTGATGTCAATCGTCGTGCGCTCGAGCTCGGCGGACTCCATCTGGCTGGCGACGGTGCGCAGCCAAATCAGCTCATAAAGCTTGGCCTGGTCGGCATCGAGATAGGCCTTGGTCTCGGGCGGCCGACGCGACAACTCGGTGGGGCGGATCGCTTCGTGCGCTTCCTGCGCGTTTTTCGCCTTAGTCTCGTAACGGCGCGGCGAACCCGGAAGGTAATTGCGGCCGTAATCCGCTTCGATCAGAGCGCGGGTCGCACCGATCGCTTCCTCGGCGATCTGCACGCCGTCAGTTCGCATATAGGTGATGAGACCGACAGTCTCGCCGCCGATATCGACACCTTCATAAAGCCGCTGCGCGACGCGCATGGTATGCGACGGTGCAAATCCGAGCTTGCGGCTGGCTTCCTGCTGCAGGGTCGAGGTTGTGAAAGGCGGGTAGGGGTTACGCCGAACTGGCTTGGCTTCGACGGAGTCGACGGTAAAGGCCGCAGTTTCAAGTGCCTGCTTGAACGCCTCGGCCTCCGCGCCCGAACCGATGTCGAGCCGCTGCAGCTTCTTGCCGTCAGCGCCGACGAGACGCGCTTCGAAGGTTTCCTGCCGCGGCGTGGCCAGCGTTGCCACCAGCGACCAATATTCCTGGCGTACGAATTTCTCGATTTCGAGTTCGCGGTCGCAGACCAGCCGCAGCGCGACCGACTGCACCCGGCCCGCCGAGCGCGCGCCCGGAAGCTTGCGCCAGAGCACCGGCGATAACGTGAAGCCGACAAGATAGTCCAGCGCACGACGCGCCAGATAGGCATCCACCAGCGCCTGATCGATGACGCGCGGATGCTTCATCGCTTCCGTCACCGCCTGCTTGGTGATGGCGTTGAATACGACGCGCTCGATCGTCTGCTTGGTAAGCGCCTTCTTCTCTTTGAGCACTTGGAGGATGTGCCAGGAGATCGCCTCGCCCTCGCGATCAGGGTCGGTCGCCAAAATGAGCTTGTCGGCGCCTTTCACCGCACGCGCGATGTCGTTGAGCCGCTTCTGGGCCTTGGGATCGACTTCCCACAACATCCGAAAATTGGCGTCAGGATCGACCGAGCCGGACTTCGGAGGCAGATCACGCACATGGCCGAACGAGGCCATGACCTCGTAGTCGCGGCCCAGATATTTGTTGATAGTTTTCGCCTTGGCGGGCGATTCTACGAGGACAAGCTGCATGGAAGCCTTTGATATAACTCATTTTTACGGAGTAGACCGCCTGATAGGGGGCGGTCGAGCCGCCGCGAACATGGGTAATGCAACCCCACCTGTCAAATCGTTAGCCTGGAACTGTGCCAAACCCATTAAGCGCAAACAGGTCTCTAGAAAGCAAAAATATCAGACAAATTGACACGTCTAATGGTTGTATAATTGTATTTAATCGCGCAATGATATATTAGAGCGATGTGGTTGGTACAGATGACAATGGCAGTTCTATCCAGTCGGCTTCGCCCGAGTCCGTGGCCTTTTACATTGGGGCAATGACGCAAGAGCTCGGACAACTCGCCAAGGCAAACGGCTTGGACGCCCTTGGCTACCTCCTCGACATGGCGCGGCTCGAAGCCGACGAAATCTCCAAGGTCGGCGAGGAAACGTAACGTTAGATCAAAGGGTGCTGATCGCTCCGTCCCCTTAGGGCGTTTGCAGCCCGATGCGGTCGATGAACGCCCGGCTTGGATAGCCGTCCGGGATCAGGCCTAACTTGATCTGCATGGCGCGAATATTGTCGCGAAGATCAAAATCGAAGTGACCGTCGAACTCAGAGACCTTGTAACCGAGCGACGCCAATTTTCGCTGCAATGCGATACGCTGCGAGCGCGACGGCTGGAAGTCGTTGGCCGGCCAAATGCCGCGAATCTGACCAAGGCCGTACAAACGATCCGCTAGATGGGCTACCGCAAGCGCATAGGCGTCTGAATTATTATAGGTCTTGAGCACGACAAAATTCTGCGTGACCAGAAAGGCCGGGCCGCCGGCGCCGCTCGGAAAAAACAGAATAGCGTCTCCTGAAATCGGCATCTCGCTGCCGTCGGCGCGCCTGACGCCGCGTTTCATCCAGTCGCGAAACGAGCCTCGGCTTATTTCATAGTTGAAGCCTTGCGGCACCGTGACTTCAAAGCCCCACGGCAATCCAGGTTGCCAGCCGGATTTCTGTAAATAATTGGCAATCGACGCCAGCACGTCGGGGACGTCGGTCCATATGTCGGCGCGGCCGTCGCCGTCGAAATCGACGGCATATTTCAGAAAGCTTGACGGCATGAACTGCGCTTGGCCCATCGCACCGGCAAACGAACCAAGGAACTGCTGGCGCGGGATATTGTCGGACTGAAGTATCCTGAAGGCGCTGAGCAGCTCATTGCGAAAGTATGGTTCCTGAAAGTGCGCCTGCGCCAGCGTCGCAATCGAGCGGAATACGTCCCAATGGTCCTGCGCTTCGCCGAACGAGGACTCGATGCCCCAGATGCTCACCAGGATCGGCGCCGGCACGCCGAATTTATTTTCGACTGCGCGCAACGTGCCTGACCATTGCGACGACTTGCGTGTGGCGGTGGCAAGGCGCGATGCCGAGACCATCGAGTCGACATAAGCGCCGAACGGCTTGCCGTATTCCGGTTGTCGTTGCATCGAGCCGATGACGCGCTCGTCAGGGGTAACGCCAGCCAACGCCGCGTCGAATGTCGCGCGCGTAATACCCTGCGATTGGGCATCCTTCCATAACGCAGCTGTGAAAGCGTCGAAGGTTTCGCTTCGTGCGCCGCTGGCAAGCGTGCCGGCAAACGTGAATGCCAGAACGACCGAAGTCTTTCGCAAAACTGTTTCGATAAATCCCGGCATGTGCAGCAACTAAATCAGCGAAACCATTCCAGCGCCGTGGCGTTCCAGCCGCCCGGCGATTTCGAGCTCGAGCAAGACCATACGGACGGCACGTGGCGAAGTTTGGGACAACCGCACAAGATCGTCGATCGATACCGGCGCCGGGCTTAGCAATCCGATAATTCGCGCCCGTTCATCGGCTGCGGGTTCACGGTAATCGCTGGTATTCCCTTCCGCAGGCTCCGGCTCCCGTGCGGGCACATCGACTCCCATAATTGGCTGCAGCACTGAGACGATGTCCGCGGCTTCTGTGACGGGTGTCGCGCCCTGCTTGAGCAGGCCGTTGGTGCCTTCCGCGCGCGGATCAAGCGGTGAGCCCGGAACGGCAAACACCTCGCGGCCCTGTTCAAGCGCCATGCGTGCGGTGATCAGCGAGCCCGAACGTTGCGCTGCCTCCACGATGACGACGCCGAGGGATAGTCCGGAAATCAGACGATTGCGGCGCGGAAAATCGCGCGCCCGCGGTTCCCAGCCGAACGGCATCTCGCTGATCGCAGCGCCCGTCGGCAGGATCGCTTCAAGCAATTCCTTATGCTCCGGTGGATAAATGTGATCGTGTCCGCCGGCGAGCACGGCGATCGTTCCGGTTTCGAGGCTTGCGCGATGGGCGGCTGCATCAATGCCACGCGCCAACCCCGACGCGGTGGCAAATCCCGCTTCGCTCAAGCCATGTGCGATGCGTTGCGTCATCTTCAGGCCGGCAGCGGAGGCATTGCGGGAACCGACGATGCCGACAGTGGGCAGCGCGAGCGCCGCACGATGGCCGCGCACGGCCAGGAGCGGCGGCGCATCATCGATCATTTGCAGCCGTTGTGGATATTCGTTTTCACCGACCGCAACGAAGGCGGCTTCGAGTTTGCGGGCGGCTTCGAATTCCCGCTCTGCCTGTTCGCGTGAGTAAATCCGCGGCGCCGACCCGCTGCCACCACGCCGGGCCAATCCTGGAAGTGCATCCAGCGCGCCGCGTGCGCCGCCAAAGTGGTTGATGAGAGAGCGAAACGTGCGCGGGCCGACATTCTGGCTGCGAATAAGGCGCAACCAGTCGATCCGCTGCTCGTCAGTCAGACGAACGCCATTTGCCGAATTTTCCACCGCGCCCCCGGCCGTATCCCGCCCAATGGCTTTTCGTAGCTTACAACTGTCGATAGCGTGCGGCGAGCATTTAAGTATTTGTTGCAAAGTTGCCGCTAAGTCTGCACGGTGTGCCAGCAGGCTAGAGCCATCGCGTAAAGTTGGGGGTTTGGCGAAGTCTTGGGCAAGCGCACGTTCAGAGTCGTTCTGATCAAGCCGTCGCATTATGATCCCGACGGATACGTGATCCAATGGCGGCGCTCGATGCTGCCGTCCAATAGCCTCGCCAGCGTTTACGGTCTGATGAAGGAATGCGCGCGCGACCGCGTGCTCGGTCCCGACGTCGACATCGAAATCGAAGCCTGCGACGAGTGCAATACCATCGTCGATGTCAAAGCTGTGGCCAAGCGTATCGGCGCGGCCGGCGGCGGCATGGTCGGGCTGATCGGCGTGCAGTCGAACCAATACCCCCGCGCAATCGACCTCGGGCGGCAATTCCGCGCTTTGGGTTTTCCGGTGGTTATGGGCGGGTTTCACGTCAGCGGCTGCATTTCGATGCTGCCGGATCGCCCGGAATATATACAGGAAGCGATCGATCTCGGCATTCATCTGTTCGCCGGTGAAGCCGAGGGGCGAATGGCCGAAGTGTTGTGCGACGTGGCCGCCGGCACCGCCAAGCCGATCTACAAATACCTTAGCGATCTTCCGGAAATGGCGGCGGCGGTCTATCCGATCTTGCCGCGCGATGTGGTCACTCGTGTTGCCGGGCACTATTCGAGCTTCGATGCCGGCCGCGGCTGTCCGTTCCAGTGCAGTTTCTGCACCATCATCAACGTCCAAGGCCGCAAATCTCGTTACCGCACGCCTGACGATGTCGAAGCCATCGTGCGGACCAACGCATCGCATGGAATTACGCGCTTCTTCATCACTGACGATAACTTTGCGCGCAACCGCAACTGGGAGCCGATCCTTGACCGGCTGATCGACTTGCGTGAGCGGCAAGGCTTCAATATCCGCCTGCTGATCCAGGTCGATACGCTCTGTCACCGCATTCCGAATTTCATCGAGAAGGCGGCGCGTGCAGGTTGCACGGCGATTTTCCTCGGTCTGGAGAACATCAATCCTGAATCCCTGATGGGCGCGAAGAAGCGCCAGAACAAGATTTGGGAATACCGCGAAATGCTGCTCGCCTGGCGCGCGCAGAAAGTCATGACGTATGCCGGTTACATCCTCGGGTTTCCGACCGATACGCCGGAATCGATCGCGCGCGACATCGAGATCATCAAAAAAGAATTGCCGGTCGACATTCTGGAGTTCTTTTATTTGACGCCGCTGCCGGGGTCGGAAGATCACCAAAAACTCGCGGCGGGCGGGGTGCCGATGGACCCCGACATGAACAAGTACGATCTCGAACATGCCTGTACCGGCCATCCGCTGATGTCGAAGGACGTCTGGACGCAGGTCTATGCCGACGCCTGGAAGCGCTATTATTCGGATGCGCATGTCGAGACAATCATGCGCCGCTGTATCGCGTCAGGTATCAACCGGACAAAGCTGCTGGATTCGCTGACTATCTTTTCGGGCGCTGCGCGCATCGAGGGCGTACACCCGCTGCAATTCGGATTCCTGCGCCGCAAGGTTCGCAAGCAGCGTCGTTATGGCATGCCGATCCTTAATCCCTTGGCGTTTTATGCGTGGCGCCTCGCCGATTTCTTCAAAATCAACTCGCAATGGCTGCGGCTGATTTGGCGTTACCGGCGTATCATGGCGCGCGTGACTGCGGACCCAGCCGCCGCGAATTATCTGGACGACGCGTTGCGGCCTTATACCGTGACCGGCGCGACCGATCATTTCGTCGAAGTGTTTGCCGATAAAATCCCGCACACCCATGGTGCGCCTGTGCGGGCGCCCGCAACTGTGGCTTAAGCCGCCGCGCTCTTGCCGATCTTGCCTTCGCTGCCGTCGAGCAGGCGCGCAATGTTGTTGCGGTGCATGATCCACGCGAGCGCAGTCAGCAGCAGGAACAACGCGGCTTGCGCAGTATCTCCGTGCCACCACAAAATCACGGGCGTTGCGGCCGTCGCGACGAGCGCTGCCAGCGAGGAATAGCGCGTTATCGCGGCGACACCGAGCCAGATGACGCAAAATGCGACGAGCGGGAGCCAAGCCTGAAAGCCAAGCAGGAGCCCGATATAGGTCGCAACACCTTTACCGCCTTTGAAGCCAAGCCAGACCGGAAACAGATGGCCAAGAAAGGCGCCGAGTGCTGCCGCGATCGAGGCGTCCGTCCCGTAAAAATGCGCGGCGAATACCGCGACCGTGCCCTTGAGTAGGTCGCCCAGCAGCGTGGCTGCCGCGAGACCTTTTCGCCCCGTACGCAAGACGTTGGTGGCGCCGATATTGCCGGAGCCGATCGAGCGAAGGTCCTGCGTGCCGGCGAGTCTGGTCAGCACGATGCCGAACGGAATTGATCCGCACAGATAACCGAATGAGAAGGCGATAATCAGGACCAGCATGGGAGGATTATACGCGGATCAGATCGCGCGCGCTCGCGCTCCCGACGAGCGGGGCGCAAATCCAGCCTTCGCCGCGTCCTCGGCCCGGCGATGGATGACCAGATGCCGAAGCCTTTCGCCAGAGCCGCGAACGAGCGCGCCCAGTCCTTCGCTGTAAGTGTGCTTGGTCATATCGCCAACGACGAAATCGTCGGCGTCACCTTCATCAACGTCCTTTTCGCAATAGGCGCAGCGCAGCTTGCAATGTTGCGGCGTGTCTTCCTCGACGACAAAGAATTTGTTGGTGGCATATTGCCGTTCGGACGGGTCGCCCGTGATGCAATTCGGATTGTCGCATTGCAGGCCGACGCCAATCGGCTGCACGTAAATTGGATGTTTCGATTTGGCAAAACCGCTGTCGAACTGGCGGAGCGTCTTGCTCTTGTGCAAATGCAGCAGGAGCGAGATCAGCGCCATGCGGATCGGCACGCCGTAAGCGGCTTGCTGGAAATAGACCGCGCGCCGGTCACTGTCGAATGAGGCATCGAGTTCGTTGACGCGCGGCAGTGGGTGCATGACGCTCGCGTTGGAGAATTTGTCTTCGCCAAGGAATTTTGCGTCGATTTTCGGGTAGGGACGATCTTTGTCAGACCAGCGTTCTTTTTGGAACCGCGTGACGTAAACGGCGTCGATCTTCTGCTGCAGCAGCGGACCGTAATCCACTTCCGGATCTGGAATGAGCGACAATTGATGCGGCTGGTTGGCGGTGACGTAGAGTGCGTCGAGGGTGCCGCTTTGTGTCAGACCGGAATCCTTCGAGACCATGCGGCAATTGAATTCTTCGCGCAGTCGGCGGTCGACGTGAGTCGGCAGTTCCATGCCGGGTGCAGGCAGGGGATCGATGGTTGCCCCAAAGCGGGCCAGCGCATAGACGAATGAGTGAATGGTACGGCTGCCTTTGAGATCGCCGGAAATCGCGACCTTCAAGTTTTTCAGGGTCTTTTTCTTCGACCTCAACATGAACAGATCGCACAGCGTCTGGGTCGGATGTTCATGACTGCCGTCGCCGCCGTTGATCACCGGCACTTGCGAATATTCCGCAGCCAGCCGCGCCGCTCCGTCGCGCGGGTGACGAATAACAACAATGTCGGCGTAGTTCGAAATGACGCGGATGGTATCGGCGAGGCTTTCGCCTTTGGCCGCTGAGCTCACGGCAGGATCGGCGCTGGTGATGTTAGCCCCGCCAAGCCGCAGCATGGCGCTCTCGAACGACAGGCGCGTACGGGTGGAAGGCTCGTAAAACAAGCTCGCCAGAATAGATTTGGACGCCAAATTCGTGCTGCGTCCGATACGGTAGTGGATCTTTGGGTCGCGGAGTTCCTTCAAAAACCCCTGCGCAACCTCAAAGACCGTTTCGATCTCCGCATTGGTCAGATCGTTGATTGAAACGATGTGGCGAGTCAGCGGCCGGGTTTTGGTCATTAAAGCGGTGCTATAGGCCTAATCTGTAGGGCCGGGCAAGACCGCGAGGGCCTATTTAGCCGGGCGATGCACCGGAATCCTCAACGGACGGCGTGCTACGCTTGGCTTACGCGGAATCGCTGAGGGAAATCGTGATGGCCACCCGCTTCGATACCCACGACGTCCTCAATCAGTCGCCGCCTTTCGAGAACGTCGATCTATTTTCGAGCGACACGCCGCTTCGGGAAGCTGTAGCGGCGAATGGTGCGGCTAGGGACGCAGCCGTGCTCGCCGCCTTCGGCAAGCAATGGGGTAGCGCCGAAATGTTTGCGCTTGGGCGACGCGCCAATGAGAACCCGCCAAAGCTCGCGACATTCGACGCCAAGGGTTTTCGCCGCGATACCGTCGAGTTTCATCCGGCCTACCACCAGCTCATGGCGCAAAGCGTGGCGTCCGGTCTGCATGCTTCCACTTGGCAGGAATCCGGCAAGCGCGCTGCGGCGCCGGCGGAGGTTATGCGGTCTGCCCGCTTCTACATGGCTGCTCAGGTCGAGACCGGTCATCTCTGTCCGATCACCATGACGCGGGCGTCTGTTGCGGCGCTTGCCGTTGAGCCAGCGCTTGCCGCGCGCGTCGTGCCGAAAGTCGTCAGCCGCGATTATGACTCCGTTTTTCGGCCATGGACCGAAAAACGCGGCATGACCCTCGGCATGGGCATGACGGAAAAGCAGGGCGGCACGGATGTGCGCGCCAATACGACGACGGCCACGCCGGCAGGCGAGGGCTATTCGATCGTCGGCCACAAATGGTTCTTCTCGGCGCCGATGAGCGATGCGTTTCTGGTGTTGGCGCAGGCGCCGGGCGGACTGACCTGCTTTCTGATGCCGCGCTTTCGCCCGGACGGTTCAGTCAATGCGCTGCGCTTCCAGCGTTTGAAGGACAAGCTCGGCAATCGCTCCAATGCGTCGAGCGAAGTCGAGTTCATGGATGCGTTTGCATGGCGGGTCGGCGACGAAGGGGCTGGGATACGTACCATTTTACAAATGGTGCAACTGACGCGCCTTGATTGCGCGGTCGCCTCGTCCGGTTTGATGCGGATGGCGTTGGCGCAGGCCGTTCACCATTGCCGGTATCGCAAGGTTTTCGACAAACGCCTTTACGACCAGCCGCTAATGCGCGCTGTGCTGGCTGATATGGCGCTCGAAGTGGAAGGCGCGGTCGCCTTTGTGATGCGGCTGTCTCGGGCGCTCGACCGCGCCGGCGATGATGCGCAGGAGGCGGCTTATGCCCGGCTGCTGACGCCTGTGGCGAAGTACCGGATTTGCAAGCTCGCACCGGGCTTTGCGTTCGAGGCTATGGAATGCCTCGGCGGTAATGGTTACGTCGAGGAGAGCTTGTTGCCACGCCTTTATCGAGAGTCGCCGGTCAACGCGATCTGGGAAGGCTCCGGCAACGTGATGTGTCTTGATGTCCTGCGCGCTCTCAAGCGCGACGATGAGGTCGCTCTCATTGCAGCGCTGGCAGACGATGCCGGCATCGCAGCGAGCAACTTTCAAGCGCCCAATGAAAACGACGCTCGATCATTTGTTGAACGTCTCGCCATTTTGGCGAGTACGTCGGCACTTCGGTCTAATGCGCCGGCCGCGATTGCCGACGCGTTCCTGAAAACGCGGTTTGTCAACCGTCACGGCGCGATCTACGGCGCCAGCAATCTCGATGAATCGACCACCGAGTTACTCTTGCAACGGGCGTTGCCGGAAGCGTGATCTCGCACCGCAGCGGAACAAGTTTTCCCGTGTGTCGTTCATTTATTTAATGACGGGGCGGACTGTAGAACGCCCAGGAGGCGATAATGAAAGTCGGAACTTTGAAACATACCGCCGTGATTGCCGGACTAGCCAGCGCCTTATCGCTGGCGGCCGTAACGAGCAGCTCGGCCGCTTGGCATGGTCATGGCTGGGGCCCGGGCGCTGCAATTGGTGCAGGCGTCGCTGGTTTTGCGCTCGGCGCGGCGGCCGCGAACGGACCATATTACGGCTACGGGCCTTATTACGGAGACGGCTATTACGATTATGCGCCGGGGCCAGTGGTCGTAGATCCGGGTCCGACCTATTACGACTACGATGGCGGTCCGTACCGCCGGCCCGGCACCTGCCGCCAATCGATCAGCGGCTGCTAAAACCCGCAGCGGCTATTCTTTCGGGTGCGTTAGAACGGCTTATTACGCAGCCGGTCGAGCGCACCTTGCAGAATGTAAGTTGCGGCATGCTGGTCGATCACGGCCTTGCGCCGCGCGCGGCTGGCGTCGGCGGCGATCAGCTCCCGTTCGACGGCTGCGGTAGATAGGCGCTCGTCCCATAGCGCAATCGGAAGCTTGGTGAGCGCCGCAAAATTGCGCGCGAACGCGCGGGTCGACTGGGCCCGGGGACCTTCACTACCGTCCATATTGATCGGAAGTCCGAGCACAAAGCCTATGGCACGGCGCTCGGCCGCGAGTTCAATCAGCCGCGCGGCATCCGGTTTGAATTGCTTTCGCGCAACTGTTTCAACGGGCGTGGCCAGTCGGCGATCGGGATCGCTCACGGCAACGCCAATTGTCTTGGTGCCAAGATCGAGGCCGATAAGTCCGCCCCGCGCCGGCAACAGCGCAGCAGCCTCCATAAGGGTCATAACCGGCATGAGGCCCGGTTAGCATGCCGTGCTTCTGCCGCCAACGCCGGCTATCGGGCGCGCTATTATGGTAGGAGAAGTTCTTATGCGATTTGCATCTATACTCCTCACAGCAGCCTTCACCTTCTCGATGTCACAGCTTGCCCAAAGCGCAGAACTTAAAGTCATCAGCGGCGGCGCCTTCAAACAGGTGCTCAATGCGCTCGCCGCGGAATATGAAAAGGAAACCGGCAACCGGGTCGCTCTGACTTATCAGACCGTCGGACAGCATCTGAACCTGATCAAGGCCGGCAAAGAGGATTTCGACGTTGCGATCCTCACGCCGGACGCCGTCGCAGCGCTGGTCAAGGACGGAAAGATCGTTGATGGCAGCCCTGCCGATTTGGCGAAGACCGGCGTTGGCGTTGTGGTCAAACAAGGCGCTCCGCTACCCGATATCTCGACAGTCGATGCGTTTAAGAAAACTCTGCTCGCGGCAAAGTCAGTCGCTTACATCGATCCCAAGGCCGGTGGATCAAGCGGCATCTATGTTGGGAAACTTCTCGAACGGCTCGGTATCGCGGATGCGGTGAACGCCAAAGCCGTACTGGTCCATGGCGGTGCGGTGGCAACCCATGTGGCCGATGGCGAAGCCGAAATCGGCGTTCACCAGATCAGCGAAATCCTGCCGGTAAAAGGTGCAGTTCTGGTCGGCCCGCTGCCGGCGGAAATCCAGAATTTCACGACCTATTGCGCCGGCATCAGCACTTCCGCCAATGACGGCGAAACGGCGAAAGACTTCATCAAATTTCTAACCGGGCCGCATGCATTACCGATCATCAAAGCTAAAGGCATGGAACCCGGCATAGTCGTAGCGGTCTCCAAAAAAGCAAACGCCCGCACAAGGCGGGCGCTGGCTCAAACCCTGTCCAAGGCGAGGTTTACTGCTTCGCGTGCTCCCAGGCGAGCCGCGGAATGTCCGAACGGGTGATGCCGATATCGGCCAGTTCGCGCTCGTTGAGGTTGGACAGTTCCCGCACCGCGGAGCCGTAGCGCTTCCAGGCGTGCAGATAGTGGACGATGGCTAGCAACATTGTTCTGTTCCTTCCCCGGCGATGCCGGAATCGATGGAACGGATATAAGGCCCAATGGTGCGTCGCAAAATGACATTTGTTGCAGTGCAGCTAGAACAGTGCTGCATGTGTAAGGCAATAATCTTGCAAGGATTTTGGCCGCCGCGGTGATTTCCCTTTGTTTTCAGGGCAATGCCGAGCGAGAGAGTTCCAGGGTACAAAACAGCCCATTTTCGGCCATTTGACGATCCCTTAACCGCCGTACTTGGCCGCTCAAGATTACAGCAGTTTTTCGACGTGTTGTTGTAGTCGGGTAGTGTCAGTCAGGTGGTGTCATGGGGACGATTCAAGATCACCGTAAATACGCGGAAGAATGCGTAGCGATGGCCCGCTTGTCGCAGGCTGAAAGCGACAAGGCGCTGTGGCTCACGTTGGCGCAATCATGGGTGCGCCTTGCCGAACACGTGGCGCGGGCTGAACTCAATCAGCCGGAGCCCGTCGAGATCGGCGAGGCGTCATAAAGCAGATCAGCGAAATTGGACGAGGCTAGAGCGCCCGTTACTGACCGTGACTGGCCAGCACTTGCTGACAGGCGTTGCTGATTCTCTGGCGATTGGTTTGCAGACAGCCGAGGATGGCGAACACATCGTCCTGGCCGTTGTCGCTCACGAGTTGTTTGCAGTATCGTATCACGTCGGGATGACAGGCCGCGCGCTCCTGATCCGTGCCCTGGCCCAGTCCGTTTTTCACCGGCGGCGGCTGCGCCGGCATTTGCGCAAGCGCAGCAGGTCCTACGGCCAGCACCAGAGCGATCGTCAAGACGCTTGATACGGAACATACTTGGCTCTCCCCTCAGGGCATCCCGCCCGGCAACATTGCGCAAAACTATCTCATACTTTTTTGCCGAGCGTGAGTGCACCGAGCTTCGCGCGGGAGTCTTTTTTCGCTCATGAGGCCAAATTGTTACATCGGTCAAAACGCACTCAAATATCTTGTTGAAAACCTCAAGTTCCATGCGACATTCCGCGGCGCACTTGCGCCTTGCGTGTTCCATGGCGATAAATCGCGTCGAGGGCGGTTAGCTCAGTTGGTAGAGCGTCTGCTTTACACGCAGGATGTCGGCGGTTCGAGCCCGTCACCGCCCACCAGTATTCGCCAGTGACGCGAAGCAGGTCGGTTATCTCAGTGAGACCGAACTCGGGCTCGGCGCGCGCCTGTGTGCGAGCTTAGTGAATATTCACCGCCGCCAAAATGATACCGCCCGCCTGCCGCAATGCTCATAGAGCGCGGCAAACGGGCGGTGATCGCTGTTGGACCCGCTTCTCGGGCCCGGGTCTGCGGCCCGGAAGGGGCTCGCGATCCGTTAGATCGCTTCCTTCAATTCCTTCGAGGCGCGGAACGCCACTTTCTTGCTGGCCTTGATCTGGATCGCCTCGCCGGTGGCCGGGTTACGGCCCATGCGCGCGGCGCGCTTCCTCACCACCAGAATGCCGAGGCCGCCAATGCGGATGCGCTCGCCCTTCTTGAGGTGCTTGACGATGTTGGTGACAAGGCCGCCGAGAATTGCTTCGGACTGCTTCTTAGAGATTTCATTATCTTCGGCGAGAGTAGCCGCAAGATGCTTCAATGTGACTGTAGTAGTCGCAGTTTTACCTGCCATTAGACCCTCCTCGATGAAGCGGTTTTTGCGCGAAAAGCGCCGCTCACCGGATTCGAGTTAGACGATTCGGTTGGGGCTGACCACGATTGTTTTGCCGATTCCACCGATGTTTTCACGCATATTGCGGGTTCTGCGACCACTCTGTGGCGCGTCTAAGGCAGGCCAAAATGCTTGATTTTGGCCGAAATCCTTGACTTGTCGGACCGTGGGCTTTAACTGCCGACCGCGTCCGCGGGGGCGTAGCTCAGTTGGTTAGAGCGTCGGCCTGTCACGCCGAAGGTCGCGGGTTCGAGTCCCGTCGCTCCCGCCATTTTCCCATAAATATCATAGGTTTAGAGATCCCAGGCGGGGCGAATTATTCACGCCCGCTCGAGGATTTTGTCGGTCTTGGGCCGGAAGCGATAACGCGGAATGGCGTCGAGATCGGTGCCGGTAACCCGGATCACCCAGGTCTTTTGCGGATGCGCCGTCGAATGGATTACGCCGCTCCCATAGGCTTGGGTCTGGGCCGGGCCGAGCGCATATTCCTTGGTTTTTTCCAGTACCGCGCCTTCTTCGTCGCTCCCGTTGACCCGACGCCATTCGGTCATTTCGGTCACGCCGCGCGCGGTTCCATAGATCGCCCATGAGGCGCCATGGCTGTGCGGCTTGCCGACTTTGGCGCCTTCCTGCACGTGCGCCAGCACGTACACGTCGGTCTCCGGATCGTGCCAAAGCTCGCGGCGGCCGATCGGCGTGTCGTCCGAAAAAGTCTCGCTGACGAAGGCCGGGTTGGCGAGCAGCATCGAAAGCTTGCTGGCGATATCAGGCAATCCGCTGTCGCGTTTGCTTTTCAATATCGCGGATAGGTCGGCGCAGAAATCCTTCAACGTGTACGGCATCTATTGGCTCCTGGGGCCGAGTTTCTGTTCAGTCAGATCGCTGCTCGATGGCGCGATCATCGTGCCGCGCGGCGCTCCGATCCATGCGCCTTGATGAACGTGATCATGGTGTCGAGCGCCTTTACCGAATTGGGCTCGAACGGATGCTCGTTGAGGAAGGTGTGGCGCGCGCCTTCGAGGAGGAGCAGATCGACGCTGCCGCCAGCCTTGCTGTAATCGTCGACGAAGCGATGCGCGAGGTCGACCGTCGTCCATTGGTCCTGCGTGCCCTGGAACACCAGAGCAGGCGGCAGATAGACCTTCTCGCCACGTTCGATGATGAGGGCGGGCGTCGCCTCGATCTGGGTTTCCTCATTGCCGAAGAAAATATCGTGGCCTTTGACGAGTTCTGCGTCGCCTTTGGCCTTGGCGAGCTTGTAGCGTTCCAGCGGAAACAGCACGCCCCAACCCGATACCACGAAGGCGAGTTTGGCATCCATGTCGGGCGCTTCCGCAAATGGCAGCGCGCGGTAGCGCGGATCGTCGGGGCGTATCGCGGCGAGCAAAATCTGGTGACCGCCGCTCGACGTGCCGTAAGCGCCAACCTGTCCCGCGCTGCTGCCGAAATCGCCGGCGTGCGCCTTGAGCCAGCGGATGCCATAGTTGATGTCCTGCAATGATGCGGGGTAGGGCGCTTCGGGCGCATTACGAAAATCGATCGCGAGCACGACGATGCCTGCTTCTGCGAGATCGAGCGCCGTGTTCTGGCCGTCAGTGCGATCCTTGTTGTTCCAGGCGCCGCCGTGAACTTGCAGGACCGCGGGGAATGGTCCGGTCCCGGCCGGTTGATAAAGCCTGGCCAGCCGCTGCTTATCGCCGTCGCGGTGATAGACGATATCCTTGACCGTGAACTCGTAGGCCGTGCCGCCTTCCGCCCGCGCCGTGACGGGGAGCATCGCTCCGCCGATGACCGTTGCGCCCGCCTGCAACAGCGCGCGCCGCCGCAATTTGACTGTCATGCTGGCCTCCCTGTGCTGTTCTTGGATGCCAGTCTAGCTCAGATCGAACGCGCGCTCACCCCCGATAGATCGGCGCCGGCTGTGAAAAGAAGCTCGCCAGGATGTGATAGACGAGCGCGTAATTCTTCTGCTGGAAACTCGCGTGCGAGATGCCGGGCATCACCGTAAATTGCTTGTCGGGATTCGGCAGCTTGGCGAAGAACGCGACAAGATCTTCGAAGCTCGCGATCCCGTCCCATTGGCCGCGCATGATCAGCGTCGGCACGGTGATCTTTTCCGGATCGACCACCGGCAGGCGCGAGCACATGTCGACATAGGTGCCGGTCGGCACCAAGTCGTCGAGCGCGGTAACGGCATCGGCGAAAGCGTCGATGACGTTTTCTTCCGCCGTTCCCGGATGATCGCGGTCGAAAACCGAGTGAATGAAAGCCTTGTCGATCGGGCGGCAATTCTTGGCCTGGAATTCGGGAAGTTTTTTTCGGCGTTCGGCGAGCGTCGGCGATCCTTGGCCGGTCCAGACCATGGCGTCGAGCGCGAGGCGTGCCACCATCTCGGGATGACGCTGCGCGAACAAAGCCGCGCGCAACGCTCCTGACGAGATGCCGTAGACCAGCAGGGGGCGTTTGCCGCGCAGCTTCTCGATATAGGCTTGCCGCGGCGAAACAATCGTCCGCGCCGTAGGCGATCGGCGCATTGTTGTCGCGATCCTTGGTGGAGCGGCCGTAACCTTCCATATCGACGCACCAGCAGTCGTAATTTTGCCTGGCGAAGAAATCCATCACCGACAAGTCGGGACGCCCGGGCACTTGCAGATCGAAGGTCGGCTGGCCCGCCATCGAGGAGCCGTGGACGAACAGGATCGTGCCGATCGTTTTCGCCGGGTCGCCCGCGCACTTCTCGAACATGAACAGCTTCACGCCGCCGTCCTTGGTGGTCCAGTGGTCCTCGCCTTTGATTGCGGTGTTGGGTTTGCTCATTTCATTCATGGTTTGCCGATCCTGCTTACTGATCTAACTGGACGCCGGTGATGCGAATGACTTCGCCCCAGCGTTTGTACTGGGCCGGAATATAGGCGGCAAAGTCCGCTACCGATCTTGGTTCCGGTGTGCCGCCAAGCTCAATGATCTTGTCGCGGAATTGCGGGTTAGCCAAACCGTCGTTCACGGCCTTGTTGAGCTTGGCGACGATATCGGGCGGCGTTCCGGCAGGTGCGACGATCGCCTGCCAGGAGTCCGGTGGCATGCCGAGATAGCCGAGTTCGTCCATGGTCGGCACGTCAGGTATCTCCGGGATGCGAGTTGAGCTTGTGACGGCGAGCGCGCGGACCTCGCCGGATTTGACGTGGGGCACGATCGCGGTCGTGCCTTCGAAAGTCATGTTCATTTGTCCGGCGAGCACGTCGGTCGCGGCTTGTGCTGCAGACTTGTAGGGTACAAACACGATATCGGCGCCGGTGACGTGCTTGAACATCTCGCCGACCATGTGCGGCGGCGTGCCGATAACGGCACCGTAGTTCAACTTGCCCGGATTGGCCTTGGTGTAGGCGACGAGTTCCTCGACGCTGTTTGCCGGAATCTTCGGGTTGATCGCGATCACGAGTGGCGCCGATGAAACCATCGCCACCGCGGTGAAGTCCTTGATGGGATCGAAACCCGGATTCTTGTAAAGCTGCGGACTGATCGCGAACGAGCCGGCGGTCGCGGCAAGAAGCGTGTAACCGTCGGGCGGCGAGCTTGCCACGGCACGCGCCGCCAAACTGCCGCCGGCGCCGGCGTGGTTTTCGACCACGACCGGACCAAGATGGTCCGACAGCC
>CAVULJ010000026.1:0-16505 GCA_963742215.1 uncultured Alphaproteobacteria bacterium
ACGATGGGATGAAGAGAAAGGCCACAACGCAACGCCGGCCTGTTCGTAATCGACACCGTCTGGCAGCCGCAGCCACATCTGCTCGTCGCGCACCAGATATTGCGCGTAAGAGCCGAACGCCTGATGGCCGGGAATAGCGAGATTACGCGACAGATTGCCAAGCCCGCGTGCGGTCTCGATCGAATTCGGATCCTCGGGATGAGTTACGCCAACCACGCGGTCGCCGGGTTTGAAGCGACTTACCGCCGAACCAACCGCCACCACCTCGCCCGCCGCCTCGCGGCCCAACTGCTGCGGCAGCGGAAATGCCGCGCGCCCCGGGATTTGATACCGGGTGAGATCGCCAGCGCGGTATTTCACATCCCAGCGCTGACACCGAACCGGCGAAATTCTTGATCAGGATATCATGCGCACCGAGCGGCGGCAGATCGTATTCGGCGTAGATCAGTTTCTCCGGGCCGCCATATTCGAACAGGCGGACCGCCATGGTCTTGGTCGGGACTGTCATTCGAAAGACTGGCTATCGGCCCGAGTCGCCAGCGGCTTACGGCCCCCAGCCGTGTTCGGTGACGTCGAACACGATGCCATTGAGGTCCTTGAACTTGCTTTCGGCATCGACGCCCGGGTATTGCGGTAACTTCATGAAGACTCGCCGCCGTGCTTTTTGATGTCCTCAGCGGTGGCATTCTCATCGTCGACGATGAAGCCGAAGTGGTGCAGCTCCCGCATAGTCCGGACCACCCTTGCTGCCACTGGCGCCTGCCGGGAAGTGCAGCAGGGTCAGGTTCACGATGCCGTCCGATAGCGAAATCGCATCGCCGATCGGCGCCTCTACCTTCTTTAAACGCTTGAGACCGAACACCCCTTCATAAAAGGCTGCCGCCTTCTCGAGGTCCGGGACCTGGATGGCGATGTGTCTGAGCTTGGCCATGTTGCTCTCCGTTAGGTTGCCGGAACCTACACCGAAGCCAATGCGTCGACCATGGTGAGCAATGCCGGTGTTTCGCCTCAAAGCGGAACGCATGGCTTTTCCAGGCCGAAACCATTCCAATCACGACCGAATTATTGCAAAATCCGCCTGACGCTGGCCGCGCAAGATGGGAGATGCCCCGTACGGCCGATCGATGCGCTGACAAGCGCATGAGGAGGACGCCATGTTCGCCAAGACCAAGCTGCCGGTCATCCTGTTCGGTGCGGCACAACTCCTCAAACGGGCGGCCCTCCGTAATCCCGACTTCAAGGCCCGGCTGAAGGAGCACAATTTCGTCGCGCAGATCATGACCCGCGACGAGGAGATCGGGCGCTGGATTGCTTTCAATGACGGTGTGGTCACACCGGATCCGGACTGCACGAGAAGCCTGACATCAAGCTGATGTTCAAGAATGCCGAAGTCGGCACTTCGCTGCTGATGCCGCCGATCAACTGGCTCAACCAGATCAACGCGCAAAAGGACTTCGTCCTCACCGTGGAAGGTGAAGAGCGCCTGACCAACTGGTTCGCACAAACGTTGATGCTGAGTCAGTCGGCCGGCATCAAATACGGCCGCAAGATGGGCCGTGGCGTGACGCGTTACTGCAACATGACCAATGGCGGCCGGTCTTCGTCGACGTCAAGGACGGCAAGATCATCCGCCTCATCCCGATCGACCTCACCGACGAGGACGGCGCCTCGTGGACCATCGAAGCCAGGGGCCTGAAGCTTACTCCGCCGCGTAAGACCACGCTGGCGCCGCACGGGCAGAACGTCAAATCGATCGTCTATTCACCGGACCGCTTGCTCTATCCGATGAAGCGCGTCGACTTCGATCCGAATGGCGAGCGCAACCCGCAGAACCGCGGCAAGTCCGGCTACGTCCGAATTTCCTGGGAAGAAGCGATCAAGGTCGTCACCGACGAGATCAAACGCCAGAAGCGCGAATATGGTCCCGGCGCGATCACTTTCTCCCATGGCTCGCACCATACCTGGGGCAATATCGGCTACTACCTCTCTGCACTGTTCCGGTTCGCCAACGCCGTCGGCATGACGCGCATCCATCACAACCCGGACTCGTGGGAAGGCTGGTACTGGGGCGCGGTGCATCACTGGGGCCACACACTGCGAGTCGGCCAGTCGGAAACCTACGGCACGGTCGAAGACTGCTTGCAGAACTGCGACATGGTGGTGTTCTGGGCCGCCGATCCTGAAACCACGTCGGGCTCTTATGGCGCGCAGGAAGGCACGACGCGCCGGCAGTGGATGAAAAATCCCAAACTCGGCATCAAGGTCGTTCACGTCGATCCGTACTATAACGCCTCGGCGCAATTCCTGCCGGGCAAATGGTTCGCGCCGAAACCCACGACCTCAGTCGCCATGGCGATGGCGATTGCCTATGTCTGGATCAAGGAAGGCCTTTACGACAAAGCCTACGTTGAGACCCACACTGTCGGCTTCGACAAGTGGAAGGCTTATCTGCTCGGCGAAGAGGACGGCATTCCAAAAACGCCCGAGTGGCAGGAACAGGAAACCGGCGTCCCGGCTAAAGACGTCCGCGCGCTGGCGCGCGAATGGGGCAAGAAGCGCGTTTATCTCGCGCCCGGTGGCTGGGGCAACGGCCACGGCGGCGCCTGCCGCAACCAGACCGGCATCCAGTGGGCGCGCGTAATGGTGTGCCTCGTCTCGATGCAGGGGCTCGGCAAGCCCGGCATCAACATGGGGAACCTGCAATGGGGCACGCCGATCGACTTTAATTTCTATTTCCCGGGCTACGCCGACGGTGGCATGTCGGGCGATCTGGAAAACACGGCGATGCCGGTCGAGCTTTACCAGCGCATGCCGCAATTGCCGTCGATGAGCTCGAACGGCCAGCGCATTCCACGCATTTTCGTGCCGGAGGCCATCGCCGACGGCAAGGCCGAAGGCTATCCGTGGGTCGGCAAATCCATCGAGCACCAGTTCGCCAAGTTCGGCTATCCGACGCCGGGCTATTCCCCGGTCCACATGCTGTACAAATACGGCGGCTCGATCCTTTCGACGATGAACAACACCAATCGCTGGGTTCGGATGTATCAGTCGCCGAACCTGGAATTTGTCGTCAACCAGTCGATCTGGAACGAAGGCGAAGCGAAGTTTGCCGATATTT
The DNA here is from genome assembly GCA_963742215.1 of uncultured Alphaproteobacteria bacterium. Taxonomy (GTDB): domain Bacteria; phylum Pseudomonadota; class Alphaproteobacteria; order Rhizobiales; family Xanthobacteraceae; genus BOG-931. The sequence goes on from CAVULJ010000026.1 coordinate 3,119, forward strand.
TGCTACCGGCCTGTACCAATTTCGAACGTACCGACATCAGCGAATGGGCCGGTCTCGGCGGCTATGGCCATCATGGCCAGCAACAGCTCAATCACCGCGTGATCGTGTTCCAGTCACCGGCGATCAAACCGCTCGGCGAGTCGAAGTCCGACTACTGGATCTTCAATGAGCTGTCCAAGCCGCTCGGTCTCGCCAATTATTTCTCCGAAGGCTGTAACGAGATCGATTGGGTCAAGCGCGTATTCCTCGCCTCCGACCTGCCCAAGCACATCTCGTGGAGGAAATTTCTCAAGCGCGGCTACTTCGTCGTGCCGGCAGAAAAAGAGAAGCTGCGTGCTCCGGTGTCGTTCCGCTGGTTCTGGGAGAACCGCAAAAAAGACGTGCCCGAATCGCAACCCCTGCCCTCGGACTACACCGAGGAATTCCTGCGCGGCCTGCAGACTCAATCGGGCAAGCTCGAATTCGAGTGTAATTCGCTCAAGCGTTTCAACGATCCAGAGCGGCCGCCGATCGTCAAATACGAGCCGTCATGGGAAGGTTCGCATTCTGGCGAATTGTTCGAGCGCTACCCGCTCCAGCTTCTGACGCCGCACTCGAAATATTCATTCCACACCCAGGGGGATGGAAAGGATTCGTTCCTGCTCAACATCGAGGATCATCGCGTCAACGTCGATGGCTACTATTACTGGATCGTACGCATGAACGCCGATGACGCCAGCGATCGCGGCATCAACAAGCATGACCTCATCAAAGTCTTCAACGACCGCGGTGCGGTGATCTGCGCGGCGCTGCCGACGCAGCGGCTGCCGCGCGGCGTCGCCCACGGTTATGAGTCGTCGGCGGTCTACGATCCGATGGGCGAGCCGGGCAAATCCGTCGATCGCGGCGGCTGCCTCAACCTGCTCACCCCGGAACGGACGCAGACCAAGACAACCCACTCGCTCGCCGGCGCCAATTCGCTGGTGCAGATTGAGGTGTGGGACCGCCGTATCGAACACATGTCCGCAACCTTCGCCGCGATGGAGCAGGACAAGGAGATCAAGCGGACGCTGAAGGAAGCGAACTTGGTGCCGGCAAAGTGATTGATTGTCATCGTCCGCCAACGGGCGCGGCCCGATGTGGTCGCCCCGATGACAAGCTCCGGCGGACGATCCAGTAATCGCCAACGCCGGGGTTTGCCGCACCTTCACGGTTTACTGGATGCCCCGCCTTCGCGGGGCATGACAGAAGTAGATGAGAGTATCGCGATGAAAAAATGGAACATGATCATCGACGTGGCCGAGTGCACCAACTGCAACCTGTGCACGCTCGCCGCCATGGACGAGTATGTCGGCAACGACTGGCCCGGCTATTCCGCGCCAATGCCGCGGCATGGCCACAAGTGGATCAACATCCTGCAAAAGGAGCGCGGCCAAATCCCGATGATCGACATCGCCTACGTTCCGACCATGTGCAATCACTGCGATGACGCGCCCTGCATCAAGGCCGCGCCGCAGGGTGCGATCAAGAAGCGCAAGGACGGCATCGTCATCATCGATCCGGTGAAGGCGAAGGGCCAGAAGCAGCTCGTCGAAGCTTGCCCCTACGGCCACATCTGGTGGAACGAGGAGCAGCAGCTGCCGCAAGCCTGGACCTTCGATGCCCACCTGATCGACCAGGGCTGGCAGCAGACGCGCGGTCAGCAGTCCTGCCCGACCGGCGCCATGCGCGCGATCCAGGTCGAAGACGCCGACATGGAAAAGATGGCGCGCGACGAGAACCTCGAAGTGATGAAGCCCGAGCTCGCCGCCAAGCCACGGGTCTATTACCGCAATCTCTGGCGCTATTCGAAATGCTTCATCGGCGGCTCGCTCTCCGAGGAGAAGAATGGCGCGGTCGATTGCATCGAAGGCGCCAGCGTGCAGCTCGTGAAGGACGGCGTGTCGATCGCGGTGACCACCACCGACAATTATGGCGATTTCAAATTCGACAAGCTCGACGAGAATTCCGGCCGTTACACTGTGCAGATTTTCGCCAGCGGCCGCTCCAAGAGCGTAGAAGCGACGCTCAGCGCCGCCAGCATCAATCTCGGCGACATCAGGCTTTAGGACGCGACCATGCGGGTTTGGTTCGCCACGCTGATGCTGTTGGCGTTTAGCGCCGTTGCGCACGCGCAGACAACTTATCCCAATCGTCCGATCACGCTCATTATCACGGCCGCGCCCGGCGGCGTGACCGATGTCAGCGGTCGCGCGCTCGCGCAGGAGCTTACCAAGGCGTGGGGCCAGCAGGTCATCGTTGAGAACAAGGGCGGTGGAGCCCATATCATTGGCGCTGACACCGTGGCCAAGTCCGCACCGGACGGCTACACGCTGCTGGTCGGGGAATCCGGACCGTTCGCAGTCAATCCGTCGCTGCTGCCGAACGAGAAGATGCCTTTTGACATCGACAAGGACTTCATACCGATCACCGGGCTGGTGCGGATCTATCAGGCGCTGCTCGCCGAAAAATCATTGCCGGTATCGAACGCTGCCGATCTGATCGCGCTCGCGAAACAAAAGCCCGGGCAGCTCAACTTCGGCACCGCCGGCGTCGGCTCGGCGCTGCACATGAATATGGAGCTGTTCGACAATATGGCCGGCATCAAGATGCTGCCGGTGCACTATCGCGGCGCGACGCCGGCACTGAACGATCTGATCGGTGGCTCGATCAATACCATGATCGTCAGTGTCGCTTCCGGCCTGCCCGCTTTCCGCGCCGGGCAGATCAAGATGCTCGGCGTCGGCGCGCCAAAACGCATGGCTTTGGTGCCCGATGTGCCGACCGTCGCCGAGAGCGGTCTGCCGGGCTACGAAGCCAATGCCTGGTTTGGATTATTCGCCCCGGCCGGCACGCCGCATGACATCATAATAAAACTCGACAACGAAGTGATCCGCATCTTCAACGATCCAGCGTTCCGCACCCGCTTCCTCGATCCGCAGATGTTCGAGTCGATGGCCGGTCCGCCGGAGGAGTTTGCCGCCTTCATCAAAACCGAGCGGGACAAGTGGGCGAAAGTGATCGCGGAGGCCAACATCAAGGTCGAGTGACGGGCTGTTACGGCATGTAACGAAGCCCGCTTGCGATCTCTGTTCAGCGTCTCTCGCTCGTGGTTATCCGCCCCTCGCTCCGCCGTCGGCGCGGCTCTTGCGCAGTTGCTCGCGCAGGACGCCCTTGCGCAGTTGCAACGTGCGGCGGCGGTGCTGGCGCGCAAGCCGTTCGGCGGCCTCGCCGTCGCGGGCCTCAATCGCCTCCAGGAGATCGCGATGCTCCTTCAGCGCTTCGGCTGGCCGGCCCTCGCCGTACAACGTGCTGGTCTGAAACTGGCGAACGTGATCGAGCAGCGACTGCAGCGACTGCAACAACCGGCCGTTATGCGCGGCGTGGCCGATGAGCTGATGGAATTCGCCGGTCAGTCCGCGGAACGCACCGACATCGCCGCGCCGCTGCACCGCTTCCATGTCCTCTAGCAGTTCGCGGATGGTCGCGATCTCGGCCGGCGTCGCGTTCTCGGCGGCCAGGCGCGCCGCCATGCCTTCCAGCGCCTCCCGTACGTAAAACAATTCGGTGAGATCCTCATCACTGACGGCGCGCACGACCAGCCGCGATCCGGAATGAGCGACTAGCCCCTCGGCTTCGAGCTTGCGCAGCGCTTCGCGCACCGGCGTTCGGCTCACGCGCAATTCGCTGGCAAGCGCATCGCTGCGCAGCCGTTCGCCCGGCGCCAGGTCGCCATGGACGATGCCGTGGCGGAGCGTCTGGTAGACCGCGTCGGCGGTGGTGCCGCCGGCTTCCCGTCCCTGCAACAGTGCGCGCAACCGCGTCATCGATCCGCCAGATCGCAATGCCGTTTAGACATAGCCGAGCCAGTGCCAATAGGTTCCAGCGAATAGCAGCAGCAAGGCGTAGGCGACAACAGTCAGCACCACGCCGACCCGGATGAAGTCCCACGCCTCGAACGTTCCGGTGCCGTATGCCAACATATTTTGCGGCCCATTGATGGGAAGGATCCAGCCGACACTGGTCACGAAGGTCAACAGCATCGTCATGCCGGCGACTTGCAGCACCGGAATCTGCGCCTGCTGCAACACGCTCAGCATCACCGGGATCATGGTCGTCGCCATGGCCGCACCGCTGGAAAAGCCGAGGTGAATTAGGATCAGAAACAGCCACAGCACGGCGAGGATGGCGAACACGGAGAGGTGCTGCACGCCGAATTGCTCGACGACAAAGCTCGCGAGCCAGCCGGCAGCGCCGGTCTTCAGAAGCGCGGTGCCGAGGCCTACGCCAACGCCGAGCTGGATCAGGATTCCCCAAGGGATGCGCGACTGCACCTGTTTCCAGGCGATCACGCCGATGCCCGGCAGAAACATCAGCGCTACCGCCGCGATCGCGACCGAGGAGGAATCAAAATCGTGCAGTTTCCCTTCCGTGGCCCAAAAGCCGAGCAGCACCAGGGCAAAAAGTAGGAGCTTGATTTCGTCCCGGCTCATAGGACCAAGCTCGGAAGCGAGCTTGGCAGGCGCACTAGGGGCGCTCGCTTCCGCGGGGCCCGGCTTCATCATGCACATCAGAATGACGTAGAGCGCGACGCTCAGCGCCAGCGAATACGGCGCGCCGACGATGAGCCAGTCCATCCAGGAAACCCGGACATGGATAGTCCGCTCCATCAACGCATTCACATAAACGTTTTGCGCCGCCCCCGTTGCGATGCCCATCGCCCAGATCAGCGATAGATAGACAATCGACATCATCAGCATGCCGGCGATGCGGCCTTTCCTGTCGATGCCGAGCGCGGAAATGATGCCCAATATGATCGGCACCAGGCAGGCGACCCGCGCCGACGCGGTCGGAACGAAGAACGCGAGCAACGCCATCACCAGGATGGTACCGATGAGGAGCCGGCCGCGGCTCGTCCCGATCAGCGATATCACGACCAACGCCAAGCGCCGATCGAGCCCGGTGATCGACATCGCCGCCGCGATCACAAGCGAGGCGGCGATCAGCGCAACCGCGGGATTGGTGAAACCGTCCATCGCCACCGACAGCGCACGCGCGGTGCCGAGCGCGTGTTCCGGATGCGCGGGATCGGGCGCGACGCCGAGCAGGAAAGCGATCAGCATCATCAAGACAATAGAGCTTGCCGCGTAGTCGAGTGCTTCGGTCATCCACACGATCACGGCGAACGCAAAAATTCCGAGCATGTGCTGGCCAGCGACCGAAAGGCCTTCTGCTTGTGGCATCGCGACGATGGCAACCAGCGCGGCAAAGCCGGCGAAGAGCCCCGCGATCCGCACCAGATCAGCCCGCGGACGGGCCGATGACGATGTTTCGGATGGAGTTCCGGGCGGAGCGATGCGTTCCGCCGGCGTCATGTCGCTCTCCCTGAAGGCGGATAGTTGTTAGCGGAGCCTGCCGCACAGCCCGCTCCCTCACGACGGCCTTCTTGCCAGCCGCTTTCCCCCTTATTTCTTAGGCCAAAACCCGCTTTAGTTTTTGGCGGCAATTCGCCGCGTCACCGGACGATAGCTGAAAGAGGTCGGGACGAAGAGCGAATGGATACCGGCACCGCCGGCGACCACGATATTGATGTCGCCAGGTCGGTCGGCGATGCCGATATGGTGCGGATCGCCGACCTGGGCGAACCAGCGCTCGCGCCGGTGGTGCAGTCCCTGCACGCTGCGACCGACGAATCGCGACAGCGGAATGCGCGCGCGCTCGAACACCGTGTTTTGGATTTCTTTCTTGCCGATGCCATCGCGCGCCATGGTGGCTGCGTGCTCGGGGCTGACGACGAATAAGGGGCCGGTCGGGAAGATGATGTTGTTGTGGCCAAGACCGAGCGTCGCGCCGATGAAATGTTCGAGAATGTCCTGACCGGTCTCGCAGCCATAGGTGAAGATGTTCTGCGGCGCGGAGGCGCCGATCACCGTGACCGTGCTGTCGGTGACGGCAAAGCCCGCATCGACGTGGAATGGTGTCCAGGGGCTATCAGCCTCGGCCTCGGCAATGCAGGAGGTGAATTTTCCAGCATGGCCGTGCGTAGACATGTCAGTCTGGGCGGGAATGTCGCCGCCGATATTGCGAAGCACGAGCTGGACCGCGCGTCCGATTGTGGCATTGGCGCGCGCGCCTTGTCCGTAGACGTTGCCGCGCGCGTTGATATCGAGTTCGCCGACGATCGGACCGTTGACGATGAATAGCGGCGCCGTCGTATTGGTCGCGGTCTGAATGCCATAGAGTTGGCAGTCGTTGTCGAGCGCGGCGTCGAGCGCGGCGAGTACAACCGGGAAATATTCGGGACGGCAGCCTGCCATCACCGCATTGATGGCGATCTTTTCGATCGTCGCCTGCCGCCAGCGCGGCGGCATCGGACCGACCCAATCCGCCGCGTCGCGCCCCGAGGCCGCCACCATGGCGGCGACCTTCTCCGCCGTCGGAATCACGACCGGCAAGCCGTCGGTCCAACCGCGCTCAAAAAACAATTCCTGATCGTCGGCTTCATTAGAGCCCGCGAAGGTTTCTGTCGCATCGGTCTCGGCGACGGTATCGGCGCGCCGGGTCAGGCGTTCGGCAAGCGTATCGATCACGGCGTCGGCGCGCTCGGTAACGACATCGCGTTGCGCGGTATGCATCGGATGGGGGATGCGTGCGAGCGGCAGATCTGCCATACCGCGCCCGGCCGCCTGCTTGCGCGCGGCGCCGGCAAAGGCCGTGCTGAACACCGTGACAGTAGGAACGCCGCGCCGCTCCATTTCGACTGCGTCGGCGACGCTGATTGATGTCGACGTGCCGCAATCGCCGAAGCACTGCACTACCGCGTCGCACTGCGCGAGCTCGGTAAAATCCTCGTCCGACAGACGATCCTTTGGCGCGAATTTGCGGATCACCGGTCCCTGCACCACCGCGTAGCGGTCGCTGAGCTGAGAAGCGACGCGCTTGATGAAGCGATCTGCGTTGCACTTGCTGTTATCGACGAAGCCGAGGCGCTTGCCGCGCAGGTCCGAGAGCCGTTGCGCCAGCGGGATAGCCGCGACCTGATCGGTCACCGTCGGCTCAAACATCTGGTGCATCGCAATCTCTCCCCATTCGTCCGACAACAACTTGGATTAAATTGGATCCAATTTAATCCAGCACGGAAAGTGTCGTCAAGCTGAATAGCAACGCTTAGCGCAGGCAAATGGGGATGGGGCGGCGTAAATATCTGGGGAATCCATGCGCCCAGTGTGATCGCGCCGTCTACCCGTCACTCCGGCGGCGTGCCGTTGGCGGCCAGCACCTCGCCGGCCAGATACAGCGAGCCGGTAATCAGCACGCGCGGCGCCGGCGCGAGATCGAGCCTGCCAGCGACCGTCAACGCGCTTTCCAGCGTGTCGCGCGAAATCGAAGGAATACCGACCTTCCCGGCAATCTGCGCAAGTTCCGCCGCGGGCACCGCTTTGTCCTGATGGATTGGCACCGTGATCACGCGGCGCGCGAGACCGGAGAAATTGCGCAAGAAACCTTCGCTGTCCTTGGTCGACAGCATGCCGACGATCAAGACCAACGGCCGCGATACACGCTCTTCAAGGTCGGCGAGCGCGCCGGCAATCACGCGTCCGCCGTCGGCATTGTGGCCGCCATCGAGCCAAAGTTCGCTTTCAGCGGGCAACAATGACAGCAGCTTGCCGTGCGACAGGCGCTGCATCCGCGCCGGCCATTCGATCCGCGTCATGCCGGTTTCGAAGGCCGCGGCCGGCAGCTTGAGCCCGCTTGCCCGCAGCGCCGCGATCGCAGTGCCGGCATTCTCGAATTGGTGGCGGCCATAAAGGCGCGGCGCCGGCAGGTCGAGCAGCCCGTCACCATCCTGATAGACCAGCCGCCCACGCTCCTCGGTCGCGGTCCAGTTCTCGCCGGCAATCGACAGCGGCGAGCGCATACGGGCCGCTTGCCGCTCGATGACCGCGAGCGCTTCGCGCGCCTGATCGGCAATCACTGCAGGCACCTCACGCTTGAGGATGCCGGCCTTCTCGGCGGCGATCAGCTCAAGCGTGTCGCCAAGGAATTCGCGATGATCGATCGACACCCGTGTAATGATGCTGGCGAGCGGACGCTCAACCACGTTGGTAGCGTCGAGCCGGCCGCCGAGCCCGACTTCGAGTAACAGCACGTCGGCCGGATTGCGCGAAAACAAAAGAAACGCCGCGGCGGTTTCGATCTCGAACACCGTGATCGGCGCATCGCCGTTCTTGGCCTCGCACTCAGAAAGCGCTTCGGCCAGTTCGGCATCCCCGACAAATTTTCCGCCGCCATCCCGCCCGAGGCGAAATCGCTCGTTGAGCCGGACCAGATTGGGCGAAGTATACACATGCACGCTTTTGCCGGCCGCTTCGAGCACGGCACGCATGAAGGCGACCGTCGAGCCCTTGCCGTTGGTGCCAGCGACATGGATCAACGGCGGCAGGCGCCGCTCGGGATGATCGAGAGCGGCCAGAAGCCGCTCGATCCGGCCGAGCGACAAATCGATGCGTTTGGGATGCAGCGCAAGCAGCCGCGCCAGGATCGCGTCGACTGCTCCGGGGCCGGATTGCGAAGCGCTCACGCCGAAGCCGGCGCGGGCGCCGGCAAACTCTCGGGTTGCTGCCGTGCTATGGCCGGCGCTTTGGTCAGCAGGCTACATAGATTAGAAATTGTGGCGCGCAAGTCGCGGCGATGTACAACCATGTCGACCATGCCGTGATCGCGCAGATACTCCGCCTTCTGGAATCCGTCCGGGAGCTTCTCGCGAATGGTTTGCTCGATGACGCGGGGGCCAGCGAAACCGATCAACGCACCCGGTTCCGCAATGTGCACGTCGCCAAGCATGGCATACGACGCGGTGACGCCACCGGTGGTCGGATTGGTCAGCACGACGATGTAGGGTTTGCGGCTTTCGCGCAGCCGCTGCACCGCGATGGTGGTGCGCGGCATCTGCATCAACGACCAGATTCCTTCCTGCATGCGCGCCCCGCCGGAGGCAGCGAACAACACAAACGGACAGCCTTTCTCCACCGCGGTGTCGAGACCCCTGATGATCGCCTCGCCGGCCGCCATGCCGAGCGAGCCGCCCATGAAATCGAAATCCTGCACGCCGATGACCGTGGCCAGGCCTTCGAGCTTGCCGTAACCGAGCTTCACCGCATCGTTCATCCCGGTCTTGGTACGCGCGTCTTTCAGCCGGTCGAGATAACGCCGCTCGTCACGAAATTTAAGCGGGTCGACCGGTACTTCAGGCACTGCGATATCGAACCAGGTTGCGTTATCGAACATCGCCTTGAGCCGCGCGGTCGCGCTCATGCGCATGTGATAGTTCGAGCCGGGAATGACGAACTGGTTGGATTCGACGTCCTTGTAGAACACAAGCTGACCGGTCTCTGGACATTTGATCCAGAATTCTCCGGGGTTTCACGCCGAAGCATGTTGCGAATCTTCGGCCGGACGACGTTTGAAATCCAGTTCATCGCATCACTCGTAATGCCGCAGATAATCCGTGTCGCGGAATTCCGCGAGATCTCCGTCCTGTATTGTAGCACTTTTCAAGTGGCAAATATTATCTTTTAAAAATCAATTGCTTATGACGGGAATAGAACTTATCCGGGCTGAAACAATTCAGGGCGCCGTAACCGCAGCGTTTGCAACAGCACCAGTGTCTTGCTGTCGGGAAGCTCGTTGGCATCCGCCATCCGCGCCAGGTCGGCCAGCGAAAATTCGATCGCGACGGTATCCTCGTCCTCGTCGGCGCCGCCTTCGGTCTCCGGCCGTGCGGCGCCGGAATATTGGGCTAAATAAAAATGCATCCGCTCGGTCGATATTCCCGGCATTGTCCACGCCGTGAAAACGTGCTCGATGGAATCAAGCTTGAGCTTGGCTTCTTCCATCACCTCGCGATGCACGGTGACATCCGGGTCCTTTTCCTCGATGACTCCAGCCACCGCTTCCAGCGACTGTTCCTGCTGAGCCACGTAAAGCAACGGAATGCGCGGCTGACGAACCAGAACCGCGGTCTTGCGTCCGGGATGGTACGGCAGCACGCAGATCGCCTCGCCGTGGTCCTCGATCTCGCGCTTGAATGAGTGCCCGTCTGGCAACTGCACCGTCGCGATAAGGAGCTTGGTCCAGCCGGCGTGGACGATTTTGGTTTCAACAATACGATAGGTATTTTTATCGTTCATCGCGTCATCCGTTTCTTCGCCTTACTTTGTAACAAGCGCCACACCGATAGCGACCAGCGCCGCCGCAAGGCCTTTCTGCACCAATTCGCGCGCCGACAGATCTTCGCGACTCAGGCTGGGAAAGAAAATACTCAGCAGAACCCCAAAAGCAAAAACAAACAGCGTTGTGGTGGAACCGATCGCCTGCACGATGCTCAACGGCGCGAACAGAAGCGCATAGCGGTTTCCGAGGCTGCCGCTGAGATTGATTACCTCGTTCGCCCCGTTGATCGACAGCAGCGCCGCCAGTGTTCTTATGCAACAACGCCAGGAATTCTCGGCGATACGGCGTGATCAGCAACAGTGCCACACCAACAATAGCTTCGCCGACAAACATCCAGAAGATCGTCGTCCAGAACTCGACCTTCAACGCGAAGGCTTTGAAGATCAGCCCGCTCAGCGCCATGATGAAATCCACAGGTCAGCATCTGGACGGCAAGCCGCGCTTTAAATCTTTTGGCGTTTTGTCCGAAGCGAAGCGAGACGAACAGCGTGCCGATGAATAATCAGCGCACCGCCCGCCATCTGCCGCGGTGTCAAGACCTCGCCGAGCACGAGATAAGCCAGAACGTAGCCGAACAGCGGGCCGGCCTGAAAGAACGGCGCAACAACGGACGCTTCTTCGCCTTGCAGCGATTTCAGGTACAGCAGCATGGCACTGAGGTAGAGGATGCCGGATAGCGTCATCAGCGCGATGCTGCCGAGGTTCGTGATGGATAACGCCCGGCTCGAAATACCAGATAAACGGCAGCATCAGGACGCCGATGAACGCCGTGAACAAGAGCAGCACGGCAACGTTGCTGTTCTTGAAGAAGCGATCGACAAGGTACTTGTCGAAATGCACCGAGATGGCCCCAGCACCGGGCCAAGAGCGCAAAGAAAAGCCAGGACAGCGCTCAGTCTCCCGTCGCGCGATGGCCGAGCGCATGGCTCGCCTGTCGTTCCGACGGTGGATCGACGTGCAGGTCGATCACGCAAACACCACCCTTCTTGAGCACATCGACACCGCGCGCAATGGCGGGCGCGACATCCTCCGGCTTGGTCACCGGACCGATGCCTACCGCGCCCTGCGCCTCGGCGAGCTTCGCGATATTCGGCGTCGGATCTTCGAGCCGCAATCCGATCCAGCGGTTCTTCACCTCGCGGCCACGGGTGCGCGCCACGTTTTCCTGGTGCAGCTCATCGTTGAAATCGGAGCGGTTGTTGTTCACCAACACCAGCATTGGAATCTGATGATGCGCCAGCACTCCAGATCGCGGTGGCGCCCATGCAGAAGTCGCCATCGCCGAGCATTGAGATCGCATAGCGGCCCTGATCGTGCAGCGCCAGCGCCGAGCCGACCGACAAGCCGGGCCCAGAACCTAAACCGCCGCCGCCGTCCTTGCCGAGATAGGACATGCCGTTCTGAAACGGCCACAGATCGACCGGCCAGCCGCGACCGAGCGTGCAGAACGTTACGTTTTCGGGATCGTTGAACTGATCGCGCAGTGCGGTTGCAACCTGCTCCATGCTGATCGCGGCGCCATTTGCGGCTTTCGCCTTGGCGGGCACCTTGACCTTCCAAGGATTTTTGCTGCCGTTGCCCAGCGCTTCGTTAAGCTCGGCAACGACGACATCGGTGGTCGATGCCATCGCCACATCGACGGGCGGGAGCGACTGGTATTCCATGTTGGCGCCGGTATGCAGGTTTTGGTCGAGCGAACAGGCGATCACTTTCGCGCCTACATGGCCAGCGCTCTTCGCCTGACGCAGCGCGCCGCCGAGATCGACCCAGTCGAGAGCGAGGATAACGTCGGATTCGCACAACAGTTCGCGCGCTTCCTTACCCAGCACGTTGAATGGCGCACAGTAATGTGCCGGATGATCAGTCGGGAACACCGCACCTTGCTTGAGGTCGGTCACGACGCAGGCCCCGAGCCGCTCGGCAAGCTTGATGCGGGGCATCCAGAATTGATCCTTGCGCGAGCCGCGGCCAAGCATGATCACCGGCCGTTTCGCGCTCTCGATCAACGCCACGGCCTCATCAACGGATTCCCGGGACGGCCGTGGCGGTGCCGGCGGCTTAAAGCGCGTCACATCCGGCCACTCCGGCTCCTTGTCGAGCTTCTGTTCCTGAAAACCAGCGTCAGGCAGATATAGACCGGCGCGGTCGGCGCGGAGCGCGTCAACATATTGGCGCGCATCATCGACTCAACGAGCGCGTCAGGCGAAGTCGGCTGATCGTCCCACTTAATGATGGAGCGGATATTGCGCCCTGATCGCGCGAGGTGTGGATCCAGTCGATCCAGGGGCGGCGCTTCTCGGCTGCAACCGGTCCGGTCGCGCCGAGCACGAACATCGGGACGCGGTCGCACCACGCGTTGAACAACCCCATCATGCCGTGAAGCAGGCCGACATTGGAATGCAGTACGCAGGCCATCGGTTCGCCGGTCGCCTTGGCATAACCGTGAGCGATCGAGACCGAATGGTCCTCGTGCATGCAAAGAATGATTCCCGGATCCTTGTTGCCGAGGCCGTTGACGAAATTGTCGTGGAAACCCCGATAACTCGCGCCCGGATTGAGGCTGATATAACGAATGCCGAAGCGCCGCAGCATTTGCGCGGCGATATCGCTGCCCCAGGCCACGCGGCCGTCCGGATTTCCTTCCAACTGGTCGAGGCGCATTCGCTAGCTACTCCATTCGCGCAACCGGTGCCGCCGCCGCAAGCATAGCCGCCCGTACCGAAATACGATACCAGTCAGGCTGAGGTTGAAGACGGGCATCGGGGAGTGAGCGTGTCGAGTAGTGATAGCGAGCTGCGGTCGCCGGCGAGCATGTTGAGCGCCAAGTCGGTAGCGATCGTCGGCGCCTCGGACCGGGCGCCATGGCCAAGCCGGATTTACGCCAACCTGCGAGATTTCGGATATCAGGGCCAGATTTTTCTCGTCAATCCGCGCCAGGAAAAAGTCTACGGCCAGCGCTGCTATCCATCGCTGCGCGATATCGGCCAGCCGGTCGATCTCGCGATGATTATCGTGCCGGCGATCCATGTCAGCGGCGTGCTTTCCGACGCCGAAGCGGCGGGCGTGAGATCGGCAACCATTTACGCCGCGAATGTTGGCGACGGAGAAGGCGAAGCATCCAAAGCACGCGGTGCAT